>NZ_JBHZRO010000019.1:0-63836 GCF_043641765.1 Brachybacterium vulturis | reverse complement strand
CGGTGGTCCTTCGACTTGCCGTGAGTGCGGAACCCGACCCCGCCGTCCTCGTCCGCCGCGGGCCCGGCAGCCTCGTCGGTGGGCCGGCCGGTCTGATCGCGGAGGACGGGCTCGTCGGCGTCGGTCTCGAAGTAGGTGGAGGTGGTGTCGAAGAACAGCAGGTCCACTTCCAGGTTCAGCAGGTCCGCGACCTGGTCGAACACCGCCTTCTCGAACCCCTCGCCCGCGGCATGGAGCCAGTCCATCGCCCGGTAGCAGGCATCCTCGTCCACCTCCCCGGCGGCTTCGGTCAGGCCCGGGATCGCTGCGTCGTGGTTCATCCACTCCGCGGCGGCCAGCTTCGAGGACGGGGCCAGGGCCCGCGACGCCACCAGCGCGAACAGGGTCCGCTCCAGCGCCGCCAGATCACGCTTGCGCCCCCGACCGGCCTGCGCGGCCTTCGTGATCACCGCATCCAGGCCCAGCTGCCGCCAGAGCCCATCCAGCAGCAGCGCCCCACCCGCCGGACGAGAATCCACCGGCTCCAGGGACGCGGTCGCGGCCCGGTCGCCATCGGGCTCGCCCAGATACCGCTTCACCGAACCGACCAGACGGCGCAGCCCGTCCTCGTCGACCTGCCCGGCACGGCCGAAGGAGTGCAGGACCTTGGGCACCGAGCGGGCCTTGACCGGATCCCACTCGTTGTGGGCCAGCTGCACATAGCTGACCTCGCTGGTCCGAGTACGCCGCTTCACCGTCCGAATGTACACACCTAGAGCCTAACGCACAGCCTGCCGTCCAACGTGGTAGCGACACGCAAAGCGTGTATCTAGGCAAATCGGCTCGTGACCCTAGACCTCGAACACCCCCGCGCAGGTCACAAGGCTACGACCCTCCCGGCATGCCTCCAGAACCCCTGAATTCTGCGGAACGCCGGTTCAACGGGAATCGGACAGCCTTCTGATCAAGTCACCGAGGTGGGCCGAGAACGGCGCCGGCCTCCCCACCAGGCGGACAGATCACAGTGAAGGCACCCACCTTGGCGGGGCCACACGTACTTCGAGTCACGTCCGATGAAGAGCCGGAGCCATTCTCGCCAGCCGGTCCCGGACCAGCCACCCCGAGACTCACAGACGTACTTGTCGCCGCGCCGGGTGTGGCGCCATACGTGCTCGTCCACGCCGATCACGGCAACGCCATCGAAGCGGGCCGGGTCATCGATCAACAGGCGCTGGCCCTCAGCCAGAACCGCGTCGTTGGCGGTATGCCAGGCCACGCCCAGCCCAGCAGCGACGCGTGCGATCGAGAGGTGATCGACCACCAACGCTTCCAATGCCCAGCGGATCCCGCCGCGGGTGAGCTTCGCCCGCTCCGGGGCGATGGTCGAGGTGTCCTCGCGCCAGCGGTTCCCGCAGTGATCGCACCGGTATCGGCGGATCCGCACCAGCAGCGTTGTGGGACGGTGCCCGAACGGGGCATGCGCCAGCGACCTCGAGACCGTTCCCCGCGAGGTCGAACGTGCTCCACAAGCCCGGCACCACGGATCTTCGTCGGCGAGGCGACATTCCAGCACTGCCCGCGCGGGAGTGAGGTGCTGGCCGACCACGGCCAAGCCGAGCTCATCCACACGAGCGAAGGTCGTCAGGTCAGGGGCGTCGAAGGTAGCGTCGGGCACGTCGAGGTCTTTCGGATGGCGAGCGTAGGAACTTCCATCATCGGAAGACCTCGACGTCTTTCCCGCCACCAACGCGCCAGCCCCACGCACCGCAGCTACCCCCTCACCTGCGAAGAGCCAGGAATGATCGTGAGCACTGTTCACACTGTGCACAATTCTGGGGATACCTTCTCGACCAGACATCCCGTCGAATACACTGACGCTGTCTCCCGGTGCCGATGCAGAAGGGTTCCGGGCTCTCCGTCCTGTCGATCGGGTCCTGGGGGTCGCTGCTGTCGATAGGGTCCGTCGGTTCGATGCTGTCGATCGGTGCCGTCGGCAGCTACGGATGCCTCGGGACCCGGCAGGTGCTGCCCAGGAAGGAGATGCCGCCTCGCAAGAGCGCGTAAGGTCGACCCATGACGGAACGCACCACGTACCTCCTGGTGGACGGCGAGAACATCGACGCCACGCTCGGGGTCTCGGTCCTCGGCCGGCGCCCACAGCCCGAAGAGCGCCCTCGCTGGAACAAGCTGCTCCACCATGCCGAGATGTCGTGGCACCAGCCCGTGACCGGGCTGTTCTTCCTCGCCGTCGACGACAGCCTGCCCTCGAGCTTCGTCCAGGCGCTCATCGCGATGGGGTACAAGCCGATCCCGCTGCGCGGCGAGGGCAAGATCGTGGACATCGCGATCCAGCGCACCGCGGAGGCGCTCGAGTCCCGTGCGGCCGATGTCATGCTGGTCAGCCATGACAAGGACTTCGTCCCGCAGATGGAGGACCTGGCCGCGGACGTGGAGCGGCGGACGGCGATCATCGGCTTCCGCGAGTTCATGGCCGCGGACCTGCAGGACATCCCGGGGATCGAGTTCCACGACCTCGAGTACGACGTCGCGGCGTTCACCAGCCGCCTGCCGCGCGTGCGGATCATCGACATCGACGAGTTCGATCCGCTCGAGTTCATCTGAGCCCCTGCCCGGGGGCGGTCAACCCCGCATGCTCAGCACGCCCTCCACGAAACCGATCACATCCGCGAGCACCTCGTCCCGATTGCTCTCGTTGAATATCTCGTGCCGGGCTCCGGGATAGGTCTTCGTGAACGTCCGTGGACCGCGCAGCTCGAGCAGACCGTGCCAGCTGGCCGGAAGCGGGACCAGGCGATCGTCCTCCCCGTGCAGGTAGAGCATCGGGTGCTCTCCGATGCTCCCGTCCGCCGTGATCGAGCCCATCGCCTCCCGGAGCGCCTCAAGGGTGGGACGGGCGAAGTCCCCGTGCCACACCAGCGGGTCCGCGGCATACGCCTCACCCACGGCGGGGTCGCGCGAGAGCGTCGCGGGATCGATCGGGGTGGAGGGGATCTCGTCGAGCGCGAGCAGCGAGTCGACCGTGGCCCAGGAGCCCAGCACCGGGCCGGAGAGCACTGTGGCGAGCAGCCGATCCGCGTGCAGCTGGGTGTACCGGGCGGCGATCAGGCCGCCCATCGAGTGTCCGATCAGCACCACCGGGCGGCCCGGATTCTCCGCGGCGGCGTGCTGGACCACGTGGTGGAGGTCCTCGACCACGGGTTCGACATCGCTGATCAGCACCCTGACGCCCCCGCTGCGTCCGTGGCCGACATGGTCGGCGGCGTAGACCGCGGCGTCCGCGTCGTTCAGCCGGCCGGCCACCCACTCGTACCGGCCCACATGCTCGCCGTAGCCGTGGGCGATCACTGCCACCCAGTGGGGATCGGGGATCGTCCAGGCCCGGCCCACGAGGGCTCCGGCGTGGCCGTGAAGAGTGAAGTCCGTCGAGGGGAGGTGATCGGTCATGGGGCCATCATGCCTGCCGGATCACGGGGATGCGCTCCGCTCGGCGTTCCGGCGAGGGCGGCCCCGGAAGCGGAGTGAGGGAGCAGTGCGCTGAGCGACGTGTCGTTCCCCGCGTCACGCTCGGGTGTCGAGGGACGGGAGGGCGACGCCACTACGGCACCGGGACAGGAAAAACCCCGGCTCACCTGGGTGAACCGGGGGATTCCTGCAGTGCGCAAGGGGGGACTTGAACCCCCACGCCGTCTCCGGCACACGGACCTGAACCGTGCGCGTCTACCAATTCCGCCACTTGCGCGTATCTCCGGCACCGGGTGATGAACCACCGAGGCCGAAGGTTCCCCTAGATTACCCCTGCCGCACTGTCAGCCCAAACCGACACCGCCCACAGTAACGAACGCCACGTCGACCCGGTCACCTCGCAGCATCAGCGCATCGACTCGGCCTCAGCGAACGCCGCCTCGACGTCGGCGGGATCCATACGGCGACGTGCAACGGCCACATAGAGCACCACTGCGACCAGTACTGCGGGCACGCCCACCATCGCAGCGACCTGCATGCTGGGTCGCACCGCGACGGTCGCGAACACCGCCACCAGGCCGATCAGGCCGAGGATCGCGGTCGGGATCCCCCCGGGCATACGGAAGGTGGCCCCGCTGATACCTCGGCGCCGGAACGCGATGTAGGTGCACAGGATCAGCGCCCAGACCAGGATCACCGCGAACACCACCAGGCTCATCATGTAGCCGAACACGCCGCCCACCCCGCTGAAGGCGAGCAGCGCAGCCCCGATCAGACCCACCGAGCTCAGGGCGATGCCCACCAGCGGGACCTTGCGCGCGGTGGTGTGGGCGGCGAAGCGCGGGGCGAGGCCGTCGGAGGCCAGGGAGTGCAGCATCCGGCTGCCGGCGTACAGGTTCGCGTTCGCGGCCGACAGCGCCGCGATGAGCACCAGCAGATTGGTGATGTGGGCAGCGCCGGGAATGCCCAGCTGATCGAAGACCATCACGAACGGCGAGGTGGTGACGTCCTCGCCGGACCCGGCTGCGGTCCGCCAGGGCACCAGGCACAGCACGAAGCCGATGCAGAACACGTAGAAGAAGGCCAGCCGCACGATCGTGGTGCGGGCGGCGGTCCTGATCGAGCGGGCGGGGTCCTTCGCCTCGGCCGCGGTGATCGACAGCAGCTCGATGCCGCCGAAGGAGAACATCACCACCGACAGGGCGATCCACACCGCGGCCCAACCGTTCGGGGCGAAGCCTCCGTCGGCCGCGAGCCGGGTCAGGCCCGGGGCCGGGGCGTCCGGCAGGCCGACGAACACCAGCACCGCGCCCACCAGGATGAACGCGAACACGGCGATCACCTTGATCGAGGACAGGAAGAACTCGACGAGGCCGAAGGAGCCGACGCTCGAGAGGTTGATCGCGATGATGACCGCGGCGAAGAGCAGGATCCCGGCCCAGATCGGGATCGCCGGCACCCAGTAGGCGAGGTAGGCGGCGCAGGCCACCAGTTCGGCGCCGGTGACGCAGACGGTGACGATCCAGTACAGCCATCGTGTGATGTACCCCCAGAACGGGGAGAGGTAGTGCGCGGCGAGGGTGCCGAAGCCCCCGCGGACAGGGTGGCGGGAGGCCATCTCGCCCATCGACAGAGCGATCGTCGCGGCGATCAGCGAACCGAGCGCGAAGGAGATGATCACGGCGGGGCCGGCGATGCCGATCGCCTCGCCCGAGCCGAGGAACAGACCGGTCCCGAGCGCGGAGCCCATCGCGATCATGGCCATCTGGCCGTGGCCGAGGGAGCGGGCGAGACCGCCGTCGGCGCGGTGGACGATCTCGGAGGTCGAAGTGGTCACCGTTCGAGGGTAGCCATGCCGGGAGGGGTCGTCGGACCGGTCCGCCGGCAGCTGGGGTGAGGTCGGCCTCAGAGAGAGGCGCGGTACCGGTCGATCGCGTCCTTGGCCTCGACGAGGCCGGCGCCGGTGTGCTCGCGGTACACCTTGATCGCGGTGATGATCTTGTCCTCGGCGACGAGGCGACGGCATTCCTCGGGGACCTGAGGACCGATCTCACTGCGCAGGTGCAGCAGCTCGGCCTCACCGATCCCGGCGCGACGCGCGAGCTCCTGGACCAGGCTCTCGAGCGCGCGCTTGTCCTCCTGGAGCGTGGCGATCTGCGTCTTCAGCTGACTCTTCCCGAACATGCTCCTGACGCTATCCCGGACGCCCCCCACGGTGCCCCCGCCGAAGGTCGAGGCCTGCCCGCATGCAGAAGTGCCCCGCACCGATTCGGTGCGGGGCACGACTGGAAAGCGGGTCGATCAGGCTCGGTCAGGCCTTGGCAGCCGCGCCCTTGGCGGCGATGACCTGGACGACGAGGTTGGCGAAGATGTCCTCGTGCAGACGGACGGTCGCCTTGTGCTCGCCGAGCGCGCGGATCGGCGCCACGAACTCGACGGTGCGACGGTCGATGTCCTTGTCGAAGATCGCCTTGATGCCCTCGGCGACCTCCTTGGAGGAGACCGCACCGAAGAGACGGCCGTTCTGGCCGGCGCGCTCGGCGATGACGACGGGCTTGGACTCGAGTGAGGCCTTCAGCGATCGTGCGTCCTCGATGCTGGCGATCGCGCGCTTGCCGCGGGCCGCGCGGATCTGGTCGAGCTGACGCTGGCCGCCCTTGGTCCACGGGGTCGCGAGACCGCGGGGCATGAGGAAGTTCCGGGCGTAGCCGTCCTTGACGTCGACGACGTCACCGGCGGCACCGAGGCCGGTGACCTCGTTGGTGAGGATGAGCTTGGTGGTCATAGTTTTCTCTTCCTCGCTCAGCGGCCGGAGGTCGCGTACGGCAGCAGGGCGATCTCGCGGGCGTTCTTCACGGCCTTCGCGATCTTGCGCTGCTCCTGGACGGAGACGCCGGTGACCCGACGGGCGCGGATCTTTCCGCGGTCGGAGATGAACTTGCGCAGCAGCGCGGCATCCTTGTAGTCGACAGTCTCGACTCCCGCGGTCTTCAGCGGGTTCTGCTTCTTCTTCGGGGGACGAAGTGAGGGCTTGGCCATCGTGGTGCTCCTTCTTTCTGAGGGGAGCCCGGGCATGCACCCGGGATGGAATGGATCAGTGTGATGCAGTGATCGCCGGAGCGATCAGAAGGGCGGGTCGTCGTATCCGCCCTGGTTGCCGCCGCCGGCCCACGGATCGGCGGCCGGGGCGCCCTGGGGGGCATTGGTGTAGCCGCCCTGTCCGCCCTGGTTGCCGTATCCACCCTGGCCGCCGCCCTGGGGGGCGCCGCCGCCGAAACCGCCGCGACCTCCGCCGCCCCCGCGCTGGACCTTGTTGGCCTTCGCGGTGGCGTACTTGAGGGAGGGGCCGATCTCGTCGACGTCCAGCTCGATGCTGGTGCGGTTCTGACCTTCACGGTCGGTGAACGAGCGCTGCTTGAGACGGCCCTGCGCGACGACGCGGGTGCCCTTCTCGAGCGACTCGGCCACGTTCTCCGCGGCGTCGCGCCAGATGGAGCAGCGCAGGAACAGCGCCTCGCCGTCTTTCCACTCGTTCGCCTGACGGTCGAACATGCGGGGGGTCGACGCGATGGTGAACGACGCGACCGCGATGCCGGACTGCGTGAAACGCAGCTCGGGGTCGGCGGTGAGGTTGCCGATCACCGTGATGACGGTGTCATTCGCCATGGGTGCTCCTCTGCTCCGGGATGGGGTGGGGTGGTGCGGGTGTCAGCGGCAGCGGATCAGGCTGCGTCCAGACGCATGACCTTGGTGCGCATGACGGACTCGTTGAGCCCGAGCTGGCGATCCAGCTCCTGTGCGGTGGGGGCCTTCGCGGTGAAGCTGAGGACGATGTAGATGCCCTCGGACTTCTTGTCGATCTCGTAGGCGAACTTCCGCTTGCCCCAGACGTCGACGTTGTCGATGGTGCCGCCCTCGGTCGGAATGACCTGGACGAGCTTCTCGAAAGTTCCGGTGACGGTCCGCTCATCGACGGACGGGTCGAGGATGACGACCATTTCGTACTTGCGCATGTTCTGGTACCCACCTCCTGTGGTCTCTGCGGCCACGGTCTCTCCGTGGCAGGAGGGTTCATGCCATCCGGTCCGGGCATCGGCGATACCCGTCTCGGACCGGCCCAGCGTACCCGCGACGCCCCCCATCGGCCAGGGAACACCGCGGGGTGCGCGACGCATCACAGGCGAACACCCGGTGAGGGCGACCGATCGGGGCTCGCGTCAGAGTGTGTCGCCGTCGCCCTCGCCGTTCGCGGAGCCATCGCCCTGGCCGCCGGCGCTGGCCTCCTCGTCGCCGCCCTGCGCCTCTTCCTTCGGATTCTCGGTGGGCTGGGTGTTCTCGCCGCCCCCGTCGCCGGGCTCGGTGGTCGGCTGCTTCGTCGGCTTCTCGCTGGGCTCCTCGCTGGGCTCCTCCGACGGCTCCTCACTGGGCTCCTCGGACGGCTCCTCACTGGGCTCCTCCGACGGCTCCTCACTGGGCTCCTCGGACGGCTCCTCGCTGGGCTCCTGCGTCGGCTCGGGCGCCCGAGTGGTCGGCGGCGGCGGGGGCGGCGGCACGTAGCTGCGCTCCTGGGTCTCGTTGTCCAGCCGGACCTCGTCGGGGAAGTCGAGCATCTCCTGCCCCTCGAGGGAGGTGGACATGATGTCGCCCCAGACGTCGGCGGGGAACTGGCCGCCGGTCATGCTCTGCACGCCTCCGAAGGGGGTCAGCTGCTGCTCGGAACCGTCCTCCCCGGGCTGGAACATGCCCACGGCGGTGACCAGCTGCGGGGTGAAGCCCACGAACCAGGCGGAGCGGAAGCTCTCCGAGGTGCCGGTCTTGCCGGCGACCGGTCGGCCGTTCATGACGCCCTGCAGGCTCCGGGCGGAGCCCTCCGTCGGAGGTCCCTGGAGGGCGACGGTCGCATTGATCGCGACCTCCTCGTCCAGCATCCTCTCGTCCCCTCCCTCGTGCTCGTAACGGGTGGAGCCGTCGGAACGGGTCACCGACTCGACGATGTAGGAGTCGTGGTGCACGCCGCCGGAGGCGATGGTCGCGTAGACCTCGGCCATCTCGCTGACCGTCGGTGAGGCCGAGCCCAGCACGTTGGAGGGCACCGGCTCCAGGCCGGGGGTGTCCTCCGGCAGTCCGAGCTGGATGGCGGTCTCCATCGTGTTCTCCGGGCCGACCTCGATGTTCGCCTCGGCATAGGCGGTGTTGATCGAGCTGGTGGTCGCCTTCTGGAGGGACACCCGGCCGTAGTCGGTGTCGTTGTAGTTGTTGACCGTCCAGCCGCCGGGGACCTCGGAGAAGCTCTTGGGGGAGTTGCCGTCCCAGCGCGAGTCCAGCGGGAATCCCTGCTCGAGGGCGGTGATCAGGGTGAAGGTCTTGAAGATCGACCCGGCCTGCATGCGGGACTGGGTGGCGTCGTTCCGTGCCTGGGCCACGTAGTCCGCACCGCCGTACATCCCGCGGATCGCGCCGGTGGTGGGGTCGAGCGTCACGGTGCCGAGCCGGTTGTTCTCCGGGCGGTCATCGGGCAGGTTCTCGACGGCCTGGACGGTGTTCTCCTGGACCGCCGGATCGATCGTGGAGACGATGCGGAGACCACCGGTGTTGATCTCCTCCTCGGTGAAGCCCTGCGCGATCAGCTCCGTGCGCACTTCCGTCAGCAGGTACCCCTCGGGACCGCCGAGGGAGTTCTCGGTGTTCGGCTCAACGGTCTCGGGGAACTCGAGGGCGTCGGCCTCCGCCGGGGTCATCTGCTCCTCCGCGACCTGCCGGGTGATCACCCGGTCCCAGAGGTTCGTGGCCGTCTCGAGGTCGTTGTCGGGGTCGTAGGTCGAGGGGCTGGGGATCACGGCGACCAGCAGGGCCGCCTCGGCGTCGGTGAGCTCGGAGGCGTCCTTGCCGAAGTAGGCCTGCGAGGCCTCCTGCACGCCGTACGCACCGCGCCCGAAGTAGATGGTGTTGAGATAGCGCGAGAGGATCTCGTCCTTCGGCAGCTCCTGGTCGATCTTCAAGGCCATGATCGCTTCCTTGGCCTTGCCCACGTAGGAGGTCTCGGTACCCGTGTAGTACCGCTCGACGTACTGCATGGTGATCGTCGAGCCGCCCTGCCGGTCCCCGCCGACGACATTGTTGACCAGTGCGCGCACGATGCCGCGGGGGGAGACGCCGCGGTTCTCGTAGAAGCTCGCGTCCTCGCTGGCCACCACCGCCTGCTTGATGTTGTCGGGGATCTCGTCGGCCGGCAGCTCGGTGCGGTTGATCTCGCTGAACTGCCCCATCTCGGTCTCGCCGTCGGCGTAGTAGACGCGGGAGGTCTGGGCGAGGGCGAAGTCGGAGGGCTCGGGCACCTCGGTGTCGTTGTACAGCCAGACGGCGAAGCCGAGACCGGCCAGCACCATCAGCGCCATCGCGCCGACGATCAGCCGCAGCGAGGGGATCCAGCGCCAGGGGCTCTTCGCGCCGGCGCGCGGATAGTTCAGGAAGTTGGTGGCGGCGGCCTTCTTCGCGCGGCCCTTGGGCGCGGCGGCGGCGGCCGACGCGACCCCGGCGTGACGGGCCTTGACCGAGGTGCGCGAGGTGGGCGGCTTCGGAGCACCGGCGGCCGACGTCCGGCGACCGGTGCGGCTGCTGCCCTTGGAGGCAGGCGCTGTGCCGGAGGTCCTGGGAGCGGAGGACTTGGGCGTCGAGGCGCGACGCACTCCGGCGGCACGGCGGGCACCACCGGTCGTCGGCTTCGTCGATCGGCGCGATCGATCCGACGAGCCGCGGGACGAGCGTCGAGAGTCGCTCATGGCTGCTCCTGGTCCTTCGGGGGGCTCGGACATGTGCGGGCGCCGCGATCGTTCTCTTGCGCACCCAGCCATTCAGTATGACCACGACAGCACGCCGGACGGAACGACCCGGCGGCGAAGCACACAGGGTGTGCACGTCCGGTGCGGTGCCGCTCACATCGGTGCGGGCGGGCCCTCACACGACCTCCACACCCCACGGGAGGCGGCGCCACCGACCGAGCTCGCACCGGTCAGGATCCTTCGCGGGCCGCCCACCAGGTGCGGAGCTCCTCGATCGCCCGCTCCTCACCGAGCGGGCCGTGCTCCATCCGCAGCTCGAGCAGGTGCGTGTACGCCTCGCCGACCAGCCGACCGGGCGGAAGGTCGAGGAGCTCCATGATCCGGTTGCCGTCCAGGTCGGGGCGGATCCTCCCGATCTCCTCCTGCTCGGCGAGCTGATCGATCCGGGCCTCGAGCTCGTCATAGGCGCGGGCGAGGGTGCGGGCCTTGCGCCGGTTGCGGGTGGTGACATCGGCCCGGGTGAGACGGTGCAGGTGCTGCAGCAGGTCCCCGGCGTCGGTGACGTAGCGGCGCACCGCGGAGTCGGACCACAGCGAGTCGACGTAGCCGTGGAAGCGCAGATGCAGCTCGACCAGGCGGGCCACCTTCTTGGTGGTGTCCTTGTCGAAGGTCAGGGCCTTCATCCGCTTCGCGGCCATCTTCGCGCCCACGGTCTCGTGGAAGCGGAAGGTGACCACCCCGCCCTCCTCGAAGCGACGGGTGGCGGGCTTGCCGATGTCGTGCAGCAGCGCGGCCAGGCGCAGCACCAGGTCAGGAGCCTCGCAGGGGCCGGCGGAGCCGGCCGGGCTCTCCAGGTCGATCGCCTGATCCAGCACGGTGAGGGTGTGCTGGTAGACGTCCTTGTGGTGATGGTGCTCATCGATCTCGAGCTGCAGCGCGGGCAGCTCCGGCAGCACGTGCGCGGCCAGGCCCAGCTCGGTGAGCAGCTCGAGCCCGCCGCGCGGATGGGCACCGAGCATCAGCTTGACCAGCTCCTCCCGCACCCGCTCCGCGGAGACGATGGTGATCCGCTCGGCGAGCGCCTCGATCGCGTCGGCCGTGGCGTCCTCGATGCGGAAGCCGAGCTGGGCGACGAAGCGCACCGCACGCATCATCCGCAGCGGGTCGTCCGCGAAGGACTGCTCGGGGCCGACGGGGGTGCGCAGCACGGTGCGGGACAGGTCGGCGAGTCCGTCGAAGGGGTCCACCAGCTCGAGCGAGGGCAGGCGCACCGCCATCGCGTTGACGGTGAAGTCCCGCCGCGAGAGGTCGCCGGCCAGGGTGTCGCCGAACTCGACTTGCGGCTTGCGGCTGGTGGGGTCGTAGGACTCGGTGCGATAGGTGGTTATCTCGACCTTCACGCCGTCGCGCACACCGCCCAGCGTCCCGAAGTCGCGGCCCATGTCCCAGATCGCGCCGTCCTGGGTCCACTCCCGCAGGATCTGCTCGGTCTGCTCGGGGCGGGCGGACGTGGTGAAGTCGAGATCGGCGCTCGAACGGCCCAGCACCGCGTCCCGCACCGGCCCGCCGACGAGGGCGAGCTCGTGCCCGGCCGCCTCGAACATCCGCCCCAGCACGTGGATCTCCTCGGGCAGGGCCTGGAACATCGAGGCCGCGCGGCGGCGGGCGGTGTCGAGGCGCGGGGCGGTGCCGGCAGTCTCGTCGACGGGATCGGTCACGGGGGGTCCTGTCCTGGGTCGGGGCGCGGAGAGCGGGGACCTGCGCTGCATCACTGCCTTGTAGAGGTCTCGTGCACCTGCAGGCTCCCTACGGTAACGGCCGCTTACAGTGTCATCATGCCGTCGTCCCCGCCGTCCGTGCGCCCGATGCTCGCGGCGCTGCTGACGGTCCTGCTCCTCACCTCATCAGTGCTGGTGAGCGGCCCGGCGACCCTGCTTCCTGCTGCTCATGCCGCGCCCGGAGCCCTCACAGAGCTCACTCCTCGCGTCCCGTCCGCGCCCCCGCCCACGGCCGAGGACTCGCCGGTGAGCATGGATCTCGTCTCCCTCACCCCCACCTCGCTGGCCCCCGGCGGCACCCTCGAAGCACAGATCGACGTGACCAACACCTCCTCCGAGCCGCTGCCCGCCCTCACCCTCGAGCTGCGCACCCGCACTGCCCGGGTCACGGACCGCGAGGTGCTGTCGACCTGGCAGTCCGACACCTCTGCACAGCCCGTCGGCGAGGCGATCGCGAGCTCCGGGGCCCGCGACCGGCTCGACCCCGGGGAGTCGACCGTGCTCACGGTGCAGATCGATGCTGCGGAGCTCGGCTACTCCGAGGCGCCGTACTACTGGGGCACCCGCCGCCTCGCGCTCACCGTCGCCGCCGAGGAGGATCCGCTGGCCACGCTGCGCACCTTCGTGGTGTGGCGACCCCTGGAGGCGGAGGACAGGATCACGCAGTCCGTGCTGCTGCCGTTGGCCTCGGAGGATGCCTCGGCCATGGTCACGGACCCCGAAGGCTTCGAGACCTCCCTCGCAGCGGGACGGCTGGCCTCGGTGCGCGAGCTCGCCCGGCGCGAGGGCGTGGACTGGTGGATGGACCCGGCCCTGCTGGATCCCCCGAGGATGCCTGTGGACGCCGACGGGACGAGCTCGACCCCGCCCCCCACCGAGGCCGAGGACGCGCAGACGATCCCCGAGTACGCCCCCGAGCCGCGCTCCGCCGAGCTCGCAACCCTCCTCGAGGATGCGGCCGACGAGCGCACCGTGCTGTCCATGCCCTACGCCCGGTCCGACACGATCAGCCTGCGGGCCGCCGGCGCCGAGCAGCTCACAGAGGTGGTCCGCGAGCGCGGCGACCAGGCATGGGAGGACTCCGGCATCGCACCGCGAGGCTCGGCGCTGCGGGTCGACGGCGCCCACGCGGACGCGGACGCCCTCGAGGCGGTGCTCGCCGCGGGCGGCACCGCCGCGATCGTGCCCTCGAGCTCCCTGCGTCGCGACCCGAGCTCCTCCGTGACCCCCAGCTCCGTCGGGGTGTACCCCTCGACCCGCGAGGAGGGGGACGAGCTCACGCTGCTGGCCCCGGATCCGGAGCTCTCCTCCGAGTTCTCCCTGCTCACCGGCAGTTCCGACGCGGAACAGATTCGGCAGCGCCTGCTCGCGGAGACCGCGACCATCGCCTCCGAGTACACCCTGGCGCCGCGCCACCTGCTGATCTCCCCCTCGACCGATGCGGTGCTGGACCCCGCCGCGGCCGGTGCCGCCCTCGATGCGATGGAGGAGGCGCCCTGGCTCGTCAGCGGCAGCACGAGCACGCTGCTGGATGCCGCCGACCAGCAGGAATGGACCGGGGATCCGCGCAGCGAGAGCGGTGAACTGTACGCACTGGGCCGGATCGACCCCGTCGGGGTCCATCCCAGCGGGCCCTCCGAGACCGGGAGCTGGGAGCACTTGGCCGGCGCCGAGGATCCGCAGCTGCTGGACCCCGCAGCGCTCACCGAGCTCCAGGACGCCTGGACCGAGGTGGACACGCTCGCCACCGCGATGGAGGACGACGCCCCGCTGGACGCACCGCGCCGGGAGATCCTCGCCGGCACCTCGATCCGCTGGCGCGGTGCGCCCGAGATCCCGGCGACCCGCGCCCAGGAGGCCTCCGCCCTCTCCACCGCGCTGCAGGACCGCATCCAGGTGGTGCCCGCCTCCGGCTACAACGTCATCTCGGATGCGGTGAGCGTCCCGATCACGATCAGCAACGGACTGGACACCCCGATCACGGTGCGGATCGAGGTCACCTCCGACAAGCCCTTGGTGCAGGTCGGGAAGCCGGCGGTGGTCGAGGTCCCCGCCCGGGGCCAGCTCGATGCCGCGGTCGATGTCGAGGCGATCGCGAACGGCTCCGTCACCCTCACCACCGTGGTCACCACCACCGACGGTCGACCGCTGACCGCTCCGGTGCGCGTGCCCCTGACGGTCAACCCGTCATGGGAGAACTGGACCACGCTGCTGCTGGTCATCGCGATGGGTCTGCTGGTGGTGCTCGGAGTCGCCCGCGCCCGTCGCACCGGGGCCGCCACTCGGGCCCCGGGCTTCGCCGGCCCGGAGGATCCCGAGGAGCTGGCCCGTTCCGGGAGATCCACCCCGGATCGGGCTCCCGGTGCGGACCCCGCTCCCGACCCCGCATCCGCACCGACCGAGGAGGACCGCTCATGAGCACTGCCCGCCGGGTCCATCACGTCCCTCGTCACCGTCGTCACGGCATCCCCTCCAGCAGCTCTGCGCTGCTGCGGGCCAGCGTGGTGATGGCGGCGGGATCGATGATCTCGCGGCTGCTCGGCTTCGTGCGGAACTTCTTGTTCGGCGCGATCCTCGGCGGGTCGATGTCCGCCGCGGCGAACGCCTTCAGCGCGGCGAACACGCTGCCCAACACGATCTGGCTGCTGGTGGGCGGCGGCACGCTGAACGCGATCCTGGTGCCCGCGATCGTGCGCGCCGTGAAACGACCGGACCGCGGCAGCGACTACGTCTCGCGCCTGATGACCCTGGTGGCTGCGGTGTCCCTCGGGATCACCGCGGTGTGCCTGGTCGCGGTCCCGCTGCTGCTGACGCTCACCAGCGGCCTGCTGCCCACCGCGACCTACGCGCTCGCGGTGCAGATGGGCTACTGGATGATGCCGCAGATCTTCTTCTCGGCGCTCTATGTCATGTGCGGGCAGCTGCTGAACGCCCATGACTCCTTCGGCCCGTACCAGTGGGCTCCGGTGGTCAACAACCTCGTGGGCATCCTCGGCGCCGCCCTGTTCCTGGGACTGTGGGGCACCGTCGGCGATCCCGGCCAGTGGACGATGACGATGATCGTGACGATCGCCGCGATCAACGTGGGCGGCTCCGCGGCCCAGGTGCTGTTCCTGTTCTGGTACGTGCAGAAGCTGGACCTGCGGCTGCGGCCGAAGTGGGGGCTGCGCGGGCTGGGGCTGGGCAAGCTCAGCCGGATCGGGCTGTGGTCGCTGGCGATGCTGGGGCTCGGCCAGCTCGGCATCTGGGCCACGCGCTGGGCGACCGGCGGGGCGGTCCGGATGACGGAGCAGCTCCAGGACCAGCCGGACCTCGCGGCGAAGTATCCGGCGCTGCTCACCATGGAGTGGGCCTACCTGGCATTCATGATTCCCCAGGGGATCATCGCGGTCACCCTGGTCACCGCCGCGTTCCCCTCCATCTCCCGCAGTGCGGCCGACGCCGACCACGGCGGCGCCCTGGAGCGCTACAGCCGGACGAACCGGATGCTGGCAGTGCCGATGATGCTGTGCACGGCCGTGTTCATCGCCCTGTCGGGCCCGATCATGTGGGTCATCGGCGGCGGCACCGGCGAAGCCGCGGCCCGGGCCAACGGCACCGTGCTGGTCGCCTACATGCTCGGCCTGGTGCCCTTCGCCTCGCTGTACCTGATCAAGCGGGTGTTCTACGCCTATGAGGACGCCCGCACCCCGTTCATGGCGCAGATCCCGATCGCGGCGCTCACGGTGCTCTCCGTCCCGCTCATCCTGGCGCTGGTCGATCCGATGTACGCGGCGGCCTCCGCCGCCGGCACCATGAGCCTGGGCAGTGCGGTGGCGTGGCTGGTGGGCATCGGCCTGCTGCGCCGTCACGCCGGCCGGCACGGCACGCAGCCGCCGAGCACCCGCGCCGGGATGTCGCTGTTCTGGCGACTGGCGGCCTCCGCGCTGGTCAGCTGGGCCGCCGGAACCGGTCTGGTGCTGCTGGCGGAGGATCTGCTGTGGAGCCATCGCCTGCTGGCGGTGCTGCTCGGGGCGCTCATCGCCGGGGTGATGACCGTGGTGTTCACCGTGGTCGCCTACCTGCTGCAGGTGTCCGAGGTGCGGCGGCTGGTGGGGATGACACGGCGCAAGCTGGATGAGCTGACCCGCCGCACCACGAGAGTGACCTCGTAGCATGGTCGATGCACGCGACGGGCATCTCCCGCCGGACGACGAGAAGGACGGTCCGTGAACACGAACCCACAGCCGGACGCACTGCGCTCCCGGTGGACGCTGGAGGGACGCGTCCCTCTCTCCGGCGTCGCCGACGGTGCCGTGTGGCATCGTGCGCGCTCGATCTCCACCGGGGAGGGCGTGGTGCTGTTCGTGGTGCGGGGCGAGGCCGCCCTGGAGGCCGCCGACGCCGTGCGTCGCGCTTACCTGGTCGAGGATCCGCACCTGCTCGCGGTGAAGGACATCGTCGTGTTCGACGATCCGCGGGACACCAGGCCGGACCCGCCCGCCTCGGGTTCGGCGGACGGTCCCACGACGGTCGTCGAGTACTCGCTGCCGCCCGCCCCGCCGCTCGCCGCTCTGCTGGCCGAGGGGCCGCTGCACCCCGAGACCGCCCGCGCGATCATCGGGGAGGCCGCGACCGGGCTGGAGGCCGCCCGCCGGCGCGGGGTGCGCCACCAGTTCCTGGACTCCAACCGCGTCTTCGTCGACACCCGGTCCGGTGCGGTGGTGCTCCTGGGCATCGGGGTGGAGGCGGCCGCGCACCCCGGCCTCGACCGCTCCCGGGAGGTGGCGTCATTCCAGGACACCGCCGCCCTGGTCGCACTGCTGTACCGGGCGCTGACGGGGCGCAGCCCACGACACGACGCCACCGGCATCGTCCCCCGTCCCTCCACGCTCGTGGACACCACGATCACGGAGGACCTGGATCTGCTGTGCGACCTGGTGCTCAACGAGTCGGCTGACGAGATCCCCGAGACCACCCGTGAGCTGATCGAGGCGCTGCAGCCGTGGCAGTCCATCCCGGTGACCCTCGAGGCGTACTCACGCTCCGCGGAGCCCGCACCCGAGGCGGAGAGCACCTCGGACGACGAGCTGGAGAGCACGGCGCTGATGGCCGCCGTCCAGGACGAGGAATCCGCTCCTGACCAGGACACCGCACAGGATCAGGAAACCGCACCGGACCGGACCGACGAGGTGCAGCCCGACTCGGCGGCGGCGAAGGCGCTCGTCGAGGACCTCCACCTCGATCAGAAGCGGAGCACCAGTCCGTTCCCGGGGCATCTGGAGATCACTGCTCCTCCGGAGCCGACGACGGAGGGCGCTCCGACCACCGGACGCGGTGCTCAGGCTGCCGGCGGTGCCGCCGTCGGAGCGGCAGCGGCTGGCACAGCGACGGGCGCAGCGGCCTCCTGGGAGGTGGCCGACCGGACACCCGACCTCCCTTCCCGCACCGCCGGATCCCAGTGGCCGCTCGTCGGCACCGATGCCGGGGATGCACCGCTGGCCCCCGCATCCCCCACCCAGGGGGTGCCGGACCGGGTGCCGCAGAACGTCGGCCAGGCATCCACCCCCGCGGCGACGACCCCGGGCGGTTCCGCTGCGACGCCGTCGAGTCCCGTCGCCCACAGCGCGGATGCCGCGGCGACCACTCCGGTCCCGGTCACCGGGCGCACGGACCAGGTGGCTCCTGAGCGCGGGGACGGCCCGATCGTGATCCACGGGCGCGACCGCTCGGTGCTCGAGGAGCCCGAGCAGAGCACCGTGCCGTTCCAGCGCAGCTCCCTGCTGCGGGACGTGGTCGGGGTCGCGGTGAACACCGACGCCCCCGAGACCTACGCGATGGGCCCGCGGGACCAGGAGAAGCGCTCGCTGCAGTCGCAGTGGATCATCATCGGCGGCGCCATCGTGGTGATGATCGCGCTGGTCTTCGCACTGACCACGATCACCAGCGATATCCGCGACATCCTCGCGGATCCCCTGGCCACCTCCCCGGCGGCGACGACGGCCGCGCCCACCGAGGAGGAGACCGGAGAGGCCCCGGCCGAGCCCACCGAGGAGGTGACCGAGGAGGCGCTGCCCGCGCCCCAGATCGACGGCGTCGAGCTGCTCGCCCTGCCGGACGGGGAGGAACCGGACCATACCGATCAGCAGGAGCGGCTCACCGACGGCGACACCTCCACCTACTGGTCCACCCAGCACTACGCCAGCCCCGACTACGGCGGCCTCAAGGAGGGGGTGGGGATCCGGCTGCACTTCGCCGAGCCCTCGACCTTCACCGCCGTCACCGTCACCACGGCGCTGAACAACGGCGGCGCCATCGAGCTGCATGCCGTGAACGAGGACGGGTCCCCCGGGGAGGTGCTGGCCACCGGTGAGTTCGTCGCCGACGGCGAGGTCCGCCTGGAAGCACCGGAGACGATGGAGACGGACACGGTGATGCTGTGGATCCCGGATCTGCCGCCGGACAGTTCCGAGGACGGCCGCTTCCGGGCACGTATCGCGGAGATCCAGGTCGAATGAGCGAGCGGACGCCCGACCGTCCCTCCTCGCCGACCGGGAAGGGACGTGGATCGCGCCTCGGCTCCCTCCTCGGAATCCCTGTGCCCGTGGTGCTCCTTGCACTGATCGCCTCTGCACTGATGGGGGTCCAGCTGGCGGCTGCCCTGGAGCAGACCACCGCCACCCACGTCCGGGCCGGTTCGACCGCTGCCGACTCGCTGGGCGGGACCGGGAAGGTTTCCGTCGGCGTTCCCGTTGTCACGGAGAAGACCCTCGGCACCGAGGTGCAGCGCCTGATCGACTCCGGCACGATCCAACCGATGACGAGCTTCGACGCGGCGACCTGCCTCCAGGCGCAGGGGATCCCGGATTCGATCCTGATCATGGAGGAGGTCGCATGGGGCGGCGAGCAGACAGCAGGCTGGCTGCTGGTGCACGGACCGTCGGATCGCGAGACGCTGCGAGCCAACGGCGGCATCGTCTCCGCGACCGTCGTGCTTCCCACCTGCGGATCCACCGACAACGACCTCACACCCCAGCAGAACCGGCTCTGGTCCGGGGACGTGATGATCGGCTCCCTCTGACCTCGTTCCACGCGCCGGCCGCCGAGGGCGACCTGCTCCATACTTGGAGGCGGTCCTCCCGCTGACCGCCCGACCTCCCCATGGAAGGACAACCACCATGACGCAGCCCATCCAGGCTCTCGACATCCTCGGCGGCCCCGCCCCGGTCGCACAGCCCGCCGCCGCCGCGGGCACCCCGCAGGACGACACGATCCACGAGGTCGTGATCGTCGGCTCCGGCCCGGCCGGATACACCGCAGCCATCTACACCGCACGGGCAGAGATGAAGCCGATCGTGATCGCCGGCGCTCTCGATGCCGGCGGTGCCCTGATGACCACCACGGATGTGGAGAACTTCCCCGGTTTCCCCGAGGGGATCCAGGGGCCCGAGCTGATGACGAACCTGCAGGAGCAGGCCGAGCGCTTCGGTGCCGAGATCATCTACGAGGATGCGGTGGATCTGCAGCTGGCGGGCGCGGTCAAGCGGGTCACGCTCGAGGACGGCACCGTCTACCAGGCCAAGTCGCTGATCATCAGCACCGGCTCCGCCTATCGCAAGCTGGGGATCGACGGCGAGGACACGCTCTCCGGCAAGGGCGTGAGCTGGTGCGCGACCTGCGACGGCTTCTTCTTCAAGGACCAGGAGATCGTGGTCGTCGGCGGCGGAGACAGCGCGGTCGAGGAGGCCACGTTCCTGACCCGTTTCGGGAAGTCCGTCACCCTCGTCCACCGCCGGAATGCCCTGCGCGCCTCCAAGATCATGGCGCGGCGCGCCGAGGCGGATCCGAAGCTGAGCTTCGCGTGGAACAGCGAGATCGTCAGCATCAACGGCGCCGACAAGGTCGAGTCCGTGACCCTCCGCGACACCGTCACCGGTCAGGAGCGGGTGCTGCCCACGAACGCGGTCTTCGAGGCGATCGGCCACCTCCCACGCACCGATCTGCTGCGCGGGAAGCTCGAGCTGGACGACGAGGGATACATCGTCTGCATCGGCCGCTCCACGAATACTTCGGTGCCCGGGGTCTTCGCCGCCGGCGACGTCGTCGACCACACCTACCGCCAGGCGATCACCGCTGCCGGCACCGGCTGCCAGGCCGCCCTGGATGCGGAGCGCTGGCTGGCGGACACCGCAGCGGGCATCGATGTCGACGAGGCCGTGGCCCACACCGTCACCCAGTGAGCGCCGGTCTCCCTGCGGGGAGCGCACCGCCGGAGGACCGGGACGGAGCACCTCCGGCAGGGCAGGGCTCCGTCCCGGTCGTGGTGCTGGTCAGCGCACCCTGGGCGGGACCCGCACGTCCGGGCCCGACCGTGCTGCGGGAGCTCGGCCGTCGCTGGGGTACTGCGGTGCGGGTGCTGCTGGTCGAGGATCCGTCCGAACAGTTCCTGGAGGAGTGCTCGGTGGAGATGCTGCCCAACTGGCTGAAGCTCGTCCCCGTCACCGGAGCGAGCTCCGCCGCCGACTCGGAGGAAATGATCCTCGGGGCGCTCACGGGCACGGATCTCACCGGCGATGAGGTGACTCTGCCGGGGCCTTGGCGCCTCGTGCATCGTCGCACCGGAGCACAGCCCAAACATGTGATCGACGCCGAGTTCGGGCCCGGTCACTGAGGCTCGGCAGGGAGGTTCACGGCCCGCGTACATCTCGGGGTCGGCATGCCACGGCGTCTCGATTTGCTGTCAAATCATCCGGTACTGCGGCCTCTGACGTGCCAGGACGAGGTTGTCCACAGCGCTATCCACAAAGTTATCCACACCACGCGGTACCTACATCCACATGGTTGTCCACATTCTGATGTGGACAATCCGTGGTCTCACATGAGGTTGCGGGCGGCCAGGGCAATGGCTCTGACCTGCAGGGATGTAGTCGAATGACGAGCCAGAAGATCCCACGGCTCGTCGTTGCCCCTGACTATTTGCCTCGCGACTTCTTTTTGGACGTCTGCCGGTTGCTGAGTTGTCCACAAGTTTACGCACACTGTGCATAGCCGCCGTCCACGGACATTGTCGGGCGACTGTCCCGCCTCGCGATGACGATCACTGCGCGGCTCATAGGCGTTGCCGGTTCAGGTCGCCTGACGGGAGATCTCTCTGCGCTGCATCCGCAGTCCCCCAAAGTGCCTCGACTCCAAGGGTGGCGTTGAGCCTCTCTGGCCCCGGGGCCATTCGACGTTTCCCGTGAAACGTGCCCGCCGCCGGCTGGGAGGGGGATCAGGTCGACGGACGGTCGGCCCGATTGAGGACCCTCCGGCGAAAGGGTGGGGTCCACGTGAAACGTCACCGACGACGATTCGTGCGGTGTGTGCGTCATCTGCACGGCCCGTGCGCCTCGCATCTGCTGAATGAGGGATTGATCGCCCGGGACCGCAGTGATCGCCACCTTGTTTCACGTGAATTATGACAGTCGTGTGTACAGCGTCCACGAGATCGGATGCACACGGCACCACAAAGCGCGCTCGTGGTCTGGTATCCGTACGTTGAGACCATCGCGTACGCACCATCCGTAAGAGTTTCCCGTGAAACGCCAGATGGTGGCGGCCACCTGATGCAGCACTCTGAGGTGCGCTGAAGCGAACGGAGCGGACCGCACATCGTTTCCCATGAAACATCACCGTTGGAGTCAGCGTTCATGGCTATCTCGCGCCGGTGGAACGCAGCCCGCGCCCTCGACCCCTTGCTGATACGGAGGCGCAGTCGCCTGCCACGGTGAAGGAGACGCGATCCGTGATCTCTCCGCCAGGGCCGCACAGCCGTCCACACGATGCTGCACTCTCCGCAGGGAGCGAGCGCTGCGGGCTTGGCACAGGAGCCGTCATACAAGGTCGAGACGCGGTGTCGCGTTTCCTGTGGAACGCTCTCCGCGGCCTTCTCACCAGATCTATGTCGCTCGTGCATTCCCATGGCCAGACCGGGGTGTTTGTTCAGCATCAGAGAATCGAGAACCTCGGCGGTCGTGGTGGCGCCGGCGTGGACGTGCGGGAGACGTTTCACGGGAAACTCATTGTGCGTCGCGGACTTGGTGACCGAGTGCATCATCGTGATCGGATCCGTGCGGGCGGTCCTCGGAAGCGCAGACGGCCCAGCACACTCCGTCGCTGTTGACGTCCGGATATCTGACCCACAGCAGCGTTTCACGGGAAACAGTACGGTGGGAGGAGAAGCGCCTCCTGCCCACCCCTGGCACCCGACCCACCGTATCCGTGAGGGAAAGCAGTTCTCGGCTCACCAGAAATATGACGTTGCAGGGGATTCCCGGAGTCTGGTCACCGGTGGACCCTGTGGTTCCACGTGGAACGGACGATGTCCGCACGACGACGACGTCGCTCGATAGCCTCCGATGCCGCATTCTGGTGCACCACCCGCCTTCGAGCTGTTCCAACACATCGCTCCTGGATGCCGTCGCGTCAACGCAACACGTTTCCCGTGAAACGGGAAAGGGGAGTACGCCTGGTGATGAATGTGATCCCGGTACCATCCGGTCCACGTCAGTCTCCGAGTTCCACGGGAAACATGACTACGGGGATCTGATCTGAGCACACGTGTGCGATGGGCGCGAAGTGAGGGCATACCCGGCGCACCGCGTCGGTCCAGGTTCTTCCGCGGACGGTGCGGCCGCATGGCCCGTGTTCTTGCCGAGCGAGGCAGACGACAAAGCCGGCACGACGTTTCACACGAAACGCGAGTGGACAACAAGTACCGGACGGCATTGTGACTCTATGCAGAACGATGGCCCGAGCTCGACGTGATCATGACGCCCACAGAGAGTTTCCCGTGGAACGTCGCCTGAGTCTCTCCCCGCTATCCAGGAGTGGCTGCCCGAGCCCCGACGAGACTGTGCGCAGAGCATCAGGCGGGGGGCACGCATCGGACGCCGCCGCCCATGGAGCGGAGGGTCGTCGATCCCCTCCGGGGTGGTCACGATCGGTACCGAGACTCGGATTTCCACAAGGTTGTGCACATCGGTGGACAAAGCGAAAATCACGGCACGACCGGGGGTTTTGTCCGGAACAGCATTCCACCACGGCGACGACGGTGTGCAGACAGGAGAATGTTAGTGACGGTCAGGATCCTTATGTCAGGATGGTGTGTCCGAGTCCCGCTCCGCGTGTGGCTACAGGTCGGGGACACATTCCATGCTCGGACAGCACAGAGGGGACCCGCCCGAGCGGGTCCCCTCTGTGGTTGCGAGCCGAGATCAGCTCTTGTCGGTCTGGTCTCCCGTGGGGAGAGGGATGTCCAACCCCATGTTCTCGACGAGACGCTCGAGATCCTCGAGATTCGTGAACTCCAGGGTGACGCGTCCCTTGCGCTTGCCCACATCGATGCGGACCGGTGCTTCCAGTCGATTGGAGAGGCGACTGGTCAGATCGACGACATGCGGATCGTAGGTGCTGCGGCGCACCGTCCGGGTGGCGGGCTGCTGGCCTCCCCGCGCGACGAGGCGTTCCACGGCTCGGACGCTCAAGCCCTCCTGCACGATGCGCTGGGCGAGCTCCTCCATCAGCCGCGGATCATCGAGCGAGAGGAGAGCGCGAGCATGACCAGCGCTGATCGCACCACTGGCGAGCCGGCGCTGGACGAGCGCCGGCAGGCGCAGCAGGCGCAGGGTGTTGGTGATCTGGGGCCGCGAGCGACCGATGCGGTCCCCGAGCTCATCCTGTGTGCACCCGAAGTCGTCGAGCAGCTGCTGATAGGCGTTGGCCTCTTCCAGCGGGTTCAGCTGACTGCGATGCAGGTTCTCCAGCAGCGCGTCCCGCAGCAGATCATCGTCGCTGGTCTCGCGGATGATCGCGGGGATCGAGAGCAGACCGGCACGGCGCGCCGCCCGCCACCGGCGCTCGCCCATGACCAGCTCGAAGGACTCGCCGTCCTCGGTCACCGAGATCGGTCGCACGACCACCGGCTGGAGCACACCCACCTCGCGCAGCGAGTGGGCGAGCTCGTCGAGCTCGTCGTCGTCGAACATCGTGCGCGGGTTGCGAGGGTTCTCCCGCACCTCGTGGATCGGGATCTCCGCGAACTCGGCGCCCGGCACGCTGACCAGCCCCCGTCCCTGCGGAGCGTCGTGCTGCGGAGCATCGTCGGCGGCGGGATCCTGGGGCACGGTCTTCGGCTCTGGGACGGTCGGGGTGACCTCCTCCACCTTGACGACCGAGCTGTCCTCGGTCGGCTCGCCGGTGCCGGTGGCCGGGGCCGCGTCGGCAGCCGGACTCTCTGCCTCTGCGAGATCGCTGGTCGGCGTCGAGCTGGTCAAAGCCGCCGACGACGGTGCAGTGGTCGCCTGCTCCTCGGTCGCGGCGTCCGCGATTCTTGCGGCGGCATCCCTGGGGGTCGACGACGTCGAGCCGGAGGGCTTCGAGCCGGGGGACTTCGACTCGGAGGAGGACTTCGGTGCCGTGGCGGGGGTGGTGCTCTTCGCCGCGGTCGAGGGAGAGGCTGGTACGGCCTTCTCGGGCTTCGCAGTCCTGTTCCCGGACGACGTCGACCGGGTCGATGCCGTCCCCGAGGTCTTCGGAGTCGCTGCCGTGGTCCGCTTCTCTGCGCCACTGCTGCCCGTGCTCTTCGCGGCCCGACTGCCGGCGGTGGTGGTCGCGGAGGAGTCGGCGGCGGATTTCGCCGTGCCCTCGGTCTTCGCCGGCGACTTCGCAGAGCTGGGCACGGTGGTGCGACGCCCTGTGGCGCTCCCGGAACGGCTGCGGCGCTCGGCGGCGGCGCGGGCCATCCCGGTCGCCAGGTCATGGGCACCGGCCCGCTCGCGCTGGGCGCTCTCCTCCTCGCGGGACGCCTGCTCCCCGGAGAAGAACATATCCACCGGACGGGTGCTCCCGGAGTCGCCACCAGAGCTCGTGGCCGGGCGCGTGCGCGTACGAAGCTCCTGCTCAGGCGCAGGGGTCGAGCCGGCGCCCGGGATCAGGGCACCCAATCCTCGACCGAGTCCTCGCTTCTGCGTCATGGCCGTTGTCCTTCCGAGAAATATCGTCGCCGTCGGGGTGTCCACGGTCCCTGCGCGCATCATCGCGTCGAGGCCCCGTGGAACGGGGTCAGGGTGCGGAGCGGGAGTTCAGTTCATGGGCTGCTGCACGATACGCGAGCGCCCCGCTGGAGCTCGGATCGTAGGTCAGCACCGTCTGGCCGTAGCTCGGTGCCTCGGAGATCCGCACCGAGCGCGGGATCGAGGTCTCCAGCGTCTGCTCCGGGAAGTGATCACGGACGTCCTGCGCCACCTGCGCGGCCAGCCGGGTCCGGGCGTCGTACATCGTGAGCATGATCGTGGAGACCACCAGGTCCGGATTCAGGTGCTGGCGGATCAGATCGATGTTGTTCAGCAGCAGTGAGAGGCCCTCGAGGGCGTAGTACTCGGCCTGGATCGGGATCAGCACCTCGCGGGCGGCGACCAGGGCGTTGACCGTCAGCAGGCCGAGCGAGGGCGGGCAGTCGATGAGCACGTAGTCCAAGGGCTCCAGACCCTGCTGCTCGCGCTCCTCGAGAAGGTCCCGGATCGCGTTGCGCAGCCGGTTCTCGCGGGCCACCAGCGAGACCAGCTCGATCTCGGCCCCCGAGAGGTTGATCGTGGCCGGTGCACAGAACAGGCCCGTCATCTCGGGGACCTGCTGGATCACCTCGGACAGCGGCGCGGACTCGACCAGCACCTCGTACATGCTGGGCACCTCGGCATGGTGCTCGATGCTCAGCGCGGTGGAGGTGTTCCCCTGCGGGTCGGCATCGATCACCAGCACGTTCAACCCACCCATGGACAGCGCCGCAGCCACGTTCACGGTGGTGGAGGTCTTCCCGACCCCACCCTTCTGATTGGCCACGGTGATGATCCGGGTACCGCCCGATCGCGGGAAGTCAAGACCCTCGAGCTTCTTCCGGCGGGCATGATCCCGGGTGAGCTCACGCATCAGCGGGGTGTCTTCCATCGCGCCGTGCCCCGGGGAGGAGTCATCGCGCTGTTCAGCCACGTGCGTCTCCCTTCCTGGTCGCCTTCGCACGGCGACGCACTTGGACCACTGTAGTGGGAACCTCGACCTCGCCCTCCCCGTACAGCGAGGTGGTGGGATCCACCCCGCCGAGCCGGGCCAGGACCTTCTGTGCCTTCTCCACCTCGTCCGCCGCCGAGGAGCCCTTCATGGCCAGCAGCGAGCCGTCGTCGGCCGCCAGGGGCAGTGTCCAGCGGGCGAGCTTGTCGAGCGCGGCGACCGCCCGCGCCGTCACCACCTCGAAGCTGCGCTGCCCGTGCAGCTCCTCGGCCCGGGCCCGCACCACCTCGAGACCCAGGCCCAGCTCGGCGTCGACCTCCTCGAGCCAGGTGGTGCGACGCTGCATGGTCTCGATCAGGGTGACCTGCAGCTGCGGCCGGGCGATCGCGATCACCACACCGGGCAGGCCGGCGCCCGATCCGACATCGGCGAGCGTGCCGACCGGGTGGTCCAGAGCGTCGATCCCGTCGACCATCAGGGCGCAGTTGATCAGGTGCCGCTCCCAGAGCCGTTCGACCTCCCGCGGGCCGATCAGGCCGCGCTCGGGCCCCTGCTCGGCCAGCATCACGGCGAAGCGCTCGGCGAGCTCGAGACGATCGCCGAAGAGACGCTCGGCCGTCGGGCGGAGGGTGTCGGGAAGCGGATGCATGAAGGTCCTCAGGATGCCGGGTAGATCACGACATGACGGTTCTTGCCGTCACCGTCGGACTCCGAACGCAGACCCTCGCGCTTGGCGACGTCGTGGACGACCTTGCGCTCGAAGGGGTTCATCGCCCGCATCGGCACCGCGGCGCCGGACTCCTTCGCTTCGGCGATCGTCGTCGCGGCGAGCTCCTCGAGGCTGTTCTTGTGCTCCGCACGGAAGCCGCCGATGTCGAGCATCAACCGGGAGCGCTGTCCGGTGCGGGTCTGCACGGCCAGCCGTGCGAGCTCCTGGAGGGCGTCCAGCAGCTCACCCTTGGGCCGGTTGAGGCGGGCGAGCCGGTCCGCGCCGCGGATCTCCACGGAGGCCCGATCGCCGTCCACATCGATGTCCATGTCGCCGTCGAGATCGGTGATGTCCAAGAGCTCCTCGAGGTAGTCGGCGGCGATGTCACCCTCCTCCTCGAGGCGACGCAGACGCTCCTCGTCGGTCTCTCCGGAGTCCGCGTCCTCGTCGTCGGTCGTCGTGCTCGACGCCGTCTGCGCAGGATCGTCCGACACCGCGACGGTCCCTTCTGCCGCAGCAGGAGTCTGCGCGGAGAGGGAGGCGACGCTCGGGGCGCCGTCCGCTGCGGTGGTGGCGGGCGCAGCCCCATCGACCGTCCCGGGCGCCGGCGTCGTCCCGTTCATCGGTGCGGCCTCTGCCGCGTCGGCCTCGAAGGGCTGCTGCGAGCTGTTCTCCTCGGCCGCGGTCGAAGCAGGCGTGCCGTCGTTGACGTTCATTCGGTCCTCCGGGGAATCCTGGGGTGAGGGGATGTGCCCCGGGAGCGACTGTGCTCCCGGGGGCCAGGTCACTTCTTGCGCTTCTTCTTCGCGCCCTTGTTCAGGGCGTTGCTGGCCTGCTTCGGCGGGGTCGGCGCTTCACCCGCGGCCTCCCGGGCCCGGCGACGCTCCTCAGCGGCCTTCGCACGCAGCTCACGGGCCTGCTCGAGCTTCTCCTCGTCGGAGAGCTTCTTGCCGCCCTTGCTCTTGGAGGGCTGGACGCGGATCGGGGCCTCCGGCTCGGGCTCCGCGGAGACCTTCTTCGGCGGGGTGAAGTCCAACGGCTCCAGGCCCTTCTTCTCACGCTTGGCGTTGATGCGCGCGTGGCGCTCCTTCTCCGCGGCGGAGCCGGGGGTGGGAGCCGCGCTGATGACGATGTACTGCTGGACGAAGGTCCAGATGTTGGTGGTGAGCCAGTAGACGAGCACACCGATCGGCATGCCTGGACCCGTGATCACGTAGATGAACGGGAGCATGTACAGCATCATCTTCTGAGTGCTGGCCATGGGGCCCTCGAGGGCTGCCTTGGGCATGTTCTTCATGGTCAGGGACTTCTGGGTGAAGAAGGTGACCCCGGACATGCAGGCGATGATGAGCCCGGCGACGAGCTTGGTGGTGATCCCGCCGTCGTCGGAGCGCAGGAAGCTCTGCGCGATGGTGACGTTGCCGAAGAACGTCGAGTTCGAGGCGCTGAGGGCCAGCTGCTCGGTCAGCGGGCCGAAGGGATTGCCCTCCGCAGCGGCCGGCAGCTTGTTGTACAGCACCTGGAACAGGCCGAAGAAGATCGGCATCTGCAGCAGCATCGGCAGGCACGAGGAGAACGGACTGGCACCGGCCTCCTTGTACAGGGCCATGGTCTCCGCCGCCATCTTCTGGCGGGACTCCTGATCCGTCTTGCCCTTGTACTTCTTCTGCACGACCTGCAGTTCGGGCGAGACCATCTGCATCGCGCGCGAGGCACGGATCTGGCGCACGAACAGCGGGATGATCAGGGTCCGCACCACGACGGTGAGGCCCACGATGGACAGCACCCAGGTGAGACCGGAATCCGGCGCCATGAACACCGACAGCAGCGCATGGAACTTCACCATGAGCCATGCGACGGGCCACTCGATGGGATACAGGATGTTCATCGGCCTGGTCTTCCTGCCGCACGGATGCGCATGTCGCTCATGCGAGGTGTCGGCTGTGGTCGGGAGTCTTGGACAAGAGTAGGCCCTAGGGGGCCGGGCGCCGCAGTCGGCGTGGATTCCTCCACATGCCGGGGGCGGGCACCGGATCCAGCCCTCCCCGGGTGAACGGGTTGCAGCGCAGGATCCGCCCGGTGGTGAGCAGGAGACCCTTCACCGCGCCGTGCACCCGCAGGGCATCCATGCCGTACTGGGAGCACACCGGCTCGTACCGGCAGGCGGGCGGTGTGTAGGGGGAGATGCCCACCTGATAGCCGCGCACCGGCAGCATCAGCAGCCGGCGCGGCAGGTGGCGGAGACCGGAGCGGGGTGCGTGCTCCGCCGTCGGGCTCATCGGACGCTCTGGGAACGTCCGGCGAGCTTCCGCTCGGCGGTCGCGAGGGCCGAGTCGACGTCGGTCCGGAGGTCGGCGAAGGGCTGCTCGTCGATGCCGGGCAGCGCACGCAGCACGACGGCCGATCCCGGGGGCAGGGTCACCAGGTGCGGTCGGATGATCTCGCGCAGCCGTCGGGTGACCCGGTTGCGCACCACGGCGTTGCCGATCTTCTTGGACACGACGAAACCCACGCGGGGTGCCTCTCCGCCCTGCGTCAGCAGGGCGAGGTGCACGACCACGTGGGATCGGGCGCCGCGTCCGCCGCCACGGATGACGGCACGGAACTCGTCACCGGTGTGGAGCCGGTGGCGGGACCAGGTCACGGCACCACGGCCGACACGCGACGGTTCGTCTCGGCGTCGTCTCAGGCGGAGAGCGCGGCGCGGCCCTTGGAACGACGGGCGTTCAGGATGGAGCGGCCGGCGCGGGTGCTCATGCGGGCGCGGAAGCCGTGCTTCTTGGCGCGACGACGGATGTTCGGCTGGAACGTGCGCTTGCTCATGGTTCTCCTCGATCGTGGGCACCGACGTGCCCCTCGCGGTGGTCTGTGGTCTGCTGCACGAACGGGAAGTCCGGGCGCACCCGCCGGGACGGGGCGGCTGCCGAGGTCCGATCCGATGCCGGAGTGGGTCCACAGTGGATCCGGGAACCGTATCGGGACGGCGCGCAGCGCTGACTGGACGATTTTAGTCAGCAGGGTGCACGGGGTCAACGTCTCCGCGCTTCTGCGGCCCGGTTGTGGCCGGATTCTCACTCCGCATCGGCGTTTCCCGACGAACGACGCCGAAAGGACCGCGGGAGAGGACCGAGGGAGAGCAGGGCCTCACCGCGCACTGTCCACATCCTTGATCCACAATACAGAAGCTATTGTGGAAAACTGTTCCGACCCCCCGCTCGACCTCAAGGGAGTGACCTGATGAACGAGGCGAACGCCGACGCGATCTGGGAGCGCACGCTCCAGACCCTGCGCCGTGACGACACCGTGTCACAGCGGGTCATCGCCCTGCTCACCCTCTCCCGCCTGATGGCAGTCGTGGCGGACACTGCACTGGTCGCAGCCCCTTCCACCTCCGCGAAGGAGCTGTTCGAGCACCGGATCGCGAGCTCCCTGAAGGCGGCCCTGACCGAGGCCACGGGACGGGACATCCGCTTCGCGGTCACCGTCGACGAGTCGCTGCTGCTCGAGGGGGACTCCGCCGATCCGGCACCCCCACCCCCGCTGACCTCCTCCTCCACCCAGAACAGTGCACATTCTGTGGACAACTCTGTGGACAGCGTCCCCCAGGATGTCCACACGGCGCCGTTCCGTCGGGACGAGGGCTCGGTCCTGCCCTCGAGCGGCGAGCTGGGACGGGCCGCGCTGCCCCGGAGCACCTCCGCCGGCTCCCCGGGCGCCGCTCCCGGAGCGGAGCGCTTCGCCACCCATCGCAACTACCGCGGCCGGGCCGCCGACGATCCCAGCGCCTACGCCGGCCTCTCGGCCCTGACCGGGTCCTCGGCACCGTCCCCCGGTCCCGCACCGCGGCGACGGAGCAGCGTCGCAGAGGGCACGATCGTCGAGGACTCGCGCTTGAACAGCAAGTACACCTTCGACACCTTCGTGATCGGATCCTCGAACCGATTCGCCCAGGCTGCCGCCTCGGCGGTCTCGGAGACCCCTGCGAAGGCCTACAACCCGCTGTTCATCTATGGCGGCTCCGGCCTGGGCAAGACGCACCTGCTGCACGCCGTGGGGCACTACGCCCAGAGCCTCTACCCCGACGTCGTGGTGCGGTACGTGAACTCCGAGGAGTTCACCAACGAGTTCATCAACTCGGTGCAGTCCGGCCAGTTCGGCAAGGCGCAGGAGTTCCAGCGCCGCTACCGGGACATCGACATCCTGCTGATCGACGACATCCAGTTCCTGCAGCGGGCGCCGGAGACGATGGAGGCGTTCTTCCACACCTTCAACACGCTCTACAACTCGGACAAGCAGATCGTGATCACCTCCGACCTGCCCCCCAAGGAGCTGGGCGGCTTCGAGGACCGCATGCGCTCGCGCTTCGAGATGGGGCTGATGACCGACGTGCAGCCGCCGGACCTCGAGACCCGCATCGCGATCCTGCGCAAGAAGGTCGCCCAGGAGAACACCGGTGAGGTCCCGCATGACGTGCTCGAGTACATCGCCTCGCACATCGCCACCAACATCCGCGAGCTCGAGGGGGCGCTGATCCGCGTGCAGGCGCTGCACTCCCTGTCGCGGCAGCCCATGGACGTCACCCTCGCCGAGAGCGTGCTGAAGGATCTGCTCTCGCACGACGACGGCGCCCAGATCACCGCCTCGACGATCATCGCCCAGACCGCGACCTATTTCGGACTCTCCGTCGAGGAGATCGTGGGCACCGGCCGGTCGCGGCGACTGGTCTCGGCCCGCCAGATCGGCATGTACCTCTGCCGCGAGCTCACGGACATGCCGCTGATCAGGATCGGCGACGAGTTCGGCGGCCGCGACCACACCACCGTGATGCACGCCAACAAGAAGATCAGTGAGCTGATGAAGGAACGACGGGCGATCTTCAACCAGGTCACCGAGCTCACAGCCCGGATCAAGAGCTCGAGCTCCGCGACCCGGCAATGAGGGTCCGTGAGGATCCGCGATCGTGGCCGGATGCTGCACCGGACTGCTGTCCCCGATTCCGGGCAGTTCTTGTCACCGTGGGAAACAATGCTGGTCAGAGCGGAGTTCTCCCCAATTGTGGATAACTCTGTGGACACTGTGGAGTCACAGTCATCCAGGCAGGAGACGATGTGCACGGACGAATGACAGGAATCGGCCTTCTCTCGCTCGTCGTGCACAGTCGGCCCACGGTGCGCCGGGAGTCCTCCCCGCTTCATCCACGGCGACCGTGATCCGTGCGACCTGCAGTGATATGACTTGTCCACGGAATCCACAGCCGTGATGATGAGGACTGTCAGTACGTGCTCGGCGGTGGTGTGGACGGGGAGGGCGGTACGGGAGCGATCGCAGGACATGTCATCCGAGCGCTGGGGAACGACACGATTCCTTGACGAGGAGGAGCTCGGATCCTCGGTCCGGTGACGGTTCGCGCGCGCCGCCTGCGAGCCGAGCAGCGACGGTGAGCGGAGGAAGTCAAGTTCCGTCCCCGGTGTGTCGGCGGCCGCTGCCGGGAACCGATACGCTGTGCACCGTTCGACCACGCCGCTGGGCGGTGCGGTCACCCCTGTTCTGTCATTCGACCACTGCGAAGGAGTGGCAACGGTGAAGTTCCACCTCGATCGCGGCGTCCTGGGCGACGCCGTCTCCTGGGCCACCCGCACCCTCCCCGTCCGGCCGGCGATGCCGATCCTGCAGGGCGTGCGGATCATCGCCGATGCCGGCGGGGAGCTGCAGCTCTCGACCTTCGATTACGAGGTCAGCGCCCAGATCCGGCTCGAGGCAGAGGTCGAGCAGCCGGGTGAGGTGCTGGTCCAGGGCCGGATGCTCTCGGACATCGTGCGAGCCCTGCCCAACAAGGATGTGTCCATCGCTCTGGAGGGCACCAAGCTCCAGGTCCGCTGCGGCAGCGCCCGCTTCGCCCTGGCCACCCTCCCCGTCGAGGAGTACCCGCAGCTGCCGAGCATGCCCCCCGTCGCGGGATCCGTCGCCGCGGACGTGTTCTCCGAGGCGATCTCGCAGGTCACGGTCGCCGCGTCGAAGGATGACACCCTCCCGCTGCTGACCGGCGTCAAGGTCGAGATCAGCGGCGAGACGATGACGCTGATGTCCACCGACCGCTACCGGCTGGCGCTGCGCGAGCTGACCTGGAACCCCACCACTCCCGGTACGGAGCTCACCGCCCTGGTGCGCGGCCGCACCCTGCACGAGGTCGCCCGTTCCCTGGCCACCGGCGGCAGTGTCGAGATCGCCCTGTCCGAGGACGACTCGGCGACCCTGATCGGCTTCGAGGCCGGCGGCCGCCGCACCACCTCGACCCTGGTCGACGGCGAGTACCCGCCGGTGCGACGCCTGTTCCCCGACACCTCCGCGATCACCGCCGTGGTCGCCACCGCCAGCCTCATCGACGCCGTCAAGCGCGTCTCCCTGGTCGCCGAGCGCAACACCCCGGTCCGGCTGTCCTTCACCGAGGGACAGGTCGCCCTCGAGGCGGGTGCCGGTGACGATGCCCAGGCCAGCGAGGTCCTCGAAGCGCATCTGACGGGCGAGGACCTGGTCGTCGGCTTCAACTCCGGTTTCCTGCTCGACGGTCTCGGCGCCCTGGGCACCGACTTCGCTCGCCTCACCTTCACCGACTCGATCAAGCCATCGGTGATGACCGGCCAGGACTCGCTCGAGGGCGACCCCGACTCCTCGTACAGGTACCTGATCATGCCGATGCGGATCTGAGGGAGGGAGAGCTCCCTCCGTGCAGCTGACCGCACTCGACCTCACCGATTTCCGTTCCTACCCGCGGCTGAGCCTGTCGTTCCAGCCCGGCATCACGGTGCTCGTCGGCCAGAACGGCCAGGGCAAGACCAATATCGTCGAAGCGCTGTGGTATCTCGCGACGCTCTCCAGCCACCGGGTTCCCCACGACGCGGCTCTCGTGCATCGCGGGGAGAGCACCGCGATCGTCCGGGCGAGCTTCGTGCGCGCCGGCAGGCCCCTGCAGGTCGACCTCGAGATCACCCCGGGCAAGTCCAACCGGGCGCGGCTGCAGGGGCAGAACGTCTCCCGGTTGCGCGATCTGCTCGGTGAGGTGCGGGCGGTGCTGTTCGCTCCGGAGGATCTGGGCCTGATCAAGGCCGATCCCGAGGGACGGCGCCGCTTCCTGGATGAGCTGCTGTTCGAGATCGCCCCCCGCTTCGCCTCGGTCAAGGCTGACTACGATCGGGTGCTCAAGCAGCGCGGCAACCTGCTCAAGCAGATGCGCTCCCTGCGTCGCGGCGGCAGCGGTCGCAGCGTGGCCGGTCTGGATCCGGCCGACTCCGCAGCCTCGACGCTCGAGGTCTGGGACCAGCAGCTGTCCCGGTTCGGTGCCGAGCTGCTGCGGGCCCGGCTCCACCTGGTCAACCGGCTGAGCCCCCATCTGGGCTATTCCTATCTGCGGGTGTCGACCGATGAAGGCGCGGACCCGGGGCTCGACCTGCCGCCTGACCAGCGCGGCGAGGTGAACTCCCCGGCCTCGATCCGCTATCGCTCCTCCGTGCTCGAGGAGCTGGAAGCCCCTCTCGGTGCCCTGCCCGGGACCCGCGAGATCCAGGACGCGATGCTCGGGATGCTGGCGACCGGCCACGACGAGGAGATCGACCGCGGCGCGACCTTGACCGGGCCGCACCGCGATGACATGGAGATCCGACTCCACGACTTCCCGGCCAAGGGCTACGCGAGCCACGGCGAGTCCTGGTCGCTCGCGCTCGCGCTGCGGCTGGCCTCCTATGACCTGCTGCGGCTCGAGGAGGGGGACCTGGGCGACGGCGAACCGATCCTCATCCTCGACGACGTGTTCAGCGAGCTCGACACCCGCCGGCGCGAGCGCCTGGGCCGGATCGTCACGAACGCCTCGCAGGTCCTGATCACCACCGCCAACGATTCCGACATCCCCGACTCCCTCGACGGCGAGATCCATGTGATCGAGGTCAGTCTCGGCGACGCGGTCCCCCGCGGGAGCGGACCCCGGTCATGACCGGGACGGGGCGTTCGCGCACCGGTGAGGGCGGACCGGCGCGGCCGATCCTCGCCAATCCCTATGGTCTGGGCACCTGGTCCGCGGGAGGCGCACCGGCCGAGGAGGCGTCAGAGCCGCAGCGGCCGGCAGCGGCGCGGCTGCGGAGCGAGCGGAGCATGCGGCGACCTGAGGTCGATGCCGATCGCGCTGCTCCGCCGCCCGCCCCGGGAAAGGTCCTCTTCGATCCGCCGGAGCTCCCCTCGCCCGCGGATCCCTTCGAGCTCGCCCGTCGCACCGTGAACCGCTCCCGGGCGGCCGCCCGCGATCGCGGACTCTTCCCCATATCGGCGAAGACCCAGGCCAGGGATGTGAGGGACCGTTCGGGCCGGGCACCGGGCTATTCCGGCTCGCGCCCCGATCCCCGCGATCCGCAGGGCATCGAGAACGTGCTGAAGAAGGTGCTGGGGAACCTCGGCTGGAACGCGGGGATGAGCGCCGGGAGGGTGCTGGAGGAGTGGGACGACATCGTGGGCGAACGGCTCGCGACCCATTGCCGACCGGTCTCCTTCGACGAGGGGGTGCTGGTGGTCAGCGCCTCCTCCTCGGCCTGGGCCGCGCAGCTGCGGATGCTCACCCCCCAGCTGATCACCACGATCGAGGAGCGCGTCGGCTCGCACGTGATCTCCGAGCTGACGGTCACCGGTCCGGCCGCCGCCCAGCGCAGCTGGAAGAAGGGCCGCCGCACGGTGACCTGGCGCGGCCCCCGGGATACCTACGGCTGATCGACGTGCGAGGGACGAGCGGGAGGAGATCAGCCACGGGGGTGCCGGCTGAGGTGAGGCGCCGGTCATCCGAGGACATCGCCGCACCGCGGCCTGCTACGGTATGGCCAGACGAGCTGATGCAGCTCGCGTGCACTGGGGTCGGTGAAATTCCGAGCCGGCGGTGATAGTCCGCGACCCGATGGCCTCTGGCCCTCGGCTGACCAGGTGGAACTCCTGGACCGACGGTCAGAGTCCGGATGGGAAGCGCACGCGAACGATGTCCTCGGGCGCCCCGTCGCCGCGCACTCTCTGCGCCGCACGACGACCCCCGGTGATGTGGTTCCCGTCCCTCCTTCCTCTCCCTCCGGGTCCGCGAGCAGCGGAGTGGAGGAGAGACCATGCTGGACGCTGCCGAGCGGCGGGCCCTGGGCCGTGCCCTCGAGATCGCGGCCGATCCCGCCGTCCCGCTGGGTCCGAACCCGCGGGTGGGCTGTGTGCTGCTGAGCCCGGCCGGTGAGGTCCTCGCCGAGGGCCACCACCGGGGCGCCGGCACCGCGCACGCCGAGGCCGACGCCCTCGCCCGGGCCCGGACCGACGGGGTCACCACCTCCCTGACCGGTGCCACCGCCGTGGTCACCCTCGAACCCTGCGCGCACCGGGGTCGCACCGGCCCCTGCGCCGACGCCCTGATCGAGGCCGGCATCGGGAGGGTCGTGATCGCCCGGCAGGACCCGAATCCCGTGGCCACCGGCGGCATCCAACGGCTGCGGGAGGCCGGGATCGACGTCGACCTCGACGTCCCGAACGAGCTCGCCGCGGCCGTCGGGTCGCTGAATCGAGGCTGGGAGCACGGGCTGCAGCATGCCCGCCCCCTGGTGACCGCGAAGCTCGCCCTGACCCTCGACGGTCGAGCCGCCGCCGCGGACGGCACCAGCCAGTGGATCACCGGCCCGGCCGCGCGGGAGGAGGTCCACCGCTTGCGCACCACCTGTGACGCCGTGCTGGTGGGCACCGGCACCGCCCGCGCCGACGATCCCGCCCTCACCGCCCGTCGGCCCGACGGGGCACTGCATCCGCGCCAACCGCTGCGGGCCGTCATGGGCACCGGCCCCGCGCCCTCGCTGCCCGACATCGACGGCGCCGGGGAGCAGCTCCGCCTGCTCACCCATGACCCAGCGGACGCTCTGGACCTGCTGTTCGACCGCGGGATCCGGCACCTGCTGGTCGAGGGCGGCCCGATCGTCACCGCCGCCTTCCTGCGCGTCGAGCTGGTGGACGAGCTGATCGTCCATCTCGCGCCGACCCTGCTGGGCGCCGGCCGCCCGGCGGTCGAGGACCTCGCGATCACCACCCTCGCGGACCGTCTCGACCTCGACCTGGTCGACGTCGCGACCCTGCCCTCCGCAGGCGGCACCACCGACCTCCGCCTCACCCTCCGTCCCCGCCGCCGCACCGCCTGACCTGGAAGGACCACCATGTTCACCGGCATCATCGAAGAGCTCGGCACCGTCGAGCAGCTCACTGCGGGCACCGATCCCACCCGCCTGCGGATCCGTTCCCCGCACGTCCTGGAGGGCATCGCGCTCGGTGACTCGATCGCCGTCAGCGGCTGCTGTCTGACCGTCACCTCGGTCGAGGGCGAGCACTGGACGGCCGACGTCATCTCCACCACCCTGGCCGCCACCTCGCTCGGCGACCTCACCCCCGGCGACCCCGTGAACCTCGAACGCTGCGTGCGCGCCGACGGGCGCCTGGACGGCCACATCGTGCAGGGGCACGTGGACGGGGTCGGGGAGATCACCGGCCGGGACGAGGACGGCGGCACCACCCTGCTGCGCCTCACCCTGCCGGCCGGGCTGGCCCGCTATGTGGTCGCCAAGGGCTCCCTCGCCGTGGACGGCGTGAGCCTCACCGTCGCCGCGATCGAGGGGGACGAGGTCACCCTCGGGCTCATCCCCGAGACCCTCGCCCGCACCACCCTCGGCCGTCGCAGGATCGGCGATCGCGTGAACCTCGAGGTGGACGTGCTCGCGAAATACGTCGAGAAGCTCACCGCGACCCTGCTGCCCGCCACCGAGGAGACCCGATGAACACCCTGCGACTGGACCCCATCGAGGACGCGCTCGCCGCGCTCGCCGCCGGCCGCCCCGTCGTCGTCGTCGACGACGAGGACCGCGAGAACGAGGGCGACCTGATCCTGGCCGCCTCCGCTGCCACGCCCGCCCTGATCGGCTTCGCCGTGCGCCACTCCAGCGGACTGCTGTGCGCGCCGATGAGCGCCGCCCGGGCCGACGCCCTCGAGCTGCCGCTGATGGTGCGGGAGAACGCCGATCCCCTGCGCACTGCCTACACGGTGAGCGTCGACGCGAGCGCCGGCGTGACCACCGGGATCAGCGCCTCCGACCGTGCCCGCACCCTCCAGGTGCTCGCCGGTGAGGACAGCGCGCCCAGCGACCTGATCCGTCCCGGGCACGTGCTCCCGCTGCGCGCCAAGGACGGTGGTGTGCTCGAGCGCCGCGGCCACACCGAGGCCGCCGTGGACCTCACCCGCCTCGCGGGCCTGCCCGCGGTGGGGATGATCGTCGAACTGGTCCACGACGACGGCGAGATGATGCGGGGCCCCGCGCTGCGCGAGTTCGCCGACCACCACGATCTGCGGATGATCTCGATCGAGGACCTGGCCGCGCACCGTCGGCGCACTGACCGTCCGGCCCTGGAGATCACCGCGCCGGTCCCGCTGCCCACCCCGCACGGCAGCTTCGAGGCGTTCGCCGTGCGCGAGGGCACCGCCGAGCATCTGGTGCTGGTGCGCGGGGACGTCACCACCGCCGCACCGGTCCTGACCCGGGTGCACTCCGAGTGCGTGACCGGTGACGTGTTCGGCTCCCGCCGCTGCGACTGCGGTCCTCAGCTCCAGGAGTCCCTGTCCCGCATCGACGCGGCCGGACGCGGGGTGCTGATCCTGCTGCGCGGGCACGAGGGCCGCGGCATCGGTCTGGTGGAGAAGCTGCGGGCCTACGCCCTGCAGGATGCCGGCCGGGACACGGTCGATGCCAACCTCGATCTCGGCCTGCCCGTGGACTCCCGCTCCTTCGCGGCCGTGCCCGGCATCCTCGCCCACCTCGGGGTGAGCGCGGTCGAGCTGCTCACCCACAATCCGGAGAAGGCCCACGCCCTGGTCGGCGGGGGCGTCGAGGTGGCCGGGACCGTCGACCTCGACACCCATCCCACCCCGGAGAACCTCACCTATCTCACCACCAAGCGGGACCGACTGGGACACCGTCTCCGTGATCTCCCCGCCCTGCCCACCATCCCCACCGAAGGAGAGACCGCATGAGCGGCCACGGAAGCCCCACCGCCCCGATCCCCCACAGCAGCGACACCCGGCTCGCGATCGTCGCCGCGACCTGGCACCAGGAGGTCATGGACGGACTGCTCGCCGGTGCGCTGCGCGGCGCCGCCGAGGCCGGCATCGCCGAGCCCACGGTGGTGCGCGCGCCCGGCTCCTTCGAACTGCCGGTCCTCGCCGACGCCCTCGCCCGCGACCATAACGCGGTGGTGGCGCTCGGCGTCGTGATCCGCGGTGGCACCCCGCACTTCGAGTACGTGTGCGCGGCGGCGACCGACGGATTGACCCGGGTCGGCCTCGACCACGGCGTACCGGTCGGTTTCGGTCTCCTGACCTGCGATGACGAGAAACAGGCGCTGGATCGCGCCGGGCTGCCCGGCTCCGTCGAGGACAAAGGCTATGAAGCTGCGTCCGCGGCGCTGACCACGGCGCACGTGCTGGCGGGCCTGGCCGCGAGGCGCGAGGGAGGAGCCTGACGGGCTCACCACGAGAGAAGGCCCCTGTGCCGCCCGAACACCCCGGGCGGGGTACGGGACCTCGTCCCACGGCCTCCGGAGCCCGATTCGCGGCATCTCCGGGCCGTCTGAGGGGGACTGCACGTCGCGTCATCCACAGCTGTGACGGGTCGAATAGGTTCGGCGAGCGTTCTCCGCTAGAATCGAGGAGGTTCGGCCGACGTCTTCCGACGTCCCCGCGGACTTCTGCCGTCGGCATGCTCGTCGGATCCGGTCAGTCGCCGCTCTCGCGCGTACGCGCGCGCGGCATTGAGCGGGCCCCGCGCGTTCGTCGATGCTTCTGCCCGTGCGGTCCTGCCGAACCGCCCCGCCGCCATCCGAGCGGGGGACCCTGGACTGCGAGGAGCCACATCAGGTGAGCGACAGCGACCGCCCCATGCCCGATCCGGACGTGCCCACCGGCACCCCCGACCCGTCCCCCGGAGCGGGCGAGGCAGCGGCAGCGACCTCGATCACGCCCACCACCGCCGGTGAGCGCGCGGCACACGCCCCGGAGCACTACGACGCCTCGGACATCACCGTCCTCGAGGGCCTCGAGGCGGTCCGCAAGCGACCCGGCATGTACATCGGCTCCACCGGTGAGCGCGGCCTGCACCACATGGTCCAGGAGATCGTGGACAACTCGGTCGACGAGGCGATGGCCGGGCACGGGGACAGCATCGAGGTGACATTGCTGGAGGACGGCGGTGTGCGCTGCGTCGACCACGCCCGCGGCATCCCGGTGGCCATGCACCCCACCGAGGGAAAACCCGCTGTGGAGCTGGTGCTCACCGTGCTGCACGCCGGCGGCAAGTTCGGCGGCGGCGGCTACGCGGTCTCCGGCGGTCTGCACGGCGTGGGCTCCTCCGTCGTGAACGCCCTGTCCATCCGCATGGAGGTGGAGATCCGCCGTGACGGTCACGTCTGGCGCCAGAGCTACTCCCGCGGCGTGCCCACGACGGAGCTCGCGAAGGGCGAGGCGACCGGCGAGTCCGGCACCACCATCACCTTCTGGGCCGATGACGAGATCTTCGACGAGACCACCTACGACTTCGAGACGCTGCGCAAGCGATTCCAGCAGATGGCGTTCCTGAACAAGGGACTGCGCCTGACGCTGACCGACGAGCGCACGCCCGAGAGCGACGAGAGCGAGGACCACGAACTCGACCTCGTCGACGTCGCGCACGAGGACGAGGCGAAGGACTCCGGTCCGCGCACGATCTCCTATCTCTACGAGCGCGGCCTGCAGGACTTCGTCGAGTTCATCAACACCACCAAGCGCGCCGAGGTCATCCACCCCGAGATCATCTCCTTCGAGTCCGAGGACACCGAGGCGAAGATCTCGGTCGAGGTCGCGATGCAGTGGACCGGTGCCTACTCGGAGTCGGTGCACACCTACGCCAACACCATCAACACCCACGAGGGCGGCACCCACGAGGAGGGCTTCCGCTCCTCGCTGACCTCGATCGTGAACCGGTACGGGCGGGCGCAGGGCCTGCTCAAGGAGAAGGACGCCAACCTCACCGGGGAGGACATCCGCGAAGGCCTGACCGCGGTGATCTCCGTGAAGCTGGGTGAGCCCCAGTTCGAGGGCCAGACCAAGACCAAGCTCGGCAACACCATCGCCCGCACCTTCATGGTCAAGGTGATGACCGATCAGCTGCAGGACTGGTTCGCCTCCAACCCCCAGGAGGCCAAGTCCATCGTCATGAAGGGCCAGGCCGCCGCGGCCGCCCGCGAGGCCGCCCGCAAGGCCCGCGACGCCACCCGCCGCAAGTCCCCGCTGGAGACCGGCGGGATGCCCGGCAAGCTGCGCGACTGCTCCTCCCGCAATCCGGCCGAGTCCGAGATCTTCATCGTCGAGGGCGACTCCGCCGGCGGCTCGGCGGTGCTGGGCAGGGATCCGCGCACACAGGCGATCCTCCCCATCCGCGGCAAGATCCTCAACGTCGAGAAGGCGCGACTGGACCGGGCCCTGGACAACCAGGAGGTGCGCTCGCTGATCACCGCCTTCGGCACCGGGATCGGTGAGGACTTCGACGCCACCAAGCTGCGCTACCACAAGATCGTGCTGATGGCCGATGCCGACGTCGACGGCCAGCACATCTGCACCCTGCTGCTGACGCTGCTGTTCCGCTACATGCGCCCGCTGATCGAGCTGGGTCACGTGTTCATCGCGATGCCGCCGCTGTTCCGGCTGAAGTGGTCCAACGCCCCGCACGAGTACGTGTTCAGCAACGAGGAGCGCGACGAGCGTCTCGAGGCGGGCCGCGCGGCCGGCCGCCGCATCCCCCGGGACAACGGCATCCAGCGCTACAAGGGTCTGGGCGAGATGGACTGGAAGGAGCTGCAGTCCACCACCATGGACACGGCCACGCGCACCCTGAAGCAGGTCACGGTCGACGAGGCCGCCGACGCCGACACCATCTTCTCCGTCCTGATGGGCGATGACGTCGAGTCCCGCCGCCGCTTCATCCAGGAGAACGCCAAGGACGTCCGCTTCCTCGACATCTGACGACGGCCCCCGGAGCGGTGCCGGCCCGCCCGCGCGCCCCCGGGGACCCCATGAACCCTCGGCCCAGCTGAAAGGCCTCTTGCCCCATGAGTGACACCCCGCAGGACCCCACGAATCCCGACTCGACCCCGGAGGAGAGCGCGAGCTCAGAGCAGACCCCGACGCCCGCGCAGAGCGTCGGCGTCGGCGGCCAGGAGACGCCCGAGGGCACTCACGAGATCTCCGCCGACGAGGCGGCCTCGCGCACCGTGACCCTGGTGGACCCGCTGGACGAGGACGAGGTCGACCGCATCACGCAGGTCGATCTCAACCAGGAGATGCAGCGCTCCTACCTCGACTACGCGATGAGCGTCATCGTCTCCCGCGCCCTGCCGGACGTGCGCGACGGCCTCAAGCCCGTCCACCGCCGCATCGTCTACGCGATGTTCGACGGCGGCTACCGCCCCGACCGCTCCTTCTCCAAGTCCGCGAAGGTCGTCGGCGAGGTGATGGGCAACTACCACCCCCACGGCGACTCCGCGATCTATGACGCCATGGTGCGCCTGGTGCAGCCCTGGTCGCTGCGCTACCCGCTGATCCTGGGACAGGGCAACTTCGGCTCCGCCGGCGACGACGGCGCCGCGGCCCCGCGGTACACCGAGTGCAAGATGGCTCCGCTGGCCATGGAGCTGGTGCGGGACATCGAGCAGGACACCGTGGATATGCAGGGCAACTACGACAACACGGTCGACGAACCCACCGTGCTGCCCGCCCGCTTCCCGAACCTCCTGGTCAACGGCTCCGCCGGGATCGCGGTCGGCATGGCCACGAACATGCCGCCGCACAACCTGCGCGAGGTGGCCGAGGCGGTCCAGTGGCTGCTGACCAACCACGAGGCCACCAAGCCCGAGCTGCTCGAGGCCTGCCTGCGCTTCATCAAGGGCCCCGACTTCCCCTCCGGGGCGACGATCGTGGGCACCTCGGGGATCGAGGACGCCTACCGCAGCGGCCGCGGCTCGATCACCCAGCGCGCCGTGGTCTCCACCGAGGAGATCAACGGCCGGATGTCGCTGGTGGTCACCGAGCTGCCCTATCAGGTCAACCCCGACACCCTGGCGCGCAAGATCGCCGAGATGGTGAAGCTGGGCAAGATCAGCGGCATCGCCGACATCACCGACGAGACCTCCGGTCGCACCGGTCAGCGCCTGGTCATCACCCTGAAGCGGGACGCCGTGGCGAAGGTGGTGCTGAACAACCTCTTCAAGCACACCCAGCTGCAGGAGAACTTCTCCGCGAACATGCTGGCGCTGGCCGGCGGGGTGCCGCGCACCCTCTCGATCGACTCCTTCGTGCGCGAGTGGACCAAGCACCAGATCGACGTCATCGTGCGCCGCACGAGGTTCCGCCTGCGCAAGGCCGAGGAGCAGATCCACATCTTCCGCGGCTACCTCAAGGCGCTGGACGCGCTGGACGAGGTGATCGCGCTGATCCGCCGCTCCCCGGACGTCGACCAGGCCCGCACCGGGCTGATCGAGCTGCTGGAGATCGACGAGATCCAGGCCAATGCGATCCTCGCGATGCAGCTGCGCCGCCTGGCCGCCCTGGAGCGCCAGAAGATCATCGAGGAGCACGACAAGCTGCAGGCCCTGATCGAGGAGTACACCGCGATCCTGGCCGATCCGCAGAGGCAGCGGGACATCGTCTCCGAGGAGCTGCAGGAGATCGTCGACAAGTACGGCGACGACCGCCGCACCGAGATCCTCCCCTTCGCCGGGGACATGGCGATGGAGGACCTCATCCCCGAGGAGGACATGGTCGTCACCATCACCCGGGGCGGCTACGTCAAGCGCACCCGGGAGGACCAGTACCGGGCCCAGAAGCGCGGCGGCAAGGGGGTGCGCGGCGCCTCGCTGCGCGAGGACGACGTGGTCGAGCACTTCTTCACCACCACCACGCACCGCTGGCTGCTGTTCTTCACCAACCAGGGCCGGGTCTACCGCGCCAAGGGCTACGAGCTGCCCGAGGCGCCGCGGGATGCCAAGGGCCAGCACGTGGCCAACCTGATGGCCTTCCAGCCGGAGGAGCGCATCGCCTCGGTGCTCGCGATCGACAGCTACGAGGATGCCCAGTACCTGGTGCTGGCCACCGAGTCCGGACTGGTGAAGAAGACCGCCATGCCGGCCTTCGACTCCAGCCGCACCGGCGGGATCATCGCCATCAACCTGCGCGACATCGACGGTCCCGACGGCACCCAGCCGGACCGCGTGATCGCCGCCCGCGCCGTCGACGCCGACGACCAGATCCTGCTGGTCTCCCGCAACGGGCAGTCCGTGCGGATGCCCGCCGACGACGGCACGCTGCGCCCGACCGGGCGTGCCACCAGCGGTGTCACCGGCATGAAGTTCCGCCACGACGACCGGCTGCTGGCCATGGACGTGGTGCGGCCGGACAGCTTCGTGGTCACCGTGACCGACGGCGGCTTCGCCAAGCGCACCAGCATCGAGGAGTACCGCCTGCAGGGCCGTGGCGGTCTGGGTATCAGGGTCGCGAAGCTGCCGGACGATCGCGGTCACCTGGTCGGCGCCGCCGTCGTCGAGGAGTCCGACGAGCTGCTGGTGGTGATGGAGCGCGGCCGGGTGGTCCGCTCCAAGGTCTCCGAGGTGCCGGCCAAGGGCCGCACCACGATGGGAGTGGTCTTCGCCAAGCCCGATAAGCGCGACCGCATCCTGCTGGTCACCACCGGCCAGGAGTCCGAGGTCGACGAGGACGAGGCGGAGACGCCGGAGATCGTCGACACCGATCCCGCTGACGGCGCCCCCGAGGGTGTGAGCGAGGTGGACGATGTTCTAGGCTCTGACGAGTCCGCCCAGTCGTCGACCGACGACGCCGACCCGAACGAGGAGTGATCCGTGAGCACCAGTGACTCCAGGACCACCTCCGGGCCCTCCAGCCCGGCCGAGTCCACGTCCACGCTCCCGGCCTTCACGGAGAAGCCGTCGGCGCAGTCCCCCTCGTCGACGGGGACCTCGACGAAGGACGCCGGCCCGACGACCGACACCGGGGAGCAGACCATCGGCGCCGGCCGCGGCTCGGCGGCCCGGGGCGCCAGCCGCAGCCCGAAGAAGACCACCGGCATCGCCAACCCGGCCGAGACGGAGCGTCGCGGACCGCGCCGCGTGCGCCTCACGCTGGCGCGCCTGGATCCGTTCTCGGTGATGAAGCTGTCCTTCCTGGCGGCGATCGCGATCGGGATCGCCACCGTGGTCGCGGTGATCCTGCTGTGGAACCTGGTCGAGGCGATCGGCCTCTGGGGCCAGATCGATCAGCTGGGCCGGGATCTCAACGGCGGCGAGCCGCTGCCGTTCATGGAGTTCTTCACCTTCTCGAAGATGACCAGCTACGGGACCATCGTCGCGGTGGTGAACGTCGTGATCATCACCGCGCTCGGCACCCTGGGGGCCTTCCTGTACAACCTGGTGGCGGCGCTGCTGGGCGGACTGAAGATGACCTTCACCGACGAGTGAGGCCGGGCGGAGCCGCTCTGCGCCCGCCCCTCACCCGCCGCTCCGGGCGGGCACCCCGCCCGGGGTGCCCGCCCGGTCCGTTACCGAGGTCAGGCAGGCACAGTGATATCGGCGATCCGGGCGTCGAGATGGGCGAGGGCCGCTCCGGCGGGCACGGTCACCGCGACCCCGTGGGCGCCGGCACCGAGGGAGATCCTGCGCTCCGGACCGCTGGTGAGGTGGGCGTCGGCGATGACCGGCCAGGCGGTCCTCGCACCGAAGGGCGTGATGGTTCCGCGCTCGTACCCGGTGACCTCCTTCGCGACCTCCTGGTCCGGCATCGACAGCCGGTTCACGCCCAGCAGCGCCCGCAGCCGCGGCCAGGAGATCTCCCGGTCGCCGGGCACCAGCACGAACAGGAAATCCCCCTCACCACGCCGCACCACCAGGGTCTTGACGATGTCGCGGGGGTCGACGCCGCGCGCTGCTGCCGCCTCCGCGAGGGATCCCACCCGGCCGTGCCGGGTGATCTCGAAGTCCAGTCCCGAGGCCGTCAGGGCATCGAACGCACGCTGTTCGCTCATGGGCCCAGGGTAGACCCGCCGCCCGGACCGGCGTGAGAGTGGTCGCGGGATCCTGGGACGGCTGCGACGGCCTCGATAGGGTCGACCGATGGCTTCCCCGTCGCTCGAGATCCCCACCCGGCCCGCCGCACCGGAGGACTATCCCTGGCTCGGGCCCGCGGTGCGCTCGGCGATGCTGCTCAGCAGCGGGATCGTGGACCTGGACCCGAGCGGCGGCGTCGAGGCCCCGACCGAGCAGCTCGAACAGCCGTCGGTGGAGGTCGCGGCCATCGAGCAGGCCCTCGCTGCCGAGGGGGCGGCGCCGCTGGCCGAGCGCACGCTGGTGCTCGCCGTCGGCTCCAACCAGACCCCGCAGACCATTGCCCGCAAATACCGTCGCTCCGGTCACGCCATCCCGGTGGCCACGCCTTTCGTGCGCTGTACGGTGCACGATCTGGCCGTCGGGCATGTCGCCAGCATCGCTGCTCCGGGGTATCTGCCTGCCGCCCCGTACCGGTCCCCGGGGGAGCGGATGGAACTGGTCGCGACCTGGTTCGACGAGGCACAGCTGGCCGTGGTCGATGAGACCGAACCGAACTACGACCGCCTGCGGTTGTCCGCCGAGGAGTTCCCGCTCAGTCTCGCCACCGGCGAGCAGCCCGCAGTCTTCGACGTCTACGCCTCGCGCTGGGGGGTCCTCGCCGAGGGGCGTCCTCTGCCGCTTCGCCACCGGCAGCAGGAGATCTTCGACGAGCTCAGCGTCTTGACGGGTGAGGATCGCTTCATCGGGGATGCGGCCGAGGTCTGCGCCCGGATGGCCGAGACGCCGGAAGCCCTGTACGACCTGGTGTCCGCGCAGGGACTGGTTGCGCCCGACGGCCTGGCACGGGCCGCCGGGGCGCGGCATCCCCTGTCGCTGGGCTGGGCGGAGCAGTGATCCTCGGGCTCGCCAGGGTCGATGACGAGGGGGCCGGACGATGACCGGGATCTGGTGGGTGCGCGATGATCTTCGACTTCATGACAACCCTGCTCTCACAGCCGCTGCCGACGAGGGCCCCGTCATCGCCGTGCACATCGACGAGCAGATCGAGGGCGCCCGTCCTCTGGGTGGCGCCACGCGCTGGTGGCTGCACCACTCGTTGAGTCGTCTCGGGGAGCAGCTGCGAGAGCACGGAGTGCCCCTCGTGCTGGTCAGCGGGGATCCCGAGCAGCTGATCCCGCAGCTGGTTCGGGATTCCGGCGCCGACTCGGTGCGGTGGAGCCGCCGGTATCACGCCCCACGACGCACCGTGGACGCACGGGTGAAGACTGCGCTGCGCGAGGCAGGCGTGCGTGCAGAGAGCTTCCAGAGCTACCTCCTGCACGAGCCCTGGACCATCACGACGCAGGCCGGGTCGCCGTACCAGGTCTATTCGGCCTTCGCTCGGGCCTGCCGCGCCGCCGCCCCGCCCCGCTCCGGCATCGGCATGCCCTCGCATCTCACGGGCCCGGCAGACGGCGTCCGTGCAGGGGGTCACGAGATGCGCGCCTGGCGCAGTGCGAAGCACGTCGCACAGATCCTCGATCAACGGGCCTGGCTGCCGACCGCCCCGGACTGGGCGGGTGGTCTCCGGGAGGCCTGGACTCCGGGGGAAGCAGGAGCGAGGCGGAGACTCGATGCTCTCGAGGACGTGCTGGACGCCTACGCGGAGGATCGGGAACGCCCGGCCCTCGCAGGAACCTCGTCCCTCTCCCCGCATCTCCGGTTCGGCGAGGTCTCGCCGCACGAGGTGTGGCAACGCAGCCTGGAACTGGGCGGCGGCACGGGCCATGACGCGTTCCGCGCCGAGCTGCTCTGGCGCGAGTTCGCCTGGCACCGGCTGTTCCAGTTGCCGGATCTCGCCCACCGGAACGTCCGCGCGCAGTTCGACGCATTCGCATGGCGGGAGGACACCGAGGAGCTGCACGCCTGGCAGCACGGTCGTACCGGCATCGATCTGGTCGATGCCGGTATGCGACAGCTGTGGCGGACGGGCTGGATGCACAACCGGGTACGGCTGGTCGTGGGGTCCTTCCTGACGAAGAACCTGCGCCTGCACTGGAGCTGCGGGGAGCAGTGGTTCTGGGACACGCTGGTCGATGCCGACGAGGCGTCGAATCCGTTCAACTGGCAGTGGGTGGCCGGGACGGGAGACGATGCGGCGCCGTACTTCCGCGTGTTCAACCCCGAGCGGCAGCAGGAGCGCTTCGACCCCGAGGGACGCTACGTGCGGCAGTGGGTGCCCGAGATCGGAACGGCCGACCGGGATGCACCGATCGTGGATCTGAGCGCCTCTCGTCGTGATGCCCTCGCTGCGTACGAGGACGTCCGAGGCGCCTCCGGCCGCTGAGGCGCGAGGACGGAGTCCTGCTGCGGACCTCGGGCTCAGAGAACGCTGAAGCGCACGGTGTGCCAGCCGCTGGCCCCGTTCGGTGCCGGGTTCGCCCGCTGGGAGGTCTGGAGCTCGCCCTCGCCGTCGGTGGCGCGGACCGTGACCGAGTGGTCGCCGGGTTCGGCATCCTCCCAGCGCAGCGACCACTGCACCCAGGTGTCCGCGGAGACCTCGGCGCCCAGCTCGGCCTGGCGCCAGTCCCCGTCGTCGATCTGCACCTCGATCGAGGAGATGCCGCGCTGCTGCGCCCAGGCGGTCCCGCCGAGCATCACGGCTCCCTCGCCGTCCGGGCTCAGCTCCCCGAAGGAGCGGGGCACGTCCACGCGGGAGGCGATCTTGATCGGCCCGCGTTCGGTCCAGCCCCGGGTGGACCAGTAGGCGACGTCCTCAGCGAACGTGGTCACCTTCAGCTCGGTGAGCCACTTGGTCGCCGAGACGTAGCCGTACAGTCCCGGCACCACCATCCGCACCGGATAGCCGTGCTGGACCGGCAGCGGTTCGCCGTTCATGCCCACGGCGATCAGCGAGTCGCGGTCGTCGGTGAGGGCCTCGAGGGGAGTGGAGGCGGTGAACCCGTCGATCGACCGGGACAGGACCATGTCCGCCCCGTCCTTGACCCCGGCCCGCTCGAGCAGGGTGCGCACGGGGACTCCCAGCCAGGTCGCGTTGCCGGCGAGATCTCCGCCGACGGGGTTGGAGACGCAGGCCAGCGTCACCTGCTTCTCGATCATCGGCTCCTCGAGGAGCTGCGCGAAGTCCATCGTGAGCTCCTGGTCCACCAGACCGTGGATCCGCAGCTGCCAGGTGGTGGGGTCCACGCGCGGCACCGCGAGGGCGGTGTCGATCCGGTAGAACTCGCTGTTGGGAGTGACGAAGGGCGGCATGCCCGCGAGCTCGATCTGGGCATCCGCGGGGACCGGCTCCGCGGTGCTGCGCGGCGCCGGCAGCACGTACTGCGCGGACCGACGGGCGAGCTCGCGGCTCGCGGTGACGCTGCGCGCGGTCACGGCGGCGACCACGGCGAGCAGGCCCACGGCGCCGACGCCGAGCAGGGACCGCCGACGGGTCCAGGCGGCCCCGGCATCGCCCACGGCGGCGGGAGCGCGGACGGTGCGCAGCAGGAGCAGCAGGGTCGGGACCGCCACCACGGTGCCGAGCAGGGTGGGCACCACGTCGAGCACCGAGTTCTGGGCGCGGGTGAGCACGAGGACCATCGCGAGCACGCCGAGCCCGGCGAGCAGAGCGGCCGCCGGGCGGGGCCGGGTGGCCCCCAAGCGGCCGATCAGCGCGGTCAGCGCCGCGTACACCACGCTCATCGAGGCGAACAGCACCAGCTTGTCCCGGGTGCCGAACAGGCTGATCACCAGGTCCTTCACCCTGGGCGGGACGATGTCCACGAAGGCGCTGCCGACGGCCACGAAGGGCGCGGAGGAGGAGCTGAAGGCCAGCGAGAGCAGCTCGGCGACGGCCACCAGCACCAGCCCCGCGACCACCCCGGAGACCGCCGACCAGCCGGGAGCGGCGCGGGGGCCGGGAGCGGAGCGACGGGCGGGAGCGAGCCGGGGGGACGGGGAGCTCATGACAGCACCCCGGCCGCGATCGGCTCCGTCGTCGGCTGTGCCGAGCCTCCGGCCGGCTCGATGGTCAGGCCGACGGTCACGCCCTCCGGGATCGCACCGTCATGGATGACGGCGGCGGCCGGCTCCTCGAGCATCCCGGCGCTGGCGATACCGGAGTCGTCGATCATCCACAGCTGGTACGTCTCGTCCGCGGGCAGGGCGGGCAGATCCGCGGCCTGCATGAACATCGCCCCCTGCTCACGGGAGTACAGCAGCTGCAGGGAACCTCCCACCTGGGAGGGGATGGCCACATGCGCAGCATCGTCCGCGGCCAGGATCGTCGCGAGCGTGGCGCGCTCCGCCTCGGTGCTCGCCTGCTCGGAGGCCATGGCCTCGAGGCTTGCGCGGGCCTCCTGCTCGGCGGTGCGCTCGCTGTTCCACAGTCCGGCTCCGGCGATCGTGGTCAGCAGCAGCGCCGCCGCGGCGACCGTGGTCCAACGGTTCCGGCGCCTGCTCGCCCGGTAGCGGTCCAGGGAGACGACCTGCGCTGGCGGGCTCGGCGGCGCAGGGGCGTCCTCGGCCGACAGCGCTACAGGTCGCGGGGACGGGGCCGCGGCCGCTGCGACGGCGGGAGTCTCCGGCCCGGTCGCGTCGGTCCGGGGCGACTCCTCCTGCTCCGGGAGCGGGGAGAGCTGGCGGGTGGTGCCGATGCGAGCCATCACCGCGGCCTTCAGCTCCGGCCGCGGGGCCAGCGGGGGGAGGCCGCCGGCGAGCTCGGCGGCGGTCTCCTCGAAAGCGGCGGCCTCCGCGGCGGCCTCGGGATCCTCCTCGAGGTAGCGGCGCATCTGCTCGCGCTCCTCGGCGTCCAGTGCGTTCAGTGCCCAGGCACCGGTCATGGTGTGCTTCTGCTCGTTCACGAGGTCACCCCCAGTCGGTCCCGCAGCACGATCATGCCGTCACGGATCCGAGTCTTCGCCGTCCCGACGGGGATGTCGAGCAGGGCGGCCACCTCGCGATGGCTGTATCCGCCGAAGTAGGCGAGGCGGATCGCCTCGCTCTGCGGCGAGGTGAGCGCGCCCATCGCGGTCTGCACCCGCTGGCTCTCGACCCTCATGATCCCCTCCTCCTGCACATCCACGACCTGCTGCTCCAACTGCAGCAGACCTTCCTCGGAATCCCTGCGCCGCGCCGCTTCGCTCGAACGCACCGTGTCGACCGCGCGGCGGTGGGCGATGGTGCACAGCCAGCCTCGGGCGCTGCCGCGGTGGGCATCGAAGCGGGTGGCCTGCCGCCACACCTCCACGAACACCTCCTGCAGCACCTCCTCGCTCATCGCCACGTCCCGCACCACGCGCCGGATCAGTCCGAACAGCAGCGGTGCGGTGTCGTCGTACAGGTGGGAGAAGGCGTCCTCGTCGCCGAGGGCGATGCGGCCCAGCAGCTCAGCGGGCGTGGGTGCTCGGGGCTCGTCACCGTGCAGCGGGCGCACGGCCGCATCACCGGGTGACCGGCGCTCCGGATCGGCGGGGGTGGGCTCCGCAGGCATGCGACTCCTTCAGGACGGTGAGCCCGAGCGGACAGAGACGGGTGGGACGCCCATTGCTCGCCCGCCCAGGGCAACACTGCAGTGTCGTCCTGCTCAGCCCTGCTCCGCCATGGCCGGAGGCATCAGAACGGTATCGATCAGGTAGACGGTCGCATTCTGGGTCTGGACCCCGCCGCAGATCACGGCCGCATCACCCACCATCAGGTCGTCACCGCTGCCGGTGACCTCGACGTCCTCGCCCTCCACGGTGGTGAGGGTCCCGCCGATCTCGTCGGGGGAGAGCTGACCGGGCACCACGTGGTAGGTGAGCACCTCGGTGAGGCCCTCCGAGTCACCGGCCAGGGCCGTCAGGTCCGGTTCGGGGATCGCCGCGAAAGCGTCGTCCACCGGGGCGAACACGGTGAACTCGCCCCCGTCGAGGGTGTCGGCCAGGTCCACCTCCGGATTCAGCTCGCCCGAGATGGCCGAGGTCAGCGTGGTGAGCATCGGGTTGTTCGAGGCGGCGACGCTGACCGGGTCCTGGGCCATGCCCGCGACCGAGCCGGCGCCCTCGGGCACCATCGCCGCGTAGTCCGCGCAGCCCGGGCCGACCAGGTTCGCCGCCGGGTCCATGCTCATTTCGCCGCCGTCGTCGGAGGCCATACCGCCCCCGTCGGAGGCCATGCCGCCCTCCTCGGCGGACTGCCCCTGCGTGGCGGCGGGCTGCTCACCCTCGGAGCTCGGCGGATCCTCGCCCATCCCGCCGGAGCAGGCGCTCATCAGGGCTGCGGTGGCGACGAGAATGCCGAGACGGGGAAGGATCGTTGATCTGCTCATGACGAACTCCTTGGGGATGCTGCGGACACGCTCACGGTGCGAGCGCCGGACATCCCCAGGAGGGGGAGTCACCTCAGGGGTTCGGAGCCGGGAGGGGATCGGATGGGATGTGATCCGGTGAGACGGGGAGCGCTGTGACCTCGGAAACACCGACCTCCGCGAGGTGGACGCTGCGCCACGCGCGCCGTACAGTGGTTCGTCGGTGGTCGACATCCGGAGCTGCTCCGGCTGTGATCCCCATGGGCCTATAGCTCAGTCGGTTAGAGCGCTGTCCTGATAAGACAGAGGTCACTGGTTCAAGTCCAGTTAGGCCCACTTCGAGGATCGGAGGAACTCATGAAGAAGTTCATCACCGCCGCCGCCGTCCTGACGGGGACGTCGATCGCGGGACTCCTCGTATGGCGGAAGGTCGAATCCGACCACCTCCGCAATGATCTGTGGAACGAGGCGGAGCGCATCTCCGCCGAGCAGGACACCGAGTCGGCGACGGCACAGCCCGCACCGGCCCGCACCGTCTGATATTCCACGCACGGGGACTTAGCTCAGTTGGTAGAGCGGTAGCTTTGCAAGCTTCAGGTCAGGGGTTCGACCCCCCTAGTCTCCACCAGTCGGCAGGACGAGGCCCCCTCCCGGACCGGGAGGGGGCCTTCTGCCTTTCTGGACCGCAGCTCACCGGTGAGAGGCATAGTGCTGTTCGCGCTCCGGCGACCCGGCCACGCAGCCGACCGATCGTTCGGCTCCGTCAGTTCCTGCAGAACCCCAGGTGAGAGGCGATGACGGCACCGTCATCCGGCCCTGGACCCGCTGCGCGGCACCGCGTCGAGGATTCCCTCCAATCCGCTCGCCGTCGGGTTCCGAACCCCTCCTGGATCGCCGCCCCCGACGGCCGCAGGGTCGTCCGGCGTCCGACGAAGGAGTCATCATGCGTACGACGACGAAGCGACTGCTCCCCCTCTTCGCGGCCACGGTCGCCCTCGGCACGCTCGGCGCCTCCGGCGCTGCGCTGGCCGACGACCACGACGGCGGGCAGGGTTCCGCCACCCTCGAGGCGCACCTCAGCGAGCTGAACGACTCCGGAGCCTCCGGCACGGCGTGGATCACGCTCGACGGCAATGAGGTCACCGTGAAGCTCGACAGCTCCGGCATGCTCGCCGAGGCCCCGCACGCCCAGCACATCCACATCGGTGGCACCAACCAGTGCCCCGACCCGAACATGGAGGGCACCGGTGTCGACGGCGCGATCCGCACCACGGATGCGGCCGACTCCTACGGCGGCGTGCAGGTCTCGCTGACCAAGGAAGGGGACACCAGCCCCGACAGCGCCCTGGCCGTGGACCGCTTCCCGGTCGGTGACGCGACCTATGAGCGCACCTTCGAGGTCAATGACGACGTCGCCGCCAGCCTCGCCAAGGGTGATGGCTCCGTGGTGCTGCACGGTGTGGACCACAACGGCAACGGCGCCTACGACGGTGACCAGGAGTCCGATCTGGATCCGAGCCTGCCCTCGGAGGCCACCGATCCTGCTGCCTGCGGCACCCTCGACCTGGCCCAGATGGAGCAGTGGCCCGAGGGCGGCGCCGAGACCGGTGACGGCACCACCGCCGGCATCGAGCAGTCCGGCGCCCTGCTGGCCGGAGGCGGTCTGCTGACCGCAGCGGCTGCCGGTGGCTTCGCGCTGCGCCGCCGTCAGACCCAGAAGTGAGATGAGCCCTCAGGGAACATCCCGACAGAACGGCGGCCGTCGCACGGCGGCCGCCGTTCTGACGGTCCTCGGCCTGCTCGGCGCTGCTCTTCTGGTGTTCGCGCTGACCAGCCAGGTCGGTGCCCCACCGGAACCGCCGCTGCGCGCCAGCGGCGCGACGGCCGACGGCAGCGCTGAGGAGCCGTCGGACGACGGCGCCGAGCAGCCGTCGGACGGCGGGGGCGCCGAGGCGTCGCCCGTCCCGACCACTGCGGAGGCCGAACCCTCGGAGCAGGCCACCGCCGCCGCACCGGAGTCACCGGGGGTGACCCCGATGGACCCGTCGGAACCGACCGGGCTGCGGATCGACTCGATCGGCGTCGACGAGCAGGTGTTCCCGATCGGTCTCGGAGCGGAGGGGGAGCTGCTCGCCCCCCGCGGCGACCAGGCGGATCTGCCGGCCTGGTTCGAGGGCTCACCCACCCCGGGAGAGACCGGGCCCTCCGTCATCGAGGGCCACGTGACCTGGGGCGGCGATCCGTCGATCTTCTTCGAGCTCGGGGCGCTGGAATCCGGTGACCGCATCGAGGTGGACCGCCAGGACGGGACCGTCGCGACCTTCGAGGTCTACGACGCGGCCCGGTACCCCAAGGACGAGTTCCCCACGGTGGCCGTCTACGGCAGGACCGACGGTCCGGAGCTGCGCCTGATCACCTGCAGCGGCGACCTCGACGAGGACGAGCACCACCTGGACAACACCGTGATCTCCGCCCGGCTCATCGAGGGGTGAGGCCGCGCCGCCGGGACCCGACTACGCGGTGCGCAGCGAGCTGAACAGCAGGCTCGTCTGGGTGGAGTTCACGCCCGGGATGGCCCGGATCCGTTCGAGCACCAGATCGAAGTCGGAGAGGTTGCGGCAGCGCAGCTGGATCACCAGGTCCCAGGTCCCGGTGGTCGAGTGGAACTGCTCGATCTCCGGATAGCCGCGGATCTCGTGGACGATGTCGTGATTGCGGCGAGTGTCGGTCGCCACGAGCATCACGCCCTGCACGGAGTCCTGATCGAGGTCGCTGCTGACCCGGATCGTGAAGCCCTCGATCACCCCGGTGTCCACGAGGCGGTCGATCCGGGAGGTGACGGTCGAGCGATTGACCCCCAGCTCCCGCGCCAGGACCGCCACCGGGGTGCGGCTGTTGGAGCGCAGAAGGGCGATGAGGCGGTAGTCCAGGTCGTCGAGCACGCAGTCAGCGTAACGCCACCGGGCAGAGTGCTGGCGCATTCCGCATCCTGTCCGCAACTCGGCGATTGCGGCGCCACATCGCCGACCTCTATCTTCTCTCTTGGCCCAGGTGAGGGCCTGGTTTTCGGGAGGTCCTCCCGCGGAGAGTCGAAGGTGGCGAAGTGCTCGATGTGTCCGTCCTGCCCGCGTTCCTCGTGGCGGTGGTCGTGATCCTGGTGACCCCGGGACCCGACATGGCGTTCCTGGTGGCGACCGGGATCAATCAGGGTCGGAGGGCAGCGGTGCGCGGTGCCTTCGGCGTGACCTCCGCGATGACCGTCTGGGTGCTCGTCGCGGCGACGGGGCTGGGGGTCGCGCTGACGCAGCTGCCCGCCGCCCTCGATGCGATCCGGATCGCCGGCGCCGGCTACCTGGCCTACCTCGCGATCACCACCTGGCGCAGCGCCGGGGCCGAGATCGCGGAGGCGGGTTCGGTCCCGAACGTGTTCCGGCGCGGCTTCCTGGTGAACATCACCAACCCCAAGGTGGCGCTGTTCTTCGTGGCCTTCCTGCCCCAGTTCCTCGGCTCGGCGGGAGAGCACCCCCTCGCACAGATGCTCATGCTCGGCCTGCTGCTCCAGCTCATCGGGCTGATCGCGGACCTCACCATCGGCAGCACGGCCGGACTCTTCCGGGACGCCGTGCTCGGCCGGCGTCGCGTCCGCCTGGCCCTGGACGCCGTGGCGGGCACGGTCTACGGGGGCCTCGCCGTGCTCCTGCTGCTCGGGGTCGCGCGCGGATAGCGCGGGGGGCTCTCACGCCCCGTCGGCGGCCCCCGCCGGTGCATGCCGCTCGAGGAACTCGAGCATCGTCACCCGGTCCACCCCGGTGAAGGTGCCCGTCGGCATCGCTGCCAGCAACGAGGCGTGCAGCCGCGCGACCGGCCACACCGATCCCTCCCAGCGGTCCACCAGCGCGGGATCCGGCTCCCGGCAGCAGTGGGGATCCGGGCAGGAGGACGCGTGGCGCACGGTGGTCTCCCGGCCCCGGAACCACTTCGTGTGCTGGTAGGCGGTGCCCACCGAGATCGAGAACTCCCCGCCCGGGCCGGACTCGATGTGGGAGGTGCACCAGTAGGTGCCGCCCGGCTTGTCGGTGTACTGGCAGTACTGGCGCATCCGGTCCTCGCTGCGGAACACCCGCCGGGCGCTCCACCAGCGGCACACCCGCTGCCCCTCCACCGCCCCGAGGGCATCGGTCGGGAAGCGCACGGCATCGTTCTGGTACGCCTTGAGGATCGTGCCGGAGGCATGCACCTTCAGGAAGTGCACGGGGATGCCCAGATGATGGGTGGCCAGGTTCGTGAAGCGATGCGCCGCCGTCTCGTAGCTCACCGCGAACTCGTCGCGCAGGTCCTCGACGCTCAGCTCCCGCTGCGTCTTCGCGCTCTGCAGGACGTCCAGCGCCCCGCCCTCGGGCATCAGCAGCGCCGAGGCCAGGTAGTTCGTCTCCACCCTTTGGCGCAGCAGCTCGCCGTAGTCCGCGGGCTCGCCCTTGCCCAGCACGTGCGCGGCGATCGCCTGCAGCACCGTGGAGCGGGGATCCGAGGTGGATCGACCCAGCGGCAGATAGATCCGCATGTGCTCCGAATCGGTGATCGACCGGGTGGAGTGCGGCAGGTCCGGCACCGAGTGGAGGGAGAAGCCGAGCTTCGCCGCCAGCAGTGACACCTTGCTCTGGGAGAGGGGCCCGCCCCGATGCCCGATCTGCTCCAGCAGGTCGCGGGCCACCTCCTCGAGCGCGGCGTCATAGTTCCCGGCCCGGGACTGCTCCTCGCGCAGCTGCCCGTTGACCCGGCGGGCCTCCTCCGGGGTGGCCGCGCGCTCCTCGTGCAGGCGGCGCAGCTCCTCATGCAGCGCCAGGATGGTCTCGATCGCCGCATCGGAGAGGGACTTGCGCACCGGCAGCTCGGGCAGCGGAAGGCTCTGGTAGAGCGTTCCGGCCTGCACTCTCTCAAGGGCGATCTCGAGCGCGGCCCGACGGTTGGGCGGCTCGGGATCGAGCAGATCCTCCACCCCCACCTCGAGGACGCGGGCGATCCGGCGCAGCTCGCCGAGCTTCAGCTCGCGCCTGCCGTTCTCGATCACCGACAGCTGCGAGGGTGCCCGCTGCACGGCGGCGGCGAGCTCGGCCAGGGAGAGGCCGCGCTCCTGCCGCCGGGCGCGGATGCGCTGACCGATCAGCAGCGGATCGAAGTCGTCGTCGGCCGTCTCCCGGGGAGGTGCCGCCTCGTGGTGGGCCATGCGGACACGGTGCCACAGAAAAGTTCTGCTGAACAGAAATACCGCCGAAATTCTTCGAATATGGGGGTTCCGGGGATTCTGCGGGGCCCACAGAGTGTGACTACTCGATGAAATTCGTCGAGGACAGCACCGCCCATCGCACGACCCGAGGAGCCGACGATGACCACACCCACCTCTCCCACCACCCGGCCCGGCGCTCCCCGGCCCGGGGACCAGACCCTGACCGCCCAGGAGCTCGCCCGCGACTGGGAGATCGACCCCCGCTGGCGGAACGTGCGCCGCGACCACAGCGCCGAGGACGTCATCGCGCTGACCGGCCCGGTCCGGGAGGAGCGCACTCTCGCCCGCCGCGGGGCCGAGACCCTCTGGGACCTGATCGAGGAGAACACCACCGATCCCGAGCACTGGGTGCGGGCGCTCGGCGCGCTGACCGGCAACCAGGCCGTCCAGCAGGTCCGCGCCGGGCTGCAGGCCGTCTACCTCTCCGGCTGGCAGGTCGCGGCCGACGCCAACCTCTCGGGCAAGACCTATCCCGACCAGTCGCTCTACCCGGTCAACTCCGTGCCCGCCGTGGTGCGCCGGCTCAACCACGCCCTACAGCGCGCCGCCCAGATCGAGCATGCCGAGACCGGTTCCACCAGCCGCGACTGGATGGCCCCGATCGTCGCCGACGCCGAGGCCGGTTTCGGGGGCCCGCTGAACGCCTACGAGCTGATGCTCTCGATGATCGAGGCCGGTGCCGCCGGCGTGCACTGGGAGGATCAGCTGGCCAGCGAGAAGAAGTGCGGCCATATGGGCGGCAAGGTCCTGGTGCCCACCTCCCAGCATGTGCGCACCCTCAGCGCCGCGCGTCTCGCCGCGGACGTGGCGGGAGCGCCCACGGTGATCATCGCTCGCACCGATGCGCTCGCCGCGACCCTGCTGACCAGCGACATCGACGAGCGTGACCAGCCGTTCCTCACCGGGAAGCGCACCGCCGAGGGGTTCTTCGAGGTGAGCGGCGGGATCGAGCCGGTGATCGCCCGGGGCCTGGCCTATGCGGAATATGCGGACCTGCTGTGGGTCGAATCCGCCGAGCCGGATCTCGAGCTGGCCCGCACCTTCGCCGAGCGGATCCACCGCGACTTCCCCGAGCAGAAGCTCGCCTACAACTGCTCACCGAGCTTCAACTGGAAGCGGCACCTGGATGACGCCCAGATCGCCTCCTTCCAGCGAGAGCTCGCCGCGATGGGCTACGCCTTCCAGTTCATCACCCTGGCCGGCTTCCACTCGCTGAACCACGGGATGTTCGAGCTGGCCTCGGGATACCAGGAGCGGCAGATGAGTGCCTACGTCGAGCTGCAGGAGGCGGAGTTCGCCGCCGCGCAGCGCGGTTTCACCGCCCACAAGCACCAGGCCGAGGTGGGCACCGGGTACTTCGACCGGGTCGCCACCGCCCTGAACCCGGCCTCCAGCACCCTCGCGCTGGTCGGCTCCACCGAGACGGAGCAGTTCTGAACAGCGCTGCACTGCATCGCGCCCTACTGCACCGCGCTCTGCTGCACCGCGCAGCTCACCCCCGAATACCCGCCCGCGCCCCGCCGTCGGCCCCCACGCACCATCGTCACAAGGAGCAGGCCCATGACACTGACCCAGCACCAGCGACCCACCTCGACCAGCACCCGGACCTCGCGGCCGGGACCGAGCACCCCCTCCCCGAGCTGGATCGAGCAGCTCGGACCCTCCGAGCACCGCTTCGAGGAGATCCTCACCCCCGAGGCGATGAGCTTCCTCGCCGCGCTGCACGACCGCTTCGCCGCCCGCCGCTCCCAGCTGCTGACCGCCCGGGCGATGCGGCGCGAGTCGATCGCCGGCGGGGCGATGTTCGACTTCCGCCCCGAGACGGCCGCCATCCGGGACGACCCGACCTGGCGCGTCGCCGGTGCCGGTCCCGGCCTGGAGGACCGTCGGGTGGAGATCACCGGCCCCACCGATCGGAAGATGACCGTCAACGCGATGAACTCCGGGGCGGATGTGTGGCTGGCTGACGGCGAGGACGCCCTCAGCCCCACGTGGGCCAATGTCATCGGCGGGCAGCTGACCCTGCACGACGCGATCCGTCGGCGGATCGACTTCGTCACCGACGAGGGCACGCAGTACCGGCTGGGGGAGCGGACCCCCACCATCGTGTTCCGGCCGCGCGGCTGGCACCTGCCCGAGCAGCAGCTGCGGTACCAGCGGCCCGATGGACGCTCCTGTCGCACCTCCGGCTCGCTGGTGGACGCCGGGCTGTACCTGTTCCACAACGCCCACGAGCTGATCGCGCGGGGGGCCGGCCCCTACCTCTATCTCCCCAAGCTCGAGTCCGCGCAGGAGGCGCGGCTGTGGGACGAGGTGTTCACCTTCGCCGAGCACTGGCTCGGGATCGCGCACGGCACCATCCGGGCGACCGTCCTCATCGAGACGCTGCCGGCCGCTTTCGAGATGGACGAGATCCTCTTCGAGCTGCGGGACCACTGCGCGGGGCTGAACGCCGGGCGCTGGGACTACCTGTTCTCCGTGATCAAGCAGTTCCGCGACCGGGGCCGGATCCGGGTGCTGCCCGACCGTGATCAGCTCACCATGACGGTCCCGTTCATGCGGGCCTACACCGAGCTGCTGGTGAGCACCTGCCATCGCCGCGGCGCGCATGCGATCGGCGGGATGAGCGCCTTCATCCCCGACCGTCGCGATCCCGGGGTCACCGAGAACGCCGTCGCGAAGGTGCGGGAGGACAAGTCCCGCGAGGCGGCCGACGGCTTCGACGGCACCTGGGTCGCCCATCCCGACCTGATCCCCGCGGTCCGCGCCGAGTTCGACGCGGTGCTGGGGCAACGGCCCCACCAGCTGGAGCGGCTGCGCCAGGATGTGCACGTCACCGCCGCTGACCTGCTGGACCTGCGGGTCGAGGGCGGTGCCATCACCACCGCCGGCATCCGGCAGAACATCCGGGTGGCACTGCGCTACCTCGACTCCTGGCTGCAGGGGCAGGGAGCGGTGGCGATCGACCACCTGATGGAGGACGCCGCGACCGCAGAGATCTCCCGCTCCCAGCTGTGGCAGTGGATCAACCAGGGGATGCTCACCGAGGAGGGCATGCCGATCGTCAAGGAGCGGATCGAGTACTTCATCGACCGCGGCGCCGAGGAGCTCGCAGGCGCGCCAGGGCGAGGCGGCGGCGGGAGGAGCCGGCTCCCCGAGGCGACCGAGCTGCTGAAGGAGGCGGTGCTGGGGGAGGAGTTCCCCGCCTTCCTCACCACCGCGGCCTACGAGCGCCACCTCCGCTGACGCCCCCGCGGCACCCGCGCCGCTCCGGACGCGGGTGCCGCGGAGCAGCGCGCCGCGAGCACGGTGCGGCCGTCCTCACGCGGAGTTCAGTCGCGCGGCCTGACGCAGCAGATGATCCCGCTCCGCCGTGCTGGCGGCAGTCTGCGCCGCTGCGGCGTACAGCCGCGCTGCCAGGGCGGTGCCCCCATCGGCCTCATGAAGGTATGCCGCCACCGCCGCATGGCGCGGCAGGGTCTCCGCGAGCTCTGCGAGAGCCGCCAGCCCGGCCCGCGGGCCCGCGACCTCCCCGAGCGCCACCACCCGGTTCAGCCGGGCGATCGGGCTGTCCGTGAGCGCCACCAGCTCGTCGTACCACTCGAGGATCTGGGGCCAGTCGGTCTCCGGCGCGCTGGGCGCGTCCGCGTGCAGGGCGGCGATCGCGGCCTGGGCCTGGAACTCCCCGAGCAGCCCGTCGACCTCCGGATGGGCGCGCACGGACCGTAGCTGCCGGGTGAGGCGGATCGCCTCCCCGGAGAGGTCGACGTCCCCCGAGTAGCCCTCGTTGAAGATCAGGTAGAGCACCTGGAGCACGGTGGCGACGTCCCCTGGCCGGTCGAGCCGCTGCCCGGCCAGGGTGCGCTTGGCCCGGGAGATGCGCTGGGCCATGGTCGCCTCGGGCACCAGGTAGGCGGCCGCGATCTGGCGGGTGGTGAGCCCGCCGATGGCCCGCAGCGTGAGGGCGATCGCCGAGGCCGGGGTCAGCGACGGGTGCGCGCACAGGAAGAACAGCTCCAGCGAATCGTCGGCCGCGGGGACCGACCCGGGAGCGGGATCGTGCGCGAACCGCTCCTCCCGGTGATGGCGGGCATCCTCGGCCCGCACCTGGTCGAGGAACTTCCGCCACGCGACGGTCACCAGCCAGCCCTGCGGATCCCGGGGCGGCTCGCGCTCCCAGGCCGCGAGCGCTGCGACCAGTGCGTCCTGCACGGCGTCCTCCGCCGCCGCGAAGTCCGCCCCGCGGCGGCGGAGGATGCCGATCACCGTGGGCACCAGCTCCCGCAGCCGGGACTCGTTCATCCCGTGGTCGGGGGTGTCACGCCGTACAAGGGGCGCAGCTCGAGCCACTCGTGGATCGGCGCGCCGTCCTTGCCGGGCGCGGCCGAGAGCTCCCCGGCGAGCTCGATCGCCCGCTCGTGAGTGTCCACGTCGATGATCATCCAGCCGGCGATGAGGTCCTTGGTCTCCGCGAACGGCCCGTCGGTGACCGGGGGGCGTCCCTCCCCGTCGAAGCGCACCCAGAGCCCCTCGGGGGAGAGGGCCTGGGAATCCACGTACTCACCGCTCCGGGTGAGCCGGTCGGCGAAGTCGTTCATGTACGCCAGGTGGGCATCGACCTCGTCGGGGGTCCACCGGTCCATCGGCACGTCGTTCACGGCGGCGGGCGCGCCGCGGTAATGCTTGAGCAGCAGGTACTTGGCCATGATGTCTCTCCTTCGAGCGGTGCGAGCCATTGTGCTCGCGTGCACCCCGGGGACGGAACCGGCCGACGGTTCTCGACATCTCCCGAGACCATGGCCCGGAGGGGTCAGCAGCGCTCGTGCTCCTCGAGGACCTCGTCGAGGATCTCCGCGGTGTCGTGGAGCCGGGCGATCTCCCGGGCGAGCCGCTCCCGGTGGACGCGCAGCGCGGCGAGGGAGCCGGCGGTGTCATGGACGCCGCACAGGACGGGCAGCACCGGCGCGATCTCGGTGCTGGACAGGCCCGCCGCGAAGAGCCGCTGCACCAGCAGCACCCGGTCCACGGCCTCGGCATCGAAGCGCCTGTGCCCGGCCGCGGTGCGTCGCGGCGTGAGCAGGCCCTGCTCCTCGTAGTAGCGCAGCGATCGCGGGCTCACACCCGTGTGAGAGGAGAGCTCCCCGATGCTCAGGAGCGCCTGCGGAGCAGAGCTCACAGGGGCGGCAGATGCGGTCATGCCCGCAGTCTAGGCAGCAGAAGGCTGCAGATCGGGGAACCTGCCACGCGTGTCAGGCCAGCGGATTGGGCTGCGGGGGCAGCGCCTCGACGAGCGGGTGGTCCTTGTCGATCACGCCCATCTTCGCCGCGCCGCCGGGGGCTCCGAGGTCATCGAAGAAGTCGACGTTGGCGTCGTAGTACTCGGCCCACTGGTCGGGGGTGTCGTCCTCGTAGAAGATCGCCTCGACCGGGCACACGGGCTCGCAGGCACCGCAGTCCACACATTCGTCGGGCTGGATGTAGAGCATCCGATTGCCCTCGTAGATGCAGTCCACCGGGCATTCGTCCACGCAGGCGCGATCCTTCACGTCCACGCACGGCAGGGCGATCACGTAGGTCATGGGGGTCCTTCCCGAGGTGTTGCCTTGGAGTGTAGGATCTCAAGCGTACTTGAGGTCAAGGCGTGAGCGGAAGGGGGGCGGCGTGGGTCCTGCGCGTGAGCCCGACGAGCTGCTGACCATCGGCGAGATGAGTCGCCGCACGGGCGTGGCGGCCTCCGCCCTGCGCTACTACGAGGAGCTGGGCCTGGTGGGCTCGGTGCGCACCGGCGGCAACCAGCGCCGCTATCCGCGCCACATGCTGCGCCGGGTCTCGCTGATCTCCGTCGCCAAGCGACTGGGCATGCCGCTGGCCGACGTGAAGGAGGCGTTCGGCGAGGTCCCGATGGAGAGCACCCCCTCGCACGCCGACTGGCAGCGCGCCTCCCGACAGTGGAAGAAGAAGCTCGAGGAGCGGCGGCGCGCGATCGAACGGCTCGAGCACGAGCTCACCGGCTGCATCGGCTGCGGCTGCCTCTCCCTGAAGGCCTGCGCACTGCTGAACCCCGACGATGCCCTCGCCGCGACCGGTGCCGGGCCGCGCCGACTGGAGGACGTCGCCGAGGACGAGGAGTACGCCGATGACGAACCGTGACGATCCGCTTTGCCTTCAAGTGCGCTTGACGTTCTATGGTCACGCCATACGCTGAACGCCCACCTCACGAAAGGACCGATGATGGCTGAGTACACGCTTCCTGAGCTCGATTACGACTACGGGGCGCTGGCTCCTTCGATCTCCGGCAAGATCATGGAGCTGCACCACTCCAAGCACCACGCGACCTATGTCAAGGGCGCGAACACGG
>NZ_JBHZRO010000018.1:0-75840 GCF_043641765.1 Brachybacterium vulturis | reverse complement strand
GCGGGGGCACCCACCGGCCAGTGGATGCCCCCGCTTCACCCTGCACACTTGACAGGAAGACCTACATATCAGCCCTCGAGGTTCTCGATCGCGTAGTCGGCCTGCTCGGCGGTGAACTGGCCGCCGTACTCGGAGGTGAGCTGGTCATGGATGGCGTCGGGGGACATGGCCATCTCCTCCTGGAAGACGCGCGCCGACTCCAGCGCGTTCTGGTTCCAGTCGGCCTCGAGGTTGTCGATCGCATACTGCGCGGCCTCCTCGGTGAACTGGTCGAACTCTGAGGTGAGCTGGTCATGGATACCCTGCTTCGACATGTGCATGACATCCGCGCACGTCTCGGCGGAGCTCAGTGCTGACTTGTGGTCGGCCGGTACGTCGGCCTCTTCGGCCGGTGCCTCCTCAGCGGGAGCGTCGTCCTCGGCCTCGTCCTGCTCGGCTGCCGCGCCGGCGGCCTCGCCCTCGGTGGGAGCGTCGGCCTGCTCGGAGGTCTCCGGGGCCGAGGCGTCGTCGGAATCGCCGCCGCTGGAGGCGAGGAGTGCGGCGCACCCTCCGAGAAGAACGATGACGAGCAGGGCGAGGATGCCGCAGCCCAGGGCGATGAACTTGCCCTTGCCGCGCTTCTTGGGTGCGGCGGGCGCGGGCTGTCCCGGCACGGCGCCGTAGGGGGCGCCGCTCTGGGGCTGGGCGGACGAGGGGTCATGCGGGGGCTGGTTCTGCCCCTGTGGGTCCATGGAGGTCACAGGCTGCTCCTGATGCTGATTTCGGGCGTGTTGGCATCACCCGGCGTGGGAAGGGATGTGCCCATGTCCCCACGGCGTGGGCTCTGTCGTTCCGATGAGCTGTGCAGTGGTTCTCGGGCGTCGGCGCCCCGAACATGAGGAGGAGTTCCGAGTACTAAGCGCCGGCCGGTGCTGGCCGGCATCCTCGCCGCCGTCATGTCCACGCTGTCCTCATCGCTGTCCGCGCTGAGCTCCTCGACCGTCACGTTCGTGGCCAGTGGGCTGCGGTCGCTTCGGAACCGGGAGCCAGCCTCGGCCGCGTCCAGCGAGCCGCTGGAATCCGGTGTTGGGTGGCGACCGGCGGTTGGACGGCGATCGCGGCTCTGTGTCACGCGATCACGATGAGGATCTGCCTGCAGAAGTATGGGGAGGTCGTGCGGAACGGAGTAGCCATACTTTAAAGGACAGGAAAGTATGGACACCTCCCGGATGACGCTGTCTGTATACTTTAACGCAGGAAAAAGTATGCCTGACGGAGAGGGTGCCACCTCATGACACTTTTCGGGATCGATCCGGTCGCCGACGCCGTCCACGATGCCCTCCGAGCCCTCGAGCGAGGTGAGAACCCCGGCGAGCGACGCCTGTTCGACTTCAAGGAGGAGGCAGGACGACGGGACGCGGGAGGAGCTCTCCGTCCAGGAGGGCCTCGCAACGAGTCCGCAGCGAAGAAGCTCGCAGGCGAGGTCGCATGCATGGCGAATTCCCCCGGCGGCGGAGCGCTGATCGTCGGGGTCGCCGCCGATGCGACCCCGATCGGGGCGGAGCTCGACGTCGACTGGCTGCAGGTCCGCCTCTACCAACTGCTCCAGCAGGCGTACACGACGGTCGTCGCGGAAGCACAGGTGCGCGGTGCACGCGTACTCATCATCCGCTGCCCGCCGGCTGTCGAACCGATCCGATGGCAGAACAGAATCACTTGGCGCGTCGGCGACCAGTGCCAAGACGTCGACCCTGCCACCTGGCACGAACGACGTTCGCGCGCTTGGGGCTACGACTGGTCGGCGCAGAGCAGTGGCCTGCAGCCCATTCAGGTCCGTGCGCAGGCGGTGCAGATCGCCCGCGACTTCCTGCAGCTCTCGGGAGACCCCCGCGCGGAGGACCTCGCCGAGGCCTCGGAAGATGACCTGCTGCGGCGGTTGGCCGTCATCAAGGATGACGGCACGCTCACCAACGCCGGTGCGCTGCTTTTCGCTGGGCGCCGGACTGCGGCACTGGACCTCATCCGACGTCCTGGCGCAGGTGCGGACAGCGAGGAACGGGTCCACAACCCGGGACGGTCGGTGCTTGAGGAGCTCGCGGAGGTCTTCGCCGTGGTGCGGGCATACAACCCTCAAGTGCATGTCGAACGGGGCCTGGTGATCGGGCGCGTCCGAGCGCTCCCGGAACGCGCCGTGCGAGAAGCGATCGTCAATGGCGTCGCCCATCGGGAATGGACGGACGAGAGACCGACGACGGTGGAGCACATCGGCAGGACGCTGCGTGTCACGAGCCCGGGTGGGTTCTATGGGGGCGTGCGCAGCGACAACATCATCAATCACCCACCGGTCTCCCGGAACAAGGACCTCAGTCAGCTGCTGGCCACGTTGAGGATCGCCGAACGGCAGGGGGTCGGGGTGGACCGCATGTTCGCAGACATGATCCGCCATGGACACCCGTCGCCCGTGATCGAAGAGCTCGATGGGGTCGCCGTACGAACGGTGCTTGCGGGTGAGCGTCCGGATCTGGGGTGGATCGAGTGGATCTCGAGCATCGAGCCCGACCCGCGTCGGGACCTCAGGGTCCTGATGACTCTGCATCACCTGTCTGCGCAGAGGTGGACTGATCCGGTAGATCTCTACCCCCTGCTTCAGCTGACGGTCGAGGAGTCGCGCCAGGCGGTGGAGAGGCTCTTGGATCACCGCCGTGCCGAACGGCCAGTGTGTCGAGAGATCGACGGTATTCCACCGTCGGCACCGGTGCCGTCCGTCGCGATGGATGTCGAGAGCGTCGAGGCTCTCGCTGCTCTCCGCCGGTCGTCGGGAGTCACGAGTCGGGCACCCTCGCGCGAGCAGATCGCGCGCTCGTATGCGCGGGCGCGGGGGCGCATCAGCACGACGGAGCTCGGAAGCATCGTGGGCGCTGCTCGCACGAACGTGGGCGGCGTGCTGCGAGCACTGGAGCACCAGGGTGATCTCGCGCCATCACGGGAGAGCCGTCGTGGTCCTGGCTTCTACTATCGCTTCACGGGAGACTCACAGTGACGTCGGGATCGCCTGGGCGGCGCAGGCAAGGTGGGCTCAGGATTCGCTCGCCGCGCGGATCCTGGCGATCACCTCGGGGAGGCGTTCGGTGACGGTGCGCCAGAAGATCCCGGTGCCCATCGCGCCGCAGCCGCTGTGCGAGGCGATGTTCCGGGTGGTCACGATCCCGCGGCGCTCGTCCAGCGTGATGACGGTGAGGTGCGGGGCGTACCGGCTCGGATCCTCGCACAGCGCGGCGAGACGCAGCACTGCGACGGTCGCGCGGTCATAGGAGTCGGAGCCTTCCGTGAATGCCTCCCGTCCCTGGCAGATCACATCCTCGAGACGCCGTTCGATCTTCGCCAGCTCGTCGTGCAGGCTCTGGACGGCGGTGGGAGCGCCCGGGGCCGGCGCCGCAGTGCGCGGTCGCACGGACCAGCGGGGTGCGCCGGCCGAATGGTGACCGGGCATGGTCACAGCGGCGCCGCCGATCGGCGGAGGTGCGGATGGATCTCCGGTGCGTCGACGACGGCCTCCACGGGGAAGCCGAGCAGATCGGTCGCCTCGGCCACGAACATTCGGTAGTCGGCAGCCGCCAGCAGCTCATCGATGACGCCGTGCTTGTCATCGTTCCATGCCCACGGCCTCATCCAGCAGGTCGGGCCGGCCCAGGTCGCCGGAGAACACGAAGTCTCCGGTGAGGCTAAAGCCGGGCTCGTCGGCGACGGCGCCGTCGGTGATCAGGTAGGAGAGGTGTTCGGGGGTGTGGCGGGCGGTGATCGTGAGGCCGTGCTGCGCGGCGAGGTCCAGTGACACCTGGATGACGCGCCGCGGATCCACCACGACCGCCTCGCCGCTGGCCTGGCAGGCGATCAAGCAGCTGGGCTGGGACAGGTCTTCGTCATGGATCCTGCACCTGCGATGCGGGAGAGGGGCGCGTAGCGTGGGGGTGACCAGGGGTGGCGCTGGCGCCATCCGCGCAGGATGCGATGGGGGAGAACGCGATGACCGAGCCCATGCCCTTCGAGGTCTTCGAGGAGGGGGTCTTTCTCCACGGCACCAGGGCGCAGCTCGCGCCGGGGGAGCTGCTCGCCCCGGCCCAGCCCTCGAACTTCCGCGAGCACGCCCCGCTGCGGCACGTCTACGTCACCCAGACCCTGCACGCCGCGGCCTGGGGAGCCCAGCTCGCCCGCGGCGCTGCTGAGCCCCGCATCTATGTGGTGGAGCCGACGGGAGAGCTCGAGGATGACCCGAACGTCACCGACGCGAGGTTCCCCGGCAACCCGACCCGGTCTTATCGGACGCTCGCACCGGTGCGGGTGGTGCGCGAGCTCGAGGACTGGCCGCGGCACAGCGCGCAGAGCGTGCAGGCGATGCAGGAGGGGCTCGCAGAACTGCGGCGGGCGGGGGAGGACGGGATCATCGACTGAGGTGCCCGCGTGGGCGCCGACCATCTGGCGGGCCCCGCCTCCCGGTTCGCGGTGCAGGAGCGAACGCGCCGCCCGCTTCCTCACCCCGGGGTCACCGCGAGGGACGCCGCGACCATGAGCGATGTGGCGACTCAGGAGCTGGGCCGCTCGAACGTCGGGTGACGGCTCCGCCGGGAGCGTGTGGAACCCGGTGATCTCCTGCACGGCCTGCCCGGTCTGTCCCTCGTCATCGAGGGTCAGAGACCTGGTCGAGGGCGGTTCCGCAGTGCGGATCAGATCGTTGACGAACTCACCTTCTCGTTTGCCAGTCCTGACGGGCGTGGTCGCGCCTGGGCCGGGGCATCCCGGGACTTGAACGGGCTCGGGGCGGTCGGAGACCGTGCGGTCGCCATGCATGGCCCACAGGACGCGATCTGCGAGCATCGAATGATGGACACCAACGACCGTTGCACCCCAGGAGAAGCGTCGACTCAGCGCGCCGAGACCACCTCACCGGACATCGACGTCCGGGTGGGACATGACGAGATCATCATCCGTAATCGCTACGAGGTCCTCAGCATCACGAACGATGTGCTCATCGGGCTCTTCTTCGTCGCCGGCAGCATCCTGTTCCTGTGGGAGTCGACAACCCTCTTCGCGACGTGGCTGTTCATCATCGGAAGCGTGGAGTTCCTCGCCCGCCCTCTGATCCGCCTCGCCCGCCGGTTCCATCTGAAGAAGTTCGGTTCCTCGCGGGATCGCAGTGACCCGCACGGCGACTACTGAGGAGACTCCCTCGGAACTGGTCGGCCGGGCCACTCACGCGTCAGCCGGGGCCTCCGCGCTGCGACGGCGCCGACCGCCCGGCCAGGGGCTCATCAGCGCTGTCTTCGCGCCCACCGTGGACGATGTCGTCGAGGATCATGGCGAACGCTCTGTCGTCCTGACGCAGCGTGGCGAGGAAGTCCGGTCTCCGGTCGGCGATCGGGTACTGGTCGTAGTACTGATCGACCGCGCGGAAGAACGCTTCTCGTTGCTCCGTCGAGAGGGCTGGGCCGGTGGTCTCCAGCCAGACCTCCGCCTCGAGCCGCTCACTCGGTTCGCTCATGGACCCGCCCCTTCGGTAACGCCTGTTCACAGCCTAACTGCAGCGCCGGTTACCGGGGCGGGACCCTCAGTACGAGCGCGGGCTGTGGCGTCGGCGTGGCTGACCTTCATCCCGCGGCCCGAGGGCTCCTTCGGCGCCGACTACCGGGTGGTGCTGGCCGGTGCGATCACCGCGATGCTGCCGGTCGTGATCACCTTCTTCTTCACCCAACGCTACTTCTTCCGCGGCATCGAAGAAGGAGGGCTGACGTTCACGAGAACTACCGCACCTCGGAGTAGACCCTGCCCGAGGACGACCCCGGCCATCCCTGGGAATCCTGCAGCATCATGACCAGGTCCTGGTGCTCCCTGGGGCGGGACGATCCCGCCAAGCCCATCGAGGAGCTCCGCGGAACCTGCTGAAGATCGTCTCCCGCGGCGGGAGCTACCTGACCGGAGTCGGCCCCGACGCCGAGGGGAGGATGTCCAGCTCCGTCCGCGAGCGGCTCGAGGAGTTCGGCACCTGGATGCAGGCCTGCGGGGAGGGCATCTACGGCACCCGCGGTGCGTCGGAGGTGCTCGGGGTCGACGGTGGCGGGATCGAGTGGTTGCACACCCGGACGGGGTCGGCGCTGTGCGCCTTTGCGCTGCTGCAGGACGGGCCGCTGCAACACGGGGAAAGCTCCCGCGCGGATGGCGACGCTGCGCCGGTAACGCTCACGCTCGCGGCCGGGGCGACGTCCGCGCGCCTGCTCGGTGCCGAGGAGCTTAAGATCCACGCCGGCGCCGACGGCAACTCTATGGTCGCGCCGGCCGGGTCGCCGACCGAGCATGCGGTGGGCCTGGCTGTGGAGCTCTAGCCCGAGAGTGTCGATGTCAGCGATCGTTTGCCCGGCATGAGCGAGGGGCTCGCCGGAACTGAATCCGGCGAGCCCCTCGCTTTGTCCTGCGGGCGCGAGCAGAACCGCAAGCGGCCCAGGTGCTCGATCGGGTCGACGGCCTGCTGCCCGGCGGGACGTCAAGACTTCTGCAGGAGCTCGGCACTCTCAAGCGTCGCCGCCGTGTCTCGCGATGCGGAGCCCAGTACTCAGGTATTCAACTACCGGTATAGCCTTGAGAGCGGGGTCGGCCATCCAGGGTGCGACGCGCACGGTGGTGCGGTGGCTCCTATTTCCTGACCGAGACTACTCGCGCAAGCCTGTCAGTCTCCGCGACGGAGGCCAGCCTCACTCCTGGACGAACATCGCTTCAGATCACGTGCTTCGAGCACGACCCGTTGCCGACCTGTTAGTTGAAAGGGGCCTTTGATCTGCCCGAAGCGTCTGGGGTATAGCAGAGAATTAGCCTGTACATACACGTTTCAATGGCGTTGCAATCGCATCTCCTGTATGAACGCCCGGTCGCCCGGACCAGACGCTGTCGGGGATCATGAAGGCACCGGAGCAGCGAGATCGCTCGCTGTGCCGGTGCCGCCGGTAAACACGTTGATCCCGGGAGGGGCGAGGGGCTCGGTCATCTCCCGTCACGAGGAAGGGCTCGCAGGAATGGGTTCCGGCGAGTCCCGACACAATCCCCACCGCCCTGATTGCGTTGTCGGACCCAGCATCGTTCGCAACCAGCGGTTCAGCAGCGCGAGCAGTGGACGCAGGCCGACGGTCTGAGGGTAGGAGTCTCGACGGTCCGACGGCTGTATGGACGCCGTTACTTTGGTGAACGATCCCGGAGACCTACGAGTAGAGTTTCATCCAGCTGCCGTGTCGACGAATCATGACTGAAGGAGGACCGTGCCGAGCCTGCGCCACGTCGCGCGCAACGCGCGCCTCCTGCTCGACTCCGCGACGCAGCACCTGGTGGACGACCCCGCGCTGCTCGTCGTGCAGGTGAGCCGCCGGCTCCCGTTGCGCGTTCGTCTGGGCGTCGGAAAGGCCCTGCTGCGCGTCGGCGCTGCCGTCCCCCGCACACGGGGGTTCGCAGCGCTCGGCGCCCACATGGCCGGGGACGCCACGGAAGCTCAGGCGCTCGCCGCCGGGCCGGCCGCTTCGGGCTCGCGGATCGGGGGCGAGGTCGCCGTGCTGCTGGGGCGCTTCGATCTGCTCTCCTCGCGCGCGGCGGCGGCGACGCGGGCACGCGCCTCCTGGATGCGGGGCGACCTGAGCGAGGCCCTCGAGATCCTGGCTGAGGCAGGGCGGGGGGAGTCGATCTATGCGCAGCGGTTGCGCAGCGAGCTCCGGCTGCTCGAGCCGGGCCGCCGCGTGTCCGTGACCCAGCCGGCGACGTCGCGGATACCTCCGCCGCTGCGCGACCGGGAGCGGCTCCGGGTCCTGCACGTACTCACCAATTCGCTGCCGCACACTCAGTCCGGGTATTCGCTGCGCTCCCATCGCATCCTCACCGCACTGGGCGGTGCCGGCATCGAATCGGTCGCGCTCACCCGTACCGCCTATCCCGTGATGCTCGGCAAGCCGTTCGCGGCCGCGGAGGATGTGGTGGACGGGGTCCGCTACGTGCGGACCCTGCCCCGCAGGCTGCCCAGTACGCAGGAGGGCCGCCTGCAGGTCGAGGTGGAGCGCGCCCTTGAGCTCGTGGCCGAGTTCCGCCCGCACGTCATCCACGCCACGACGAACTACTTCAACGCCCTCGTCGCCCAGGCGGTCTCCGCCGCGACGGGCGTGCCATGGATCCTCGAAGTGCGCGGGCTCATGGAGAAGACCTGGATCGCCTCGCACCCCGGTGAGGAGGAGCAGCGCAGGGCAGCAGCTTCGGAGAAGGCGCGTGCGGTCGCGTTGCGGGAGGCCGAGCTGGCGTCCGCCGCCGGGGCCGTGATCACGCTCAGCGACACGATGGTCGCGGAGCTGTCCCGTCGCGGACTCGAGGCCGACACGATCACCGTGGTCCCGAACGGGGTCGACGACTCCCTCCTCTCCGACCACCTCACCGTGGCCGACGCACGCGCGGCCGTGGGACTCGAGGCCCAGCGCGGCGCATTCCTCATCGGTGCCGTGAGCGCCCTGATCGACTACGAGGGCTTCGACACGCTGCTGCGCGCCGCGGCGATGCTCCTCGAGGATCCGCGCACCGAAACTGTGCTGCGCGAAGGGCTCCGGGTGGCGCTCGCCGGTGACGGCACCGCCGCGCCCGGGCTGCGTGCCCTAGCGGCGGAACTGGGCATCGCCGATCGGGTGATCATGCCCGGTCGCGTCCCGCGCGAGGCCGCACGGAACTGGGTCCAGGCGCTCGACGTGGTGGTCGTGCCGCGACACGACCTCGATGTGGCACGCACCGTCACCCCTCAGAAGCCGGTCGAAGCGATGGCGCTCGCACGGCCGGTGATCGTGAGCGACCTGCCGGCGCTGCGCGAGACGGTGACCGACGACGCCGGGAAGTGCGTGGGAGCGCTGGTGCCGGCGGGAGACCCGGCCGCGCTCGCAGCGCAGATCCATGCCCTGTGGACCGATACCGCCGAGCGCACCCGAAGATCGTCGGAAGGGCACGAGCTCGCGGCAGAGCGGACGTGGGCCGCGTTGGTGAGACGATACGACGCGATCTACGCCCAGATGGCGTCCGATCCTCGAGGAGGAGCAGCGCGTGGAGAGTGACGTCAGGCAGACACCGGAAGTGGTGCGCGCGCTCGAAGCGCAGGGCATGGACGCCTCGGGGCTCTCCCCGATCGGGGTCCGCCCGCCTCTGGCTCAGTACCTGCACGAGCTGTGGGGGCGGCGCCACTTCATCTGGATGGACTCCCGGCATCGGCTGGCCACGAAGCACGCCCGGAACCATTTGGGCCGTATCTGGCTGGTGCTGCGACCTGTGCTCGACGCCGCTCTCTATTTCGTGGTCTTCGGACTGATCATCGGAGCTCGAGGAGGGATCGAGAACTTCGCCGCGTACGTGGTGGTGGGCATCTTGATGTTCCAGTCCACGATGCGCAGCGTCAGCCAGGGACCGGGTCTGATCCGCAGCGGCAGCGCGATGATCCGGGCGTTCTCGTTCCCGCGCGCTGCGATCCCCCTCTCCTGGGCGATCCGTGACGCGCTCCAGATGAGATTCACGCTGCCGGTGGCGCTGGTGATGATCATGGTGATCCCCCCGAACGAGATGCCGGGGTGGACCTGGCTGCTGGTGGTCCCGATCTTCGCGCTCCAGATGATCCTCAATCTGGGCATCGCGTTCCTGCTGGCCCGGATCGGTTTTGTGTTCCCCGACGCCTCACAGCTGATGGGGGTCGTGGCGCGGTTCCTGATGTACGGCTCTGGAGTTATCTTCCCGGTCGAGCACTATCTGTCGCGCCTGGACAGCCCGGTCTTCGAGATGGCCATCGAGGCGAACCCGATCTACCACATGCTGGTCATGTACCGCTCGGCCCTGATCGACAACACCGTGCCGCCGCTCGAGTCCTGGCTGATCTTCGGAGCATGGGCCGTGGGGCTGCTGCTCGTGGGATTCGTGGTCTTCTGGCAGGGGGAGGCGAGCTATGGCGATGACCGCTGACCGAACCGGGACGTCCGCGTCCCCCACCGCGGAGGCGTCGCTCGAGCGCTGGGTGGCGCCGTCGGAGTCACCGTTGACCGTGGTGGCGCATGACGTGAGGGTGCGCTACCAGGCCCCGCGCACCGATCGCACGCCCCCGACCACGCTGCGGGGACGGCTGGCCCGCCGCCGCATGGTATCGGTGGCGGCGGTGCGCGGTGTCTCGTTCACGGCCCGCTCCGGCGAGTTCATCGGCGTCATCGGCCGGAACGGCTCTGGTAAGTCGACGCTGCTGCGGGTTCTGGCCGGGCTGGAGGCGCCGACACGCGGAACCGTCCTCACCGCGGCGAAGCCCATGCTGCTGGGCGTGAGCGCCGCCCTCATCCCGGACCTCACCGGCGCGGAGAACGTCAAGCTCGGGGGCCTGGCGATGGGCCTGTCCCCGCAGCAGGTCGAGAACATGTTCGAGGACGTGGTCGAGCTGTCAGCGATCGGCGAGGCGATCGATCTGCCGATGCGCACCTACTCCTCGGGGATGGCCGCACGGCTCAAGTTCGCGATCTCCCTCGGCGCGGACCCGTCCATCCTCATGATCGACGAGGCGCTCTCCACGGGCGATGCGACCTTCGCGGAGCGGTCCAAGCGCGCGATGGACGACATGCTCGCCCGTGCCGGGACGGTGTTCCTGGTCAACCATGCGGCGCAGACCATTGAGAACATGTGCTCGCGCGCGATCTGGATGGAACGCGGTCGGATCGTGATGGACGGTGACGCCGTCGAGGTGGCACGGAAGTACCGCTGGTTCGCGCACAACCTCGCCCAGGGCGACGAGGAGAAAGCGGCCGGCCTCCTCCAGGACGCCATGGACGAGGGAGCGGAGCAGCGACGACTCACTTCCCTCCTGCTCGAGGACTCGGAAGCGTTCGAGGGCCCGGCACCGGGACGCCGACGGGTAGCCCCGGAATTCGAGCCCGATCCTTTCATGCAGGCTTTCACCCGTGACGCCGAGAAGAAGACCTTCCCGGCGGGTGGGGTGCACCGCACGGGCCCGCGCTGAACAGGATCCGTACCGCCGCGCGGCGCAGTGCTCCCCGCACGCCGCCGCACCTCTCCACTTCTGGTGGCCACGACATAATGGAGCAGGCCAGATTCCAATTTTCTAGGAGAACATCCATGCCACTACGGGTCATGACCATTTATGGCACCCGTCCGGAGGCCATCAAGGTCGCGCCGATCATCCGCGCGATCGAGGCCGCCGAGGACATGGAGAACGTCATAGTGGTGACGGGCCAGCACCGGGAGATGCTCGATCAGGTGAATGCCCTGTTCAACATCGCCCCGCATCATGACCTCGACATCATGGCGGGGGAGCAGACGCTCAACGCGATCGTGGCCAAGGTGATCGCCGGCGTGGACGGGATCCTCGGGAAGGAGCAGCCCGACGCCGTGATCGTCCAGGGCGACACCTCCACGGTGATGGGGGCGGCGGTCGCCGCCTTCAACCGGCGCGCCCCCGTGGTTCACCTCGAGGCCGGCCTGCGCTCGGGCGACATCGACTCCCCGTTCCCCGAGGAGGCCAACCGCAAGCTCACTAGCCAGATCGGGGCGCTCCATCTGGCGCCCACGCAGACCGCGAAGTCGAATCTCACCCGCGAGGACGTCAGCGAGAACGACATCGTCATCACGGGCAACTCGGTCGTGGACACGCTCATGTACGCCACGGAGAACCTCGCGGTCCGCTTCGAGGATCCGCGGCTCGAGGCGCTGCAACAGGCGCACATGGTCGGCGCCGCGGGGCGGGTCCTGCTCGTCACGGCGCACCGCCGGGAGAACCTCGGCTCGGTGATGGAGGGTATCGGCGAGGCCGTCGCGGAGATCGCGCGGAAGTACCCCGATCTCACGATCGTCTTCCCGATCCACCGGAACCCGAAGGTCCGCGCCGCGATCCGCCCCGCCGTCGAGGGGGTGGGCAACGTGCTGCTCATCGAACCGCTCGCCTACGCCGAGTTCACACGGGCCCTCAGCCTCGCGCACGTGGTGCTCACCGACTCCGGCGGGGTGCAGGAGGAGGCTCCAAGCCTCGGGAAGCCGGTCCTGGTGATGCGGGAGAACACGGAGCGGCCAGAGGCCGTCGTCGCCGGCACCGTGAAACTCATCGGTACCCAGCCGCAGCGCCTCGTCGACGAGGTGTCCCTGCTCCTGGACTCGGATGAGGCCTACTCCGGGATGGCCAACGCCGTGAACCCCTACGGGGACGGCTATGCCGCAGAGCGGACCGTAGCCGCGATCCGCTGGAAGTTCCTCGGCGGTGAGGAGCGCCCAGAGGACTTCCGGGCCTGATCACCCTCACACGGGGCCCGCACAGCCCCGACTGGACAACGTCCGGGCGTCAGCGCCAGAGCCCCTTGGTGTCGATCACAACCTTCTCCTGGAGCTTCTCGCGGTCGAGGGCTCGGAACGGATCGTGGTCCACGAGCAGCAGCACGATGTCGGCTCGTTCTACGGCGTCTTCGAACTCGGCTAGTTCGACGTTGTCGTGACCGACGAAATCTTGGGGGAGTGCGTCGATGTTCGGTTCCACGACGAGCACGGTGCCGTCGTCCAGCCGCTGGGTGAGTGCGACGGCGATGTCCTTGCTGGGGGATTCCCGCAGATCATCGATGTTCGCCTTGAAGGCGAGGCCGAGCGCCGCGATCGTCGGATTCTTCAGTCGCTCCGCCCGATCCAGCACCTTGGCGAGCACGGCCTCCGGCTTGGAATCGTTGACGCCGCGGGCAGTGGCGATGAGCTTCGCGTTCTCGCGATCCGCGGAGACGATGAACCAGGGGTCCACCGCGATGCAGTGGCCGCCCACGCCGGGCCCGGGCTGGAGGATGTTCACGCGTGGGTGATGGTTGGCGAGCTCGATCAGCTCCCACACGTCGATGCCCTGCCGCTCGGCGATGATCGACAGCTCGTTCGCGAAAGCGATGTTGACGTCACGGAACGCGTTCTCGGTGAGCTTGGCCATCTCCGCGGTGCGGGCGTCGGTGAGCAGCAGCTCACCGCGGCAGAAGCTCGTGTAGAGATCGCGGGTCAGCTCCGCGGCCTCGATGGTCAAACCGCCGATGATGCGATCATTCTCGACCATCTCGGTCATGATGCGGCCGGGCAGCACCCGTTCCGGGGCGTGCGAGAAGTACAGCGAGTTCGGGAGATTCGGCTCCATGGTGAGCTCGGGGCGGAGCCCGAGGATCACGGAGGCCAGGAATTCGGTGGTGCCGGGGGGCGAGGTGGATTCGAGCACCACCAGTTCGCCTCCGGAAAGCTGTGGGGCGATGCTCGTCGCAGCGGCTTCGATGTATGAGAGGTCTGCGTCGTGGTCACCCTTGAACGGGGTGGGGACGGAGACGATGTAGGCATCCGTCTCGGGAGCCTCCGTCTGCGCCGAGAGCTTGCCCTGGGCGACGGTGCCCGCGACGACCGTCTCGAGCCCCTCTTCGACGAACGGCACCGTGCCGGCGTTGATCGCCTCGACGGTCGCCTGGGACACGTCGACCCCGATCACCGTCTTGCCGGACTGGGCGAGCACCGCGGCTGTGGGGAGCCCGATATAGCCCAGGCCGATCACGGCGACGGTATCGATCGACTGATTCGGACTCACTGGGGGGACTCCTGGGGGAGAGAGGGGCATCGCCGGGCAATCCAGACGGCAGTCCGGACCTCTCCAGCATGCTACGTTCCAGCGCCTCGCACGCCTCCGCTGAGGATGCCCAGGCGTCACCCGCGCATGGATCATCGTGAAGTTTCGCTCGCAGGTCATCCGCTGACCACCGCAAGGTCGTGGAGCGTTCACCGAACGCCTCCGCACGAGACCCGCACGCGGTTCACCAGATTGTTATCCGCGCACGAAGAGCGCCCGAGAGCTGGGAGAGGAGCGGGTCACGACCCCGTGGAGCGCTACTGGAAGTTCGCTGAGAATTCATCGACTGGTTAGAGTTCGGCCATGGTGCCTTCTTCGACTGCCTGGACCGCCGGTGCCCCTTCGCGCGATCTCACGGCTGTGACGGCACGAGGAGTGCTGGCATGACCCGCATTGCAGTGCTCGGCGCCGGAAGCTGGGGGAGCACCTTCTCGCTCGTGCTCGGCGACGCCGGATGTGACGTCACGCTCTGGGCACGACGCGAGGCGACGGCCCGAGCGATTCGGGAGACCCATCGTAATCCGGAGTACCTCGGCGACGTCGAGCTCCCCGCAGCGGTGACCGCCAATGCGGACGTCGCACAGGCTCTCGAGGGTGCTGACGGCGTGGTGCTCGCGCTGCCCACCCAACGGCTGAGGGAGAACCTCTGCGACTGGCGCCAGGCGGGCATCGAGCTGCCGCCTGTCCCGGTGCTCTCCCTGGCGAAGGGGATCGAGCGCGGCACCGATCAGCGGATGAGCCAGGTGATCGCTGAGGCCGGTGGCGTGGACCCGGCGCGCATCGCCGTACTCTCCGGCCCCAACCTTGCGCTCGAGATCGCCGCCCGGCAGCCCAGCGGGAGCGTGATCGCGGCATCGGATGAATCCATCGCCCACACGGTCGCTCGCTGGTGCGCCGCTCCGGGGTTCCGCTCCTATGTTTCGCAGGATGTGGTGGGGGTGGAGGTCGCCGGTGCCTTGAAGAACGTCATCGCGATCGCGGTCGGTGCTGCGGTGGGCCTCGGGTACGGGACCAACACGTGCTCCACCCTCATCACTCGAGGACTCGCAGAGATCACCCGGCTCGGCGTCGTCCTCGGCGGCCAGCCTGCGACGTTCCCCGGTCTCGCCGGTTTGGGGGATCTCGTGGCCACCTGCACGTCGCCGCTCTCGCGCAATCATCGACTCGGCCACGCACTCGGCCGGGGGCTGGATATCGAGGCCGCGCTCCTCGAGGTGGGACAGACCGCCGAAGGAGTAGCCACTGCCCGCGCCGTCGACGAGCTCGCCCAGCGGCTCGACATCGACATGCCCATCACCCGCAGCCTCGTAGGCGTGGTCGACCACGGCGTGACCATCGAAGAGGCCACTGCGTCTCTCCTCGCACGCTCCGTCAGGCCGGAGTGAGGCGCAGAGGTGGCTCGCGAGACAGCGAAGCAGCGCCTCCTCGGAGGGGTCGCTGCGGCATGGAGACGGACACGACGACCTGAGGTCAGCGTGGTGATCCCGTGCAAGGACGCCGAGCCGTACCTGGAAGCCGCGATCCGCAGCGCACTGAACCAGTCCGTGCGGGACATCGAGGTGATCGTCGTCGATGACGGGTCGACGGACGGCTCCCGAGACATCGTCTCGGGCCTCGCCGCGCGCGACCGTCGCGTAGTCGTCCTGGACGGGGAGCAACGAGGTCCTGGAGCAGCGCGCAATCGCGGTGTCGAGAGGGCCCGCGGAGCATTCTTGGCATTCATCGACGCGGACGATGTCATGCTCCCCGGTGCGCTCGAGTCAATGCTCACCGCCGCGCGCCAGAGCGGATCCGACGTCGTGAAAGGCGCGTACCGCCGGCACAGCGCGATGGGGTCCCACCGGCCCAAGCTCACGGCGCGAGTGCACGCCGAGGAGCGGCTGGGCACGACGCCCGAGGAGTTCCCGGATCTGCTCGACGAGCCGGTCCTCTGGAACGGGCTGTATCGGACCACATTCTGGAAGAGCAGAGTGCATCCGATCCCGGAGGACGTGAACTACGAGGACCAGGAGCCGAGCCTCGCCGCTGCGCTGCAGGCGCGGAGCGTCGACGTGCTGCCCACGGACGTGTACTCGTGGCGACTGCCCGAGGAGCGGGCCACCCGGTCCCAGTCGAAGTCGAGTCTTGAGGACCTCGCAGACCGGCGAACCGTTCTCCACCGAATGCGCGTGATGCTGGACGAGCACGGCGCCTCCCATGCAGTTCGCCAGCACTTCCTGGCAGTCTGGCTCGGACGCGACCTCCTCATGTACGCGGAGAAGGTACCTGTCGCGGTCCCGACGTTCAGGGAGGAGCTCCGCCTGATCGGTGCTGAGCTCACCGCGCTGATGGATGAGGGGACCTGGAACACCTTCGGGTTCTGGGAACGGATGACCGCCTGGGCGCTGAGCCACCCCGATCCGGAAGCGCTCGATGACGTGCTCGCCACGCGGTGGGAGGAGACGAGCGCGCTTCCTCTCCCCCTCGATGAGGACATAGGCGAACTCCGCGCCGCGCACCCCCTTCTCAAACGGTGGCCAGAGGTCCCCGAGCACGTGCGGGCTCTCTCGCCACTCGACATACGTCTTGTCTGCACCGCCCGGAAGATGCGGTTCGCCGACGCTCACCATGTCGAGATGAAAGCCGAAGTGCACGTAGCGGGTCTCGACCCTCGGCGCTCGCCGTTGGACGTCGAGATCGCTGCGGTGAGCGTGGACGGCACCGCGGAAGCGCACGGAACGGTGGAGCGGGTGAAGGCACCGTGGGCGGACCTTGTTGCGAACGACCCATGGCGTTCCTACACCTCGGCAGGTATTCGAGCGCGAATCCCGTTGGCGGATGCGGAGGCGCAGCAGTTCTGGGTGCGCACCACGGTGGGAGGCAGGGCGCTCGCGGCGGTGGTACCGCTGCCGGTGACCTCGCTGAGCTACCGGCTGGGTCCCGTCGAGGGGAGCCGGCAGTCAGCCCTCACTGCTGCCGACGACGGCTCCGCGCTGGTCACGGCCATCAACGTCTCACCATTCGTCATCCAGCGAGTGCGCACTGGTCCCGAGCACGTCGAGCTCCACGTCCTCTGCACGGATCTCCCGATACTCGATGGCGAGGTTCGAGCCGTTGCACGCCGTCAGGGAACGGAGATCGAAGGGCGGATCTCCCGCGACTGGACGCAGTTGGAGATCCGGTTCGATCTGCCTGGGATGAAGGAGGGGTCAACCTATCGAGGGGAGAGCGGCTTCGAGGTCCAGATCCTCGTGGGCGGACGCGCCTTCCCCGTCTCCTGGGATCGGAAGGTCAAGGCAGCGAGGGCCCGGGCGGTGCGTGCCATCCCCGACAGGGCAGGCAATCTCCAGATCGAGCAGCGTTTCGCACGCGTGACCATCGACGGCGTCCGCGTCGAAGGGCCCGTGGCTCGATTATCGGGTCGTGTTGACCCTCCGGGGCTCGTACCGCAGGTCTGGCTCGTCTCTTCCCGTGCACGCACGCGCTTGGAGCCGGTGCCACGGCGGAAGGGGCGATGGAGCGCAGACGTGGATCTCTCAGATCCCTCGCTCGCCTCCGATGGCTACTTCGTCCGATGGTCCCTCACCCCGGAAGAGCAACCCGAGGGATGGGCTCGTGCCGGACGTGACCTGCGCAAGGGTGAGTACTACGTCGAGGGCACGTGCCGCAGTGTGCGGCTCTCACCGCAGCGGGGCGGCCCGCTCGGAATCACTCTGGGCCCCCCGCTCTCACGGACCGAGCGCACGCGGGCGGGCAGAACACGGCTGATCGCGAAGGACTTCGGCCCGTTGACACCCGGGGTCTTCTTCGAGTCCTTCAACGGGAAATCCGCGGGTGGGAACCCCCGGGCGCTCTTCGACGCGCTTCTCCAGGAGACCGAGGGGCCGCTGTGGTGGTCCGTGGTGGACGGGACAGTCCCTGTGCCACCGGGGGCGACCCCTGTGGTCGCAGGATCTGAGCCCTGGTTCCGGGCCCTCCGCACTGCACGGGTCCTGGTCACGAACAACAACTTCCCTCACTGGTTCACCAAGGTGCCAGGGCAGATGATCGTGCAGACGTGGCACGGTACCCCGATCAAGAAGTTGATCCATGACGCCCCATCCAACTTCACTCCCCTGGTGTATCGCCGCTTGATCGAGCGCCAGGCGGCGCAGTGGGATCTGCTGCTGGCCCAGGACGAGGAGGCGGAGCGTCGCCTCCGATCTGCGCTCAGGTACGACGGACCCGTGCGTCTCGGAGACCAGCCTCAGAACGTCCGCATGGAGCAGGGGGCGGAGGGCCGCGAACGAGTGCGCGAGGAGCTCGGTATCCCGACAGGAGCTCGTGCGGTCCTGTACGCGCCGACCTGGCGAGAGAAGATGCGACGCGCTTCGGGCGAGGACTCGCTGAAGGCACTCATGGATCCCGCAGGTCTAGCGGCTGAGACAGGCGCGTGGGTGCTCGTGCGGAGCCACCATATGAACGGGCTCCGTGCGGAGGGGGAGCGGGTGATCGATGTGGGCAGCTACCCGCATGTCGAGGATCTGATGCTGGCCAGCGATGTGCTCGTCTCCGACTACTCGAGCATCTTCTACGACTACCGACTCACGGGACAGCCGATGATCGTGCACGCTCCCGACCTTGAGTGGTACCGCGACGTAGAGCGGGGCTTCTACGGACGATGGCCCGTTGACCTGAGCCTTCCGATGTCCAGGACCCAAGAGGAGCTCACGGGCCTCGTCAACGGCGCGCTGACGGTTGCACACCACCGACCAGACCCGGTCAGCACTGCGAGGGAGAACATCTCCTGGCTTCGAGGCGAGGTCCTGAAAGCGATCCACGGCACAGACGGGTCACATCCCGCACAGCAGGATGACAACTGCCCACTGAATCCCTGAATATTGGATGAACACACGGCAACGGGGGTCCTTGACGCCCAGGAAAGGCAAGTCATGCAGCGCGTGATCACGTACGGCACCTACGACCTGCTCCACTACGGGCACATCGAGCTCCTCCGACGCGCACGGTCCCTCGGTGACTACCTCGTGGTGGCGCTGTCCACGGACGAGTTCAACGCGGGCAAGGGCAAGAAGTGCTACTACTCGTGGGAGGAGCGCCGGCGCATGCTCGAGTCGATCCGCTTCGTGGACCTCGTGATCCCGGAGACCACCTGGGAGCAGAAGGTCGACGACGTGGCACGCTACAACATCGACACCTTCGTCATCGGGGACGACTGGGAGGGGAAGTTCGACTTCCTCCGCGACCAGTGCGAGGTCGTCTACCTGCCGCGCACGCCCGACATCTCGACGACACAGATCAAGGGCGATCTCGGCGGTGCCGCAGTTTCGCGCTGATTACACGAGCTCATATCAATTGGGCAAGTGAATATAAGCTTCATTATAACTCGACGGGCACGGGGGTAATCGGTGCGACTCTCTGACAAGATTAAGATCGCAGACGCCATTTTGGCGCAGAAGCGCGGAGATTGGGAGAGCGCCGCGCGGCTCTATGGTGCGCACTATCGCGGGCGTTCTGATATGCCGGGCGCTGACCTGGCCTGGCGCTATGGCAATGCCCTCGTTAACGCCGAACAATACCATAAGGCCGTCGAGCCACTAAGTCGTGCCGCACAGCAGAACCCGGGGGATGCCACCCGCTGGTACCGTCTCGGCTTTGTTCAAGAACGACTTAATCAAAACGAGGACGCTATCGTTTCCTACGATAAAGCGATCGAGCTCGATCCTGGCGAGGCGAAATATCTTTATCGCCGTGCACGTACGCACCAGGCGGTCAAACAGAGTGAGTCGGCGATATCTGACGCAGAGCTCGCGTTGGTGCTCACCCCCGATGACCCCAGGCTCCACAAGATCCGCAGGGTTGAATCGACTTCGCTTCCACTTTGGCGGCGATTTGAGATTCTTGAAGCCGGGCTCCCCTACTTTCCTGGAGACCTGATTTGGATCAGGTCGCACGCCTTCGCAGCATTCCAAATGCGGAGGTGGGAAGCCTCCGCCCGCTCCTACGATGAAATCGTCGGGCTTAAGGGAGCGGACTGGAAGGATGCTATTCGCGGTTACGTGGCTGCACGCCATAGTGGGATCGCGACGAAGCACGACATGGCAGCCGTGGCCGTACGGAACAACGGCTCGAAGGAGGCGCATGCCGCAGGGGTGGGATACCTGCTCGAGCAAATGGGCTTCCGGGCGGAGGCTGTCGATGCCTTCACGACCGCAATCGACAAGACGAACGCCGGTGCGAACATCTACTATGGGCGGGGCATGGCCCATCTTCGCTTGTATAACTGGGCAGAAGCTGCTGAGGATTTGCGACATGCTGCAGCCTTCGATCCGAAGAATAAAGAATACAACTACCGCCTCGGTTATGCTCTCGAGCGGATGGGTAATTACAGCGAAGCGGCGCTCGCGTATCGTGAATCAATAAATTCACCGGCGCTCGCTTCGTACCGTCGCTACAGAGCGGTCTTTAGTCATCACCTGGCTGGCGAAGACGTCCTCGCCGTCGAACTTTTCGCGGAGCTCGCTAAGGCCAATGCGGCAGCGGATACTGCAGAGATTGCAGCGGACGCCGCTGAGTACGGTGAGGCGCTTGAAGAGGATGCATTCATGAAGCCGGACGTCTCCGGTGCGCTTGAGGAGTACCACCGACGTAACGAAGATTCCGCACTCTCTGGCGCGTTCATGAAGCGCGATGTTTCTACGTATGCATTCCTCTCAAAAAAGGCTGAAGCACGTGGAGAACTGGAGCGCGCCCTTGAGCTGATTGAAAAGGCTGCAAAATGGTCTCCTCTTCATAAGCCGGACCATTACCTCGCCGCTTCGCGCATCCGGGCCAAGCTCGGTGACGCTAAGGGAGCTGTGGAGGCATATCTGAACGTTAGGGTGCTTCGCCGACCCTTTGGCGTGGACGAGAACCATGTTCTGAAGACTCGCGCCCAGAAGGAAATTGCGAAGTATATCGAGTACAGCGAGTGCCTTCCAGTCGACGAGAGCACGTGGCTCTTTGAGAGTAATCATGGCTCGGCGATAACTTGCAATGTTCTTCCGCTACTTGAAGAGGTTCTTCGGGATCCGCGATTCAAAGGTTCGACTTTCGTAGTCGTCCTCAACTCCGCCCCCGCCCCCTCGCATCTTGCGGCCGATTCAAGAGTCGTTTTTGCGCCCAGAGGCTCGGACCTTTATCTTAGGCATCTCGCAACCGCCAGGTGGCTCGTCAATAACAACACGTTCCCTCTCTATTTCATTCGACGTGAAGAGCAGCGGTATCTTAACACCTGGCATGGGACTCCCCTGAAGACGCTGGGTAAGCATATCCGTGGTGGAAAGATGGACCACCGTAACGCGGCGCGTAATTTCCTTCATGCCACGCATATTGCCGCACCCGACGCGTACACTGCTCGAATTCTGACGGATGATTACGACGTCGCGCACCTATACTCCGGCAAGGTGGCCATCACTGGTTCGCCGCGTGTCGACGCTACGATTTCGGCGGTGGAATCACGGTCCGAGATTAGGAAGCGCCTTGGCGTCCCTGAAGACGGCCGACCAATCCTTTTTTATGCACCCACATGGCGTGGCGACCTGGCGAACAGGGAAGTCGATGTCAACGGCATCGTTGACGCACTTCAGGCTATGCAAGTCGCTGATCGTTATCACGTTGTATTCCGTGGCCACCCCATGGACGAAGCTGCGCTGGAAGAGTTCGCTCTAGATGGAGTGATCCAGGCGGACAAGTCGGTGTCGACCAATGAAATTCTCGCCGCAGTTGACCTTCTGATCACCGACTACTCCTCCGTCATCTTTGACTTCATCCCGCTTGGGAAGCCAGCCGCGTTCTACACGTACGACATCGACGACTATCGCGAGAAGCGGGGCTTCGCGCTTGAACCGTCCGCCGTGTCGACCAACGTCTTCGGGGACCCGGAGTCACTGGTCGAGGGAATCAGGGATATCTCCGATGGCACCCGGGGCGACGGCTGGATAGATCCCATGCGGGCGGAACTGGTCGCGCACGAGGACGGTTCCGCTGCCCCTAGGGCGCTCTCCTTCTTCCTCGAGGATCAGAAGTATGCCGCAGAGGTGCTCGACCTCTCCGACCAGCGGCACAAGCGTGAAGTACTTTTCTATCAGGGCTCATTTATGCCGAACGGCATCACAGCTAGCTTCTTGGCGCTCACGAACCACCTCGTCAACGCCGGCGTGGGCGTGACCGTCGTGGTCGAGCCCGACGCGCTCTACTCCGAAGAGCAGCGGGTTCAACGTTTCGAATCCATGGATAGCAAGGTTCGAGTTATCGCGCGGGCTGGTGGACAGTCGGTCACCGCTGAAGAGCGTTGGGTGATCGATCGCTTCAATAGCCTGCACGAGTTCTCATCTCCGGAGTTCGAGATGACCTATTGGAAGGCTTTCGAGCGCGAAGCGAAGCGTATTTTCGGAAGTGCGCATTTCGATGTCGCCGTCTGCTTCGAGGGCTACGCCCGCTTCTGGATGGGCCTCTTCCCGGGAGTTAGCGCGACTCGGCATGGCGCCTACCTCCACAACGACATGCTCGGCGAGGCATATACCCGGTTCCCGTATCTCTATGGCGTAGCGAACCAGTATCCGAAGTACTCGACGCTTGCTTCGGTGAGCGAGAGCGTTCACGAGGTGAATCGGGAGGCGGTCCCAAGGATCGCGGACGTTGACGAGGACCGTTTCGTCACCGTCCCAAACGTTACAGACGCAACGCGGACCGTAACGCTTTCGCAGGAAACGCTGGATGATGACATCGCCGCGTGGATCCGAACCGATGTAAAAACGTTTGTGAACGTCGGACGGCTCTCGCCCGAAAAGGGGCAGGCGAAGTTGATCGAAGCCTTTGCACGCGCTCTCGAGGACGGGCTAGACGCACAGCTGATGATTGTCGGCCAAGGGCCGTTGCGTGAGTCTCTGGCCTCGAACGCGCGACGGCTCGGGCTTAATAACAGTAACTTCTTCCTCGCTGGCTATCGAGAGAACCCGTTCCCGGCTATGAGGGCTGCGGACGCATTTGTTCTCTCATCGGACTATGAGGGGCAGGGCCTCGTAGTGCTTGAGGCACTGGCGCTTGGACTGACTGCTGTCTCGACCGATGTCGTGGGGCCTCATTCAATCCTTGAAGGTGGCGAGGGGCTTCTCGTTGAAAACTCTGTAGCGGGACTGGCTGAGGGCATGAGCATGGTTGCGAAAGGCTGGACCGCAGAGAAGCCTTTTGACTTTGGTAGTTACCTCAATGAGGCGACCAGTAACTTCGCAGCAGCCTTCGGAGTGGATGTCGAAAGGCTGTGAGCAGATCGTGTGTGATATATGCCCTCAGTGCTCCGTGGATGCACTCTTAATGTCCCGGGCGATGGGCTTGACATACGAAACGCGAGATCGAAGCGAGAGTGGATATGCCGGTCGCGCGAAGATGCTGGCGGACTCGAAGGTAATCGCACGTCCTAGGTAAGGTTGACGGTCAGTAAATGTTGAATTCGTCCATCAGGCGATGGAACTCAATTAAGAATTGATGACTTTTATATCCGGGCAGGCATGTGGCTTATGGGGCGCCTGGTCGGAACGAGGGATATTGAATAGGAAAATGCCGTGTATAAACCCGTGAGTGAGTCCATTGTCCGATATGATTTAGATCACTTCGCCGAAAGTCCAATGGGTAACGTCGCCTCTATAGATGAGAGCGTGAACTTTATTCAGATTGCTCATGGCAAGCATGCGGGCGAAGGCCAGAACTTTATTCGCATTTGCGCCAAGGCTCGGGAGCTTCGTCCGCTGATGGAGGAGTGCGTTTCCGATGGATGGTTCTTGTACAAGTCTTCTCCTGACTTGTCGACGCTTGTTCGCGCCGATTTTGTTCCTAGGTTTTGGCACCGGATTACTTCGGGCGAGTTCTCGGTTGACGAGGCCGGCACGATTTACACGCTTTCGGTAGATAGCTCGGATCGGCGGGCGCGTGCACTGATAGTCGTTTTCTCGTCCATGGCCGAAACATTTGACGATGCCAGCCTTTCCCGTTTCTTCTATCAAAATTTCAGGTCTCTTGGTAAGCATCTTGATTCAGGATTCGCTGTGCTGCGAATTGCGGACATGGATGGTGTGGTCGGTGGATTCTATGCGCCAACACGGTTTGCCCCGGATCGAATTGCTCGGGTCGAATCTCTGATTGCGTCAACGGCCGAGTCTCTCGGCGTAGAGTCCGATCGCGTCATACTGTATGGCGCATCGAAGGGCGGATCGGGAGCCTTGCTGTATGGCTTGAGCAGTAGAGTTGGTTGGAAGTGCGTGGCTGTCGATCCGGTTGTCGATGACGTGTACTACGAATCCGCCTACAATGACTCTCATTGGACTGCGGGTAATATTTTTCTCCACCGGAAGGTTGATTTGTACGGATCGCTCGCTGACGGACTGCTGGAGGATGATTCGGCCCCGAGGTTTGCAGTTGTGACATCAAGGCGATCGCCTTTGTTCTCTCAAATATCGAAATTGGCGCAAAGAATGCCCGTGGAGGCTACTGCCTTCTTTGTTTCGCCAGACCCGTCAATTTCGCAGCACTCGGAAGTTTGCCCAAAAACTATGCGGCTAGCGGCCGGAATCATGAATGTGTGGGCTAATGGTATGGATTTACGGCCTTCGTGGATTGATTCTGAGCGGGACTAGCGATGCATACATCGCCGAATCGGAGGGTTGCGTATGTTTGTGCGCCCGATGGAGCCCGCAGCCTTGAGGGCCCTCGAGTGCTCAAGATTGACCATTATGGGCTCCGACGTTAGCGGTCTGCGGTCTGTGTGTGTGGGCTTAGGTGGAAGAGCGTTGCTTCGCCCGGAGTCGTAGTGATGGTTGCAGCGGTGTTCGAACTGCAGATTATTGATTGGGTCGGCTCGCCATATTCCGTTGGCCCGCGCAGGGTGCTTGCAGGGCTGAAGAGGGAGGCGCCGGACAGGCGGCTTCCGCTTGTCAGCAGCCAATCTGTCGGATTTTCTTTCCCTAAATCCGATGGGCAGGAAATCTCGACTGATATGGGGTCTGCCGCTTCGGGATCTCGTAAGTCCACTAGCGATAGTGTGATTGAACCGTCTTCGCCTAGCACTCCATGAGCGGTTACCCCACGATGGCCGTCGACAGTGGGCCTGAGCACCTGGCCGTCCGGGATTTGGCCGAGCAGCATAAGCGCGAGGAAGCTTCCCTGTCCCTCCACGATCTTGCCGGGGTTCCGGTAGGGGCCGGTCGCGCACAGCGGGCTCATGGGGGCGCCGCCGTCACAGGCCTGCAGCGTCGAATGGAAAGCGATGCGCTCCACCCCCAGTTCGGCGAGGGTCAGCGAATAATCGACGGTCCACAGGGCCTGCGCATGGGTGCGGGAGACGTCAGTGGTCCCTGGGCATGACGTCGGGCCCGTCTCCTCCATCCACAGCGGCAGGTCGTGCTCGTCGGCGACCTCGACGCCCTGGCCCACGATCTTCCGAGCCTGGTCCCTGATCGCTGGTGCAGTGAGATCCTCGACCGTCGGATTTGCGATCGAGTCCTCCGGGCCGTCGCAGTCCCACAGCGGATACCAGTGCATGGACAGGGCCCGCTTGTCAGGGATGCCGGACTCTGCGAAAGCTCGCCACCAGGTCGCGTCATACGCGCCGGGGCCCGCAACGGGAGCGCCCGGAACGTCCTCCTGCAGAGCATCGGAGTACTCCTGCAGCGAGTCCTGGTACGGCTCAGGTCCCCACGTGTCGGTGCGGACGGCGAGCTGCGGCTGGTTCTCGTGGAAGAAGCCGTTGGGCTCATTACCGATCGACACCGCGAGCAGCCTGTCCCCGAACGCCACCTGTGCATGGGCGGCCATGTCTGCGGCGCGGGCAGGGTCGTCGTGCCCCAGATCCAGCACCAGGGTGACCTCGGCATCGACGTCCTCGGCGACGTTCGAGACCCGTTCCAGGTCCTTCGGCGTCACGGTCGCCTCCGCCCAGTCAGGTGCGGGCTCGTCGGCGGAGGTCCACCACATGCGGCGGTCCACGCCGTTGCCGCCGAAGCGCAGCACTGGTCGGTCGATCTCTGCCAGGGTGAGTGTCAAGTTCGATTCCGGGGAGTCCCACATCGGATTCGCGAGCTCGGTGGCATCGAAGCTCAGACCCACTGTTCCGCCGAAGCGGGGAGCGTCGGGCTCCAGTGCGAGCAAGACGGTGATGCCATCACCGGTGGCGTCCTCGAGCGGGGTGGGCGAGAACGGGCCGGGATCGGGATCGTAGCCGGGCAGCCTGGTGAACTCCCACGGAGGGGGAGAGGCCTGCTCGGGGGAGGCGGTGGCCGTGCTGCTCGGGCCAACGGAGGGAGCGGCAGGCTGCTCCGGCCGCAGTACGAGAAGGCCCACGGTCGCCACGAGAGCGAGCACGAGGACAGCGGCGAGCAGAGTCCAGCGAGCCCGGGTCATCGCCTGCCCCCTCGCCCGCTGGCGCGCATCGGAACTCCGCGCAGCACGGTCAGAACATCACGTGTGCGTCGTTCCGCCCGAACCAGGCGACATCCGCGGTGGCGAGGAGCTCCTGGTCGCTCGCCGACCAGGCGTGCCCGCCCGCTGCGCCGCGGCGCATCTGCGTGAAGTTGAAGCGGTCCGCTGAGTAGATCCGGCCGCCGGACTCGGCGACGGCGGTGAGGAAGCCGGTGTCCTCCCCCCGGTTCACGTCATGGAAGGGGTGCGCACGGAACACGTCGCGGCCCGCGGTGATCGTGGGCCCCATGACCCGGTCGGTGTAGCGATGCTCGAGCCATGGGAAGCGCAGCAGGGTCGCGTCCGAGCTGGCGAGATACATGTAGTGGGCATGCTTGCCGACCACGTCGGCGGCCGCGAACTCACGCGCGCGCAGCAGGTCGTGGAGGTAGAACTCGCCGTAGAGGTCGTCGTCGTCCATCTTCGCGCAGACCGCGCCGTCCGCCCGCTCGACCGCGGCGTTCAGGCACTTCCCGAGCGTCCAGTCGCTCGGCGCCTCCATCGCCATCACGTTCTCGATGCCGAGGTCGCGGGCGCGCTCCGCCACCGAGGCCGGGGCCTCGAACCCGTGGGTGACCAGCAGCAGCTCACGCTCCATCCCTGCCTGCTGGGCGACCTGGCTCACGAGGTGATGTAGCTGCTCGGGGCGGTTCGTGACCGCGAGTACGCTCACCGGCGGTAGCGCCGTGGAGCCCGCCTTCTCGTCGAGACCGGTTGCCTCCAGCACCTGGCGGGCGCGGTGGGTATAGGTGTGCTCGTGCCAGATCCGCCGCTGCGCCTGATGCACCATCCGGTCCCGCAGCTCGGAAGAGCGGGCGAGGGCCCGCACCACGTGCGCGGCCTCCTCGCGGGTCGAGGCGACCGGCACCTCGTCCTCCTCGAAGAACTCCCGGATCGCAGGAGACGGCGCAGAGACCACGGGGGTGCCGGACGCGGTGATCTCGAAGATGCGCCGCGCGCACATCGACGGGCTCGTCACCACCGAGTTCACGTTGAGGAACACCTTGTACGCCTTGTAGGCGGTGAGCATCTGCGGGTAGGGGAGCGAGCCGACGACCCTCCCGGCGAGTTCGCCGGGGAACTGGTAGTGCTCGTCGTCCCTGAGGAAGCGGGAGAAGATCTCCAGCCCGCGCTCCATGCGGCCGGAGACGTCCAGTGCCCCGCCCAGCAGCATGTCCATCTGCTCGCGGCGCTCGGGGAACTTGTGCGCGAAGTACATGCCGGCGAACGCGACGTCCCGCTCCTGGTGCCCGTGCTGGGGGCGGATCGGGTTGTGCACCGCGGACTGCGCGGCGAAGGGCAGCACCGCGACGCGGTCGTGCCCGAGCTCCTCCCGGTACCGCGGAAGGAGGGTGACGTCGGTGGTGAAGACCTGGTCGAAGAGCTTGGCCGTCCCGAGGAAGTCCTCGAAGTGCGGCGGATCCTCCTTGTTCCAGAAGACCGTCGGGACGCCCTGCTCACGGCAGTGCGCGACCAGCTCGCGCAGCGGCGCCGAGGGGGCGTTCGAGCCGGTCAGCTGGTACTGCCAGGCACCCTGATTGCCGTGCCAGGCCGACTCCACCAGCAGCAGATCCACCGGGGTCTCCGCCAGCTGTTCGCGCCAACCGCTCGGGGTGACGGCGACGGTGTCGAACTCGTAGCTCCAGGCGAGCATAGAGAAGTCGTCGAGGATCACCGCGACCCGCAGCCCTGCGAAGTGAGGGGAGCGCTCAGGCATCTTTGCGGGAGGGAAGGAGAGCTGATCGCCGCCATCGCGGGTGCCGGCCCCGTCCCCGACCCCATAGGACGCGGTACGCCGCCGTCGCTGCCAGGTGCGCAGCTGCGAGAGGCCGCCGGTGCGCAGGTGCCACAGACCCGTTCGCAGGGTCTGGAGCGGGGACGACGAGGTCGGCGCGGGCATCGACACCTCCGAGCAGGGGGACTGGACACCGTCATCCTATGAGCCAGCACGCGTTCGACCGACGGCCGCCCTCGACGTTGCGTTCCCCACCACAATCGAACCAGGTCGAAGTGCTGCGCGGGTGCGCTGAGTATTGTGTGCGCAAGCGTCCACAACCCAGCCTGATCCCGGGCCGCCGCGGGCGCACCCTTGATCAGCCGGAGGACCATCGTGACCGAGCAGCCCGCAGATTCCGCGCCCGCTGTGCGCGTGACCGTCTACGGCAGCTGCGTCGCGAGGGACACCATGGACCTCGCCGGTGGAGGACGCTTCGACGTCGTCGCCTACATCGCTCGGCAGTCCCTCCTCTCCGCGGACCACGATGCCTCTGAGCAGTTCCCTGCCGACGCCGAGATCGACTCCGAGTTCCAGCGCCGCATGATGGCCGGCGACTTCGCCGGCAACCTCGAGGAGCGCCTGGCCGAAGCGGCTCCTGCGACCGATCTCGTGCTCTGGGATCTCGCCGACGAACGGCACGGGGTGCATATCTTCGAGGACGGAAGCGTCGTCACCCGCAGCATCGACATCGTGCGGGTGCCCGAGGTGCTCTCCGTGGTCGAGGGCGCACGCCATGTCCCCTTCGGGACGGACGAGCATTTCGAGCTGTGGTCCCCCCAGGCCGAACGGCTCCGCGACGTGCTGACGACGCTGGGGCTGTTCGACAAGACCGTGGTCCTGCGCGTGCCGTGGGCGCTGGTCACGACCGACGGGAAGTCGACCCCGTGGAGCATGGGGACCTCCGCCCGGGAGGCCAACGTCGCATACGCCCGGTACTACCAGCTGCTCGGCGAGCTCGGGTTCCGCATCCTGGAACTGCAACCCCTCGGCGTGCTCGCTGACCCCGACCACCGCTGGGGCCCGGCTCCGTTCCATTACACGCAGGGTGTGTACGAGGAGATCGTCGCGCGAGTGCTGGCGGACCTGTCCGATGGCGATGCGGGGTCGGAAGCCTGATCGTCCGGTGGGCAGAGAAAGCCCGGGCAGGCGCCGGTTACGGCCGGGAGTCCGCCGCCTCCGCGTCCTCACCCATCTCCTCGATGTACGCCGCGAAGATCTCCGAGCGCAGCGCCTCGGTGCTCACCCTCAGGGCCTTGCGGTCCTTCTTGGTCGCGCCCGGGGCCTTGAGCAGCCGGGCGGCGCGCTCGCAGGAGTCCAGGCGCCTGGCCCAGTCCTGGGCGCGGCGGGTCTCCGCGGCGTCGTCGGCGGAGCCTGCGAGGTAATCCACCTGCTCGCGCAGGATCGCGACCGTCTCGAGCACCCCGTCGGGACGGCTGGTGGTGGTCCGCTGCAGAGTCGCGGCCTGCTCCTTCACGCTCTCCCACACCTCGGGGTGAGCGGAGAGCCAGCGGCCGCCGGCGATCAGCAGCGGGACCGCCCAGCGGGCGGCGTTCATCGCGGCGGAGGTTCGGGACGAGCCCGGAACCAGCATCTTTCCGGCCATGGCGGGTGCTCCTTCGGGTCGCGTGAGGCGTGCTCGGGGCAGCATGCGTGCCGTGGGGGAACGATATCGGACCGCTCGGGGCGGTCAGCGCGGGCGACGGGAGACCCTCACCCCACCAGCGGCCCGATCTCCTCCCACATCGGCTGTGACAGCTGCCGGCTGAAGGTCTCGGTGAGGTGGTGGGTGTCGCGGAACGCCACGGTGCCGCCGATCACGGTGGGGCAGGTCTCGGCGTTGCAGAAGTAGCGGGTCAGATCCACCCGCTGCGCCTCGCCCCCGGACTCTGCGATCACGGAGTCCTCCGCCGCGATCAGATCCTCCTTGAAGGCGTTCCGGCGCTCCACGGCGCACTTCTGCGCGTCCTCGAGATGCTTCGAGAGGCACTTATCAGGATCGCGGTCGCGGGTGGGCACGTCCTTCATCACCGCGACGCGAGGGCCGTCGATCTGTGCGAGGGTCGCGGCGAGACCGTCGCGCCACTGCGTGCTGGGTGCAGCGCCGGAGCCACCGCTGAGACGGCCGGACGCGTTGTACATCGCGAGGATCACCAGATCGGGCTGCTCCTGCTCGATCCGCTCCAGCACCCCCTGGCGCCAGATCCGGCAGGACTCGAAGGGCTCGTCCTCGAACTGCTGCTCGGCCTCCAACGGCAGGCAGGAGCTCTTGCTGTTGCTGTCCAGGCGGATCTTCCCCTCCGTCGCGAGCTGCTCGAGCGCCGGATACCAGCTGGCCGCGTGGGAGTCACCCACCAGAAACACCAGCGGCGCCTCGGCGTTGTCCCCGACCTGGCGGCCGTGGGGGTCGGCGTCCTCGCCCTCCCTGTGGCAGCCGGAGTCGTAGATGGAGGGGTTGTCGTCGGCGACCGCGTCGAGCGCGGGCGTGATGTTGGCGGGGACGAAGTCGGTGCCCTCCGGATCGAGGTCCGCGCCGGTCGAGGCGACGGTGCGCTCGGTGCTCAGCGTGCGCTGCGAACCGGCCGTGAGGACGCCGCCGGCGGCGAGGACCACCGCGAGGGAGGCGCCCACCGCCACCAGGCCCGTGAGCCCCTGGGATCGCTCCCGCAGCACGCTCCAGCCGATCACGGGGCGCTCCACGAGACGGTGCAGCAGCCACGCCAGCGGCACCGCGATCGCGCCGAGCGCCAGGCTCTGCCACAGCGGCAGGGGCCGGGGGGAGAACGTCGCAGCGTGCGGGATCACCTGCAGCGGCCAATGCACCAGGTAGAGCGAGTAGGAGATCGCGCCGAGGAACTGCATCGGCCGCAGCGAGAGCACAGGGCCGGCATGCAGCCGCCCCGGCGCCGCCCCGCCGATGATCATCGCCGCGGTCGCGAGCACCGGCAGTGCGGCATGCCATCCCGGGAAGGGGGTGGCCTCGTCGAAGCGCAGTGCGACCACGGCAAGCACCGCGAGCCCCGCCCAGGCGAGCAGACCGGTCGCGGGGCGGCGCAGCCACCCCGCCCCGGATCGCATCAGGAACGCCACCAGCGCGCCCGCTCCGAGCTCCCAGGCCCGGGTGGGCAGGGAGAAGAAGGTCCACGACTCCGAGACGTCCATCAGCAGCACACAGGCGAGGAATGAGAGACCGGTGGCCGCGGCGGTCAGCAGCATCAGCCGCTTCTCGCTGTGACGCAGCAGCCAGAACCCCACCGCCAGCAGCGCCGGCCAGAACAGGTAGAACTGCTCCTCGATGCCGAGGGACCAGTAGTGCTGGAACACCGACGGGGTGGTCTCGGCGAGATAGTCGGTGTCCTGGACGGCGAAGAAGTAGTTGGGCACGTACAGCGCGGTGGCGATCGCGCCGAGCACCACGCTGCGCAGCAGTAGCGGCGACATCCAGATCCAGGCCGCGAGCATCGTGAGCGCCGCGACCAGCAGCGCCGCGGGCAGGATGCGCCGGGCGCGCTTGGCGTAGAAGGCTCCGAAGCTGATCCGGCCGTCCCGCTCGAGCATCTCCAGCAGGTGGGTGGTGATGAGGAACCCGGAGATCACGAAGAAGACGTCCACCCCCACGTATCCGCCGGAGAGCGTGGTCAGCTCGGAGTGGAAGAGCACCACGAGCATCACCGCGATCGCCCGCAGCCCCTGGATGTCGGGGCGGAAGCCGGACTTCGCGGTGTTGCGGCGGCGCGCGTCGCGCAGCGTGGACGGGGGCACGGATCTCCTCGGGGAATCGGGGCCGCCCAGTGTAACGAAAAGGTCACGGAGAGGAGCGGGGGCGGGGGCCGTGAAATGCGTCGTGCGCCGCGGAGCGGACCCCGCATCGCCGCCGCGTGGACACCCGTGCCCGGCCCTGGGAGAGTGTCAGGAGAAGCGACTCATCCGCGCTCACCCCAGGGAGGCCCCGTGGTCATCACTCGCTCCGTCCACCAGAGCGCCCCGGGCCCGCACGTCCTCGCGGTCGCCGGTGCTACCGGCACCCTGGGCCGCAGCGTCGTCGCGGCCGCCGAGTCCGCAGGCCACGAGGTGCGGTGCATCACCCGCTCCCACGGCATCGATGTGACCACCGGCGTCGGGCTCGCCGCGGCGCTGGAGGGGGCGCACGCTCTTATCGACTGCCTCAAACCTCCGCAGCTCGACGACTCGGCCGGTCCGTGGTTCGAGGCCGCCGCCTCCGTGCTCGGGGGGCACGCCCGAGAGGCGGGCGTCGGCCGCACCGTCGCCGTCTCGATCGTCGGCATCGACCACATGCAGGACTATCCGTTCTACCGGGCGCAGCTGCGCCACGAGCGCGCCGTGCGCGAGCACTGCCCGGACCCGGTGATCGTGCGCGCCACCCAGTTCCACGACTTCGTGGGCGGCCGCCTGCGACGCGTCGGGGACCACTACGAGGTGATGGCCGTGCCCTCGCAGAGCGTGGACACCCGTGCGGTCGCGGGACTGCTCATCGCGCAGGCCCTGGCTGTGAACCCTCCCGCGCTCGTCGAGATCGCGGGCCCGCAGGAGGAGCGCACCCTCGACCAGGCCCGTCGCCTCCTCGCCGCGCGCGGGGAGAGCGCCGAGGTGGTGGGGGTGCCCGCGAGCGAGTCCATGACCCGCGGCGGGATGCTCCCCGGCCCCGAGGTGCTCCGGGCCGGGCTCACCTACGACCAGTGGCTCGCCGAGACCTACGGCAGCTGACCGCGGGGCGTCCGATCGGCGCTCATCCGCGAGGGTCCTCCCCGGTTCCGGCCGTGCCGGTCCGGAACCGCGCCGTGTACGCCGCGAAGTCCCACGCCGGCTGGCCCTCCTTCCCATCCAGGAAGTCGATCGCGGCCGTGCGGCCCTTGCGGTACAGCAGCTCCCGATCCGCGTCCGAGAGGTCGAACTCGGTGGGGCGCACCGCGGCGGTGTCGATGAAGATCGTGCGGGCCACCGAGTGGCTGGAGTCGATGTGCATGCGGTCGTAGAAGCCGGTGACCGTGTCCACCATCGCCTTCCCGAAGCTCAGCGGACCGCGGATCCGGTTCCTCACCCCGAAGTCCGCGTCCGGCCTGGCGGAGAGCTTGATCCCGAAGGTGGGCCAGCGCGGAGGCTCTCCGTCGGTCCGGTCGAACACCGAGACCGGGAAGTTCGACAGCAGCCCGCCGTCCACCAGCACCGCCGGCCTCCCGGCCGCGTTCTTCCAGCGCACCGGGCGGAAGAACAGCGGGATCGAGGTCGAGGCCCGCACGGTCTCCACCACCCGCAGCCGCTCGGGCGTGGTCCCGAAGGCCTCCGCATCCGTGGGCAGGTGGCGCAGCCGCCCCGCGGTGAGGTCCGAGGCGGTGACCACCAGGCGGAACCGCGCGGATCCCTCGGGGTGATGGTCCGGATCGGGATCCACGTAGCGCAGATCGGCGAAGGTGCCGGTGCGGCCGGGGGCGCCATGGGTGTCCAGCTGCTCCTCGAGCCAGTCCATGACATAGGTGCCGCGGTGGATTCCGTTGTGCAGCAGGATCGAGAGAGCCTTGCCCGGCAGCCACCGGGTCCACCAGGGACCGTCCTCGAACCTCCGGTAGTCCGTGGCCCGCAGGATCTCCACGATGGTGCGGGCCGGGATCCCGGCCGTGGCCAGCGCCCCGGCGAGCGATCCGGCGCTCGACCCCGCCACCCGGTTGACCGTGTACCCCCGCTCCTCGAGCACCTCCAGCGCCCCGGCCAGGGCGATGCCCTTGACCCCGCCGCCCTCCATCACCAGGTCCACGCGGTGCACCGGGTCGGGGACGGGCGGGAGCTGCTGCGGTGACGTCATGCTCACAGGCTAGGGGAGGGGTGGGACGCCGTGGGGCGGCCGGATCGCGCGTTCGCCCGCCCGGCGGCCCGCCGAGGAGGATGATGGGAGCAGGCGGACCCCGTCCCGCTGCCCGCTCGTCGATGCGCCGGCAGCCGCCACCTGATCCGCCCCTCGCGGCCGAGTCCCGAGGGAAGAACCCGCTGAAGGAGCACCCCATGAACCACGCCGACACCACCGCCCTCGAACCCGTCATCGTCGGCGGCGCCCGCACCCCGTTCACCCGCCTCCTCTCGCAGCAGGCCGCGCTCAGCGCGGTGGACCTCGGTGCCCATGCCATCCGCCATGCCCTGGACCGCTCCGACGTGGAGCCCGGAGCGATCGACGCCGTGATCATGGGGCACGTGGTCCAGGCCGGGCAGGGCCAGAACCCCGCTCGCCAGTCCGCCCTCGCCGCGGGCCTGGGCTGGGACGTCCCCGCCGTCACGGTGAACAAGGTGTGCCTGTCCGGGCTCACCGCCGTGATCGACGCGGCCCGCCTGATCCGCACCGGCGAGGTCACCGCCGTGGTGGCCGGCGGCCAGGAGTCGATGAGCAACGGCCCCCACCTGCTGCCCGGCGCGCGCACGGGCTTCAAGTACGGGCCCGCCACCATGATCGACTCCGTCGCGCACGACGGTCTCACCGACTCCCTCAGCCACGAGTCGATGGGCGACCTCACCGAGCGCGGCAACACCGAGCGGAGCATCGACCGTCGCGCCCAGGACGAGGTCGCCGCCGCCTCCCACCAGCGCGCCGCCGCTGCGATCGAGGCCGGGATCCTCGCCGAGGAGATCGCGCCCGTCGAGGTGCCCCAGCGCAAGGGCGATCCGCTGATCGTGGACACCGACGAGGGCGTGCGCCCCGACACCACCGCGGACTCCCTGGCCTCCCTGCGCGCCGCCTTCGCGAAGGACGGCACGATCACCGCCGGCAACTCCTCCCCGCTCTCCGACGGCGCCGCGGCCCTCGTGATCACCTCCCGCGCCTTCGCCGAGCAGCACGGCCTGCGGATCCTCGCCGCCATCGGCGCCCCGGGCCAGGTGGCCGGGCCCGAGGACTCCTCCCTGCACTCCCAGCCCTCCGCCGCCCTGCAGGCGGCGCTGACGCGGGCCGGCTGGCAGGCGAGCGACCTCGACCTGGTCGAGATCAACGAGGCCTTCGGCGCGGTGGTGGTCCGCTCCCTGGAGGACCTCGGCTACCCGCTGGAGAAGACCAACATCCACGGCGGCGCGATCGCGCTCGGACACCCCATCGGTGCTTCCGGCGCCCGCCTGGCCCTCACCGCGGCCCTCGAGCTGGCCCGTCGCGGCGGCGGCCGCGCCGGGGTGAGCCTGTGCGGAGGCGGCGGCCAGGGCGAGGCCCTGCTGCTGAGCGCGTGAGACGGTCGCGGGCCGCGCGGTCGGTATGACATCAGGACCGCTCTGGGGTCCGGCGGCGCGCTCGACGACGAGGCCTAGCTCTCAGCACCCGCTCCTGCGCCGCCATCCAGCGGGAAGGAGATCGCGAACGTCGATCCCGCTCCCGGGGAGGAGCGGACGCTGATCTGCCCGCCGTGCGCCACCACGATCCGGCGCGTCAGCGACAGTCCGATGCCATGGCCCTCGATCGCGCTGTCGCGAGCGGTGGCGGTGCGGTAGTACTCGGTGAACAGATTCGTCTGCTCCTGGGCGCTCATCCCGATGCCCGAGTCGACGACGCGGAGCTCGACGTGGCTCTCGCTCACCACGGTCGCCACCTGCACCCGCCCTTCGCGCGGCGTGTACTTCACGGCGTTGGAGAGCAGGTTGTCCACCGCCTGCTGCATCCGGTGAGCGTCCAGCGGCAGCTCAGGGGTCTCGGCGAGCTCGAGCTCCAGAGCGATGCCCGCGTCCTCGGCGCGGAGCGCGAAGGAGTCCGCGGACCGTTGCGCGATCTCGGAGAGGCGGTGTGGACGCAGCGTCAGCTCCTGGGTCCCCGAGCGGGCCACCTGATCTGCGAGCAGGTCCTCCACGATGAGCAGCAGACGCTCGGCGTTGCGATGGGCGACCTCGAGGAAGGACGCGGTCGAGGGGGTGAGCTCCTGATCCTCCCGAGCCAGCTCGAGGTAACCGATCACGGAGGTCAACGGGGTGCGCAGCTCGTGCGAGACCGCTGCGACGAATCGCTCCTGCGAACGGACCGACTCGATGTACGTGGTGACATCGGAGAACACGATGACGGCGCCGGCGTGCTCGCCGCGATGGTCGAGGATCTGCCGGGCAGAGGTGGAGACGGAGGCACGATCCCCCGGCGGGCCGAGGTCCACGACGTAGTTGCTGAACGACTCCCCGAGCACGGCCCGCCGCGCGGGCCGCTGCCCCGGCGGGATCGGGGCGGAGGTCCCCGGGTAGTGCAGCAGCAGCTGCGATTCCTCCGGGTCCGCTACATCGATCGGCGAGGCAAGAGCATGGAGCCGGTGCTGGGCACGATTCATCAGGGCATCGTTCCCGTCGCGATCCACCACCACGATCCCCACGTCCACGCTGTCGATGATGCTGGTCAGCAGCTGCTCGGAGGTCGCCGCGGCGTCCAGCAGCGAATCCTTCGCCGCGAGCGTCTCGGCCAGGCGCCGGTTCTGACCATCCATGACGGTCAGACCGCCGACGGTCAGCAGCCCGATCTGCAGCACGGTGAACGGCAGGAGCAGGGCATAGGCGACGGTCAGGGAGTCGATGTGAGGCGCGCGCAGCACGATGGGGCCGGTGATCAGCGCGGTGACGGCGAGGGTCGAGATCCACACGCCGGGAACGCGCAGCCGCGCCGCCATCCACAGGCTCGGGATGAACACGAGCAGGGAGATGGCCACCGCCGTCTCTCGCATCAGATCCCGCACCAGGGCGACGGCGACGATGTCCAGCATCGGCACCACCGCTGTCCACCCGACCCGCAGCTCGTCCCATCTGACGAGGAGTGCGAGCACGGTGGAGACGGCCAGGACCCCGAGCGCGAGCAGGTATGGACCGGTGAGCACCAGGTCGTGGTGGGAGATGGCGATCAGCACCGTCAGCGCCAGCATGGCCCCGGCGAAGTAGAGCTGCTTGGAGTCGGTCCCGCCGCTGGGGGAGACGACCCGGCCGAGCCGCTGGGTCAGGGAGCGAACTGCATCCACGGGGTTCCTTCGGCGGGTTGGGCGAGGGTGAGGCGTCGGAATCCGGCTCGTCGGAGGTGAGTGCGGACACGCCGGAAGCAGTCTCGCGCGGCGTCCGGTGTCGTGCAAGACGGGCGAGGGCACCGCGGCGGGCAGGCAGAGACTGAACGACACCTCGCGATGCTCCGATGCCCGCCGCGGCGCGGAGCCGGGGCGGGCATCGGGGTCGGCGCCGAGCGGCGCCGTCGATCCGAGCGAACGGACTGCTCTCAGATCGTGCGGGCCAGTGGGTCGAAGTCCGCCGGGACGGCCGGGATCTCGGAGACGGACGAGTCCACGGTGACGAACTCGCCGCTGGCGGCGGACTCCTCGGCCGAGAGCATCACGTCCAGCACGTGGTAGCCCACCTCGCCGGTGGCGATGTGCGGGCGGCCGGTGTGGAGGGCGCGGACCATGTCCAGCAGGCCCAGGCCGCGCCCGGTGGTCGGACCTTCCTGCGGGATCTCGATCCACTCCTGCTCCGGCGGGCGCTCGCCGAAGGACTCGAAGGGGCGCACGTAGGCGATGCGGCCCTCGAACATGTTCGGATCGGGCACGATCAGCGACCCTTCGGTGCCGTGGATCTCCACGATGCCCTGGCGGGCCAGGGGCGAGTCGAAGCTCAGCAGCGAGGTGCCTGTCTGCCCGCCCGCGAACTGGGTGAGCACCGAGATCGTCGAGGGCACCTCGACCGGGAAGGTGGCCCCGGCCTTCTCGCCCACCTGGATCGTGCGCTCCTCGGAAGCCTTCAGACCCATCGCGGCGACCCGCTCGACGGTGCCGAACAGGCTCACCAGGGTGGTGAAGTAGTACGGGCCCATGTCCAGCAGCGGGCCCGCGCCCTTCGCGAAGAGGAAGCCGGGGTTGGGGTGGAACACCTCGGGGCCCTGCCACTGCATGGAGGTCTGCGCGAACAGCGGCCGGCCGATCACGCCGTCCAGGACCGCCCGCTTCGCGGTCTGCACCCCCGCGCCGAGCACGGTGTCCGGCGCACAGCCGATCCGCAGCCCGGCCTCATCGGCCTGCCGCAGCAGCGCGGCGGTGGACTCGCGGTCCAGGCCCAGCGGCTTCTCGGTCCACACGTGCTTGCCCGCGGCGATCGCGGCGGAGGAGATCTCCACGTGGGTGGCGGGCAGGGTCAGATTCACCACGACCTGCACGCCCGGGTGGTCGAGCACGTCCTGCGCGGTGCCGGAGGCCGGCACACCATGCTTCGCCGCCTGTGCCGCGGCCCGCTCGGTGTCGAGGTCGCCGAGGATCAGCACCTCGACGTCCGGGAAGGAGTTGAGGTTCTCCAGGTAGGTGTCGGAGATGACGCCGACGCCGATGAAGCCGATGCCCACCGGGCCGGAGAAGGGGGAGAGGGTGGTCATGCGGCGAGTCCTCCGTCGATCAGGAAGCGGTAGCTGTTCTCGATATCGGCGAAGACCTCGCCGGGGGCGTTGTCGTACTCGATGACGGCGTACTTGACGCCGGTCGCGGCCTGCATCGCCTCGACGGTGGGGACCTCGCCCTCACCGGCGTGGCGCTGGTCCAGGCTCGAGGAGCTGAACGTCGGGGCGCCCGGCGCGAAGGGGTTGGTGGCGGGCTTGATGCCGTCCTTGACGTGGATCGCGACCAGCCGATCGCCGAGCTCCTTGACCAGCGCCACGACGTCCTGACCGCCGACGAGCGCCCAGTACAGGTCCAGCTCGATCGCGACCGACGGCTCCACCAGCGACAGGAAGCGCTGATAGGCGCTCTGGCCGTCGAAGTCCGCGAGGAACTCCTGGGCGTGGTTGTGGTAGCCGACTCTCAGGCCGAACTCCAGCGCCTTGTCGGAGGCGGCGTTGAGACGCTCGGCGATGTCCTTCACCCCGTCCTCGGTGAGCCAGCGCCCGGTGGGGACCATCGGATCGATGACGGTCGTCATGCCGATCTCGGCGGCGGCCTCGAACACGACCTCGTTGGCCGGGGTGGGGATCGAGCCGTCCGGCGTCCACAGCTCATCGGACAGCAGCGGGGCGTGACCGGTCGGGGAGGCCAGGCCGCTCGCATCGAGGGCGGCGCGGATCTCCTTCGGGCGGCGCACGAAGTCGAAGGCCTCGACGTTGTTCAGGCCGATCTGCGCGAGCTTGTCGAGGGAGCCGTTCATGTCGGCGGAGAACTCCGCGGCCAGCGTGTACAGCTGGACGGAGGCGAGAGGCAGTGCCACGTCGAACCTGCTTTCATGCGTCGTTGACAGAGGGCGGGGCCGCGCCCCGGGGGACGCGCTGCCGCCACCCTATCAGCGAAGCCACCAGGTGGAGGTTTTGAGGTGCAGCAGCTCCCGAGGTGGGTACATTGACGGGATGAGCACCGAGGATCCCGCGCCGGGCGCCCCCGACGAGACCCCGTCGGCCGCCCCCTCCGCCGTCGCCCGCCACATCGGCCGGGCCGGCTCCTACTCCAAGGGCATCGCCCGCCGCCAGGAGATCCTCGACCGCGCCATCGAGGTCTTCCGCGAGCGCGGCGCCGACGGCACCTCCCTGCGCCGCATCGCCGAGGCCATCGGCGTCTCGCACGGCGCGCTGCTGCACTACTTCTCCTCCCGCGAGGAGCTGCTGGTCGCCGTCTACGAGCACGCCGAGAACCGCCCCGATCCGGGCAGGGGTGACCCGAGCCAGGAGCGCTCGGTGGAGGTGATGGCCAATGCGGCGCTCTCGAACCTCGAGGTGCCGGGCCTGGTCCAGCTCTACTCCACCCTGGTCGCGACCGCGCTCGAGGTCGAGGCCGGGCCCGCCAAGGAGTACTTCACCGCCCGCTTCGAGCGGGTGCGCGGCAACCTCGAGCGGAAGCTGCGCGAGGACCAGGAGGCCGGGCTGGTCCGGTCCGATATCGACCCCGCCCGCACCGCCGCCCTCGTCGTCGCCGCGAGCGACGGCCTGCAGATCCAGTGGCTGCTGGAGCCCTCGATCGCGCTGCAGGAGACCCTGGAGACCTTCGCGGTGCTGCTCGCGCCGTGAACCGCCCGCCACGCCCTTCCAGAATGTAGATGTTTCGTCTGCAGTTGGAGCATGGCTGCTACGGAGACCACGACCGTTCGAGTTCGACGACCCGATTCAGAGCGTCTCCACGTGCTCGCCAAGTCCCGTGGGACCTCGGTCATCGATGTTGTGCACGTGGCGATCGATGCGCTCGAGCGGAAGGAGTTCCTCGAGGGGCTCGCTGCGGATTACGAGCGGCTCCGCGACGACCCCGAGCGCTGGGAGCAGTATGTGGCCGAGCGACAGGAGTGGGACGCGCTCTCGTGATCTGGCGGGGAGAGGTCTACGACGTCGATCTCGGTCAGCCGATCGGTCATGAGCCGGCGTTCCGGCGCCCGGCCGTCGTGGTGTCCGTCGACATCCTGAACAGCGGACCAGGCGGGCTGGTCATGGTCGTACCTGTCGCCTCTGCCGCCTACGGTCTGCGCAGTCACGTCGAGCTGGAACCGGGCACCAGCGGCCTGGGACACGTCTCCTATGCCCGGTGCGATCAGCTGCGGACCGTCTCCGCTGAACGGCTCATGACCCGCCGAGGCAACGTGGGCCCCGAGGAGCTGAGCGAGGTCGACCAGGCGCTGCGCTTCGTGCTCGACCTCTGACGTGGCGCGGCCGTCACCACCCTGCCGATGACTCTGCTGATGATCCGCACCCCCTTCACCGGGCACGTGCGCAGCGGCCATGTCCACAGGGAGCGGATCTCGATCCTGGACATCCCGCGGGTGCTGCGCACCGTCGGCGGTGACCGGGTGCTGGTGGGCATGGTCGCGCTGGCCGGCCTGATCGCGGTGTGCGTGGGCGCCTCGCTGCAGGTGGCGATGCCGAACTTCGCCCAGAATCTCGGTGCCGGGGACGAGGCCGGGATCGGGTACGGCGCGCTGCTGATCGCGCTGCAGGCCCGACGAGCGGTCAGTGCCTGAGCGGGCATCCGCTGGTCGCGGGGCCGGTTCCGGGTCCCGCGCTCAGCGGCTCCGCCCGCAATGTCTCGTCCGCTGCACCGTGGGCGCGGCGAGCATCAGGGATGCCCTCCCGCGTCGGGGCGAGAACTCGGTCCGCAGCCTGCTCTGGAGGCCGACTGATGACGGTGCGCGGTGCGTGAGCGGGCAGAGCGTCGCGACTCAGGCCGAGGCGTCCGAGTGGTAGGTGCGATCGATCCGGCGATCAGGGATGAACCACAGCAGAGCCACGACGACGTACGCGGACAGGGCGATGGCCACGCCGATCCCGCTGGAGGTGGTGTCGAGGGCGGCGGCGAGGACCCCGAGCGCGTAGAGGAGGGCCGGGGCCTTGCCCTTCCGGTCGCGGCCGAGCGCCCTGCGCAGCGGCGAGTACTCCCCCTGGCTGTGGATGATCACCCGCTGGAGGATGAAGAACGCCATCGAGGAGAGCAGCAGGGTGGTCCCGTAGATGATCACCGGCACCCGCGCGAAGGACGTCTCGTCCATCCATCCGGTCGCGAAGGGCAGCAGGGAGAGGAAGAACAGCAGTGCGAGGTTGGCCCACATCGCGGGAGCCTTGACGGAGTCGGTCATCTGCAGGGTGTGATGGTGGTTGTTCCAGTAGATGCCGACGTAGATGAACGACAGCAGGTACGTGAGCAGGGCCGGGCCGGTGCCCTGGAGGAAGGCGGCGAAGGTGTCCGCCTCGGGCCGTCGCAGCTCCAGCACCATGATGGTGAGGATGATCGCCAGCACCCCGTCGCTGAAGGCTTCCATCCTCGACGTGCTCATCGCTCCCCTTTCGTGCCGCGGCTCCTGCCGGATCTCCGAACCGTGTCGTCGGGGCGGGTATTCCACCCGCGATGCGGAGGCCTCCGCGGGAGGAGTTCCGAGTGGCGATCCGTGCGACCGGTCGACGGCGTCAGCCCGGTCTCCCACCAGGCCGCCCTGGAGCGGATGTCCGCTCAGGCGCGAGGCCGAACACCGCGATCTCCTTCGCCAGCGAGCTCATGCGCAACTGGGCCCGCCCCGACGGGGTCGACCTCCCAGAGATCATGAACTGGTATTTTCCCCTCAAGAGCGAGCTCGACCAGGCAGGCACGTGACCCCGCCGGGTCTGCATCAGGCACTCGCACAGACGACGACACTCGAGAGGGACACATGAACGACGCACTCGTCAATGCGCTCGAGGACTCGCAGGGATCGCCGGTCACGGTCGAGCTCGACGAGTCACAGAACGCCTATGTCCTCAAGGACGGCTCCGGCGAGGTCGCCGGCGCCGCCTACTTCCTCCCCGGGCCCGCCCCTGAGGAGGAGCGGATCTTCTACCACACCGTCGTCCACCAGCAGTTCTCCGGCCGCGGACTGTCGAAGGTGCTGGTGGCGCGGGCGCTGGACGATGCCCGGGAGCGGAACCTCACCGTGGTCCCGGTCTGCCCCCTGTTCGTGGCGAAGCTCCGGAAAGAGGGGGAGGAGTATCGCGCCGCCGGTGGTCGGTTCCGCTCGGCGACCGGTGCCGATCGCGACCTGCTGAACAAGGCCCTCGGATGAACCCGATCCGTCCCTACCTCGACAAGGCCCACCCCGAGGTCTACCGCGCGATGCTGCAGGCGGCGACCGCTTCCCGGAAGGCCTCCCGGGAGGCGGGCCTGAGCGACGGGCTGCTCGAGCTGGTCAACATCCGCGTGTCCCAGATCAACGGCTGCCGGGCATGTCTGAGCATCCACGTGCCGGCGGCGCGCACGAGCGGGGTCGATCAGCTCAAGATCGACGTGCTCCCCGCCTGGCGCGAGGCCGAGGTGTTCGATGAGCTGGAGAGGTCTGCGCTGCTGCTCGCCGAGTCGCTGACCGTCATCGACCCCGCGATGGACCGCCACGAGATCGCTCGCCGGGCCGGGGAGCATCTCACCGCCGAGCAGATCTCTGCGGTCGAATGGGGCGCCACCCTCATCAACGCCTTCAATCGGATCTCCCTGGCCAGCGATCATCCCGTCCGCGCTGCGGCCTGAGCCCGCCGTGGGGGCGGGCGGCCGAGCAGAGCAGCCCGGCGACGCCGCAGGGTGACCGGCGGTGCGCCCCCGGGGTCCCGGAGCGATCCGGAACCGCGGGGGCGCGCCTGTGCGAGGATGCGGGCACAGACAACGACCGTCGATCCATGGGGAGTGTTCGCCATGGCTGAGACCCGCGAAGTCACCACAGCAGAGCAGCTGCAGGACGCGCTCGGCGAGGGCGTCGCCGACATCGAGATCTCCGGCACGATCACCGGCATCCCCCGCGTCGTGCTGCCGCCCGGAGCGAGCCTGCGCGGGGGTCGGCTCGAATTCGGTGCCACGGGGATCCTGCTGACCCGCGACAACCTCCTGCAGGACATCGAGATCGTCGTGCCCGAGCACGAGATCGCCGTCCGCGCTGACGCCACCCGACCCGACTGGGGGACGCTCACGCTGCAGGGCGTGACCACGGAGGGTCAGGTCGCCCTCATCGCTGCCGACGCGGTGCGCTCCGGCCACATCGTCATCGATGCTCTGACCGTCCGCGCGGCGGACCTCCGCGGCCGGACCGATCGCCCGCGCGGCTTCGGCGTCGAGGCCATGCAGGGCGGGCTGACCGTCTGGAACCGGCAGGCGACCCCTCCGTGCAGCTCACCGCGGAGATCACTGCCGTGTCCGTGGGGTCGGAGGGGACTCCCGTGCGCGGCAGCGGGGTCTTCGTCGGCGGCCACGGGGACGACGACGGCAAGGCGGCCGGCGGCTCCCTGCGCGTGACGGAGCTGACCACCGGGGAGATCGTCACGGACGGCGGGATCGCCCCCGGCACACCCGATCTGATCAGCGGCGGGGTCTTCGTCATCAGCGGGGCGATCGTCGAACGCGTGACGAACCTCGGGCCGGTCACGACCCTCGGCCAGAACGACATGGTGCTGGACAACTGGGGCGAGGTGCAGACCTGGACCGCGCAGCAGCCGATCACCTCACGGGGTCCCAGCGGGATCGGCTTCGTCAACTTCAGCGATCTCGCGACCCTGCGCGTCCAGGCACCGATCCGCACCTACGGCAAAGGAGCACGCGGGTTCAACCTCTACGACGGATCGCTCGCCGAGGCGGACTTCGAGTCGATCGAGACCCACGGCGACGGCCCGATCGGGATCCAGCTCTCCCGGCCCCTGCCCAGGCTGACCGTGCACCAGGACATCACCACGGCAGGCGGCGAGGGGACGAGCCTGGTCAAGGGCGTGCAGATGACGCTGAAGGCCATCGCGGTGAGCATCCAGCCCGGCGGTGCGGTCGACGTGCTGCGCGTGGGCGGCTCGATCGCGACCTCCGGCGACGACGTGGTCTCCGTCGACCTGGCGGACGCTGTCGGCAGTTGGGACGTGGGCGGCGAGATCCGGGCCGCGGGCAACGGCTCCGATGCGGTGCACCACGTGGCACCCGGCTCCGCCCCCGCCGGCGTCACGATCGTCGCGGAGCACGGCCAGCGGGTGGTCGCACAGCCCTCCTGAGGCTGCCCCCTGATGCCGCCGCTCTGGCGCAACCCTCCTGACGCCACCACCCTGACGCTGCCACTCCGGCGCAGGCATTCTGGCGCAGGGCACCGGCAGCGAGTCCGCGCGCAGTGGTCATGTTCCGCCCGCCTCCCGGCCGTCGGTTCCGCGGGCAGCGCTCGGTGACCCGTAGGAAAGGTGCGTCATCGCCCCTCCCAGCGCATGTTTCCCACGGCTCGACCGCGGAAGAGCTCAGTCCCGCCGGCGCTGATGCCAGAGCAGACCGGCACCGCTGAGCAGCGCGAGCCCTGCGAGCGCTGCGGGTGTGGAGGCGTTCGTACCGGTCTCGGCGAGCTCCTCGCCGCCGCCGTCGGAGGCCCCGTGACCGTCGGAATCGCCGCCGTCGGAATCGCCGCTGTCGGGCCTGCCGCCCGCGTCGGACGCGCCGTCGTGACCGGAGACCGCCGCCTCGGCGGGGGAGATGCCCACCTCACCCTCGGAGACTCCGTGCGCGAACAGCGAGGTCATCAGCACCGCGAGCGCGGCCGCCTCCTGCTGCTCGGCGTCGTGCTCGGGAGTCGAGGACGGGACGTCGCCGGTCGCCGGGGCGGGGTCCGAGGGGGTGGAGGAGTCGGGCGCCGGTGAGGAGGTGCCCGGCCGGTCGGAGGCCGTCGGCGGCGCAGTGGCGGCCTCGTCCTCCTCGGCGTTCGGGGAGGGATCCGCAGGGGTCGGGGAGGGCGCGCCCTGCGGGTCCTCGGTGTCCTGATCGCTGGGTGCTGGGGTCGAGGTGTTCGGGTCCCGGGTCGGTGCCGGGGTCGACGGTTCGTCCGAGGGCGCCGGGTCGGACGGCAGCGGCTCCGCCGGATCGTCGGTCGGTGCCGGGGTGGTCGGTCCGTCGGACGGATCGTCCGTCGGCTCGGGGTCGGGTGGCTCGGGATCCGTCGGCTCGGGATCTGTCGGTTCGGGATCCGTCGGCTCGGGATCCGTCGGGTCGGGGTCCGTCGGTGCAGGTTCCGTCGGCTCGGGGTCGATCGGCTCCTCCGTGGGCGGATCCACCGTGAACGTGGTGGTCGCAGGCACGCCGTCGACCTCGATGACGGCTTGATAGTCGCCGGCCACCGTCGGCGTGAACGACTTGTGGACCGACTGTCCGCCCCCGGTGCTCACGTCGTCGATCTGCCGCGATTCGTCGTTGCCCTGGATGAAGATCTCGACCGTGCCCGTCGAGCGCGTCGGGAAGCAGTCACCGGAGACCTCGACGGGCCCGCCCAGCTGCGTCGAGGTCGCCGTCGCGCTCGGTGCCTTGTCGGTGCACGCCCCGGGCGGCGTCGGCGCACCCGCGGCCGGCGGGGCCAGTGCGAGGACCGGCGCCACAGCGCATGTCATGGCGAGCAGGAGCCCGGCGCCGAGCCTCACGGGGGCTCGGCCACGTCGGACGAACATCGGAACTCCTCGGGCATGGCAGTCTGGACCAGTCATACTGTACGAGGCATCGTCACGATGATTCAGCGGGGGAGTTCATCAGACGGCAAAGCTTTCGTGAACATGTGTCACCGGTGACACGGAGGAGTTCGACATGACTCAGGACGACATCGCGCTGCAGGCTCCTCGCGATCCCCGGGATGCCTCCCGCAGCCGCCCCGGCGAGACCGCAGAAGTCCTCTCCGACGCGCAGGCGCACGAGATCGCCACCGAGGCCGAGAGCGTGGTCTCGGAGATCGCGACCGTCGTCGAGGGCAAGGACGAGGTGGCCCGCATCGCAGTGCTGGTGCTGCTGGCCGGCGGGCACCTGCTCATCGAGGACATCCCCGGGGTGGGCAAGACGATGCTCGCCAAGTCCCGGGCCGCCTCCCTCGGGGCCCAGCGCCACCGCATCCAGTTCACCCCCGACCTGCTGCCGGGCGATGTCACCGGCGCGAGCGTGTTCAACCAGGCCACCAGCGAGTTCGAGTTCCGCCGCGGCGCCGTGTTCACCCAGATCCTGCTGGCCGACGAGATCAACCGCGCCTCCCCGAAGACCCAGTCCGCGCTGCTGGAGGCGATGGAGGAGCGGCAGGTCACCGTCGACGGCACCACCTACCCCCTCGCCGAGCCGTTCATGGTGGTCGCCACCTCCAACCCCGTCGAGATGGAGGGCACCTACCGCCTGCCCGAGGCGCAGCGGGACCGCTTCCTGGCCCAGACCACCATGGGCTACCCGGTGCCCAGCGCCGAGGCACGGATGCTCGCCACCCAGACCGGACCCGTCCCCGAGGGCGATCACGACGTGATCGACGCCGTCATCACCCGCACCAGCCCCGAGCGGATCGCCGCGCACATCTCCCTGGTCCGCAGTGTGCACGCCTCCCCGGTGATCCTCGACTACGCGGTGCGCCTGGCCCAGGCCACCCGCTCCCATCCGCAGGTCACCCTCGGCGCCTCCCCGCGCGCCGCCGTGCATCTGGTGCGCGCCGCGAAGGCGAAGGCCGCGCTCTCCGCCCGCACCTTCGCCACCCCGCAGGACATCGCCGACGTGATCATGCCGGTGTGGCGCCACCGCATGCACCTGACCCCGCAGGCCCTCTCCCGCGGCGCGACCGCGGAGGAGCTGGTCGAGCAGGTGCTGGCCGGCACCTCGCAGACATGAGTCCGCGCCCCGGCACGATGCTGCGCCCCACCGGGCGGGGCGTGGCGGTGCTCGGGCTGTGCACGGTGATGTGGCTCCTGGGCGACCTGGCCCGCGTCACCCCGGCCCGTCAGCTGGCCGCAGCGCTGCTGCTCATGCTGGTCCTCGGGGCGATCGGGATCATGGTGAGCAGCGTCGGGCTGCGGGCGCGCCGGTATCTGGTCGATGACGCGGTGCCGGTGGGCTCCACCGCCCGCGTGATGCTCGAACTGACGGGCCCCGCCTGGATCACCGTGGTGCCGCTGGGGCGCGGGATCGTGCGCGAGCACCTGCCCGAGCCGCTCGGCGGCCAGGGAGATCTGCCGCTGGCCGCGCGGATGCCGCATGTGCTGCACGTGGGCCGACGGGGCGGGCACGGCCTGGGCCCCTACTCGCTCATCGTCCGCGACCTGCTGGGTCTGTTCCATCTGCGCCGCACCGTGGCCGATGACCTGCGCCTGATCGGCCTGCCGGTGATCGGTGCGATCGAGCCGGCCGCCGAACGCGCCACCGGCATCAGCCGGCAGAGCGCCCGCCGCGCCGCCGGCTCCCCGGGCATCGGCGAGATCGGCCCCCTCGCCCGCCCCTACGCCAGCGGGGACGACATCCGCCGCATCAACTGGCGCGCCAGTGCCCGCACCGGCCAGCTGATGACCCGCGAGGAGGAGCCCGCCTCCGCGCAGAGCGCCGTGATCGTGCTCGACACCAGCCGGCGCGAGAACCCCTCCGCCGAGGTCGAGGATGCGCTGGTCTCCCACGCCGCGACCGTGCTCGAGGCCCTGGGGCTGCACGGTTGGGAGGTGCGCGTCGTCGACGCCTCCGGGGACGAGATCACCCGCACCGGCCGCCGCCGCGGCCTGGCGGGCGCGTCCCCGCTGGGACGCGAGGCGGACACCGTCGAGCAGCGCGCCTCCCTGCTCGCGCTCGCCGACGTCGACTTCGACGACGACGCCCCCGGCGGCATCGGCCAGGATCATGCCGCCGGGCACACCGCTCTCGCGATCGCCCTCGGGCCCGACGACGGCGACCCCTTCTCCGGCCTCGAGCTGGACCGCTTCGCCGGCCGCGCCGCCCACCGCACCGCGATCGCGCTGCGCCCCGCCCTCGAGGACCCCCGCGCCGCCCCCGACACGCGGGCCCCGCACCGAGCGCGGCGCGGCGGTCCCGCCCGCCGCATCGGCCCGGCCGACGGCGAGGACTTCGGCCACGCCCACGAGCAGCACGCCCGGCGGCTGGCCGCCGTCCGCGACCGGCACGCCCCCACCCGCTCCCGGCTCGGTACCTGGGACCTGGTGCGCGGCACCGCCGCGGACACCCTCACCGACCTGCTCACCGCCCCTGAGGAGTCGCCACGATGAGCCCGCTGCTGGGCCGGCCACCGCTCGAGGGCGCCCACCTCACCGGCCGGGCGCTGCTGCTGCTGTGCGGACTGGCGCTGGCCTCGGCCCCCGTCTCCCAGCTGCTGGCCGGTTCGTCCTGGCTGCTGCTGACCCTGGTCGCCGCCGTCCCCGTGATCCTCGGCGGGGTGGTGCTGCGTACCGTGGTGCCGCGCCAGCTGCTGGCGCCGCCGGCCCAGGCCGGGCTGCTGGTGGTGCTGGTGCTGGTGGCCGAGACGGTGCTGGGTCTGGCCCCCTGGCAGGACGGCCCGGTCACGGTGCTCCGTGCGCAGGCGGAGATCGTCACCCGCGGCGTGAACGAGCTGGCCTCGGGCGTCCCTCCGGTGGCCCTGGGAGCGCCCGGCGCCATCTTGCTGGTGGCGCTGATCGGGCTGACGACCCTGCTGCTGGACCTGATGTTCCTGGACCTGGGCTGGCACACCCCCACCGCCCTGCTGCTGATGAGCTCGCTGCTGATCCCGGCCCTGCAGCAGCCGGCCGGCGGCCCGTGGTGGCAGGTGGCCGCTCCCGTGCTGGCCGGGGCGATGATCTTCGCGACCCGCACCGTCCACGCCGATCCGCGCTACCTCCACGGCGACCGTCGGCCGCAGGCGGGGCCTCCCGCCCACCACGGCCGCACCCTCGCCGCGGTCACGCTCTGCGTGGCCCTGGTCGCGGCGCTGACCCCGCTGCTGGGCCCGGCCCTGCCGCAGCTGGCCCCGGCCCGGCTCGCCCTGAACGTCGACCTGCTCGAGCGCTGGCAGGATCCCGACGCTCCCGCTCTCGGGCCGGTGATGATCGATGACGACGTCTCCGTGCGCCGCTCCCTCCTGCAGCGGGAGGAGACCGAGGTGCTGCGGTACACCACCACGGCGGAGGACCCCTCCTACCTGCGCCTGCGCACCCTGAACACGTTCGACGGCGAGACCTTCCGCGGCGATGCGACGGGGGAGGAGTCACGGAGCGGAGGGGACTCCTTCAGCGACGCGCGGGACGACGGCGTCCCCGCCAGCGGCAGCGACGAGGACTTCATCGAGACCGACGTCGAGATCATCGACCTCGCCGGGGACCGCCTCCCCGTACCGGCCAATGTGCGCTCCGTGCAGGGTGCGGACCGCACGCTGAACCGGGCGATGACGCTGCAGCCCACCGAGGGCGAGGTGGCTCTGTCCTTCCTCCGCTCCGGACTGCCCGGGCAGCGCTACAGCATCGAGTCCGAACCGCGCACCTCCACCGCCGAGCAGCTGCGCGGCGTGGACCCGGCCGAGTTCGCCCAGCCCTTCGAGACCGGGTACACCTCCCGTGACGAGGTGCCCGAGATCGCGTCAGCGCTCGCGGACGAGCTCGTCGAGAACCGGCAGGCGGACACCGCCTACGACACCGCCGTCGCCTTCCAGGACTACTTCCGCACCTCCTTCGCCTACTCCCTCACGGTGAACTCCCCGCCGGGCGAGGACCCGCTGGAATCCTTCCTCGCGGACCGCGTGGGCTACTGCGAGCAGTTCGCCGCGGCGTTCGCGCTGATGATGACCTCGCAGGGATACCCGGCGCGGGTGGTCATCGGCTTCACCTCCGGTGAGCAGGACGGGGACGCATGGTCCGTCAGCACCAAGAACGCGCACGCCTGGCCCGAGGTGTGGTTCGGCCCCGAGCACGGCTGGGTGCGCTTCGAGCCCACCCCGGCCGCGGCCGCCAACGGGGTGAGCACGCCGGAGCGGACCGACCCGTCCGAGCAGGTCGAGGCCCCCGCCCCCGCTCCCGAGGATCCGTCGCCATCGGACCAGCCCACCGCGGAGACGCCCACCGTGCAGGGCACCGCCGAGGAGACCGTCGAGGACCCCGCGACCGCGCAGGCCACCGACGGCGGCGGGCCGTCCGAGACCACCGTGCGCACCGTCAAGTGGGGTGTGGTGCTGGTGATGGCGCTGGGCGGGCTGCTCGCCGCCGGCGCCGCAGCGGCCGTGCTCGGCATCCGGCACCGTCGCCACCGCGCCCGCGACGCGCGCTGGGCGGCTCTGCGGGGCCGGGGCGCCGGGGCTGACGGCAGCGCCGGCGCTGACGGGGCCGGCGCCGCGCTCGCGGTGGAGCGGCGGCATCGCGAGGCGGGAGAGCTCGCCTGGTCCGAGATCACCCGAGAGCTCTCTGTGCGCCGTACCGCGATCCGCTGGCTCCGGCTCACCGGGGCGTGGGGCCCGACCCCCACGGCCCTCGGTCTGGATGCCGCGCTGCCGCCGCACCGCGCCCTCGAGGACCTGCTCGCGCAGATCGAGGCCGCTGACCGCGACATCGTCCCCGAGCACCGCGCCGCCGCCGCCCGTCTCGCCGACGCGGTCACCGCCGCCCGCTACGCCGCCCCCCTGCCGGACGTGACGGAGCGGGTGACGGCGGCGGAGGGCGCAGAAGCCGGCGCGGCAGGCGGGAGCGTGCCCGCGAGCACCGGCGGCGCGCCGACCGGGGAGGCGCCCCATCCGCTCCGCCAGGACGCCGACCTGCTCATCGAGCTTCTCCGCAGCGTGCGCTGAGCGGCAGGTGACACCGGGTCTGCGGACTCGGCCGGGCCCGGCGGGCCTGGCCGAGCAGACCCTGGTCGAGCAGGAACGCAGTGCCGCTGCGTCAGGCTCGGCTCAGCCCGGCGTCGAGCCGCTGTGCTCCTCGGGCGGGCAGGCGGCCTCGGCGCCCTGACCGAACAGGCGGCGCGGGGCCTGCTCCTCGAAGATCCTCGCCGCCCGCAGCGAGTCCACCTCGCCCACCACCGGATTCGGCTGATGGGTGGCGCGGGTGCCGCCGTACAGCGACACCAGGTTCATCGCGACCGCGCGCTGATTGCGGTGCCCGATCATCTTCATGACGTGCACGCCCAGCCAGGCCGCCCAGCCGAGCGAGCCCGAGAGGCCGCCCAGGACCGGGATCTCCGCGATCGCGGCATGGCGGCCGATGGTGGCCATGGTGCCCAGATCGGTGTACGAGAACTTCTTGCGGGGCTTGCCGGCGACCTCGGCGGCGATCGCCCGGGCGGCGGCCTGGCCGGTCTGGATCGCGGGCTGCGCGAGCTGGGGGAGGGCCTCGTCCTGACCGGCGATGTCCCCGGCCGCATAGACGCCGGGGAAGCCCTTGACCTGCAGGTAGTCGTCCACCGAGAGGCGGCCGCGCTGGTCCTGGGGGAAACCCCACTCGGAGACCGAGGCGGGGATCGCGACCCCGGCCGCCCAGATGGTGATATCGGATTCGAGGACCGAGCCGTCGTCCAGCACCACGTGGTCGTAGCCGACCTCCTTCACCCCGCGCCCCAGCTGCAGGGTGACGCCGCGGTCCCGCAGCTCATCGGCCGCGTACTGGCGGTACTTGGTGGAGAACTCCTTGAGCAGCTCGTCGCCGCGCTGCAGCACCGTGACCTGGAGGGTGCCCGGATCCATCTCGGGATAGAGGATGTCCAGCTCCTGCATCCGGAAGTCCGCCAGGGCGCCGGCGATCTCCACGCCCGTCGGCCCGCCGCCGACGATGCACACGTGCAGTTTGTCGTGGCTGATCCCGGCCTCGCGGCTCGAGCGCTCCAGCTCGGAGAAGACGCGATCGCGGATCGCCAGGGCCTGGCTGCGGGTGTACATCGGCATCGCGTGCTCCTCGGCACCAGGAGTGCCGAAGAAGGTGGTGGTCGCACCATTGGCGACGATCAGGTAGTCGTAGGAGATCTCCTGCGTGCCCTTCTGCCCCTCGTCCAGACGCACGACCTTCCGCTGGGGGTCCACGCCCTCGATCTCGCCCTGGCGGTAGCGCATGTTCGGCACCTTCAGGGAGAGGCCGCGCAGGAACATGGTGACGTCCCCCGGATTCAGACCGGCGGTCGCGACCTGGTACAGCAGCGGCTGGAAGGTCTTGTAGACGTTGCGGTCGATGAGGGTCACGCGCACTCGGGCATCGCGCAGGGCGCCCACGGAGTGCGCCCCGGCGAAGCCGCCGCCCAGGATGACGACGTGCGGCCAGCTCGCACCGTCCTTCGCGGGGACGGTGGGGCGACGGGTGAGGAAGGGCAGCGGCATGACCATGGGGAGGACTCCTTGAGCGGCGCATGGGCGGCCCGGCCGGGGCTGGTGGCCGATCGGGTCGCGGTCCGCGTCTGGAAGAGAGGTGAGAGCGTCGGAGCGGGCGGGCTGGGGACGGTGCCGGATCCGATCCCGGTCGGGGCCGAGAGCATCGAGGAGAGGCCGGGGGACGGGGCGGGCGGACCATCCGTAGTCCTCGCAGATGGTACCCACTCGGTCCCGGTGGGGCCACGAGCGCCTCCCGCCGACGGGGCGAGGTCACATACGGAAAGCGGTCACCCGGTGCAGGCCGGCCGCGCGGCCGGAGTGGCCCCGGCCCCGCCGGCCGGTCCTGCGCCCTGTCCGCGCCGCAGGATCGTGCGGCGCGGACGGCTCGTCTCAGGTCACGGCAAGGTCACGATATTTCTGGTGGCGGCACTCGGAATGCGGCCTGACCACGGCGGAGCTGAACTGCCGATGACAGGTCGCTGCCGGCTTGGTGAAAACGTCAGCGGACGGGACGTTTCTGGGGTGTGATGGAACGGCTCTTCTCGCATCATCCCCTGCCCTCAGGAGCTTTCCATGCTGGACATCCCCGCTCGCCGCCTCGGGCGCGGCGTGGCCGCCGGGCTCGGTGCCGCCGCGGTCGCCGTCGCGTCGGCCGTCGTGCCGCTCGGCGCCGCCGCCGCCGATCCCGGTGACCAGGTCACCCTGATGACCTTCAACGACTTCCACGGCGCCATCGGTGGTGCCGACGGCCTCGTCTGCGCCGTCGAGACGGTGCGTGCCGAGAGTGATACCTCGGTGCTGCTCTCCGCGGGCGACAATGTGGGTGGTTCCGCCTTCGCCTCCGCCGTGCAGAACGACGAGCCCACGATCGACGTGCTCAACGCCATGGGCGTCGACGCCACGGCGATCGGCAACCACGAGTACGACCAGGGCGTCGAGGACCTGCTGGAGCGCATCGAGCCCCGCACCGCGTTCCCGGACCTCGCCGCGAACGTCTACGACGAGGCCACCGGCGAGCGGATCCACGACGCGTACGCCGTCATCGATCGCGACGGGGTGAAGATCGCCGTGATCGGCGCGGTCACCACGAAGACCGTGGGCAAGGTCAGCCCCGCCGCCATCGAGGGCCTCGAGTTCGGCGATCCGGTCGACGCGGTCAACGACGTCGTCGCGGAGATGGCGAGCGACGGGGTCGAGTACGACGTCCTCGTCGCCTCCTATCACGAGGGTGCGAGCGCGAACGCCGAGCCGGGCGTCGCCCCGGACAACACGGACCCGATCTTCGACAAGATCGTCACCGAGACCTCCGCCGAGGTCGATGCGATCTTCAACGGCGACTCGCACCGGGTCTACAACTTCAACGCTCCCGTCCCCGGCCAGGACGGCGAGGAGCGTGCCATCGTGCAGACCGGCGCCAGCGCCGCGAACCTCGGCGTGGTGAACCTGGAGCTGGGCGAGGACGGGGACTGGGACGTGCAGGGCATGCCCGAGCTCATCGCCACCTCCCTGGAAGAAGGCGAGACCTGCGCGATCACGACCCCCGTGGTCGAGGACGTCACCCAGATCGCCCAGGACGCCATCGACCAGGCAGCCGTGGTCGGCGCCGAGCCCGTCGGTTCCGTCGACGGGGACGTCACCACATCCTGGGACGACTCCAAGGCCTCCTACGTGGATGGCATCCGCACCCCGGACGAGCCGATCGGGAACCAGGCGACCACCAAGGGCGACAATCGCACGCGTCACTCCGCGGCCGGCAACATGCTCGCCGACTCCATGAGGTGGTACCTCGAGGACGCCGGCCTCGGCGGCGAGCACGAGGTCATCGGGTTCATGAACCCCGGCGGCATCCGCGCGGAGCTCTGGTACGAGGAGTCCGCGGCCGACGAAGGGGAGGGCGTGGTCACCTACGCCGAGGCCAACTCCATGGTCCCCTTCGGCAACACCCTCAACGCCGGTGAGGTCACCGGTGCACAGTTCGAGCAGATGCTCGAGGAGCAGTGGCAGCGCAACGCCGAGGGTGGCGCGGTCGACCCCGGCGACGAGTCCTTCCTCGCCTTCGGCGTCTCCGAGAACGTCGAGTACGCCTTCGACTCCAGCGCCGAGCGCGATGACCGGATCGTCGACATCCGCATCGACGGCGAGCCGATCGACCCCGACGCGATGTACACCATCGTGGCCGCGAGCTTCCTCTTCGAGGGCGGCGACAACATGCACGCCCTGTCCGACGCCGCGAACGTGCGCGACTCCGGTGTGCTGGATCGCGACGCGTTCATCCAGTACCTCGCGGCGCACGAGGGCCTGACCCCGGACTTCTCGCAGCGTCAGGCCGAGCTGCAGATCCTGGCCGGCGAGGCGGGCACCGCCCCGGTGCTGCGACTGGGCAAGCTCGAGTCCCAGAGCCTCGGTGCTCCGGAGATCAGGACCGTGAGCGTCGACACCGGCGAGCACGGCACCGTCGAGGCGCCCTACGTGCACTCCGAAGAGCTCGGGGGCTACTACGCGGACGTCACCCTCGAGGGTCTGACCTGCCTCGCCGAGGGGACCTCGCTGCCGTTGACCCTCACCACGGTCCCGGACACAGGCACCGCCATCACCGTTGAGCTCTCCACCGAGCGGCTCGGCCTCGCCGCCTGCTCCGAGGAGCCGGGCGCCGAGCACCCGGGCAAGGTCAACGGCAAGGCCAAGGGTCATGACCGGGGCAACGGTCCACGGCAGAACGACAACCGCGGCCCCGGGCACAACAACGGCACCCCCGGTGGCAGCAACAGCGGCATCGGCAAGGGCGTCGGCCGACAGGGCTGACACCCCTGACGGGCCGCGGAGAACCTCGGACGGGCGCTGACAGCCCCTGACGGGGTCGGGACCGACCACCACGAAGCGTCGGTCCCGACCCCGACACCGTGCGCCCCGCCCGATCCCGGCGTCATCCGTCGGACCCCCGCAGCAGACTCGCCCCACCCTCCACCCCAGGAGCACCCATGAACAGCATCGCCCACGGCCCCGGCCTCCGCTCGCGCCTTTCGCGCGTCGGCGGCGCCGTCGCCGCCCTCGCCCTCGGCCTGAGCCTCGCGCCCGGCGTCACGACCGCCGCCCAGGCCGCCGTGGTCGCCCCCGGCGACCTCCAGATCAACGAGATCTACGGCGGGGGCGGCAACTCCGGCGCCGCCTTGCTCAGCGATTTCGTCGAGCTGGTCAACACCTCCGACGCCGACGTCTCGATCGACGGTTGGTCCCTGCAGTACGCCTCCAGGACCGGCACCTTCAACAACACCCTCGCGCTCTCCGGCACCGTTCCGGCCGGCGGCACCTTCCTCATCCAGCTCGCCGACGGCAACGGCAACGGCGAGCCCCTGCCCGCAGCGGATCTGGAGGGTGGGATCAACGCCTCCGGCAGCGGCGGCGTGTTCGCCCTCTCCGATGCCGAGGGGACGCTCACCTGTCACGGCTCCACCTGCGCTGAGGACCCGGCGATCGTGGATCTCGTGGGCTGGGGTGCGGCGGAGACCTTCTCCGGCGAGGCCCCCGCACCCGGGACCGATAACGCCACCTCCGTCTCCCGCGTCGCTGCGACCGGGGAGAACTCCACCGACTTCCGCGAGGGTGAGCCCACCCCGACCCCGTCGGGCGCCGAGCAGCCCGATCCCGGTGATCCCGGTGATCCGGTAGAGCCGATGGAGGCCACGATCGCCGAGATCCAGGGCACCGGCGCCGCGAGCCCGCTGGACGGCCAACGCGTGAGCACCGAGGGCGTGGTGACCGCGGTGTACGCCACCGGCGGCCTGAACGGCTACGTCATCCAGACCGCGGGCACCGGGGGAGCGCTGGACTTCTCCAGCCACTCCGGCTCCACCGCCGTGTTCGTCTACTCCCCGGACACCATGGACCAGGTCGCGATCGGCGACTCCGTGCGCGTGACAGGCGACGTCTCCGAGTACTACGACGCCACCCAGATCACCGTCGGCGCCGAGGGCCTCGAGCAGCTCGCAGACCCGCTGGAGGCCGTCGAGCCCCTGACTCTCGAGGGTGCGTTCCCCACCGAGGAGACGCAGCGCGAGAGCCTCGAGCACATGCTGTACCTGCCCGGCGAGGGCGACTTCACCGTCACCGACGTGTACAACACCAACCGCTTCGGCGAGGTCACCCTCGCCATCGGTGACGAGCCGCTGCAGCAGGCCGGTGACCTGATGCGCCCCGGGGAGGAGGCCACCGCCTACTTCGAGGGGCGTGAGGACCTCAAGGTGCTGCTGGACGACGGCCGCACCACCGACTTCTCGCGCAACCCCGAGCAGCCGATGAGCTGGCTGACCACCCAGGAGCCGGTCCGCGTCGGAGCGGCGGCGTCGTTCACCGAGCCGGTCGTGGTCGCCTACTCCTTCGACACGTGGCGGCTGAACACCACCACGCCCTGGGCCTCGCACGACACCGACGGGGTCGACTTCGGGGACACCCGTGCGGGCGCCCCCGAGGCGGTGGGCGGCGACCTGCAGCTGGCCACCTTCAACGTGCTGAACTACTTCACCACCCTCGGCGCGGACGTGCCCGGTTGCGAGCCGTACACCGATAGGGACGGCAACCCGATCACGGTGCGCGGTGGCTGCGAGCTGCGCGGCGCCTGGGATGCGCCCAACCTCCAGCGCCAGGAGTCCAAGATCGTCGAGGCGATCATCGGCACCGAGGCCGACGTGGTGGGTCTGATGGAGATCGAGAACTCCGCCCGTCTGGGCGAGACTCCCGACGAGGCGACCGCCACCCTGGTCGCCGCGCTGAACGCGCAGGCCGGCGCGGGCACGTGGGACTACATCCCGACCGGTGAGGCCTACGCCGCGATGGGCCTGGACGGCGGGCAGGACGTCATCACCAACGCGATCATCTTCCGGCCCGCCGAGGTCGCCCCGCAGGGCCAGGCCCAGATCCTCGCCGGTCATGAGGCGTTCAACAATGCCCGGGAGCCGATCGGCCAGGTGTTCGTGCCGCTCGAGGGCAGCGGCGAGGAGCAGGTCGAGGGTGAGCCGTTCTTCTTCACCGTCAACCACTTCAAGTCCAAGGGCTCGCAGGACGCCGAGGACGCGAACCTGCCGGAGGATCCGGTCCAGGGCAACGCCCGCACCTCCCGCCTGCAGCAGGCCGAGGCCCTGCAGACCTGGGGCGTGGAGACGGCCACCAGGCTCGGCGTCTCGGACATCTTCCACGGCGGCGACTTCAATGCCTACACCCAGGAGGAGCCGCTGCAGCTCTTCTACGACGTGGGCTTCGTGAACCTCGGCGAGACCCACGATCCCGAGGGCTGGTCCTACAGCTACGGCGGCATGGTCGGCTCGCTCGACCATGTGATCGCCAACGCGTCGGCCGCCGAGCGCGTCACCGGCGCGGACGACTGGCAGATCAACGGTGCCGAGCCGGTCCTGGCTCAGTACAGCCGGTACAACTACAACGCCGTCAACCTCTACCAGGACGGCCCCTTCGCCTCCTCCGACCACGACCCGATCATCGTGGGCCTGGGCGGCGGGTTCCCCGAGGGCGGTGGCGACGACGGGGGTGAGTGCGAACATCCCGGCACGGGCCACGGCACGGGCCACGGCAAGGGCCACGGCAAGGGCCACGGCACGGGCCATGGCACGGGCCACGGCAAGGGCCATGGCACGGGGCAGGGCAAGGGCCATCCCCATTGTGATCCCGGGCATCCGGGCCACGGGAACGGGAACGGCCACGGGCACGACAAGGGTCATGGCCTCGACCACGGTGTGGACGTGGTCCGCTCCGGGCATGGCGGCTGACCCCGCCTGACCGGCATCCTGGGGGCGTCAGCGGTGCGAGCCGCCGACGCCCCCAGCCATGTCCGACCTCATCGAACGGAACCCCGTGACCTCCACCCCCGGCTCGCTCGCCCGACGTCTCGGCCTGCGGGACGCGGTCTCGATCGGGCTGGCCGCGATGATCGGGGCCGGTGCCTTCGTCTCGCTCGGCGCCGCCCAGGACCTCGCCGGGGCGCTGGCCCCGCTGGCCGTGCTGCTCGCTGCCGTCGTCGCCCTGTGCAACGCCACCTCCACCGCACAGCTCGCCGCCCAGCATCCCGCCGCGGGCGGCACCTACCACTTCGGCAGGCAGCAGCTGGGCCCCTGGTGGGGATTCCTCGCCGGCTGGTGCTTCGTGATCGGCAAGACCGCCTCCTGTGCTGCGATGGCCCTGGTCGTCGCCGCCTACCTGGTGCCCGAGCCGGCGCAGCGGATCGTCGCCGCGCTCGTGGTCGTGGTGCTCACCGCCGTGAATCTGGTGGGCGTCACCCGCACCGCGGCCCTCGCCCGCGTGCTGGTCACCATCGCGCTCACGGCGCTGGTGCTCACCGGGGTGCGGCTCTCGATCGGCCTTGCGGCCGGGGGCGCCGGGGCCGACGGCGGTGCTGTCAGCGGACCTGCTGACGGGCGCCGCCCCGCCGGCGGGGCCGATGCGGTGGTCGCGGGTCTCGCCGATGCGACCCCCGGCCCTCTGGCCGGCTCCGCCGCAGGTCTCTGGGACGGCGGGCTCGCCGCCGTGCTGGGTGCCGGCAGCGGCGGAACGGTCGGGATCGCGCTCGCCGTGGCCCAGGCCGCGGCGCTGATGTTCTTCGCCTTCGCCGGCTACGCCCGGGTGGCGACCCTCGGCGAGGAGGTCGCCGCGCCGCGCCGCACCATCCCCCGTGCGATCCTCCTCGCCCTGGGCATCGTGGCCGTGCTGTACCTGACCCTCTCCGTGCTGCTGGTCCTGGTCGGCCCCGCCCCGGGTGACCAGGGCTGGGGCCCGGCCCCGTTCCTCACCGCGCTCGAGTCCGTGGGCGCCGGCGGGGCGTGGAGCGCGGTCATCACCGTGGGCGCGATCGCCGCGGCCGGCGGGGCGCTGCTCGCCCTGGTCGCCGGCATCTCCCGCACCGCCCTGGCCATGGCTCGGGAGCGGGATCTGCCGCCGGTCCTCGCCCACGTCAGCGACCGGTTCGCGGTGCCGCAGCGGGCCGAGATCGCCACCGGTCTCGCCGTGCTGGCGCTGGTGCTGCTGGCCGCGGACGTGCTGGTCGCGATCGCCGCCTCCGCCTTCGGGGTGCTGCTCTACTACGCGATCGCGAACCTCGCCGCGCTCACCCAGGAGGGGGAGTGGAGGCTGTATCCGAAGGCGATGCAGGTGCTGGGGCTGTGTGGCTGCGTGCTGCTGGTCGCGGCCCTGCCCGGCAGCACGATCGTGGCCGGAGCGGCCCTGGTGCTGCTGGGGGCGGCCTACCGCGGCATCGTCCTCGCCGCCCGCCGCTGAGAATGCCGGCAGCCAGCGCCGTTTCCGCGTGCCCGCTGCCCGGCGCCCGCTGCCCGCTGCCTGTGCCCGCTGCCCGCTGCCCGCCCAGGATTGTCAGGATCCGTTCTCGATTCACCGCCCGGATGGTACGTATCCGGACAATCCGTGCGGGCCCTGCAAGTCCTGCGGGCCCTGTACGTCCTGCGGGCCCTGCAAGTCCTGCGGGCCCTGTACGTCCTGCGGGCCACGCGGGCCACGCGGGCCACGCGGGCCGCGGCGAGGTGCGGGCGGCCCCCATCGCATAAGTCTTGACTTATATGAGGGTGCGCGCGAGGATCGGGGCATGCACGCGCTCGATGTCCTCGGCGACCCGGTTCGGCGGCGGATCCTCGAGCTCCTCGCCGACGCCGGCGAGCTCGGCGCGCCTGAGCTCAGCGCCGGCGAGCTCGGCGAGATCGTGCAACCGGAGTTCGGGATCAGCCAGCCGGCCGTCTCCCAGCACCTGCGGGTCCTGCGCGAGCACGGCTTCGCCACCGTCCGCACCGAGGGACGCCGCCGCCTCTACGCGGTCGATGCTCGCGGCCCGCACGAGGCACAGCAATGGCTCACCCCCTTCGAGCGCTTCTGGCTGCCGAAGCTCGACGCGCTGGGCACCGAACTCGCTCGTGGGAAGCTCCAGCGCCGCCGCGTCGTAGACGCCACGCCGTCGGCGGCTGTTGACCTGGCATCGCCGGCCGGGCCCGGCACAGTCCGGTCGGACGCCTCCGGTGCCGTCCCGTCTGCCGCCCCCGAGCCCACCCGCACCGATTCCGACCCCGCGCCGGGCGCCCTGCCCTCCGCGGTTCCCCCTCCGAAGGAGACCTGACATGGTCGATGTCCCCACCCAGCTGCAGTCCGTCACGCGCACTTACCGCCTCGAGGAGCGTGACGGCCGGTCTGCTCACGTCCAGTCCCTCGAGCAGGCCTACCCCGCGGCCCTCGCCGACGTCTGGGATGCGGTCACCACCGCCGAGCGCATCCAGCGCTGGTTCCTGCCGATCAGCGGAGACCTCCGGCTCGGCGGTCGCTACCAGTTCGAGGGCAACGCCGGCGGCGAGATCCTCACCTGTGAGCCGCCCGAGGACGGCGCAGCCGAGTACTCCGTGACCTGGGAGATGATGGGCGGTGTGTCCTGGCTGACCATCCGCCTGGCCGCGGACGGCGAGGAGTCGACCCGCGTCGAGCTCGAGCACGTCTCGAACACCGCGGACATCCCTGCCGAGATGTGGGAGACCTTCGGCCCGGGCGCGACCGGCGTAGGCTGGGACGGCGGCCTGCTGGGCCTGGCCCTGCACCTGGGCGCGACCCAGGGTTCGCTGGCGCCTTCCGAGGCCGAGGCGTGGGGCGGTACCGAGGAAGGCCGCTCCTTCTACCGCGGCGCGGCCGACGGCTGGGCCGTGGCCCACACCGCCTCGGGAGAGGATGCCGAGGTCGCCCAGCAGCGGGCCGACGCCACCTACGACTTCTACACCGGCACCGACCAGGAGGGCTGAGCCCGCCTGTCCGTCGCCCGGGCCTGCACCTCCGCCCCGCACCGTCTCAGCACCGCGGCCCGGCGAGCCGGGCAGCTGCACCCACTGGCGCTCAGCCAGCACACGGCGCCCATAGGGGCGGTGCGTGCTGGCTGAGCGCCACCGGCCGCCCCACCGCACTGCAGGGACCCGCTCAGCCCGCTCGGGCGATCACCACGAACTCCCGCCCGGGCCGCCGGAGGCTCGGGCTCAGGCGCTCCGCAGCTCCACCGGCAGCGACTCGAGCAGCTGCAGCCACAGCTCGGAGGCGGTCGGGAAGCTCGGCACCGCGTGCCGCAGCACGTGCACCGGCACCTGGCCGACGATCGCGATGGTCGCGGCGTGGATCATCTCGGAGGCCTCGGGGCCCACGAAGGTGGCGCCCAGCAGCGTGCGCGCAGCCCGGTCCACCACCAGCTGGGCGGTGCCGGTGGCGTCATCGCGCAGCAGCGAGGAGCCGGCCGCCCCGCCGAAGGGGACCTGCGCCGTGATCACCTCGTGCCCGGCCTCCCGGGCGCTCTTCTCGGTCAGACCCACGGAGGTGACCTGCGGATCGGTGAACACGACCTGAGGGACGGGAACGTACTCCGGTACCGGCTCGAGCGCCTCACCGGTCACCCCGGCACGGATCGCCTGCCCGATCACCCGGGCACGGTACTTGCCCCAGTGGGTCAGCGGCGCTTCCCCGCCGGCATCGCCGACCACGTGCAGCCACTCCGGGAGCGGGGCACCGGTCGCATCATCGGACGGGCCGGTCTCCGCGCCGGTGATGTCCTCGGGGGTGAGCCCGACCGTCTGGAGGCCGACGTCCCCCAGCCGGGGCCGACGGCCGGTGGCGGCGAGCACCTCGTCCGCGCTCACCTCGCGGCGCCCGCCGGTGTCCTCGACCTGTAGCGTCACCCGTCCGCCGTGGAGCCGGCCGCGGCCGGTGGCCTCTGCGTGCTCGCGCTCGCCGCCGATGACCGAGGCGCCGAACTGGACGTCCACCCCGGCGGCGCGCAGCGCATCGCGCACGTGCGTGCCGGCGAAGGGCTCGGCGCCGGTCAGCAGAGCGGCGCCGCGCACCAGCAGACGCACCTGGGAGCCCAGCGCCGCCATCCAGGTCGCGGCCTCGACCGCGACCACGCCGCCGCCGACGATCACCAGCTCCCCGGGCACCTCCCGCACCCCGGTCGCATCCCGCGAGGTCCACGGCAGCAGCTCGCGCAGCGGCCCGGGCAGCACAGCCTCGGAACCCGTGGCGAGCACCACGGCGCGGCGGGCATGCACCCGCGTCGTCGTGCTCCCGTCGGCCGACTCCACCAGCACCTCGCGCTCGCCGACGATCCGGCCGTGCCCGCGCACCAGCTGCATGCCCGCGCCCTCGACCCACTCGACCTGTCCGGCGTCGTCGTAGTGGGAGACCCAGGTGTCGCGCCGGGCCAGCAGCGCCTCGCGGTCGAGCTCCGGGCTGGTGACCCCCGGCAGGTGGGCGGCGGTGTCCGCGACCGCCAGCGGGCGCAGCAGGGACTTCGAGGGGATGCACGCGTAGTAGGAGCATTCGCCGCCCACCAGCTCGGACTCGACGATCACCGCGGTGAGGTCGGTGCCCTCGGTGGCGTACTGGGCGATGTTCTCGCCGACGGGTCCGCCGCCGAGCACGATGACGTCGGCGGTGATCTCCGCGGCAGGAGTGGGGTCGGTGGGTGTGGACTGCGCATCGGTGTTCATATCCGCACGCTACGCCACCCGGAATCTGCTGTCAGCGAGGGCGGAACGCTGCAGAGGCGCTCAGAGCTCGGAGACGGCGGGCTTCTGGTGGCGGCGGCGCCGCCGTGCTGGGCGGAGCGGCGGCGCCGCCGTGCTGGGCGGAGTGGCGGTGCCGCCGCGGCCTGCTCAGAAGGGATTCGGCGTCAGCGTGTACTTCGACTGCAGGTATTCGTGGATGCCCTCCGCACCGCCCTCACGGCCCAGGCCCGACATCTTCCAGCCGCCGAACGGGGCTGCGGCGTTGGAGACCACGCCCACGTTCAGGCCCAGCATCCCGGTCTCCAGCAGCTCGATCATGCGCTGCCCGCGGGCCAGGTCCTGCGTGAAGACGTAGGAGACCAGCCCGAACTCGGTGCCGTTGGCCAGGCGCACCGCCTCCTCCTCGGTGTCGAAGGGGACGATCGCGAGCACCGGACCGAAGATCTCCTCGCGCAGCAGCGCGCTGCCCTCGCGGACGTCCGCGAGCACCGTGGCCTCGAAGAAGGTGCCGGGCCCGGCGACCTCCTTCCCACCGGTGGTGAGCGTCGCCCCCCGCTCGAGGGCGTCGGAGACCAGCGTGTCCGCCTTGTGCACCGCGTCCTCGTCGATCAGCGGGCCGATGGTCACGCCCTCCTCGGTGCCGCGGCCCATGCCGAAGCCCTGGACGCGCTCGGTGACCCGCCGGGCGAACTCGTCGGCCACCGAGCGGTGCACGATGAAGCGGTTCGCGGCGGTGCAGGCCTGGCCGATGTTGCGGAACTTCGCGAGCATCGCGCCCTCGACCGCGGCGTCCAGGTCCGCGTCCTCGAAGATCACGAAGGGGGCGTTGCCGCCCAGCTCCATCGAGGTGCGCAGCACGCCCGGTGCCGCCTGGGCCAGCAGCTTCTGCCCCACCTCGGTGGAGCCGGTGAAGGAGAGCTTGCGCAGCCGCGGATCGGCGAGGATGGGCTCGGAGACGGCACGGGAGGAGCGGGAGGTGACCACGTTGACCACGCCCGCGGGCAGCCCCTCCTCCTCCAGCAGCTTCACGAACGCGAGGGTGGTCAGCGGGGTCAGCTGCGCCGGCTTGATGACCACCGTGCAGCCGGCCGCGAGGGCCGGGGCGATCTTGCGGGTCGCCATCGCCAGCGGGAAGTTCCACGGGGTGATCAGGAAGCAGGGCCCCACCGGATGCTGGCTGACGATCGTGCGCCCGGTGCCCTCCGGGTTCGCGCCGTAGCGGCCCTGGACCCGCACCGCCTCCTCGCTGAACCAGCGCAGGAACTCGGCGCCGTACTTCACCTCGCCGCGGGACTCGGCCAGGGGCTTGCCCATCTCCAGCGTCATCAGCAGCGCGAACTCCTCCGCGCGCTCGGTGAGCAGGTCGAAGGCCCGCCGCAGCAGCTCGCCACGCTCCCGCGCCGGGGTGCGGGCCCAGGCGGGGAAGGCCTCCGCGGTCGCGTCCATCGCGGCTTGGGCGTCGGCGCGCGAGGCGGAGGCGATGGTGCGGATCACGGCGCCGGTGGAGGGATCGCGGACCTCGAGGGTCTCGCCGCCCTCCGCGGCGCGCCAGCGCCCGCCGATGAACAGCTCCTGGGGGACAGCGGCCAGCAGCTCGTGCTCGTGGTTCTCGGTCATGGCTCTCCTGGTGACATCGTCGGCGGTCTCGGTGGATGGGGGGTCAGGACGCCGCAGCCGCGGCGTCGGCCGGCAGCAGGTGCCCTCGGAAGAACTCTGCCAGCCCTGCGGTGTCGGTCAAGGGGAAGATCCCGGCGACGTACTGGTCGGGGCGCACCACCACCACGGCACCGTCCCGCGAGATGCCGCGGGTGGCGAAGATGTCCACGGGATCGAAGAGCTCCGGGTCCCGGCGATCGGTGGCGTAGACCCGCTCGTAGTCGGTGAGCTGGAACGGGCCGCTGCGCGAGCGGAAGATCTCCGGGGCGTCGGGGAACTCGACGTCGTGGTGTCCCTGCTGATAGATCACCTTGATGTCGAACAGCGCATCGAGGTCGGCGCCCGCCGGCGTGTGCGCGGCGACCGGCGCATCGGGCGCGTCCAGCATCCACTGCGCCCAGCGGCGCAGCGGGGAGTCGGCGGCCGACGGGGCGGCGGCGTCGGCGAAGGCGTACAGGCGCCAGCGGCCGTCGGCCCGCGCATGGTGCCCGAGGTGGACGGGATTGGCGTCGCTGACGCGCACCACCCGTTCGGACTTGAACCGCTTCCCGATCGGGTACCCGGTGGCGAGCTCCTGCCCGATCCCCTCGCGGGTGATCATCGAATCGGTGTACTCGGTCATGAAGCCGGCCGGGAACTCGCTGGTGCGCACGTAGTACTCCGCGACCTCGTCCGGGGAGCCGAGCTCCTCGGGCTTCTTCGCCATCAGCGAGGACCATTCCCGGTCGAAGTCGATGAGATCCCCGGCGACCACCTGGCGCTCGGCGGAGTAGGTGTCCAGCAGCGAGGCGGGGCTGCGTCCGCTGAGCACCTGCCCCAGCTTCCAGGCCAGGTTGAAGCCGTCCTGCATGGACACGTTCATGCCCTGCCCGGCCTTGGCGGAGTGGGTGTGGCAGGCATCGCCCGCGATGAACACCCGCGGGGCGCGGGTGCCGCGGTCCGCCGGGAGCACGTCGTCGAAGCGGTCGGTGAGGCGGTGGCCCACCTCGTAGATGCTGCTCCAGGCCACGTGCCGCACCTCGATCGTGAAGGGGTGGAGGATCTCGTTGGCCTTCGCGACCACGGTCTCCAGCGGGGTGCGGCGCACCTGGCCGTCGTCGTCCTCCGCGACCGTGCCGAGATCGACGTACAGCCGGATCAGATAGCCGCCCTCCCGGGGGATCAGCAGGATGCTGCCGCCGTCGTGGGACTGGATCGCGCACTTGGTGCGGATGTCGGGGAAGTCCGTGTCGTACAGGATGTCCATGACGCCCCAGGCGTGCAGCGCCTTGTCGCCTTTCATGGTGCAGCCCAGCGCCTTGCGCACCCGCGAGTGGGCGCCGTCGCAGCCGTAGACGTACTTCGCGCGCACGGTTCTTTCGGCGCCCTCGTCCGGTCCTGCCGTGCGGCGCAGGGTCACCGCGACCGGGTGCTCGGCGCCCTCGGTGACGGTGAGCTCGCCGGTGAACTCCCAGCCGTAGTCGGGTTCGATGCGGGCCGGGCCGCGCTGCGCGGCCTCGAGGTAGTAGTCCAGCACCCGTGCCTGGTTGACGATCAGGTGCGGGAACTCGCTGACGCCGCGGACGTCGTCATCGGTGCGGGAGGTGCGCACGATGTTCTGCGGGTTCTCCGGGTCCGGGGCCCAGAAGTTCATCTCGGTGATCCGATAGGCCTCGGCGGTGATCCGCTCGGCGAAGCCGAAGGCCTGGAAGGTCTCCACCGAGCGGGCCTGGATGCCGTCGGCCTGGCCGAGCTCGAGCCGGCCCGGCCGACGCTCGATGAGGCGGGTGTGGACGTCGGGGTACTGGGAGAGCTGCGCGGCGGCGATCACGCCGGCGGGGCCGGAGCCGACGATCAGCACGTCCATGGTGTCGGGGAGCTCATCGGGGCGGTCCGTCCCGGTGCCGGCGGCCGCGGCGATCCGCGGCTCGGTCGAGAGGTACCCGTGGTGGTGGAACTGCATCGTTCTGCCTTTCCTGGAGCTGGAGAGTGACGTGGAGGGGGAGCGGTGCCGGCACGACCCGGATAGGTCGTATACGACATCGGATGGTCGGGCGGTGCCGGGGGTCTCGTCGGCGCCGTCGCCGGGCAGGGTCAGTCGAGCGCCGGGACCGCGGTGGAGGTGCCGCGGAGCGGGTTGACCCGCTGCTCGGCCTCGTGCTCGGGGCCCAGCGGGATCCCGCTGCGGTCCCGCAGCACCAGGGTGGCCGCCAGGCCGACGACCACCATGCCCAGCAGGTAGAGGGTCACGGATTCGGTCGAGCCGGTCGCGGAGACCAGCGCCGCCGCGATGGTGGGGGCGAAGGCGCCGCCGATGATCGAGCCGATGGCGTAGGAGATCGAGACCCCGGAGAAGCGCACCGAGGCCGGGAACAGCTCCGTGTACAGCGCCGCCTGCGGCCCGTAGGTGAAGCCCAGCCCGATGCTCAAGAAGGCCAGTGCCAGGAAGAGGGCGCCCAGGGATGCCTGGTTGACCAGCGGGAACAGAGCCAGCACCCCGATGCCGAGCAGCACCCAGCCCAGGATGTACGTGGTGCGGCGGCCCAGCCGGTCGCAGACCGCCCCGGCGGCGAGGGTCGAGAACAGCCAGCACACGGCCGAGGCGGTGACGATCCACAGCACCGGACCGGCCTGCAGGGCGATCGGGCCCTCGGGGTCGGTGGTGTACCGCTGGATGAAGCCGCCGGTGGTCATGTAGCCCACCGCATTGTTGCCGGCGAACACCAGGGCGGCGACGAGCACCACCAGTCCGTACTTCTGGAACAGCACGACGACGGGGATCTTCGTCTCCTGCTTGCGTTCGGCGATCTCGGTGAAGACCGGGCTCTCCTCGACGTTGCGGCGCACGTAGTAGCCCACCACGATCAGCACCACCGAGAGCAGGAAGGGCACCCGCCAGCCCCAGGCCAGGAAGGCCTCTCCCGGGGCGATCTGGGTCATCAGGGCCATCACGCCGGAGGCGGCCAGCAGCCCCAGCGGCACCCCGATCTGGGGTGCGGAGCCCATGATGCCGCGCTTGGCGACGGGGGCGTGCTCGACGGAGAGCAGGGCGGCTCCGCCCCACTCGCCGCCGGCGGAGATGCCCTGGACGCAGCGGAGGATCACCAGGATGATGGGGGCCGCGATGCCGATCGAGTCGTAGGTGGGCAGCAGGCCGATCAGCGCGGTGCCCGCGCCCATCATGATCAGGGTGATCATCAGGACCGTCTTGCGCCCGATCCTGTCGCCGTAGTGGCCCGCGAGGAAGGCCCCCAGCGGGCGGAACAGGAAGCTCACGCCCACGGTCGCGAAGCCGAGGATCACCGAGTTCGCGCCGAGGCCGGAGAAGAAGAGCTCGCCGAAGACGATGCCCACGGCGGAGGCGTAGATGAAGTAGTCGTACCACTCGACCGTGGTGCCGATGACGGTCGCCATGGTGACGCGGCGCCGCTCGGCGGCAGTGGTGCGCTCGGTCGGTGATGCGCCGGTGTGCCCGGCGGAGGGGACGCCGGGTGGGCGGGAGTCGGTGCTCTGCATTGCTGTTCTCCAGGAACCTCAGACGACGGTGTCTTGTGCGGTGCGCTTCGCGGGAGTCCGGGGGTTTCGGGTGCTGGGGGAGCGGCGGGACTCCCCGGGACTCTTGCCGCGATGAGAAGCATCGTATACGCTTTCAAATATTCCGCAAGAGCAATGTCGCCAGCGAGGAGCATGATGACCCACCCTCTCGAGCCCGCCGATCATCGGTTCGCCGCCCTGCCGGAGCATCCCGGGAAGATCATCGCGGTGCACCTGGCCTACGCCTCGCGCGCCGCTCAGCGCGGCCGCCGTCCCGCCGCCCCCTCCTACTTCCTCAAGCCCGGCAGCTCCGTGGCCGGCACCGGCGGCACTCTCGAGCGCCCGGCCGGCACCGAGCTGCTCGCCTTCGAGGGCGAGATCGCGCTGGTGATCGGCACCCCCGCCCGCCACGTGAGCATCACACAGGCCTGGGACCACGTGGGCTGGGTGACCGCCGCCAACGACTTCGGGGTCTACGACCTGCGCAGCAACGACAAGGGCTCGAACCTGCGCAACAAGGGCGTGGACGGCTTCACCCCGCTCGGGCCGGAGCTGCTGGATGCCCGCACGATCGACCCCGCGGCCCTGCGCGTGCGCACCTGGGTCGACGGCGAGCTCGTGCAGGAGGACACCACGAGCGCCCTGCTCTTCCCGCTGGCGCAGTTCGTCGCCGACCTCTCCCAGCACCTCACCCTCGAGCGGGGCGACGTGATCCTCACCGGCACCCCGGCCGGCTCCTCCGTCGTCGGCCCCGGCGCCGTGGTGGAGGTCGAGGTCGACGCCCCCACTGCGCCCGGCGCCCCCACCTCGGGCCGCCTGCGCACCACGATCGCGCAGAGCCAGGTGCCCTTCGATCCGGCGCTCGGCTCGCTGCCCGCGGTCGACGACACCCAGCGGGAGGAGGCCTGGGGCTCCCGCGAGGCCGCCGGTCTGCCCCCGGTCGCCGGGGAGGCCGATGCCACCGCCGCCGGCGGTCCCGAGCGCTTCGTGCTCAGCCCCGCCCAGCGGGAGAAGCTGGAGGCGGCCCCGGTCGCCGGGCTCAGCGCCGCCCTGCGCAAGCGCGGTCTGCACCACTGCCTCCTGGACGGGCTCCGCCCGATGCATCCCGAGCGCAAGCTCATCGGCACCGCGAGGACCCTCCGCTTCGTCCCCGCCCGCGAGGACCTCTTCACCGCCCACGGCGGCGGGTTCAACACCCAGAAGCAGGTCTTCGACAGCGTCGGCGAGGGCGAGGTCATCGTCATCGAGGCCCGCGGCGACTCCGGCGCCGGCACCCTCGGCGACATCCTCGCGCTGCGCGCCCTGCACCGGGGCGCCGCCGGGGTCGTCACCGACGGTGCCATCCGCGATTTCGAGGCGGTCGCCGAGATCGGCCTGACCGCCTTCTCCGCCGGGGCCCACCCCTCGGTGCTGGGCCGCAAGCACGTCCCCTGGGACAGCGACGTCGCCGTCGCCTGCGGCGGTGCGACCGTGCTGCCGGGGGACGTGATCGTCGGCGACTCCGACGGCCTGGTCGTCATCCCCCCGGCCGTGCTCGACGAGATCGTCGAGACGACCCTCGAGAACGAGGAGCGCGATGCGTGGATCGCCGCGCGCATCGCCGAGGGCGAGGCCATCGAGGGGCTGTTCCCGATGAACGAGGCCTGGAAGGCGCGGTACGCGGCATGGCGACGCGAGCGCTGAGCGAGCGGCCCGCCGCCCCGGCGGTGAGCAAATCGCAGCAGGCCTACGACTGGCTGCGGGAGCGGATCCTGCGCCAGGAGTTCACCTCGGGCTACCGCCTGGTGCTCGCCGCGATCGGGAAGGAGCTCGGCATGAGCGTGGTCCCGGTCCGTGAGGCGGTGCGCCGGCTCGAGGCCGAGGGCCTGGTGGTGTTCGAGCGCAACATCGGCGCCCGCGTCGGCATGATCGACCGCACCGGCTACGAGGAGGCGATGGACGCCCTGGCCGTCCTCGAATCCGCCGCGATCAGCCGCGCCGCCGCCCATCTCGACGCCGCGACCCTGCGCCGCGCCCGCGAGGTCAACGAGGTGATGCGCGGCAGCCTGGAGCACTTCGACGCGCACATGTTCACCGCGCTGAACCAGCAGTTCCACGCCCTGCTCTACAGGGCCTGCCCCAACCAGCACCTGGTGGACCTCACCGAGGCCGAATGGTCCCGCCTCGGCCACCTGCGCGACTCCACCTTCACCTTCATCCCCGACCGGGCCCCGGAGTCCGTCCGCGAGCACGAGCACATCCTCGACCTCATCGAGGCCGGGGCGACGCCGGACGGCGTCGAGCACGCCTGCCGCATGCACCGGGGTCGCACCCTGTCCGCCTACCTCGACCTGGGGGAGCACGATTCCCCGACGCCCTCGTCGGCGCCCTGACCCCGTCGGCCGGCGTGACGCCGTCGGCCGCGACCCCGCCGCCCGCCGTGACCCCCACCCCGACCCAGAGACCACCCACCGCGCAAGGAGCATCATGGCCATCCCCGCCGCCACCAAGCCCGCGAACCTGCCCTCGAGGATCCAGCACTTCATCGGCGGTGCGCACGTCGACTCCCTCGACGGCGACACCTTCGACGTGCTCGACCCCGTCTCCAACCAGCCCTATCTGAAAGCGGCCTCCGGCAAGGTCGCCGACATCGACGCCGCCGTCGCCGCCGCGAAGGACGCCTTCGAGAACGGTCCCTGGCCGCATCTGCTGCCCCGCGAGCGCTCGCGGATCCTGCACCGGATCGCCGACGTCGTCGAGTCCCGCGGCGAGGAGCTCGCCGCGATGGAGTGCTTCGACACCGGGCTGCCGATCACCCAGGCTCTCGGCCAGGCCCGCCGCGCCGCCGAGAACTTCCGCTTCTTCGCGGACCTGATCGTGGCCCAGCACGACGACGCCTTCAAGGTCCCCGGCCGGCAGGCCAACTACGTCAACCGCAAGCCGATCGGCGTCGCGGGCCTGATCACGCCCTGGAACACCCCGTTCATGCTGGAATCCTGGAAGCTGGCGCCCGCGCTCGCCACCGGCAACACCCTGGTGCTCAAGCCCGCGGAGTTCACGCCGCTGTCGGCCTCGCTGTGGCCCGGCATCTTCGAGGAGGCCGGGGTCCCGGCGGGCGTGGTCAACATCGTCCACGGCTACGGCGAGGAGGGCTTCGCCGGCGACTCGCTGGTCAAGCATCCCGACGTCCCGCTGATCTCCTTCACCGGCGAGTCCGGCACCGGGAAGCTCATCTTCGCCAACGCCGCCCCGCACCTCAAGGGCCTCTCGATGGAGCTGGGCGGGAAGTCCCCGGCCGTGGTCTTCGCCGATGCGGACCTCGAGACCGCGATCGACGCGACCGTCTTCGGGGTCTTCTCCCTGAACGGGGAGCGCTGCACCGCCGGCTCGCGGATCCTGGTCGAGCGCAGCATCTACGACGAGTTCGTCGAGCGCTATTCCGCCCAGGCCGATCGCGTGAGAGTGGGCCTGCCCGAGGACCCGGCCACCGAGGTGGGCGCGATCGTGCACCCCGAGCACTACGAGAAGGTCATGAGCTACGTGGAGATCGGGAAGCAGGAGGCGCGCCTGACCGCCGGCGGCCGCCGCCCCGAGGAGTTCCCCGAGGGCAACTTCGTGCGACCCACCGTCTTCGCCGACGTCGCCCCGGACGCCCGCATCTTCCAGGAGGAGATCTTCGGCCCGGTGGTGGCGATCACCCCCTTCGACACCGATGAGGAGGCGCTCGAGCTGGCCAACGACACCACGTACGGGCTCGCCGCCTACATCTGGACCAACGACCTGAGGCGCGCCCACAACTTCTCCCAGGGCGTCGAGGCCGGGATGGTCTGGCTGAACTCCAACAACGTGCGTGACCTGCGCACCCCCTTCGGCGGCGTGAAGGCCTCCGGGCTGGGCCACGAGGGCGGCTACCGCTCGATCGACTTCTACACCGACCAGCAGGCCGTGCACATCAACCTCGGCGAGGTCCACAACCCCGTCTTCGGCAAGGCCGACTGACCTCGCACCGCCCCACCCGTTTCTGAGAGGCAAGGACGCCACCATGACCACCCCGTCGACCCCCACCGCCACCGACCGGATCCCCACCCCGAAGTCCCCGCCGCCGGACATCCTGCGCTGCGCCTACATGGAGCTCGTGGTCACCGACCTGGCCGTCTCCCGTGATTTCTACGTGGACGTGCTGGGCCTGGTGGTCACCGAGGAGGACGAGAACACCGTCTACCTGCGCAGCTTCGAGGAGTTCATCCACCACAACCTGGTGCTGCGCCAGGGGGAGGTGGCCGCGGTCGCCGCGTTCTCCTACCGGGTCCGCTCGCCGCAGGAGCTGGACGTCGCCGTCGCCTTCTACGAGGAGCTGGGCTGCCGCGTCGAGCGCCGTACGGAGGGCTTCACCACGGGCATCGGTGACTCGGTGCGGGTCCAGGACCCGCTGGGCTTCCCCTACGAGTTCTTCTTTGACGCCCGGCACGTGGAGCGCCTGGCCTGGCGCTATGACCTGCAGGGTCCCGGGGCGCTGGTGCGCCTGGACCACTTCAACCAGGTCACTCCCGACGTGCCGAAGGCGGTCGCGTTCATGGAGGACCTCGGATTCCGGGTCACCGAGGACATCCAGGACCAGGCCGGCACCACCTACGCCGCCTGGATGCGGCGCAAGCCCACCGTGCACGACACCGCCATGACCGGCGGCGACGGCCCGCGGATGCACCACGTCGCCTTCGCCACCCACGAGAAGCACAACATCCTCGCGATCTGCGACAAGCTCGGCGCGCTGCGCCGCAGCGACCACATCGAGCGCGGCCCCGGCCGTCACGGCGTCTCCAACGCCTTCTACCTCTACCTGCGCGACCCCGACGGCCACCGGGTGGAGATCTACACCCAGGACTACTACACCGGCGACCCCGACAACCCCGTCGTCACCTGGGACGTCCACGACAACCAGCGCCGCGACTGGTGGGGCAACCCGGTGGTCCCCTCCTGGTACACCGACGCCTCGCTGGTCCTGGACCTCGACGGGAACCCGCAGCCCGTCCTCGAGCGCACCGATGCCTCGGAGATGGCCCAGACCATCGGCGCCGACGGCTTCTCCTATACCCGCGAGGGCGAGGCGGAGACGGAGCTGCCCGCATGGAAGCAGGGCGAGTACAAGCTGGGCCACCAGCTCTGAGAGGCTGAGGACATGACGCTGACGGAGACCACCCTGGACGCCCTGGCGGACGAGCTCGCCGAGGCCGGACGCACCCGCACCCTGATCCCGCGGATCACCGCCCGCCACCCCGAGGCCACGATCGAGGACTCCTACGCGATCCAGGGCCGCTGGCGGGACCGCGAGCTCGCCCGCGGCCGGCGCCTGGTGGGCCGCAAGATCGGCCTGACCTCGAAGGCGATGCAGGCCGCCACCGGCATCACCGAACCGGACTACGGGGTCATGTTCGACGACACCGTGGTGGACACCGGGGCGGTGCTCGAGTTCGACCGCTTCACCAATGTGCGCATCGAGGTCGAGCTCGCCTTCGTGCTCTCGGCGCCGCTGGAGGGCCCGGGCTGCACGCTCTTCGACGTGCTGCGGGCGACGGAGTACGTCACCCCGGCCCTCGAGGTGCTCGACGCGCACGTCGAGCTCGAGGGCCGCACCATCGTGGACACCATCGCCGACAACGCCGCCTACGGAGCGATGGTGCTGGGCGGGAGGCCGGTGCGGCCGCACGATACGGACCTGCGCTGGGCCGCCGCGCTGCTGCACCGCAACGAGACCATCGAGGAGACCGGGGTCGCCGCCGGGGTGCTCGGCCACCCGGGCCGCGGCGTCGCCTGGCTCGCGAACAAGCTCGCCCAGCACGGCGAGCGGCTCGAAGCCGGGGAGATCATCCTCTCCGGCTCCTTCACCCGCCCGGTGTGGATCGAGCGCGGGGACACCGTCCTGGCCGACTACGGAGAACTGGGGAGCATCTCATGCCGCTTCAGCTGAAGCAGACCTTCCGCGAGGACCTCGCGCAGCAGCGCGAGGCGGGGGAGCAGCGCGGGACGGGAGCGCAGCCCGGGGCCGCGCAGGCCCGCCCGCTGGCCGGGATGTGGCTGTGCAGCGGCAGCCCGGTGGCCGCCGAGATCGCCGCCGGCTCCGGCCTGGACTGGCTGCTGCTGGACATGGAGCACTCCCCGGTCACCCTGAGCGCGCTGCTCGCCCAGCTGCAGGCGATCGCCGCCTACCCGATCACTCCGATGGTGCGGATCCCCGTCGGGGACACGGTCATCATCAAGCAGGTGCTCGACCTCGGCGCCCAGAACCTGCTGGTGCCGATGGTCTCCACCGCCGAGCAGGCACAGGAGATGGTCGAGGCCGTGCACTACCCGCCGCGGGGACGCCGCGGCGTGGGCTCGGCCCTGTCCCGCTCGGCCCGCTGGAACCGGGTGGAGGGCTACCTGGGCGATGCCGCCCAGCACGGGGCCCTGTTCGTGCAGATCGAATCCGCCGAGGCGGTCGAGAACATCGAGGAGATCCTCGCGGTCGACGGGATCGACGGCATCTTCGTGGGCCCCTCCGACCTGTCCGCCTCGATGGGGCTGCTCGGCCAGCAGTCCCACCCCGAGGTGGTCGCCGCCGTGCGCCGCTGCGTCGTGGCTGCTCGATCCGCAGGCGTTCCCGTGGGCGTCAACGCCTTCGACCCCGCCGTCGCCCGCGGCTACGCCCGGGACGGTGTCGACTTCCTGCTGGTCGGCGCCGACGTCTCGCTGCTCGCGCGCGGCTCGGAAGCGCTCGCGGCCCAGTGGGTGCCGACGGGGCAGGACGAGTCCGGGCGGCCCTCGTACTGAGGCGCTGCTGAGGTGCGGGAGCTCGTGGACTCCCCCGGACCCTGCGGGGCTCTCCCTGCGGGGCTCTCCCTGCGCCGTGAGGGCAGCAGGACGCCGACGAAGCGCTCGGCGATGACCGATGAGGTCCGATTCCCGAGCTCGCGGGGCCCGACCTCGCAGGCGTGCTGGACGCTCCCGAGGGCAGCGCCCGCGGATGGGGTGTGCTGGTGCACGGGGTCGCCCTGGGCACGGATTGGCCGGCAGCGTTCCGGATCGCGCGGAGCGGCGGCGGAAGGCATCGGCATGCCCCGCGTCGACGGCCTCGGCCTCCGCCTCGGCCTCGGCGGCTCCGAGGGGGAGAGGGGTGACGGGTCCTTCACGGTGACGGTGGACGATACGGTGCGTGCGGCGGAGTTCCTCGCCGAGCGCGGCGCTCCTCCGACCCGCCTCATCGGCCACTCCTGGGGCGGGGCCGCGGCCATCGTCGCCGCTCAGCGGATCCTGAGCGGCAAGGCCGTGGTGAGCATCGGTGCCCCGGCGGAGCCGGCCGAGGTCGAGCGCCATGACGACTCCGTGGCGGACCGGGTGATGGAGGAGGGGACCGCGACCTGGCTGGTCGGTGGGCGCGAGAAGACGCGGAGACGGGACGTCGTCCAGGACGTGGGCGACGCCGAGCTGATCGCCCGAGCACGCACGCTGGAGCGGCCGCTGCTGGTCATGCACTCCCCGACCGATGCCACGGTCAGCATCGACACTGCGAGGGAGATCTTCCGCGCCGCTGCGCACTTCGCAGCCTCATCGCCCTCTCGTCTTCGGGCCGGGCGTCTCGCCCTCTCGTCTCCCGGCCGCGATCAGTGCATTGTGGATAACCATTATCTGGGGAGGAAAGAACGTTCCCGGGGCCCGCGGTGGGGGTTTCCGCATGGCAACGCGCAGTTGCCCACAATCACGGCGATCACTGTTATCCACAATCGTCGTGATCTCTGTCGAGTGTCGGGGTGTCTCGATAGAATCGGGGGTGTTGGACGGGCAGAGGA
>NZ_JBHZRO010000017.1:0-89738 GCF_043641765.1 Brachybacterium vulturis | reverse complement strand
GGGGCCGGGCCGTTCGCGGGCATTCTTAGCTGAGGCACGGCAAGGATTTCGCGGGCATCTTGACATGAGGCACTACGTCCGCTCACCGGCGACGGGCCCGGTGCCCGCCCACCGCCCCTGTCCGCGAGCCGTCAGCGGGAGCCGCCGACCACGCCGGGGGAGTCGTACCCGGACATCCCCGGCGCCGTGGCCCGGGCGCCGCGGGGCCCGACGGCCGCCCGGCCCGCCTCGGTCAGCTCGAACCAGGCGATCATGTCGGGACCCGGAGTGCGCCCACCGATCGCCGTCCAGGTGGTGCCGATGTGCTCGACGACCTCCGCCGGCGGCAGGTCCCAGGCCGTGAACCGCCCGGCGGTGACGAACCCGGCGCGGATCTCGCCGCGGGCGAGCAGCCGCGCCAGCAGCAGCGGTCCGCGTCGCTCGAACTCCGCGGCGTCGAGCGCTCCCGCATTCTCGAGCACGGTCACGACGTGCCCCGGATGCAGCCACTGTCGGCGCCCCAGCGCGAGCAGGCGCTCCTCGATGCCGCTGCGGGAGGAGGCGGCATGCTCGGTCAGCGCCTCGGGGGTCGCGTGCAGCGGTGGCCCGGGAGAGCGGTCGCTGATCTCCCCCGTCTCCTCGACCTGCAGCAGGGCGCGGCGTGGGCCCTCCAGCCGCCAGCGCGGGACGGTGGTGAGCCGGAGCGGTCCCTGTGCGCTGCGCAGGCTGACGGTGAGGAGTCCCGCGAGCATCTCGGCGCGGTGGATCGACGCGCCGACCACGCGCGGATCGCGCAGGCCGACGGCCCTCGCCCCGTCGTCCGCGATCGGCGGACCCTCCAGCTCCTGGATCCGGGAGCTCAGCACCCAGCCGCGCGCCGTCACGGTCCTGGTGCCGCGGGAGGCGACCCGGGTGTGGACGACGGTCTGCCCCCGCAGGGCATCGAGCAGCGGATGGCTCTGCGGCCGGCCACGGCCGGACGCCCCGGACAGGAAGGAGACCATGCCCCCATCGTGCCGCACCACGCGGTGGACGATGAGGCCCGCGGCGGCGGCGAGGCTAGAATGGGGAGATGCCCAGCACGAGTGAGCGCGCTCAGGATCCCCGACCTGCACGGACCAGGGCGGCGATCTTCGCTGCCGCCCGCGCTCTCACCGTCGCCGACGGCGAGGTGGCCGTCAACGCCCTGGCCCAGCGCGCCGGCGTGAGCCGTGCCGCGTTCTACAGCCATTTCTCGGGTCTCGATGACCTGATGGCGGCGATGCTGTCGCAGATGTTCGACAGCTCCCGGGAGCGCGGCCTCGCCTATGCGCAGGAGGGCCGGACCGTCCATGAAGCGGTGCGCTTCGGCTTCGGGATGCTGACGGCCTACGTCGAGCTCCATCACACCTTCCTGCGCGGCGCGCTGGACTGGAAGTTCTCCCATCGCACCTACACGATCCTGGTGGACACCATGACCGAGCTGCACGGGGAGGCGTTGCAGCGCCTCGGCGACGAGGTGCCCGTGCACCTGCGGACCGAGGACGCCTGCCGCACCATCGTCGGGGGCTGTCTCAGCCTGGTGGTGCACTGGCTGGTGGCGAGCGAACAGCGGGCGCGGGACGGCGACGCGCTGGACGCCACGGACCTGCTCGACTCGATCCTGACCACTGCTCCGGCCTGGTACACGGGACTGGAGCCCGGGGCGCCGACCGGTGCCGCGGGGCTGATGGAGATCTGCCGTCAGGTCAGGGCCGACGAGGAGAGCTGACCCGGCTCAGCAGTCGCCCACCAGGCGCAGCAGCACCCGGGCGCCGAAGCGCACGGCATCCACCGGCACCCGCTCGTCGACGCCGTGGAACAGCGGGGCGAAGTCGAGGTCGGCCGGCAGCTGCAGCGGTGCGAAGCCGTAGCCGGAGATGCCCAGTGCGCTCAGCGGCTTGTTGTCGGTCCCGGCGCTGAGGCAGTAGGGCAGCACCTTCGAGCCCGGATCCTCCGCCTGGACCGCCGAGGTCATCGCCTCGACCAGGGGCGACTCGCGCGGGGAGTCGACGGAGACGCCCACGTGATCGATGATCACCTCGACGTGCTCGCCGCTGAGCTCGTCCAGCAGCGCGAGCACCTCCTCCTGGTGGCCGGGGAGGAAGCGGCAGTCGAAGCCGGCCTCCGCGGTCTGCGGGATGACGTTGACCTTGTAGCCGCCGGAGAGCATGGTGAGATTCGCCGAATCGCGCAGCGTGCCGGAGACGAAGTGGCGCGCCCCGCCCGCGAGCGGCAGGAAGGACTCGATGTCCTGCTCGTCCCAGCCGGTGCCGGTGATCTCCGTGATCCCGTCGAACAGCGCGCGCACGCTGGCGATGAACTCGATCGGGAAGTCATGGGCATCGATCGCAGCGATCGCCCGGGCCAGGCGCACGATCGCGTTCTCGTCACTGGGCACCGAGCCGTGGCCGGCCCGGCCATGGGCGCGCAGCCGCCCCCAGGCCAGGCCCTTCTCGGCGGTCTGGACCAGGTAGGCGCGCACGTCCTCGCCGGTGTCCTTCTCCGGGAGGGTGATCGAATAGCCGCCCACCTCGCTGATCGCCTCGGTCATGCCCGCGAACACCTCGGGATGGTTCTCCACCAGCCACTGGGACCCCCAGACGCCGCCGTTCTCCTCATCGGCGAAGAAGACGAACATCAGGTCGCGCGGAGGGGCCTGGCCGGTGCGGGCGAGATGCCGGGCCACCGCCAGGAGCATCCCGACCATGTCCTTCATGTCCACGGCGCCGCGGCCGTGGATCATGCCGTCGATGATCTCGGCGCCGAAGGGATCGACCGACCAGTCCTCGGCGCGGGCGGGGACCACGTCCAGGTGGCCGTGGAGGATCAGGCCGCCGCGGGAGCGGTCCTCACCGGGGAGCGTCACCATCACGCTGGGACGGCCCGGATGCGACTCGATCACCGTCGGCTCGAGCCCCACCTCGCGCAGCAGTGCGACCACGTGCTCCGCCGCCTCCGTCTCGCCCCTGCCCCAGCTGGCGGGGTCGTTCCCGCCGAAGTTCGTGGTGTCGATGCGGATCAGCTCGCGGGTGAAGCGGACGGCCTCGTCCTGCAGCACGGCGAGCTCCTCGGCGGTGGGGGCGGCGATCGGCATGCCGGGGACCTCCTGATGGTTCGGGGGTCTCACCGTACTCGGCGCCGTGGCCACCCGCCGTCGGCGTCCGTACGATGGGGAGGATCAGCCCGCTCCCGCAGGAGGTGCACCCATGGTGCAGATCTTCACGCTCCGAGAGCGGCTCGCCGCGCTCCCGTCCACGGTGCGCCGGCGCGCCGAGACCTCGACCCTGCGCGCGTCGGTGATCGCCGATGCCCGGGCCGTGGCCCCCGAGATCCCGCGGGACGCGGACGCCGGTCACCTGGAGCGCGCCGCCCGCCGCCTGCTGCGGCGCGCCGCGCAGGACGAGTTCGCGCGCGAGGGCGTGGCCCGGGTGCCGCTGCCGCCCGAGGACACCGGCCGGGCCGAGCTGCGTCGCGCCGACGTCCCCGGTGAGGCGAGCTTCCATGCCTTCGTCGAGGACGTGCTCAGCGCGGTCGACATCGCCCCCAGCCCGCTCGAGCGCGACGACGCGGTGGCGCTGCGGGATGCGCGCGGCTCCTCCGACGCCTTCGGACTCTCGCCCGAGGTCGCCTCCGACCTCGCGTCCTATCTGCTGTGCAGGGCGTACGCGCTCGCCCAGGGGCGCGAGGAGCTCGAGAGCTACCTCGAGGGTCAGGCCGAGCGGATCCGGGAGGAGGTGCGGGCGGCGCTGGTGCGGCAGGTGCGGGTGCCGCTCGAGCTGAAGGTGGCCCGGGAGCGGCACGATCAGGTCGTGCAGGGGGCGGCCGACGAGGGCGTCGCCGCGCCCACCGGCGGCTCCGGGGGCGCGCACGCCACCGCCGAGGAGCGCGCCGATCTCGGGCGCCGGGCCCGGTCGGCCTTCGCCTTCGCGCAGTCCGAGGCCGGCCGTGCCGCCTTCGGCGCGCTGCGCAGCGGGGCGGAGAGGGCGTACGAGCGGTACGGCAGCACCCGCACCCCGCCGCGGACCTGAGTAGGGCGCCGGGGCAGCGCGGCGGAGCCCCCTCAGTGCCCGGGCGTCACCGCGACGTCAGGAAGCGGATTTCTCCGCGAGCTGCCGCTTGATCCGGGCCAGCATCCCGGCCATACCGTTCAGCCGCAGCGGGCTGACCACCTCGGCCAGCCCCAGCGCACCGGTGACCGACTCGGGGGTGTCCAGCACCTCGCCGACGGTGCGCCCGTCCAGGGCCTCGGCGAGGATCGAGGCGAAGCCGCGCGTGGTCGGAGCCTCCGGCGGGGCCGAGAAGAACAGCCGTGCTGTCGCCTCCCGACCCGTGCCCTGGACCTCCGTGATCAGGAAGATCGGGGACTGGCACTCGGGCACCGGCTCGAGCAGCTCAGGATGGTCGGCGTAGCGTGCAGGCAGGGCCGGCAGATCGTTCGAGAAATCCAGCAGCAGCTGCAGCCGGTCCTTTCCGGACAGGGCGTGGAAGTCGTCGGCGATCTCGGCGAAGGCCCCGGGCAGGGCGGCGCTGTCGCTCAGCGGGCGCTCGCTCATCGGGCGGGGACCTCACCCGGCGCGGTGCCCTGCGCGATCGGCAGGCGCACGCCGTTGCCCCATTCGGTCCAGGAGCCGTCGTAGTTGCGCACGTCCGAGAAGCCCAGCAGGTAGGTGAGCACGAACCAGGTGTGGGCCGAGCGCTCGCCGATGCGGCAGTACACGATCGTCGGCGTCGCGGTGTCGAAGCCGAGCTCGGACTGATAGATCTGCTCCAGCTCGGCGCGCGGCTTGAACCGGCCGTCCTCGGCGGCGGCGCGGGCCCACGGCACGGAGCGGGCGGTGGGGATGTGACCGCCGCGCACCGTTCCCTCCTGCGGGTAGTCCGGCATGTGGGTGCGCTCACCGGTGTACTCCTGCGGGGAGCGCACGTCGATCAGCGGCCCGCCGAGGAAGTCCAGCACGTCCTCGCGGAAGGCGCGGAGGGGGGCGTCCTGGCGCTCCACGACCGGGTAGCCGGTGGTGGGGGCGGGCTTGCCCTGCTCGGAGGTGGTGAGCTCGCGGCCCTCGGCCTGCCAGGCGGCGCGGCCGCCGTCGAGCAGGCGCACGTCCTGGTGGCCGAACAGCTCGAAGACCCACAGCGCGTAGGCGGCCCACCAGTTCGACTTGTCGCCGTAGATCACCACGGTGGTCTCGCGGGAGATGCCGGAGGCGTCCATGAGCGTCGCGAAGCCGGCGCCGTCGACGTAGTCGCGGGTGACCGGGTCGTTGAGGTCCAGGTGCCAGTCGATCTTCACCGCGCCGGGGATGTGGCCGGTCTCGTACAGCAGCACGTCCTCGTCGGACTCGACGACGACCAGACTCTCGGGACGGCCGGCGGCGAGCTGATCGGCGAGCCACTGCGTGCTCACCAGCTTCTCGGGGCGGGCGTACACCTGCAGGGCGGGGGTCGGATCAGCAGGAACGGTCATCAGTGCACCTTTCGACGGTCGATGGCAGACGACGTATGCCTCCAGTCTGTCACTGCAGGCCGTGCCGTGGCGTCCCGGAGGCTCCGCCGAGGGCGGACATCACCCCGGGCGCCCCTGGATCATCCTGCGCGGCCGCACCGGGACCCGCCGCCCGGACCGTGCCCGTCGCGCCTCTTCCGCCGGACGGCTGCCGGCTCCTACGGTGGGGTCATGGAGAACCTCGAGCAGGAACCCGCCCTCCCCATCCTCGATGTCACCGTCCTGGACTGCCCCGATGCGCTGCAGCTCGCGACCTTCTACGCCAAGCTCCTGGGCTGGCGCGTCCAGGAGGGCAGCGACTCGGACTGGGCCGAGCTGCTCCCGCCGCGCGGCCGGGTCTCGGCGGATGAGCCCGACGGGCAGGCGTCCCTCGCCTTCCAGCGGATCGACGACTACCAGCGCCCCACCTGGCCCGAGGGCGCCCATCCCCAGCAGTTCCATCTCGACTTCGCCGTCTCCGACATCGAGGCGGCCGAGCCGCGGGCACTGGCCCTCGGGGCGACGGTCCATGAGCACCAGCCCTCGGGCTCGGGCAGCTTCCGGGTCTACCTCGACCCCGCCGGCCACCCGTTCTGCCTCTGCCGCTCCGCCTGACCGGCCCGCGCTACGAGACGAAGGCCCCGAAGGCCTCGCGGATCCTCTCCGGGGCTGCACCGTCGGCGAGCAGCGTCTGCAGCAGCAGGCGTGCCTTCGCCGGCGGCAGCAGACCGGCCATGACGGCGCCGGCGTCCAGCAGGTCCACCTCGGAGCCCGGATAGGCGTAGTGGTGGGTGGAGGTGCCGCCGGACCAGGTGCGCGAGGCGACCACGACGGGGATGGCGCCCTCCAGCAGACGGCGCAGCCGGGGCATCGCGGCGGGGGAGACATGTCCCATCCCGACCCCGGCGATGACGAGCCCGGCCAGCTGTTCCGGCGGGACATGGTCCAGGAGCGCGAGGTCCTCGTCGAGCCCGGCGGCGAGCACGGGCACGGCCGGGAAGTGGTCCGGCGGTGAGCCCGGGAGCCGGACGGTGCGCGGCAGCGGGCGGTGCAGCAGGCGCAGATCGTCCGGCGCGATGATGGCCAGCGGGCCCGAGGGGGCCGAGGCGAAGGCGGAGACCGATCGGGAGGACGCCTTGGTGACCTGGTCCGGGAGATGGGCATGGCCGTCGAAGGCCACCAGCACCCCGAGCCCGCGGGCCGAGGACGCCGTCGCCGCACGCACCGCGTCGCGCAGGTTCGCCGGCCCATCGGCCCCGATGTCGCTGGCCGGGCGCATCGCGCCGGTGACCACCAGCGGGGCCTCCCGGTCCCAGTAGCGCTCCAGCAGGAACGCGGTTTCCTCGAGGGTGTCGGTGCCGTGGGTGAGCACCACCCCGGCGGCGCCCGCGTCGACCGCGGCGCGGGCGTGCTCGAGCACGTCGGCGAGGTGGTGGGGGCGGACGTCCGAGGAGGAGATGTTCGCGAGCGCCCGGGAGGTGATCTCCGCTCCGCCGCCGACGGTCGCCAGCAGGCGTTCGCCGGCGCTGTCATCGGGCCGGGCGTTCCCGCCGGAGGCGTCCTGGGACATGAAGATGGTGCCGCCGAGCGACAGCAGCGAGACCTTCGTGCTCACGACAGCTCCGGCTCCTCGCCGAGGTAGAACGCCGCGGTGCGCACCGACGCCTTGCGGGCCGGCTTCTTGTCCGCCCCGGTGGCCACGTGCGCCTCGAACCAGGCATCCGCGGTGGCACGGGTGAACTCGGCGCCCTCCGCGGAGGCGGCGAAGCGGCTCAGTCGCGGCAGTTGATCGGTCGAGGGATCCTCGAGGTGCAGGGCCAGCGCGTACAGCGCCGCGTCCCAGCCGCAGCCGGTGGCGGCGGGGCCGAAGGTCTGCCAGTGGGCGTCGGCCGGGACGGTGTGGCGCAGGGTGAAGCGGGTGGCGACCGACGGTGCGGCCGCACTCGCCTGCTCAGCAGCGTCCGGCTGCTCCTGCTCGAGGGGCTCCACGAGCAGCTCCAGCTCGCTGCCGCTCTTGCCGACCTCCCAGGTCAGCACCAGCCGACGGGGCTCCTCGGCGGCGAGCACCGTCCCGCGGGCCTCCATGTCGGGCAGCTCGTAGCGGCCGCCCTCGATCAGCTCACCGCTCGCCCGACCGAACCAGACCTCCAGATGGGAGCCGATGGTCAGCGCGGACCACAGCTCCTCGGGATGCACCGCGAAGGTCTGGGCGAGGGAGACGACATGACCCTCCTTCACCGCGGTGACGGTGCGGGCGACGTCGGTCAGCTGGCTGGTCGGGGTGGCAGTCATGGGGCTCCTTCGAAGGCGGGGGTCGGGACCCACTGTGTCAGGTCGGTGCGGGATCGGGCGCGGGGCGCACTCAGCGGCGTCGCAGGCGCACGATCACCTCGGCGTGCGCCGTGTGCGGGAACATGTCCACGTAGCGGCCCGCGACGACGCGCAGCGAGGGCATCGCGGCGAGATCGGTGGCGAGGGTGTCCGGATTGCAGCTGGAGTAGACCACGTCGGCCACCCCGGAGCGCTCGAGCCAGCCGGCCAGCTCGGTGCCCAGACCGCGCCGCGGCGGGTTGACCACGACCAGCTCGGGCGGGCCGTCGGGGCCGGTGGCCGTCTCCGCCGCCCAGTGGGTGGCGTCGGCGACGAGGAAGGTCGCCGTCTCGATCCCGGCAGCGCGAGCGGCCTCGCGGGCACCGTCGATCGCCTGCGCCGAGACCTCGACACCGGTGACGCGGGCGTCGGGGACCGCGAGCGCCGCGTGAAGGGCGAAGCCGCCGAGCCCGCAGTACAGGTCCCAGATCCGCGGCGCACCCCCGTATGGTGCAGACCGCCCCGCAGCGATCTCACCCACCCAGGTCGCGGCCTGGCGATAGAGCTGCCCGGCGACCTCGGTGTTCGTCTGCAGGAAGGACTGCGGCCGGGAGAACAGGGTGACGTCCCCGGTGCGGATCGCGAGCGAGGCGGCGCCGGCGAGGTGGATCTCCCTCTCGCCCTCGACCGCGGTGGTGTGGTCGGGGTGGAGGTTCGCGGTGACCGCGACGACGGACGGGTGCGCGTCCAGCAGCGCGGGCAGGTGCTCGCGGATCCGCTCCAGCGCGCGCTCGGTGCGCAGCACCAGCCGCAGCAGATGCTCCCCGTCGGGCGAGGCGGTGACCAGCACGTTCTTGATCTCCCCGCGACGTCTCGCGACGTCGTAGGGCGGCACCTGGGCACGTCGGATCAGGGCCTTCGTGCCGTCCAGCACCGCCTCGACGCCCGGCGGGTACAGCGGGCAGTCGCACAGGTCAGTGCCGGCGGACTGGCCGGGGAGGGTGAGCACGGGCTCCTGCGCCGTGCCGCCCACCGCCATCTTCCCCCGGGCGCGGAACCCCGCCTCGGGGCCCACGATCGGCGGATCCCACTGCGTGCCGGGGGCGAGGAACGGGGCCACCAGCTGCTCGACCCGGGCCAGTCCCTCGGCGAGCTGTCGCGGGCGCGGGAGATCCAGCAGCGTGCAGGACCTGCACGCGCCGGAGTCGAAATGGGGGCAGCGCACGGAAGGAGTCTACGGGCGGCGGGGTCGGCTGTCGGACCCCTCGGCTACCGTCGCAGACGGGTCACGAGACGCGGCCGGACTTCCTCGACAGAGGCCGCGCGGCAACCGGAACCGAACCCGGTGCCCGTCGAGGAAGACCCGGCCGGAGGGCGCCCGCCCGTCCGGTCAGCGGACCCGTGAGGGTCCATGTCGGAAGGTCACCGAGATGTCCCCGGACCCCATTCCCCACGACCCGAGCTGGCGCGACCAGCTGATCGAGCTCGACCTGCCGGGCGTCGGACCGATCACCGCCTGCACGGACCCGGAGCTGTTCGCAGACCCGCCCCCGATCGCCGTCGCGGTCGAGAATGAGCAGGAGATCGCCCACCGACGGCGCGAGCCCACCGCACCGCCTGCGGCGGAGACCATGCGTGCCACCCTGCGGGACCGGCGACCCCTCGTTCTCCAGCACAGCTGGCTGGTGGTGCCCGCGCTCGGACCGGTGCTGCCCACCCTCCGCCCCGAGGGGACGGTGATCGCCGATCTCAGCGCGATGGCGGCGCCTGCGCAGGGCGGGAGCTCACCGCGGCGCAGGGGCGGGCCGGTGCGCCCGCCGCAGCACAGCTGGTTCCGCCGGCCAGCCGTCGTCGGGGCGCTGCGTCGTCGCGGGGGACCGGTCGCGCTCGGCGCCCTCGTCGGCACCCGCCGCGACTGGTTCGAACCGGCCGCCGCGGCGCGGGAGGACCTGCTCGCCCCGCATCCGGACCAGGCGCTCGAGAGCGTCCTGACGGTCGCCGTGGACCAGGGTCAGTCCGCAGTGCTGCGCATCGGACCGGCAGGCCTCGACGTGATCCCCACCGGCTCCGACCCCCGGGTGCCCGCGCTGGCGGGGCTCGAGCTGCTGGTCACGGCGCGACCCGCGCAGTGCCCGCTGCAGGGGAGCGACGGGACCGATCCCTGCCGGCCGGTGGGCGGGCCGTGGATCCGGCGCGCGCATGCGGCGCAGGTGGACTGGGAGGCGCGGCGCTCGCAAGCGCTCGCCGTGCAGGCATGTGGAGTGTGCTTCGGGGAGGCGCTGCCTCCGGAGCCCGATCAGCCGCCGGTGCCCCGGCTGTCCCGCCGGGCGCCGGTACCCGCGATCGACCGGCTCCATCTGCGCAGCGGTGACGTGGTGCGGATCGATCCGATCGCCCCGCCCGGCCGAGACGCGCCGGCGGGGCACTGAGTCAGCGGGGCCCCGGTGGCTCACCTCAGGCGAACCACTCGGTGGGCGGGCCCAGCGAGAGCAGGATCGAGAACACGATCGCGACGCCGACGATCGCGATCAGGGCGGCCGGGAGCGGATGGCGCAGGGCGAGACCCACCACGCGCGCGGGGGCGGTGCGGCCCTTCTCCGTGCGCAGGCGCCAGGTCTCGCCGAGCAGGCCGCGACGCTCGGCGGAGCGTTCGAAGGGCACCGTGAGGTAGGGGATCACCGCGGAGCCGATCCCCAGCAGCAGGTCCTTCATCCGCCAGTGCTGATCGACCGCGACCAGCACGGTCACCACCACGTAGGAGAGGAACGTGAAGCCGTGCAGCCCGCCGCCGATCCGCACCAGCAGCTCGGTGGACTGCAGCACGTACTTCACGAACATGCCGCCCAGCAGGAGGGTCCAGGTGACCACCTCGGCGAGGGCCAGCACGCGATACAGACGGGAGGGAGTGGAGAGCAGAGGCATGCTCCGATGGTGCCAGGTGCAGCTCGATGGGCACTGGGAGCCGCGAGCAGAGTCACCCTCGCCCCGCGCTGCGCCGAGCTCCCCGCATGGTGCGGGCGGTGGCCGGTGCGGTCCACGGATCCTCCGGCCAGGGATGCCTCGGGTACCGGCCGCGCATCTCCTTGCGCACCTCCTGGTAGGGGCCGTTCCAGAAGGAGCGCAGGTCATCGGTGACGGCGAGCGGCCGACGAGCCGGCGAGAGCAGGTGGAACAGCACCGGCACCCGGCCGCGCACCAGGCGCGGGGTCTCGGCGAGCCCGAACAGCTCCTGCAGCTTCACCGAGACCACGGGCCGGCCGTCCTCCGCGTCGGGTGCCGGGTAGTCGATGCGGGCGGTGCTGCCCGAGGGCACCGCGAGCCGCTCCGGGGCCAGTGCCGCCAGCTCGGACGCCTCCGGCCAGGGCAGCAGGTGACGCAGACCGCTCACCAGGTCGATCGCGGAGAGCTTCGTGGTGCGGGCCGACAGCTGCGGGGCCAGCCAGGTCTCGAGGTCCGCGAGCAGCGAGTCCTCGTCCATGGCGGGCCAGGGGGTGCCGAGCTCGCGGTGGATCAGGGCGAGCCGGGCCCGCAGCGCCATGGCTCCGGGATCGGCGGGCAGCGCGGCGAGCCCGCGGGCGCGCACGGCGGCCAGCACTGCCGGCACGGTGTCGTGCGCGGTCGCGGCCACCGGCGTCGAGGACAGCTCGATCGCGCCGAGGGCCCGCCGCTCCCGAGCGCGCACCGCGTGGGACTCGAGGAGGGCGGTGCGCTCCTGCACCACCAGCCCGGCACCGAGGAGCAGGGCGTCCTGTGCGGTGAGCGGGGCGGCGGCGCGGATCACCGCCCCGGTGCCGTCGGCCGCACGCCCCGCGGCCCGCTGCACCTCCCACACCACCAGCCAGGGCGCGGACGCCAGAGCGCTGCCCTCGGGCAGCGCGGCGCGGGTGCCGGAGGCCAGCAGGTAGGAGCGGGACCCGACCTCGGTGCGGCGGGCGATCCGCTCGGGACGGGCGAGGGCGAGCACGATGCCCGCCTCGTGCGCGGCATCCGGTGCCTCCAGCGCTGCCGAGGGCCGCGATTGTGCGGGCCCCGGCTCGCCGGAGACGGGTGTGTTCCGGGCGATGCGGGTGAGCCGGTCCCGTTCGCGCCGCCACCGCTCGGTCCCCGGGGCGCGGCCCGCGCGGAGGTCCTGCAGCAGGCGGGGGAGGTCCGCCCCGGCCGGCCGATGGTCATCCGAGACCGCCGCGACCACCTCGGCGGCCGTGCGCGCCGCTTCTCGGCCCGGCAGCCGTCGTGCTCCGTCGAGCAGGGCGCGGGCCTCCCGGACCCCTACCGGCAGGCGGGCCACCCGGGTGCCGGCCGAGGTGGGCCGGCCCTCCTCGTCCACCAGGCCCAGGGCCTGCAGGGTCTGCTCGGCGGCGGTGATCTCGGCGCGCGGCGGTGCGGTGAGCAGCGGCAGCCCGTCCCCGCGCGGGGTGCCCCAGCAGGCCAGCCACAGGGCGGCGTCGGTGAGATCCGTGGCGGTGATCTCCGGCGGTGCCTGCGCGGGCATCCCTGCCAGCTCCGCCTCCGAGAACACCCGCACCGCCCGGCCCGGTCCCTGGCGGGCGGCGCGGCCGGCCCGCTGCTCGGCCGCTGCCCGGGAGGCGCTGACGGTGACCAGCCCGGACATGTCCCGGCCCCGGTCCCGGCGCACCTCCCGCGACAGCCCCGCGTCCACGACCAGGTGCACTCCGGGCACGGTGAGGGAGCTCTCCGCGAGCGCGGTGGAGATCACGATTCGGGGCTTCTCGCCGGGGCGCCGGCCGCCGGTGGCGCGGTCCTGCTGCGCGGCGGGCAGCCTGCCGTGCAGGGCGAGCACCTCCACCGCCTCGCCGACCAGCCCCTGCAGGCGCGAGACCACCTCGTCGACCTCACGGACGCCGGGCAGGAACACCAGCGCATCGCTGCCCTGTGCGCGCTGCGCCCGGGCGGCGGTGCGGGCCAGGTGGTCGAGATACTCGCGGGTGATGCCGCGGACGTCGAGGCGGGGGGCGGTGGAGGGTGCGTGGTCGATGCTCAGCGGGTGCAGGGCGCTGGGGACCTCCACGATCGCGGCGCCGTCCAGCACCGCCGCCACCGCCGCCGCATCGAGCGTTGCCGACATCGCCCCGACCAGCAGGTCCTCACGCAGCTGCCGGGCCTCGGCGAGCATCCCCAGCAGCAGGTCCGTCTCCAGGGACCGTTCGTGGACCTCGTCCAGCACCACCGCGGCGACCCCGGGCAGCGCCGGATCGGCGAGCAGGCGGCGCAGCAGCACGCCCGGGGTGAGCATCTCCAGCCGGGTCCCGGCGCCGACCTCCCGCTGCCCGCGCACGGTGAAGCCGACCGGTCCGCCGAGCGGGGTCCCGTCCAGCTGGGCGAGGCGACGCGCGGCGGCACGGACCGCGACCCGGCGCGGCTGGGTGACCAGGGTGAGGCCGTCTACGAGGTTCGCCACCAGCGGCGGCACCAGGGTGGTCTTGCCGGTGCCGGGCGGCGCCGTGACCACCAGCGCGCCGCGGCGGGCAGCAGCCTCCAGCTCGGTCCGGGCCGCGCCGACGGGCAGGCCCGCGCCGACGACATCGAGGTCGAAGCGGTGCGGGGCGGAGCGCGGGGAGGGCTGCGGGACGGAGTGCGGGGCGGGCATCCACCCATCATGCCGTGCTGCACCGGCGCGGCTCGCGGCGTCGATCCCGGGGACGTCCGGCTGTCCGGAGGTCAGTCGATGAGGTCGAACTCGACCTGCTGGGTGTCTTCACAGACGCTGGTGACGGAGAGGGTCCACAGATCGATGGTCACGGTCTCCCCGAGGGTGATGTCCTCGAGCGGGCGGGAGCTGCCGTCGCCGAGGGTGGCGGTCAGCTGCGCATCCGCGCCCTCGATGCTCTCGGCCGTGATCGTGAGGGTCTCGTCGGCCCGCTCGGGCAGCTCGGGGGTGGCCGTCCCGCCGACCTCCGCGAAGTAGGCACCCTCGCCGGAGCACGGCTCCGGCGGGGTGAAGCCCTCGGGCGCCGGGGTGACGGCGTACTTCTCCTGGGGCACCGCGGCGGCTGTCCGCCCGCCCCCGTCGGAGGCGGCGCTCGTCGCCGAGCCGCCGCCGTCGGACGCGGCAGAGTTCGCGGGCGTCTGCTCGGGGCCCGGCGTGCTCTCCCCGCAGCCTGCCGCGAGCAGCGACAGGGCGAACAGGGCCCCGGCGAGGCGGGCGAGGGACGGGCGGACGGGGGCGGTGCGAGCAGACACGGAGATCCTCACGGCAGGTGACGTCGACGGCGACACGCTAGCGGACCGTTCCGGCATGTCACCATCAGAGGGACAGAGCATCTCAGATGGCGCAGAGCGTGACGGGAGGCGGACCATGGCGCGTGCCGACGACGGCGCAGGCCGGCCGGGCCCGCCGCGGCCGACGCCCCGGGCACTGGACGGGAGCACCGATCCCGCGCGTCGGGTGCGACCCGTCGACTGGAGCGCAGGGGGAGCACCGCCGGCTGCGGCACCCGGCTCGCCGGCAGGGGCGGACCCCGGAGATGGGGCCGCCGGGGCCGCACTGCCGGCCCGGTCCCCGTCGGCCCGGCTGCCCCGGACGCGGGCCCGCACCGTCGAGCTGCCGCGCCCCGTGCCGGCCCCTCCGGCCGGCGCCGTGCACTCGCTGAGCGCTGCGGACCCGCGCCCGCTGCCGCGGCCGCTGCGGATCGACGACGAGGACATCCGCTCGGTCGGGGTCCACGGCCTGCCCGCCGAGCAGATCGTGCAGACGGTCGCCGATCCGGAGGATGCCTGGACCGCGGATGCCGGTGCCAGCGACCACTTCCTGCGGGCGGAGGCGGTGGTGCAGGTGCGTCGGGCGGACAACACCGTGATCGGCGTGTTCTCCACCCGCTACGCGCTGTCGGTGCGGCCCGCGGAGTACGAGCCGGCGCCGGACATCGCCGAGGAGGCCGCCGGACCCAGCGCGCGCGGCGGGCAGGGGACCCGCCACCCCACCTCCCGACGCGAGCTGCTGCGCCGCATGGAGGCGGAGGGATTCGTGGTCGCCCCTGGGACCACGCACGCCCGGGTCACTCATCCTGACCATCCGGGGCTGGTGCTGCCTTTCGCCTCGACGCCCTCTGACCGGCGCTTCACCCGGCACGCGGTGGCGCAGATCCGGCGGGTGTTCGGGATCGACCTGCGCCGCTGAGCGAAGATCGCGGGCGAGCCCGGCCGGGCGGTGGCGGGCCCTGCACAGGAAAGTGCCCCGGCTCGTCCCCACGAGCCGGGGCCATCCCTTTCCCCCGCGCCCCGGATCTGTGGAGCCCGCTTCCTCCTCAGTCGGCGGGTCCTCCGGTGACGCGTTGGCTCCAGTAGACGACACCTCCCGGAAAGACCCCTGTGGTGACGCTGGTCTTTCCCTGGACACCCGGCCGCTCGAGCGGCGGTCGTGCCGACGACCAGCGGATCCGGCACACCCGACCGGATGGTCGGATCAGCCCACAGGGATGGCGACCGACTCCCCACCGGGCCCGGACGCAGGGTTGTAGGTGACCGCTTCGAGCTCGGCACCCTCGGGGACGTCGGCGTACAGCTCGGCGCTCGCCTCCTCGCCCGGCTCGATCGGCCCGATGGTGGAGAAGACGCCGTGCATCAGCTGGTACTCGGTGCCGTCGACGTCGAGGAAGGTGAAGCGGTCCAAGTCCAGGGCGATCCCGCGTTCGCCGGTGTTCGTCAGGATCACCTGCACCCCGATGTACTTGCCGTTCTCCGAGGTCATGGTCTCGCTCCCGGTATCGAGCGTGGTGCCCTCCTGGGGGGCGGAGACCTCGGCCTCGAACTGGGCCGTGTTCGTCGAGTCGTCCGAGGGGGCCTCTGTGGGCTCGTCCGTCGAGTCGTCCGAGGGGGCCTCTGTGGGCTCGTCCGTCGGCTCGTCGGTGGGGTCCTTCGTCGAGGATTCGCTGGTGGCGGGGTCCGTGGAGGGGCCGTCCTCGCCGCCGTCGCGGGAGAGCACCCATAGGCCCGCCCCGGCCACGGCGATCACCACGGCGATCAGCAGCAGGCACCCGCAGGCGATCCCGACGTACAGGCCCGTGCGGCGCTTCTGAGGGGTCGCAGGAGGCTGGGGGGCCTCGGCGGGCATTCCGTAGGGGGTGCTCATGATCTCTTCCGCGTCGACGCCGATCTGTCGGGATCACGCTATCGGCCAGGTGTCCACAACGCGATGGGGAGGACTCCCCATCAGCGCGGAGCGGCCGTCCGGGGAGGGGATCTTCCGGACGAGGAAGCGGAGAACTTGTGAATTCCGGCCGGTGTCGGAATTATGCTCGGTCACAGGGACCAGTTCGGGCCCGCCCTGCGGACGACGACGTGCTTGCCCCGTGAGCACACGAGGAGTCGAGAAACTTGCTGAACAGACTGCACGACGCACTGCGATTGCGGACCTCACCGGTGATCTTCTTCGGCTCGGCGGCGATCATCATCGCCTTCGTGGTCGGGACGATCGCCTTCACCGAGCCCATGGGCAAGGCGACGAAGGTCGCCTCGGACTGGCTGCTGACGAACCTGGGATGGTTCTACATCCTCGGCGTCACCGTCTTCCTGGGCTTTCTGATCTTCATCGCGATGGGCCGTTTCGGCCGCGTGAAGCTGGGACCGGACGACGAGCCGCCGGAGCACTCCGGCGGTGCCTGGTTCGCGATGCTCTTCGCCGCCGGCATCGGCTCGATCCTGATGTTCTGGGGCGTCGCCGAGCCGGTCAGCCACTTCGGTGATCCGCCGCGCGCCGCCGAGCTCGGCATCGAGGGCGGCACCATGGACGCCGCGCGTGACGCCATGAACTTCACGTACTACCACTTCACGCTGCACACCTGGACGATCTTCACCCTGCCGGCGCTGTGCTTCGCGTACTTCATCCACAAGCGGAACCTGCCGCCGCGCGTCAGCTCGATCTTCCAGCCGCTGCTGGGCGAGGGCATTCACGGGCCGATCGGCAAGACGATCGACATCATCGCGATCATCGGCACCGTCTTCGGCGTCGCGGTCTCGGTGGGCCTGGGGACGCTGCAGATCAACGGCGGACTCAACCAGCTGTTCGGCATCCCCGAGAACGCCGGCTGGAATCTCATCATCATCGGTGTGGTCTGCGGGCTGGCCCTGATCTCGGTCTCGATGGGCCTGGACAAGGGCATCAAGGTGCTCTCGAACTTCAACATCGTCGTGGCGGTGCTGCTGCTGATCTTCGTGCTGCTCGCCAGTGGCGCCACCCTGTTCATCATCAAGGGGACGGTCGAGTCGTTCGGCAGCTACCTGGTGAACCTGCCCGAGCTCGCCCTGTGGAACGACACCTTCGCGAACACCGGCTGGCAGAACAGCTGGACCGTCTTCTACTGGGCCTGGACGATCACCTGGTCGCCCTTCGTGGGCATCTTCATCGCCCGCATCTCCAAGGGCCGCAGCATCCGTCAGTTCGTCACCGGAGTGCTCGCCGTCCCCTCGGCCTTCTCCGTGATCTGGTTCGGCATCTTCGGCTACTCGAGCTTCAACATCGAGCTCAACGGCGAGGGCGGACTCGTCGATCGGGTGGTCGGCGACGGCGATATCCCCGGGGCGCTGTTCGCCTTCCTCGACAACTATCCGGGGGCGTTCTTCATCTCGGTGGTCGCGATCATCCTGGTGGTCATCTTCTTCGTCACCTCGGTGGACTCGGCCGCCCTGGTCACGGACTCGATGGCCAACGGCCACGAGGACTACAACCCGCTCGGCCAGCGCATCTTCTGGGGCGTGGCGATCGCACTGGTCACCGCCGCACTGCTGGTCTTCTCCGGTGCCGACGGGCTGACCGCGCTGCAGTCCACGATCATCCTGGTGGGGCTGCCGTTCTTCGTCATGGGCTGGTTCCAGATGTACGCCCTGCTGCGGGCGCTGAAGGAGGACGCCGGGGAGCTGCCTCCGATCCGCACCCGAGAATGGGCCCAGGTGCTGCCGCCGGAGGAGTACGACCGGCGCGAGGAGGACGTGGACTACGACACCGACGACTATGTCGTCGAGCCGACCTTCACCTCCGAGGTGCCGGTGCTCACCGATCCCTATGAGGAGTACGGCGAAGGGGACGAGTCGCTGGTCGCGGAGACCGGGACGCTGCCCTCGCGCACGGGCAGCCGGAAGGCCGATCTGCCGGAGGACGGACGGAAGCGGTAGAACCGATCGGCCTGGCCGCGCAGGAGAGCGGCGGGGCAGGACCGGTGGTCCATGGCGCGGTCCGGGACAGCGCGGCCCTGGCGGAGCTCGACCTCGGCTCAGGAGGCGTCGCCCTGGTGCTTCTCCGCGCTGCGGCGGTAGTACGTCGCCAGCAGGGCCCCGGAGAGGTTGTGCCAGATCGAGAAGACCGCGGCGGGCAGGGCCGCAGCAGGGGCGAAGGCGCTGGCGGCGAGGGTCGCGGCCAGGCCCGAGTTCTGCATGCCGACCTCGATGGAGGTGGTGCGAGCGGCGCGCTCGCCCTGGCGGAGCAGGCGCGCGGCCCAGTAGCCGAGCAGGTAGCCCGCACCGTTGTGGAGCACCACGGCGAGCAGCACGATCGCTCCGGCGGAGACGATCGCCTCGGTGGAGCCGCTGACCACGGCGATGATCACCAGCGAGATGCCGGCGACGCTGACCCAGGGCAGGGCCGGCAGCACCGTGTCGACGAGCCTGCTCAGCAGCAGCCGCACCACGAGGCCGCCGAGGACGGGGACGAGCACCATCTTCACGATCGACATCGCCATCGCGCCCGCATCCACCGGCAGGTAGGAGCCGGCCAGCCACAGGGTCAGCAGCGGAGTGAGCAGCGGAGCGAGCAGGGTGGAGATCGAGGTCATCGTCACCGACAGGGCGGTGTCCGCCTTGGCCAGGTAGGCGATGACGTTGGAGCTGGTGCCGCCCGGGGCGCTGCCCACCAGGATGACCCCGACGGCGAGCTCCGGCGGGAGCTGCAGCAGCAGGGCGATGCCGAGGCCGATCAGCGGCATGATCAGGTACTGCGCCACGATGCCGATCAGCACGGGCAGCGGGCGCCGGGCCACCAGGGCGAAGTCCGGCACGGTGAGGGTCAGACCCATCGCGAACATGATGATGCCGAGGAAGATCGCCGTGAACGGGGCGAGGGCCTGGCCCGCGGAGGGGACGAAGAAGGCGAAGACGGCGGCGGCGAGGATCAGCACCGGGAAGACGGTCACCGCGATGCGGGCGGAGCGGTCCTCGGGGGACAGGGAGGAGGACGGCGTGCCGGGGGCGGCAGCGGTGTCCTTCGTCGTGGGGTGCGGGGATGAGGGAGTCATGCGCCGCATCGTACCGTCTCGTGAGACGTCGTCCCAAGATGTGGACCGCCAGGTGTCATGTGATCCGGGACTCCGGTGGGGCGCTCAGCCCCGCTGCCGGGCCGGGACCGGCCAGGCATGGACCGGATGCCCGGTGTCCACCGCGGCGCGGTAGAGCCGGGTCATCTGTGCCAGCGCCTCGGGGCGGCTCGCGCCGCGCACCTCCAGCGAGGTGACCGTGTCGATCTGCCAGCGGGCGCCGTTGCGGCCGGTCCGAGCGCGCTCGGAGAGGATCCCGCGGTAGTGCTCGACCGCATCGGGGTCCGCGCCGAGGTTTCGCAGCCCGTCCATGGCCTGCGGGATCAGCTGCTCCCGCAGCAGGTCCGCGATCCGCACCCGGCCCACCCTGGGCCAGCGCACCCGGGCCTCGAGACCCCAGCGGGCGCACTGCTGGAAGGCCTCGGCGGCCTGCTCGAAGCTCATCCGTGACCACAGCGGGCGCCGCTCATGGACCAGCGAGTGGAGGATCCCGTAGAAGAAGGCGGCGTTGGCGGCCATGTCCGCGGGCGTCGGCCCTGCCGGCAGCAGGCGATTCTCCAGCCGCAGGTGCGGGACGTCCACGCCGGGATCGTAGATCGGCCGGTTCCAGCGCCACACGGTGCCGTTGTGGAGCATCAGCTCGTGGAGGCGAGGGGAGGAGCCCTCGGTGAGCAGCGGCTCCTCGGCCATCTCCCGCAGCTCGGGGATCAGCGCCGGGAACAGGCGCACATTCTCCTCGAAGAGGTCGAACATCGAGGTGATCCAGCGCTCGCCGAACCACACCCGAGGGCGCACGCCCTGAGCCTCGTACTCCGGCGGCCGGGTGTCCAGTGCCTGCACGAAGGTGGGGATGCGGGTCTCGTGCCACAGCCGCTTGCCCAGCAGGAACGGGGAGTTCGCGGCCAGCGCCACCTGCGGGCCGGCGATCGCCTGGGCGGCGTTCCAGGCATCGGCGAACTGCTCGGGCGGGACCTGCAGGTGCAGCTGCATCGAGGTGCAGGCGGATTCCGGCGCGATGGAGTCGAAGCTGACGTCCAGCCCGCGACCCTTCCCCTCGCCCTCGATCCGCAGGGCGATCTCCTCGCCGCGCGCTTCCAGGACGGTCCGCTCGAGGGCCTCGTACCGGGCGCCGGGAGCGCGCCACTCCTCGGTGGCGAAGAGCTCCTCGGTGATCGTGGGCAGATGGCCGACGGGGATGACCCGGGCCCCCCGGGCGCGAGCGGCGGCATCGGCCCGGTCGATCTTCTCGGTCAGCTCCTGCTCGAGCTCCCGCAGGCCGGTGCCCTCGGGGTGGGTGACCGGCAGGTTCGCCTCGAGGTTGAAACGACCGATCTCGTGGACAAAGGCCTCGTCATCCAGGTCCTCGAGCAGCAGGTCGGAGATGAGCGCCGGCGCCATCGTGTCGGTCCGGGCGAGATTCATCTCGAGCTCGACCCCCACGGTCCCCTCGTCCACGAACTCGGCCGTGTCCAGGAAGGACTCGAAGAGGTCCAGGTTGCGCCGCAGCTCCCGGCGGTAGCGCGTGCGCTGAGAGCGGGTGTACTCGGTGCTGCCGATCTCGCGTCCCATGAGGACCTCCGGGGCTGACGGGGCGGGGAACGCTCATCCAAGCACGGCTGCGGCACCCGCGGGCACCGACGGCCGCGGACCGGACCCCGGCAGGCCCCGTGGCCACCCTGGAGCGGTCCCGGGCGCCGGGGATTCCGGGGCGTTGCTCTGATGAGCGCCCGGGGAATACTGTGGAGGGACCATCCGGTCGGTGAAGGAGCCTGCGATGACGAACCTCGAAGCCCGTTACGATCACGTGATCATCGGGGGCGGTGTCGCCGCCGACTCCGCTGCTCGGGCGATCCGCACCGCGGAGCCTGACGCCACCATCGCGATCCTCTCGGCCGATCCGCACAGCCCGGTCTATCGGCCCGCGCTGTCCAAGGACCTCTGGAGCGGCGAGAACCCGGACCCCGCCAGCCAGGAGCTCCACACCGCGGAGGAGACCGGCGCGACGCTGTTCACCTCCACCCTGGTCACCGAGCTGCTGCCCAATTCGCACAGCGTGGTCACCGCCCGCGGGCAGTTCACCCACTACGGGAAGGCGCTGTTGGCCACCGGGTCCTCCGCCCGCCACCTCCCGGACGTCCACGACGACCGGGTCCTCTGCCTGCGGAGCGTCGGCGACTACCGCCATCTGCGGGGGCTCGCCAAGGGCGGGGCCAGGATCGTCGTGGTCGGCGGCGGCTACATCGGGACCGAGATCGCCGCAGCGCTGACCCGCACCGGCGCCCAGGTGACGTTGGCCCATGCCGGGCGGCAGCTGCTCGAGCACGTGTTCCCCGCCTCGATCACCGGGCATCTCGAGCAGACCTTCTCCGCGCACGGCATCACCGTGGTGCCCGGGTTCCGGCTGCTGGGGATCGACACCGGGGAGGAGCTGGTTCTGCACTCCGGCGCGGCGGAGTCGCTGCACGCCGACGTCGCGGTGCTCGGCCTGGGCGCCGAGCTGAACACCAACCTGGCCGAGCACGGGGGGCTGGACCTCGAGCTCGGCGCCGTGGTCGTGGACCCCTACCTGCGCACCAGCGCCCCGGACGTCTACGCCGCCGGGGACGTCGCCCTGTTCGACGACCCCCTGCTGGGCCTGCGCCATGTCGAGCATGTCGACCACGCCCAGGCCTCCGGTGCCGCGGCCGGGAAGAACATGGCCGGCGCCGAGGAGGCGTACGAGTACACGCCGCTGTTCTTCTCCGATCTCTTCGATGACGGCTACGAGGCCGTCGGCCGGCTGCAGACCTCCATGGAGATGCGCGAGGTGTGGAACCAGGACCGCACCGCCGCCGTCGTCCACTACCTCGAGGCCGGCAGGGTCGAGGGCGTGCTGCTGTGGAACACCTGGGACTCCGCGGGCCGGGCCCGGGAGGTCATCGCCGCCTCCCAGAACGGTCAGCTCGCCCCCGAGGAGCTCGACGGGCAGATCACACCGGGCTGAGCGCGCGGGCCCGTCCCGGGCGTGCGGCGCCGACCCGGCCGGGGCGTCACCGCCGCCCGTGACAGACTGGGTGCGTGAGCACGCCGATGAACAACTCCCTGCCCTGGCCCACCGAGGCCGAGGTGCTGCCGCTGGCCTCCGTGCGACCGGTCCTGGACCGTCTCGCCTCGTTGGTGAACACCCATGAGGAGGACGCGGCACTGATCCCGGGCCTTGCCGTCACCGAGGAGGAGGTGGCGGCCGATCCACCGCCCGCCCTCGAGCAGATCGGCGATGAGCTCGGCGGCATCGAGGTGCGCGGGCTGACCATGCTGACCCTGCAGATCGAGGACCGCACCGATGTGGGCCCCTACACCCTGCTCGGCCCGGCGACCAGCTTCTATCCGCTGTACGAGACCCCGGAGGCGGCCGTGGTGCTGGCATTGGACGAGGACGGCACCCCCGGGGCCGTGTACGGCATCGGCGAGGACCTCGCGCTGCAGCTCGCCGCCGAGGATCTCGCCGCCTACCTCGAGCGCTTCGCCGACGCCCTGGAGACGACGCTGGACGCGCTCGCCGAGCGTGGCCCGGCCGATGACGAGTCCGAGGTGTCGCGCGCGGACGCCGCTGGACAGCTGATGGACGAGCACCTCTTCGCCGCGCTGCTGGGGATGGCCGAGCCCGACGAGAGCGCCGAGATCCCGCTGCAGGATCCCGCCGCCTCCGGTCTCGACGACCTGCCGGAGGGGACGCTCGCCGTCGCCGATCTGCGCAGCGCGCCCGTCGGCGCCCGCGTGGATCTGATGGAGGTCGAGGTGCCCGGCGACCCGCTCGAGATGCACGTCGCCTGGCGCGAGCGAGGCCGCGTGATCGTCCTCCTCGACAGCTGAGCTCCCGCGCGGTACCCGCTCGGCGGGGCCGCCGGAGCGTCGGTGGAGTACTGGCGGCTGGGCGATGACTATGCCGATATCGCCGTAGACGTCGCTGCGACGCCAGTACTCGACCAGGGTGCGCAGCGCTGCTCCTCTCACACCGTCGAGCTCTCCCCGCGACGGGACTACCCTGGTCACAACGCCCCGCAGCCCGCGAGGCCCCCGATCAGGAGCCGTGATATGCCCACGACCAGCCCCGCAGCCCCCGCTCCGGTCCTCGTCCTCGTCCCCGGTGCCACCGGCGCCCCGGCCGATGGCGGCGCCCCGTTCCACCTGGCCGACGCGACCGTCCCTCAGCTGTCGGTCACCGATCTCGTCGCCACCCGCGGCGACGGCATCTTCGAGACCATCGGCGCCTTCGACGGGGTGCCCGTCAACGTCGGCCCTCACCTGGCCCGGCTCGCCCGCAGCGCCGCCCAGATCGAGCTGCCCGAACCGGATCGGACGGTCCTCGCCGAGGCGGTCGACGCCGCGATCGCCGCCCACGAGCCGGTCGCCGAGCTCAGCGTCCGCGTCATGCTCACCCGCGGTATCGAGGGCGTCGGCGTCCCCACCTGCTGGATCCATGCCCGGGTCTCCGACGACTGGAGCCCGTACCGGACCGGCATGCGGGTGGCGGTGCTCGATCGCGGCCTGGCCACCACCGTCACCGGGACCAGCCCCTGGCTGCTGTCCGGGGCGAAGACCCTCAGCTACGCGGTGAACATGGCCGCCGTCCGCGAGGCCAAGCGGCGCGGGGCGGCCGACGTGCTGTTCCTGGCGAGCGATGGCTATGTGCTCGAAGGGCCGACGTCCACCCTGCTGGTGCGGCGCGGCGAGGAGTTCGTGACCACCCCGGTCAGCGCCGGGGTGCTGCCCGGGACCAGTGTGAAGAGCCTGTTCACGTGGCTGCAGCAGGACGGCGTCACGGTGCGGGACGAGCTGATGACGGTGGCGGACGTGGCCGGCTCCGACGGTGCCTGGCTGCTCTCCTCGACCCGGCTGGCCGCGCCGATCACCCACCTCGACGCCGCCGAGCTGCCGGTGGACCCCGAGCTCACCGCCCGTTTCCAGACGGTGCTCAAGGGCCAGGCCTGAGCTGCCCGGGCTGAGCAGTCAGGCCGGGGCCGTGGGGCCGGAGCTGCGAGGTCCGGCGCGTGCGAGGACCTCGCGGGCGAGGTCGACGTCGAGCACCGCGGTGTCGATCCCCTCGCTGCGCAGCACCCCCAGCACCCCGGGTGCCTTCTCCGGTCCCGCCGCGACCCCCACCACTTCCGGGACTCGCCAGAGTCGAGCTGGTCCAGCGCGCTGTGCCCGCCGACCAGCGGCAGCACTTCAGGGACCGGTCGGGGACGCAGGGTCCCGATCCGCTCGGTGAGCATCGCCGCCCCTTCGCGGGCCACCGACTCCCTCGCCGTGGTGCGCGGTGCGGAGACCACATGCGCCGCGCAGGGAGAAGCTGGTGCGCAGGGCGATCTCGAGCGCCTCGTCGCACTGCGGAGGCAGGTTCCTGCCGGTCGCGGGGCAGCGGGCCGGTCGAATGCGCCCAGCGAACGTAGACCGCCGAGAAGTGCCAGAATCAGGGGTGACCGACCCGGGAGGAACCATGAGCACAGCCCCGCGCCCCTCGGCGGAGGACCCCCGCCCGCCCCTCGGGCTCACGGTGGTCCTCGCGCAGCTGGACGTCTTCGACGACGAGGACGTGCTGCGCTCCCTCGCTGGACGCCTGCTCGACGCCGGTGCCGTGACCGTCGACTTCCCCGAGGCGCTGCGGAGGCGGGAGCGGACCTACCCCACCGGTCTGCCCACCCCGATCCCCACCGCGATCCCGCACGCGGATCCGGAGCACGTGGTGGTCCCGGGGCTGGCGCTCGCGACCCTCGCCCGCCCCGTCCCCTTCGGGGAGATGGGCGCGACGGGGAGCACGGCCGATGTGCGCCTGGTGGTGATGCCGCTGCTGACCGATGCCCGGGAGCACCTCGCCGCCCTGCAACGGCTGATGTGCCTGCTCCGGGACGAGGCCGCCGTCGCAGAGCTGCTCGAGATGCCGGACGACGAGGCGCTGCGGGCGCGTGCCGCGGCGCTCCTCGCCGGGGCACTGCCCGGCGTCGAGGGCGGGGATCCCGTCTGCGCGGACCCCGGCGGCGAGGCGTCCGACGGCGGCGGACCCGAGGGCGGCGGCCCCGACCGCGGCGAGGAGACCCAGGCATGAGGACCCCGCGCGTGGCCGTGAAGGCCCTCATCATCCGCGACCGGCAGGTGCTCATGAACCGGTACGTCCACCCCGCCGGCCACGAGATGTTCGAACTGCCCGGCGGCGGCCAGGAGCACGGCGAGGACCAGCCGGCTGCCCTGATCCGCGAATGCCGGGAGGAGACCGGCGCCCTGGTCGAGGTCCACCAGCTCGCCTGCCTGTTCGAGTTCATCACCGCGCGGAGCATCCGCGATGACTCCGCGATCGCGCCCTTCCACCAGGTCAACGTGGCCTATTGGTGCGGTCTGGCCGAGGGGGAGGAGCCGGGAGAGGGCACCGATCCCGACCGCAGGCAGGCCGGCACCGCGTGGCTGCCCCTGGAGAGCCTCGGCGAGTACGACGTCCAGCCTCCGGCGCTCGCCCGCTGGCTCGAGTCCGATCCCAGCGATCGGCCGCTCTCCCTGGGGGTGAGCAGGGGCTGAGGTGGCAGCGGGTCGGCGCCGCGCCGGAGCCGAGCAGCTGGGTCCGATAGATTGGCAGGACCGCCCCTCGCGGCGGCCCAGCGCGACCGAGAACCAGGAGCCTCATGTTCACCTCGCCCCGCATCCCCTTCCGTGACGGCCACTCGATCCCGCAGCTCGGCTACGGGGTCTGGCAGGTCGAGGACGAGGTCGCCGCCGACGTGGTCGGGCAGGCCTTCGAGGCCGGCTACCGCCACGTCGACACCGCCCGCGGCTACGGCAACGAGGCCGGTGTGGGCCAGGCGCTGCGCAGCGCCGACCTGCCCCGCGACGAGATCTTCGTGACCTCCAAGGTCCCCAACCAGGACCAGGGCTACGACGCGACCCTCGCCTCCTTCGACGCCACCATGGCCGACCTCGGCCTCGAGGAGCTCGACCTCTATCTGATCCACTGGCCCGCCCCGTCGGCGGGCATGTCCGTCGGCACCTGGAAGGCCCTCATCGAGCTGCAGGAGCAGGGCCGCATCCGCTCGATCGGCACCTCGAACTTCCGCATCGAGGACCTCATCAAGCTCGAGTCCGAGACCGGCGTGGTGCCGGTGCTCAACCAGGTCGAGCTGCATCCGTACTTCACCCAGCCCGAGCTGCGTCGCTTCCACTCCGCCAAGGGGATCGTCACCGAGTCCTGGTCGCCGCTGGGCCAGAGCGGCGGCGAGCTCGAGGACCCCGTCATCACGCAGATCGCCGACGCCCACGGCGCCACCCCGGCGCAGGTGATGATCGCCTGGAACCTCGCGCTGGGCAACGTGGTGATCCCCAAATCCGTCACGCCCGAACGGATCGTGGCGAACTTCGCCTCCCTCGAGCTGCGCCTCACCGAGGACGAGGTCGCGCAGATCAGCGACCTGCACAAGGGTGAGGACGGCCGCCGCGGCAAGCACCCGGCCGAGTTCGCCGGGCACCAGGGGGCCTGAGCCGGCGGGTTCCCTCGCAGGGTCCCGGATGCGGGGACCGCCTTGCGGTCGGGGGTCTCACCGCACAGGATCGGCCGATCATCGCGCCCTCACCGGGAAGTGCGCGGGAGCAGTCGACGGCGCCGCGGCGCGTGAAAGAGCTGGAGCATGAGTGAGGACAGCGCCGAGTCGCCCGGCACGGGAATCCTGCCCGGGGCGGCGATGGTCGGACTGGAGGTGGAGGACGCCCCGGCTGTGCTGCGGGCGCTCTCGGCCCGATTGCAGGAGATCGGCGCGGTCACCGAGTCCTTCGAGGATGCCGTGCTGCGGCGCGAGGAGAAGCAGCCCACCGGCTTGCCCACGCTCGTGCCGGCAGCGATCCCGCACACCGATCCGGAGCACGTGATCACCCCCGGCATCGCGATCGCCGTCCCGAAGGATCCGGTGGCCTTCGGGGCGATCGGCTCCTCAGGGGAGCGCACCATCTGGGCGGAGCTGGTGGTCATGCTGGTGCTCGATGACGCCCGGAGCCAGCAGATCGCGCTGCAGTCCCTGGTGGCCCGGTTGCAGGAGCCCGAGTCCGTGCGCGGGATGCTCGCGGCGACGGACGAGGCGGATCTCGAGCGCTGCGCCCGGGAGTGGCTCAGCGGGTGAGCATGCGCGGCGGGGCTGTCTGTGCCATGGTCCTGCTGCGCTCTGCCCGGATGAGCCGTGAGCTCCGTGCGTTCTGGGAACTCTTGTGGCATGGAACTCACGACTCGATGCTGCTGGACGCTGCTCGCCGCCGATCAGCGCAGATCAGCGCAGATCAGGCCTCGGCAGGTACCGGCGCCAGCGTCGCGGTGAAGGGGTCGAAGTCGGCCGGCATCGGCTCGACGTCCGTGAAGCGCGAGTCGATCTGCACGACCGTGTCCTCGGCGATCGCCGTCTCGATGCCCACCATGATGTCCAGGACGTGGGCGGCGATCTCGCCCTGGGCCCGGTGGGGCACCCCGGCGCGGAGCGCCCGGGCCATCTCCAGCACGCCCAGGCCGCGGCCGGTGGTGGCGCCTGTCGCGGGCACCGCCGTCGCGTCCTCGCCCCGGTAGGCGGTCAGGGCCGAGTCCCCGTCGAAGACGTTGGGATCGGGGAAGGCGAGCGTCGCCTCCGTGCCGTACACCTCGACGAAGCCGGTGCGCGTGTGCGGGGAGTCGAAGCTCAGCAGCACGGTCGCGTTCTGGCCCGAGGAGAAGCGCAGCAGCGCCGCGACCTGCGTGGGCACGGTGACGTCGAAGACCTTCCCGGCCTTGGGGCCCGAGCCGATGGTGCGCTGCTCGCGCGCTGTCGAGCCGACGGCGCTGACCGAGACCACGGGGCCGAGCGCGAGCACCAGGGTGGTCGCGTAGTACGGGGCGATGTCGTACAGCGGGCCGGCACCTTCCTGGAAGAGGAAGGCGGGATTGGGGTGCCAGGACTCGGGGCCCGGGGACTGGAACAGCGTCAGGGCGCTGACCGGCGTCCCGATCGCGCCGTCGCGCAGGGTGCGCAGCGCGGTCTGGATGCCGGCGCCGAGCACGGTGTCGGGCGCGCCGCCCACTCGCACCCCGGCCTTCTCGGCCGCGGCGAGCAGTGCCTTCGCCTCGGCCGGGTCGGTGGTGATCGGCTTCTCGGTCCACACGTGCTTGCCGGCCGCGACGATCGCGCGGGAGATCTCGGCATGGGCGGTGGGGATGGTCAGGTTGACCACGATCTCCACCTCGGGGTGGTCCAGCACGTCCTGGGCGGTGCCGGAGGCGGGGATCTCGAACTCCTCCGCGCGGGCCACGGCGGCCTCGGGGAGCAGGTCGCCGATGATGTGCACGGCGAGATCCGGGAAGGAGGTGAGGTGGGTGAGGTACTCGGCGGAGATGGTGCCGGCGCCGATGAGGCCGACGCCGACGGGACCGGTCGGGGTCTGAGAGGTCATGGGGTGTCCTTCGAGGGTGGGGTGCGAAGTGCAGGATGCGTGCTCGGGAGGGTGGGTGAGCCCGTGGGGTCAGAGGACCGAGCGCAGGTGCGCGATCGACGCCGCGATGCCCTCGAACATGTCGCCCGCGTAGTCGTCGAACTCGATCACGCCGTAAGCGGCGCCGGAAGCGGCCCGCAGCGTCTCGGCCAGGGGCATCGCCCCGGTGCCGAGCGGGAGCTGGGCGGCGGGATCCGTGGAGAGGTCGCCGTCCTTGAGATGGACCAGCTGCACCCGCTCGCCGAGGCGGCCCAGCAGCGCGGGCACATCGGCTCCGCCGACCGCCGCCCAGTAGGTGTCGACCTCGAGGATCACCTGCGGGTCCAGCGTCTCGGCGAAGACTTCGAGCGCGGTGCGCCCGTCCAGCTGCGAGGCGAGCTCGAAGTGGTGGTTGTGGTAGCCGACGCGGATCCCCGCCTCGGCGGCCGCGGCGGCCCGCTGGTTCAGCGTGTCGGCCAGCGCGCGGACCTTCTCGGCGTCGGTCCAGTCCTCCGGGTTCCAGAACGGATCCACGAGGTACTGCACCCCCACCGCCTGGGCGGCCTCGAGCACGGCGGGGAAGTCCACCTCGCCGAGGAACGACTGGTGCGCGCTGGGGAAGTCGATCGGGAACTGCTCGCGGGCACGGACCAGCTCGTCGCGGTATTCCAGCAGATGGTACGGCTCGGCATGGGTGAGCCCGAGCTCGACCAGGCGCTGCACGGTGGCCTGGACGCCGGTCGCGAGCGACTCGCGCACGCTGTACATCTGGACGGAGATCTCCATCGGGGTCCTTTCGCGGTGGGTGGGGAGAAGCGGTGGGATCATTTCACGGCACCGGCGGTAAGGCCGGCGACGAAGTTCTTCTGCATCATCAGGAAGCCGACCACCACCGGGATCGACACCGCGATCGAGGCGGCGAGGACCTGGTTCCAGTAGACGTTGGTCTGGGTGGCGTACTGGCGCAGGCCCACGGCCAGGGTGCGGGTTTCCTCCGTGGTGAGCACGGAGGCGAACAGCACCTCGCCCCAGGCCGTCATGAAGGCGTAGATCGCGACCGCCACGATGCCGGGGCGGGCGGCGGGCAGGATGATGCGCAGCAGGATGGTGAGGTTGCCGGCGCCGTCGACCTTGCCCGCTTGGTCCAGCTCCCGGGGGATGCCGTCGAAATAGCCGGCGAGCATCCAGATGGAGAACGGCAGGGAGAAGGTCAGGTAGGTGATGATCAGGCCGATGCGGGTGCCCACCAGCGGGATGCCGAAGGTGGTGTCGATGTTGACGAAGATCAGGTACAGCGGCAGCAGGAACAGCACGCCGGGGAACATCTGGGTGGACAGCACGGTGGTCATGAACGGGGTGCGGCCGCGGAACCGCCAGCGGGAGACGGCATAGGCGGCGAAGATCGCCACCACCACGCTGCACAGCGTCGCCACCGAGGTGACCACGAGGGAGTTCATGAAGTACCGCGCCAGCGGCACGGTGGACCACATCTCGACGAAGGGCCCGAAGGTGATTCGGCTGGGCAGCCAGGAGAACCCGGCCTGGACGTCCCCGAGCGGTTTGAGGCTGGTGGTGATCATGACGTAAAGCGGCAGCACCACGAACAGGCCGAGGCCGACGAGCACCACGAGGCGGAAGATCTTCTCGCCGAGGGTCTCACGCATGGGAGGACTCCTTCCTCCACTGGGTGAAGTACAGGTAGAGCAGGGACACCACCAGCAGGAACAGCAGCAGCAGGACGCTCATCGCGCTGCCCACGCCGAAGTCCCAGGACAGGAACGAGGCGTTGTAGATGTGGAAGCTGATGAGGTCGCCGGCCGGGGGTTGGGCGGTGCCGAACAGGATGTACGGGGTGTTGAAGTCGTTGAACACCCACAGGAACATCACCAGCAGCATCGTCTGGTTGACCGGGGCGAGCATCGGCAGGGTGACCGCGCGCCACTGCCGCAGCGGAGTGGCACCATCCATGGCGCTGGCCTCGTAGAGCTCGCCGGGGATGGACTGCAGGCCGGCCATGAACATCAGGAACGCGAAGGGCCACATGCGCCAGACCGCCACCACCACGACGGAGAGGAAGGCGTTGTCGCCGATCAGCCAGAACGGCGCATCCTCGAACAGTCCCAGCTGTTCCACCAGGATGTGGTTGATGACGCCGGTGTCGCGCTGGAGCATGAAGTTCCAGGTGATCACGGCGGCGTACAGCGGCAGGGCGTAGGGGATCAGGAACAGGGTGCGGAACACCCCGCGCCCGCGGAAGGGACGCTGCAGAGCGACGGCCGCCGCCATGCCCAGCCCCCAGCTCAGCCCCACCACCAGCACGGTAAAGCCGACGGTGACCAGGAAGGAGTTCAGCAGCTCCTGGCCGACCGGGGTGTTGAGGTCGACGGCGATCCGGTAGTTCTCCAGCCCCGCGAAGGGGGCCTCCGTCCAGCGACGGATGAAGAACTTGGTGAGCTCGACGAAGCTCATCCAGAAGCCGGTCACCATCGGGATGATGTGGATCAGCACTTCCAGGATCACCGCGGGCAGCAGGATCAGGTACGGGAACCAGGTGCGGCGGGGGCGGCGCGGCGCCGGGGGATCGGGGCGCGCCGCGGGCGCCGAGGTCCGGGGGCGGGTGGAGAGGGTCATGGGGGTCCTTCTGGGCAGGGGAGGCGCGAAGCGGAGCGGCCGACGGGACGGGAGCGGGCTGCTCCCGCCCGTCGGCCGTCATGCGCTCAGGCCCGGATCGAGTCCTGGGCCGTCTGCATGGCGGTCATGACGTCCTCACGGGTGACCGTGCCGCCGGTGGCGATGGTCGCGAACATCCCGTTCATGGCCTGGCCGACGGTGGTCTCGAACTGGTCCTCCCACGGCACCAGCGGCAGCGGCGCGGAGCGCTCGGAGTAGATCTCCATGAACATGTCCGCCTGCTCGGTGTTCTCGGTGAAGGTGGGCTCGCCGTCCACCAGCACGGGCAGGGAGGCGAAGGGCGCGCCGAGCTCGGCCTGCGTCTCCGGGGAGGTCATGAACTTCATGAAGGCCAGGGCGCCGTCGCGGTTGTCGGTGTCCACCATCGCGGCGAGGTTGATGCCGGCCAGGTGGGAGGCGCAGTCGTCCACCGCATCGGCCGGGGCCGGGAAGGGGACCGCCTTGAACTCCTCGGGCGTCATGCCCTGGGACTCGATGGTGGCGTGGGCGTTGTTCTGGTTGATGATCATCGCCGCCTTCTTGTTCGCGAAGGCGGTGACGGACTTGGTGCCGTTGTCGAACTGCGCGTTGGAGGGGTTGACCACCTTGTGCTCCTGCATCAGATCCAGGTAACGCAGGATGCCGTCGACCACGCCGTCCTCGGTGAAGGTGGGCTTCCCGTCCGGGCTGTTGAGGGAAGCGCCGTTCTGGGTGGCGTTGATGAAGGCGAAGTGGTTGTTCTCGGTGTACGAGCCCGCCGCGAGCGACATGCCGTACACGTCCTCGTCGGGGTTCGTCAGCGCCTTCGCGGCCTCGACCATCTCCTCCCAGGTGGTGGGCGGCTCGATGCCGGCGTCCTCGAACATCTGCACGTTGTAGTACATGCCGTAGGCCAGGCCGTACAGCGGGATCGAGGTGGGATCGGTGCCCTCCGCGCCACCGGTGGCCAGGGCGGCCGGGACGTAGCGGTCGCGCCCGCCGAGCGCCTCGAACTCGGCATCGCCCAGCTCCAGCAGACCGCCGGTGGCCTGCAGGCTCACGCCCCAGGTGTTGCCGATGTTCAGCACGTCCGGGCCCTGCCCGGAGGTGATCGCGGTCTGGATGCGGGTCTGCAGGTCGGACCAGCCGATGACCTCGAGGGAGACCTCGATGCCGGTCTCCTCGGTGAACCTCTCCAGGACGGGCGTGAGCACCTCCTTGTCGTTCTCGAGGCTGGTGCCCTGGTTCGAGGCCCAGTAGGTGAGCGAGTCGGGCGAGTCATTGGACCCGCCGCCGGCGGAGCCGGAGCCGCAGGCGGCGAGACCGGCCGCGGTCACGGCGGCGAGAGGGGCGGCGGACAGAAGTGTGCGGCGTCGCATCGGGGGACTCCTAGGTGCACCGTCATCAGTGAGCGGTCGCAGAGGGGACAGTGAGGGGAACTGCCGCTCCGGCCGTCGGGGACGGCCGAGCTTAATCGATTCGAACTTAATCGATTCGGCAAGTATGGCGCGAGTCCGACGTCAATGTCAATGGGGGAGAGGTCAGCAGTCGCCTCTCGACGGACGCTGACGCGCCCGGGCGGGGCTCAGCCGCGGGCGGTCGAGCCTCTCGGGATCAGCGCTGCGGGGGCGTTCTCGAGGACCGTGCCGCCGGGGATCCGCCCGTCGATCTTCTGCACCAGCAGGTCGCCGGCGGAGCGGCCCATGTCGAAGGGGCGGCGGCTGAGGGCGGTGATGCTCGGGGAGGTGGCCTCAGTGATCAGCGAGTCGTCCCAGCTCATCAGGCCGAGGTCGCGCGGGACGTCGATCCCCCGCACAGCGGCGGCGCGCAGGGCCCCCACGGCGATCAGGTCGCTCGAGGCGACCACCGCGGGGCGGGTGCTGAGCGACAGGTCCGCGGCCTGGAAGGCGCGGTACCCGGAGTCGACCGTGTAGGTGCCGGGGACGTGCATATGCGCGATGCCGCGCTCCGCGCACAGCTGCGCGAGCAGCTCGCGGCGCCGCCCCTCGTGCGCGTACTCGAACGGACCCGTGAACTGGAGGCATCCGTCGTAGCCGCGCTCGAGGAGGTGGTCGATCACGGTGACGGCGTCGTCCGCCTCCGCGGTCGTCACCTTCACGAAGTCCTCGGGGCCCGAGTAGTGGCCGAGCACCGCGAAGTCTAGCGACAGCGCCTCGAGCACCGGCGGGCGGTGGTCGTCCTCGGCGAGGTCCAGCAGCACCACCCCGTCGACGCGCCGCTGATGTGACCACGCACGGAAGACGTCGACCTCGTCATCAGGCCCGCCGTGCACGAAGCGGATCAGCAGCTCGAAGCCATGGGCGCTGGTCGCCGCCTCGATGCCTGCGGTGACCGCCGAGTAGAAGGGTTCGCGGGAGAGCTCCTCCGGATCGCGCACCACCACCAGTCCGATGTTCCCGCTGCGGCCGCGGCGCAGGGCCTGTGCCCCGGAGTGCGGGGTCCAGCCCACGGCGGAGGCATGGTCGAGCACCCGCTCGCGCATCGCCGCACTCACCCCGGGCTTGTCGTTCAGGGCGTAGCTCACCGTCGCTGGGGAGATGCCGAGGTCGCGCGCGATGGTCGCGACGGTCGGGCGGGAGGACTTCCGCGGCATGCGACGACTCCAGATCGGGGGCGATGGCCGGGACAGTGCGCTCGGCGCTGCGGACCGTGCACAGCGCGAGGGCCGCGGCGCCGGATGCGGTCATGATAGTTCCCGGCCCCGCAGCGGGGACCTGCGCATGCTCGCGGTGATGACCGCGGGGGGTCAGCCCCGGGCGCGCGCGGCGGCGGCGATGTCGAGCAGGTCCTGTTCCATGGACTTCTGCGCCGCTCGCAGTCCCAATGGCGCGAGCAGCGAGGCGGCCAGCGCTCGCACCCCGGTCTGCGGCGGCTGGTCGGCCCCGAAGGTCATCCTCAGCTCGGTCCCGCCGGAGGGGCGGGGCCGCAGCGTGAACTCGGTGCGGTAGAGCAGATCGCCGACGGGGGAGAGGACCACGGTGCGATGGTGGGGCTCGGACTCCGCGACCTCCAGCGTCATGGTGTCCTTCATCCCGAACATGGTGCGGGTCTCCCGCCAGCGGGTGCCCACACCGTACGGACCGTCGGTGAGCAGCTCGATCGCGTCGATCTCGGAGAGCGTGTCGGCAGCGGCGCCGATGTCGGAGATCACGGCCCAGACGGCCTGCGGTGAGGCGTCGATGTACTGGGTCAGGCCGATCCGCGGAGTGCTCATGGGAACCAGCGTAGACCGGGCGGCCCGATGACACGCTGCCATTGGGCCATCCGGCACGCTCCCCGCACCACCGCGGTTCAGGGCCGGCGAGCCGTGGGCGGGACTCAGAGGTATTCGAGGTTGATCTCGTTCTCGGGGTGGAAGAACACGCAGGAGCCGGGCTTGGGACGCACGTGGATGGTGGAGTCCGGTGCGATGTCCTTGAAGCCGTGGTCCAGGCGCAGCACCAGCTGGTGACCGCGCACGGCGGCGGTCATCGACTCGGTCTCCCGGGCGTGGCAGTGCAGGAATGCCTCCCCGCCGAGCTTCTCGACCAGTCGCACCGTCAGCGGCAGGCTCTCCTGCCCGTCGGACGCACCGTCGGCGCCGCCGACGATCTCCCAGCTCTCGGGCCGCACGCCGACGATCACCTGGTCGGTGGTCTTCGCGACGTACTCCCGGGGCAGGCCGAGGTCCATGCCGTGGCCTGGACCCAGCTGCGCCCGGCCGTCGGAGGTGACGGTGGCGCCGTCGATCAGGGTCATCGCCGGCGAGCCGATGAACCCGGCGACGAAGGTGTTGCCGGGGTGCTCGTACAGGTGGGTCGGCTCATCGGCCTGCTGCAGGACCCCGTCCTTGAGCACCGCGACCCGGTCGCCCATGGTCATGGCCTCGGTCTGGTCGTGGGTGACGTAGACCGTGGTCACGCCGAGCTCGCGCTGCAGGGAGCCGATCTGGGCACGGGTGGAGACCCGCAGCTTCGCATCCAGGTTCGACAGCGGCTCGTCCATGCAGAACACCTTGGGATTGCGCACGATGGAGCGGCCCATCGCCACCCGCTGGCGCTGCCCGCCGGACATCTGCGAGGGCTTCTTGTCCAGCAGCGGCTCGAGCTCGAGCATCGCCGCGGCGCGTTGGACCTGCTGAACGATCTCGGCCTTCGGCAGCCGGAGGTTCTGCAGGGCGAAGGCCATGTTCTGCCGCGCCGTCATGTTCGGGTAGAGGGCATAGGACTGGAACACCATGGCCACGTCGCGGTCCCGGGCGCGCAGCTCGCTGACATCGACGTCGTCGATGAGGACGGAGCCCTCGTCGATCGGCTCGAGACCGGCGAGCATCCGCATCGCCGTGGACTTCCCGCTGCCCGAGGGCCCCACCAGCACCAGGAACTCGCCATCGGTGACGGTGAGCGAGACCCGGTTGACCGCCGGCGGGCGGGAGGGGTCGTAGATGCGGGAGGCCTGCTGGTACTCGACGGTGGCCATGGTGTTCCTCGTGCTCCTTCAGGGGGTCGGTCGGACGCTCACAGGTTGGGCGTGATGTCCCGGTCGATGACCTCCTGCGTCTCGGTCTGCAGGTCCTCCATCACCGCGGCGACGTCCTCCCCGGCGATCGCGATCCGGTCCAGGCCGGCGCCGATGCGCTGACCGCCGCCGGAGACGAACACGCGGGCGTAGTCCTGCGGTGCCGTGTTCTCGTTCAGCTGGCGGATCGCGGTCATCGCGTTCGGGTTCTCCTCGAGGTACTGCGCCTCCTCGGGATCCTCCATCGCGGACTTCCGCACCGGCATGTAGCCGGTGGCCTGGCTGAAGGTGATGGTGTTCGTGGTGTTGGTGAGGAAGTCGGCGAACTTCACCGCCGTCAGCTTGCGCTCGTCGCTGATGCCGTCGGGGATCGCGACTCCCGCGCCACCGGTGCAGGCGCCGGGGGTGGGGCCGGGCAGGTAGGTGGTGTGGAAGGGGAACTCCGCGGAGTCGTTGAGCCCGCCGAGCGAGCCGGTGGACTGCAGCAGGCCCGAGGCGTTGCCGATGGCGAAGGTGTTGTTGGCGTCGGCCTCGATCTGGATGTGACCGGCCGCGACCTGCTCCTGCAGGAACGTCGCCGCGTCCAGCGACCCCTGCTCGGTGAAGGCCGGGGTCCACTCGTTCGAGTACGCGCCCCCGAAGGTCCAGATCATGCCCTGGAAGTACCAGTCGAGGTAGTTGGAGCCGTCGGGCACGACGAGCGCCGGCTTGCCGCCGTTGGCGTCCATGATCTTCGGAGCCCACTGGGCGAACTCCTCCCAGGTCTCCGGCCCGCGATCGGTGGGCAGCCCGGCGCTCTCGAGCGTCCCGGTGTCGAAGTACATCAGGGTCGTGGAGCGGGAGTACGGCATGCCGTAGTGCTTGCCGTCGAAGGCGTAGTCCTCGCGCAGGGTGTCCACGAGGTCGTCGGAGTCGATCTCTGCCTCGGTCCACAGCTCGTCCAGCGGCGTGGTCGCGCCGGTGAAGGCGAAGTTGAACCAGGTGACGTCCGAGGCGACGATCAGGTCCGGCAGCCCGCCGCCGGCCAGGGCCGCGTTGAACTTCTGCCCCAGCTCCTCGTAGTTGGCACCGCCGTCGATGAGCGTCGCCGGGGTGTCGGGGTACTCCTCGTTCCACAGGTCGATGATCGCCTGCTCGACATCCTTCGAGCTGCCGGGATGGTTGGACCAGAACTGGAGGGTGCCGTCACCCTCCTCGCCCCCGCCGCCACCGCCGGAGGTGGAACCACCGGCGCAGGCTCCGAGCGCCAGCGCTGCCGAGCCGGCACCGGCCATGCCGAGAAGTGAGCGTCGCGAGAATGCCATGTCGATCTCCAATTCGTGAGGTCCTGCGGGGAGGGGAGGCGGCCGACGGGGTCGGTGCGGGGTTGACGGGGCTGGGGAGGGAGGCGAGCGGGGGCAGCGGGGTGGGATCGGGCGCTCAGCCCTTGACCGCCCCGGCGGTGAGGCCCTTGATCATCTGCTTCTGCAGGATCAGGAACACGATGAGCATGGGGACGGCGGTCAGGACGGTCCCGGCCATCACCGGACCCCAGTTGGTCAGCCCCTCGTTGTCCTGCAGCTGGGTCAGACCGATGGGCAGCGGCGCGACCTTGTCGGTGTCCGACATCAGGAACGGCCACAGGTACTGGTTCCACTCGTTGACCACCGTGATCAGCGTGAAGGCGATCAGGGTGGGCCAGGACATCGGCAGCACCACCCGGAACAGGGTCCGGAAGAAGCCGGTGCCGTCGAGCTCGGCGGCCTCCATGACCTCCTTCGGCAACGAGAGGAAGTGGTTGCGCATCAGGAAGGTGCCGAAGGCGACCGCGGCCAGCGGCACGATGATGCCCTGGAAGGTGTTGCGCCACCCCCAGCTCGCCACCAGCGCGTAGTTCGAGATCACGGTGACCTGGTTGGGCACCATCAGTGAGGCGATCACCAGCAGGAACAGCAGGTTCCGGCCGGGGAAGCGCAGGAACGAGAAGCCGTAGGCGCACATCACGCCCAGGCTCACCTCGATCACGGTGAGGATCGAGGTGATGATGATGGAGTTGCGCAGGTAGCGGTCGAAGCGCACCTCGGAGAGCACGTAGGAGTAGTTCTCCGGCACGAACGGGTTCGGGAGCCACGTGATGGGGTCCGAGTAGATGTCACCGTGGTTCTTCAGCGAGGTGATCGCGATGAAGTACAGCGGCACGAAGAACAGCAGCACGGCGGCCACCATCCCGGCATAGCCGAGGAGCTTCCCACCCGTCCCTCCCTCGAAGGCCCGGTGCCGGGAACCGGCCCGTTTCCTCTGCGCTGCGGTGAGCTCGGGCGCGCCCTCGGGGCTCGCCCCCGGCACCGGCGGGAGGACGGTCTTGGCATCGTCGGTCATGGTCATGGGTTCTCCCTCCCTCCTGGCCTGGTCAATCCTGCTTGTCCTGCAGCTTCACCTGGGCGAGCGTGATGACCAGGATGACGAGGAACATGATGGTGGCGACCGCGGCGCCGTAGCCGGCGCGATTGTTCACGAAGGTCTCCTGGTAGACCTGGTAGATCAGCGTCGAGGTGCCGGTGCCGAAGGGGCCGCCCTGGGTCATCACCTGGATGATGTCGAACACCGTGAACGAGTTCAGCAGCACCGTGACGGACAGGAAGAACGTGGTGCCCTTGAGCTGAGGCAGGGTGACCCGCCAGAACTTCCGCCAGGCCGGGGTGCCGTCGATCTCCGCCGCCTCGTCGAGGTCCTTGCGCCGCCCCTGCAGGGCCGCCAGGTAGATCACGAAGGTGTAGCCGAGGTTCTTCCACACGTAGGTGGTGGTGATCATGAACAGCGCCCAGCCGGAATGCTGGTAGAAGTGCGGCGAGTCCAGACCGACCCAGTCCAGCACCGCCTGGATCAGACCGTAGCCGGGATCGAAGACGAACTGGAAGGCGACACCGATCGCCGCGCCGGCGATGACGTAGGGCGCGAACACGATGGTCCGCACCAGGCCACGGCCCCGCAGATGCTGATCCAGCAGCATCGCCAGCGCCAGTCCGATAGCCATCGAGCCGACCACCGCCACGACGGTGAAGATCGCCGTGTTGCGGGCGATCTGCCAGCTCGTGTCATCGGTGAACCACTCGATGTAGTTGTCGAAGCCGATGAACCGCATCGTCGGGGACGAGATGTTCCAGTTGAAGAACGAGATGCGGAAGTTGTCGAGCAGCGGGCGGTAGGTGAACACGCCCAGCAGGATCATGTTCGGCAGGATCAGGGCCGTGGCCAAGCCGATATGCCGCCAATTGAGCGAGCGGGACCGCTTGACCGGCTCCTCGTCGGAGGCCGACCTCTCGAGACCGGGGATGGCGGGGGACGTCACGATGGTCACAGTACGCGTGGCGGTCCCGGCGGGAGCGTGGTCCGGAGAATCGCGTCGATTCCGTGACCATCTCGAGACCGGGCCCGCGTCGGCACCCGACGCCCGGCCATCGCCCCTGGTCATGGCGGCGAGCAGGGAGGGGGCGGCAGCGGTGCGGGCGGCAGCGGATCACCGCGCCGTCCCCGGACGGACATCGGTGCGACCTCTGGTGTTCACCCACCTGCCCGGAGGGTGTCACCGGCCCGCGACCTCGCCGTGACCTGCGACGTGACCGGCGTCTCCGCCGGTCTCCGCAGCCGGTCGGGCAGCGGGCTCAACCGGTGGTGAGGGCGTCGACCGCGCGGATCAGGCCCAGGTGACTGAAGGCCTGCGGGAAGTTGCCGGCCATCCTGCCCGCGCCCCCGTCGAACTCCTCCGCGAACAGGTCCAGATCATTGCCGCAGGCGAGCAGCTGTTCCATCAGCGCCCCGGCATCCTCCCGGCGCCCCGAGGCGGCGTACTGCTCGACCAGCCAGAAGCAGCACACCAGGAAGGGGTGCTCGTCACCGGGCAGACCGTCCTGACCCAGCGTGCGGTAGCGCAGGATCAGGCCGTCGTCGGTGCGCAGGTCCTGCTCGATGCGGGCGACGGTGGCGAGCATCTGCGGGTGGTCGGCCGGCAGGAATCCGGTGTGCGGGATCTGCAGCAGGGAGGCGTCGACCTCCGGGGAGCCGTAGGACTGGGTGAAGGCTCCGTCGGCCCCGACACCGCGGGCCATGATCTCCTCGCGCATCTGGTCGCGGCACCGCATCCAGCGGGAGAGCTCCTCCTCGGAGGCGGGCAGGCCGTGCTCGCGAACCGCTCGCACGGCACGATCGAAACTCGCCCACACCATCACCCGGCCGTGCGTGAAGTACGCCGGTTCGCCGCGCATCTCCCAGATCCCGTGGTCGGGTTCGTCGATGCGGTCCTCGGTGTAGCGGATCAGCGCCTTCTGCAGCGGCCAGGACCATTGCGACTCCTCGAGGCCGGCGTCGCGCATCTCCGCCAGGGCGATCATCACCTCACCCACCACATCGGCCTGGTACTGACCGGCCGCGCCGTTGCCGATCCGCACCGGCACCGATTCCGCGTAGCCGGGCAGGTGCTCCGCCTCCCGCTCGGGCAGGTTCCGGTCTCCGGTGATGGAGTACATGATCTGCAGCCGTTCCGGGTCCCCGGCGATCGCGCGCAGCAGCCATTCGCGCCAGGTCCGAGCGGCGTCGGCGTGACCGTGGGCGAGCAGGGCGACGATCGAGAGCGCCGCGTCCCGCAGCCAGCAGAATCGATAGTCCCAGTTGCGCACCCCGCCGAAATCCTCGGGCAGGCTGGTGGTCGGGGCGGCGACGATGCCGCCGGTGCGGCGGTGGGTGAGCGCTCGCAGCACCAGCAGCGAGCGGGTCACGGGCTCGGCGTACTCCTGCTCGACCCGCACCTGCCCCAGCCAGGTGGACCACTCGGCCACGGTGGCGGCGAGCGCGACCTCGACATCCGGCGTCGCCGGGACCGGCTGCCAGGACGGGAACCAGGTCAGCACCCACGAGGTGGTCTCCCCGGCGGTGAGCTGGTGGCGACCGTGGTGGGAGCGGCCGTTCGCGCTCAGCGCGGGGCCGTGCAGGGCGACGCCGTCGCCGCCGGCGACCGCGATCAGCACGGGCTCGCCGGCCTCGTCCTCGCCGCGGCGCACCCACGGCACCGCCTGTCCGTACTCGAAGCGGATCTTCAGCTCCTGGACCACCTCGACCTCGCCCTCGACGCATTCGACGCTGCGCACCAGCTCGGCGAGGTCATCGACGTCCCCGGACAGGCAGGACGCGATCCGGGAGCTCGTCGCCGTGCGGTCGATCGCCGCACCGCTCGCCTCCGAGCGTCCGTCGTCCCCGCTGACCGGCATGAACTCGGTGACCGTGGCGGTGCCGGTGGGGGAGCGCCACACCGTCTCGAGCACCATCGTGCCCGGCAGGTAGCGACGGGAGAGCACCTCGCCGTCGGCGATCCGCAGCGACCAGTGCCCATGCTCCTCGGTGCCCAGCAGGGAGCAGAACAGGGCGTCGGAGTCGAAGCGGGGCAGACACAGCCAGTCGATGTCTCCCTCCCGGGTCACGAGCGCGGAGGCGCGCTGGTCGGACAGCAGCGCATGGTCTTCGATGAGCGGGCTCGTCATGGGGACAGTCCATCACGGACCGCGCCCGCCGGGGAGGACGACAAGGATCCGATGGCACGCTTCCCCACGGTTCCGGTGGGCCCGGAGAACTCGACCCGACCGCCGGCTGGTCACTGTGCGGCGGCTCCCTCACCGTCCTGCGGAACTGCGTCGGGCTCCGTCCCGGTGACGAACTCGCTCAGGTGCTGCGAGAGTGCGAGCCGGCTGGGCTCGTGGCAGTACATCATGTGTCCGGCCTCGTAGTACTCGATGCGGATCCGCTCGCTGTAGTCCTGGCGCGGGATCGCGAGCTGGGCGAGCACGTGCTCGCTGGCGTGGAACGGGGTGGCCGCGTCGTGATAGCCGTGGGAGACCAGCAGCTTGGTGTGCGGGGACTTCCGCAGCAGTCGGGACAGGTCCGAGGCGACCTCGACCGAGCGGTTCTCGAAGTCCTTGTAGCTCCACGGATGCACCCGGCCGGACATGATCTCGTAGACCACGTCGCTGGTGAACTCCAGCTCCCCGCGCAGGTACTGGTTGATCGTGGCCGTGTAGGCGGGGGCGAGCTGGTCGATCGAGGGGTCGGTCTCCATCCGCGGGGCATTGCCGTCCCCGGCCGGGGCGGTGAAGCGGCCGTCTATGCGCCCGGTGACCAGCCCCTGTTCGCGCAGCAGCTCGGCGAGGTAGGCCATGTGCTCGATCCGCAGGTCGGCGCGCTCCACCCAGTGCGGATCCACCCCGATCAGGGCGCCGATGCGGGCGGCGGCCTCCTGCTTCTGCTCCGGTGCGAGCCGCAGTCCGGCGGCCAGCAGCGCCGGGTACTCCTGCTCGGCGAAGGCCTCGGCCTCATCGACCACGTCCTGCAGCATCCGGCCGGAATGCTTGCCGTGCGCGTGGGCGATCGCGGCATAGGTGGGCAGGTAATGGAGGTAGGGGCGGTCGTTGCCGGCATGGAAGCGGATGGTGCCGAAATCGAGCACCGGGGAGATCAGCGCGATCCCGGCCACGGCCACGTAGAAGCGGTCCATGAGGTGCGCGGCCACGGCGGAAGCCCGCGTGGTGCCGTAGGACTCCCCGGCCAGGTAGAGCGGCGAGGTCCAGCGCTGGTGGCGGGTCAGCCAGTCGATGACGAAGGCGGTGATCAGATCGCGATCCTCCGCCAGCCCGTGATGCCGGCCGGGCTTCTGACCGGGGGCGGGACGGGAGTAGCCCGTGGTCATCGCGTCGACGACCACCAGGTCCGCGTCCTTGAGGATGGTCTCAGGGTTGTCCAGCAGCCGGTGCGGCGGAGCGGCCGGCGCTCCCGCATCACCCGAGTCCACCCGGCGCGGACCCAGCAGCCCCAGGTGCAGCCACACCGTCGAGGCGCCCGGCCCGCCGTTGAAGGCGAACACCACCGGACGCTCGCCCGCGTCGGTGCCCTGGGCGACGTAGGAGACGGAGAACAGCTCCGCATATGCCGCACCCCGTCCGTACTCCTCGCCCTCGGGCTCCTCCGTCAGCACCACGGTGCCGGTGGTGGCCGTGTAATCGAGCGCCCCGTCGGGCAGGGCCAGCGAGTGCAGCGTGGTGACCAGGTGGTCCTCGGGCTTCTCGGCGGCCGGGTCGGCAGCGCTCGTCGTGGTCTCGGGGGAGGGGGCGGTGGGCTCGGCGTTCACTCGTGCTCCTTCGTCGGATCCGGCGTCGACCTCGATGCTATGCGAGGCCCCCGGCCGGAGGATGCCGCACGAGGGCACCCCTGGGAGCGCTGAATCCCCCGCTCCGCACCGTTGCCGGTGCAGAGCGGGGGATTCGCGGAGGGGTCGCCGGCGGATCAGTCCAGAGGAGAGATGTCGCGCGGCTCGTCCGCGCCCTCCTCGTTCTCGCGGACGACCATGCGGATCGGGTCCACCCTGGTCCAGACCAGGAACGCGATGGCCACGATCGCCATGCCCGCTCCCGCCCAGAGATTGGCGTTGAGCCCGTCGGTCTTGGCGGCGGCGCCGTCGTCGAAGGCGAACAGGCCCATGGCGAGCAGGATGAGGCCGAACAGACCCAGCAGGGTGCCGATGAAATTGCGGATGTCGAAGGCGCCGGCGGTCTCGATGTGCGCCGACTCGGGCACCGCGCTCGCGCCCTCGGGGGATTCCTTGGAGGTGGGGGTCATGGCGAGCTCCTTAGACGAAGAGGAAGTTCAGGGCGATGACGAGGACCAGCGCGATGCCGGCCATCGGGACGGGCCGGCGCCAGAACGGCATGCCCGCCTCCTCGGGATCGATCAGATCGGCCTTCGGGGTCTCCGAGTAGACCAGGCCCTTCAGCTCGTGGACGGGCTTCGGGGCGGTGAACTGGGTGACCACGACGGAGACGACGATGTCGACGACGAACGCTGTCGCGGCGGCCATGAAGGCGAGCCCCTGGCCGGGCAGCTCGAAGAGATGGAGGAACGTCGATGATCCCCACAGCGCCATCGCGGACAGGGTGCCCGCCACCAGGCCGGTCCAGCCGGCGGTCGGGGTCATCCGCTTCCAGAACATGCCCAGGATGAAGGTGGCGAACAACGGGGCGTTGAAGAAGCCGAAAAGAGTCTGGAGGTAGTCCATCAGGTTGGAGAACTGTCCGGCGATCAGTGCCGTGAAGATCGCGATCACGCAGGCCGCGGCCGTCGCGATGCGCCCCACCTTCGTGTAATGGGCGTCCGGGGCGTCCTTCTTCACGTACTGCTGGTAGAGGTCGTAGCTGATCACGGTGTTGAAGGCCGAGATGTTCGCGGCCATGCCGGCCATGAACGCCGCCAGCAGGCCCGCGATCGCGACGCCCAGCAGACCGTTCGGCAGCACGTCCCGCATCAGCAGCAGCAGGGCATCGTTGTAGGTGACGCCGGTGGCGGCCGCCGCAGCGTCCTCGCCCGCGAAGGAGAGCTGCTTGAACTCGGCCAGCTGACCGACCAGCACAGCGGCGATCATGCCGGGGACGATCACGATGAAGGGGATGAACATCTTCGGGAAGGCACCGATGATCGGTGTCATCCGGGAGGCGGTGATGGACTTGCTGGCCATCGCGCGCTGGACCTCGACGAAGTTTGTGGTCCAGTAGCCGAAGGAGAGCACGAAGCCGAGGCCGAACACGATGCCGACCACGGACAGCACGGGACTCTCGAATCCGGACAGCCCCGTGCCGGGCCAGGTGTGCAGCTGGTCCGCACCGAGCATCCCGTCATTGGTGATGCGCTCCGTCAAACCGCTCCAGCCGCCCACGCGGTGCAGCCCGATGAGGGTCAGGGGCAGCAGCGCCGCGACGATCACGAAGAACTGCAGCACCTCGTTGTAGATCGCGGCGGAGAGGCCGCCGACCGTGATGTAGAACAGCACGAACGCGGAGGCCACGACGAGACCCACCCACTGCGGCCACCCCAGCAGGCGATGGACGATCAGGGCGAGCAGGTACAGGTTCACCCCGGCGATCAGCAGCTGGGCGACGGCGAAGCTGATGGCGTTGACCAGGTGCGCGCTGGCACCGAAGCGCATGCGCATGAACTCCGGGACGGAGCGCACCTTGGAGCCGTAGTAGAAGGGCATCATCACCACGCCCAGGAACAGCATCGCCGGGACGGCGCCGATCCAGAAGTAGTGCATGGTCGGCATGCCGAGCTCGGCGCCGGTGGCGGACATGCCCATGATCTCGACAGCGCCGAGATTGGCCGAGATGAAGGCGAGGCCGGTGACCCAGGCGGGCAGCGAACGGCCGGAGAGGAAGAACTCGATGGAGGTGGAGATGCCGCGCTTGGCGTACCAGCCCACACCGAGGACGAAGAGGAAGTACAACGCGATGATCGCGTAGTCGACCCATTGGGCGTCGAGGCGGATGTCGACCATAGGAGACGTTCTCCTGGGGATGAGAAGGGAGCCTCGCAGGGCGCGCAGCACCCATGACGAGGCGTGCGGCAACTGTACCGACGGGCGGTCACGCTATCACCGGAGGGCCGCTCCGGGGCGGAGCCGGAGGGCCGAGCCGATCGAGCGATCCCCGTGTGGTAGAGCGTGCTCGGCGCCGGAGACGCCGGAGTCCTCGCACCGCCCGGGACCACGAGAGCGGCGTGGCGAGAGGATCAGGTCTGGGCACAGAGCGGTTCGTCGCATATCATCACCCCGTGAACGTTCACGACCGGGTGCCGTGCCACCGCGCCGCACCGGTGTCGGCACGCAGTACTCGACGATGAGGAAGGGCGATGAACCAGCGATGAAGCCACGTCTCACCCGACGCACCGCGTTGGCAGGCACCGGAGCGGGGGTGCTCGCCGGCCTGACCGCCTGCGCCCCGCCGAATCCGGGCGATGTCAATGCCGAAGCGGTCATCCCACCCAGCGACGGTCCCGTGACCCTGAGCTACTGGGCCTGGTTGAAGGACCTGCAGAAGGTCGCCGACATCTTCAATCAGAAGCAGGACCGGATCCGGGTCGAGGCCACCTGGATCCCGGGCGGGAACACCGGCGGCTATGCCAAGATCCTCTCCGCGGTCGCTGCAGGCGGCGGGCCCGACATCGCGCAGATCGAGCTGCGCCAGGTCCCCGAGTTCGCCCTGGCGGGTGCGCTGACGGAGCTGACCCGCTACGACTTCGCCGAGCAGGCCGCGGCCTTCGATCCCGGCGCCCTCAGCCAGGTCAGGGTCGGCGACTCGTACTGGGCGGTCCCGCAGGACACCGGTCCGGTGGCCACCTTCTACAACCGTGAGGTCCTCGAGGAGGAGCTCGGGCTGAGCGTCCCCGCCACCTGGGCGGACTTCCGGAAGACCGCCGGAGCCGTCTCGGAGGCCGGCAAGAACCTCATCACCCTGGATCCCTCGGACGGCTCCTATCTCATCTCCTGGATGATGCAGTCCGGTGCCGTGTGGTTCCGACCCGAAGGGGACGGCTGGATCGTCGACATGACCGGCGACGCCTCCATGCGGGTCGCCGAGTTCTGGGACGAGATCCTGGCCGCGAGGATCATCGGCACCGGCTACGGCGCCTTCTCCACCCCGTGGATGGCGGCGGCCGGTGAGGGGAACGTGTTGGCGACCATCAGCGGCTCCTGGTCCGATGCGCTGATCAGATCGGTTCCGAACGCCGAGGGCAAGTGGTCCGTGGCCCCGATGCCGACCTGGCCCGACGGGTACGCCTCCGGCGGCCACGGCGGATCGGCCGCGGCGGTCCTGTCCAACAGCGAGCACCCCGTCGAGGCGCTCGAGTTCATCACCTGGATGTGCACGGACCCCGAAGGGATCGACGCCATGATCGAGTACTCCGGCATCGGCTGGTCGCCGGCCGAGGACTACATCGGCACGGCGCGCAGGGAGCCCTCGGAGTTCTTCTCCGGACAGGACTACAACGAGGAGGTCATCCTGCCCATGGCGGAGGGTCAGAACCTCGAGTGGACCTGGGCGCCGATGATGCAGCGCGCGGCGGCCATCGTCGGCGACGGCATGACCACCGCCGTCACCGGGGAGGTCCCGCTGGTGGACATGCTCCCGCAGACGCAGACGAAGATCGTCGAGATCATGCGGGACATGGGACTGAACGCGGAGGAGGCACGATGAGGTCCAAGACAGCTCCCTGGCTGCTGCTGGCCCCGTTCCTGATCGTCTTCCTCGGCACCATGATCGTGCCGATCATCATGGCGATCGGGTACTCGTTCACCTCCGTCGAGCGCTCCGGGCTGCTCGGCGAAGGCGGCCTCACCAACAGCTTCGCCGGCGTCGAGAACTACCTCAAGGCCCTGTCGAACGCGAACTTCGTCGAGTCGATCGGGCGCATGGTCCTGTTCGGCGTCGTGCAGGTGACCGTGATGATCGTGGCCGCGGTGATCCTCGCACTGCTGCTGGAGAGCGCGAACGCCAAGTGGCCGGGGTTCTTCCGTGCCACCTACTTCCTGCCGTACGGGATCCCCGGCGTGATCGCCACGATCCTGTGGTCGTTCCTGTACATCCCCGGGCTGAGCCCGATCGTGGACGTGCTGGAGCTGGTGGGTCTGCCGATCGACTTCCTGGGCCCGAACATGGTGCTGTGGTCGATCGCGAACATCGTGACCTGGACCTACACCGGTTACAACATGCTCATCATCATCGCCCAGCTCAAGGCGATCCCGGGTGAGCTGTACGAGGCCGCGAAGATCGACGGGGCCGGCTCGATCCGGGTGGCCACTGCGATCCAGCTGCCGCTGATCCGCCCGGCCGTGATGCTCACGGTGATCTTCTCGATCATCGGCACCCTGCAGCTGTTCGCCGAGCCACGACTGATGCAGACCATGAGCGCGGGCATCACCTCGGAGTACACCCCCAACATGTCCGCCTATGCCTTCGCGTTCCAGTACAACGACATCGGCATGGCGGCAGCCCAGGCCGTGATCATCGCGGCCTCCGCCTTCCTCCTCTCAGCGGTCGCGCTGGGAGTCTCCTCCTGGACGGAGAAGCGTCGATGAGCACCTCGAACCCCACCTCCACCACCGGGCGTCGCAAGGCTGCGAAGCCTGCGAGGGCCAGGAAGAGGGCCGCGCACGAGAACCGCACCGGCGCACGCGACGCAGGGCGGAAGCCGACGACCACCATCCTGATCACCGCGATCCTGGTGATCGTCGCGCTGTACTTCCTGGTCCCCGTCTACTGGGTGCTCATCAACTCCACCAAGTCCACCGAGGACCTCTTCGGCACCAACGGCTTCTGGTTCGGCCAGGACTTCCAGCTGTGGGAGAACCTCAAGGCCGTGCTCCGCGCCAATGACGGGATCTTCCCGCGCTGGGGGCTGAACTCCCTCCTGTACGCGGGACTGGGCTCCGTGCTCGCCACCTACTTCGCGACCGCTGCGGGGTACGCCCTGGCCAAGTACCGCTTCCCCGGCCGGCGCTTCGTCTACGTGCTGGTCCTGGGCGGAGTGCTGGTGCCCGGCACCGCCATCGCGCTGCCACTGTTCTTCCTGTTCAGCTCGATCGGGATCACCAACACCTACTGGTCCGTGCTGATCCCCTCACTGGTGAGCCCCTTCGGCCTGTTCCTGGCCTCGATCTACGCGAGCGCCGCGGTGCCCGATGAGCTGCTCGAGGCCGGTCGGATCGACGGGGTGGGGGAGCTGGGACTGTTCCATCGCCTCGCGCTGCCGCAGCTGATCCCGGCGATCGTGACCATCCTGCTGTTCCAGTTCGTCGCGATCTGGAACAACTACATGCTCCCGCTGGTCATGCTGGCCGACGAGACGCTGTACCCGATCACGCTGGGCCTGGACAACTGGCGGGCCCAGACGGACCGGCTGCCCGAGTTCTACCAGCTCACCACGGGCGGCGCGCTGCTGTCGGTGATCCCGCTGGCGATCCTCATCCTGGTCCTGCAGCGCTTCTGGCGCGGTGGGCTGACGGAGGGGTCGGTCAAGGGGTGAGACCAGCGTCTTCCCGTGCGCGCGGGGTCGACGATCATCGCGTCCGGCTCCGCCGTCGCACGGTGCTCGCGGTCGCGGCGACCCTGCCGCTGGCCGGTGCCGGGCTCACCTCCTGCGGGGCGGAGGGCGAGGGCGGTGCCGCACCGGATCTCTCGGCAGAGCTGCCGCGCTCCGAGCCGGGGCCCGTACAGGATGCCGGTGAGCTCGTCACCCCTTTCACCGCGCGGATGCTCGGCGCGATCGATCGCGAGGAGGTCAACGCCGTCTGCGCGCCGCTGTCCGCCCAGATAGCACTCACCATGATCGGCATGGGGGCGGGCGGCGCGACCCGCACCCAGATGGAGGAGGTGCTCGGCGGCCAGATGGAGCACCTCGCCGCGACGGCGAACACACTCTCCCAGCTGTTGGTCGCCGTCGGTGACGAGGAGCGGGAGCAGGGTGATGAGGAATCGCCCGAGCCGGCCCGTGCCTCACTGGTGAACGGGACCTGGCTGCAGGAGGGATTCGAGGTCCAGCAGTCCTTCCTCGAGGACCTCGCCACCTGGTTCGGCAGCGGAGTCTTCGAGGCGGACTTCACCGACGACGCCGAGCGGGAGGCGGCCCGCGAGGAGATCAACGGCTGGGTCGCCGGCTCCACGGATGACCTCATCGAGGAGCTGATCCCCGAAGACACCCTGACGGCGGGCACTCGCCTGGTGCTGGTCAATGCCCTGCATCTGCAGGCCGCCTGGCAGCAGCCGCTGACCGTGGAGGGCGGGCGCTTCACCACTGCTGACGGCGAGGAGCGCAGCTGCGAGATGCTCCACGGCTCCACCGGCTCCTGGTACGAGGACGAGATGTGTCGGGCGACCTCCCTGGACACCTATGGTGGCGATCTCGCCCTCGCCCTCGTGCAGCCCACGGGCGGCCTCGCCGAGGTGCTCTCGACCTGGGCGGAGATGTCCGCCGGGGGCGGTTCCGGTCTCGCCGCCCTGCTGGGCGCGCTCGAGGCCTCCGAGGTCACCACCCAGCTGAGCGTCCCCGCCTTCGGCATCGACTGGGAGGCCTCGCTGAAGGACCTCCTGGAGGGCCTCGGCATGACCGATGCGTTCTCCGGTGCGGCCGATTTCTCCGGGGTCACCGGGACGACGGACCTGGTGATCGACGAGGTGCTGCAGAAGGCGGTGATCACCGTCGACGAGAACGGGATGGAGGCCGCCGCCGCGACCGCCGTGATGGTCGCCGAGACTTCTGTCCAGGTGGCCGAGCAGGAGCTGGTGCTGGACTCGCCGTTCCTGGTCCTCGCCTATGAGCGGACCACGCTCGCTCCGCTCGTCGTCGGCTGGATCGGCGACCCCACGCAGACCCGCTGACCGACCGGGGCGCGGGTCCGCATTCGGCGCGGCCGCACGGGTGCGCCGGGCGGACGAACACCTGAAACACTGACGTAAGACGTTTTACATGAAAGGACATCCGACGATGACCGCCCTGCTCCGACCCACCCCCGACGGCTTCCTCCGTGCGGGGGATCCGCACCTGGTGATCTCCGGTGCGCTCCACTACTTCCGGGTCCATCCCCAGCAGTGGCGCGACCGCCTGCGCCGCCTGGTCGCGATGGGCTGCAACACCGTGGAGACCTACGTGGCCTGGAACGTGCACCAGCCCGCGCGGGACGTCACCACCTTCGAGGGCATCGCGGACCTCGGCCGCTTCCTCGACATCGCTGCCGAGGAGGGGCTCGATGCGATCGTGCGCCCCGGCCCCTACATCTGCGCCGAATGGGAGAACGGCGGCTTCCCCGGCTGGATCCTCGCCGACCGCAACCTGCGCCTGCGCAACCGCAACGCCCCGTACCTGCAGCTGGTCGACGCCTGGTTCGATGAGCTGATCCCGGTGATCGCCGAGCGGCAGGCAGCCCGCGGCGGCAACGTCGTGATGGTGCAGGTCGAGAACGAGTACGGCAGCTTCGGCGACGACAAGGTCTACCTCGCGCACCTGCGCGACGGTCTCCTCGCCCGCGGCATCGAGGAGCTGCTGGTGACCTCCGACGGCCCGGCACGGATGTGGCTGACCGGCGGCACCGTCGAGGGGACGCTGGGCACCGTGAACTTCGGCTCCCGCACCCTTCAGGTGCTCGAGATGGCCGAGCGGGAGCTGCCCGCCCAGCCGCAGATGTGCATGGAGTTCTGGAACGGCTGGTTCGACCACTGGGGTGAGCAGCACCACGAGCGCACCGGCGGGGATGCGGCCGGAGAGCTCTCCGACATGCTGAACCACGGCATGAGCGTGAACTTCTACATGGCCCACGGCGGCACCAACTTCGGCATGCAGGCCGGCGCCAACCACGACGGCACGCTGCAGCCCACCACCACCAGCTACGACTACGACGCCCCGATCGCCGAGAACGGTGCGCTCACCGAGAAGTTCCGCGCTTTCCGCGAAGTCGTCGCGGCGCATCGTGACCTGCCGCCGTACGAGGAGCATCTCGGGCAGCTGGGCCTCTCCGAACTGCCGGCGACCCTCCCGGCGGGCGAGGTTTCGATCGAGAAGGTCGCCTCGCTGCGCGACACCGAGCGCTTCACCCGCCCCGCCGCGGTGCACCCGACCCCGCCCGCCTTCGAGGACATCGGGCTGGAGCGCGGGCTGCTGCGGCTGTCGCGCGAGATCGAGATCGCCCGGAGTGACCGTGAGGGCCGACCCGCGATCTCCCCGCTGGAGCTCTACGACCTGCACGACCGTGCCTGGGTGTACGTCGACGGGGTGTACGTCGGGGCCACCGGGCTGGACCCGGCGCAGGCCGACGTCCCGCATGCGCAGCGCACCGACGCCACCGACCCGGCCGTCGTCGAGCTCACGCCCTTCGCCGAGCGGCTGCTGCCGGAGGGCGGTCACCGCACCGTGCGCGTGGAGATCCTGGTCGAGAACCTGGGACGGGTGAACTTCGGCCCCCGGCTCGGAGAGCGCAAGGGCATCCTCGGCGGGGTCTGGCAGACCATCCGCTACCTCAACGACTGGGAGGCCGACGCCTGGCCCCTCGAGGAGATGGGCGAGGAGCTGGCCGCACTGCTGGAGGGAGCGACCGCGCTCGACGCGGACACCGACGATGACGCACTGCCGCTGCTCGTGGGGGCGTCCTTCGACGCGGAGGCGCCCACGGACACTTTCCTCGACGTCTCCGGAGCCGGGCACGGCGTCGCCTACGTCAACGGCTTCTGCGTGGGCCGGTACTGGAACATCGGGCCCCAGCAGAGCCTGTACGTGCCGGCGCCGCTGGTGCGGGCGGGACGCAACGAGGTGCTGCTGCTGGACCTCGAGAAGCGGCCCGCGCGGCTCGGCCTGGTCACCGAGCACGTGTTCGCGACGCCGGGGGTCTGAGGCCCCACCGATCCCCTGCAGACGCCGACGGGCGGCCCCGGGACCGGAGTCCAGGGCCGCCCGTCAGCGCGTGCGGTGCGGTCAGCTCGTCGGTTCGAGGTTCATGACCGTCAGGATGCCGTCGGCAGGGACGGTCGCATTGGGGCCGTAGTCGAAGCCGGCCTCCACGCTCGGGAACCCGGTCCAGTGCTGCTCATTGGCCACGAGCTTCCAGCCGGCGGTCGCGGTCGCGATGAACGGCGCCTCATCGGTGAGGATCTCCTGGATGCGGATGATCAGCTCGCGACTGCGCCCGGCATCTTCGCCCGCCGGGATGGAGCCCAGCTCGTGGACGAGCTCGTCGAACTCCTCGTTCTGGAATCGACCGTAGTTCCAGATCGCCTGCTCGCCGAGAGGCGTGAACTGGAGATCGCTCAAGGTGGCGAACATGTCGTAGGGCATGTTCCCGCCGAAGGGCGAGGAGGACAGCATCCCGAAATCCCCGATGGAACTGGCCTCCGTGAACGGCGCGTCGGCCATCTGGTTCACGGCCACCGTCAGCCCGAGGGTCTCGCTCCACTGGTCGGCCAGGACCTGGCCGGTGGTCACCCACTCGGCGTAGGGCTGATAGACGTCGTAGCGCAGCTCGTAGGTCTCGCCGTCCTTCTCCAGCGCGCCGGCGTCCGTGACCGTCCAGCCCCCCTCCTCGAGCTGGGCCTTCGCGTACTCGACATCCTGGCTCTGCTCCTGGTTCTCGGCGAGCATGTCGGAGAAGACGGTCGCATCCAGGCCGGCGTAGGTCGGGACGCCGTACCCGACCGCAGCGACCTCGGCCGCGACGGCCAGATCCACTGCGGCGCGCAGCGCACGACGCACGTGGACGTCGTCGTAGGGCGCCTGGGTCGTGTTGAAGATCAGGCCATCGGCGGTGCCGACCGGGAAGAAGGTGTAGACGTTGTGCTCAGGGTCCAGCGCCACGAATTCCTCCTGGGCGTTCTCCCAGCCCATCCCGCCCACATCGAGGGTGCCCTCGATGATCTGCTGCTTGGCGGCATCGCCGGTGACGGCGTGCATGAGCAGCTTCTTCGGGCCGCTCGGTGCGCCTCCCCAGTAGTCCTCGCGCAGGTCGAAGGCGATCTGCTGCGGCGAGAAGCTGGCGAGGACGCAGGGCCCGGTGCCGATGGGCTCCGGGTTCGTCCAGGTGCGGACATCCTGCTCGGCCCACACGTGCTCCGGGACGATCTGGCGGGTGGCGAAGCCCGCGAGGTCCGCGAAGCTGGGCTCGTCGTAGGTGACCACGACGGTCTGGTCATCGGGTGCCTCGACGGCGGCGAAGGGGTAGGAGCTCGGGGTCTCCCCGGCCAGGACCAGGTCCCAGGTGAACTTCACGTCGTCCGCGGTGAACGCCTCACCGTCCGACCAGGTGACGTCGCTGGCCAGGGTGAAGGTCAGCTCGGTGCCCTCATCGTTGAACTCCCAGGACTCCGCCAGATGGGGGAGCAGCGCACCCGCGGTGGAACGGTCCACGCGCACCAGCGGCTCGTACACGAAGGAGGTGCCGGGGGTGACGTTCACTCCCGTGGGGGAGAACAGGTTGAAGTTCTGGTTCCAGGTGGTGCCGCCCCACCCCAGCCAGTGGATCTCGCGAGGAGCGTCCTCGCCCTCACCGCTGCCGGCGCCGCGGTCGAAGCTGCAGGCGGCGAGCGCGGCGGTCAGTGTCGCGGCGCTACCCGCCGCGAACGTACGTCGGGTGAATCGGGTCATGTCAGCTCTCCTTCGAGGGGTGGGCCCCGGTGGCCCGGGTGGTCTCTGCGGCGGCGTCGGCGAACAGCCAGCAGCGTGCGTGCTGGTCGTCGGTGGTCAGCAGGGGTGGGGCCTCCTGGCGGCAGCGCTCCATCACGAACGGGCAGCGTGCCTGGAATCGGCAGCCGGTGATCTCCTGCGCAGGGTTCGCCGGCTCGCCCAGGGAGGTCTCCGCGAACTCGGTCGGCCCGCCCTCCCGGCGCCGGGAGGGATCTGGTGCCGACTCGATGAGGAGCCGGGTGTAGGGGTGCTTGGGGTGGGCGACGACGTCCTCCGTCGGCCCGGTCTCGACCAGCTCGCCGGAGTACATCACCGCCATGCGGTCGGAGATGTAGCGGGCGCTGGCGATGTCGTGGGTGATGTACAGGATCGCCACGCCGCGCTCGCGACGGATCTCGTCGAGCAGGTTCAGCACGTCCAGACGGATCGACACGTCCAGCATCGACGTCGGCTCGTCGGCGAGCAGCACGTCGGGATCCACCGCGAGGGCTCTGGCGATCGAGACGCGCTGGCGCTGCCCTCCGGACAGGGAGCTGGGGAAGCGGTCGATGTAGTCCTCCGCCGGGGTCAGGCTGACCAGCTCGAGGAGCTCGAGGGTGCGTGCTTCGACTGTCTTCCGTGACAGGCCGGGGGCGTGGATCTTCACCACCCGACCCAGGATGTGCCGGATCGACTTCAGGGAGTTCAGCGAGGCGAAGGGGTCCTGGTAGATCAGCTGGACCCGCTTGTAGAAGGGGCGTCGACGGGTGCGGCTGCCGAGCGGCTCGCCGTCCAGCAGGATCTGGCCGGCCGTCGGCGGGTGCACGAGCGAGAACGCTCGCGCGAGGGTCGACTTGCCGGAGCCGGACTCGCCGACCAGGGCGACGATCTCACCACGGCGCAGGTCCACGTCCACCTCTCGGCAGGCGTGGATCTCCACCTTGCGGCCGGAGTTGTCCTTGCCGTCGAAGACCACCGAGACGTTCTCGGCGCGCAGCACGCTGGGGCCGGCAGCGTCCAGCCGGTCGGGAGCTGCGGGATCGGCCTGGTCCACGCTCATCGGACCTCCTCGAGGATGGTGTGTGCGGCGATGTCGTCGGTCTCCATACGTCGTACGTGGCAGGCGGCGACCGAATCGGGCAGCACGGTCAGTTCCGGTCGCACCTGCGAGCACAGCTCGATGGCCTCGGTGCACCGAGGGCTGAAGGCGCAGCCGCTGGGCAGGCGGCGCAGATCGGGCGGGGAGCCGGGGATGCCATGACGCCTGCCACGTTCGGAGACGAGGGACGGGAAGGCGTCCCGCAGCCCTCGGGTGTAGGGGTGCTGGGGGTTCTCGGAGATGGTGGAGCCGTCGGCGACCTCCACGATCCGGCCGCCGTACATGATGGCGATCCGGTCGGCCATCTCCAGCAGCAGCGAGAGGTCGTGGGTGACGAAGACGACCGCGAAGCCGAGCTCCTGCTGCAGGTGCAGGATCTGGTTGAGGATCTGGCGCTGCATGACCACGTCGACGGCGGTGGTGGGTTCGTCCATCACGATCAGATCCGGATCGCAGGCCAGAGAGAGCGCGATCAGCGCTCGCTGGCGCATGCCGCCGGACAGCTCGTGCGGATACTTGTTCAGCGCATCCGGCATGATGCCGACCATCTGCAGCAGTTCGGCGGCCCGGGCCTGCAGCCCGGCCCGGCCCGGGCCCCGGTCGTGGGCGCGCAGCACGTCGAAGAACTGGTCCCGCAGGCGGATGACCGGGTTCAGGCAGGCCATCGCGGACTGCATCACGATGGAGATGTCCGACCAGCGGAAGCGCTGCATCGCCCGGTCGTCGCAGTCGACCAGGTCGACCCCGGTCGCGCCGGGATGCTCATGGAAGATCACGCTGCCCCGCGAGGTGACCGCGGGCGCCTGCTGGAGACGGGTCATGGCATTGAGCAGGGTGGACTTGCCCGAAGCGCTCTCGCCGGCGATGCCGAGGATCTCTCCGCGGCGCACGGACAGGTTGATGTCCGAGCACGCCGTGACGTTGGCGGAGTCCTCGGTCCCGAGGTACAGCACGTCCAGGTCGCGGATCTCCAGCAGTGCGTCCTCTGCCGTGCCGGGCGGGGTGGGGGTGATGCTCACGCGGGGCCTCCTGCCTCGGCCAGTGCGCGGCGGCGTCGCTGCTCGCGGTTGAACTGGCGGGTGCGTGCGTTCAGGCGGGCGTTCAGCTGCGGGTTGGTGATCTCGTCCAGGCCGAAGTTGATCATCGCGGTGGCGAAGCCGATCAGGGCGATGGCCAGGCCGGGCGGGAGGAAGAACCACCAGTGGCCGCGCAGGATCGCGCCGCCGGTCTGCGCCTGGCTGACCATCGTTCCCCAGGTGATCTCGCTGGTGGAGCCCAGGCCCAGGAAGGCCAGGGACGCTTCCATGAAAATGCCGGCGACCACGGCCTTGAGGAACATGGAGGAGATGACGCCGCCCAGGTGCGGCACCACTTCGACCGCGATGATGCGGGGAGTGGACTCGCCGACGGTGCGCAGCGCGCTGGTGAAATCGCGATTGCGCAGGCTCATGGTCTGGGCGCGGATGGAACGGGCGCCGCCAGGCCATTCGAGCAGGCCGATCACCACGGCGATCAGCAGGATCCCGGCCTCCTGCACGTAGCCCGCGATGATGAACAGCAGCGCGAAGCCGGGCAGGGTCATCAGCACATTGACCACGGCGTTGATCGCCCTGTCGGGGACGCCGCCCAGGTAGCCGGCGGTGGTGCCCACCAGCACGGCGATGACCGTGGCGATGATCCCGGACAGCAGCCCGACGGTCACCGAACCGCGGGCGCCGATGATCAGCTGGGCCAGCACGTCCTGGCCCACGTGGTTGGTGCCGAGCAGATGCTGGGCCGACGGCGGCGCGGAGATCGCGTCGTAGTCGATGCCGCGCGGATCGACCTGCATGATGTGCGCGACGACCCAGGGGCCGATCAGCGCGACCACCAGGAAGAAGATCGAGATGAGCATCCCGACGGTGAACTTGCGGTTGTTCAGGAGTCGTCTCATGTCAGCTCTCCCTGGTGCGCGGGTCGAGGAGGACGTACAGGGAGTCCGCGATGAAGTTCGCGATCAGCACGGCGAGCACGATCATCAAGAAGATGGCCTGCATCAGCGGGTAGTCCTTGGTGGTGATCGCGTTGAGGAGCAGGTAGCCCATGCCGGGGTAGGTGAACACGATCTCGGTGAGCACCACGCCGCCCAGGATCGCGCCGATCGACGCGGCCAGGCCGGTGATGTTGGGCAGCATCGCGTTGCGTGCGGCGTAGCGGAAGGTCACGCGGCGGTTGCTGAGTCCCTCGGCGCGGGCCAGGGTCACGTAGTCCTCGCTGACGGTGGTGACCATCATGTTGCGCATCGCGAACAGCCACCCGGCGAAACCGACGAAGATCGAGGTCAGGATCGGCAGCGTGCCGTACTGGAGGACGGAGACGAGGAACCAGAAGTTGGTGATCTCGAAGGGCACGCTGGGGTCGTAGCCGCCCGAGGAGGGGAAGAGTCCCAGCATCAGCGCGAAGATCCACAGACAGACCAGGGCGACCCAGAACGAGGGCATCGACGAGAAGAACTGGGAGATCGGCGTGAGCCAGTTGTCCAGCTTCCCGCCGGGACGGTAGCCGACGATGATGCCCAGCCCGGTGCCGACCACCCAGGCCACGATCGTGCTCACACCGACCAGGAACAGCGTCCAGGGCAGGGCGGCGAGGATCAGGTCGATCACCGGTGTCGGATAGCGCGAGACAGCGATGCCGAAATCACCGGTGACGATGCTTCCGAGGTAGGAGAGGTACTGCCCGAGCAGATTGACGTTCGGGTCTCCGTACAGGGTCCGGATCGAGTCGAGCATCTCCGGGGTGAGCTGCGCGCCGGTCTGCCGGGTGATCTGCAGCGCGAGGGCCTGGGCGGGGTCGCCCGGCATGAAGCGGGGGATCAGGAAGTTCAGCGTGAGGGCCACCCAGGCGGTCACGACGTAGAAGCCGGCCCGCTGCAGCAGGAAGGAACCGCCCCGGCCTCGCGCCCGTTTCGGTACTGGTGCGGGGGAGATCGTCGCCGGGGTGCTCGGCGCGACCTTCTGGGTATCGCTCACGGTGCCTCCGTCGGCGTCTCGATGTGCGTCGTCTCCCGTCCCGGCAGAGCATTCGTGTGCGTCACGACACTTCTGCTAAACGGTTTGCGCACTGTAGCACTTCGCCGTGAAACGCTTTACATGCGTTCTCATCGTGGACGCCGAAGCCTGCGGCGGCCTCGGGGTGGTGCCGCATGATGCGCTACACTCTCGTGAAACGCTTTACACACCGGGCGGGTGCGGCAGATCGCGTCAGCTCGGGAGCCGCCGTCATCGCTGATCGGCGAATGGGGCGGCGAATCGGATCTCCGGAAGGAACCCCATGGAAGACCTCAGGATCGGCGTCATCGGTGTCGGTGCCCGTCACTACCTCGCGACCCACGCCCACCAGCCCGGGGAGGGCTCCGCAGTCACGGTCGTGGCCGACCCCGGTGAGCGCGGGAAGGTGAATGCCCGGGAGGCGTTCGGTGAAGACGTCTCGACCGTCGACACCGTCGAGGAGCTGCTGAGCGATCACGAGGTCGACGCGATCATGATCCTGACGCCGGACTTCGCGCACGCGTCGGTCGCGCTGCAGACCCTCGAGGCCGGGATTCCCACGTTCTGTGAGAAGCCGATGGCGATCAGCGTCGAGGACACGGACGCGATGCTGGCGCTGGCGAAGGAGAAGCGGGCGCGGTTGTACATCGGGCACAACATGCGGCATATGCCGGTGGTGCGGCAGATGAAGGAGATCGTGGATTCGGGTCGGATCGGCCGGGTGCGGGCGATCTGGTGCCGGCACTTCGTGGGGGCCGGCGGTGACTTCTACTTCAAGGACTGGCACGCGGAGCGGGCGAAGTCGATGAGTCTGCTGCTGCAGAAGGGCGCCCACGACATCGACGTGATCCACTGGCTGGCCGGCGGCTATACCCGCCGCGTCTCCGGCATCGGCGACCTCGCCGTCTATGGCGACGTCACCGACCGGCGCGACAATTCCGATCGGCTGATGCGGGACTGGTATGACGAGGACATCTGGCCGCCGACGGCCCAGAAGGAGCTGAACCCCGTCATCGACGTCGAGGACATCTCGATGATCAATATGACGCTGGACAACGGGGTGCTGGCCTCCTACCAGCAGTGCCACTTCACGCCCGACTATTTCCGCAACTACACGGTGATCGGGGACGCCGGCCGGATCGAGAACATGGGAGACGGCAGCGGGGATCAGATCCATATCTGGGAGTCGCGCCGTTCCGGTCCCGGCCGGCCCGACGCCGTGGAGGTGATCGCCCGCGCCGACGGCGGCCACGGCGGCGCCGATCCCAGCCTGGTCGCCGAGTTCCTGGCCTTCGTGCGCCACGGCGGCGTCACCGATGTCTCCGCCGTCGCCGCCCGTGAGGCCGTGGCCACCGGGGTGTACGGCGCGACATCGATCCGCGACGGCGGGATGCCGTACGACGTGCCGGCCGTGCCCGATGCGGTGCGCCGCTACTTCGACGAGGGACAGCCGTGAACCGGATGCCCCGTGACAGCCGGTCGTAAGGTGGCGCGATGAGCCCCGCGACCACCGACTCCTCCCCACAGCCCGGGCGGCGCCCTAACCTCGTGCTGGTCTGTGTGGACCAGATGCGGTTCGACGCCATGGGCTGCGCGGGCAACGAGCACATCGACACCCCGTATCTCGATTCCCTGGCCCGGCGCGGCAACCGCTTCACCCGCGCCTACTCCTCGACGCCGACCTGCATCCCCGCGCGGGTGGGCATGTTCACCGGCACCGGCCCCGAGATCCACGGCCGCTACGGCTATCGGGAGGGGATCACCTTCCCCGCCGCGTATCCGACCACGCTACCGGGCACCCTGCGTGAGCACGGGTATCAGACCTACGGCGTCGGCAAGATGCACGTGTTTCCCGAGCGGGCGCGCTGCGGCTTCGACGACGTCCAGCTGCACGACGGCTACCTGCACGTCAGTCGGGCAGAGCATCGCGGCGCCTCGGCCCGCGCCGATGACTACCTGCCTTGGCTGCGGGCGCAGACCGGCGATCCTGCGGCCGACTACCAGGACACGGGACTGGGCTGCAACTCGATGGTGGCCCGTCCCTGGGAGCGGGAGGAGCGGCTGCATCCCACCCGGTGGGTGGCCGATACCTCCTTCGAGTTCCTCAGCCGCCGGGACCCCACCCGTCCCTTCTTCCTCTACATGTCCTTCCACCGCCCGCACGCGCCCTTCGACCCGCCTGCCTGGCTGTGGGACAAGTACTCCCACCGCGAGATGCCGGAACGACCGATGGGGGACTGGGTCCAGCAGTTCGAGCAGTTCCGCCGCGACGGCGATGACGAGGCCGAGTTCGCGCATCGGTCCCGGTCACGGCACGACGCCGTGAAGGCCGGGTACTACGGCAGTATCGAGTTCATCGACTTCCAGATCAACCGCCTGCTGGAGGCCCTGCACGACCAGGGTGTCGCAGGCGACACCGCGATCCTGTTCGTCTCCGATCACGGCGAGATGCTCGGCGACCACGACCTCTACCGCAAGTCCGTGGCCTACGAGGGCTCCAGCCACATCCCCTTCCTGCTGCACCTGCCGCCGCGGCTGCGAGAGGAATGGGGCCCGGCCGGGGACGTCGAGGCGATCGTGGAGCTGCGCGATGTGATGCCCACGCTGCTGGACCTCGCCGGGGTGCCGATCCCCGCGCCGGTCACCGGCACCAGCGTGCGCGAGGCGGTGGCGGAAGGCACCGCGATACGCCACCACCTGCAGGGCGAGCACCTGATCCACCAGCTCGGCCGGCACTCCATGCAGTGGATCCTCACCGGGCGCCACAAGTACGTGTGGTTCTCCGGCGACGGGCGCGAACAGCTGTTCGACCTGGCCGAGGACCCCTACGAGTGCGTCGACCTGGTCGCCGCGGGCGGGCACACCGCCGAGCTCGCCCGTCACCGTGAGCTGCTGATCGCTCATCTCGAAGGCCGCGAGGAGGGCTTCGTGCAGAACGGCGCGCTGAAGCCCGGCAGGCCGCTGCGCAGCGAAGCCGAATGGGTCAGGGAGTTCGCGGCGGTCTGAGCGGCAGGCGTCCCGGAGAGGCCGCGGCCGCCTGCGCGAGCTCCCCGACCTCTCGATGCCGTGCACCTCCGCGCACTGCGTGGAGAGCGCCTCGCCCCGCGGCTCGCCGCCGTGGTCGGCTGAGCGCGCCGCGAGGCCAGCCGGAGCGCCGCGGTCTCAGGCCGTGGCGCGGTGGGCCGTGACGATCTTGTCCGCGTAGCGGCGACGGAAGCGCTCCACGCGACCGGCGGTGTCGACCACGCCGGCACGACCGGTCCAGAACGGATGCGAGGCCGCCGAGACCTCCATGTCGATCACGGGGTACTCGCGGCCGTCCTCCCAGGCCACGGTCCGCTCGGACGAGCGGGTCGAGTTGGTGAGGAAGGCGGTGCCGGCGCTGCGGTCACGGAAGACGACGGGCCGGTAGTCGGGGTGGATGTTCTTCTGCATGAGGATCTCCTCGGTTGATTACTGAAATCTCAACTACGGAGGGGCCTCAAGTATTCCCACGGCCGACGTGCCGTGGGGATCGACCGGTCGGGGCGGTCACCGCCCGCCGATGACGCCATGGCGGCGTCTCGGCGGGCGGAGCAGGACCCGGGCCGGCTCAGCCGGTGACCGCGTACGCCGCCAGCGCTTCCCGCACGTCCTCCCTCGCCGCCGCACCGGCGTGCAGCACCCACGACGCAGCCACGAAACCGTCGGGCCGGACCAGGTACAGGTGATCCGTGCGCAGGCGGCCCCGCGGATCGGGGGAGAAGGCGAGCGGCCCCTCGATCCAGTGCGGCACCCCGGCCGGCCGCGCGGCGTCGGCGCCGTAGCTGTGCAGCTGCCAGGTCATCGCCCGCAGCGCCTCGGCGTTCTCATCGGTCGGTGGCAGACGCAGGCCGACGGCGCGATCCTGCGCCCACCGCGGCGACGGCTCACCGTCGGCCACCGCGTGGTAGCGGATCCGGTACTGGCCGAGCAGCCCGCCGACGTACGGCCCGAGCGCCGTGGCGAGCAGTCGCGGGGCCAGCACGGACAGGACGTCGCGGGCGCGCCGGCGGAGGAATGCCGTGCCGCGGCCCGGCCGGGCGATGATGCCGAAGGCCCGGTCGGTGGCGTTGATCAGCGTCATCGCCACCGGTCGACGCTCGCCCTCGAAGCGGTCCAGAGCCGTCTCGGCCTGGCGGCCTGCGGTGACGTCGGCCAGCAGATGCGCCAGATGGTGCCCGTCCTGCAGGCCGGTGTTCATGCCCTGGCCGCCCACGGGGGAGTGCACGTGGGCGGCGTCCCCGGCGAGGAACACCGGGCCGCGGCGGAAGTGCGCGGCCACCCGGTGGTGGACGCGGTAGGCGGAGTACCAGTCCACCCGGGCGTAGGTGATCCCGAGGTCCTCCCGCATCCCGGCGAGAGCCTCCTGGCGCACGGGGTCCTTCTCGCCGTGCAGCCATACCACCCGCACGTGGCCGTCCGGGCCCATCGGGAAGGTGAGCGCGAAGCGCTGCTGCCCGAGGCGGGCCGTGAGGGAGGTCGCCGGGGATCCCTCCACCCCGCGCAGGTCCGCCACGCAGAACGTCGCGTCATCGGTGACGCCCTCGAAGGGCAGGTCCAGGGCGTGGCGCACCGGTGAGCCCGCCCCGTCGGCCCCGATCACCCAGCGGGCACGGATCCGCAGCGGACCCTCCGGCCCCTCTGCCCGCACCTCGACGCGGGCATCCGGACCGGTGCCCGCCCCGAGCTCGGTCCCCTCCGCAAGATCTGTGAAGCGGTGGCCCCAGCGCACGGGAGCCCCCTCGGCGGCAAGAGTCCGGGAGAGCAGCTCCTCGTTCCGGGACTGCTCGAAGACCTGTGCACCGGGGAACGAGGTCCAGCCCTCCTGCGCGCTCGCGAAGTCGATCCCGGCCGCGGTGCTGCCCGGTCCGAACTGGATGCGCTGGGCCGGATTGGCGCCGGAGAGCACCTGCGCGGCGAGGCCCAGCTGGTCGTAGATCTCCATGCTGCGGGCCTGGACCACGAGCGCCCGGGATTCCCGGGTGGGCCCTCTCTTCCCGTCGATCACGAGCGTGTCGATGCCGCGGCGGTGCAGGACCAGGCCGGCCATCAGGCCGGTGGGCCCGGCGCCGACCACCAGCACCTCGGTCTCCAGCAGTGCAGGGGTGGTGGCGGCGGGCATAGCGGGCCTCTTCTCGACGCGACGGCGGGTCGGTCCTGTGGCCACGATAGCCCCGCGCCGCACCGAGCGGAATCCCGGGCAGCGGGTGCGGCGCATCGAGCCGCGGGCAGTCTCCGACGCGCCTCGGGAATGCGGAACGAGCCGTAGGTTCTGCTGCGCATACGGGGCTATGGGCAGCAGAACCTACGACTCGGTCGGGAGATGTGCTCCGGGAGCGGTGCTCGGGGGCTGCGGCACCGGGGAGCGGTGCCACGGCCCCACCGCCGGTGTCAGGCCGAGGCGCCGGCCAGCTCTCGTCGACCGCCACGGCCGTCCACTCGCGCGAAGTGCGCCGCGGAGGACAGATCCACCTCGACCACGGGGTAGACGTTGCCGTCCTCCCAGGTGGTGGTGTGCTCCGAGGTCCGCTCGGAGCGGGTGAGGTAGCGCAGGCCCGCGCTCTGGTCGCGGAAGACGACGAGAGGGGCCTGAGAGGTCTGCGGACCGGAGGTTCGATGATCGGTGTACTGCATGGTGCTTCTCCTTCAGGGTCGGCGCGGGGCCGACCGGATGTCTGGTGCCGGCAGGGTGCCGGGATGCGCCGTCTGCGCGGGAGGCGACCTGTCCGCTGGGGCGGACGATCGCCGGGCCGGACCCGCTGGGGCGGAAGGGCCTTCGGCGCGCACCAACCGCTGCTGCTCCACGGGAGGTCGCCTGGTCGGCGAGATGGAGGCGGCGCGGGGGCGCAGGCCGTGCGATCCGGACTCTGATGCGCTGCCGTCGTGGCAGCGCGCAGAACCGCGGGGTTCGCTGTGGTCGAGTGGGCGGTGTCGTCGCCCTGGTGGCGGGTCTCTCCGCCGGGGTGGCGACGAGGTCGCCTGTCCGAGTCGCGGGCTTCGACCACCCGGGACCGCGTCAGACGCTATCAGCATGAACCGCAAACCCCAAGGGTTTATTCCCGTGGCGCCGACGGGGTCACCTCGACGGTCGTCTCCAGCGGCTCATCGCCCTCAGGCCGTCGCGGGGACGGCGGGCAGGTGGGACCGCACGAAAGCGCGATGCGCGAGGAGTGTCAGCGTCAGCAGCGCGGCGACGCTCACCAGCCCGATCAGCAGGTGGAGGCTCCCGCTGGCGGTCGCGTCCCAGGCGGTGTGCAGCACGATCGCGCCGACGTAGGAGACGAGCAGCGCCAGCACTCCGCGCCCCTTGCGCGAGGTCTCCACCAGATACCACAGCGCGGCGCAGATCGCGCCGGTCCAGGCCACATGCCCGGCCGGCACCAGGATGCCGCGGACGACGAGGGTCGCATCCAGGGCGCCCAGCCCGCCGTTCTTCGCCAGCAGGGCGTTGAATCCGTAGCCCATCGTCTCCAGCACCGCGAAGCCCATGCCCGCGGCGATGCCGATCACGATGCCGCCGCCACGGGTGCTGCGATGGGCGAGCGCCAGCACGATCAGCGGGACCACCAGTTTTGCGGTCTCCTCGATCACGCCCACCAGCAGGATCGACTCGTTGCCCAGCAGCAGGGCGGCGATGGTCTCCTCGAGACCGGCGGCGCAGATTCCGAACAGGCCTCCCAGCCCGACGGTCAGCAGCAGCGTCCCGGAGGGCACCAGTGGGCCGACGCGGCTGGACTGGGCGAACAGCAGTACCGTCAGCGGGATGGTCACGGCGCCGACGAGCAACACTGAGGGCACCATGGTGGGGTTCCTGGTCAACAGCATGATCACGAAGGTGGCCACATAGGCGATGATCCCGATGGCCAGGGCGAGGGTCCACGAGAAACGCAGGTACCAGGGGTAGTGGACGGTGGCTGCGGGCTGCTGGTTCATCGGACGATCCTTCCAAGGGCGGGATCGCTCGAACCCGTCCACCCGAGGCGGGGCGTCGTCGGTGCGGCGGTGTCCATCTCAGTATGCGCCGGAATGCCCGGATACCGGCTGGAGAACAACTGCAGGGCAGCTGTTAGGCGGCCGGGGAGCGGCTGGCCGAGGCCTGGGGAACCGCTGAGGAGGAGCCGTTGTCAGTCCGCCCCGTCCTGTGCATGGCCGCGCCGCGCCTCGGGATCCACGATCAGCAGCACGTCGGCCGGGCCGCCCTCGGCGCCGAAGGCGTGGGGCAGCATCGTGTCGAACTCAGCGCACTGGTTCTCCGTGACCCGGTAGCGGCGCTCGCCGAGGAGCAGGGTGAGGGCGCCGGAGAGGACCACCAGCCACTCGTGGCCGGGATGGGCGCGCATCCGCTCGGGCGCCGGGGGCGGCCCGGTGACCCGGCGACGGAGGATCACGGTGTTCGGAGTATGGCGGATCCGCCAGCGCAGTGCGTCCATGCCGTGCTCGGTGGTCGCGTTCGAGACCACCTCCTCGGCCTGGGTCTCCACGAGCTCGTCCAGGCCCGTGTCCAGAGCGCGGGCGAGCACCACCAGCTGATCCAGGGCGAGGCGGCGCTGTCCGTTCTCGATCCGGGAGAGGGTGGAGGGGCTGAGATGGGCGCGGGCGGCGAGATCCCCCAGGGAGAGGCCCTGGGCGAGACGCAGTGCACGCAGCCGTTGCCGGACCAGGCCGTCAACACCCTCAGAAATTTGCGTCATGCGCAAGATGCTATGCCTCGACAGCAAGCCGTGTCCACGGTCGGACCGTACCTCCTGCCGGAGGCCCCTGACCGGCCTGCGCCCACCGGCCTCCACCACCAGATTTCTGTCGTTCTTCGGGGCCACAGCGCATATTTGGGGTTCAGGCCTCACCAGAGGCAGATATCTGGTGGCGGGCAGCGCGCGGTCGCCAGAGCCCTGGCGGGAAACGGCGGGCGCGGGGTTCGGGTGGTGCACCCCGCCTCTCGCGCCGTCGGCCCGGCTCTGCGAGGATCTGCCCATGCGCATCGCACTGATCGGCGGCAAGGGCGGGGTCGGCAGCTCCCTCGTCGAGGCCTGGCGGGCCGAGCACGAGCTGACGGTCCTGGACCGCAGCACCGCGCCGCTGCCCGGCGTGCGGGATGTGGTGGGGGAGGCGGATGACCCCGTAGCGCTGACCGCCGCTCTCGAGGGCGCCGAGGCCGTGGTGCACCTGGCCGCGCATCTCCCGGACGGCAGCGAGGCGGAGCAGCTGCCGGGCACCGCCACTGCGATCGCGGTGAACGTCGGCTCGGTACTGCTGGCCATGCGGCTCGCCCGAGGCCTCGGCGCGGGCTCCTTCGTGCACATCAGCTCGCTCGACGTCTTCGCCCGGTACGGCGAGGTGCCGATCCCGGCCGGGGCCGCCCCGGATGCGACGGCTCTGTACGGCCTCTCCAAGCGGCTGGCCGAGCAAGCGCTGCGCCTGTCCCTCGACGGTCCTGCGCCCACGGCGGCGGAGGGGCCGCTGACCGTCACCTCGCTGCGCCTGGCCTTCCCGACCACCGCGGAGGCCTGGCCCCGCTGGGTCACCCCGCTGCGCGAGGAGCAGGTCGAGCCGATGCTGCACACCCTGGAGGACGGCACCCCGATCAGCTCCCTGCATCCGGAGGACCTGGCCGCGGCGGTGATGGCCGCTCTGCGGCGCGAGCGCGGCGGGGCCTATGAGGCGATCGCCGTCACCGCCGCCGCGCACTCGATCGCCGACGACTCCGCGGCGCGGCTGCTGGACTGGCATCCCCGGCACCTGCTGCCCGAGTGAGGGCGCCGGACGTCCGTGGGGTCGTCTGCCGCCCGGCTATCCAGCGGCGCTCGTATGCTGCTCTGCGGGGAGACGCTGCGCGCCGCGAGCTCGTCAGCGCCCCGGCGGACCCCAGGGGCGCTGCGGGGCGACCGCGTCGATCCCGTCCCGGTCGAAGCCGTGCTCGCCATGGACCACGTTCGAGGCCAGCGGCAGCTGGTGCGAGGCGCTCTCGAGGATGTGCATGAGGTAGCCGGCCGTGTTCGGCAGTGCGAGCAGATCCCCGATCGCGACCCCCTGGGGGAAGTGCAGCCGACGGCGCAGGATCAGCTCCTCCTCGATGCAGTACGCCCCCACCAGGAAGCCGTCGAACGGCTCGGAGGGATCCCCGCCGGAGCGCACCAGCAGTGGATCGACAAGGAAGTCATCGGAGGTGGAGCGGCACTGGGTGCGGTTCATCTCCAGGCCCACCAGAGGGATCCCGTCGCTGGTCGTCGTGCGCTGGATGACGCGCGCCAGGGTCATCCCGCAGCCGTCCAGTAACGATCGGCCGGGCTCGCAGCGCAGCTCGAGCTCGCGCGAGCGCAGCTCCTCGGCCACGGTCGTGCCGGGTCGTGTGCCGAGCTCCAGGAGCAGTCGCAGCCACTGCCCGCGAACGGGCTGCTGGTGATAGGGATAGACCTGGCGCAGCGGCCCTGCGCGCCAGGTCAGTGATCGCGTCGGATCCGGATCCTGCCCGTCGTGCGCGGTGTGGAAGGCGGCCCATTCCTCCCCGTCGTCGAGGTAGGACATCGGGATACCGCCGCCGATGTCCAGGAACCGGGGGCGGTGGCCGAGCTCACGCAGCGCATCGATCAGCTCGACCGCCTCGCCGACGGCCGCGGCGCGGCTCGCCGGATCATAGCCGTGCAGGTGGAAGTGGACTCCCTGGATCCGCAGCGGCGCATGGTCGCGCGCCTGGGCCGCGGCCCACTCCCGCCACGTCCTCGCCGACTCCCCGAAACGGGTGGGGGCGATGACATCGTTCGGGCCGGGCGCCAGTCGCAGCGCGATGGCCGGCGCGGCGGGGCCTCCTGCGGCGGAGAGCAGCTCCGCCGCTGCCGCGGCCTCGTCGAGGTTGTCGAGCACGAGCGTCGTGCCCGCCTCGAGCGCCAGACGGAGCAGGGGGAGCGGTTTGATCGCGGCGGTGACCACGATGTCGGAGGGCGGTATCCCGAGCTCGAGCGCCTGCTCGAGCTCGCGGTGGCTCCCCACGTCCAGACCCAGTCCGGAGCGACGGACCGCCTCGACCAGACCCAGTGTCTTGTTCGCCTTGCGTGCGACGAAGATTCCCAGGCGCACGCCGGCCTCGCGCGCGGCGGCGTCGAGCTCCGCCGCGTTCTCCGGCAGCGCGGAGAAATCGTGGACGTTCAGCGGGCTGCCTTGCCCCTCCACCAGCGCGGCGCAGGCGTCCGGGTCCTCGAGCAGGTGCCGCATCCAGGGGCTGAGGCGGGCGGTGAGGGGCGGCAGCCCCCGGCATCCGGCGCGCAGCGTCGAGGAAGCGCTGGGGTCTGCGGCGCCGTCGGGTCGGGGACTCATCGGGTTCCTCCTGAGGCTCGTTCTCCGGGGCGGGTCGCAGTGCGGGGGATGAGCCGCGCGGCGAGCCGCGCGGCCCACTGCTCTCCTTCATCGTGCAGGTGGCGATCCAGCGTGTCATGTCCGATCACGTGATCCTCGGTGGGCCGTCCGAGGAGCGCGAGGCCTTCCCGGCGGCGGCCGGCGGCGGTGAGCGCGGTGCCGTCGAGGTCGACGGCCGCGCCGCGCCGGCTCGGGGGCACGCTGACGATACTGCCGCGCAGCTGCCGTGCCAGCGGGTCCGTGAGGTGGAGGAGACCGGGCGGGGCGAGGACGGCATCGATCACGAGGTCGGGGCCGGCCGCTCCCCGGGGGATGCCCCGCGGGCCGGCGGCGGTGATGGCGGTCCCGGCATCCACCCAGGAGAGGTCCACGGCGCCGGAGCCGACCATCGCGACCAGCTTCTCGGCGGTCTCCACCGGCGGGCCGAAGGCGAAGCGCTCGAGCATCCGCGCTGCCGCACGCAGCTCGGACCAGCGTGCGACATCGAGAGCGCTGCCCCGCAGCAGAGTGGTGATCTGCGGGTAGAGGCGTGCCCAGGCCCGGCCCAGTGCCCAGGCAGGCCCCGGGGCACGGGCGCCCCTCGCGACAGCCACGCTCCGTCGCAGTGCCTCCTCGGCGCGGCCGGGACCCTCCGGCAGATCGGGTTCGGCGCCGCGGGAGAGTGTCTGCTCCACGAGGGGGAGCCAGGGCCGGTCCTCCCCGGTGGCGTCCTCGAGCAGCGAGGCGGCGGCCCGCGCGAGCACGTGGAGCATGTCCCGCACCACCTGAGGGGACTCCGGGGCGAACGCCCTGAGGCGTCGAGCAGCCGCGTCCAGGGCGCCCGTGCGCGGCGCGGCGAAGGGGGTCCCGGGCTCGGGCTTCGCGTCGAGCAGCAGCCCCTGGCGGGTGGTGGGCAGCAGCGTCGCGGGCTCGTGCGGGCTGCGGTGGTGCAGCAGGGTGCCGGGGCGCTCCGGCGAGCTGAGGAACTGCGCGCCGCGCCCCTCGGTGAGCGCGAGCGCGGCATCGAGGAAGGTGAGCGCCCCGCCTCGCAGGGCGACCCGGGACCCCGGCGGCACCCGGGAGATCGACAGCATCCCTCCGACCGGCAGCACGGCGGGCACCAGCGGGAGCGGGGAGCTCCATCTGCCGGCGAGCGCGTCGTCGTGGTCGACGCCGTGGCCCGATGCCAGCAGGACCTCCTCGGCTCTCAGGCGGTCATCGGTCGCGGATGCCATGCCCTGCTCCGAGCGATCGTCGTCGTCGTACGGGGCGGTCTCCTGGGGCGCGACCCGGACCGTGATCGTCCAGCCGCCGGTGCGCTCCGGCTCCACCGCGAGGGCACGCGCGCGCAGGTGCCGGCAGCGGCCATGCCGGTCGAGGCGCGAGAGCATCCGCTGCCAGCGCTGCGCGAGGTACTCCCCGACCACAGCGCGCGGCGGGTACGTGCTCGATGCGAGGTGCGGGTGAGCGTGGTTCACCCACTGCGGGAAGGACGGGAAGGCATCCCCGGCGGCGCCGTCCAGGAGGGCAGCGGAGACGTTCAGGCGCAGCACGTGGGGCTGCTCGGGTGCGTAGGCCGCGCCCGTCCCGGGAAGGGCTGTGGGGTCCACCACGGTCAACTCTAGCGTGTGCGGAGCGGAGCCGTCCGCGTGAGCGGGGGCCCGGTCTGCTCTGTCCAGCCGAGCAGCGAGTGCTTCGAGCGCGAACAGCGATTTCGGTCCGGCTCCGACCACCACTAGGCGCAACGGCGCGGCGGACGCCTCAGCCACGCCGACCGGAGCGCTGCAGATCCGCCATGATCGCGGCCAGGGCGTCGGCGTCGGTGCCGAGGACGCGCCGGACCCAGTCGTCGTCGTAGACGGTGTCGAGGTACGGGATCCCGCCGTCGTGCACGATGAAGGCCAGTCGGCTGCCGGGCTCGAGCTCGCCGACGAGCCGTCCCAGGGCATGGACGATGGCGCCGGTCGAGGCGCCGGCGAGAATGCCTTCCCGGCGAGCCAGCAGACGCGCCCCGGCGACCGCCTCCGGGCCGTCCACCCGCACCACCTGGTCCGGCACGACAGTGCGGGAAATCTCGGTGATCACCCCGGCCCCGAACCCCGGCAGCGGCCGCGGTGCGCCGTGGCCGCCGAACAGCACGCTGCCCACCGAGTCGACCGCCACCGTGCGGGTACCCATGCCCGTCTCGCGCAGGTAGGCCGTGCAGCCGGCCAGCGTCCCGGTGGTGCTGACGGCCGCCATCAGGACGTCCAACCGGTGATCGAGAGCCCGGGCGATCTCGGGCATCGTCCCGGCGCTATGAGCGCCGGGGTTGGCCGGGTTGCCGTACTGATGGAGATTCACGGCCCCAGGGTTCTCCTCCAGCAGCTGCCGGACCCGGTGGAGCCGGGCGGTGAGAAGGTCACCGGTGGCCGGGTCGGGCTCGCTGACCATCTCGATCTCGCCGCCCAGAGCACGGATCGTCGCGACCGTGGTGGGATTGGTGCGCGCATCGACGACGCACACGAAACGGACCTCGTGGGCCGTGCACACCCGCGCCAGCGCGACCCCGAGGTTGCCGGAGCTGGACTCCACCACCATGCCGCCGGCGGCGAGCCGCCCGGAGGCCAGTCCGGCGCGAACCATGGCCAGCGCGGGCCGGTCCTTGGTGCTCCCGCCCGGGTTCACGGACTCCAGCTTGGCGAAGATCTCGATCCCCGAGTCGGGGAAGAGGTGCGCGAGCCGCACCAGGGGCGTGCCGCCGACCACCTCCGAGATCCCGTCCGCGATGGCGGGGCGGTGGGGAGCAGTCCGGGGCTCCGGCGCGGCTGCCGTGAGCGGCGAGGGGGTGGGCGTGGTCACGGGGCGACGATACGGGAGCAGATCCCCTGCGGGCAGAGCGGGGACCGAGCGGTCGAGGAGCGATGCCTCGACGCCGATCACGCACGCGGTCGGCCGCCGCGCGGCGTCGGGAGGTCCTCGTCGACCGCACCGTGCGGTCGGGATCCTGGGGTTCGGCAGGGACGACGAGTAGCGTCGAGTACCCGACGACCTGTCCGATGGCTCGACCCCCGACGGAGGAACCATGACGACGAACGACACCCTCACCCAACAGGACGTGGTGGAGAAGCTCCGCGACGCCGACCTGGTCATGCTCACCACGGCGCTCCCGGACGGGAAGCTCCTCTCGCATCCGATAACCATCCAGGGCGTCAGCGAGGACGCGGACATCTGGTTCTTCGTGAGCCTGCGGGGAGGCCAGGCCGAGGCGCTGCGCAGCGGACCGCACGTGAACCTCGCGATCGCCGAGACGGGCTCCTGGCTCTCCGTGGCCGGGGACGCCGAGTTCATCGACGACCGGGCGCTGGTCGACGAGCTCTGGAACGAGAGCGCGAAGGCGTACTTCCCCGGCGGCAAGGACGACCCAAACCTCGGCCTGCTGCGGGTCAGCGGCGACTCCGCCCAGTTCTGGGGACTGCCCGGCGGCAAGGTGGCGGGCCTCGCGCAGATCGTCAAGGCCAAGGCGACCGGTGACCGTGCCCCGGGCGGGACCGACACCACCGAGCTGTGAGCCCCGGCTCATGAGCGGGGCGGCGACGCCGCGGGAGGGACCCGAGCGGACGGAGGACGGCCGATACATCATCGTCCGGGGCCGGAGGTGGCGCGCGACCGATCCGCTCCTGGCCGAGGACGTGGCGGCGGCGCTGCGCTCGGAGCTCGGCCGCGCACGCACGGCGCTCCGCACCACTCAGGAGGCGGACCGGGTCGCCGCCTGGCGCGAGCGCGTCCAGCTCGCGAAGGAGGGACTCGGTGAACGCGGCCGGGCATGGTGGGAGATGGCCGAGCAAGACCGTCGTGACCGGGCGGATCGGCTGCTCCTCGAGCTCAGGAATCGTGAGGGGCAGAGGAGCTCGTCCGAGCGCGCGACATGATGGACGCACCTGCCCTCCGACGACAAGGACGCCCCGTGCCCCGCCCCCTCGCCCCCGGCCAGCGCTGCCGAATCCATGTGCTCGACGTCGACACCGGAGAGGAGCGGATCCTCCACGAGTCCTCGACCGTGCTGTACGAGGCGCCGAACTGGACGCTCGACGGGAGGAAGCTGATCCTCAGCGGGGACGGGCACCTGTTCGAGCTCGCCGTCGACGGCGGCCGGCCGCAGCGCCTCGATCTCGGCGCCATGGTCCCGCTGAACAATGACCATGTGCTCGATCCCGGGGGCGAGCACGTGTACGTCTCGGCGGATGACGGCCAGGTCCATCGCGCCCCGCTCTCCGGCGGCGCCGCCACCCGGGTCACCGAGGATGACGGATACCTGCACTTCCTGCACGGCGTCAGCCCCGACGGCACGACCCTCGCCTGCACCGGGGTGCGGCGTCGCCCTGACGGGTCCTGGCTCGCGCCGGACATCGTCACGGTCCCTGCCACCGGGGGTGAGGCGACGGCGCTGACCGACGACGAGTTCCCCGACGACGGTCCGGAGTACTCCCCGGACGGCAGCTGGCTGTACATGAACTCCGAGCGGGGCGGGACCGCGGCCGGTCATGCGCGGCTCTTCCGGATGCGCTCCGACGGCACCGGCAGGGAGCAGCTCACCCACGACGAGCGGGTCAACTGGTTCCCGCACCCATCCCCGGACGGCGGGCGGCTCGCCTACGTCAGCTTCCCGCCCGGGACCCGCGGGCACCCCGCCGACCGCGAGGTGCTCCTGCGCCTGTGCGCGGCGGACGGCTCCGAGGGCCGTGACCTCGTGCAGCTGCGCGGCGGGCAGGGCACGATGAACGTGAACAGCTGGGCCCCGGACTCGCGCCGCCTCGCCTACGTGGACTACCCCTCGACGGGGTGAGAGCCTGCTTCCTCGGCACGGTGCGCTCGCGGTGAGGTCTCTCGGCCCCGGAACAGCAGCTGCGCCGTCCCGTCGGCGGCGATGCGGCGGTCCGCCGCCACCGCGTACATCTCCCCGACCAGCTCCTCCTCCAGCACCTCGGCCGGCGGCCCGTCGGCCCGGATCCGTCCATCCGCCAGCACCACCACCCGGTCGCAGTAGCGGGCGGCGAGGTTCAGATCGTGCAGCACCACGATCGTGGTCAGGCGCTGCGCACGCACCAGCTGGAGGGTGTGGTGCTGGGCACCGATGTCGAGGTGGTTGGTCGGTTCGTCCAGCAGCAGCAGGCGCGGCTGCTGGGCGAGGGCCCGGGCGATCAGCACCCGTTGCCGCTCACCGCCGGAGAGGGTGGTGAGGTCCTGGCGGGCCAGGTGCAGGGCGCCGGCCTGCTCGAGGGCTTCTGCGGCGATGCGCTCGTCCTGGGCGGTGGTGGCACCGAAGAGGCCCCGGTGGGGCAGGCGCCCCAGCATCACCGCATCGGCCGCGGTGATCGGCAGCTCGGAGGGGCTGTCCTGCGCCATCACCGCGAGGTGACGTGCCCGTTCACGCCCGGACAGTGCTGCCAGATCCCGGCCCTCGAGCCGTACCTGCCCGGCATCGGGCACCAGGTCCCGGTGCAGGATCCGCAGTGCGGTGGTCTTCCCGCTGCCGTTGGGGCCCACCAGCCCCACCACCTCGCCGCGGTGGGCGGTCAGGTCCACCTCGTGCAGCACCTCGAGGTTTCCGAAGCGGTGGGTGAGGCCGCGTGCCTCGAGCGCCACCTCGCTCATCCCGCCTGCTCCTGCGCGCTCAGCCAGTCACCGATCCGTTCGAGACCGTCGACGATCAGCGGAGAGGCGGGCTCGGTGAAGTTGAACAGCAGCGGCAGCACCGCGCTGTCCTGCACGGCGCGGAGCGGGTCTAGGCGGCTGTCGCCGAGCAGCTCGGCGAGCAGCTCCTCCTCGGGGACGGTGCCCTCGTGCAGCACGATGAGCACGTCGGGATCGGCCGCCAGCAGCGGTTCGGCCCCGCTCTCGAACACCCGTTGCGGGGTGTCGGCGAAGACGTTCTCGATCCCGAGCGCGTCCAGCTGTGCGGTCGCCATCGAGGGCGCGCCGTAGGCGTACACCGGTCCGCCACCGGCGCTCGCGTACAGCACCGCCGCGGTGCGCGCCCCGTGCGGGAGGGCAGCGGCGGCGTCGATCCGCTCCTGCAGCACGGAGACCAGCGTCTCGGCCTCGGCCGTGCGGTCGAACACCGCCCCGTAGGTGCTGATCTCCTCGAAGAGCATCTCCATGCTCGCCCGCTCCTCGAGGCCACCGCAGTACGAGCGCGGGATCAGCACCTCGGCGCCCGCCGCCCGCATCCCCTCGCGGGTGACGCCGTCGGGCAGGCCCAGCACCAGATCCGGCCGCTGCGCGATCACCACCTCCTGACTGATCTGCAGGTGACCGGTGGTGTCGATGTCCTCGGAGAGCATCGGGATCGCGGCGAGGCGGCCGGTGAGCTCCGCGTCGTAGTAGCCGTCGGGGAAGGAGCCGGCGCGGGCCACGACGCGGTCCAGCACCCCGAGCCCGTCGAGCGTGGTCACGGGCGCGCTGTCCAGGAGCACCACCCGTTCGGGCGCCCCTGGGAGGACCACCTCGGCGTCGCAGTCGGTGAGGGTCAGGGGGAAGCCCGCGTCGGCACCCGCGCCGCCCTCCTGCGCGCCGTCGCCGGCGGCGGTGCACGCGGTCGCTCCGAGACCGAGGGCCCCGAGGAGGGAGACCACCACGGTGCGGCGGGTGGGGGAGGAGGTCATGGTCGGGCCCTTCGGGAGACGGCGGACGGGGAGCGAGGCAGCGGGGCGGGAGACGAGGACGCCGGGTCCGGGAGCGCGGAGCCCGGACGATGAGCCGGGAGGATGCACCGGCCTCACCCCTCCCGCGCCTGCATCCGGCGGATCAGGATCAGCAGGAAAGGTGCGCCCACGGCCGCGGTGATCACCCCGATGGGCAGCTCCCGCGGCGCCATCACCAGGCGCGCGACGACGTCGGCCCACACCAGGAACCCGGCCCCCAGCAGCGCGCTCGCCGGGATCGCGACCCGATGGCGGGATCCCACCAGGCGCCGGGCCAGGTGCGGGATCACCAGGCCCACGAAGCCGATCGCCCCGGCCCCGGCGACGGCCGCCGCGGTGCACAGCGAGACCACCACCAGCAGACCGATGCGCGCCCGGTCCGGGGAGATGCCCAGGCCGTGGGCGATGCCGTCCCCGGCGGCGAGAGCATCCAGCAGCGGGGCGCGGGCGGTGAGCACCACGGTGCCGAGCAGGCCGGCCGCCAGCGCGATCACCAGGAAGGCGTTCCACTGGCCCAGCGAGAGCGAGCCCAGCATCCAGAACATCACCGAGCGCGAGCCCTCCGCGGAGTCGGAGGAGAAGATCAGCAAGCTGGTGGCCGCCGAGAGCGCGTAGCCGACCGCCACCCCGGACAGCAGCAGCCGCAGCGAGGTGACGCGCCCGTTGCTGCGCGCGATGACGAACACCAGCAGCGCCGCCGCCAGCGCCCCGACGAAGGCCAGCACCGACTGCGCGTACTCGCCCAGCGCCGCCCCCACGCCGAACAGGATCGCCGCCGCCGCACCGGTGGAGGCGCCGCCGGAGACGCCGAGGATGTACGGATCGGCCAGCAGGTTGCGCACCATCGCCTGCAGCGCCGCGCCGCTGACCGCGAGGCAGGCCCCGACCGCCGTCCCCATCAGCACCCGTGGCACCCGGACGGACCAGATGATCGCGTCAGCCGCCGGATCGGCCGGCGCGGCGACCGGGAGCCCGAGGTGATGGGTGATGACCTCCAGCGTGAGCCCGGGGGAGAGCGGCACCGGGCCGATGCCCACGCACAGCAGGAGGCTGAGGGCGACGAGGCCCGCGAGCAGGGTGAGGAGCAGTCCGCTGCGGTGGGCGCGGGAGCGCAGCCCGAGGGGATCACGAGATGCCGACGATGCCGCGGCCGACGCGGCCGACGCGGCCGTCGGCGGTGCGGCGGTGCGATGCGTGGTGGCCATGGCCCTCCTTCCCGATCACTTGCACAACCGTACAAGTATCCGGGCCGGTGGGTGACCCCCGTGACTGCGCGTGGTCGACCGGTGGGTCAGTCGTGGCCGTGCGGCGGCTCCCCGGCGTGTTCGCCCGGGTGGTGGACTCCGGGCAGGTGCGGGGAGCCGAGGTCGTGCAGCAGCTCGTGGACGGATCGCTCGGCCAGCTCGTATCGCACTTCGCGGCCCACCCGCCGGGCCCGCACCCAACCGGCCTCCCGCAGCACCGCCAGGGCGTGCGAGGTGGTCGACTCGTGCGCACCGAGCACGCTGGCGAGGTCCGAGCTGCGCACCCCGGGGTGGGCGTGCAGGCAGAACAGGATCTGCAGGCGCCGTGGATCCGAGAGCAGCGCCAACCGCCCGGCCAGCTCCTCCACCCCGTCGGCCTGTGCGAGCAGCTCCCGCAGTTCGGCGACCAGCGCCTCGTCCGGCACCTCCTCGGCGGAGGCGCGCACGTGCAAGGGCCGGGCTCGATCCATGGGGACACCGTAGCCGGGTGTCCGCGGCCCGCCGGCCCCGCGCCGTCCCTCTGCTCGCCACCTCCATCCGCCTCGCCCCTAGACTGGCCCGGATGACATCGCAGTCTTCCCGATCCGCAATGAGGTGAGCGTGATGATCGACCTGCTCTGGGGCATCGGCGGGATGGCCGGCCTGCTCCTCATCGCGGTCGCGCTGTCCAGTGATCGCGGGGCGATCCGGCTGCGCACCGTGATCGGCGCCTTCGCGATCCAGCTCGGTCTGGGGGTGATCGTCCTGTACTGGGGACCGGGCCAGTGGGCACTGGAGACGGTCTCTGCCGGTTTCCAGGCCGTCATCGACACCTCGGGCGCGGGCATCTCCTTCCTGTTCGGGTCGCTGCTGCCGGCGGAGGGCGGGGGCAGCATCTTCGCTCTCCAGGTGCTGCCGGTGATCGTCTTCTTCGCCTCGCTGACCGCGGTGCTCTACCACTGGAAGATCCTGCCGAAGGTGGTCCAGTGGCTCGGCGGGGCGCTGGGGAAGGCCCTCGGCACCAGCTACGGCGAGTCGGTCAACGCCGCGGCGAACATCTTCGTGGGCCAGACCGAGGCGCCGCTGGTGATCCGTCCCTACGTCAAGGGCCTGTCCCGCTCCGGCCTGTTCGCGGTGATGGTGGGCGGTCTCTCCACCGTCGCCGGCTCCGTGCTGGTGGGCTACTCGCTGCTGGGCGCGCCGCTGGAGTACCTCATCGCCGCGAGCTTCATGGCGGCGCCGGGGGCGCTGCTGATGGCCAAGATCCTGGTGCCGGAGAACGACCCGGACGCCGTGGCGCGGGAGGCCGCGCTCGTGGCGGCCGACAGCCGCAGGCGCCCCGCGCGGTCGGCCGCCGGGACCGGGGCCGGCGCCGCGACCGCCACCACCACGGCCGATGGGGAGAGCGCGCCGGAGAACCCCGCCCCGGACCGTGACGACCCGGACCACGACGAGGAGGAGACGGACACCGGCTACGCGAACGTCATCGACGCCGCCGCCGGCGGTGCGGCCGACGGTCTCAGGCTGGCCCTGAACGTCGGCGCCATGCTGCTCGCCTTCATCTCCCTGATCGCCCTGATCAACCTGCTGATCGGTCTCGTCGGCGGCTGGTTCGGCGCCGGCGACCTCACCTTCGAGCAGATCCTGGGCTGGCTGTTCGCACCCATCATGGCGATGATCGGGGTGCCCTGGGACGAGGCCGTCGCCGCCGGCAGCTTCGTGGGCCAGAAGGTGGTCGTCAACGAGTTCGTGGCCTTCTCCGACTTCGCCCCGCAGATCGACAGCTTCAGCCCGAAGACCGCCGCCATCACGAGCTTCGCGCTGACCGGCTTCGCGAACCTCAGCTCCCTGGGGATCCTGCTGGGCGGGCTCGGCGGCATCGCCCCCGAGCGGCGCTCCGAGATCGCGCAGCTGGGGCTGAAGGCGATCCTCGCCGGCACCCTCGCCAACCTCATGAGCGCCACCATCGCCGGCATCATGATCGGCTGACCACCGATGCCTGACCCGTCACGCAGGAAGGACCGCGGCCGCTGACGCAGGAATCGCAGACCTGGGCGCGACCGCTCGAGCGCGTCGGCCGCGGCAGGCAGGGAGCACGCGTACCGTCATCCCCCATGGGAGCCGTCCCGCCGTCGACCCTGCCGAGCTGCTCCGTCGTCGTCCCGGTGCGGGACGATGCGCGCGAGCTCGAGGGCCTGCTGGCGGCCCTCAGGAGGCAGACGCGGACTCCGCTGGAGATCATCGTGGTCGACAACGGCTCCCTCGACGACAGTGCGGAGGTGGCGCGGGCGGGAGGCTGCCGGGTCGTCGTGGAGACCGAGCCCGGGATCCCGGCGGCCGCCGCAGCGGGATATGACGCCGCTCGGGGCGAGCTGATCCTGAGATGCGATGCGGACAGCCGCCCTGGGCCCGGCTGGATCGCCGCCCACCAGGACGCGCACGCCCGGCACGGCCCCTCTCGCGTGATCGTCACGGGACCAGCCCATTTCCGCCTGCTCCCGCCGTTCGGGACGGCGCTGGCGGTGCTCTATCTGGGCACCTACATGCTGACTATGGGGGCCGCTCTCGGGCATCTGCCGGCCTTCGGCACCACCATGTCCATGCGGAGGGCCTGGTGGGCCCGGGTGAGCGGGGGCGTCTCCCGCCGCTGCGACGTGCACGACGACATGGATCTGTCCTTCCAGGTCGGCCCGGGCGAGCAGGTGCGCCTGGCCTGCGGGGCGCGGGTGGGGATGTCTCCGCGCGCGCTGCGGCTCCGCCGGGACGGCCGGTTGCGCTGGCAGCGGGCGCTCAGCACCCTGCGACGCAACTGGCGCCGACAGCGGCCCTGGGAGCGCTGGGCGGCGCGGCTCGGGCCGCCGATCGCGGCGCGACGTGAGCGGCGGGCGGACAGGGACGGGTCGTGAACGTTCCGGCACTGCAGCGAGCATTCCGGCTGCTCGCGCTGCTCCTGATGCGATGGTCGGGGCTGGGGCTCGCCCTCGGCTTCGCAGCGTGCCAGCAGTGGGTGGAGGTCGCGGTGGCGATGCTGGTCGCCCTCGCCCAGGTGGTGGCCTGGCGCCACCGCCTGCCGCTCCCCTGGGAGGCCGCGGTCTCCGCGGCCTGCCTGACCGCCGCCGTGAGCTCGTTCCTCCTGCTGTACGAGCGGTTCCCCTGGTGGGACGTCCCGGTGCACGTCACCGTGACCGGGGTGCTGGCCGTCCTGGTCGCGCACGTGGTCCGCCGTGGGTCGCCCTCGGCCCGGGCCATCATGGCGACCGGCGCGGTGCTGGCGGTGCTGTGGGAGCTGATGGAGCTCGCGGGGGCGCGCTGGGTGGACCCCTCCATCTATGTCGCACCGGCGGATACCGCGCTGGACATCGCTGCGGGAGTCATCGGCGCCGCGGCGGCGGCGCTGCTGTGGCATCGACCCGGGCGTGCCGAGCGGCGAGGCGCACGGCCCGCCCGGTGAGCGGCTCCGCACCCGCGCGAGATCAGCGCGTCAGCGCGATCACGATCAGCAGCTGGGTGAGCAGGAACCCGGTCACCAGGTTCAGCCAGAGGAAGCGTCGCCAGCCGCGGTTGGCCTGCTCCGCCCGGTCGTCGCTGAGCGCGCGGAATGGCCAGATGCTCACGAGGTAGGGCAGCGTGAGCAGCCCGGCGAGGGCCGCCGGCCACCCGGTCAGCAGCATCACCACCCCGGCGGCGGCGTAGAGGAGCAGTGACAGCCGCACCGTGCGCGCCGCCCCGATCACCGTGGCGATCGATCCGATGCCCGCGGCCCGGTCGGGCTGGACGTCCTGGACCGCGCCGAAGGCGTGCGAGGCCATCCCCCACAGGAAGAACGCCACCAGCGACGCCGCCGCGGTCAGCCCCAGCGGCGCCCCGGTCAGCGCCAGCCCGAACGCGGCCGGGCCCACGAAATGGGTGGAGGAGGTCACCGAGTCCAGCAGCGGACGCTCCTTGAGCCGCAGCCCGGGGGCGGAGTACCCGACCACGGCCGCGAGCACCACCAGCAGCACCAGCGCGGAGACCGCGCTGCCCATCGCCAGCAGCGCCACCGCGAAGGGCAGCGTCGAAAGCGCGGCGGACCACAGCGTGAGCCGGTGCACGCGCCGGTCCAGCACGATGCCCTCGACCCCGCCCTTGCGAGGGTTGCGCAGATCGGACTCGTGGTCGAAGACGTCGTTCACCCCGTACATCAGCAGGTTGTAGGGGACCAGGAAGAACAGCGTGCCCACCGCCAGGGCGGCATCGACACCGCCCCCGGCCAGCAGGTAGGCGGCGGCGAAGGGGTAGGCGGTGTTGACCCAGCTCAGCGGGCGCGAGGTGCCCAGCAGCTGAGCCGCCGCACGGGGAGCAGCGCTCACAGCGGTCATGCTTCCTCCTGCGGGGTCAGCAGCAGCCACAGCGAGGGCAGCAACAGCCCGGCGGCCAGCGGCCAGGCCAGGTCCTCCAGCGGGGCCAGGCCGATCCTGATCCCCAGCAGGTCGCTCTCGGTGAAGCGGAACAGGTCCGCGGCGATCATCGCCGTGTCGAACCCGATGGTGAGCACCAGCAGCCCCGCGGCCGTCACCGCGGTGGTCAGCCACCAGCGGCGCCCGGGACGGCGCCGCACCACGGCGAGGACGAACACGGCCACCGGTGCCAGCAGGAACAGCCCGGCCAGGGCGGCGTAGCTCATCGTGCCCCCTCCCGGATGACGGAGCTCGTCCGGCGGCGGAGTCGCCCCAGCAGCAGGTCCACCAGCCCCCACAGCACCAGGGTGTGGTAGCTGAGGAAGGTGATGAACACCAGCTCCTCGAGGGGGAGCTCGCGGCCCAGCAGGATCCCGGTCATCCACGGGCTCGCGCCCATCCGATAGTGGCCGGCGGCGATCGCGGCGAGATCCCAGAGCAGGAACAGCCCGATCCCCGCCGCCAGCACGATCACCGCGCGCCGGGGCGCATGCCACAGCACCAGGCGGAAGCGCCGGTCCAGCAGGCCCATGCACACCAGCGGGATCAGCAGCGCGAGCAGGTACACCAGCGAGGTCATGCGATCGCCTCGCCCGGGGCGGCGGGCGCCGGCCGCGACGTGGCCTCGGCCTCGGGCTCGGTCGCAGGCTCCGGCAGCGGGGAGGCGGAGTGGTCGCCGCGCAGCCGCTTGGCGACCAGCTCGGCGCTGATCAGGCACATCGGCAGGCCGATCCCCGGGATCGTGCTGGCTCCCGCGTAGAGCAGGGAGTCGACCTTCCGCGAGGCGTTCCCGGCGCGCAGGAACGCGCTCTGGCGCAGGGTGTGCGCGGGGCCGAGCATGCCGCCCTTCCAGGTGCGCAGATCGGTGGCGAACTCCTCCGGGCCGACGGTGCGGCGCACCACCACCCGCTCGGCGAGGTCGGGGATCCCCGCCCAGGCGGCGATCTGCGCGACGGCCTCGTCGGCGATGGCCTCGACCGCGCTCGATCCGGCCCCGTCGATCCCGCCGCGCCCCAGGCCGGGCTCGGCCGGCATCGGGACCAGCACGAACAGGTTCTCCTGCCCGGGCGGGGCGACCGAGTGATCGGTCGCCGAGGGCCGGCACACGTAGAGCGAGGCCGGGGAGGGGACGCGCCCCTGGCGGATCGCACCGAAGTTCTCGCCCCAGTCCCGGGTGAAGAACAGGCTGTGATGGGCCAGCTGGGGCAGCGATCCCTCCACCCCGAGCATGAGCAGCACCGCGCCCGGGCCGGAGGTGGCCTTCTCCCACCAGCGCTGCGGGTAGGTCTGCAGCGCCGGTGGCAGCATGGTGGTCTCCACGTGGTGCAGATCGGCGGTCGCGACGACCACGTCGGCGGGCAGCTCGCGCACCGTCCCGTCGGCCTCCTGGATCTCGACGCCGACCGCCCGGGGGCGGCGCCGACCCGGCTGCGGCGCGGTGAGGATCCGGCTGGCGCGGGTGCCGGTGCGCAGGTGCACGCCCTCGCGCTCGGCGAGCTCGGCGATCACCTCGATCAGCCGGGCGAACCCGCCCTGGGGGTAGAGCACCCCGCCGGTGAGGTCCATGGCGCTCATCAGGTGGTACATGCTCGGGGTGCGGTCCGGGGAGGAGCCCAGGAACACGGCCGGGTAGCCGAGGATCTGGCGCAGCCGCGGGTCCTGGAACCGTCGCCCCACGAAGCGCTCGAGCGGCTCGAGGAGCAGCTGCAGCAGCCGCGGTGCCCGGGCGAGCAGCGGAGCGGTCAGCAGCTCCCGGCGGCGGGTGAACGAGGAGTAGAGGAAGTGTCCCAGCGCCATCTCGTAGGTGTGCTGGGCGGAGTCGAGGTACTGGTCCAGGGCTCGCCCGGCGCCGGGTTCGATCGCCTCGAAGGCGGTCGCGTTCTTGGCCACGGAGGCGTGGACGTCCACCGGCTCCGCGTGGTCCTCGAAGAACACCCGGTAGCCGGGATCCAGCCTCTGCAGGTCCAGCTGTTCGGCGGCGGAGGTGCCGAGCAGGTGGAAGAAGTGGTCGAACACCTCGGGCATCAGGTACCAGGAGGGGCCGGTGTCGAAGCGGAACCCGTCCTGCTCCCAGCTGCCGGCCCGGCCGCCGAGCTGCTCGCGCGCCTCCACCAGCTCCGCCCGGTAGCCGTCCCGGGCCAGCAGAGCTGCCGTGGCGAGCCCGGAGATGCCGCCTCCGATCACCACGGCGGTCCGGTCCGGGGCGGTCGAATCCTCCCCGGCGGGGGTGGGGCGGGCGCTCATCGGCGGGCCCCGAGCACGGCACGAGCCATGATCACTGCTTTCTCGTGGTCGGGGACCCGCACCCGGGCGCGCCGGATCTGCTGGGCCGGGGTGGCCCGCAGCCGGCGCGAGAGCGCGCCGTAGAAGCCGTGGGCGGCGGCCACCGCGCGGCGGCTGGAGACGGGCAGGTGCGGTATCGCCGTCGCCGCCAGGGCCAGGTCGGCATCGATGTCGTCCAGCAGACGGTCGCGCTCGGCGTCACCGAAATCGTCCACGTCCAGGCCCGGGAAATAGGTGCGCCCCAGCTCGTCGTGATCCTCGGCGAGGTCCCGCAGGAAGTTCACCTTCTGGAAGGCGGCGCCGAGGGCGCTCGCCGCCGGGGCGAGCCGCGCATAGGCGGCATCGTCCCCGTCCAGGAACACCCGCAGGCACATCAGTCCGACCACCTCGGCGGAGCCGTGCACGTACTCCGCCAGGCTCGTCTCGTCGTGCGCGGAGACGGCGAGGTCCGCGCGCATGGACGCGAAGAAGGGGTCGATGAGCGCGGGCCCGATGCCGCAGCGTCGCGCCGTGAGGGCGAAGGCCTGCACCACGAGGTTGGTGGACCGGGCGCCGGCGACGGCGCGCGCCGTCTCGGCGGCGAGATCCTCCAGCAGCCGGGACCGCTCGGCGGCGGGGAACGTCGGGTCCGGGTCGTCGACCGTCTCGTCGGCGATGCGGACCAGGGCGTAGATGCTGCGCACATGGGTGCGCACCGGCTCGTCGAGCATCCTGGTCGCCCAGCCGAAGGACGTGGAGTAGCCGGCGATCACGCAGCCGGCGCTGCGCTGGGCGACCCGGTCGTAGCGGCTGGTCGCGACGTGCGGCGTGCTGCGGGCCGTCATCGGTCCCTCCTCGCAGTCGCAGTCGCAGTGCCGGTCGCCCCCGCGGGCCCGCGGGGGCGGAGCCACTGCGCAGCGGCGGCGAGGGCGATCACGGCGGCGGCGACCACGGCCGCGATCGCGACGGCAGGGGCGTGGGGCTCGTCCGTCGCGCGGCCGACGGCGATCCAGGCCAGCCCCCAGATCATCGCCAGCGGCGCGGCGACCGGGCGACGACCGGCGACGCTCAGTCCCGCCCCGATCACCGCCACCACCGCGAGCACGAGGACGGCCAGCAGCGCGGGAGCCCCGAAGCCCGAGAACCCGGCACCCGTGAGCGCGGCGGCGATGTTCGCACAGGTCGCGACGCTGACCCAGCCCAGGTACAGGCCGAAGGTGCCGTCCACGACGATCCGCTCGACCGCGCCGCCGGGCGGGACGGCCGTGAGGCGGCGGAAGAGATCCGCGAGGACCACCAGCAGCACCGCGATCACCACCACGCTGAGCGCCACCCAGCCGGCCTGGATGGTGAGGATCCATGCGGCGTTCAGCAGCAGCGAGGCGATCGCATGCGCGGCGATGCGGCGTGCATCGCGCCGGTCCCACCACTGCCACAGCGTGTACGCGCCGAGCCCGATGTAGATGACCGTCCAGATCGTGAAGGCGGAGCCGGCGGGTGCGAGGTGGGTGGCGTCGGCGGCGAGCAGACCGCCGGCGGCCTCATCGATCGGATCACCGCCGAAGGCACCGACCCCGATCGCGGTGCCGAGCATCGCCAGCAGGAAGCTCGCGGTCACGGCGAGCCGACGGACGAGCGGGCGGGTCATGCGATCCCTCCGGGAGCATCGGGGTCGTCGAGTGCGCGGGAAGCGCCGAACGTCGTGGCGGTGCCAGGGGGCCGGCGCCGGTCCCGGGCGCGGCCGGGACCGGCGGACTCCGCGGCGCGGGCGATGTTGCGCTGCATCCCGCCGAACACGATCCCGTGGAAGGGCCAGACGGCCCACCAGTAGAGGTCCCCGAGCAGCCCGCGCGGATGGTAGATCGCGCGCTGGTGGAGGATCGCGCGCCCGCCGTCGGTGGGTTCCACGGCCAGCTCGAGCCAGGCCTGTCCGGGCAGCCGCATCTCGGCGCGCAGCCGCAAGAGGCGACCGTCCTCGATGCGCTCGACCCGCCACCAGTCCAGGGCGTCGCCGACGACGAGCCGGTCGGGGTGGCGACGGCCTCGGCGCAGTCCCGGCCCGCCGACGAGGCGATCCATCAGCCCCCGCGCGATCCAGCCCAGGCGCCAGGAGTACCAGCCGTTCCGGCCGCCGATGCCCTCGATCACGTCCCACAGGGTCTCGGGGGAGGCATCGACGCGGCGCTCGCGCTGGTCGCCGCGCACGATCCCGCCGGACCAGTCGGGGTCCTCGGGCAGCGGGGAGGAGGGTGCTCCGGCGGGGGTCGCGGAGTGCCAGGCGGTGGCGACGTCGAGCTCGCGGATACGGGTCAGGGCCAGCTCGATCGCGCTGTCCACCCCGGTCAGGCCCCCCTCGGGATCGGGCACGAGGTCGCGCAGATCGTGCTCGGCGGCGACGGATTCATGGATGAGCGACTCGACCAGCGGTCGGGCGATCCCGGTGGGCACCGGGGTGACCAGGCCTATCCAATGGCTGGCCAGGCGCGGGGTGAGCACCGGCACCGTCCGGATGGGCCGCCGGGGGAGGCCCGCGGCGCGGGCGTAGGCGTGCAGCAGCTCGGCGAAGGTCAGCACGTCCGGGCCGCCCACGTCGAAGGTGCGGTTCGGGGCCCCGTCGAGGAGGGCCGCGGCGACGAGGTAGTGGAGCACGTCGCGCACGGCGGTCGGCTGGATCCGGTTGCGCACCCACTGCGGGGCGATCATCACCGGCAGCCGCTCCGCGAGGTGGCGCATGATCTCGAAGGAGGCGCTGCCCGAGCCCAGGATCACCGCCGCGCGCAGCACCACCGCGGGGACCGGACCGGCCAGCAGGATCTCCCCGACCTCCTTGCGGGAGGCCATGTGCGCCGAGAGCTCCACGCCCTCGGGGTGGATGCCGCCGAGATAGACGATCCGCCGCACGTCGGCGCGCGCCGCGGCGTCCGCGAAGGACTGCGCGCCCTGCCGGTCGCGGTCGGCGAAGCGGCGACCGCCGCCCATCGCGTGGATCAGGTAGTAGGCGACGTCGATCCCCTCGAGCGCGGCGTCGAGGCTCGCGGGGTCCTCGACGTCGGCCTCCACCACCTCGACCTGGTCGCGCCAGGGACGGTCCTGGAGCCGGTCGGCGTGGCGCGCCATGGCGCGCACCCGCAGCCCGGCCCCCAGCAGGGCGGGGACCAGACGGCCGCCGATGTAGCCGCTGGCGCCGGTGACCAGGACCAGCGGTGCGTCATCGGGGTGGGAAGCGGGACTGCTCATGCGGGGAGTCCTTGTTCTGCGGGGCGTTCTGCGCGGCGCCGGACCGGTGCCGCGTCGGTGGGAGCGGTCGTGGGCAGGGTGAGGTCCGCGGCGCGGAGGATCTCCGCGGTCGCGAGGTCGAGCGCGACGGCGAGGCCCGGTGGCAGCTCGTGGCGCTCGGCCGTCTCGGCCGCACTGGTCACGTGCCAGCGGGCGAGGTCCTCGACCCAGGCGCGGGAGCCGCCGGAGGTCAGCAGGTCCCGGGCGCGACGGGCCTCCGCCTCGCCGAGGTCCGCCCGCCCCAGCAGCGGCTGCAGCGCGTCCCAGGAGTCGGTGGTCGAGGCGTGGGCGATGAGGGCGGTGCGCTTGCCCTCGCGCAGGTCGCCGAGTGCGCTCTTGCCGGTGAGTCGCTCGTCGCCGAACACGCCCAGCAGATCGTCGAACAGCTGGAAGCCGATGCCGAGCAGGCTGCCGATCTCGTCGAGGGCGGCGAGCACCTCGGGGGAGGCATCGGCCAGCAGGGCACCGGCCCGCAGCGGCAGCTGGAAGGAGTAGAGGGCAGTCTTCAGTTCAGCGACAGCGAGTGCTTCCCGCAGCACCACCGCACCGTGCGCCGGGCCCAGCTGGAGGCGCACGTCAGCGAGCTCCCCGGCCGCGGTGGCGTGCAGGGTGCTCTCGAACAGGTCCAGCAGGCGCTCGATCACCGGGGCGGGCGCCTCGCAGCGGGCGATCGCCCGCATCGCCGCGATCAGGCCCAGATCACCGGCCAGGATGCCGGCAGCGTCCCCGAGCCGTTGCGCGTCGGCGGGTGCGGTGCCACGGCCTCGGGCATCGGCGGCGATGCCTCCGGGCAGGCTCGGCACCCCGCGCCTCACCTGGTCGCCGTCGATCACGTCGTCCTGCACGACCAGGGCGGTGTGCAGCAGCTCCAGTGCCGCCGCCACCTGGACCGCGGCGGGCTCACGAGCGCCTCCGAGCGCCTGGTGGGTGGACAGCAGCAGGCTCGGGCGGAATCGCTTCCCGCCGCCACTGGCCCGGGCGAAGGCGTCCCACAGATCGTGGTGATCGGGCAGCGGCAGGGCGCCGGGCCGGCTCGCACCGAGTCTCAGCAGGCGCTGGATCTCGCGCTCGACAGCATGCTGATGCGCGGTGGTCATGGGGTCCTCGCGGGGACCTGCTCGAGGACCCCGGTCAGCTGCGGAACCTGGGAAGCCGTCCATGGGCTCAGTATCCACGGTGAGAGCTGCACCAGCGAGGCGAGCTCGGTGGGGGAGACCCAGCGCAGGTCCATGACCTCGTCAGGATTCGGCTCGGGATCGCTCTCGGCAGTCGTGACGAAGACCGGGCAGATCTCGTTCTCGACGATGCCGGAGGCGTCGACGGCGCGGTAGCGGAAGTCGGGGATCGCCTCCTGCGGGGCGCCCACCGCCATGCCCAGCTCGTGTCGCGCGTGGCGGGCGATCGCCTCGGCGGAGGTCTCCCCCTGACGAGGGTGGCCGCAGAAGGAGTTCGTCCACACCCCGGGCCAGGTGCGCTTGGACAGCGCCCGTCGCGTGAGCAGCACGCGGCCGTCCTCGCGCACTGCGTAGCAGGAGAAGGCCAGGTGGAGGGGCGTGTGCGGTGAGTGGACGGTGGCGCGAGGAGCCAGTCCGAGGGGGGACCCGTCGGCGTCCATGAGGATGACGTGGTCCTCCACGGCAGGCTGGGAAGGACGGGTGTCGGTCATGGGCACTCCTGGGTGATCGTTAGCCTGTCTACACAAATGGACTGTAGCATCCGAGCATGACCGAGGCCCCAGAGCGCGATGAGGCGAGCGACGCGCACTCGTACTGGTACGGCGACGCCGATCCCGCCGTCGAGCTGCTCGCCGCGACCCGCCGGTTCCGCAGCGCGGACCATGAGATGCGCCGTCGCATGAGCGCCGGCATGGACATGAACACGACGGATCTCGCGGCGCTGCGCTGCGTCATCGCCCATGAGCTGGCCGGCGACCCCGTCACCCCGCTGCGGCTCGCCCAGCAGCTGGAGATCTCCGGGGCCTCGACCTCGAAGCTGCTGGATCGGCTCGCGGTCTCCGGGCACCTCGAGCGGGCACCCCATCCCCGTGACGGGCGCTCCCGGATCGTGGTGGCCACCGACCACGCCCATCTACAGCTCAGGGAGCGGCTGAGCGGAATGCATGAGCAGATGCTCGAGATCGCCCGGGCGGTTCCGGAATCGGCCCGACGGGCGACGATCGACTTCCTGCTCGCGATGGCCGACCACCTCGAGACCGAGGCGCCGCCCCAGGAGCTCACCCCGTCAAAGGAGTGAGGAGCCGGCCACGGGAGCTGGGATACTGGAGTCACCCGACGAGAGCGCCTCGTCGCGAGCGAGGACCCCGGCGACCGACCTCATCGCGATCCGAAGTGAGCGTCGCGGAGAGACCCTGGAGGAGAACTCGATGGCGTTGATCCGCTGGGACGAGCACGGCACCGAGCGCACCGCACACTGGCACTCGGAGAACGGCGCCCCACCGCCGACGCGGCTCGAGATCGCCGATGACTCCCTCACCGCGGATGCGGCCCTGCGCCGACTGCGCACCGGGACCGGGCTGCTGTGGCGAGGCGACTTCCCCGGTGCCCGCCAGCTGCTGGCCGCCATCGGACGCCGGATCGACCGCCGCAGCCCGCCGCGGAGCGAGGACATCGCGCAGCTCTTCCGGGACCATCGAGCGCAGCGAGCACATCGCGCCCAGGTCCTGGGCGGCGTCGTGGTGCTCCTCGACCCCGGTCACAGACTCGACCTGCGGCGTGCACCGGACGTTTCCGAGGCCTGCCATGTGGCCTACGGGAGCAGCGACGAGCCGATGCTCGTCTCGCTCCCGGAGCTGCTCGGCGTGCTCAGCGCCTACCAGTGGCAACTGAAGGGCGTGCCGATCCCGGCGCTCGGTGAGCGCATCCATGCCCGGTACGGGGTCTTCTCCCCGGTGCGCTCGGAGTACGTGGACCTCGTCGCCGAGGTTCCGCTGCCTCAGGTCGACGGGGGAGTCACGGCCTTCGACCTCGGCACCGGCACCGGTGTGCTGGCCGCGGTGCTCGCCCGACGAGGGGTCGCGCACGTGGTCGCCAGCGATATCAACCCCCGGGCCGTGGCCTGCGCGAGCGAGAACGTCCGGCGCCTGGGCCTGGAGGGGCGGATCCGCGTGGTCGAGACCGATCTCTTCCCACCCGGACGCGCCGATCTCGTGGTCTGCAATCCGCCCTGGCTGCCGGGGGCGGCCACCTCGGCCCTGGAACTGGGCGTCTATGACGAGTCCTCGAGCATGCTCCGGGGCTTCCTCGACGGGCTCACCGACCACCTGCGTCCCGGTGGGGAGGGCTGGCTGATCCTCTCCGACCTGGCCGAGCTTCTGCAGCTGCGCAGCCGGGAGGAGCTGCTGGGGATGATCGAGGGCGCCGGCCTCACGGTCGCCGGGACCCTGGAGACCGCCCCGCGGCATCCGCGGGCGAAGGATCCCCGCGACGCGCTCCACGCCGCGCGCTCCCAGGAGGCCACGGTCCTGTGGCGCCTGCGCCCGGAGAGCGACTAGGCAGGGCCTGACGGCCCGGGAGCGAGCAGCGCCGGATCGGCGGTCTCGGCCAGGGCCGCGGGAGGTGTCTGGCTACGTCCGCGTAGCCAATTCCTGACCTCGACAGACGTCCATCACCGAGGTGTGGTCGAGGCCACGTCGGAAACGGGCGTTCTGGCTTGACGGGGGTGTCGGGGGTGCGTAATGTTCTTCCTCGTGCCCCGGACAACGGGAATCAGGAACG
>NZ_JBHZRO010000016.1:0-96013 GCF_043641765.1 Brachybacterium vulturis | reverse complement strand
CCGAAGCGGGGGCACCCACCGGCCAGTGGATGCCCCCGCTTCACCCTGCACACTTGACAGGAAGACCTACATATCAGTCCTGCGGGGAGTCCTGCGGCTCGCCGGATTCGCTCTCGGCCTCGTCCGGCTGATCATCGCTCGGGTCCTCGAGCCCGCTCACCCCGGCCTCGCGGTACAGCGCGATGAACTCGCGCGCCGTGTCCGGGCCGATCATCAGGCGCAGCACGGGCGAGACCTCGAAGTCGTCGCCCTGCTCCTCGAGCAGACCGGCGCGCTGCACCTTCGTGATCGAGGCCCGCACCTCCTTGGCGAAGCCCGCCTCGTCGGTCGAGGTGGTGCGGCGGTAGGCGGCCAGCGCCTGCTGCAGCTCCGCCTCGGAGACCACCGTGCGCTGACCGCGCGAGGACTGGGTGAGCAGCATCTGCCGCAGGACCAGCATCAGCACCGAGTCCAGACGATTCATGCCGGTCAGTCGGCGCAGCAGCTTGGGGGCGTCGAGGTCCTCCTCGCTCTGGCGCACGAAGGCGACCTGGGCGTCGTCGTCGACGATCAGTTCGAGGAAGAGATCCGCCAGGCGGGCCTCGAGCGCGGCGCGGTCCCGCAGCAGCTGGGCGTACCGGGCGCTGTCCCGACGCCCGTCGAGGAAGGGGCCCTGCAGGAGATGGACGAGCACCCGACGGGACTCGTCCACCAGAGCGGTGCCGGTGACGGACGGTGCACCGTCCTCCTGCTGCGCAGGATCGTCGACATCGGTGCGGGGCGCAGAGCTGATCACGAGGCCCCACCTTACCGGCGCATTTCACGCCGGACGAGCCCGTCGGAACTGAGCGGTTGGTCGAAATGCGGGCGGTCCGGTGATCCATCTGGTGCAATGGGCCCCACACGCAGGAAGACCCCCGTGCGCCCCGTGCGGAGGAATCGACCGCTAGGAGCCGACCATGGAACTGTCCACACCCGTCATCATCGGGATCGTCGCGGTAGTGCTCATCGTCCTCATCATCCTGATCGTCGTGGGAGTGATGGCCTCGAAGCGCAGGCAGGCCCGGCAGCAGGAGGCCGACCGGCAGCGTGCTGCCGAGCTGCGCGATGAGGCGAAGGCACAGGAGAAGACCGTCCAGGAGCGCGACCTGCAGGTGCGGGAGACCGAGCTGGAGGCAGACCGCGCCCGCCTCGACGCCGAGCGGAAGGCCCAGACGGCCGAGCAGGAGCAGATCGCGGCCGAGCGCCGCCATGCCGAGGCGGAGAAGCAGCGCGCCGCGGTCGAGCAGGAGCGCGGCACCATGGAGGAGCGGCTCGCCGAGGCCGACCGGCTCGACCCGAACCCCCCTGCCGACCCCCCTCACCGCACGGGGGACGATGCCGTCACCGATGACCCCGCCACCCGACGCACGGGCCACGGCCGTCGCGCCGCCCGCCCCGCGGACGAGGCGTCGCTGACCGAGGACGCTCCGGAACCCGCCCCGGTCTCCGAGGGGCACGTCGACCAGCACCGTGCCGAGGAGGGCGACCACCTCGCCGAGCGCGATCGCACCGACGAGCAGGATCCGCTCGCCCCGCAGCAGCTGCGGGACCGCAACGATCAGCTGCCCCCCGAGGCGCCGGAGTTCCGCGATCCGCAGGACGGCTCGCACCGGGACTGAGCGCACGGCGAGCCGCACCGACGGCGGCCCGGGAACCTCGAGAGGAGGTCTCCGGGCCGCCGTCGGCGCGTCAGCCGCCAGTACCCGGGCCTGCGCGCCCGTGCCAGACTGACGGCCATGCCCGCCGGACCCTCACGCACCCGCATGGACGACCTCACCGTCGAACGGGTGCTGCGGGTGGTCGAGGCGATCCCTCCCGGACAGGTCGCGGCCTACGGCGAGATCGGCGCGATCATCGGCGTCGGCCCCCGCCTGGTGGGCCGCATCCTGCGCACCTGGGGGTCCGGGGTGCCGTGGTGGCGGGTCACCAGCGCCTCGGGCGACCATCCGCTGCTGGCCCGTGCGCTGCCCCACTGGGAGGCGGAGGGCATCGAGGTGGCGACGCACGGTCGGGGGTGCCGGATGGCGCACTTCGGGGCGGACCTCGAGGAGCTGCGCGAACGCGCCCGGCCCGCCCTCGCGGAGCTCGACGGGGCCTGAACGCTCCGCCGCCGGGCCCGGGTCACTCGAGGGGGACGTCCTCCAGGAAGTAGAACGCCGGCACCTTCGCCGCGTAGTCGTTGCCGTCCAGCTCGCGCCAGCTGAGGACCTCCGTGGATCCCTCGCGCTCCCGCGCATGGTTGGTCGCCAGGAACATCAGGCCGATCACGCTGGCCAGACCCTGCTCGGCGGGCCGCTCGCGCAGCACATCCCCGAGGGAGGCCTGCCCGCTGCGGCCGCGCACCTCGTTGATGTCCGTGGTCAGGCCCACGATGTCGATGTCGTGGGTGCGCACCAGATCCTGCAGCACCTCGATGCTGAGGGCGGTGGCATCGTGGACCTCGGCCTCGGCGGGGGCGCCGGGATCGGTGGGGTCCTTCAGCCGGTGCTGGGACACGGAGCTCAGCAGCACCCGGGAGAGATCCAGCTCGAGCGGGAAGGGCGTGCGGGTGGGCACCTCGTCCTTCTGCGCGAGCGCGAGCCCCTGGGCCTCCTGCAGCGTCTCCAGCAGCACGCGGTGCTGCCGGAAGTCCTGGGAGCGCACGAAGCGGGCCAGCGACCGGTACAGCTCCGTCTTGACGTCCAGCACCTCCTGCGCCGGTTCGTAGAGATCGCTGAACACGCCCGCGAGCTTCTCGCGCTCGTCCCGGCCGAGCGAACGGGCGAAGTCCCGCTCGAGCAGACGGTCCACCAGCTCCTGGGTGGTGCGGGTCTGCGCGGGGTCGTTGAGCATCCGGAAGAACGCGGTGAAGGTCCGGCCCACGCTGGACTGTCCCAGCAGGTCGTCGCCCGCCAGCAGCTGCTCGAGGATCTCGCCGCGCGAGCCCTCCGGCGAAAGGATCTGCTCGCGCAGGTGCAGGTCCACGGCGCGCAGGTCCTCCCGGTACTGGAGGAAGTCACCGGAGAGCTCGGTCGCGATCTGCAGGATGTCCCGCAGCTTGTCGGTGGAGGCCTCGGGGCTGGGCAGCATCAGCTCCCCCTCGGCGAGGTCCCGGATCTCCGCCTCGATCCGCTCGCGGCGGCGCTGCAGATCCGCCAGGCGCACGTCCCGATCGGTCTCGGTCTCCTGAGCGAGGCGCTCGAACTGCTGGACCACCAGCTGCAGCCGGGACTGGGTCGTGGTGGGCCGGTGCTCCTCGAGCGAGGCGATGAACTGGATCGCGTCGATCGTCGCCGGGGACGGCTCGAAGGTGGTCTCGGTGTGCTGCGGGTCGTCGCGGCGGGTCAGGTAGCCCTCGCGCACCCAGCCGTCCACGTACTCCGCGGCGCTGCGGCCGCCGCGCCCCTCCCCGCTGGGATCGAGGTCCTCGGGCGCGGCGTCGTCGTGGTCATCGGGCGCTGCCTCGTCGCGATCGTCATGCAGCAGCGGCAGGTGCGCACCGACCCGGGCGACCAGTTCGCTGCGCGGGAGCCGACGGTCGCCGGCGGGGAAGGTCGCCTGCAGGATGGCGAGCACCGCCGGCGCCTTCGTCGCGGCCAGGAGGCGCCAGGTGCTGGCCCGGCGCAGCTGTTCGTAGGTCTCCTTGCGCGCAGACACGGCATCGGTGCGGCGGTCGGTCCACCGGTTCGGCTCGGTCGTGGTCACGAGGGGAGAGTCTAGCGTCCCGTCCCTCGGCGGCGACGGCAACCCCCGGCCCGCGGAGGTCGTCGATTTCGTTGCCAAGCTGTGTCCGGTATGTCCCGCGATCCGCGTGCCGCCTGGGGTAACTTCGCGATGTGGCGAAACTCTGCTCCCCGTCGGCGGTGCGCGATCTCCGCCACGTCATCGTCATCTTCGAAGGAGAACCCCATGCAGCGTAGGAACTTCCTTGCCCTCTCCGGCGCCGGCCTGGCCGCGGCGGGCCTCGCCGCGTGCGGCGGCTCCGACAGCGGCGGCGGCGAGAGCAGCAGCTCGGAGGTCGAGGTCTTCACCTGGTGGGCGCAGGGCTCGGAGAAGGCCGGACTGGATGCGCTGGTGGCTCAGTTCGAGAAGGACTACCCGGACCTCACCTTCGTCAACGCCTCGGTCGCCGGCGGCGCCGGCAGCGCGGCCAAGGACATGCTGCAGTCCCGCCTCCAGGCCGGTGACCCCCCGGACACCTTCCAGGCGCACGCCGGTCTCGAGCTCACCGACTACATCGATGCCGGTCAGCTCGAGGACGTCTCGGCGCTGTACGAGGAGTACGGGCTCACCGACGCCTTCCCCGAGGATCTGGTGACCCTGCTGACCGTGGACGAGATGATCTACTCCGTCCCCTCGAACATCCACCGCTCGAACGTGGTCTGGACGAACACGGCGGTGCTCGAGGCCGCCGGCATCGATCCCACCGTCGTCCCCGCCGATGTCGAGGCCTTCATCGCCGACGTCGAGAAGGCCGCGGCCTCCGGTGTCACCGGCCTGTCGGTCGGCACCACCTGGACCCAGGTCAACCTGCTCGAGGCGGTCCTGATGGCGGATCTGGCCAGCACCTCCTACAACGGTCTGTGGACCGGGGAGACCGACTGGTCCGGCAGCGACGTCACCACGGCGCTGGAGCACTTCGGGGCGCTGATCGCGCTGACCAACACCGACCGCGACGGCCTGGACTGGACCGACGCCACCCAGATGCTGATCGACGGCACGGCCGCCTACAACATCATGGGCGACTGGGCGGTGGCCTCCTTCCAGCAGGCGGACCTGGTGGACGGCGAGGACTTCGGCTACTTCCCGCTCAGCGGCGGCGAGGAGATCTTCGGCTTCCTGGCCGACTCCTTCACCCTGCCCGTCGGCGCACCGAACCCGGACGGCGCGAAGGCCTGGCTGGACACCATCAGCTCCCAGGAGGGACAGGTCGGCTTCTCGCTCGCCAAGGGCTCGATCCCCGCGCGCACCGACGTGGACACCGCGGAGTTCCCCGCCTACCAGCAGACGGCGATCGACTCGTACGCGCAGGACGCGATCTCCCCCTCGCTCGCCCACGGCGCCGCGACCCCGGTGGCCTGGCTGAACGACGTCTCGGACGCGACCAGCAAGTTCACCACCGGTGCGAGCGACGTGGCCGGGTACCAGGACGAGCTCGCCGCGATCGCCGAGTCCAACACCTCGGCCTGACCCGCGCACGACGACGGGAACGGCTCCGGGGCGCTCGCCCCGGAGCCGTTCCCTCCCTGAACCCCGGCATGGCCGGGAGCGAGGAGCCCCTGTGAAGAAGCTCGCCGGGCACTACGGTGCCCCGCTGCTGATGATCCTGCCGTCGATCCTGCTGATCGGCATCTTCGTCTACGGCCTGCTGGGCGTGAACTTCTGGACGTCCATGACGGACAACCACACCGCCGCGCAGGCCTCCGGCCGGGAACCCGTCGCTTTCGTGGGGCTGACGAACTACATCGAGCTGCTGCTCACCGAGGACTTCCGCCACTCGCTGGCGAACCTGGTGCTGTTCACCGCCACCTTCCTGGTGGGGGCGATGGCGATGGGATTCCTCTGGGCGTGGCTGCTGGAGCGCCCGCTGAAGGGCGGGCGCCTGTTCCAGACCATCTACCTGTTCCCGATGGCCGTCAGCTTCGTCGCCTCCGGTGTGGTGTGGCGCTGGCTGCTGAACTCCAACCAGGGCGAGAACGCGAGCGGCCTGAACCGGCTGTTCCAGATGATCGGCCTGGACTTCCTGCAGAACCCGTGGTGGAACAACATCACCTTCGGCATCGTGGCGATCGCGCTGCCCGCGATCTGGCAGCTGTCCGGCTATGTGATGGCTCTGTTCCTGGCCGGTTTCCGCGGGGTCCCCGACGAGCTGCGTGAGGCGGCCCGCATGGACGGTGCCAGCGAGTGGCAGGTCTACCGCATGGTGATCTTCCCGCAGCTCACACCGGTGCTGATGAGCGCCATCGTGATCATCGCCCACATGTCGCTGAAGTCCTTCGACCTGATCATGTCGATCTCCTCGGCCGCCGCCTACCAGACCAAGGTGCCCGCGGTGGACATGTTCCTGTTCAAGTCGGGCTTCGACTACGCGAACTCCGCCGCGGTCGGTGCGTTCCTGCTGATCATCATCGCCTTCCTGATCGTCCCCTATCTCGTCCAGCAGCATCGGAGCCGTACCCGATGAGCACTTCCGTCACCACCCCGGCGCCGGCTTCCGCTCCCGCCGTGCCTCCCCGCCCCCGCGGGGGACTTCCCTGGGCGCACCTGCTGCGCCTGCTCGCCATCGTCCTCGGCGTGGTCGTGGTCCTGATCCCCGTGTACGTCCTGCTGATCACCAGCGTCAAGGGCCCCGCGGACGCGAGCTCCGCGCGCGCCTGGGCGCTTCCACAGGACTGGACGTTCTCGAACTGGGCCGTCGCCTGGGAGGCGCTGTCCCCGTCGATCTGGCGCAGCATGCAGATCGTGGTCCCTTCGACGATCATCTCCGCGCTGCTCGGCTGCATGAACGGCTTCGTCCTCTCCCGCTGGCGCTTCCCCGGTGCGGACCTCGTCTTCACCCTGATCCTGTTCGGGATGTTCCTGCCCTACCAGGCGGTGATGATCCCGCTGATGCAGATGCTGCTGGCCGTCAACGTCCCCAACGGCGTCCCCTCGCTGATCCTGCTGCACGTGGTGTTCGGCATCCCGATCACCACGCTGATCTTCCGCAACTACTTCGAGTCCGTGCCGCATGAGCTGATCGAGTCCTCGACGATGGACGGTGCGGGCATGCTCCGCACCTTCTGGCACATCGCTCTGCCGCTGGCCATCCCCGGCTTCGTGGTGGTGCTGATCTGGCAGTTCACCAATGCCTGGAACGACTTCCTGTTCGCGGTGTTCTTCTCCTCCCCGGCCAACGGACCGGTGACCCTGGCGCTGAACAACCTGGCCAACGGCGCGCTGCTGGCCAACTACGGGGTCTCGATGGCGGGCGCAGTGCTGGCCTCCCTGCCCACGCTGCTGGTGTACATCCTGCTGAGCAAGTACTTCCTGGCGGGACTGATGCAGGGCTCCGTCAAGGGCTGAGGCTGCGCGAGCGAAGCTCAGTCGGAGCGTCCCGGTGCTCGGCCGGTCCGCCCCACCGAAGAACTGCCGTATATGGCGAGCGAACGCCCTGGAGGGGTTCGGCGCTCATATACGGCAGTTTTCTGGTGGCGATGCCGGGGTGGTGCTGCCGGGTCCGGCCGGGGCTCCCGAGCCCGGATCGCCTCACCGGACAGCCCGCTCCCGGGTACACTCGTTCGTGAACGTTCACGACGATGGTCGTGAGCACTCTCGAGCCCAGGAGACGCCTCACCGATGAGCACCCCGCTGCCCCCTGCCGATCACTCCGACCGCTGGTGGGAGGAGCTCCCCGCCGGCCGGAACCGCCTGCGCGGTCGCGCCCACCTGCACTCGGATGCGCCGGAGCTGAACCTCGACGGGGACTGGGGGTTCCGCTACGGCACCCGCGCCGACGGCACCGACCTCGGCGAGCCCGCGACCATCGCGGTGCCCGGGATGTGGCAGCTGCAGGGCTACGGCGCCCCGCAGTACACCAACGTCATCTACCCGATCCCGCGCGAGGTCCCGCACGTGCCGGACGAGAACCCCACCGGCCACTACTCGCGCACCGTGACCGTCCCCGCCGAATGGGCCGAGCAGCTCGCCGCCGGGGCGCGCGTGCTGCTGCGCTTCCAGGGCGTGGACTCGGCGGCGAAGGTGTGGATCGACGGGATCGAGATCGGCGTGACCGCCGGGTCCCGCCTCACCCAGGAGTTCGACGTCACCGAGGCGCTCTCCTCCCCCGGTGAGCACCTGCTCGAGGTGCGCGTGGTGCAGTGGTCGGTGAACACCTACGTCGAGGACCAGGACATGTGGTGGGCCTCGGGCATCTTCCGCAGCGTGGACCTGCTGCTGCGCCCGACGGGTGGGATCCATGACCTGGTCACCGTCGCGGACTTCGATCCGGCCACCGGCCAGGGCACCCTGAGCGCGACCGCCGTCGACGCGGACGGCGCCGAGGTCGTGGCGCGGGTCGAGATCCCTGCGCTGGGCCATTCGGCCACGACCGGCGTGGATCCCCTCGCCGTGGGCGAGGTGCGCCCGTGGTCCGCCGAGGACCCGCACCTGTACGACGCCACGATCAGCACGGACACCGAGACCGTCACCCTGCGGGTGGGCTTCCGCCGCGTCGAGGTGGACGGGGAGATCTTCCGCGTCAACGGTGAGCGCATCGTGTTCCGCGGCGTGAACCGTCACGAGGCGGATCCGGTCCTCGGGCGCACCCAGCACGAGGGCAATCAGGACCTCGACGTGGCGCTGATGAAGCAGCACAACCTCAACGCGGTGCGCACCTCCCACTACCCGCCCCATCAGCGCTTCCTCGAGGTGTGCGATGAGGCCGGGCTGTACGTGATCTGCGAGGGCGACTTCGAGACCCATGGGTTCCACGCCGACTCGACCTGGGGCGAGGACGGCACCGGCGCGGCCGAGGGGCCGGCGCAGAACCCGCTGTTCGAGGCGTCGCTGGTGGAGCGCTCCGAGCGCTTCGTGCGCCGGGACCGCAACCATGCCTCGATCATCATGTGGTCGATCGGCAACGAGGCCGCCTCCGGCCCGGTCACCGAGGCGATGGTGGCCGCCGTGCGCGAGACCGACCCGAGCAGGCCGGTGATCTACGAGCAGGACTACGCCGCGGAGTACGTGGACGTGTTCTCCCTGATGTACTCCACGATCGAGGAGTCCGCGCAGATCGGGCGGCGGGAGCTGAGCCAGGAGTACCAGGACAAGCTCACCCGCATGCTGGCCGGCTTCGCGCTGGAGGTGCCCGAGGGGCATTTCGCGAACCCGCCGGCGCTGACCAAGCCGTTCCTGTGGATCGAGTACGCCCACGCGATGGGCAACGGCGCCGGCTCGCTGCAGGAGTACATGGCGCTGACCGAGCAGTACCCGGCGCTGCACGGCGGCTTCATCTGGGAGTGGATCGACCACGGTCTGGAGACCACCGACGCCGAGGGCCACCGCATCTACGGCTACGGCGGCGACTTCGGCGAGCGCCTGCACGACGGCAACTTCGTGGCCGACGGCCTGGTGCTGCCCGACCGCACCCCGTCCCCGGCCCTGCTGGACGCCAAGCACCACTACTCCCCCGTCGGGCTCGAGGTGTCCCCGGGCAGTGCGCGGATCACGAACCGCTACGCCTTCAGCGACCTGAGCCACCTGCGCGCCGAGGTGTCGCTCGATGCCCAGGCCAGCTGGCAGCAGCTCGAGCTGCCGCAGGTGGGCCCCGGGCAGAGCGCCGAGGTGGCGCTGCCCGTGCACGACGGCGCGACCACCACGGTCCGCCTGCTCACCCGCGCGGCGCAGGGCCCGGTCCCGGCCGGTCACCTGATCGTGACCGCCGACCACGTGGATGCCGAGCGGCTGCGCGCCGCGCACGCTCCCTCGGCCGCTGATCGCCTCGCCCCGACCCGTGGAGACGACGGATCCTGGAGCCTGGGCCCGGCCCGCTTCGACGACCTGGGCCGCCTGGTGGGCCTGGGCGCGCTGGAGATCGAACATGCCGGGGTGGATCTGTACCGCGCCCCGGTGGACAACGAGCGCGCCCGCACCCGCGCCCCGCTCGAGGCGCGGTGGAAGCGGATCGGGCTGGACCATGCCCGTCGCCGTCTGGTGGAGATCACCCCCGATGCTGCCGACGGGGAGGTCCTCGTCGTCCGCAGCCGGATCGGCCTGGACGGCTCGGCGCTCGGCGCCGACGTCACCGAGCGCTGGACCGCGGACGCGGACGGGGTGGATGTGGAGGTGACGGTGACCCCCTCGGCGTTCTGGCCCACCGACCTGCCGCTGCCGCGGATCGGCTGGACCTTCGCTCTCCCCTCGGCCCCCGACCAGGTGGCCTACGAGGGGTTCGGCCCGCACGAGTCCTATCCGGACACCGGCGGCGGCACCACTTTCGGCCGCTGGTCCTCCTCGCTCGCGGAGTTCCAGGTGCCGTACGTGTTCCCGCAGGAGAACGGGAATCGCGCCGGGACGGTGCGCGCGGCGCTGACCGGTGGGGACGGGCCCTCCCTCGCGGTGCGGGCACCGGAGGGTCTGGGGCTCGCGGTGCGCCCCTGGTCCACGGCGGAGCTCGACGCCCGGGCGCACGACGGGGCGCTGCACGCCGATGGCCGCACCTGGGTGACCCTCTCCTCCGCGCTGCACGGCGTGGGCTCGGCGGCCTGCGGACCGGAGCCGCTGCCGCAGTACGTGCTCTCCGCCCGGGAGGACAGCTTCCGCTTCCGTCTGGCCGCCGACCCGGTCTGAGATCACCACCCCTCGGCACCCCGGTCACGGCGGCGCCCGATAGGCTGGAGCAGGCGTCGCCGTGACGCCACGACATGGCAGCACCGAGGGAGCAGCATGACTCAGGGGTACGGACCGGACCACGGACAGCAGGGGCAGTGGGGGCAGGGCGGGCAGAATCCGCCGCCCCCGGCACCGCAGTGGGGGCAGCCCGAGCAGCAGGCTCCGGCCCCGCAGCCGCAGTGGGGACAGCCCTCGCCCTCCCAGCCGCAATGGAGCCAGCCCTCGCCCGCGGCCGCCCCGGCCGGGTACCCGGGGGCCGCCGGGCAGTACGGCATGGACACCGGACCGCAGTTCGACACAGGTGACGGGGTCAACTGGAAGCGGGTGAAGCTCATCGGCCTCATCCTGCTGATCGGCACGGTCGTGCTGCTCCTGGCGCGGCTCGGCGTCAATCTCGCCTCGTTCATCGCGGCGGATGACCTGGCCGCCACGGACACCGGGGGCGAGGCCGGTGCCCTCGGGATCGGGTCGGGCCTGGCGTCCGTCCTGCTGTACGGCCTGAACTTCCTGGTGGGGTTCCTCATGTTCGCGCTCGGGATCGCCGCCGCGGTGATGGGTCGCGGCCGCGCGCGGGTGGGCGGGATCGTGGTCGCCGTCGCCATCCCCGTCTCCGTCGTCCTCTTCTGGATCCTCGCCATCGTCATGGCAGCCATCCTGATGGCCACCGGCGGCGCCGACGACCAGACCGGCGCCATCACGGCCGCCGGCTACCGCATCACGGCGGGGACCAACGCCCTGCACGCCCTCGTCATGGTCGCGATCATCGGGCTCGGCTCGTTCTTCGTCCACAGCACCGCGTCGAAGCAGCTCACCGCCTGAGACCGGCCCGGCACCAGCCGGACGCCCCGGACCTCGCTGAGGTCCGGGGCGTCTCTGTGCCGCGAGGCCTCACGGTCCCAGCAGCAGGGTCTGCCCGTCCACGGTGACCAGCGCTCTGCCGCCGCCCACGGCGCGGACGCCCCGGACCTCCTCGGCGACGTGCACCTCGAGCGTGACCTCGCCGGTCCCCACGTCGATCACCCGCAGCCGCTGAGTGCTGCGCGGCTCGAGCGGGCGCTCCCGCACGACCGGGTCCCGCACCACGGCGGTGCCGGCCTCGAGGGCGCCGCGCACCTCCGCCTGCGGGGAGGAGAGCGGGAGCGTCCAGAGGTGGGCGCCGCCGGCGAGCTCGTAGGCGAGCAGCTGCCCGCTCTCGTTGGTCACGACCATCGCGGTGCCGTCGATGCCGATCCTCGCGCTGAAGGCCGCGACCTGCTCCACCCCCTCACCGCCCGGAGCCGTCCAGTCCGTCCCCTGCTCGGTGGCGATGATCTCGCCCGGGGTGTCGCTGCCCGTCTCGGTGCCGGTGGCGAGCACCCGCCCCCGGTCCAGCCGCACCGACCAGTCCCCCGCCGGTGAAGGGGCGGACTCCCACAGCACCGCACCGTCGCGGAAGGCCGTGGCCGTCAGCGCGCCGTCCTCGGCGGAGCAGACGGCCAGCACCAGGGGCGCGGGGTGCAGCGGGTCCGGGGCGGTGACCGCCTCCCCGGTGACCGCGATGCGGCACTCCTGCTCCGGCCCGACGAGGATGCGGCCGACGGGGAATCCGGTCGCCAGGTCCCGCTGGACCCAGCCCTGGCCGGGATCGAAGCTCAGCGGGATCGCGGGCAGCACCCCCGTCGTGCGCAGCGCGTCGAGCAGCCCGGGGGGCTGCTCGACGCGGGCGGGCACCTCGACGCCTGCCGGGTCCGGTCCGCGGGTCTCGGCGGGGGCGCCGACCACCCAGAGCGGCTCCTCCGGGGCGGTGAGGTCGACGCCGGACAGCCGGCAGAACCCCTCGGTGCAGCTGCGCAGCACGATCAGGTCGCCGGCGAGCGCGAGCGGGGTGCCCTCGAAGCTCCGGGACGGGAACCCGCCGTCGGGGGCGGAGGCCGTGGGGTCCAGCAGCAGCACCTCGGTGGAGACGCCGGTGGCGCGCACCAGGCGTCTCCCGTCGGCGGAGAGCGCGAGCACGTCGTGCGCGGTGACGTCGACGGGGTGGGCGACGCCGTCGAGCAGCACCTGGCCGCGGCCGTCGGCGCGACGCAGCAGCACGGGGCTGTCCGGCGAGGGCAGGGAATGGACGGCGTCCCCCTCGGCGAGGGGCTCGAGCGCGAGCGCGGCCCGGTCCGCGAGCGGGTCGACACGGGTGGCGAGCACGGCGGGGACGGTGAGGGCCAGCGCGGCGACCAGCGCCGTACCGGCCGCCACCAGCAGCGCAGGACGCCGGGCGAGGCGGGGGCCGCGACCGCTGAGCACGACCAGCAGCGTGGCCCCGAGCCCCAGCCCGGCGAGCACCCCGGCGGCAAGGCGCAGGGCACCGCTCACGAGATGGTCCCCGAGCAGCGCGCAGATCCCGGCCAGGGCCAGCAGCACCACCGCGACCCCGAGCGTCGTGGCCCGATCGGTCCCGCCGTCGCTGTCGGCTGCGGCCGCCGCCTCCCTCACCGTCACGCTCCGCTCACCGCGGCGCGCCGTAGTAGGCGCCGGTGGTCTCCTCCCGCAGGGCGTCGAAGTCGCCGGTGTGCAGGGAGTCACGGATCCGGTCCACCAGGCGCACCACGAAGCGTTCGTTGTGGATCGTGCACAGGGTCGAGGAGAGCATCTCCTTGGCCCGGAACAGGTGGTGGACGTAGGCGGCGGTGAAGTGGGTGCAGGTGTAGCAGTCGCAGTCCTCATCGATCGGCGCGAACTGGCGACGGTACCTGGCGCCGGTGAGGTTCACCCGACCGGTGGCGGTGTACACCGCGCTGTTGCGGGCCACGCGGGAGGGGGAGACGCAGTCGAAGGTGTCGGCCCCCGCGGCGATCGCGACGAACAGGTCATCGACCTCGCTGATGCCGAGCAGGTGGCGGGGCCGCGCCTCCGGCAGCTCATCGGTGACCCAGCCGACGATGGTGCCCAGGTTCTCCTTCTCCAGCGCCCCGCCGATGCCGAAGCCGTCGAAGGCCTGCCCGGCCACCTCCATCGCGCCCAGGTCGCGGGCGGCCCGACGGCGCAGGTCCTCGTGCTGGGCTCCCTGGATCACGCCCCACAGCTGCTGGTAGGGGCGGTGGCTGCGCTCGGCGGTGAGGCGGGCGTGCTCGGCCAGGCAGCGCAGCGCCCACAGCCGGGTGCGCTCGAGCGCCTGCTCCTGGTAGCCGCGGGAGTTCATCAGGGTGGTCAGCTCGTCGAAGGCGAACATGATGTCCGCCCCCAGCCCGTGCTGGATCTGCATGGAGATCTCGGGGGTGAAGCGGTGCACGTCGCCGTTGATGAAGGAGCGGAAGGTGACGCCGTCGTCGTCGACATGGGCCAGGCGCTCCTTGCCCTCGGCCACGTCGTCGTCCTCCCCGGAGGAGGTGCGGGCCTTCTCCCCGCCGGAGAACTCGCTGGAGAGGACCTTCTTGAAGCCGGCGCCCAGGCTCATCACCTGGAAGCCGCCGGAGTCGGTGTAGGTGGGGCCGGGCCAGTTCATGAAGGCGCCCAGCCCGCCGGCCTCGTCGACCAGGTCGTGGCCGGGCTGGAGGTAGAGGTGATAGGCGTTGGCCAGCAGGGCCTGCGCGCCGAGGTCGCTCATCGACTCCGGCAGCACCGCTTTGACCGTCGCCTTGGTGCCGACGGGGATGAAGGCGGGGGTGGCGATCTGCCCGTGGGGGGTGGTGATCACGCCGGCGCGCGCCTTCTCGCCGTGGCGGGCGCTGATCTCGAATCCAGAGTCCGTGGCTCGCGCCGCGGTGGCGACGGACGGGGCGGGGGGCTCGGCGCTCGATGAGGTCACCCCGCCATGATCCCACGGCGGGCCGCGCTCCACGCAAGGACCGTCGGCGCCCCCGCGGGGCGGGCTCCCGGCCCCGCGGGGGCGCGGAGGACGCCTGGGCCGATCCACTAGGATCCACGCAGCGCCGGGACGCGGGCAGCAGACCGCCCACGGCCCCTCGACACCTGCCCTGCGGAAGGGGATCACGATCAGCTCGCCCAGTGATCCGCTGCGTCCTCGTCACGAGCACCGCCCTCCGCGACCGCTCGGCGACCAGGACCAGATCGCCTCCGCGGGCGAGGCCTGGGAGCAGCCCGCCCCGCCGCTCGCCGACGCGCTCGAGGACTGGACCCAGGAACCGGAGCCGCCCTCCGACCCCGCGCCCGAGCCCCTTCCTGCCGCCCCGAGATCCGATCTCTCCACCTGGCTCAGCGGTTCCCTGCCCTCGCAGACCTCCGCCCTGGGGGACTGGGTGCAGGGCCCGATCGAGCTGCATGCCGAGCGCGAGGCGGAGGACGCCTGGTCCACCTCCGGCTCCGTCTCCGGCACCTGGCGGCTGCGCGGCGAGGAGCTCCGCTCCCGCAGCCCGGGGCCCCCTGCCGCGGGCACCGCTGCGGCGCCGTCGGCGGCCGAGCCGCAGCGTTCCCGCCCCGGCTTCCGCCGCGAGCTGCACGGCCTGCGGGCGGTGGCGCTGGGCCTGGTCGCCGTCTACCACATCTGGCTCGGTCGGGTCTCCGGCGGTGTGGACGTCTTCCTGTTCCTCTCCGCCTTCTTCCTCACCGGCACCTTCGTGCGCCGCCTCGAGAGCGGGCGACCGCTGGGGATACCGCGCTACTGGCTGCACACGTTCAAGCGCCTCATGCCCCCTGCCGCGGTGACGATCCTGCTGGTCCTGGCCGGGACCGCCGCCTTCCTGCCCTCCTCGATGTGGCAGGTGATCATGCAGGAGGCGGTGGCCTCCGCCCTCTACCTGGAGAACCTGCTGCTGGTGCTGCTGCAGGTCGACTACCACGCCCGCGATGCGAGCGGCTCCTCCCCGCTGCAGCACTTCTGGTCCCTGAGCGTGCAGGGGCAGGCCTTCGTGGTGTGGCCGCTGCTGTTCCTGCTGGTGGCGCGCCGGGCCCGGGCCGGCCGGTCGGTGCGACGACCGCTCATCGCGCTGGTCTCCCTGCTCGGCGCGGCGTCCCTGACCTGGTCGATCCTCTCCACCCAGTCCCAGCAGCAGATCGCCTACTTCGACACCGCGGCCCGGATGTGGGAGTTCGCCGCCGGGTCCCTGCTGGCCCTGGCCCTGCCCCTGCTGGACCGGCTCACCGGTGCCCGTCGCCCGGAGGACGCCGCCGCCCCTCGCCTGCGCACCCTGCGCGCCCTCACCGGCTGGCTGGGCATCGCCGCCCTGCTGGCCTGCGGGATCCTGGTGGACGTCTCGGCGCTCTTCCCCGGCTGGATCGCGCTCTGGCCGCTCGCCGCCGCGGGCGCGGTGGTGGTCGCCGGGCATTCCGGCACCCGCTGGGGGGTGGACTCGGTGCTGTCCACGCGGCCCGCCGCGTTCGTCGGCGACATCTCCTACGCCCTGTACCTGGTGCACTGGCCGCTGCTGGTGATCTGGCTGCACCACAGCGGGCAGGCGCGCGCGGGGCTGCTGGACGGGCTGGTGGTGCTGACCGGGTCCGTGCTGCTGGCCTGGCTGGTGACCCGGGCGGTGGACTCCCCGGTGCGTCGCTCGCGCTGGCTGGAGGCGCGTCCCTGGCGGGCGCTGACCGCGATCGCGCTGAGCTTCGCCCTGGTGGCAGGTGCGGCGGGCGGCTGGTGGGCGGTCCTGCACCGCACCGCGGCCCAGCCGCCGGTGGCGGAGGGGCCGAGCCTGGCCACCGACGAGGTCGCCACCATCGCCCCGCCCGACATCCGCCCCTACGGCTGGCAGCTGGGCTCCCAGTGGCCCGACCTGCCCGAGCGCTGCGGAGGCCCCTGGCAGCCCGAGCGGAGCTTCCGCCACGTCAACTGCCAGCAGCTGCTGCCCGCGGACGCGGACGTCTCCGCGACCGTCGTGGTGGTGGGCAGCTCCCACTCCCGCCAGTTCATCCCGGCGCTCATCCCCTGGGCGGAGGAGAACGACCTGCAGATCGTGAACCTCTCGATGGACGGGTGCGGCTACCTCGCCGGCACCGAGCGGTACCCGTACTGCGCGGGCTATGACGACTTCGTCCTGGAGTATCTGGAAGCGGTCCAGCCCTCGACCGTGATGACCACGGTGACCCGCACCGACGCCGCCGGCTCCGCGGAGACTCTCCCCGAGGGCACCCAGGGGGCGGTCCAGGCTCTGCTGGACCGCGGCATCGACGTGCTCGCCGTCCGCGACACCCCCCGCTGGGAGGTGGACCAGTACCAGTGCGCGGAGGCGGTGATCGATGACGGCGGCACCCCGGCCGAGGCGGACGACGCCTGCGGGGCCGATGTCGCGGACAAGCTCGCCCCCGAGAACCCGGCCGCTCCGCTCGCCGCGCTCGACGGTCCGGGCGCCGCGGTGACCCTGCTCGATCTCACACCGCAGATCTGTCCCGCCGGGCGCTGCTCCCCGGTGCTCGGCGAGGTCTACGTCTACATGGATGACAACCACCTGACCAGGCTCTTCGTCGAGGAGACGCTGGCTGTGGCGGTCACGGAGGAGCTGGAGACGGCGGCCGGCTGAGCCCCCTGCACCGCCGCCCGGGGTGCCGCGGGCCCGCGACCGCTACGATGTGCCCGATCCCGGGGCGCTCGCGCCCGCTCGAGCAGGAAGCAGGTGCACCGCCGCGTGGACATCCTGAGGATCCTCGCGACCCTGGGCGCAGCACTGCTGGTGCTCGGGGCCCCCGGGCTGCCCTCGGTGCTCGCGCTCCGGCTGCGACCGCTGACCGCCCTCGCCGCAGCCGTCCCGTTCTCGCTGCTGATGGCCGCGCTCGCCGCCGAGGCCGGTCACCTGCTCGGGATCCGCTGGACGCTCCTCTCCCCGCTGCTGCTGGGGCTGGGGGTGGGTGCGGTGCTGTGGCTGCCGGGACGCCGCCGGGCACGGGCGAGATCGGCCGCGATCCGGGCCACGCCGCCGGCCGCTGCCCCCGCCCCCGCACCGGACGATGCGGCGACGCCCCCGGTCACGGGCATCGCCTCCAGCCGGCGCGGCCGCGCCGGCGCGCTGCTGACCGGCGCACTGCTCGGCGGCGGCCTCCTGCTGCTGCGGGTGCTGCCGATGATGGGCGGGGTCTCCGCGGTCAACCAGACCTACGACAACGTCTTCCACCTCAACGCGGTGCGTCACATCCTGCGGCTCCAGGACGCCTCCGCCTGGGTGGTCGGCGGGATGACCGCCCTGCCGGGCGAGGAGACCTTCTATCCCGCGGCCTGGCACCAGCTGGTCAGTCTCGTCGTGCAGATCTCCGGCCAGGGGATCCCGCTGGCCTCCAACGTGGTGATGCTGCTGCTGGCCGCCGTGGTGTGGCCGGTGGGGCTGATGGCCCTGATGCGCACCTGCACCACGGCCGGACCGGTGGGATGGATGGCCGCGGGCACGCTGGCCGGGGTCACCGGCGCGTTCCCGGTGGCGCTCATGTACTGGGGCCTCGTGCTGCCGTACTTCCTCTCCATGACGCTGATGCCGCTGGTGGTGGTCGTGGTGGCCCATCTGGCGGGGCTGGCCGCGCGCTCCGGGCAGCGGCTGAGCGGCGTCCAGCTCGCCGTGCTGCTGCCCGTGATCTGCGCGGCCGTGACGCTCGCCCATCCGCAGGGCGTGTTCGTGGGCATGGTGCTGGGACTGCCGATCCTGGTCTGGGGGACTCTGGCCCGGGCTCGTCAGCGGTTCTCCCCGTCCGCCGTGCCGGGCCCCCGGCTGTGGCCGCTCACGGTGCTCACGGTCGTGGCACTGGCCGGCTCAGCGGTGATCTGGCTGCGGTTCCGGCCCCCGGAGTCCTCCGCGGTCTGGGAGCCGAACGCCTCGCGGAAGGAGGCGATCGGGCAGGCGATCTCCCTGGCCCCCAACGCCACCCCCACCTCCGTCGTGCTGGGCCTGGTGATGCTGGGCTGCGCGGCCGCGGTGCTGCTGCTGTCCCGCTCCCGCTGGCTGCTGGCCCCCTGGCTCGCGGCCGCGGCGATGTCCGCTCTGACCCGCAGCACTCCGGTGGGCGATCTGCGGTATCTCCTGTTCGGCAACTGGTACACCGACAACAACCGGACCACGGCCATCATCGCGGTCGCCGCGATCCCGGTGCTGGCCCTCGGCATCGAGAGCCTCCAGCGCTGGGCGGGGCGCCATCGGCCAGCGCTCTCCGGGCCCCTCGGTCAGAGGGCGGCGGCAGCGGTCGCCCTGGCGGTGCTGGCGCTGGGGATGCTCTCCCCCGGGGCCCGCGTGAACCAGTGGTTCTTCGAGTCGGCCTGGCAGACCAGCGGCCTGCTCTCCGCCGACGAGCGGGCGCTGCTCGAACAGCTGCCCGAGGTGGTCCCCGAGGACGCGGTGATCGCGACCAATGCCTGGAACGGCAGCTCCCTCGCCTACGCCATCTCCGACCGGCAGGTGCTCAACACCTATATGGGGTTCCAGGCGGAGCCCGAGGTGCATCTGCTCAATGCCGAGCTCGACGAGGCCCGCACGGATCCCCGGGTGTGCGACGCCGCCGAGGAGCTGAACGTCGAATACGCCCTGGACTTCGGCCCGCAGGAGATCCACGGACGCTCCGCCACCTACACCGGGCTCAACGAGATCTCCGAGACCGGCGCCGCCGAGGTGGTGCTCCAGGTGGGCGAGGCGAAGCTGCTGCGCATGCTCCCCTGCCGCGGCACCGATGGTTCAATGAACCCGTGACTCGCCACTTCGCCGCCGCACCGTCCTCCCGCGCCCGGGCCACCACTGTCGATCTGGGCGAGTTCGTCTCCGCCTCCCCCTCCTCCTTCCACGCGGTCCAGGAGGCCGCCCGCCGGCTGCGCGCGGCCGGCTTCTCCCCGCTGCAGGAATCCGCGCACTGGTCGGCCCCGGAGGTCGCCGGAGCGCGCTACGTGATCCGCGACGGCTCGCTGATCGCCTGGGTCGCCCCGGAGGCGGCCGATGCCACCACGCCGTGGCGGATCGTCGGCTCCCACACGGACTCCCCCGCCCTGAAGCTGAAGCCGAACCCCGAGCTGGGTCGGGAGAACCTCTCCCAGGTGGGGGTCGAGATCTACGGCGGCCCCCTGCTGAACTCCTGGCTGGACCGGGAGCTGCGCCTGGCCGGGCTGCTCACCCTGCGCGACGGCCGCCGCGCCCTGGTGTCCACGCCGCCGGTGCTGCGGGTGCCGCAGCTCGCGGTCCACCTGGACCGGGCGGTGAACAAGGAGGGCCTCCAGCTCGATCCGCAGCGGCACCTGCAGCCGATCCTGGGCATCGGGGAGGTGGACGTGCGCGAGCTGCTGGCCGCGCACGCCGCGCCGCTGGACGAGACCGGGCACCTGGTCGATGACGTCGTGGCAGAGCCGATCGCCCCCGAGGACATCCTCGGCTTCGACGTGCTCACGGTCGACGCCCAGGCGCCGGCGCTGTTCGGTGCGCACGAGGAGTTCCTGGCCTCCGCGAGACTGGACAACCTCAGCTCCGTGCACGCCGAGGTCCAGGCGCTGATCACGGTCGCCGGTGGCGGTGACGCCCGGCCCGCCGCCGCGGGGCCCGCGCCGATCGCGCTGCTGGTCGCCAACGACCACGAGGAGGTGGGATCGGCCACCCGCTCCGGCGCCGCCGGTCCGTTCCTCGAGGACGTGCTGGTGCGGATGCATGCCGCGCTCGGCGGGGACGAGGCCTCGCGCCGCCGCGCCTTCGCCTCCTCGCTGGTGCTCTCGGCCGACGCCGGCCACGCCGCCCACCCGAACTATCCCGAGCGCCACGACCCGGTGACCCGGCCGCAGCTGGGCGGCGGTCCGATGCTGAAGATCAACGCGCAGCAGCGGTACGCGACCGATGCGGTGGGCATCGCCGCCTTCGCCGCGGCCTGCGAGCGCGCCGGGGTGCCGCATCAGCACTTCGTCTCGCACAACGCGATGCCCTGCGGCTCGACGATCGGGCCGCTCACCGCGACCCGGCTGGGGATGACCACGATCGATGTGGGCCTCACGCTGCTGTCGATGCATTCGGCGCGCGAGATGTGCGCGACCGCGGATCCGCTGCTGCTGCAGCAGGCCTGCGCCGCGTTCCTGCGCGGCTGAGGGAGCGCCCCGGACCCGTGACCTCCGCCCCTCCTCCTGCCGGCGCGCCCACCGCCACCACCGGCGCGGGCCGCTTCCGCCCGGAGCTGCACGGCGTGCGCGGCCTCGCGATCGGACTCGTGGTGCTCTACCACGTCTGGTTCGACCGGGTCTCCGGCGGCGTCGACGTGTTCCTGTTCCTCTCCTCCTTCCTGCTGGTGGGCACGTTCCTGCGGCGCGTGGATGCCGGACGGCCGACCGCCCCGGCGGCGTACTGGGGGCGCACCTTCAAGCGGCTGCTGCCGCCCACCGCCGTGGTGGTCCTGGCGACCCTCGCCGGGGTCCGCCTGGTGCTGCCGCCCGAGCGCTGGATGACCGCGATCACCGACGCGATCGGCTCCCTCCTGCACGTGGAGAACTGGGTGCTGATCAGGCGGGGCGTGGACTACTACGCCGCGGAGGAGGCCGGACCCTCCGCCTTCCAGCACTTCTGGTCCCTGTCGATCCAGGGGCAGGTGTTCCTCGCCTGGCCGCTGCTGATCGCGCTGGCGGTGCTCCTCGCACGCCTGCTGCGCCTCCGTGCCCGTGCCGTGCTCGCGCTCCTCTTCGCCGCGGTGCTGGTGGTCTCCTTCGCCTGGTCCGTCGTCTCGACCGCCTCCCAGCAGGAGATCGCCTACTTCGACACCCTCGCCCGGCTGTGGGAGTTCGCGGCCGGCTCCCTGCTGGGCCTCGCGCTGCCGTGGTGGGAGCAGCGGGCGCAAGGGAGAGCCCCGCACCGCGCCCGCCGCGGACGGCACCGGGCCGGCGACTCCGCTGCCGGGTCGCTCTCGCCGCTTGCCCTGCCCCTCCGCGTGGTCGCGGCCTGGGTGGGGATCCTCGCCCTGGTCTCCTGCGGTCTGCTGGTGGACGTCCAGGGCGCCTTCCCGGGCTGGATCGCCGCCTGGCCGCTCGCGGCGGCCGCACTGGTGCTGGTGGCGGGCACGACCGGGCATCCGCTGAGCGTGGACCGGGTGCTCTCGACCCGGCCCGCGGTGGTGCTCGGGGACATCTCCTACGGGCTCTACCTCGTCCACTGGCCGCTGCTGATCCTCTACCTCGCGTGGACGGGGAAGGAGCGCGCCGGTCTGTTCGACGGACTGGCGCTGATCCTGCTCTCCCTGCTCCTGGCCTGGCTGCTGACCCGCCTGGTCGACACCCCGGTGCGGCGCTGGCCATGGGCGAGCGCGAAGCCCTGGCGGGCCGGCGCCGTGGCGCTGACCTGCCTGGTGCTGTCGCTCGCGCCGGTGATCGCCTCCCAGCAGCACCTGCTGGCCGGCGAGCGCGAGGCGGAGGCCCGCGCCGTGGCCGACAATCCGGGCGCCCGGGTGCTGGATCCCGAGTTCACGGTGCACCCCGACGCCGACCCGGCTGCCGAGCCGCTGCCGTCCCTCGCCACCCTCCCCGGCGACTGGGTGCTGGGCGACGGCCTGTGCTCGGGCGAGCGGGAACCCCGGGCCGAGGTCGAGCCGAAGCGGAACTCCTGCGGCGTCGTCGAGGGGGAACCGGACGCCCCGGTCGTGGTCAGCGTCGGCAACTCACGGTTGGAGCAGTTCACCGGCGCCCTCATCCCGCTCGCCGAGGAGAACGGCTGGACCCTGATCACGCTCTGGAAGGGCGGATGTCTCTACGCCCCGGACGCGCAGGTCTCCGAGGAGTGCGATGCCTGGAGCGCGAAGGCGCAGACCTACCTCGAGCGGATCTCCCCGGACGCGGTGGTCGTGCACTCCACCTTCCTGACACCGGAGCGCGCGGAGGTGATCACCCCGGGCCTGGACGCCACGCTGGCGGGCCTCACCGCCGCGGGCATCGACGTGATCGCGCTGCGCGACATGCCCCGGATGGACCTGCACCAGGGCACCTGCGTGCGGGAGAAGGGCGCGGACGCTCCCGCGTGCGCACCCCCGATCCCCGCGGACCTGACCGCCGAGCGGCCCGATGCGGCCCTGCTCTCCGCCCACGCCGAGGGCGTCCACCCGATCGGGATCAACGACCTGGTGTGCCCCGAGGGCGTGTGCAGTCCCGTGATCGGCAACGTGAGGGTCTCCATCGATCCGGACCACATCTCGGCGACCTACGCCGCGTCGATGCAGGACCAGGTCGACGCGAGGCTCCGCGACGCCGGCTGGCGGTGGTGAGCGGCGCTCAGCCGGCGGTGCCGGGCTCACCGGCCGCGGCCTGCGCACGCATCCCGATCTCCCGCACGGCCCGGACCGCCCGGGCCGCCCGGGCCACGGCCGGGTGGTCGGGACCGTGCTCGCGCCGGGCATCCTTGAGCAGCTCCTCGACCTGGTAGTACGAGTCGTCCAGATGTCCGGCCTCCGCGGTGGCCTCGGCCAGCTCGCAGCGCAGCTCGATCGCCTCCGGGGAGAGGGACTCGCCGTGCTCGAGCAGGTCCAGCAGACGGCGGGTGGCGTCGTGGACTCGCTGCTGAGGGGTGCTCATCGGGATCTCCTGGGGACGGGCGGCGGGAGGGCGGCGGCGGCAGTGTCGCGGTGGGGTCCGATCCTACGCCGGGACCGGCGGCGGCCGCGTCGCCGGATGCCGCCCGGCGCAGTACTCTGAACAGGCCATGGAGATCAATCCCCTCGAGTCGCGTCTGCGCATGCTGCAGCAGATCGACGGGGTCCAGATGCAGCGCGAGGCGACTCCCGACGAGGAGACCGCCGGCTGTCCCGGCTGCCCGTACTTCTGGACCTGCCCGGTGCCGCATCGCGGCGAGGAGGTCCGGGCCCCGGCCGAGATCGAGCTCGAGGACGTCCGGGACGCGCTGGGCCCGCGTCGCGCGTACAGCCCGCACGACGAGTCCGACGTCGGCTGGACCGACGTCTGGGTGGACGAGGAGGGGCTCCCGATCGACCCGGAGGAGCTGGCCACCGAACAGAGCGCCGCGGACGAGGCCCCCGCTGCCCGCCGTCGGCGCGGTCTGTTCCGCCGCCGCTGAGCTCGCACCCGGGCGCTGTCCGGGACGCTGCCGGGATCAGGCGGCGGGGCCGTCGGCCTCCGGCCCGAAGCCCTCGGGGCACCGGCCGCCGCGCAGCGCCACCCGGGCGATGTCCGAGGCGGAGAGGCGGCCGACGGTCTCGAACGCGGGAGCCGGTGCCGGCTGCTCGCGCAGGACGTCGCTACGCGGCGGCACCGTGCGGTCCACCCGCATCCAGCCGGCAGGGACCGGTGCGCTGCTGTCCTCGACCGCCTCCGGGGCGCCCGTCGTCAACTGCTGGCCGGCGGAGATGTCGATCCCGAAGATGGTGTGGAAGGCCTCGACGTAGGCGTCGGCGTAGCCGGTCTCCGCGAGGTGCCGGGCGCGTTCGGCGGGCTGGTGCATCACCCGGGCCAGGATGCGGCGCACGGAGCGCTCGAGCTGGTCGGCGGTCTCCCCGGCGACGTCGCGACGCAGCCGGTCGATCTCGCCGTCGGCCGCATCGAAGACCTCCCGGCGCAGCGCGGCCATGGCCGGGTCGATCCGGCGCACCTCCTGCTGCAGGCGGAAGGCCTCGACGTTCTCGGCGACGATCCCGCGGGCGGTGAGCAGCGCCGGATCGGCCTGTGCGTCCGTGCCGAGCTTGAGGTCCTCGAGCCCGAGCACGGTGACGCCCTTGAGGTGCCGCACCAGCGGGTGCAGGTCCGAGTGCAGCGCCAGATCGAGCACCACGGTGCGCCCGGCGCTGAGGAACTGCTCGGGGAACAGCGAGGTGCCGCGCCCGGAGCAGGCGAGCACCAGATCGGCCGCGTGCAGGGCGCGCTCGAGGTCCTCCCGTGCGACGACCTGGACACCGTGACGCTCCGCGAAGCCGGCGGCCCGTCCCGACGGGGAGAACACGCGCACGTCCTGCACCCCGCGGCGCCCCAGCTCCGCGAGCCCCAGGCGGGCATAGGCACCGGTGCCGACGATCAGCACGCTGCGACCGGCGAAGCCGCCCAGCTCGACCTCGGCCCGGTCCACCGCGACGGTGGCGCCGCTGCGCCCGGCCGCACCGACCGGGGCCCGGGTGGCGACGGACTTCGCGCAGCGGAAGCCGTGCTGGAAGAGGTCGTGGAGCATCGAGGTGGTGCGGCCCTCGCGACGCGCGGTCTCGTAGGACTGCCGCACCTGCCCGGCGATCTCCGCCTCGCCGAGCACCAGGGAGCGCAGCCCGGAGGCGACCTCGTAGAGGTGCTGGGGGACGGGATCGTCCATCGCCGCGTCGAAGCAGAGGGAGACCACCTCGCGGTCCAGCCCGCTGGTGCGCGCGACCGCGTCGACGACCAGGTCCACCCCCTCGTGGAAGCGGTCGGTGTCGAGGTAGATCTCGAGCCGGTTGCAGGTGCTCACCACGACCTCGCCGGCGACGACGGGATCGGCGCCGGTGGCGGCGCGCTCGATCTGCAGCTGGTCGATGACGGCCGGCAGGGTGTCCGCGCCCCGGGTCAGGGCATCGAGCACCTCGAGGTCGAGGTGCTCATGGGAAGCGCGGAGGGCAGCGAGCATGAGCGCCAGTCTAGGACGGCCCGCGACCGCTCCGGCCGACTGTCGGAGCACTCTCGGAGTTCGTGTGCACAATGGAGCGTCATGACACAGAACCCCACGTCAGAGCCCACTTTTGCCGACAGGTCGTCAGATCGATCGCGACACCTGTCAGCTCCCGGGAACGCCGCAGGCCCCGGGCTCGCCACCACTGCCGCTGCCCCCTCCGCACCCCCCGTCGGCCCTTCCGCCGAGCTGCCCTCCGGGCACCCGGCGCGGCGCCCGGCGGCCGAGGGCGGGGTGTCCGACGCCTCGGTGCTGCAGGAGCTGCGCGGGGTGAGGAACGCCACCCCCAGCGTGTGGTTCATGCGACAGGCCGGCCGCTCCCTGCCGGAGTACCGCGCCCTGCGCGAGGGCACCACGATGCTCGAGTCCTGCGTGCGCCCCGACCTCACTGCGGAGATCACCGTGCAGCCGGTGCGGCGCCATCGCGTGGACGCCGGCATCTTCTTCTCCGACATCGTGGTCCCGGCCCGGCAGGCGGGTCTCGGGGTCGAGATCCAGCCGGGCGTCGGCCCCGTCTTCGACCATCCCGTGCGCACGGTCGCCGACATCGATGCCCTGCCGGTGCTCGGCGATGACTACGAGGCGGCGCTGGAGCCGATCCGCGCGGCGGTGCGCCTGACCGTCGCCGAGCTCGGCACCACGCCCCTGATCGGCTTCGCGGGCGCCCCCTTCACCGTGGCCAGCTACATGGTCGAGGGCGGCCCCAGCCGCGACCACCTGCGCACCCGGGCGCTGATGCGCTCGGAGCCGGAGGCGTGGGCGCGCCTGGCCGCCTGGGTGGCGGAGCTGTCGGGCCGCTTCCTGCGCGCCCAGGTGCTCGCGGGCGCCTCCGCCGTGCAGCTGTTCGACTCCTGGGTGGGCGCCCTCAGCGCCGAGCAGTACCTCACCCATGTCCAGCCGCACTCCGCCGCGGCCCTCGCCCACGTGGGCGAGCTGCCGGTGCCGCGGATCCACTTCGGGGTCGGCGCCGCCCACCTGCTGCCGCAGATGCACGCCGCCGGGGCCACCGCGATGGGCGTGGACCACCGCCTGCGCCTGGACCAGGCGCTGGAGATGCTGCCGACCGGCACCCCGGTGCAGGGCAACATCGACCCGGCCGTGCTGTTCACCTCCGAGGAGGCCCGCTTCGCGGAGGCGCGCGCGGTGCTGGAGGCCGGGGCCGGGGCGAGCGGGCATGTGGTCAACCTCGGCCACGGGGTCCCGCCCTCCACCGATCCGCAGGTCCTCACCGATCTGGTGAGCTTCCTCCATGAGCAGGACCTCGCGCAGGACGTCCGCCCGGCATGAGCACCCGTGTCCTCGTGATCGGCGGCGGCCTGGCCGGGCTGCTGGCCGCACGTCGCCATCAGCGCGCCGGGCGCCGGGTGGTGCTGCTGGAGGCGTCGGGGACCGTCGGCGGGGCGATCGCCGAGGCCGGCCTCCCGGAGGCCGCCGCCGTCACGGTCAACACCGGCGCCGAGGCGTATGCGACCGCCTCCGGGGCGGTCGATGCGCTGCTCGCCGAGCTGGGCCTGGAGCAGCGGATCGTCGCCCCGCGCGAGGGTCTGGGCAGCCGGGTGGTCTCCGAGGCCGGTGTGCATCGCGCGCCCGGTGCGAGCGTGCTGGGAGTCCCCGGTCGCCCCTTCGCCGCAGACGTGCGCGCGGTGCTGGGCAGGGCCGGGGCGCTGCGCGCGGGCCTCGAGCGCTTCCTGCCCGCCTCGTACGGCGCCGGTGACGGGGCGACGGTCGCCGAGGTGGTGCGTCGCCGACTGGGCCGGAGGGTGCTCGAGCGGCTGGTCGCACCGGTGGTCGGCGGTGTGCTGTCCGCTGATCCGGCGACCCTCGAGTTCGCGACCGCCTCCCCCCAGCTGAGCCGGGGACTGGCCGAGCACGGCTCCCTCACCGCGGCGGTGAAGCGACTGCGAGGACGCAGTACGGCGAGCGCAGGCACCCGCGTCCGCTCCCTGTCCCCCACGATGGCCGTGCTGCCCCGGACCCTGCAGGCGCGGATCCTGGCGGCCGGGGGGATCCTGCGCACCGGCGTCGAGGTGGTCGGCATCGAACGAAGCGCGGGCCGGTGGCAGGTCCTCACCGGTCGCGACGAGCGCCTGGAGGCGGACCACCTCGTCCTCGCCTGTCCCCCGGACACGGCCCGCGACCTGCTGCGCGAGGCGGCTCCGGCGGTCGCCCGCGCGATCCCGCAGGCCCCGTCGGCCGCGGTGCGCCTGGTGGCGCTGGTGCTCGAGGCGCCCGCGCTGGATGCCCGCCCCGCGGGCACCGGGGCACTGGTCGCCCCCGGCACCGCCGGGATCCGGGCGAAGGCCCTGACCCATGCCAGCGCCAAGTGGGAGCACGTCCAGCAGGCGCTGGCCGAGGCTCTGCCCACGGCCCGGAGCCCGCACCTGCTGCGGCTGTCCTACGGGCGTCCGGGTGAGCAGCTCCCCGCCCGCGAGGAGATCGTCGATCTCGCCCTCGCCGATGCCTCCCGCATCCTGGGCACCCCGCTGTCCCGCACGCAGCTGCGCGCCGCGGAGGTGATCGACTGGGGCCGGGCCATGCGCCAGCCCCTGCCCGGTCACCGCGCCGGGCTCGACGCCCTCACCGGCCTGCTCGCCCAGCAGCCGTCCCTCGAACTCGTCGGCTCCTGGAGGGCCGGCACCGGCATCGACGCGATCGTCCGCGCCGACGACACCTACTCGGAAGGAACCCCGTCATGACCGACACCCCCGCCCCGGCAGCACCGACCGTCGAGGAGATCGCGCAGAGGACCCGCTTCACCAGCTACACCGTGTTCCGTCGCCTCTCGGGCCTCACCGAGGACGGCGAGCTCACCACCGCGCAGATCCGGGACTCCCTGGAGGAGGTCACGAAGCTGGTCGAGTCCGACTCCGAGGGCGGCGTGGAGATCCTGGGCTTCTACGACGTCTCCGGCTTCCGCGCCGAGGCGGATCTGATGCTGTGGCTGGCGGCGGACGAGCCCGCCGCCCTGCAGACCGCGCTGCGCGAGTTCGAGCGCTCCGCGGCCGGGACCTGGCTGCACCGCGAGTGGGCCGGCGTGGGCGTGCATCGCATGGCCGAGTTCGCCAAGGGCCACGCCCCCTCGTTCATGATGCCGGGCTTCGAACGCAAGCAGTGGATCACCGTCTACCCCTTCGTGCGCAGCTACGACTGGTACCTGCTGGCCGATGACGAGCGCAACCGGATGCTGCGCGAGCACGGGATGCTGGGCCGCGACTATCCGCAGGTCAACGCCAACACCGTCGCCGCCTTCGCGCTCGGCGACTACGAGTGGCTGCTCTCCTTCGAGGCGGATGACCTCCACGACCTGGTCGACATGATGCGTCACCTGCGCTACTCCGATGCCCGTCTGCACGTGCGCGACGAGCTGCCCTTCCACACCGGTCGACGTCTCGAGGACCTCGACGACGTCGCCGCCCTGCTCGCCTGAGCCCGGACCCCACCACGAGGACCCACCATGACTGACTCCACCGTGTCGATGCCCAGCCCGTCGATGCCCAGCCCGCAGCGCGTCGATCCCGCCTCCGCCACCCACACCCGGCGCGGCGAGCAGAAGCCCTTCGACGCGATCCTGTTCGCGTCCTTCGGCGGCCCCGACGGCCAGGAGGACGTGATCCCGTTCCTGCGCAACGTCACGCGGGGGCGCGGGATCCCCGACGAGCGTCTCGAGGAGGTCGCCGGCCACTACCGCGCCCTCGGCGGCCGCAGCCCCATCACCGCGCAGAACGAGGCGATGATCGCCGCCCTCGAGCAGGAGCTCGCCGGTCGCGGCATCGAGCTGCCGATCTACTTCGGCAACCGCAACTGGGCGCCGTACCACGCCGAGGCGGTGCGCGCCCTGCACGCGGACGGCCGACGCCACGCGCTGGGACTCGTGACCAGCGCCTACTCCTCCTACTCCTCCTGCCGGCAGTACCGCGAGGACTTCGGGATGGTGCTCGAGGAGACCGGCCTGGCCGGTGAGGTCAGCATCGACAAGGTCCGGGTCTACTTCAACCACCCCGGCTTCCTCGAACCGGTGGTCGACGGGGTGGCCGATGCCCTGGCGAGCCTCGCGGCGGAGGGGCACGACGCGGAGCGGGTCGCGGTGCTGTTCTCCACCCACTCGGTGCCGACCTCGATGGCCGAGGCCTCCGGCCCCGAGGAGACCCGCATCGAGGGCTCCGGCGGCTGGTACGTGGCCCAGCACCTGGCGGCCTGCCGCTGGGTGATGGAGCAGCTGCACGATGACTCGCCGGAGCTGCCGCACTGGCAGCTGGTGTACCAGTCCCGCTCCGGGGCGCCGCACATCCCGTGGCTCGAACCCGACGTCAACGACGTGATCGAGCAGCTCGCCACCGACCACACCGCCGATGCGGTGGTCGTGGTCCCGATCGGATTCGTCACCGATCACGTCGAGGTGGTCTGGGACCTGGACACGGAGGCGAAGGAGACCGCCGAGGAGCAGGGACTCGCCTTCCGCCGCGTCGCGACCTCCGGCGCGGACCCGCGCTTCATCGCGGCCCTCGCCGATCTGGTCCAGGAGCGGCTGGATGCGCAGTTCCCGCGCCGCGTGGTCACCGATTTCGGCGGCACGCCGGACGTGTGCGGGGCGAACTGCTGCGTGGGCCGCCAGTGCCGCCCCACCACCAGCGCCGTGGACTCGGCGCAGGATGTGGAGCAGGCACGCGCGGAGGCGGCGGCCTCCTCGGCGGCGGCAGGGGCGGCCTCATGACGCCCGCCGACCTCACCGCCACCGGGACCGCCGCCTTCGTCGGCTCCCCCCTGCGCATCGGCACCCGTGCCTCCGACCTCGCCCTGACCCAGTCGGGGCAGGTGGGCGAGGCGCTGGTGGCCGGGACGGACCATCCCGTGGAGCTGGTGCACGTGAGCACCCGCGGCGACCGCGACCGCACCAGCCCGCTCGCCCAGATCGGCGGCACCGGCGTGTTCGTCACCGCTGTGCGCCAGGCGCTGCTGGACGGGTCGGTCGACGTGGTCGTCCACTCCTGCAAGGACCTCCCCACCGCGCCGCTGGAGGAGATCACCCTGGCCTGCTACCCGGTCCGCGAGGATCCGCGCGATGCGCTCTGCGCCCGCGACGGGCTCACCCTCGACCGGCTGCCGGCCGGGGCGAAGGTGGGCACCGGCTCGCCGCGCCGCGCCGCCCAGCTGCTGCGGGCCCGGCCGGACCTCGAGGTGCTGGGGATCCGTGGCAACGTCGAGACCCGCCTGAACCGGGCGCAGGGCCCGGACCCGGACCTCGACGCCGTCGTGCTCGCCGCCTCCGGACTGCGCCGGGTGGGTCGGGACACCGCGATCAGCGAGCTGCTGGACCCCTCGGTGATGCTGCCCGCCCCGGCCCAGGGCGCCCTCGCGGTGGAGGCGACCACCGCCGCGCTCGCGGAGCGGCCCTGGTTCGCCCCGCGCCTGGACGCGGTCGACGACCCCGCCACCCGCGCCGCGATCGCCGCCGAGCGAGCGCTGCTGGCCACCCTCGAAGCGGGCTGCTCAGCGCCGGTGGCCGCCTACGCCGAGCTCGAGGCCGCCGGCGAGGGGCCCGCGGGCGTGCTGCGGCTGCGGGCGCTCGCGATCCGCACCGACGGCAGCCATGCCGTGGAGGGAGAGGCCCGCGTGGCGCTCGACCTCGAGACGGACGCGCTGTTCGGTCCCGGCTCGGTGCCGGCGGAGCTGGGTGAGGAGCTCGCCGCGGATCTGCTCTCCCGGGGCGCCGGGGAGATCCTCGCGGAGGCCCGGGCCTGATGCGCGCAGCGGCCGCTCCGCGTCCCGTGCTGGTCACCCGACCGGCCGGGCGCGGAGCGACGCTGCTCGAGCTGCTGCGCACAGCCGGGATCGAGGCGGCGCACCAGCCCCTGATCCAGCTCGTCCCCGCTGCCGACGAGGAGCTGGGCGCCGCCCGCTCGCAGCTCGCCGCAGGCGGCTGCACCCACCTGGTGGTCACCTCCCGCACCGTCGCCGAGCTGCTGGCCCCGGTGGAGGTGGCACCGGAGGTCGCGGTCGTCGCCGTCGGGGAGGGCACCGCCGCGGCCCTCCGCGACATCGGGATCACGTCCGAGCTGGTCGCGGCCGGTTCCGGTGCGGACCTCGTCGCGCAGATGCCTGCCGCTCCTGCCGGGGCATCGGTGCTGTTCCCCGCCTCCTCCGCCGCGGCCCGCACCGTGCCCGAGGGACTGCGGGCGAAGGGCTATGCGGTCCGGGAGGTCACGGCCTACCGGCCCGAGCCGGTGGATCCGCCGGCCGAGGTCCGGGCGGGCCTCGCCGCCGGACACTACGGCGCCCTGGTCCTGACCAGCTCGATGATCGCGCGCCGCGCCGCCGCACTCGGCGTCCATCCCTCGATCCCGATCATCAGCATCGGGGCCCCCACCTCCCGAGCCGCGCGCGCCGCGGGGCTGAGCATCGCCCGGCAGGCGGCCGAGACGACCGATGCGGCCCTGCTCGCCGCGGTGCAGGAGGTGCTGGCTCACGCACCCCGCACCCACCACCTCTCCCGCTCCCCCTCTCCGATGGAGTCCTGATGACCTTCCCCCCACAGCCCGGCCCTGCACAGCCCGATCCCGCACAGCCCGGCCCGAGCTCCCCGGGCCCGCTGGACCGACCCCGCCGCCTGCGCACCAGCAGCGCGGTGCGCTCCCTGGTGCGGGAGCACTCGCTGCGGCCCGCCGACCTGGTGCTGCCGATGTTCGTGCGCGAGGGCGCCCGCGAGAACCGCCCCATCAGCTCGATGCCCGGCGTCCAGCAGCACACGATGGATTCTCTGGTCCGGGCCGCGACCGAGGCCGTCCAGCGGGGCGTGGGCGGCGTGATGCTGTTCGGGGTCCCCCAGCACAAGGATCCCGCCGGTTCCGGCGCGAGCGATCCCGACGGCATCCTGAACCAGGCGCTGGCCCGGCTGCGCCGCGAGCTGGGCGATGCGACCGTGATCATGGCCGATCTGTGCCTGGACGAGTTCACCGACCACGGCCACTGCGGCGTGCTCGACGACGCCGGCCGGGTCGACAACGACGCCACCCTGGTGCGCTACCGCGAGATGGCGCTGGCCCAGGCCGAGGCGGGCGCCCACCTGCTGGGCCCCTCGGGGATGATGGACGGCCAGATCGCCGCGGTCCGCGAGGCGCTGGACGGCGCCGGGCACCTCGACACCGGGATCTTCGCCTACACCGCGAAGTACGCCTCCGCTTTCTACGGCCCGTTCCGCGAGGCGGTGGACTCCTCCCTGCAGGGCGACCGACGCACGTACCAGCAGGATCCGGCGAACGGCCGCGAGGCCCTGCGCGAGCTGGCGCTGGACGTCGCCGAGGGCGCGGATCTGGTGATGGTCAAGCCCGGCCTGCCCTACCTCGACGTGCTGCGCGAGGTCGCCGAGGCCTCCCCGGTCCCCGTCGGCGCCTACCAGGTCTCCGGCGAGTACGCGATGATCGAGGCGGCCGCCGCCAACGGCTGGATCGACCGCGACCGCACCGTGCTGGAGTCCCTGCTGGCCTTCCGCCGCGCCGGTGCCGGGACGGTGCTGACCTACTACGCGAGCGAGGTCGCCGGCTGGTACCGCGACGGCCTGCCTCCCCACCTGCACGAATTCCTCTGACCCCGCTCCCGTCCGACGACCTCCAGGAGATTCCTTCGATGACCGGCATGACCTCCTCCAGCGACCTCTTCTCCCGCGCCCAGCGGGTGATCCCCTCCGGCGTGAACTCACCGGTGCGGGCCTTCGGCTCGGTGGGCGGCACCCCGCCCTTCCTCACCTCGGCGAAGGGTGCGCTGCTGCGCGACGCCGACGGCACCGAGTACGTGGACCTGGTCGGCTCCTGGGGTCCGATGATCCTCGGCCACGCGCACGACCAGGTGGTCGAGGCGGTGCGGGAGGCGGCCGGTCGCGGCCTGTCCTTCGGCGCCCCGCAGCCGGGCGAGGTGACCCTCGCGGAGGAGGTCGTGCGCCGCATCCGCCCCGTCGAGCAGCTGCGCCTGGTCAACTCCGGCACCGAGGCGACCATGAGCGCGCTGCGCGTGGCCCGCGCGGCGACCGGCCGGGACGTGATCGTGAAGTTCGCCGGCTGCTACCACGGGCATGTGGATGCACTGCTGGCCGAGGCCGGCAGCGGGGTCGCCACCTTCGCGATGCCGGGCTCGGCGGGCGTGACCGCAGCGACCGCGCGGGACACCGTGGTGCTGCCCTACGGGGACCGGGCGGCGGTGCAGGCGCTGTTCGCCGAGCGCGGCTCCGAGATCGCCGCGATCATCACCGAGGCCGCGCCCGCGAACATGGGCGTGGTCCCGCCGCGCGAGGAGGCCGGGATCGGCTTCAACCGCTTCCTGTCCGAGACCGCGCACGCCGCAGGCGCCCTGCTGATCAGTGACGAGGTGCTCACCGGGTTCCGGGCGAGCGCCGAGGGCTACTACGGCGTGGACGGTCCCGGCGCGGACGGTCCCGGCGCGGCCGGCGTCACCGGCGCCGACTGGGCCCCGGACCTGATGACCTTCGGAAAGGTGATCGGCGGCGGCCTGCCGGTGGGCGCCTTCGGCGGTCGCGAGGACCTGATGGGGCTGCTGGCCCCGGCCGGTCCCGTCTACCAGGCGGGCACCCTGTCGGGGAATCCGCTGGCGACGGCGGCGGGCCTGGCCACCCTGGCGGGCCTGGACCAGGCGGCCTACGAGACCCTCGGCAGCGCTTCCCGCACCCTGCAGCAGCTGGTGGCCGATGCGCTCACCACGGCCGGGGTGCCGCATACGATCCAGCGAGCCGGCACCCTGTTCTCGGTGTTCTTCCGGAGCGAGCCCGTGCACGGCTACCAGGACGCGAAGGCGCAGGACACCGCCGCGTTCACCCGCTTCTTCCACGCGATGCTCGAGGGCGGTGTCTACCTGCCGCCCTCGGCCTTCGAGGCGTGGTTCGTCTCCACGGCGCACACTCCGGAGATCCTGGACCGGATCGCGTCGGTGCTTCCCGCAGCGGCCGCGGCCGCGGCACGGGGCTGACCCGCTTCGCTGGAGATCAGACGGGGATATCGGGCGGTCGGGTCGAGGGCGGTCGACGCCGCTTCCGGCGGGCGGATCTCCTGCGCGGCGAGGCCGCGGGGATCACGGATCGAGGCGGCCTCTGGGGCCTGGTGACGGCTCGCGGGCGAGTGGTGCGTCGAGTGCCCGCGCGGCTGATCCACTCCACGGCGTGACCGTCCGCGCCGGCGCTCTCCACGCGCCGGACGCTGCGGGTCTGCTGCTCCTTGCCGTTGCAGTGGGCGCAGAGCCCCTGCCCGTTCTCGAGGCAGGTGCGGCCCCCGGAGGCGTGGGGCTGGATGTGGTCGATCTGCCGGATCGGTGCGTCGCAGTGGGGCCCGCGGCATACCTGGTCCCGCCAGCGGATGAACTTCGCCAGCGCTGCCGGGAAGGCCCGGGCGCGGGATTCGACAGCGACCAGTTCCCCGGTGCGCGGATGGGTGAAGAGGCGTCTCAGCACGGCACGCAGCGCAGGCCCGTCGGGACCCATCGCGTCCTCCGCCTGTTGGGTGAGCGCCGCTCCGAACGGACCGCGCAGCTCCTCGCGCAGCACCTCTGCCGGGGCCGTGCCGTAGCCCTCGATCTGGGCAAGATCTCCTGTTCCTGGGTGGAGGAGTGCGCGGTCGGTGATCATGACGCCGATGTCGAGGGTGGTCGCCACCATGGCATCCTCCTGACCGAGCAGAGTGTCGACGAAGGTGTCGGCCTGGATCGCCTGGTGGCCGCGACGATCTCCGGCGGCGCGCAGGCGCTCGGCCTCGAGGGAGAGCCGTTTGCGGATCTTCGCCCCGTCCAGCGCGGAGACCCGCGCGGAGAGGGTGGCCATGCCGTGCTCGGCGCGCCGCAGGGTGACGTGACGCTCCTGCATCGCGCGCCGGTGGCGACGCCCCTGACCGGAGGGGTCGGCTGCCGCGATCGCGGCGGCGGCGGCATCGTTCCAGGTCTCCGAGCCGGCACCGTCGAGGTCGGGCAGCCGCTCAGAGAGGTGCCGATCTGCCTCGGCGCGCTGAGCCGGTGACAGCGGGGCGAAGGAGCGAGCGGTCCCATGGGCGACGGTGCTGGTGACCTGGGCCGTGGCGAGAGCGGTGAGCATCTCCGGCATGTCCGCGACCAGGCGGCGCTGGGATGCCAGGGAGTGGCGGGCCGAGGCCGGGGACTTCCTGGTCAGCATCGAGACCTCCCGCGCCGCCTCGTGCGCTGCCTCGCGCAGGAGCGTCTTCGCGGGAGGGGCCTGGTCGCTCTCCTGCGCGGTGCGGGCCCGTGCTTCCGCCTGCTTCTCGCAGGTGAGCGACTCGGCGAGGGCGACGACGGCGCGTGCTTCGAGCGCATCCATCGCGCTGCGCAGCTCGTGGATCATGCCGATGACGTTCGTGTACGCGGCGCCGAGCGCCTCGCCGGGCACGAACAGCTCACCCGGTCGCAGGGCGAGCTCCCGCAGCATGAAGCCCTGATCCCCCAGCGCGGCGGCGAGCGCCGCGACGCCACCGGCGTGCACGGCGTCGAGGAGCGCCTGGTGGGGATCACCAGGTGCTGAATCGATCTCCCGCGCACTTTCGAACATGCTCCCATGATTCCCCTCACCCCTGACAGATGAAAGCCCCGACGCGGAATGTGGATAACTTCCACTGGGGAGGAGAGGTGAAGGATCGGACAAATGCAGAACACGACATCACCCCAGATCACCACCGTGCATGATGCGACCATGACGAAAGCCAGAAGATGCCTGACGCCCCTTCTGGATATGACTTTGCCTGCCCGCTGCTGAGAATGTGGATGAATGCCTCCTGTGGAGGCACGGTCCGCTCCTCACCCCGCGCCTCACGCCCGCTCCACCCTCGTCTCGGGACGTCACGCCCGCGCACCGGCGTGACGTCCCGGGACGCTCCACGACGCTCTGCGTCGGCCGATGACAGACGGCTCGACAGCACCGCTCCCCTGCCCCAGGCTGGTCCTCGTCGGCCCCGCCGGCACCGCGCTTCGTAGCTCAGTCCGGCAGAGCAGCTCCCCCATGAGGAGTGGGTCGCAGGTTCGAATCCTGCCGGAGCGTCCCCTGCCCCCCGCACCCCGTAGGCTCGACCAGCCCCATCAGCGCCTTCCCCGAGGACCCCCGTGCGCCGGTCGACCGCCACCAAGAAGCCCGTGCTGGCACGTCTGGTCCTGCCGGGCCTCGAGCCCGCAGCAGCCGAGGACCTCGCCGCGCATGAGCACCACGAAGGGCTCTCCCTCCAGGGCGCCGACCTCAGCGGCTGCGATCTCTCCGGCGCGACCTTCTCCGAGTGCGAGCTGATGGGGGTCACCGCCCACGCCACCATCCTGCAGCACGCCCGGCTCCTCGAGACCCGGATCGAACGGCTGCATGCGCCTGTCCTGGACGCGACCCGTTCCACCTGGCGGGACGTGGAGCTGAGCGGTTCCCGGATCGGGGCGCTGGACATCTTCGACGCGGGGGTCCGCTCCGCTCGGATCACCGGGAGCAAGTTCGACTGGATCAACCTGCGCTCCAGCGTCCTCGAGGACGTGCTCTTCGAGGACTGCACGATCGAGGAACTGGATCTCGCCGGGGTCACCGCCACCCGGGTGGCGTTCGCGAACTGCCGTGCCGGCAGTCTCGCGCTCGCCCACGCCCAGCTGAAGGATGTGGATCTGCGCGGCCTCGAGATCGGCACGATCAGCAATCTCGAGGGCATGGCCGGTGCCACGCTCGATACCCAGCAGGTCACGGCGCTCGCGCCGGTCTTCGCGGGCCATCTGGGGATCCGCGTCGAGAGCTGAGAGCGGACCCCGGACAGGCCCCTGGGTAGTCCCCGGGAGGCCCAGGGACGCAGAACGCGGATCGGAGGAACTCCGACCCGCGCCTGAAGGGTGATCCTACGCTCCGCCGCGCCCGCTGAGGCGCTGCTTCCTGGCGCTGATCTCGCCGGTGTCGAACCCGGCCAGGTGCAGACCGCCGTGGAAGCGGGCGTGCTCGATCTTCACGCAGCGGTCCATCACCACGTCCAGCCCGCCGGCCTCGGCGATCGCGGCGGCCTCCTCGTTCCAGGAGCCCAGCTGCAACCACAGGGCCTTCGCTCCCACCTCCACGGCCTCGCGGGCCACGCCCGGCAGGTCGGCGTCCTTGCGGAACACGTCCACCACATCGGGCACGACGGGCAGATCCGCGAGCGAGGCGTAGGCGGGGTGGCCGAGGATCGTCTCGGCGCGGGGGTTGACGAAGTAGACCTCGTAGGGGGAGCTGGAGAGCAGGTAGGTGCCCACGAAGTAGCTGGCCCGGGCGGGATTCGCGGAGGCGCCGACGATCGCGATCGATCGTGCGCGGCGCAGGATCGCGAGCCGCTGCGGGGCCGAGGGCTCCTGCCGGGTGCGTCGCTGCGCCATCAGGTCCTCGCTCATCGCTGCGCTCCCGTCGCCGCGATGATCGCCTGGTCCAGATCCCACAGGATGTCCGCCGCGTCCTCGAGGCCCACCGAGATGCGGATCAGATCCGCGCGCACACCGCCCGCGGCGAGCTGTTCCGCGGAGAGCTGCTGGTGGGTGGTCGAGGCCGGGTGGATGACCAGGGTGCGGGCGTCGCCGATGTTCGCCAGGTGCGAGGCGAGCTGGAGGTTCGCGATCACCTGCTCGCCGGTGGCGCGGGCTGCCGCGGCCTCCTCCTCGGACGAGTCGAACTGCCCCGTCGGCCGCACGCCGAAGGCGAAGACGGAGCCGGGCCCCAGCGGCAGGTACCGTGCCGCCCGCTCACGATGCGGATGGGAGTCGAGCCCGGCCCAGGTCACGTAGGAGATCCGCGGATCCTCCTCGAGCCAGCGCGCCACGGCCCCCGCCCCGGCGAGATGGGCATCGATGCGCTGCGGGAGGGTCTCCACCCCCTGCAGCAGCTGGAAGGCGGACTGCGCGGGCAGGGCCGGGCCGATGTCGCGCAGCTGCTCGGAGCGCAGCTTGGTGAGGAAGCCGTACTCGCCGAAGTTGTCCCACCAGCGGATGCCGCCGTAGGAGTCGACCGGCTCGGTCATGCCGGGGAAGTTCCCGTTGCCCCAGTCGAAGCGACCGGACTCCACGACCACGCCGCCGAGGGTGGTGCCGTGCCCGCCGAGGAACTTGGTGGCCGAATGGATGACGATGTCCGCCCCGTGCTCGAGCGGCCGCACCAGGTAGGGGGTGGCGAGGGTCGCATCGACCACCAGCGGCACCCCGTGCTCGTGGGCGAGCGCGGCCAGGCCCTCGAGGTCGGCGATCTCCCCGGAGGGATTGCCGATCATCTCCACGTACAGCGCCTTCGTCTCCGGTCGGAACGCGGCGCGGTAGTCGCCGGGCTCGGAGGAGGGCACGAAGGTGGTCTCCACCCCGAAGCGGCGCAGGGTGACGTCGAGCTGGGTGATGGTGCCGCCGTACAGCTGCGCGGAGGCGACGAGGTGGTCCCCCGCCCCGGCCAGGGCCGCGAAGGTGATGAACTCGGCGCTCATCCCGGAGGCGGTGGCGACCGCACCGATCCCGCCCTCGAGCGACGCGATCCGCTCCTCGAAGGCGGCGACGGTGGGGTTGCCGATGCGGGAGTAGATGGTGCCGTACTTCTGCAGCGCGAAGAGGTTCGCCGCGTCGGCGGCGTCGTCGAAGACGAACGAGGTGGTCTGGTAGATCGGCACCGCGCGGGAGCCGTGCTGGGCGTCGGGGGTGCCGCCGGCGTGGAGGGCGCGGGTGCGGAACCCGAAGCTGCGCTCGGGGGTCGGCGGGGCCGGCTGCTGTGCGGCGGCGGCCGGCGGGGCGGGGTGAGCGGTGGCGGTCATGGGGTCTCCGGGGACGGGACGAGGGACAGGTCGGGAGCGCGGGCGGTCCGGTGCTCGACAGGAGAGGCCGCGGCCGCAGTGCTGACGGTGCTCATGTCCACCTCGTCAGCAGCTTCTTCTCGGCGAGGCCGAGCAGGGCGTTGGTGAGGCTGCCCAGCATGGCCAGCAGCACGATCGCGAGCAGGATCCGGTCCACGCGACCTGTCTGCTGGGAGTCGTTGAGGACGAACCCGAGGCCCATCGACGAGGCGATGAGCTCGGCGGCGACCAGGAACAGCCAGGCCTGGGCGAGCGCCAGGCGCAGCCCCGCGACGACCGAGGGGACCACCGCGGGCAGCTGCACGATGCGGAACAGGGACCAGCCGTGCAGGCCGAAGCAGCGGCCCGCCTCCACCAGGTGGGGGTCGATGTGCCGCAGCGCGGCCGCGACGGTGGTGAACACCGGGAAGAATGCACCGATCGCGATCAGGGTGATCTTGGATCCCTCACCGATCTGCAGCCACAGGATCAGCAGCGGCACCCAGGCCAGCGAGGGCACGGCGCGCAGCGCAGCCAGGGTGGGGTTCAGCAGCGCCTCGCCCGCACGGGACAGGCCCACGATCGCGGCGACCGCGAGGCCCACGGCCGAGCCGGCCGCGAAGCCCAGCAGCACGCGCTGGGTGGAGATCGCGATGTGCAGGCCCAGCTCGCCGCGCTCGATCAGCTCGATCCCTGCCTGCACCACGCTCAGCGGTCCGGGCAGGCGGTAGGCGGGAACCAGCCCCGCGGCCGTGGTCAGCTGCCAGGCCAGGAGGATGAGCAGCGGGAGCGCCGCGCCGGCGGCGAGGCGCGTGCCAGGGCGCTCCCAGAACGCGCGTCGCACCGGTCGGGGCGCGATGGAGGGGACGCTCCTCTCGGCGGCGGTCGCGCTCACGGCGTCGGCGACGCTCACTGCTTCTCCACCGCCGCGAGGGCGAAGGCGTCGTGGAGGAGCGTGCCGCGGGCCTTCTCGAGCGCTTCGGCGCCGCCCTTCACGTCCCCGGAGCCGGCGAGCATCGGGGAGATCGCCTCGAGCACCGCGAGCTGGTCCTCGCCGGGGACGCCGGACACCTCGAGGTTCGAGCGCTCGGTGATCACGGTGGTCGCGACGGCGAGGTCGATGCCGGCCGCGTCGGCGAGCAGCTGCGCGGTCTCCTCGAGGTTCTCCAGCGCCCAGCTGCGAGCCTGCTCGTAGGCGTCGACGACCACCTGGGTGACGTCGGCGTGGTTCTCGAGGAAGTCCTCGGTGGCATTGAGGACGCCGTAGGTGTTGAAGTCGACGTTGCGGTAGACGAGCTGCGCGCCGGAGGACACCTCGCCCGCGGCCATGATCGGGTCCAGGCCGGACCAGGCCTCGACGCTGCCACCCTCGAGGGCGGAGTAGCCGTCGGCGTGCTGGAGGGGCTGCAGCTCCACGTCGTCGATGCCGAGATCCGCCTCGGCGAGGGTCTGGACCAGGAAGAAGTACGGATCGGTGCCGGGGGTGGCGGCGACCGAGCGGCCGGCGAGGTCGGCGGGGCCGGTGATGTCGCTGTCCGCGGTGACCACCAGCGCGGACCACTCGGGCTGGGAGTAGATGTCGATGATCTTGATCGGGGAGCCGTTGGCGCGGGCCAGCAGCGCGGCCGAGCCGGCGGTGGAGGCGATGTCCGCGGAGCCGGAGCGCAGGAACTCGTTGGCCTTGTTCGAACCGGCCGACTGCACCCAGGTCACGGCGACGGTGTCGCCGAGGGCGTCCTCGATGAGCCTCTGCTCACGCACCACCAGGCTCAGCGGGTTGTAGGTGGCCCAGTCGATGGTGAGCGCGGAGGTGCTCCACTCGCCCTCGCCTCCGCTGCTCGCGGCGCCCTCACCGGGGACGCAGGCGGCCAGGCCCATCCCGGCCACGGCGGTCAGTCCGAGGGCGGTGGCGGTGCGGCGGCTGATGCGGTGGGTCATGAGAGGTTCTCCGAGGGGGTGGGGGTGGGATGGGCATGGACGCCGAGGCCCTCGAGGAGCTCGACGCGGAGCGCCGCGAGGGCATGATCGGCGCGGTCGCGGGGCCGGGCGCCGGGCACCTCGACGGTGCGGGCGAGGGAGCCGCTCACGGGGTCCTCGCGCAGGGAGCGCAGCAGCAGCACCCGGTCGGCGAGGTAGAGGGCCTCCTCCACGTCGTGGGTCACCACGAGGACGGTGGTGGGCTCGGCGGCGTGGATCTCCAGCAGCAGGTCCTGCATGCGCAGGCGGGTCAGGGCGTCGAGGGCGCCGAAGGGCTCATCGAGCAGCAGCACCTCGGGGCCGCGGGCCAGCGCCCGGGCGAGGGACGCCCGCTGGGCCATGCCGCCGGAGACCTCTCGGGGGCGCAGCTCGGCGGCATGCTCGAGGCCCACCAGCGCCAACAGCTCCTGCACCCGCTCGCGACCGGGGCGTCGGCCGACCTTGAGGGGCAGGCCGAGCGCGACGTTCTGGGCGAGGGTGCGCCAGGGCAGCAGCCGCGGCTCCTGGAAGGCGACCGCGGTGCGGGGATCAGTACCGGTCAGCGCCGTGCCTCCGATCCGGATCACGCCGGTGCTGGGCTGGTCGAGCCCGGCGATCAGGCGCAGCAGCGTGGACTTCCCACAGCCCGAAGGGCCGACGACGGCGACGATCTCTCCCGAGCCGAGCTCGAGGTCGAGATCGCGCAGCACCTCGTGGCGGCCCTGCGGGGTGTCGAAGGTGCGGGCGATGGTGTCCAGCCGCACCCCGTTCGGACGTCCACGCGCCGGGGGCGCGACGGCATCGACCACGGCCTCGGGTGCCGATGACCCGGAGACAGGGCTCTGTACGGGTGCGGTGGTGGTGCTGGTCATGCCGACGATCATGAACGCCGGCGCGGCGACGACGCCAGAATCCCGTCATAAGCCGTCATAGTCACGGCCATATCCGAGCGGGGTCGATGGCACGGCGATGATCGAGTGCGAAGCAGATCACATCGAAGACAGGGGACCGCAGCGCCGCAGGCAGTGCTCCAGCGAGGCCTTCACGCCGCTCCACTCCTCGGCCAGGACCGAGTAGACGACGGTGTGGCGCAGGGAGCCGTCGGGCATGATCCGGTGGGCGCGCAGGATGCCGTCCTGCTGGGCGCCGAGCCGCTCCACGGCGCGAGGCGATGTTCAGGGGGTGGAGCCGATCTCGAGACGCCGGTCGCGCAGCGAGATGTTCAGGAAGGTGGTGTGGCCGACGACCCGGTCGCTCGCCCGCTCCACCACGGCCCAGGAGACGGTGGTCCCGGCCTCGTCCGAGGCGCACTGCGCGGCGACCCGCTCGGCGACCTGCTCCGGCGGCGGGACGTGCGGGGCGTAGGGGATCCGCCAGATCTCCCCGTCGTCCACCACCTCCCGCAGGTCGTCGACGTGCTGGGGGCCGAGGGGCACGAGCCGCACCCGGTCGTTCTCCAGCGGCACCGGGCGGGGCTGCGCCATCGCGGTGGTGGGGACGAGGTCGAGGGTGGGAGGGGTGGCGGGGAGGGAGTCGCTCAGCCGTGCTGCGCGATCGCCATCTCGTAGTACCGCAGCAGATGGTCCGAGGCGTTCTCCCAGGAGAACCTCTCCGCCTCCGCGCGGGCGGCCTCGCGGATGCGCCCCCGCAGCTCCTCGTCACCGAGACGGGTCAGCGCCGCATCCAGGCTCGCCTCGTCCCCGGAGTCGAAGATGAGCCCGTTCACCCCGTCGGTGACCTGCTCCATCGTCGGCCCCGAGCGGGCGGCGACCACCGGGAGACCGGAGGCCATCCCCTCGAGGATCACCAGCCCCAGGGTCTCGGTGACCGAGGGGAAGACGAAGGCGTCGGCGCTGGCGAAGGCGCTCGCGAGCTCCTCGCCCTCCATGAAGCCGGGGAACAGCGTGGAGGTTCCGGCGAAGATCTGCTCGAGCTCGCGCCGAAAGGGACCATCGCCCACGATCGCGAGCGCCACGTCGTCACGGCGCTCCATCATCGGCCGCAGCCGGTGGATCTCCTTCTCCGCCGCGAGCCGACCCACGAAGACCAGCAGCTTCTTGCCCGGATGCCCCTGGGTGAGGCGCTCCCGCATCGCGTCGGAGGCGAAGCGGGGGTGGAAGGTCTGCGTGTCCACCCCGCGCCGCACCACGTGGAGGTTGTGGATGCCCTGCTCCGCGAGCTCCGCCTTCATCGTCTCCGAGGTGGCGATGTTGATATCTGCCAGGGCGTGGTTGCGCCTGATCTGCCACCACACGGGACGCTTGCCCCAGCGGTAGGCCCGGTAGAGGTCCAGGTAGCGGGGGATGTGCGTGTGATAGCTCGCCACCAGCGGGATCCGCTGGCGGTGTGCGGCGAACGCCCCCGAGGAGGCCAGCAGCAGCGGCTGGGCGGCATGGACCACGTCCGGGTGGAAGCCGCGGATGATCCCGTCCACGGTGGGGTTCGGCAGGGTGAAGCGTCGATGCTTGTAGAACGGCAGGGTCACCGGCTTGATGCCCACCACCCGCGCCCCGCGATACTCGGTGACCCCGAGCTCGGGGGCGATCACCATGACCTCGTGCCCGAGCTCGGTGAAACGGTCGACGGCGTGGCGCAGACGGGTCACCACGCCGTCGACCGAGGGCAGGAAGGTCTCCGTGACGATCGCGATCTTCACGGGGTGCGGCTCACTTCCAGGTCACGGTGGGCAGGACCAGCTCGCGCTTGACCCGATCGGTGTTGTTCATCGCGACCTTGAGGACCTCGGTGAGGTGCTCGTCGGTCAGCAGGTGGGGCTGCAGGCCCAGGTCCAGCAGGTTGGTGTTGACCGCGTTGTAGTAGTGGTCGTACTTCTCCACGCGCGGGTTCTCGGTGGTCGCGAGCTCGACGTCGTTGCCCAGGTCGCGGGCGACCTTCTGCACCTTCTCGGCCAGCTCCTTGACGGAGAACTGCTCGGTGAACTGGTTGTAGACCCGGAACTCGCCCACATCGGCGGGGTTCTCGCAGGCGATCTCGATGCAGCGCACCGTGTCCTGGATGTCCAGGTAGCCGCGGGTCTGGGAGCCGTTGCCGTAGACGGTGAGATCGTGACCGATCGCCGCCTGGACGATGAAGCGGTTCAGCGCGGTGCCGAACACGGCGTCGTAGTCGAAGCGGTTGACCAGGCGCGGGTCCTGGCGGGTCTCGTCGGTCTCCAGGCCGTAGACCACGCCCTGGTTCAGATCGGTGGCGCGGATGCCCCAGATCTTGCAGGCGAACATGATGTTGTCGCTGTCGTGCACCTTGGTGAGGTGGTAGAAGGAGCCGGGCTGCTTGGGGTAGGGCAGGCGGTCCTTGCGACCCTTGTGCTCGACCTCGAGCCAGCCCTCCTCGATGTCGATGTTCGGCTGGCCGTACTCGCCCATGGTGCCGAGCTTGACCAGGTGGCAGTCGGGGGCGAAGTCCTTGATCGCCCACAGCACGTTCAGGGTGCCCTCGACGTTGTTGCGGTGGTTCTCGATCGCGTGCTCGCGGTCGATCATCGAGTACGGCGCGGAGCGGTGCTCGGCGAAGTGCACGAAGGACTCCGGCTGGACGTCGCGGAAGACTGCGGCCACCTCTTCATAGTCGGTGAGGTCGGCGATCCTCACGGCGATGTCCTTGCCGGAGACCTCCTTCCACACCGCGACCCGCTCCTCGAGCTCGAGGATCGGGGTCACCGAGTTGGAGCCCAGCTCCACATCGATCTCACGGCGCACCAGGTTGTCCACGATCGTGACGTCATGGCCCTTCTGCGAGAGGTACAGGGCAGTGGGCCAGCCGCAGAATCCATCTCCACCGGCGACGACGATCTTCATCTCGTGAGTCCTCCATAAGGTGCTGTGCCGGCGTGCGAGGTGCGCCGCAGCCGGATTGTGCAAGTCCGTGTCCGCTCATAACGTAGTGCAGGTCGGGCGTGCCTCGATGCAGGGCGGACCCCGACCTGAACAGCAAAGGAACGGATCGTGAACATGGTGTACGACGAGCTCGAGACAGATCGCACGCCCTGCTCGGAATCCACTGTATCCCGCGCTCCCGAGCCTGCGCTGGATGCTCCCCCGCCCCCGTCGCCGAGCATCCTGCCCGCCCCCCGCCCGCTGCCGGACACCTCCCACCGGGTGCTGGTGATGGCGATCGTCAACCGCACCCGCGACTCCTTCTTCGACGAGGGCCGCACCTGGGACCTGGAGGCCGCGGTCGCCGCCGGGCTCGCGGCCGCCCACGACGGTGCGGACCTCATCGACGTGGGCGGGGTGAAGTTCGCCCCCGGGGCGCCGGTGCCCGCGCAGGAGGAGCGCGAGCGGGTGGTGCCGGTCGTGGCCGCGCTGCGCGCGCAGCTGCCGGGCCGCGTGCTGCTGTCGGTGGACACCTTCCACGCCTCGGTGGCCCGGGCCGCCATCGCCGCCGGTGCGGACCTGATCAACGACACCACCGGGCTCTCGGATCCGCGGATGGCGGCCGCGGTCGCCGAGTCCGGTGCCTCGCTGATCCTCACCCACTCGGCGGCTCGACCCCGCAGGCCGCTCCCCCACCCGCACTACGACGACGTGGTCTCCGAGGTACGGGAGTTCCTCCTCGCCCGTCTCGAGCGCGCCCTCGCCGCCGGGGTGCCGCGGGAACGGATCGTGCTGGATCCGGGACCGGACCTGAACAAGTCCACCCTGCAGACCCTCGAGGTGATGCGGGGCCTGCCGGAGTACGCCGACCTCGGGCTGCCCGTGCTGGCGGCGCTGAGCCGCAAGGACTTCGTGGGCGAGTCCCTGGGCCTGGCCAAGGAGGAGCGGCTGGAGGGGTCCCTGGCGGCCGCGGCCTGGGCGGTGCAGCACGGAGCGCGGATGCTGCGGGTGCACGACGTGCAGGCCACGGTGCGCCTGGTGCGGATGCTCGAGGTGCTCGCCGGCCGGCGCGAACCCGCCGGCCCGCTGGTCCACAACGCCTGAGCTGCGGTTCCGCTCAGCGGGCGAACTCGGCCAGCACCGCATCGGCCAGGCGGGGCATGTTCTCGCGGTGGGCGTCGCAGAAGTCGTGCGAGGTGCCGATCACCAGCGCGAGGTCGGCCTCGGGGTCCACCCAGAAGGCGGTGCCGCGCATCCCGAAGTGGCCGATGGTCGCCGGGCTGTTGTCCGTGCCGGTCCAGTGCGGTGACTTGGCGCCCCGCACCTCGATCCCGAGCCCGAAGGGGTTGGGGATCTGCTTGCCGAAACCGGGCATGATGCCCACCAGCTCCGGGAACTGCACCCGGGTCATCTCCGCATGCCAGCGCTCGGTCAGCAGGGTGGGGCGCAGCAGCTCGGCGGCGACGAGCGCGAGGTCGGTGAGCGCACCGTGGGCGCCGACGGAGGCCGAGCCGCTCCACTGCAGGCCATCCATGCCCAGCGGCTTTGCGATCCGCTCCTGCACCCAGCCGCCGAAATCCCCGCCGATGCCCTGCTCCACGTGGCGGGCGGCCTCGTCGATGCCGAAGTTCGAGTAGTGCCGGCGCAGCCCCGGGGCCTGCAGCGTGTTCGCGGACTCGTAGAAGTACCCCGAGGCGTGGGAGAGCAGGTGGCGCAGCGTCGCCCCGGGCGGGCCGGCCGCATCCTCGAGGTCCACGCGCCCGTCCTGGAGGGCGAGGGTAGCACCGAATCCGGTGAGGGCCTTGGTGACGGAGCGCCAGGGTCGGAGCAGGTCGACGTCCCCGCGCCGCGCCCGCTCGCCCTCGGGACCGAGCACGATCGCGGCGGCCTCGAACCCGAACTCCCCCAGCAGGTCCAGGGAGCTCATCCCGCGCCGCCGTCGCCCCTGCCGCCGAAGCGCTCCAGCAGCGCATCGGTGAGGCCGGGCCAGACGCGCACGTGCTCGGGACCGAAGGGCTGCTCGCCGAGGAAGGCGGCGGCAAGCCCGGCCGCCGGGTCCACCCAGAGGAAGGAACCGGACTGGCCGAAGTGCCCGAAGGTCTGCGGGGAGGAGTCGGCACCGGTCCAGTGCGGCTGCTTCTCACCGCGGATCTCGAACCCCAGCCCCCAGTCGTTGGGCTTCTGGCGCCCGTAGCCGGGCAGGATCCCGGAAAGGCCCGGGAACTGGACGGTCCTCGCCTCGCGCCAGAGCGGCTCGGGGATCAGGGTGGGTGCGAGCAGTTCGCGACCGACGGCGAGCAGATCGCGGAGCGAACCGCGGTAGCCGGCGGCCGGGGAGCCCGAGACCTCGAGGTCGACGAGGTCCAGGCCCGCGACGACGCTCTGCTCCATCCAGTCGGCGAAGTCGAAGCCCGTCGCATCCTCGACATGGGCGGCGAGCACCTCGAAGCCGGTGTTGGAGTAGATGCGGCGTGCGCCGACGCTCCCCACCGACTCCTCGCCGTCGAAGGGGTAGCCGGCGGTGTGGGCGAGCAGGTGCCGCACGGTCGCACCCTCGGGCCCGGCGGGCTCGTCGAGGTCGACCAGGCCGCGGTCCACAGCGATCAGCACCCCGAGCGCGGTCAGGGGTTTGGAGACGCTGGCGAGGTCCCAGACCCGGGTCGCATCGCCCTGGGTGTGCAGGGTGCGCTCCGCGTCGGCCACCCCCAGGGCGTGCACGAAGTCGATGTCGACGGGGATCTCGGGCGCTCTGACGGTCTCCACGCCTTCAATATCGCATACGGATATCGCATACAGGGCCGCGGTGCCGTCGGCGCCGGGAGCCCCGCTCTTCACGAGGCCTGCACGAATCCCTCGCCGCCTCCCCGCTCGGCGGTACCGGCATCCACCTGCTGTCGCGATACGATCAGGGGGCGAGCAGCCTCACCGAACGTCGCCCACCGGTGGCGTCGGCCGACGGCCCGCCGCACCTGTCAGCCACTGCGAGAGCGAAGGACCATCGTGGGGATCTTGGATCGGATCGAGCGCGGCCTCGATCGCGGCGTGACGAGCGTCTTCGCGCCCGGCCGCGGGCAGCTGAAGCCGCTCGACCTGGCGCAGGGGCTCAAGCGCGAGTGCGACGACCAGATCCAGGTGCTCGATCGCACGCGGACCCTGGCGCCGAACATCTTCTCCATCTACCTGCACTCCCAGGACTACGACCGCTTCAGCTCCTGGCAGGAGACCCTGCTCGACGAGCTCCAGCGGGTGCTGATGGAGCACGCCGACAAGCAGCGGTACATGTTCGTCGGCGGCGTCGTCATCACCCTGGAGCGCGATGACGAGGTGCGGGCGGGTCGCTTCGAGACCGAGTCCCGCACCGAGCGCGGCAGCGTCGCGCCCGCGACGGACGCCGCACAGGCGGGCTCCGGCGGCAGCCCGATCGTCGAGATCGACGGTCAGCAGTACCTGCTGACCGGCCCGGTCACGGTGATCGGTCGCGGCGGCGACGCCGACATCATCCTCGAGGACACCGGGGTCTCCCGCCATCACCTCGAGCTGCGCACCGACGCCGATTCGACCCTGGTCGCCACCGATCTCGGCTCGACCAACGGCACCTTCGTCGACGGGGAACGGATCCGCACCCCGGTGGCCCTCCAGGACCGTTCGCTGCTGAAGATCGGCCGCACCCGGCTGACCGTGCTGCTGCCCACCGCCGGCCCGGCCACCTGGTGAGCGCCCGATGAGCGAACTGACACTGGTCGCCCTGCGCCTGGGCTTCGTGCTGGCGCTGTGGATCTTCGTGATCATCGTGGTGCTGGTGATGCGCAACGACCTCTTCGGCACCACCGTGGTCACCCGCTCCAGCCGCGACCCGCGACGGGAGCAGCGCCCCGCCTCGGGTCCGCCCGGCGGCGCCGGCGTCGACCCGGCCCAGCTGCGCACGGACCCCGAGGTCACGCAGGCGGCGATGGTGGTCACCGCCGGACCGCTGCGCGGCACCTCCCTGTCCCTGGGCTCCACCCCGATCCTCATCGGGCGCGCCCCGGAGTGCACCCTGGTGCTCGACGACGACTACGCCTCCAACCGCCACGCCCGGGTGTTCCAGCGCGAGGACGAGTGGATGGTGGAGGATCTGGGCTCGACCAACGGCACCCTGGTGTCCGGCACGCGGATCGAGGGCGCCGTCCCCTTCCGGCCCGGTGCCCAGGTGCGGATCGGCCGCACCGAGATCGAACTGAGACGAGGTCCGCGATGAGCATCGCCCTGCGATATGCCGCCCGCTCCGACGTCGGCCTCGTGCGGTCCAACAACCAGGACTCCGCCTACGCCGGCAGCCACCTGCTGGTGGTCGCCGACGGCATGGGCGGGCACGCCGGCGGCGACGTCGCCTCCTCCGTCGCGATCGGCCACCTGGCCCAGCTCGACTCCGAGACCCCGGCCTCCGACATCGTGGCCACCCTCGAGGAGAGCGTGCTCGAGGCCAATCAGGAGATCCTGCGTCGGGCCCGCGACGAGCCGCAGCTGCGCGGCCTGGGCACCACGATCACCGCCCTGCTGCGCGCCGAGGGCAAGTTCGCCCTCGCCCACATCGGCGACTCCCGCGCCTACCTGCTCCGCAAGGGCGAGACCACCCAGGTCACCAAGGACCACACCTTCGTCCAGCGCCTGCTGGACGAGGAACGGCTCACCGAGGAGGAGGCCGAGCGCCACCCCCAGCGGTCCGTGCTGATGCGCGTCCTCGGCGACGTGGACGCCGACCCCGAGCTCGACCTCTCCCTGCGGCCGGCCCACCCCGGCGACCGCTGGATGCTCTGCTCCGACGGTCTCTCGGGCCTGGTCTCCCTGGACACCATCGATGCGGCCCTGACGAACTTCACGGACCCCGGCGAATGCGCCGACGAGCTGATCCAGCTGGCGCTCAAGGGCGGCGGCCCGGACAACATCACCTGCATCGTCGCCGACGTGGTGGACCTCGAACAGCTCCCCCGCGGCCAGGAGGCCCCCTCCACCAGCCCGCAGATCGTGGGGTCCGCGGCACGCAACCGCCATGCCCCCACCGCGGCCTCCGGACCGGCCGCGAAAGCCGCCGCCCTCACGCGCGAGGAGCCCGAGGCCCCCTACGAGGACGAGGACTTCGCCGCGGAGGAGCCGCCGCGCCGCAGCCCCTGGCCGGCGCTGGTCACCCTGATGCTCCTGATCGCCCTGCTCGGCGGTGTGCTGTGGGCCGGCTACGCCTGGTCCCAGCGACAGTTCTACGTCGGCACCGATGGCACCAGCGTGGTGCTCTACCAGGGCCTGTCCCAGGATCTCGGACCGCTGTCGCTGTCCGATCCGGTGGTGGTCACCGACATCGGCCTCGAGGACCTGCCCGAGGTGACGCGCCAGCAGGTCCAGAACACCATCACCGCCTCCGACCGCGAGAACGCCGAGCAGATCATCGATCGGCTCGAGCAGGCCGCGATCGCGAACCGGCCCCCGCCCCCGATCGCCCCCGCGCCGTCCGACGGCGGCGGCACGTAATGGCCACGATCGTCTCCTACACCGCACGGCCGCGCCGGCTCACGCAGGCGCTGCTGCTGGCGTTCGCGGTGCTCATCGGCGTGGGCTCCTACGCCCTGGTGGGGCTCGGCCGGTTCGACGAGCTGCCCGAGCACCTGCTGGAGTACGGGATCGGGGCCGCCGTGCTCGCGCTCGTCCTGCAGATCGCGGTGATGTGGCGCGCCCCGTACGCGGATCCGGTGATCCTGCCGCTGGTGGTGCTGCTGAACCTGCTGGGCATCGCGATGATCGAGTCCGTCCACGCCGCGAACGAGATCTATGGGATCCGCACCTCGGCGAGCGCGGACCGGCAGATGCTCTGGGCGGCCCTCGGCGTGCTGCTCTGCGTGGCGGTGCTGGTGATGCTGCGGGACCATCGTCGGCTGCGGCGCTTCACCTGGATCAGCGCCGTCGCCGGGGGCGTGCTGCTGCTGCTGCCGCTCGCACCGGTGATCGGCTCGGCCCGCAACGGCTCGAGGATCTGGATCGACCTCGCCGGCTTCAGCTTCCAGCCCGCGGAGCTGGCGAAGATCGCCTTCGCGATCTTCTTCGCCGGCTACCTGGTCGCCCGCCGCGACACGCTCGCGCTCGCGGGCCCGAAGGTGCTCGGCATCCACCTGCCCCGCTGGTCCGACTTCGGCCCGATCCTGGTGGCCTGGGGCTTCGCGATGGCGGTACTCGTGTTCCAGACCGATCTGGGCACCTCCCTGATGTTCTTCGGCCTGTTCGTCGCGATGCTGTACGTGGCCACGGACCGGCTCAGCTGGCTGGTGATCGGTGCGGTGATGTTCCTGCCCCCGGCGATCTTCGCCGCCACCCAGATGGGTCACGTGCGCACCCGCATCACCTGCTGGCTGGATCCGCTCTCGAACGAGAACTATTCCCTCTGCGAGCAGATCAACCAGGGCCTCTTCGGTCTCGCCAACGGCGGCATCACCGGTGCCGGCCTCGGGGAGGGGCGGCCCGACGTGGTCCCCCACGCCGAGTCCGACTTCATCTTCGCCTCCTTCGCGGAGGAGCTGGGCGCGATCGGGGCCTTCGCCCTGCTGCTGCTCTACCTGCTGCTGGTGCAGCGCGCGCTGCGCGCCGCCGTCGGCATCTCCGACGGCTTCGGCACCCTGCTCGCCGGCGGTCTCGGCTTCGTGATGGCGCTGCAGGTCTTCGTCGTCGTCGGCGGCGTCACCCGGGTGATCCCCCTGACCGGACTGACCCTCCCCTTCCTCGCCGCGGGCGGCAGCTCGCTGGTGTGCAACTGGATCATCGCCGGCATCCTGGTGCGGCTCTCGGATGCCGCGCGCCGCCCCGCCGCCCGGCAGGTCCCGGGTGCCGGGACGCCCGCCGGGCCGCGCCCGGTCCAGGAGGTGGGCTCATGAACCGGCCGCTGCGCCATGTCTGGCTCGTGATCAGCGTGCTGTTCCTGCTGCTGTTCACCTCGACCACCTATTTCCAGGTGATCGCCGCGGACCGTCTCAACGCCGACGGGCACAACGCCCGCACCCTGTACAACGAGTACGGGCGCCATCGCGGCCCGCTCGTGGTGGACGGGCACGCGGTGGCGAGCTCGCAGTCCTCGGACGACACCTACGGCTACCTGCGCAGCTACGACCCCGGGGCGATGTACGCCCCGGTGACCGGGTACTACTCGGTGGTCTACGGCTTCACCGGCATCGAACGGGCGCTGAACGACACCCTCTCCGGCGCGGCCGATGCGCTGTTCTACCACCGCATCTCCGACATCCTCTCCGGCCGGCAGGGACGCGGCGCGACCGTCGAGCTCACCCTCGACGCCGCGGCCCAGGAAGCCGCCTGGGACGCGCTGGACGGACAGCGCGGTGCCGCGGTCGCCCTGGATCCGGAGACCGGGGCCGTGCTGGCGATGGTCTCCGCTCCCAGCTACGACCCGAACCGGCTCGCCTCCCACGACCGGGAATCCGTGCGCCAGGCGTGGCAGGAGCTCAACGAGGACCCGGAACGGCCGCTGACCAACCGGGCGATCGGCGGGGACCTCTACCCGCCGGGCTCCGCCTTCAAGCTCGTGGTCGCCGCCTCCGCCCTCGAGACGGGCCGGTACACCGCCGAGACGGAGATCCCGGGACCGGGCACCTGGGAGCTGCCGAACTCCACCGCCGTGATGAACAACCACGCCGGCGGCGGCACCGAGGCCTGCGGGCCCGAGGACAGCTCGACCCTGGCCGACGCGCTGCGCCAGTCCTGCAACACCTCCTTCGCGATGCTCGGGGTCGACCTCGGCGAGGAGCAGCTGCGCGAGACCGCCCAGGAGTTCGGCTTCGGGCAGCACCTGACGATCCCGCTGTCGGTGACCCCCTCGACGATCGGGCAGGACCTCGATGCCGCGCAGCTCGCGACCACGTCGATCGGCCAGTACGAGACCCGGGTGACGCCGCTGCAGATGGCGATGGTGGCCGGGACCTTCGCCAACGACGGCGTGGTCATGCAGCCGCAGCTGGTGCAGGCGGTGCGCACGAGCGACCTGACCACGATCGACGCGCTCACCCCGAAGGAGCTGGGACAGCCGCTGACCGCCGCGAACGCCTCCCAGATGCGCCAGATGATGGTGGGCGTGGTCGAGGACGGCACCGGTGCCGCCGCAGCGATCGACGGTGTCGAGGTGGGCGGCAAGACCGGTACCGCGGAGTGGGGCGAGGACCGCCGGGCCCACTCCTGGTTCGTGGGATATGCACAGCAGGAGGACCAGAAGATCGCCGTGGCGGTCGTGGTCGAGGAAGGCGGATACGGCTCGCGCACCGCGGCGCCGATCGCCCAGGACGTGATGGAAGCGGTGATCCAGCCTTGAGGACCGAACCGGGGCTCATGCTCGAAGGACGCTACGAACTGACGTCCCTGATCGCCACCGGCGGGATGGGCCAGGTCTGGAAGGGTCGCGACCAGGAGCTCGACCGCGAGGTCGCGATCAAGGTGCTGCGGGAGGAGTACGCCGGCGACGAGGGCTTCCTCAAGCGCTTCCGTGCCGAGGCCCGCCACACCGCCGCGCTCTCCCACGACGGGATCGCCGCGCTCTACGACTACGGCGAGCTCGACGGCCGCGCCTACATCGTCATGGAGCTGTGCCCGGGCCGTCCGCTCTCGGAGCTCATCGAGGCGAACCCCGGCGGACTGCCCGAGAAGCGGGTGGTCTCGCTGCTCATAGAGCTCGCCCGGGCGCTGGACGCCGCCCATTCCAAGGGGGTGGTCCACCGTGACGTGAAGCCCGAGAACGTGCTGGTCGACGAGGAGAACGACTGGACGATGAAGATCACCGACTTCGGGATCGCCCGCAGCAAGGACCAGGCGCGGCTGACCAAGACCGGACTGGTGATGGGCACCGCCCAGTACCTCTCCCCCGAGCAGGCGATGGGCAAGCAGGCCACCTCGCTCTCGGACATCTACGCGCTGGGCATCGTGGCCTACGAGATGCTCAACGGCCGCCGGCCCTTCACCGGCTCGAGCCAGGTCGAGATCGCGATGGCGCAGGTCAAGCAGCAGCCGCCGGAGCTCTCCGAGGCGATCAATGCCGATCTGCGCCGCCTGGTGATGATGATGCTCGCCAAGGCCCCGGCGAACCGTCCCCGCTCCGCGGCCGCCGTCTCGCGGATCCTCGAGGCGATCCAGCGCGGTGTCGAGCCGCGCTTCAGCACCGGCGCGATCCCGGTGACCAAGGTCGCCGATCACGACTGGACCGGGGAGAACCGGGTCCGCGGGGAGGCCGCACCCGACAGCGGCGAGGGCTCCTCACCGTCCTCCGCCCCGCCCGTCGACCGTCGCACGGGGGCCTCTCCCACCGGGACCCGCACCGCCGCGATGCCGCTGCCCCTGTCCGGCCGGGGCCGCGGGATCCGGCACCGCTCGGGGGCCTCCGGTCCCTCGGCCCTGTCGGCCGCCTCCGCCGGCTCCGCCCCGCGCCGCTCGGCGAGCTCCGCCCGCTCGGCGAGCTCCGCGTCACCGGCGCCCCGGGGCGCCCGCGACGGCACGGGCGTCGACAGGCTCACCCGCAGCGGTGCTTTCGACGGCGTCGACACCGCGACCTCCTCGCGGACGGTGCGCGGCACCTCGACGACGGGCCGGAAGCTCTGGGGCATGTCGCTGCCGGGGCTGGTCCTGCTGATCCTGGTGATCATCGCGATCATCGCCGCGGTCGCGGGCGGGCTCGGCCTGCTCCCCCTGGGCGCGGTCGGGGCCCTCGAGGGCCCGCACGGAGGCCAGATCGCTCACGTCGCCGCAGTCGAGGCGGCGTCAGCAACTAGCATGGTCGACGCGGTCGACGTCGGCCACGGCACGAGGACAGGTGTGGAGTGAGCGAAGAGAGCGTGGTCCTGGGCGGACGCTACCGCCTGGGGCGGATCCTCGGCACCGGGGGCATGGCAGAGGTGTTCCTCGCCGAGGACACCCGGTTGCACCGCACCGTCGCCGTCAAAGTGCTGCGCTCCGACCTGGCCCGGGACTCCAGCTTCCAGGAGCGGTTCCGGCGGGAGGCGCACAGCGCCGCCTCGCTGAACCATCCCTCGATCGTCGCCGTGTACGACACCGGTGAGGAGCAGCAGACCACCCTCACCGGGGCGGACGTCACCATCCCCTACATCGTGATGGAGTACGTCCAGGGCGACACCCTGCGCGAGCACATCGACCCCGAGCACCCGATGTCCGCCGCCCAGGCCGGCGAGATCATGGCGGCGCTGCTGAGCGCCCTGGAGTACTCCCATCGCGCCGGGATCGTGCACCGCGACATCAAGCCCGGCAACATCATGATCAACGAGGCCGGCGCGGTGAAGGTGATGGACTTCGGCATCGCCCGCGCGATCGCCGACGCCACCAGCGCGATGACCGCGACCCAGGCCGTGATGGGCACCGCCCAGTACCTCTCCCCCGAACAGGCCCGCGGCCAGCTGGTCGATGCCCGCTCGGACATCTACTCCGCCGCCTGCGTGATGTTCGAGATGCTCACCGGGCGCCCACCGTTCACCGGCGACACGCCGGTCTCGATCGCCTACCAGCACGTGCGCGAGGAGCCCCACCCGCCCTCGGCCTACAACCCGGCGGTCACCCCGGCCCTGGATGCCGTGATCCTCACGGGCCTGACCAAGGATCGCGAGCAGCGCTACCCGAGCGCGGTCGCCTTCTCCCGGGACATCGCCGCGGTGGTGTCCAGGAGGGCTCCGTCCCTGGTGGGGGGCGCCGTCCCCACGGGTGAAGACGCCGGGGCCACCACCGTGCTGGCCCCGGTCGGCGATGCCACCGAGGCGCTGCCCGCCATGGGGGCGGTCGGTGCCGCGACCGCGGGGGGGCTGCGCGCCCAGACCTGGAACGGCGGCTCCGTCCCGACCCCCAGCACCGGACCCCTCGCGCTGCACACCCTCGACGAGGTCGAGCCGGCCGAGGACGAGCCGGACCGCCGCAAGCCCTGGTGGCTGATCGTCCTGGTCATCCTCGCCGTGCTCGGACTGGTCGCGGCGGCCCTCGCCGTGTTCCAGCCCTGGGACCAGAGCCCCGAGACGGTCGCGGTGCCGTCGATCGTCGGCGAGACCGAGGAGGACGCGAGCGCGCTCCTCGAGGAGGCCGGCCTGGAGGGCACGTTCACTCAGGCGGAGTCCCAGGAGGTCGAGGCGGGATCCGTCATCTCCTCCGATCCCGGGGAGGGCCAGCAGGTCGCCCTCGGCACGACCGTCGAGGTGACGGTCTCCGCCGGGCCGGAGGCGGTCGAGGTCCCCGACGTCACCGACAGGCCCCGCGACGAGGCCGAGAAGCTGCTCGAAGACGCCGGATTCGTGGCCGAGTACGTCGACAGCGACGACGAGAAGCAGACCGAGCGCGGGATCGTCATCCGCACGGAGCCGGCCGCCGGCACCACGGCGCAGCGCGGCGACACGGTCCAGCTCTGGGATGCGACCGGCAGCTACCCGGTGCCCGACCTGCTGCTGACCGACGTCGACAGCGCCACCGAGATCCTCAACGATATCGGCTTCGAGGTCGACATCACGGAGCGCCCGGACGGCGAGCACGCTGCGGGCACCGTGCTCGAGCAGACGCCCCAGGGTGGGACCAGCGAGACGATCGGTGCCACGATCAGCCTCATCGTCGCGGCCCCCGAGGGCCCCGTCGCGGTCCCCAACGTCACCGGGCAGCCGCTCGCGGACGCCCAGGACACGCTCGCCGAGGCAGGCTTCGGCCACACCTCCGAGCAGGAGCACTCGGACAGCGTCCAGGAGGGCCGCGTGATCCGTACCGAGCCCGGCGCGAACGCGCAGGTCGACAGCGGCTCCACGATCACCATCGTGGTCTCCTCCGGGCCCGAGCCGGAGCCGACCCCCACCGAGACGCCGAGCGAGACCCCGAAGGAGACACCGAAGTCGTCGCCGTCGGAGTCCGCCTCGCCGTCCGAGACCGCCGACGAGCCTCCCGCGGACCCGCCGAGCGACGAGCCCGGCAACGGGGAGGGCAACGCGCGGGGCAGCGTCGGACAGGGGCAGGGCAATGGGAACAGCGGCAATGGGAACGGCTGAGGGCACGGCAGCTGACCCTGCGGAGGGCAGCGTCCCCGCCGATCCGGCGGCGGCCGCGCGGATCCTGGTGATCGACAACTACGACAGCTTCGTCTTCACGATCGTGGGCTATCTGCAGCAGCTGGGCGCCGAGACGGTCGTGGCCCGCAACGACGAGGTGCCGGCCACCGAGGCGGGCGAGGTGGACCTTGCCGGCTTCGACGGCGTGCTGATCTCCCCCGGACCGGGCAACCCCACCACCGCCGGTCGTTCGCTCGAGGTCATCGGGGCCTGCGCCGCCGGTGAGCTGCCGCTGCTGGGGGTGTGCCTGGGCCATCAGGCGCTGGGCCAGTACTTCGGCGCCACGGTCGACCACGCCCCGCAGCTGATGCACGGCCGGACCAGCGAGCTCACCCATGAGGGGACGAGCGTGTTCGCCGGGGCGCCGTCCCCGATGATCGCCACTCGCTATCATTCGCTGACCGTGGTGCCCGAGACCATTCCCGCCGAGCTCGAGATCACCGCCCGTACGGCCGATGGCATGGTGATGGGCCTGGCGCATCGCGAGCTGCCGCTGCACGGGGTCCAGTTCCATCCCGAATCGGTGCTCACCGAGAACGGGCACCTGATGCTGGCCCGCTTCCTGCAGCTGTGCGACGGCCGCGACGCGGCCGAGCGCGCCGCCGGGCTCAAGCCACTGATGACGACCGGCTGAGCGCGGCGCCGACCATGCCGTCGTCGACGGGCAGCAAGGGCGCGATCGCCGGGAAGACCCGGGCGAACAGCACCACGATGATCACCGCGACCAGCAGCACGGTGACCAGGATCCGTGCCCCCAGCGGTCCGGGCAGCGCCCGGAACAGCCATCCGTACATCAGTTCTCCTCCGTCGTCTCCGGGCTCGTCGCGACCTCGTCCGCGAGGGCTTCCGGGTTCCCCTCGGACCGCTTCGTCCAGTACGCGAACTCCGCGTGGACGATGATCCGCTCGCGGGCGGAGAACATCGGGTGGCAGGCGGTGAGGGTGAGCATCTGCTCGGTGGGCTCGACGCCTGGCTGTCCGGGCGTCGGCGCGATCACCTCGACGTCCCCGGGCTGGACGATGAGCGTCTCGGTCACCTCGTACACGAAGAAGGTCTCGGCCGTCTCCACCACGACCGGATCCCCGGCCTCCAGCCGCGCGATGTCCTCGAAGACCCGGCCGTAGGTGTTGCGGTGCCCGGCGATCGCGACGTTCCCGAGCTCCCCGGGCAGCGCGGTGCCCGGGTAGTGCCCGACCCCCTTGACGTTGAGCACCTGCTCGAGGCTCACACCCTCCGCGAGCGGGAACTCCGGGCGGTCGAAGGCGGGCACGTGCATGGTGCCCCAGACCTTCGTGTCCGCAGGGGTCGCCGGCACCGGCGGCGGGCCCTCCTGCCGCGGGGCGATGGTCCGGGCATCGACCTGGCCCCATTCCTGCTCCAGGCCCGCGAGGATGCCGTCCTGCTCGCGGTCGGCGACCGCATCGGTCCACCACAGCTGCCAGATCAGGAACAGCAGCAGCAGCGCACCGCAGGTCAGCAGCAGCTCCCCGAGGATCCCGATGACCCCGCTCCCACGACGACGACCGCGGTGGGAGGACCTCATCCGGCCACCTCCGCATCGATGGTGAGAGGGCCGACGAAGCCGGGGAGCATGGTGGTCTCCAGGGTCTCGACCTTCTCGCCCAGGCCCACATGGTCCACCCATTCGCGGTACACCCCGACCCCCGGCGAGGCCTCGAGCGAGGCGGCCATCTCCTCGACCGGCCCGATCACGGTGACCACGAACGGCGGGGAGTAGACCCGGCCCTCGAGCAGGAGGGTGTTGCCGGCGCAGCGGAAGGCGCTGCCGTTGATGACCCGCTGGTCCTGCAGCATCATCGCCTCGGCGCCGCCCGCCCACAGTGCGTTGATATAGGACTCGAGATCCTGCTGATGGACCACGAGATCGTCGGGTTCCGTGCCGGGGACCGCACCCAGCGCGCTGCCGGGGGCGTCGGTGAGGGTGATCCGCAGGCCGGGCCCGCTGACCTCGCTGAGGCCCACGGCATCCGTGACCTGCGCGGTGCGGGCGGCGGCGGGTGCGCTCTCGTCCATGTCCCGCAGGCGTTCGATCTCGGCGCGCGTGGCCGCGTTCTCCGCCGTGAGGTCCTCGATGACGCGCCCGCGCTGCTCGAGCACGCCGGCGACATCGCTGCTCTCGTCGCGGATGGAGCTGCCGTCGGAGAGTCCGGCGGTGGTGGCGAACAGGATCCCGCACAGCACCATCACCAGCGCCACCCCGATCCGGCCGCGGAGACGCGCAGGGCGAGCGGGGCGGCGGCCGACGCGCTCTGCATCCATGGCCACTCCTGACTTCGCACCGTCGCTCGACGACCATTACCCTAGGCCACAGTCCGCACCCGCGGGCTCGCACGGCGCGCCGTGCGATCAGGCCCGTCGAGGGAGCACCGTTTCATGGCCAGGAGCAGGAAGAAGTCGCCCCGGCGAGCGACGTCGCACGCGAAGGCCACGGCCGCGCCGACGCCGCAGGAGGACTCCCCGGAGAGCTCGGCCGAGGGGTCCTCGAAGGATCCCGTCGCGACATCCGCCCGGAGGACCGGCAAGGATCCGGTCACACGCTCCCCCACCGGCAAGGACTCCGCCCCGTCGAAGGTCCCGGGGAAGCCCGCCGGCGGAGAGGTCGCCGAGAAGGCGAAGGACTCCACCCGCTCCACCTCGGTGAAGAAGGCCGCCGCGGCGGAGAGCGGCCGCAGCCCCCGCCGCCGGGTCGCCGCTGCGACGCAGAACCCCGCCTGGCTCGCCCCCACCGCCGTGGTGCTGCTGATCGTGGGTCTGGCCTACCTGGTCACCTATTACATCTCTGCCGGCCAGCTCCCACTCCCGATCGGCGACTGGAACCTCGGCGCAGGCTTCGGCGTGCTGATGGTCGGCGGCGGCATGCTCATGTTCTGGAAGTAGGCCAACGCCTCTCCTGCGCCCGTCCGGCGCGATGGGGAGTTCTCCCCACCGCGCCGGCGACCCCTCGCCGGTACGCTCAGGGGGACGCGCGCTCGGTCGAGCGCTGTCCACCGAACTCAGCGCACCATCCGACGGGGGCCCCATGAACAGCATCTCGACCCGGCACAGACTCCTCGCCGTCCTCCTGCTTCCCTTCCTCATGGTGCTCGCGGGGTGCGGGAAGCTCCATGCGGATCTCGAGATCCAGGACGTCGACACGATCAACCTGTCATACGACCTCGCCATCGACAAGGACGTCCTGGCGGGGGCCTACGGCGACGCCGACACCATGTGCTCCGCGATGACCGAGAAGCTGTCCATCGGCGGCGAGCTCGCCCCCGAGGTCGAGTCCTACGAGGAGGGCGGCCAGCTCGGCTGCCTCGTCTCCGGCGTCATCACCCGCGACAACTTCGGCTCCGACCTCTCCCTCACCGAGGAGGACGGCGAGTACCACCTGGTCCTCACCGGCGACGAGGCCGCGCAGTTCGGGGACCCGGCGATGGCCGATTTCGACGTCCGGATCACCTTCACCTTCCCCGGTGAGGTCATCGAGTCCAACGGCGGCGAGGTCGAGGGCGACTCCGTGACCTACACCGATCTCACCCAGGTGATGCAGGGCGTCGACATCCGGGCGGATGCCGGCGGCTTCCCCTGGATCATCGTGATCGTGGTCGTGCTGGTGCTCGGGTTCCTCGTCCTGCTCCTGCTCGCGGTGATCGCCTTCTTCGTGATCCGTGCCCGCCGGAACCGGGGCGGCGGCTCCACCCCCTCGGGCATGCCCGGCGGCTACGGTGCTGCAGCAGCCGCCGGCACCGCCGCCCCGCAGGGTCAGCAGTGGGGTCGGGCCTCGCCGCCGCCAGCACCGCAGGCTCCGCAGGGCGAACAGCCCTGGTCCCGTCCGCCGCAGGACGGGCAGCAGTGGGGCCGGCCGGGTCAGGGCCAGCAGCCGCCGCAGAATCCGGGCTGGTGACGCCGCCTCGGTGAGCCGTCCGGGGGCCGTGTGAGCAGGGTCATGGCTTCCGGATTGGCGCCGGCGGGACGCGACCGTTAGAGTTGACCAGGTCAGTTCAGCTGGCGAGCGCCCGTAGCTTAACGGATAGAGCATCTGACTACGGATCAGAAGGTTGGGGGTTCGAATCCCTCCGGGCGCACTTTCTGGATGAAGCCCCTCACCGCACCGACCAGTGCGGCGAGGGGCTTCTTCGTGCTCTCGATGTCACGCCCGCGACGGCCACCGATCAGCAGCTGTCAGTAGCTGTGCGGGTCGTCCGCCGTCGCCGCCCCGGTGACGTGCTCGGCATGGGAGAGGGTCTCGGCGAGCAGCCGGCGCACATGGGAGTCCGAGGCGCGGTAGAAGGCGAAGGTGCCCTCCTTGCGGCTCTCCACGAGGCCCGCGAGCCGCAGCTTCGCCAGATGCTGGCTGACAGCGGCCGGAGTCGCCCCGACCGTCTCGGCGAGCACGTTCACGCTGGCCTCCTCGCTGAAGAGCGTCCAGAGGATCTTCACCCGGGTGGCATCCGAGAGCATGCGGAAGGTGCTCGCGGCGATCCGGGCGTGCTCGTCATCGGGGACCGGATCCACGGGCGAGGGATGCATGGGGCCATGGTACGCAGATCTTGCTATCTGCATGCTTACGCAGATACATTGACAGCGTGAACCACTCCCCTGCCCGACAGGCTCCTGCCCACAGCCACCACGACCACGACCACCGGAGCTCCCCGTGGGCGCGGCTCCGCCATGCGCTGACCCCGCACAGCCATGACCACGGGGAGGCGATCCGCACGGCGGAGGAGTCCAGCGCGATCGGTATCCGAGCAGCCTGGGTGAGCCTGGCGGGCATGGGCGCCACCGCACTGCTGCAGATCGTCATCGTGGCGCTCAGCGGCTCCGTCGCCCTGCTCGCCGACACCCTGCACAATCTCGGTCATCTCGCGACCACGGTCCCGCTGATCATCGCCTTCCGCCTGGGGCGACGCGCCCCCACCCGCCGCTACAGCTACGGGTTCCGGCGCGCGGAGGATCTGGTGGGGCTGCTGATCGGCGCGGTGATCGCGCTGTCCGCCGGGCTCATCGGGTGGGAGTCGGTGCGGGCGCTCACCAGCTCGCGGGACATGACCCATCTGGGCTGGGTGCTCGCCGCGGCCGTCATCGGCGCCGCCGGGAACGAACTGGTCGCGCGGTACCGGATCCGCGCCGGCCGGAAGATCGGCTCCGCCGCGCTGATCGCGGAGGGCCAGCACGCCCGCACCGACGCGCTGACCTCCCTGGCCGTGATCATCGGCGTGCTCGGGGCCTGGCTGGGACTGCCCTGGATCGACCCGGTGATCGGCCTCGGGATCGCCGCGATGGTGATCCTGGTGCTGATCAGCTCGATGCGCACCGTGATCCGCCGCCTGATGGACGGGGTCGAGGCCGACACCCTGGACGCGGTCGAGGCGGCGGCGACGGTGCCCGGCGTCCTTGCCGTGCGCGAAGCCCGTGCCCGCTGGATCGGTCACCGGCTGGAGGCAGAGGTGGCCGTCGACGTCGACCCTGCGCTCAGCGCGGGCCGCTGCGCTCAGCTCGCCGGCACGATCGAGGCGGGGATGCGCCGCTCCCTGCCCCATCTGGACCGAGCGGGGGTGCGCTGCACCGTGGCGACCGCGGCAGCGCAGGGGCCGTCGGCCCCGCCGCCCCCGGCTGCTCCCGTGACGCGATGAACCGTTCCGGAGGCCTCAGATGACCCGGGTGACCTGCTCGCCGCGGAACCAGTCGCGGGGCGCATGGGCGATCTTCACGGGAGCGGCCTCCCGCTCCTCGGGACGGGCCCAGACCACGGCGTTGGCCAGCACCCGCTGGATCTCGGCCTGGTGGTAGACGGGGTACTCCTGGTCGCCGGGGCTGAAGTAGAAGATCTTGCCCTTGCCGCGGCGGAACACGGCACCGGAGCGGAACACCTCTCCCCCGGCGAAGGACGAGAGGAAGACCAGCTCGTCGGGGGCGGGGATGTCGAACATCTCGCCGTACATCTCCTGCTGCGGGATGAGGATCGGGTGCGGGATGCCGCGGGCGATCGGGTGGGAGCCGTTCACGGTCCAGACCCGCTCCTCCTCGCCGTCGTTCCGCCACAGCAGGCTGCAGGTGGTGCCCATCAGCGCCGTGAAGGGCTTGGAGTAGTGGGCCGAGTGCAGCGGGATCAGGCCCATGCCCTCGTGCACGCGGCGCACCACGCGCTCGGCGATCTCGTCGGGCACGTCCTCGTGCGCCATGTGACCCCACCAGGTGAGCACGTCGGTCTCGGCGAGCGACTCCTCGGAGAGGGACTCCTCGATGTCGTCGAGCAGGGCGATGCGCACCTCGGCATCGACGCCGTCGGCCGCGAGCAGGGAGCGCAGTGCCTCCGCGATGACCGTGTGCATCCCGTCGGGATAGATCTCCTGCACCGTCTCGTCGAGCTTCTCGTGCCGGTTCTCGCCGAAGACGGCGATGCGCAACGTCATGGTGTCCTTCCTCCTGTCACTGAGTGGCCCCTGGATCGCTCGAAGGGACGGTCGGTCCATCGTAGAGCGGGGCCGATGACCGAACCGTGACCGGGATGTGATCCGGTTCTCACTCGAGTCGGGCTATGGTCGTTCCCAGGCTCCTTCAATGGCGAAGGGGCCCCTTCTTCCTCGGAGCCGCTCATCCGGCTCCGAGATGCCGTTCGAGCGCCGCGGACGCCTCCCGGTGCCTGTGCGCCGCCCGGGCACGGCCCATCGCCCCGCCGAGGGCTCGCCCCGCGCCGGGGCCCCATCGGTGGTGCACCTCGACAGCGCCCGGGACCTCCCGCAGCGTGAGCGATGCGGTGAGGTGGAATCTCGAGCCGGCGAAGGCGCCCAGGAGCACCGTGCGCCGCAGGCTGCCGGTCTCGACGTCCAGCCGTCCCGGTCCGCGCTCATGCACCGTCCAGCCGCGGTCGGTGAAGAACTCCGCGATCAGACCGCGGACGGCGGGCAGGTCCCCGGCGATGATGAGGACGCGGCCCGCGGGGAGAGCAGCCCTCATGCCGCCCGGCCGTCACCGATCCGGCGCAGCTCCGCGTTGCCCAGGTGCGGGACCTCGCGATGCTCGTGCGGATCCCTTCCGGACCCGACCGCGAGCGCGATCTGCAGCACGTCGCCATGGGCGACCAGCACCACGGGTGCCTCACGTGCCAGCTCATCGGCTGCGGACAGCGCCGCGGAGACCCGGGCGGCGACGGCCGCGACCTGCTCGACCCCGCCCCGGTGGGTGCCGCGGTCGCGATCCACCTGCCAGATCTGCTCGTAGGCGCTCGCGGGGCCCTCGTCGTGCCGCCCGAAGCTGCGCTCCCGCAGGCGCTCGTCCACGCGCGGCGGGGCGGCGCCGAGCCCGGCGGCGAACTCCTGGGCCGTCTGCAGGGCGCGGGCGAAGTCGCTCGAGACGATCACCGTCTCCGGTCCCAGCCCCTGGGCGAGGCCCTCGCGGGCGGCCGCGCGGGCCTGGGCGCGGCCGCGCTCGGTGAGCCCCACCTCGACCAGCGCCCGCGGTCCGGGGACGGAGACGATCAGCCCCTCGACGTTCGCCGTGGACTCACCGTGGCGGAGCACCCAGACCTGCCCCCTGCCGGCGCTCAGGGGGAGACGACCTTGCCGGGGTTCAGGTTCCGTCCCGGGTCGTTGTCCGCGAACAGGCCCTTGACCATGCGGGTGCCGACCTCGCCGATGTCCTCGGTGATCCATGGCTGGTGCTCGGTGCCCACCGCATGGTGATGGCTGACCGTGGCGCCGAGGTCCACGAAGGTCTGCTGCACCGCGCCCTTGGCGGCGTAGTACTGCTCCAGCGCCTGCTCCTGCGAGGAGTAGGGGAAGGCGAAGGTGAAGTAGAGGCAGGCCCCGGCGTGGTAGCTGTGCGACATGTGGCAGAACATGAAGCCGGGCAGGCCCTGCTCCTCCTGGGTCGCGTAGAACGCCTGGTAGGCCCTGGCGTGGAGCTCGTTGAGCTGCGACCAGGTCGCTCCGGTGTCGCAGACGTCGCCGAAGACCTGGTAGTCCATCAGGAAGTCACGCAGGTAGGGGGTGTCGAACTTCTTCTGGTCGTAGATCGCGCCCGGGCCCGCCCCGAGGGTGATGCCGCCGTTGCTCCTGACGATCTTCTTCACTAGTGCCTTCTGCTGCTCGACCGCCTCCTTGGAGCCCTCGAAGCAGACGTAGGAGATCGACATCTCGTTCGTGGTGTCCCAGCCCTTCGAGCGCAGGTAGGCGAACAGCCCGTCCTGCACCTTCGCGGCGACCCGGCCCTTGGTGGAGCTGGGCTCCTTGACCATGGAGAGGCTGAACTCGGTCTCCGGCCCGTCGGAGAGACGGGTGAAGGTGGGGGTGACGTCGGTGGAGCGGGCGATCGCGTGCATGCCGCGGATGCCGTGCTCCCAGTCCGGGTACATGTAGGCGATGACCTGGCGCACCGGGGCGAGGCGATGGACCTGCACGGTGGCCTCGGTGATCACGCCGAGCCGGCCCTCGCTGCCCAGGATCATCTCGTGCACGCTGGGGCCCGAGTCGCGGCCCGGGATCGGCTTGGTGACGGCGACGCCGTCGGGGTGGACCAGGCGCAGCCCGCGCACGATGTCCTCGATGTCCCCGTACTTGTCCGACTGCATGCCGGAGGAGCGGGTCGCGGCCCAGCCGCCGAGGGTCGAGTAGGTGAAGGAGTCCGGGAAGTGGCCGACGGTCCACCCCTGGGCGTTGAGCTGCTCCTCGAGGTCGGGGCCGTAGGCACCGGCTTCGACCCGGGCCAGGCCCGCGGTGTCGTCGATCTCCAGGACGTCGCGCATCCGGCCCAGGTTCAGGGAGATCACCGGGCGCTGCTCGGCCACGTCGGGCGTGACCGAGCCGGAGATGCTGGAGCCGCCGCCGTAGGGGATCAGCACCAGGTCCTGCTCGATCGCGAGCCGCAGCACCGCGGCGACCTCCTCCTCGGAGGCGGGATAGACGATGACGTCGACCAGCCGGCCGAAGTCGCCGGCGCGCACGCGGAACAGGTCCGGCAGGGAGCGGCCGAAGGAGTGGATGACGCGGTACTCGTCCTCCTCGATCACGTTCTCCGCGCCGACCGCCGCGGTCAGTGAGGAGCGCACCTCCTGCGGCAGACGGCCCGCGGGGATCTCGAAGACCGACAGGTCGGGCACGACCGGCTGCTGGGAGTCCAGGTCCACGCCGACCTTGTTCCTCGCCAGCACCGGGAAGGCGGGCTTGTTGTCGTACCGGAAGGTGACGTCGTCCAGTCCCCAGCCCCACCACTTGTGCCGCTTGACCTCGCGTGCGCTCAGCCGATCGCTCATGCGGAATCCTCCTCGCCCCGGGCGCCCACGCCCAGGACCTCGTCGTGATGCTCGTCGTACAGGTCTCTGACCCGCGCGTGGATCCGGGTCGAGTAGTCGACGGCGGATTCGTCCAGGTCGGAGATCATCGGCTCGCCGAAGACGACGCGGACCGGCGGACGGCCCGGCAGGGGCCAGTAGCGGCCCTTGGGCATCGCCTCGTAGCCGCCGATGATCGCCGCCGGCACGACGGGCACGCCGACCCCGATCGCGAGCGCCGCGGCACCGGGCTTGAAGTCCGACATCCGCCCCGTCGTCTGCCGGGTCCCCTCGGGGAACACCAGGATCGGGACCCCGGAGCGCAGCAGCCGGCGAGAGGTGCCGGCGTGCTTGCGGCTCCCGCCGCGGTCGATCGGGAAGGCGTTGAGCAGGGTGCGCACGAAGATCCGGCGGTACCAGTGGTCGAACCAGTAGTCCGCAGCGGCCCCGGTGCACAGGAACCTGCCCTGGGCCCAGGGCAGGCTCATCGCCAGCAGGGGGCCGTCCACATGGCTGGTGTGGTTCGCGACCAGCACGAACGGTCCACGGATGCTCTTGACCCGGCGGTGCGTCTGCACCTGCGGGGAGACGACGGAGTGCACGAAGCCGCGGAAGAGCACGCGCTGCAGCACGAAGCGCGCCGCCGCCCGCCAGCCGGAGCGGTACTTGGCCAGCTCTCCCGTGGGCTTCTCCCAGCCCTCGCCGCGGGAGCGCGCGGACAGGGAGTGCGCGGACAGCGAGTCCAGCAGCCGCCGCGAACGGTCCTTCAGGTCATCGGTCGCCCTCGCGGTCGCGTCGGCAGCCCGGGACCGGGCCGTCGGAGCGGGGGGCGACGGGTCCGCGTCGGGATCGGCACCATCCGCGTCGGGGCCCTCGACGCCGGGGGCGGTGCTGGGCGGCATGTCCTGCGGGGTCACACGATCACTTCTCCCGGTTGCGGCGGTGGCTGATCAGGGCGCTGAGCCGAGCGACCAGTCCCCGCGGCATGGCACGCAGCACCGCTGCGATCAGCTTCCAGCGGGTCGAGGGGATGGAGACCGGACGGCCGCGGGCGACATCGCGCAAGCAGTCCTCGACCAGCCGTTCGGGGTCCAGCCATAGCGGTCCGGGGATCGAGGAGCCCTTGATGCCGGCGCGGGAATGGAACTCGGTGCGCACCCAGCCCGGCATCAGCGCGGTGACCTGCACCCCGGTGCCGGCCAGCTGCACGCCCAGGGATTCGGAGTAGTTGCCCGTCCACGCCTTGATCGCGGAGTAGTTGTTCTGGGTGACCAGTGCCGAGACGGAGCCGACGTTGATGATCCAGCCCTCGCCGCGCGCGCTCATCGCCCGCCCGGCGGCGCCGCCGAGCTTCAGGACGGTCCGGATCATCACCTCGAAGCCGCGGTCGTGCGGGGCGAGGTCCGCCTCCAGCAGGCTCGCCCTCACCGAGAAGCCGGCATTGTTGACGAGGACGTCGACGGGCTCGGCGGCGAATTCGAGGCGGTCGGCGACGCGCTGCTGGGCGTCACGGTCGGCGAGGTCGGCGACGAGCGTCTCGACCTCGACACCGAACTCTCTGCGCAGCTGCGCGGCGACCTCCGCGAGGCGATCGGCGTCCCGCGCGACCAGCACGAGAGCTGTCCCGCGACCCGCGAATGCTCTGGCGAACGCGGCCCCGATGCCTGCGGTACCGCCGGTGATCAGGGCCCTATGCATGGCGGCTACGATACACTAGCGCCGCCCTGACCAGCGCGGAGAAGCCCCCTGGTGGGAGCCCCGCAGGGCATCCCGCGGGTGTCGCCGCAGCCGCACCCCGCGCCCCGCCGTACCCGTCCACAGAGGATCCCATGTCGCACAGCACCTCCCCCGCCGCTCAGCCCGCCGCCGGCGGCTCGACCAGCGGGGCCCGTCGGATCCTGCTGACCGGAGTGACCGGATTCCTGGGCCAGGCCGTGCTGCGGTCGCTGCTGGAGACCACCGAGGACGTCCACGTCACCGCCGTGGTGCGCCCCAAGGGCTCGGTCACCGGCCGCAGGCGGCTCGAGCAGCTGCTGCGCAAGCCCGTCTTCTCCTCCTGGGCGGATCTGCTCGCTGCGCAGGGCGAGGACGGCACCGCGGCCGGCGGCAAGGCGCGGCTGCAGGAGATCTTCGACACCCGCGTGAGCGTGCTCGAGGGAGACCTCACCGACATGCCCGCGATCACCGAGCCCCTCGACGTGGTCATCCACTCCGCCTCCTCGGTCTCCTTCGATCCCCCGATCGACGAGGCCTTCCGCACCAACGTCGGCGGCGCACAGAACCTGTACGAGGCGCTGCTCGCCTCCGGGCAGGACCCGCACGTCATCCACGTCTCCACCGCCTACGTCGGCGGCATCTCCAAGGGACTGCGCCAGGAGGGCTCGCTCCAGGCCGACGTCGACTGGCGCGCCGAGTACGAGGCCGCGCTCGCCGCCCGCGCTCGGGTCGAGGCCGAGTCCCGTCGGCCCGAGACCCTGCGCTCCCAGATCCGCGCCGCGAAGGTGCGCGTGGGCCGGATGGGCCCCAAGACCGTCGCCACCGCCTCCGAGGACGCCCGCCGCGAATGGGTCGACGAGCGCCTGGTCGACTTCGGCCGCACCCGCGCCCAGTCCGTCGGCTGGACCGACATCTACACCTTCACCAAGGCGATGGCCGAGCAGGTCGCCGAGGAGCTGTGGGCAGGTAACGGTCACCGCGTCTCCTTCGTGCGCCCCTCGATCATCGAGTCCGCGATGACGAAGCCCTACCCGGGCTGGATCGACGGCTACAAGGTCGCAGACCCCTTGATCATGGCCTACGGCCGCGGCATGCTGCCCGAGTTCCCGGGGCTGGCGGACTCCATCCTCGACGTGATCCCGGTGGACCACGTGGTCAACGTGATCGTCGCCCTGGCCACCCAGGAGGTCTCCCGCCGCGGCGACGACGCCTACTTCCAGGTGGTCTCCGGCAACTCGAACCCGCTGCCCTTCCACGAGATGGTCACCGCGGTGCGCGAGTACTTCGTGCAGCACCCGCTGGAGGATGACAAGGGCCGCGCCATCCCGGTGCCCGAGTGGTCCTTCCCGGCCGTGGAGATGGTCGAGCAGCGATTCCGTGCCAAGGAGCTCACGGCGAAGCTCGGCGCCGCCGCGGTCGCCTACCTCCCCGCCACCCGGCGCACCCGGGAGTGGACCTCGGGCCTGCACACGGCCACCTCGGGCCTGACCATGCTGCGCAAGTACATCGAGCTGTACCGGCATTACACGAAGACCGAGATGGTCTTCGACGACGCCAACACCCGCGCGCTGCGGGACGAGCTCCCGGCGGAGTTCCTCGCGACCCATGACTTCGACATCACCGGACTGGTCTGGAAGGACTACTTCCAGCAGCAGCACCTGCCGGCCGTCACCGACCTGACCAAGGCGTACTCCCGGGCGAAGTCGGCGCAGAAGAAGCGCGCCTCGCGTCCGGCCCCCGCGCTGAAGGAGTCCACCGACTCGCTGGCCGTGTTCGACCTCGACGGCACCGTGCTGGCCACCAACATCGTCCAGCAGTACTTCGCCGTGGTCCGGGCCACCCGGCCGCGCCGCACCTGGCCGGCCGAGATCGGCGGTCTGCTCGCCGCGGTGCCCGGCTACCTGCGTGCCGACAAGCGCGACCGCTCGGAGCTGATCCGCCTGGTCAACCGCCGCTACAAGGGCTACCGCAGCGAGGACCTGCGCACCCTGATGCAGGGGGAGGCCGGGCGCCGGATCCGCGCCTCGATCCGCCCCGAGGCGCTGGAGACCATCGAGCGCCACCGCGCGGCCGGGCACCGCACGGTGCTGGTCTCCGGGGCGCTGGACGTGCTGGTCGAGCCGCTCGCGGATCTCTTCGACGAGGTCGTCGCCACCCATATGGACGAGGACGAGACCGGCGTGATGACCGGCTACCTCGCGACTCCCCCGCTGGTCGACGAGGCCCGCGCGAACTGGCTGCGCAAGTACGCCGCCGAGCACGGCGCGGACCTCTCCGCCTCCTACGGCTACGGCGACTCCCACGCCGACGCCGCCTGGCTGGACCTGGTGGGCACCCCCGCCGTCGTCGCGCCGGACCTGGGCCTGTACGCGGTGGCGAAGAAGAAGCGCTGGCAGATCCTGGAGTGGTGAGCCGGTAGGCCGGCAGCGGCGGCGCCGCCCGGGCCCCGACTGGGGCGCTCGGCGGCGCCACCAGCGATCTGCCTCATACGAGGGTTGAACGGATATACGCCGTTCAACCCTCATATGCGTCATATTTCCGGTGGCCGACCGTCCCTCCCCACACCCCCGCTGTCCACATCTGCCCCGGTCCCCCGCCCCGCGCTCACCATCCGCGCCCAGACTCGGAGCATGTTCGGTCCCAGCCGCCTGACCCTGCCGGCGAGCGCGCTTCGCCCCTCGCGGCCTGCGCGTGGGCTGCAGGGAACCCTCCACCTGGGCGCAGAGCAGCTCGGGGTCGCCCGCCGCAGTCAGCTTCCAGCCCTCGACCTCACGCAATGGACGATGCGAGCTGCTCTCGAGCGGGGCGAGCTGCGGCGCATCGCGTCCGGCTGGTACGCCGTGCCCACCGCCGTCCCCGACGTGGTCGAGGCCCTGGCCGCCGGATGTCGGCTGACCTGTCTGGACGCCTTGCGGATGCACGGGCTGTGGATCCCTGCGAGACCGGCCGCCGAGAGGGAGCACCTGCATGTCTATCGAGCGGGCAGCAGAGTCCCCCTGCCGCCGACGATGATCGCGCATTCCCCACGCAGCCGTTCATGGCCGGAGCCGGACGCGGTCGCCTCGCTCCGCCTCGCCCTCACCCATGCGCTGCGCTGCTGCAACGGCGAGACCTCCGCGATCCTGCTCGAATCCGCGATGGAGCGCGGCCTCCTCTCGCCCGCTGAGGTCCAGCAGATCCTCGATGACGCGCCGGATGCCGTCCGCTCCCGGATCGGCCTGCTCTCCTCGGCGAGCGACTCCGGCTCGGAGACGAGGGTCGTGCGGGGGCTGCGACGCGGCGGATTCCAGGTCGAGCAGCAGGTGTACGTGGAGGGGGTGGGGTATCTGGATGCCTACGTCGGCGGCGTCTTCCTGGAGATCGACGGGCGCGCGTTCCATTCCGACCAAGACGCCTTCGGTCGGGACCGCCGCCGGGACCTGCGCGCCATCCGGCACGGGCTGCAGGTGCTGCGTGTGAGCTACGACCAGGTCTGGCACCAGTGGCCCACGACTCAGCAGGACATCCTGCGGACCATCGCGGAGGTCGGCGGATTCGGCCGGCGCAAGGTGGCACAGCTGGCCGCCGCCTGACTGCTGTGGCGCGGGCAGCACCACGTCGACGGAGGACGACGCCCAGGCCGACGCGGACGAGGGCACCGACACCGACACCGACACCGACACCACCGGATCCGAGGACGCCGAGGACAGCTCGGACGACGCGACGGAGGACTCCGAGGAAGGCGGCGACGACTCGGGCTCCGAAGAGGGCGGTGACACCCCGGCTGCCGAGGCGGCGGTGGTGGATATCGGGACGGAATTCACCGATGAGGAGACCGGTGACGTGATCACGGTCGTCTCCGCGATGCGCCACAACCCCACCGAGTACTACATGGCCACCGACAACCCCGAGGGCGAGATGATCTACCTCGAGGTCGCGGTGACGCCCGGGGACATCTACGGCGGAGTCCTCAGCCAGCGGGACTTCTACCTGGAGGACGGCGGCGACGAGGTGAACTACGCGGCCAGCGCCGATGACGAGCTGATCGACGCCGGCTACGAGTACTTCGACGGGGCCCCGCGCCGCGACGGGGAGGCCACCGGATACATCCCGATCTACATCGAGAGCACCGGCGACTCGCTCAAGGGCGCGTACGTGCGCCCGGAGATGAAGATCCTGGGCGAGGACGCTACCGTCCCCGAGTTCGAGATCCCCGCAGCCTGAGCTGTCTGGTTCTCGCCGATGACCGTGTCCCCAGCCCGCCAGCCCGCCAGCCCGCCAGCCCGCCACCAGAATTCTGACGCAGGTGAGGTGTGAACGCTCCACAGCCGTTCAGACCTCATATGAGGCAGAAATCTGGTGGCCGGGACCAGCTGCGGGCGGGGGCCGGACAGGACGAGCCGCGACCGGCCCGGGGTGGGCGCAACCGCGGGGGCGCGCCGCTGCCCGGCTCACAGCACCGAGGCGAGGAAGCTCTGCAGGCGCTCGGACTGCGGATGGTCGATGACCTGCTCGGGGGTGCCGCGCTCGAGGATGCGGCCCTCGTCCATGAACACCACCTGGTCGGCGACCTCGCGGGCGAAGCCCATCTCGTGGGTGACCACGACCATGGTCATGCCGTCGGCCGCGAGGTCCTTGAGCACGGCCAGCACCTCGGAGACCAGCTCCGGGTCCAGGGCGCTGGTGGGCTCGTCGAAGAGCATCAGCTCGGGGTCCATGGCCAGCGCCCGGGCGATCGCGACCCGCTGCTGCTGCCCGCCGGAGAGCTCCGCGGGGTAGTGCGCGGCGCGGTCGGCCAGGCCCACCCGCTCCAGCAGGGTGCGGGCCTTCTGCTCCGCCGCCGCCTTGGCCAGGCCGCGCACCTGCACCGGCGCCTCCATCACGTTGCCGAGCGCCGTGAGGTGCGGGAACAGGTGGAAGCGCTGGAAGACCATGCCGATGCGGGAGCGCTGGGCGGCGATCTGGGCGGCGGTGAGCTTCTGCCAGCGGCCATCGGGCAGCGGGTCGGGCTGGAAGCCCTGCACCTCGCCGTCGATGAGGACGCGCCCGGCGGTGGGCTCCTCGAGCTGGTTGATGCAGCGCAGCAGGGTGGACTTGCCGGAGCCGGAGGGGCCCACCAGCACCGCCACCTCGCCGGCGTGCACCGTGAGGTCGCAGGCCTTCAGCACGTGCAGGTCGCCGAAGGTCTTGTGGACCGCCTCGACCTCGATCACCGGCCGGGGCGGGGCGGCGGGAGACCAGTCGGTGCCGGGCGCGGGGTTCTCGGGGGTCCGGGTCATCACAGCTCCACCTCCGGGAGCGGGTCGTGCGGGGTGGTGCCGGCGCGGTTCACGGCGGCCTGGCGGGAGCGTCCGCCGCGGCCGGTGGTCGGGGTGCGATCGTCGAAGCCGCGCCCGAAGTGCTTCTCGAGGTAGTACTGGCCCACCATCAGCACGCTGGTGATCGCCAGGTACCATAGCGCCGCGACGATCAGCAGCGGGATCGGGGTGAACAGCTTGTTGGCGATGCCGTTGGTGGCGAAGGTGAGGTCGAGGGTGAAGGGCACCGCGAGCACCAGCGAGGTGGTCTTCAGCATGCCGATGGTCTCGTTGCCCAGCGGCGGGACGATCACCCGCATGGCCTGCGGCACGATGATCCGGCGCAGGATCGTCCCGTTGCTCATGCCCAGTGCCTTCGAGGCCTCGGACTGGCCTCGGTCCACGGAGTTCAGGCCGGAGCGGATGATCTCGGCGAGATAGGCACCCTCGTTCAGGCCCAGGCCGATCACCGCCGCCCAGAACGCGGTGAGCAGGTCACGGGTGGAGAAGCTCAGCAGCTCGGGACCGAAGGGCACCCCCACCACGATCTTGGGGACGATCACGGTGAACAGGCCCCAGAACACCAGCTGCGTGTACACCGGGATCCCGCGGAAGACGAAGATGTACGCCCAGCTCACGCCGCGCAGCACCGGGTTGTCGCTGCGGCGCATGATCGCGGCGGTGAGCGCCACGGCGGTGCCCAGCACCATCGACGCCGCGGTCAGCAGCAGCGTCCAGCCGACGCCCTGGATGACCTTGACATCCAGCAGATAAGTGGCCACGGTGCCCCAGGCGAGCACCGGGTTGGTCACCAGGAACCACAGCAGGCCGAGGGCCAGCACGGCCACGACGACGGCGGAGATCCAGGTGCCGAGCCGGGAGGCGGCCCGGGCGCGGATCGGGGTGAATCCGTCCGCGGCGGTCGGCGGGCCCGACGGGGCGGGGGTCTGGGTGGTGCTCACGGCTGGGGGTTCACTTCCGCGGTCGGGATCATGCCGGCGTCATTGCCCCATGCAGCGAGGATGCGCTCCATGTGGCCGGAGTCGATGAGGTGCTGGACGGCGGCGCGCAGCGCCTCGGCCAGCTCGGGCTGGTCCTTGGCGACGACGATGCCGTTCAGCGCGGACTCCTCGATCTCGCCGATCGCCTCGAGGGTGCCGCGGGAGCGGGCGACGGCGTAGGCGGCGACCGGGGAGTCGGCCATCAGGATGTCGCCCTTGCCACCGGCGACGTTGGTCGCGGCATCGGAGTTCGAGGTGTAGGCGAGCAGGTCGTAGGCGGGCTCCCCCTCCTCGCGGCATTCCTGTGAGCGCTCGATCGCGAGCTCCTCCTGGTAGGTGCCGACCTGCAGGGCGACCCGCTTGCCGCAGAGGGCGCCCGGGTGGATGTCGTAGGGATTGCCGGCCTTGACGGCGTAGGCGATCCCGGCCTGGAAGTAGGAGACCATAGTGACTGCCTCGAGCCGCTCGGCGTTGATGGTGAAGCTCGAGATGCCGAGGTCGTAGGTGGCGCCGACGGCGGGGATGATCTGCGCGAACACCGCCGCCTCGGTGCGGGTGGACAGTCCCAGCACCGCACCGATCGCGGTGAGGATGTCGATGTCGAAGCCGATGGCCTCGCCGCTGCTGCCGACGAACTCGCCGGGGGCGTAGTTCAGGGCGGCACCGTTGATCAGCTCGCCGCGCTCGCGGATCTCTGCGGGCACGAGGTCCGCGATCTCGGGGACCTCCTCGATAACGGAGAGGTCCACTGCGGGCACGGCATCGGATTCGGCGTCCAGGCGCTCGGAGGCGCGGGTGCAGGAGGCCAGCGCCGGGGTGAGCACGCCCGTGGCGAGCAGCAGGGGTGCGGCGCGCAGCAGGTTGCGCCGACGAGGCCGGGAGGAAGTCACCGATGAATAGTATTCACGAGGCTGTATGGAAACAAGTTGTTGTCGCGTGCTTCACCGTCGGCCCGGTCCCGCAGGCGCCCCGGCACCCCGTGGGTCGCTCTCAGCCGTCCAGCGCCCTCCCGCCGGTCACCCTTGCGGCCTCATCCTCCGCCCCGTGGCCGGAGAGCTCCTCCTCGGCGTCGATGTCGACCGTGGCGCCCTCGAACTGCGAGCGGTACAGCCGGGCGTAGGCCCCGCCGTGGGCGAGCAGCTCGTCATGGCTGCCCTGCTCGACGATGTCCCCGGCCTCCATCACCAGGATCAGCTCCGCATCGCGGATGGTGGAGAGGCGGTGGGCGATGACGAAGCTGGTGCGACCCTCGCGCAGGACGTTCATGGCCTGCTGGACCAGCACCTCGGTGCGGGTGTCCACGCTCGAGGTGGCCTCGTCCAGGATCAGCAGGTCGGGCCGGGCCAGGAACGCCCGGGCGATGGTGACCAGCTGCTTCTCGCCGGCCGAGAGGGTGGATTCGTCGTCGTCCACGACCGTGTCGTAGCCGTCCGGCAGCTGCCGGGCGAAGTCGTCGACGTGGGTGGCGCGGGCCGCCTCGATGACCTCCTCGTCGCTCGCGTCCAGGCGGCCGTAGCGGATGTTCTCCAGGAGGGAGCCCTTGAACAGCCAGGTGTCCTGGAGGACCATCCCGGTGCGTGCGCGCAGCTGGGCACGGGTGAGGTCGCGGATGTCGATCCCGTCGATCGTGATCCGGCCGCCGTCGACCTCATAGAAGCGCATCACCAGGTTCACCAGGGTGGTCTTCCCGGCCCCCGTCGGCCCCACGATCGCGACCGTGTGGCCGGGGTCCGCGACCAGTGACAGGTCCGTGAGCAGTTCCCGGTCGGGGCTGTAGGAGAAGCGCACGTGCTCGAACTCGACGCGACCCTCGCGGATGCCCGCGGCGGCGGTGTCGATCGTGGTCTCGGGCTCCTGCTCGCCGGCGTCCAGCAGCTCGAAGACCCGTTCGGCGCTGGCCACGCCGGACTGCAGCATGGTCGCCATCGAGGCGACCTGGGACAGCGGCTGGGTGAACTGGCGGGAGTACTGGATGAATGCCTGCACGTCCCCGAGGGTGAGCTGGCCGGAGACGATCCGCAGCCCGCCCACGATCGCGACGGCGACGTAGGACAGGTTCCCCACGAACATCATCAGCGGCATGATCAGGGAGGAGACGAACTGGGCGCCGAAGGTGGCGCGGAACAGGGTCTCGTTGCGCTCCTCGAAGCGGGCGGCGACCTCGTCGCGGCGACCGAAGACGGTCACCAGGGAGTGGCCGGTGAAGGCCTCCTCCACCTCGGAGTTCACCACGCCGGTGGCGTCCCACTGCTGGGCGAACAGCTTCTGCGCGCGCTTGCCGACGAAGCTCGTGACCACCAGCGCCACCGGGATCACCGCGAGCGCGATGAGGGACAGCCGCCAGGAGATGGTCAGCATCATCACCAGCACGCCGAGCACCATCAGGATCGAGTTCACCAGTCCCGTGACGGTGTTCATCAGGGTGTTCTGGATGTTGTCGATGTCGTTGGTGACGCGGGAGAGGATCTCGCCGCGCTTCATCCGGTCGAAGTAGGCCAGCGGCAGCCGGTGCAGCTTCTCCTCCACCTCGCGGCGCAGGCGCGAGACCATGCGGTAGATGATGCGGTTCAGCGCGACGCCCTGGAGCCACATCAGCAGCGCGGAGACGGCGAAGAGGCCGACGGCGAGCGCGAGGGTCTGGTGCAGCGCGGTGAAATCGATGCCCTGACCCGGGGTGAGGGTCATCCCCGAGAGCATGTCCGCGAACTGGTCCTGGCCCTGGTCGCGCAGACCGGCGATCACCTCGGCCGGGGAGGCGTCCGCGGGGAGGTCCTTCGAGATCAGACCGGTGAAGATGATGTCGGTGGCGTGGCCGAGGATGCGCGGACCCACCACGCTGAACGCCACCGAGACCAGCCCCACGGCGATCGCGAGGAAGAGGAAGGCGCGCTCGGGGCCCATCTCGCGCACCAGGCGCTTGCTGGAGGGCCAGAAGCTGCGGGCGCTCTGGCCGGGGCGGAGCCCGCGGGCGGCGTCCTTCTCCGCGGCGATCTCGGCGGCGGTCCCCGCCTCGTCCCCGGCGGGGGTCGCGGGCGCCTGGGAGCCGACGGGGGTCGCGGGCTCCTGCGGGGCTCGGGGCGTCCTCTTCGGTGCTCTCATCAGGCCACCTCCTCCTCGACGCCCTGCGAGCGGACGATCTCCCGATACGTCTCCGAGCTCTCGAGCAGCTCGGTGTGGGTGCCCTGGGCGACGACGCGGCCGTTGTCCAGCACCAGGATCAGGTCCGCCCCGGTGATGGTCGAGACGCGCTGGGCGACGATCAGCAGCAGCGCCTCGCGGGTCTCCGGGACCAGCGCCGCCCGCAGCTTCGCGTCGGTGGTGAGGTCCAGCGCGCTGAAGGAGTCGTCGAAGAGGTACAGCGAGGGCTTCGCGGCCAGGGCCCGGGCGATGCACAGCCGCTGCCGCTGCCCGCCGGAGACGTTGGTGCCGCCCTGGGCGATCGGGGAGTCCAGCTCGGTGGGCATGGCGGCGACGAAGTCACGGCCCTGGGCGACGGTCAGCGCGTGCCACAGCTCCTGCTCGTCGGCCGCAGGGTTGCCGAACCGGAGGTTCGAGCCGACGGTGCCGGAGAACAGGTAGGGCCGCTGCGGGACCAGGCCCACCCGGTCCCAGAGCACGCGGGCGTCCAGATCCCGCAGGTCGTGCCCGTTCAGCAGCACCCTCCCCGCGCTCGCGTCCATCAGGCGGGGCACCAGGTTGAGCAGGGTGGTCTTGCCGGCGCCGGTGCCGCCGATGATCGCGACGCTCTGCCCGGCGCGGGCGGAGAAGGAGATGTTCTCCAGCACCGCGCGCTCGGCGCCCGGGTAGGTGAAGGAGACGTCCTCGAAGGTGAGCTCGATCGGTCCCTCGAGCTCGCGGATGCCGTCGGTGCGCTGGTGGACGCTGGTCTCGGTGGAGAGCACCTCGGTGATGCGCTCGGCGGAGACCAGCGCGCGGGGGATCATCATCGTCATGAAGGTCGCCATCATCACCGCGATGAGGATCTGCATCAGGTAGGCGATGAAGGCGGTGATCGAGCCGACCTCCATCTGGCCCGCCTCGATGCGGGGCGCGGCCACCAGCAGCACCGCCACGCTGGAGATGTTCAGGATGAACATGATGATCGGGTTGATGAGGATCATCAGCAGGCCGATGCGACGGTTCAGATCCGTCAGCCGGCCGTTGACCACGGCGTACCGCTCGCGCTCACGGTCCTCGCGCACGAAGGCGCGCAGCACGCGGATGCCGGTGATCTGCTCGCGCAGCACGGAGCTGATGTCGTCGATCGCGCCCTGCATCTGCGCGAACAGCGGCGCGGCCCTGACGATCAGGAGCCCGACGGCCACCAGCATCACCGGCACCATCACCGCGATCAGCCAGGCCATCCCCGGTTCCACCCGCAGCGCCAGGATCACGCCGCCGATGCCCGTCACCGGGGCCTGGACCAGCATGTTCAGCGAGAAGAAGACCAGCATCTGCACCTGCTGGACGTCGTTCGTGGAGCGCGTGATCAGCGAGGGGGTGCCGAACTCGGCGAGCTCGCGCGGGGAGAAGGAGCTGACCTGACCGAACACCCGCGAGCGCAGGTCCTTGCCGGCCCGCATCGCGGAGCGGGCGGCGAAGAAGTTCGCCACCACCAGCGCGATGATGTTGCCGAAGGAGATGACCAGCATCAGCCGGCCCAGCTGCCAGATCACCGGGATGTCGGCCTGGGCGACGCCGTCGTCGATGATGTCGGCGTTCAGGGTGGGCAGGTAGAGCGCGGCCAGCACGCCGACGATCTGGAAGAGCACCACCAGGAGCACCCAGATCCAGTACGGCTTGAGGGCCCCGAGCACCAGGCGCAGCAGGGTCACGAGCTTCCTTCCGAGAGGCCGCCGAGCGGGACTCGCGCGGGCGGCCCGTGAAGCATAGGCTCTCCGGCCCCGGTCCGGCATCCGACGTCGGTCTGCTCCGCGCACGGCGGAACCCGGTGGCAGGGCGCGGCGCCAGTGCGTGGCGGTGACCACGTCCGCCGGGGCTCCTCAGGGCTCGTCGTCTACCGTGGGCCGGGTGAATCGTCCCGTCCAACGCGTCGTCATCATCGTGCTCGCGCTCCTGCTGGTGGCCCCCCTCGGAGTGATGGGGCTCGGCGGGCTGCTGGGTCCCGGCGGCGAGGACCGGGCCGGGCAGGACTCGGCGGTCGAGAATCCGGAGGACCGGCCGACGGCGGACCCGGCCGAGCAGCCGCCCCGTCCCGAGCTGCCGCGGCCGGAGGAGCCCGCCGGCCTCACCGAGCAGGGCGCCGAGGGCGCCCAGGCGACGCTCACCTACCTGCTGGAGTCCTACGACTACATGATGAGCAGCGGCGACACCTCCGTGTGGGAGGACTCCGTGGACCCGAACTGCCGGGTCTGCATGCGCTTCCTGGACAACGCCCAGGTGCTCGCCGAGCAGGGTGGCTACCTGATCGGCGGCGCCTTCGAGGTGCACTCGACGAGCTTCTCGGGCACGGGCGAGCCGCCGGCGACCGGCACCGTGGTCGCCCAGTTCACCCAGGCGGAGTCCCTCCTGGTAGATGACCCGCAGCTGCAGGCCACGCGGCTGAGCTCGGTGACCGGCCAGCTGATCGCCACCGTGGCCTGGGACGGCGGGCGCTGGCGCGTCACCGACATGACGATCGCCCCGCCCGAGGGCGCGGCGCCCTCCGACGGCGGCGGCGCGAGCGATGCGGGCGGCGGTGCCGGCGCGGGCGACGGGGGCGCGGCCGGCGCAGCGAGCTGAGGCGCGGGCGCGGTGGGGCTGGATTGCCCCGTCCATCCCTGCTGCCGCTCTGGCCGCCGCGAAGCGGCACCTGACATGGAGTGCTCCTGGGTCACCCCCTCCTCACCAGCGGAGTGTGGATGACGCCGGGGCAGTGACCGTGCTGCACGGCACCCTGCACCTATGACCCGTCGACCTGCCCCGCTGCCCGAGTCCCTGCCGTGGCGAGTCTTCACCCGTGCCGAGGCACTGCGGGCCGGCGTCCTGCCGGGCCGGCTCCGACGCTCGGACATCGCCCGGCTCCGACCCGGCCTCCTCCGACGGGTCGGCGCGCCCATCGGTGAGGCGGACATCGCCTCGGCCCTCTGCCGCGACGATCCCCGCGCGGTCGTGGTCGGCGTCTCCGCGGCGAGGATCCTCGGCCTCCCCCTGCCCAGCCCGCTCGAGACGTGGCGGTCGGGCATCCCGGTGCAGGTCTCGATCCCGGGAGGTGCGGTGAGCTCGGACAGGGTCGTGCGGTGGCGAGGTCTCGTCCTCGCTCCTGACCAGGTCTGGAGTCCCCGCCTCGAGTTCGTCCCCACGGCCGACGAGCCTGCTCGCACGCCGCTCCCCGTCCGGATGACGACGCGAGTTCGCACGTGGCGGGACCTGGCAGGGACCGTCCCCGCGTTCTTCCTGGTCGCGATCGGCGACCACCTCGTCCGCCGACCACGCCCCGGACTCGAGCCGGGCCGAGAGGAACCGTGGTGCACCCTCGACGAGCTCCGGCGGATGTGCACCGGCCGCGACACCCGGGCGCTGAGACACGCTGTGGAGCAGGTGCGCGTCGGGGCGGACTCACCGCGCGAGACCCTGCTGCGCCTGGCCTTCCTGCGAGCCGGCCTGCCCGAGCCACAGCTCAACGCCCCGCTGACCGGCGTCGACGGGAACCGCGGGCACCAGGCCGATTTCCTCTGGCCCGAGTACCGGGTCTGCGCGGAGTACGAGGGCAGACATCACAGCGATCCGGAGCAGGTCAGTCGCGACATCGAACGCGCCCGCAGGGTGGAGAAGGCAGGGTGGGTGGAGGTGAGACTCCACCATCACGACGTGAGCGAGGACTGCGCCGTGGCGGTGCGCCTCGTGCGGGATGCCCTGAAGGCACGGGGGTGGCGTCCGTCCGCCTCACCGTCCGGCGACCGGTGACCGGCGCCCGGCGCCCGGCGGTAGCACCCGCCCATCTCACCGGCCGGGCGCTCAGGAGATACCCCAGCAGTCCCTCTGAGGTGCCGCTTCGACGGGCACTAAGCGGCACCTGGGATGGACTGCTAGCAGCCGAGGGATGGACTGCCCACAGCCGAGGAGAATCAGGGGGCCGTGCCCGCACGTCCCGCCGCCCGATAGAGGAACAGATCCGTGCGGTACGGAACGCCCACCAGGTCGCCGGGCGCATGGCCGAGGCGCTCGTGGAGGTACCAGTCGAGGTTCGCGAGCACCTTCGCGCGGCGCTCCTCGGAGGCGGTGATGACGTAGCTGCGGGTGCGGGCGAGGTCGATGACGTCGCCGGTGGGCATCGGGTCCTCCCACCGGTGCACGCTGCGGGCGGTGAGCTCGAGCTCGGGGCCGACGGTGGGGCTGAAGTCCTCGCGATGGATGTCCCCGGCGTGCATGATCCGGGAGAGCCGGTGCACCCACGGGATCGTCACGTCGAGCATGTTCCACGCCAGGGCGAGCACCCCGCCGGGGGCCAGCAGCCGCGCCACCTCCGTCGAGGCCGCGGCCGCGTCGAACCAGTGCCACGCCTGGGCGACGGTGACCAGTTCGGCGGAGCCGGTGGGCAGGCCGGTGGCCTCGGCGGGTGCGAGATGCGTGGCGAGCGCGGCGCCCGATGAGGCGGGGCCCGATGGGGTGGTCAGCGACGCTCCCCGCCGCCGCGCGGTCTCGAGCATCGCGGCGCTGGTGTCTACCGCAGTGACCTCGAGACCGCGCGCGGCGAGCGCCCAGGACAGCTTCCCGGTCCCCGCCCCGAGGTCGATCGCCCGCGCGGCCCCGCCGTCGGCACCCTCCGCGACCCGCGCGAGCATCGTCTCGAGCGCGGCACCCGGATACCCCGGCCGCAGCCGGTCGTAGTCCTCGCCCTGCTCCTGGAAGGCAGCGGCGAGCGCGCTCTTGCGCTCCCGGTCGCGGAACCGCGGCTCATCGCGCGCGGAGATCGGCGGGATGGGTGGGTGCAGGGGGTCGGCGGCCCCGCTCGCCCGGTCCATCCCGGTCACCGCTGGCTGCGGTGCGCGACCCAGGAGCGGTGCAGCCCGGCGTAGATCCCGCCGTCGAGGTCGACCAGCTCGTCGTGGGTGCCGTGCTCGACCAGCTCGCCGCCGTCCAGCACCATGATCCGGTCGGCGCGCTCGGCCGTGGAGAGCCGGTGGGCGATGGTGATGGTGGTGCGGCCGCGGGCGAGGCCGTCGATGGCCTGCTGCAGGCGCACGTCCGCAGCGGGGTCCACGGCGCTGGTGGCCTCGTCGAGCACGATGATGTCCGGATCGGCCAGGTAGGCGCGGGCCAGTGCCACCAGCTGCCGCTCCCCCGCGCTGAGGGATTCGCCGCGCTGGCCGACGGGGGTGTCCAGCCCCTCGGGCAGCTCGTCGGCCCAGGTGCCCAGGCCCAGCTCGTCGAGGGCCTGGCGCATCTCCGCCTCGCTCGCGCCGGGCCTGCCGTAGTCCAGGTTCCCGCTCACGGTGGTGTCGAAGAGGAAGCCCTCCTGCGGCACCATGATCACCCGCGAGCGCAGGGAGTCGTAGGGGATCAGGGGCAGCGGGATGCCGCCGATGAGGATCTGACCGGAGGCGGGGTCCATCATGCGGGTCAGCAGCTTGGCGAAGGTGGTCTTGCCGCTGCCGGTCTCGCCCACGATCGCGATGCGGGAGCGGGCGGGCAGGTCCACGCTGAGGCCGTGCAGCACCTCGGGGCCGGTCGGGTAGGAATAGCGCAGCTCGCGGATCTCGATGGCCAGCAGACCCTCGGGCAGGGCCCGCGCGCCGGGCACGGGCTCGCCCCGGCGACCGGTGTGGGGGTCCATGGCACCGGCGGGGTCGGCGACGTCGGCCGGCGTGTCGAGCACGCCGAGCACGCGCCGCCAGCCGGCGACCGCGTTCTGGGCCTGCATCAGCATCTCGATGCCCATCCGCACCGGCTGGCTGAACAGGGAGACCAGGAAGATGAAGGCGATCACGCCGCCGGCGGTGAGGTCGCTGCCGGGCAGGTCGATGCCCAGCGCCCCGGTGCCCAGCACGATCCCGACCACGACCACCACGGCGGTGGCGAGGCCGTCGGCCGTCTCCGAGAGGAAGAAGGAGGCGGACTGCGGCTTCAGCACGGAGAACTGGGCGTCGCGCACGTCGCGGACGCGGGAGGTCTGGGTGTCCCGGGTGCGGGACTCGATGCCGTAGGCGCGCACCGTCGCGGAGCCGACGAGCGCCTCGGAGACGGCGCCGAGCATGCGGCCCACCTCGGTGCGGACCAGCTGGAAGCGGGCCCGGATCCGGCGCTGCAGCGTCCCCATCACCAGCAGGATCGGAATGTAGCAGAGCCACACCACGATCGCCAGCGGCCAGGAGTAGAAGAGCATCACGGCGGTGGCGAGGAGGAGCTGCATGCTCATCACCACCAGCATGATGCCGCCGAAGCTCATGAACTGGCTGACGGTGTCGACGTCGCTGGTCACGCGGGAGACGAGCGCGCCGCGCTGCTCGGTGCCCTGGGTGAGCAGGGACAGGTCGTGGATGTGGCGGAAGGCGCGCTTGCGCAGGGTGGCCAGGGACGTCTCGGCCAGGCGGAACAGTCGCCGGTTCATGACGATGTTGCACACCGCGGTGCTCAGCAGCACTACCGCGGCGAGCCCCGCGGCGCTCGCGACGAAGGCGATGTCGGGGGTCTCGGGCTGGATGATGCCGCGGTCGAGGATGGCCTGGACCGCGATCGGGACCACCACCTTGCCGGCGGTGGCGATGACGGCGAGCAGGATCGTGATCCACAGGCCCTGCAGCGCACCGGGGGCCAGTGCGAGGCCGCGGCGCACGGTGTGCAGCGCGGACTCCTCGGTGGTGGCCTCGGCGCCGAGGGCGGAGGACTCCGTCGTCGCGGGGGCGGCGGGGGCGGCGGTCATCGGTCCTCCTCCTCGGTCTCGCGATGGTCCCGGTGCTGGTCCCGGGGCTGGTCCTGGTGCGGGTCCCGCTGGCCGTCGTCCTGCTCGTCCTCGTCCTGGCAGTGATCGGCCATGGCGGTCTCGTCCTCGTAGCGGAAGTGGCTGGAGCTGTGGTGCTCGCGCGCGTCGGCGACGGTGCGGGCACGGGCGGCGGGCACGGCGACCGCGGGGTCGGGGCCGTCGCTGGGCTGCGGTCCCGAGGACTCCAGCAGGTTGTGGCTGATCGCGGCCTCGTCGTAGGCATCGACCAGTGCGCGGTAGCCCGCGCTGCGTCCGCGCAGCTCCTCATGGGTGCCGGCGGCGGCCACCCGGCCGTGGTCGAGGAAGACGACCTGGTCGGCGAGGGAGATGGTGGACTTGCGGTAGGCGATCAGCAGCAGCGTGGAAGCGGTCATCTCGCGACGGATGCCGTCGAGGATCGCCAGCTCCACGCTGGGGTCGCAGGCGCTGGTGGCGTCGTCCAGGATCAGCAGCCGGGGCCGACGGGCGAGCGCCCGAGCCAGGGCGATGCGCTGGCGCTGGCCGCCGGAGAGCGAACCGCCCCGCTCCCCCAGCTCGGTGTCCAGGCCATCCGGCAGGGCGTCGACGAACTCCTCGGCCTGGGCGACGCGCAGCGCCCAGCGGACGGTGGCCTCATCGAGGTCGTCCCCGAGGGTGACGTTCCAGCGCACCGTCTCGTCGAACACGAAGGCCTGCTGCAGGACCAGGGCGACGTCGGCGGTGAGGGCGTCGGCCGTGAGGGAGCGCAGGTCCGCGCCGTCCAGGCGCACGGCGCCGGAGCTGGGGTGGACCAGGCCTGCGGCGACCAGGGCGAGGGTGGACTTGCCGGAGCCGGTCGCGCCGACGACGGCGAGCACCCGGGTGCCGGCGCGCGGGTCGGCCCGCAGGCTGACGCCGTGCAGGGCGCGCCCCTCCCGGATCCGCTGATCGGTGCCGCGGTTCTCGCGGCCGAGGATCACCTGGGCGGGATCATCGCGATAGACGAAGGTGACCTCGTCCATCGCGAGCACCCCGGGGCCCGCGGGCAGCGGATCGGGGCCGTAGGTGCGCTCCTCGGTGACGTCGAGGATCTGCTGGACCCGGCCGCCGCCGACGACGGTGCGGGAGAGGTCGCCGAGCACCCAGCCGAAGGAGCGGATCGGCAGCGACATCAGCGTGAACAGGTAGGCGACCTCGACCAGCTGGCCGGTGGTGAGGTGGCCGTCGCCGATGCGCCAGGCGCCGAGCACGGCGACGGCGAGGATGCCGAGGTTGGGCAGGGCGTCGATCAGTGGGTCGAACCAGCCGCGCACGTAGCCGAAGCGGATGCCCGCCTCGCGGAGATCATCCGCGGCGCGGTCGAAGCGCTCCTCCTCGACGTCCTCGCGGCCCAGGGACTTCACCACGTTGGCGCCGTCGAAGGATTCGTGGGCGATCTCGGCGACCTCGGCCCGCAGCTGCTGGGAGCGCATCGCGATCGGGGTCGCGAAGCGCTGCAGCAGCACGTTGAGGATGATCAGCAACACGATCAGCGCGAGCATGACCAGCAGGATCACCGGGTCGATGCGGGCCACGACCACGGTCGCATAGACCAGCATCACGATCGTGGACAGCGCGAAGGGGAAGGGCGCCATCGCGAAGAACGTCGCCTCCACGTCCGCGTAGACGGAGCTCAGCAGGGTGCCGGTGGCCTGGCGGCGGTGCCACAGCAGCGGCACCTTCGCGTAGATCGCGGCGATCCGTTCGCGGTACAGGCCGAACAGCTCGAACTGGGTGGCGGCGGCGAACACGCGGCGGGCCATCACGGTGACGGCGCGGGCCACGGCGATGCCGAGGATCGCCAGGCCGCCGCCGAGCAGCAGCGCCGGGGTCGCCTCGCCGCGCTGGAAGGAGGGCACGATCACCTGCTCGGTGACGCGGCCGATGACGGCGGAGGTCGCGATCTGCAGCAGTGCGAAGGCGGTGGCCCCGAGCACGGCGAGCACGAACCAGCGGCGCTGCTCCCAGGAGCCCTTCAGCAGGCGCTTCAGGCCCGGCACCAGCACGGCGGGGTGCTGGCGTGCGGTCAGGGCCGGAGCGCGCTCGGCGGTGGGCCGGGGACGGGTGACGGTGTCGGTGCGGGTCATGCGGTGACGAAGTGGACGAGGACGGCGACCGCGAAGACGATCGTGGAGAGCATGGCGAGGGAGAACTCGATGAGGATGCCGAGGCCCAGGGCCTTCATCGCGACCCAGGCCGAGGTGAAGCCCTTCCGCCAGTCCTGCTGCCGCACCGCTTCGCTGAGGTACAGACCCACCAGGAACCCGAGCGGCAGGCCCAGGAAGGGGATCACGAAGATGCCGACGATGCCGGAGGCGATCGCGACGTAGATCGGCCACATCGGCACCTCGGCCGCGTGCAGCCGTCTGCCGGTGAGGACGTAGCTGGTGGTCATGCCGATCGCGCCGAGCACCAGCGCGATCGCGAAGGTCACCCAGCCGGTCCAGCCGCCGATCACGATCGCCCACACCAGGGCGGCGATGACCATGGTGATGGTGCCGGGCAGCACCGGGACCACGATCCCGGCCAGGCCCACCACGTAGGCGATGCCGACCAGGACGGTCACGATGATCTGGACGATGAGTGAGTCCACGGGTCCTCCGGGAGGCGCGGGGTGGGCGGTGGCCGGCGCGCCTCCGCAGGCGGCGTGAGCGTTCACGACGAGGACGCGGGGCGGCGGCGGCAGTGCGGGCGGCGGCCCCGGGACGGGGCCGGGTCCATCCTATCGGGCCCTCTGAGGCGGGTGGCGGCGCCGAGGCCCACGCTGCGCCGACCGCCCCGCAGGTGCGCCGGACTACTTCGTGCGCGTCGCCGTCGCGGATCTCGAGGTGTACGAGCACGTCCTCACCGAGCAGGTGATCTCCATCCCCGGCGTCTCGCGCATCTCCTCGCGCTTCGCGATGAAGGTGCCCAAGCGCCGGGGCCCGGCCCCGGTCACCGCGCGGAGACGGTGAGTCGCGGAGACGGTGAGTCGCGGGGCCACTGGCCGCATCCAGCCCGGGACCGTACGGTGCCGCTGTGGAACGGTGCCGATATGGATGAGCTGCTGCGGCTGGCCCTGGTGGGCATCGCGGGCGGGCTCGGCCTGTTCGTCGTGCTCCTGCTGCCCGCGATGTGGCTGCAGCGTCGCCGCTTCGGCCGGGTGCGGCCGTCGCGGCTGGCAGGTGTGCTCGTGATCTGCGTGTACACGATGTCACTGGCGGGCCTGACGATCGCCCCGGCCTATGACGTGGCCCTGACCTGCCGCAGCCGCGCGGGCGGGGTGGCGCGCCTGGATCCGTTCCATTCGGTGGCCGAGGTGCTGGGGATGCAGCGCGGCGGGGCGGGACTGCTGGAGCTGGCCACCAGCTTCCCGGTGCTGCAGATCCTCATGAACCTGGCGCTGTTCCTGCCGCTGGGGCTGATCCTGCGGGGCGTGTTCCGGCAGGACGCCACCACCTCGCTGGCACTGTCGGTGCTGCTCTCGGCGCTGATCGAGGTCACGCAGTACACCGGCGCCTTCGGGCTCTACCCGTGCGGCGTGCGGATCGCCGACATCGAGGACCTGCTGGCCAACTCGTGCGGCGCCTGGGCGGGGGCGCTGCTCGCACCGCTGCTGACCCGGTGGCGGGTGCCGCTGTTCGCCCGGGAGGAGCGGCGGTGGGAGGCCGGCAGCCGGCCCACCGGGACCGAGGAGGTCGAGCACCTGCTCCGTCGGTGGTTCTGAGGCTGCCGGTGGTGCAGAGGCTGTCCCGGCTCCGGCGCGCGATCAGGCGGTGACGGTCAGCGTGGAGCGGGCGTCGGCGCCGCGGCGCACGTGGATCTGCTCGGCGATCTGCGCCTTCATGTCGCCGACGTGGCTGACGATCCCGATCACGCGGCCGCTCTCGGCGAGCCGCCCGATCTCGCGGACCACGGTCTCGAGGGTCTCGGGGTCCAGGCTGCCGAAGCCCTCGTCGATGAAGAGGGTCTCCATCTGCACTCCCCCGGCCTCCCCCATGACGATGTCCGCCAGACCGAGCGCGAGGGCGAGGGAGACGAAGAAGGTCTCGCCGCCGGAGAGGGTCTCGGGCACGCGCACCTGGTCGGTGCGGCGGTCCAGGACCAGCAGGTCCAGGCCGGTCTTCCTCGCGCCGCGGGCTCCGGTGTCGCGCAGCAGCTCGAGGTCGGAGCCGGAGAACAGGGCCAGGCGCACGTTCGCGGCCTCGATGACGGCGTCGAGCCGCCACATCAGCACATAGGTGGACAGCTGCACCCGCTCCCCGTCGCTCGAGCGGCCGGTGGCGAGGTCGGCGACGCGCACGGTGATGCCCGCATCCTCGCTGATGGTGCGCACCTGCTCCGATGCCGTCCCCAGCGCGGCCCGAGCCGCGGCGGCGCGCTCGGCGATGCCCCGCAGCCGGGCCGCGATGCCGGCGGCCTCCTGCGACGCGGCCCGCGCGGCGGTGAGCTTCTCCCCGGTCGCGACCACCACGGCCTCCGCCTGCTCCCGGGCCTCCTCGGTGGCCTCGGCCTCGGCGATGCCCTCCTCGGCCAGAGCGTCGGCGAGCCGGGACTCGTCGACGGCGCGGGCCTGCACGAGCTTCTGCAGTCGCTCGCGCTCCTCGGCGGCGAGCACTGCCGCGCGGGCCACTTCGGCGGTGGCGAGCCCGCTGGCAGTGAGGGCCGTCTCCGCCTCCTCGGCGAGCTCGCCGGCGCGCTGCTCGGCGTCGGCCCGGACACGCAGCGCCTCCCGCAGGGTCGTCGCGGCCCGGGCACGGTCGAGGTGGCCGCGGCGGCGGGCGGCGATGGAGTCGTCCTCGCCGCGAGCCTCGGCGACCCTGGTGCGGTCGGCCTCGAGGGCGCGGGCGGTCTCCTCGATCGCCGTGCGCTCGCGCTCGACGCCGAGGGCATCGGTCTCCTTGCCCCGGGTCAGGCGCTCGGTCTCCTGGTCGAAGGCGGTCAGCGCCTCCTCGAGCGCCGCGGCCTGCTTCTCGGCCGTGCGGGCGGTCTCGACCTGGGCCTTCGCGGCGTCGACGGCGGTGGTCGCGGTCTCGGGGGTGAGCTCCCCGGCGGCATCGCGGAGCCGGGCGAGCTCCTGACCCGCCAGGGCATGCTCCTGCTCCGCGCGGGAGTGCGCGGCCTCGGCGGCCCGACGCTCCTCCTCCGCGGCCTCGACCTGCTCGGGGCCGACGGCGTCCTCGGCGGCGCCCGCCGGGTGGGGGTGCTCGAGCGCACCGCAGACGGGGCAGGCCTCGCCGGCCTCGAGGTCGACGGCGAGCTCGGCGGCGATCCCGGCGAAGCGGCGGCGGCGCAGCTCGGCCTCCCGCGCCGCCCGCTCTTGGGCGGTGCGCAGGGTGGCCGCGACCTGCTCGCGGGCGGTCTCGACCTGCTTCTGCTGGGCCGCGGCAGCGGCCGCGGCCTGCTGGCGCTCCTCGGCGGTGCGCAGCGCGAGGCGGGCGTCCCCCAGGGCCAGGGCGTCCTTGCGCGCGGCATCTCGGGCGGTGACCTCCGCGGTGCGCCGGGCCGGACGTGCCTCGAGCTGCTCGGTGAGGACGGCCAGGGCGGGCATCGCCGCGGTGAGCTGCTCGCGCCGCTCGGTGAGCTTCTGCGTGCGCGCGGGCAGTGCGGCCTCGAGCTCGACGAGGTCCTGGAGCGTGCCGGCCGCGGCCGTGGCGTCGTCGGCCGCGGCCACCAGCTGCGTGGCGGCGTCCTCCTCCTCCAGCAGATCCACGACCGTCCGCTGCTGCGGCGCAGTGGTGCTCGCGAGCTGGGCGAGGGCCTCGACCGCGGTGGCGGCCTTCGCGGTGGCGGCATCGCGGCGCCGCAGCACCTCGACGACGGGCCGGGCGGTCTCGTCACGCTGCAGGGCGGTGCGCGCCGTCTCGAGCGCGGGCTTCTGCGTCGAGAGCCGCTCCGCGAGCGCGTCGAGCTCCCGCCGGCGGTCGATGCGCTTCCGGGCGGTGGTGGCGGACTCGGCCGCGGTGCGGGCGGCCTGCTCGGCGATCCCGGCCTGCTCCGCTGCGCCGCCCGCCTCCTCGGCCCGGGCGGTCACCGCCGCGAGGTGCTCCTCGGCGAGCGCGGCCAGCGGGTCCAGGCGCAGCGCCGCGGCATGCTCCTCGAGCACCCCGACCGGCTCCTCCTGCAGCGCGGCGGCCTCGGTGAACCGGGCCAGCGCGGTGCCGAGGGTCTGCTGGGCGGCGTCGACCTCGCGCCTGGCCTGCTTGCGCATCTCCTCGAGCTGCTTCTCCACGGCGGCGTAGGTCTCGGTGCCGAACACGCGCTGCAGCACCGCCTGGCGCTCCCCGGTGCCGGCGCGCAGGAAGCGGGCGAACTCGTTCTGCGGCAGCAGGACCGTCTGGGTGAACTGCTCCCGGGTCAGCCCCACGGCGCGCTGGATCTCGCGGCCCACCTCGTCGATGCGGGTGGCGATCGCCTCGACGCCGCCGCCCCCGCCCGCGGTGTCGGCGATGACGTCCTGGATCAGCTGGGGCGAGCCGATCCGCCACAGCACGGCCTTGGCCTGCTCCTTCGTGGTGCCGGTGCCGCGCAGTTTGGGGCGGTGGAACTCGGGCCGGCGACGCACCCGGTAGATCCCGGAGGCGGTCTCGAACACCAGGTCCACCACGCTCGCCTCGGTGGGCGGCGCGAACTGCGAACGGATCCGGTCGCCGCTGCTGACGCTGCCGGCGACCTGCCCGTACAGGGCATAGACGATGGCGTCGAGGATCGTGGACTTGCCGGAGCCGGTGGGACCCTCGAGCAGGAACATGCCGCTCGCGCCGAGGGCGGCGAGGTCGATCTGCACAGTGCCGGCGAAGGGGCCGATCCCGGTCAGGTGCAGGTGGTGGAGCTTCACGAGGCCTCCTGCTGGCGGCGCACCGCGGTATAGGCGCGGTCCAGGACCTCGTGCTCGGCGGCGGTGGGTGCCGCGCCGGTGACGTGGGCGAGGAAGTCGTCCATCACGTCCAGCGGATTCTGCTCCCGCCGCACCACCGGGGTGCCCGCTCTCGCCTCGCGACCCTCGGGCGCGTAGTCGGTCAGCAGCAGGTGGGGGTAGGCCTCACGCAGCTGTTCCTGCAGGTGGGCGGGGCGAGCCGGGTCGGTGACGACGGCCTTGATCCAGTCGTCGCCGTGCTCGTGGGCCTGGGCGAGGATCTCCTCGAGGGTGCCGCGCAGCTCGGTGAGCGGGCGCGGCACGGGGGTCTCGATCCGGCGCACCTCGGCGGCGGTGCCGGGTTCTCCGAGCTCCACCAGCAGCACGGACTTGCGGTGGGTCCGCTCGGAGAAGGAGAAGGCCAGCGGCGAGCCGGAATACCAGGCGGGGGCGCCGACGAGGCGGGTGAGGTCCTGACAGCCGTGCAGGTGGCCCAGCGCCAGATAGTCGAGGCCTCCCAGCACCCCGGCGGGCACCGAGTCGACGCCGCCGACGGACAGGTCCCGCTCGGAGTCGCTGGCATCGCCGCCGGTGACGAAGGTGTGGGCGAGGACGACGGTGCGCGCTCCCGGATGTGCGGCGGCGCGCGCGTGCACGCGATCCAGCGCGGCGCGGGTGACGGCCTCGTGGCTGCGGGCCAGCGGTGCCTCCCCCTCGCCGACCAGCTCGGTGCGGGCCCGGTCGGGTTCGAGGTAGGGCAGACCGAAGAAGAGCACCTCGCCGTGCTCGTCGGCCACGGAGACGGGGTGCTCGATGCCGGGCACGTCGGTGAGCAGGTGGATGCCGGAGCGCATCAGCGAGCGGCCGAAGCCGAGCCGCTCCGGGGAGTCGTGGTTCCCGGAGGTCAGCACCACGGTGGCGCCGGTGTCGGCCAGGCGCGCCAGGGCGCTGTCCAGCAGGGTCACGCTGGACACGGCGGGCACGGCGCGGTCGTAGACGTCGCCGGGGATGACGACCACGTCGACCTGCTCGGCCCGGACCAGATCGACCAGCCAGTCGAGGAAGACGGCCTGGTGGGCGTGCAGGTCGACCTTGTGCAGGGTGCGGCCCAGGTGCCAGTCCGAGGTGTGCAGGATCTTCATGCCCCGAGCCTACGAGCGGGGACCGACAGCCGGGGACGTCTCGCCCCGACGGACGGTGGGCACCCGTCGCGAGCTCGTGCTCTAGAGTGGTCGGCGGACACGGGGTGCGCCCGGCGCGCTGAGATGACACCCGTGGAACCTGATCTAGTTCGTACTAGCGAAGGGATGTCCGCATGATTTCGGATCCTTGCACCCAGCCCCCGTCCACCCTCCTCCCCGCCCGGCCGACGGTGCCGCGCGTGGTCTCGATCGCGGGGACGGACCCCACCGGCGGCGCCGGCACCGCTGCGGATCTCAAGTCGATCACCGCCGCGGGCGGCTTCGGCATGGCCGTGGTCACCGCGGTGGTCGCGCAGAACACCCACGGCGTGCGCGACATCCATGTGCCACCAGCCGGCTTCCTCGCCGCTCAGCTGGCCGCGGTCAGCGACGACGTCACGCTCGAGGCCGTCAAGACCGGGATGCTCGGCACCGTCGAGGTCATCGAGACGGTAGCGGCCTGGATCGACGCTCATCCGCCGCGGGTGCTCGTGGTGGACCCGGTGATGGTCGCCACCAGCGGGCATCGACTCCTGGAGCCCGCGGCCGAGCAGGCGATGCTCCGGTTCTGCCGTCGCGCGAGCGTGGTCACCCCGAACATCGACGAGCTCGCGGTGCTCACCGGAGCGCCGCGTGCCCGGACCGAGGACGAGGCGCTCGCGCAGGCCGGCCGCTGGGCGGCGGAGACCGGAGTCGCCGTCCTCGTCAAGACCGGCCATCTCGAGGACCGCGAGGTGACCAACACCTGGGTGGAGCCGGACGGCGCGCAGCACCGGGCGAGCTCGCCCCGCGTGGAGACCACCAGCACGCACGGCACCGGCTGCTCCCTCGCCTCCGCCCTCGCCACCCGCCTCGGCGCCGGCCACAGCCCCGCCGCGGCCCTGGCCTGGGCGACCCAGTGGCTGCACGAGGCGATCGTGCACGGCGGGGCGCTGCAGGTCGGCACGGGCCACGGCCCCGTGGACCACGCCCATCAGGGCCGACGGCTGGCAGCGGCCGGTTCCGCCGCACCCTGGCTGCGGGCGGGCGAGATCCCGGCCCGGCTCGAGACTCCCGAGGATCTGAGCGACGCCTGCGCGGGGACTGCCGGGACGAGGTCCGGCACGGAGGCCGGGATCCCCCCGGCGCTCCCGGTCGTCGCCCCCGCCGGCCCGTGGACCGCGGCGCTCTGGGCCGCCGGATCCTCCCTGGCAGCGCAGGTGACCGGCTCTGGGTTCGTCCGCGCACTGGTGGACGGCAGCCTGCCCGGCCCGGCGTTCGACGTCTATCTCGCCCAGGATGCGCTCTACCTCGCGCGCTACTCCCGCGCCCTGGCCGTCCTCGCGGAGACCTCCACCTTCTCCTCCGGCCGTGCTTTCTGGGCGGAGTCCTCGGCGAGCTGCCTGACGGTCGAGGCCGAGCTGCATCGCTCGTGGCTCTCCGCGGAGCCCGCCGCGGATGGCACCACCCTCAGTCCGGTGACCAGCGCATACACCGATTTCCTGCTCAGCCATGCACTCGGCTCCCCCACCCCGGTGGCGGCCGCCGCGGTGCTGCCGTGCTTCTGGCTCTATGCACAGGTGGGCGGCGGGCTGGCCGAGATCGCGCCGGGGCATCCCTACGCCGCCTGGCTGGAGACCTATCGCGATCCCGGGTTCGTCGCAGGCGTGCAGGGGGCGCTGGGCGAGGTCGAGCGGGAGCTCGCCGCGGCCACCCCCGTCCAGCGGGCTGCGGCGGCGCGGGCGTTCCTCCTGGCATGCCGCCACGAGCTGGAGTTCTTCGAGCAGGCCCGTCGGCTCGAGCCCCACGCAGTCTCGGCGGAGACCGCTCTCAGCGGGGCGGCCCGATGACCGCCGCCGCCTCGACGATCGCCGGACCTCGTCAGCTGCCCCCGACGGGGCGAGCCGCCCTGCGGGCCGGGGTGGTCGGCAACTTCATCGACAACATCCATGTGTTCCTGCCCGTGACGGCTCTCGCCCCCGCGATGCTGGTGCTGGCCGGGCCCGGTGCGACCGCCTCCACCGGCGCGCTGATCATCATCGCGATGCTCATGGGTCGTCCCGTCGGCGGGGTCGTGTTCGGCAGGATCTCGGACCGCCTGGGCCGCACCCGCACCACACGGATCGCGATCGGCGGCACGGCCGCGTGTGCGCTGGCCATCGCCCTGGTCCCCACCCATCAGCTGCTGGGCGTCGGGACGGTGGCGCTGATCCTGCTGCTGCGCTTCCTCGGCGGCATCTTCGTGGCCGGTGAGTACTCGGCCGCGATCCCGCTGGCGATGGAATGGTCGGCTCCGCGTCGGCGCGGGCTGATGAGCGGACTGATCCTGTCGATGGCCCCCTGGGCGCAGGCGGCAGTGGCCTTCGCCGTCGCGATGCTGCTGACGCTGCTGGGGCCGCAGCAGTACGCCGCCTGGGGGTGGCGGGTGCTGTTCGCGGCCGGGGCCGTGCTCTCGCTGGGCATGCTGCTGTACTACCGCCGACAGGTGAGCGACGCCCCGCTGTTCCGGCAGCAGCAGGAGCGGACCCTCCGCGACAGCGCGGGTGCTGCGCCGGCCCCGACCCTGCGCAGCCTGCTCACCGGTTCCTGGTCGCGCGCGTTCTGGCAGGTGTTCGCCATGATGACCGGGCTCTGGCTGCTGACCTACACCACGGTGCTGCTGCTCACCGAGCGTCTGGCGACCGATGCGCCGCTGGAGCCGATCGCGGTGCCCCTCGTCATGGGGCTGGCCTCGGTGGCGCAGGCGGTGGCGATGGCGGTGGCCGGTCATCTGTCCACGCTGGTGGGGAGGCGCCGGCTGCTGATGGTCTGGGGTGCGGCCGCGATGGTGGCGGGACCGCTGCTGTGGTGGCTCGCCGTCACCTCCCCCACCCTGGCGATGGCCGCCGCCTGCGCCGCGCTGCTGCAGGTCGCCACCGTCGCCGCCTACGGGCCCATCGCCGCCTATCTCTCCGAGCGCTTCCCCACCTCCATCCGCTCCACCGGGTACGGCGCCGGGTACAGCCTCTCCCTGGTGCTGCCGGCGCTCTACCCCTTCTATGTGCCTGCGCTGGAGCCGGTGCTGGGTCGTCACGGCAGCATCCTGGCCCTGATCGTGCTCGGCGGTCTGCTGCTGGTGGTCGGTGCCGCGCGGGGACCGCGCCTGCGGCCGCGTGAGCTGGCCGCGGACCTCGACACGGTGGCCGCCGGGAGCCGCCGATGAGCGCCCGGCCCGGCACCTCCTCCCCGCCTCCGGGCCCCCGCGCGGACCCGGACCTGGCACCGGTCGCCCCGGTCCTGACCGCGGTGCGCGAGCGGGCGCCGCTGGTGCACTGCCTCACGGCGACCGTGTCGATGTCGCTGGTGGCCGATGGCCTGCTGGCCGCCGGTGCCCGGCCGATGATGACCGAGACCGTGGCCGAGGCGCCGGTGGTGACCACGCTCGCCGACGCCCTGTCGATCAACCTCGGCACGCTCAGCACCGACGCCATGGCCGGGATCCCGGCCACGGTCGAGGTGGCGGTGCGGGAGGGACGCCCCTGGGTGCTCGACCCCACCGCGATCGGGATCGCCCCGGTCCGCACCCCGCTGGCCCGGCAGCTGCTGGGCTCCCGGCCCGCCGTGGTGCGCGGCAACGCCTCCGAGGTGCTGGCCCTGACCGGGGTGGGGCGGGGCGGGCGCGGCCCGGACGCCTCCCCCGCGAGCGACCGCGCCGGCGACGCCGTCGAGAACGCCGCCCGGGAGGTGGCGGCGCGGACCGGCGGAGCGGTCGCGGTCTCCGGGGAGGTGGACCTCGTACGGGACGCCGCGCGCAGCCTGCAGGTGACGCGCGGCACCGCACTGCTGACCCGGGTCACGGGCACCGGGTGTCTGCTGGGGGCACTGACAGCGGCCTGCGCCGCCGTGCATCCCGATCCGTTCGAGGCCGCGGTCGCCGCGACCGTCTGGCTCGACCTCGCCGGGGAGCTCGCCGCCGAGCGTGCCACCGGGCCGGGCAGCTTCCGCATGCACCTGGTGGACACGCTCGATGAGGTAGGACGATGACCGATCAGCCCTCGCGACCCGCCCCGCCCTCGCAGTCCGCGCAGTCCGCCCGCACGCGGGGCGACCCTCTCCCGGACCTCGATCTGCGCTGCTATCTCGTCACCTCGGGCACCGGGCGCGGGACCGTCGAGGTCGCGGCCGCGGCGGCGTCCGCCGGGGCCGGGGTGGTGCAGGTGCGAGCGAAGGAGGCCACGGCGGCGGAGCTGCTGGAGCTAGGGCGTGTCTCCCATATGTGAGGCGGTTTCGCCTGAGAGCCTGGGCATATGGCTACCGCGACGACTCGTCAT
>NZ_JBHZRO010000015.1:0-102697 GCF_043641765.1 Brachybacterium vulturis | reverse complement strand
TCCTGTTGCGTAGCGTTTTGGAACCTTTGAACAGTCCCATTATCGCTGGTCACAGGAGCATCGTGCTGTTACGACCCGCCCACCACCCCGGCGGATCCAGGTTCAGACCCCAGCTACACCCTCGGATGCGATGAGCCGCATTTGTCCTCAACAAAATCGTCTAAGGTTGGCGAGAGCACTCCGCCTCATCTGCTGTCGGCAAGTCGAGCCCAGAAAGAGTGGAGGCACTCCTGGCACCTCCCCCTTCCTGGAGAGACAGCTCAGCGCCCGAAGTAAATGCCGTGCTTGCGCTTCGACAGTAGATAGAAAACGACACTCAGTGCGCAGAGAGCGGCGACGTAGACGGGAAATAGCCAGTACGCGCCGTGACCCTGGAGCCAGATAAGAATGTAGGAGCTCGTGCCGCCGAACAGCGCAACCCCGACTCCGTACCCGAGGCCGACGCCCGTGCCCCGCGCTCGTGCTGGCAAGACCGAGTTCGCAACGACAACGAAGACGGTCGCGTTAAGCAGGAGTAGAATGCCTCCGATCGCCATCACAAAAGCCATTGTGCCGAGGCCAGGGCCCGAGTAGACGAGGATCAGGAAGATCGCCGGAATTGTCAACAGGCGTCCGACCACGAACCATCGTGAAAGCTTCACTTTGTCGATATGCGGGACGAGCAGTAGTGCACCCAGGGTCAGGAAGATGCTGAGGCCCGTGCTGATTGCAAACACGCCAGTCGGATTCTCGCCGTAGGGGCCGTTTGCGAGGTTGGGCACCCCGGTCAGGAATGCGTACATAAACGACTGCATTCCGCCAACGATGAAAATAACTGCGATAATTGCGAGCCAGTGCTCCCGGACGGTCGCCCACGTGCCTTGGCGAGCTGACGCGTCCTCTTCAAGGTTGGCGACCTGCTCGCTGCTCCGGCCAGGCAGGGTCTCCGGGAGAGTGCGACGCAGATAGAGCACGACGATCCCGAAGAGTCCACCCAAGATGAATGGCACACGCCAGCCCCAATCTCCCATCATCTGGGCTCCAAGTACCGCTGAGACGGTGAAGGCGGAGAGGGGGGCAAGCAGATTGCCAAAGTTGTTAAAAAAGGAGAAGAATCCGGCGACGTAGCCGGGGCGGTCACGCACCAACTCAACGGCGTAGGCAGTACCGAGAGGTGCCTCGATACCAGCAGACAATCCTTGAATCAATCGTAGAGTGACAAGGATTATGGGGGCCGCAATCCCGATGGTTTCGTATCCGGGGAGCACCCCGATAAGGAGACTAGATCCAGCTATCGCCCCGATAGCGCCGATCATTATGACCTTCCGGCCGACCTTGTCGGCAATGAAGCCAAATACGACGCCACCGATCGGCCTTGCGAGGAAACCGACGGCGAAGACCGCGAGTGCGCTGAGCGTCTCGGCCACCACATTTCCCGAAGGGAAGAAAGCGTGGCCGATGTACACCGATAGCAGGCCGAACATCGCCCAGTCGAACCACTCTAGAGCGTGCCCCCAGCTTAGTGCGAGTAAGTGTCGGCGTTCTCGCCTGGTGACCGGCGTCAGTCCGGTGTCGCCCGCTACGGCTTCCGCGGGTGCTTCGTTCTTGAGCATCTTTGCTCCCTCTCGTCAGGACAGTGCGCTGCGATCTGCGTACATAGACTCTGGCATACTGTATACCAGAGAGTCAATCAGGTTGCTTCACGTCAGGTGAGCACCGAGGTGGGCGCGGTATCCGGCTCTTCGCAGATGCGGGGGTAGTTGCGGTGCGTGGGGTGGGCGCGTCGGTGCCGGGATAGACGTCGAGGTCTCCCGAAGATGGAAGTTCTGACACTCACCATCTGGAAGACCTCGACATGCCCAACGCTACCTTCGACAGCCCCGACCTGACGACCTTCGCCCGCCTCGAAGAGCTCGGCCTGGCCGTGGTCGGACAGAGACTCACCGCCGCCCGGGCGGTGCTGGAATGCCGACTCGCCGAGGAGGATCCATGGTGCCGGGCCTGCGGAGCACTCTCGACCTCGCGGGGCTCCATCTCCCGGACCCTGGCGCATGAGCCGTTCGGCCACCGCCCCACCACTTTGCTGGTGCGGATCCGCCGTTACCGGTGTGACCACTGCGGAACCCACTGGCGCGAGGACACCTCGACCATCGCCCCGGAGCGGGCGAAGCTCTCCCGGGGCGGGATGCGGTGGGCGCTGGAAGCCCTGGTCATCGACCACCTCTCGATCGCAAGGATCGCCGCCGGGCTGGACGTCGCCTGGCACACCGCCAACGACGCCGTCCTGGCCGAGGGGAAACGGCTGCTGATCGATGACCCGGCCCGCTTCGATGGCGTTGCCGTGATCGGCGTCGACGAGCACGTCTGGCGCCACACCCGACGCGGCGACAAGTACGTCTGTGAGTCTCGGGGTGGCTGGTCCGGGACCGGCTGGCGAGAATGGCTCCGGCTCTTCATCGGACGTGACTCGAAGTACGTGTGGCCCCGCCAAGGTGGGTGCCTTCACTGTGATCTGTCCGCCTGGTGGGGAGGCCGGCGCCGTTCTCGGCCCACCTCGGTGACTTGATCAGAAGGCTGTCCGATTCCCGTTGAACGCGGGATCGTGACTCATCACAGACCTGCCCCTGGGTGACTCCTTTCCGGACCGGCGCCGGCCACAGCGGCCGGACCATCAGCCCAGGAAGAGGAAGGATCTGTACCGCCATGACCATCGTCGCGCATGAGCACCAGTTCGTCATCGGTGTGGACACTCACGCCCGCACTCACGCTCTGTCGATCCTCGTCGCAGCAACCGGCGTCGTTGTCGACGAAGAACAATTCCCAGCCACCGAAGCCGGGATGGCCCGAGCGATTGCGTGGGCGGGGCGCCGTACCGAGGGTGACCTGGCAACGCTGTGGGTCATCGAGTGCGCGGGCTCCTACGGCGCGCACTTGGCATCCGTGGTGACACGGGCGGGGTACCAGGTCGCCGAGGCCGCGCGGATGGACGCTCGCGGCAACCGCGGGGTGGGCAAGTCCGACCCACTGGATGCTCGACGCATCGCGGCAGCGGTGCTCCCGCTCGCACTTGACCACATGCGGAAGCCCCGCCAGGACGATGGCCTTCGTGCAGCGTTACGGGTCCTGGTCAGCGCGCGCGATCAGATGACCACCGAGCGCACCGCAGCTATCAACGCGCTGACTGCTTTGCTTCGCAGCTTCGGGCTCGGCATCGACGCCCGCAGAGCGCTGAGCAGGACGCAGATTATCGCCGTGGCCAAGTGGCGTGCTCGCGGCGAAGACATCTCACTCGTCACCGCTCGGGCGGAGGCGATTCGATTGGCTAAGCGGGTCATCTACCTCGACGAGGAGGTCTCCCAGAACACTCGGACAACGACGCAGCTGATTCAGCAGAGCCCCGCGGAGGTGCTGTTGGCCAAGGTCGGAGTCGGTCCTGTCACGGCCGCTGTGGTGATGGCCGCGTGGTCACACGAGGGGCGCCTGCGCGACGAGGCCGCATTTGCGTCGCTGGCGGGGGTAAACCCGATTCCTGCTTCCTCGGGCAACACCGTGCGCCATCGGCTGAACCGCGGTGGCGATCGCCGCCTGAACCGAGCCCTACACATGGCTGTCATCGCACGAATGACCCACGACCCCGAAACGCGTGCTTACGTCGAAAGGCGTCGCGCCGAAGGACGTACGAACCGCGAGATCCGCAGGGTCCTCAAGCGCTACCTCGCCCGTCAACTCTTCCGCGCCCTGAACGCAACAACCGCGGCCGAGACCGAGCCTCAACGCGTAGCCGTAGCTGCTTGACAAGACATAGAAGGATCACCGTGATCATCGACCTCACCCCTACCAGGGACAAGACCGGGCCGGCGAGGCTGCTGGACATGGTCGAGGGACGTTCCAAGGCAGCGTTCAAGGCTTGACTGGAGGCTCGCCCCGAGGCGTGGAAGGACCGTATCGAGGTCGTCGCGATGGACGGGTTCTCCGGGTTCAACCTGACTTGCACAGGTAAGCAGGTTCTCGGCCATCTTGAGGGTGTCGATGCTGGTCAGTGAGTTTCGGCTCGGCAGATTGGGTCACTAATCTGGCCGGTAGGATCGGGTGATGGCTCCGTTTCTGAGGAAGGTGACGACTGCCTCCGGGGCGACGGCGGTCCAGGTCGTGGCCAAGGAGGGTCGCCGCAATCGGGTCCTTGAGCACCTTGGCTCTGCGCATTCCGAGGCGGAGTTGGCGGCGTTGATGCATCTTGGCCGTGAACGCCTGCACGCGGGGCAGGAAGCCCTCGATCTCGATCTGACCAGCGAGGCTGCTCCTGCCGCGGGCGTGTTGACCATGCAGGACCGGCGTAGTCGCTACCTCCTGGACGTCCTCGAAATGGGGTGGCGCCGGCTCGGGTTCGACGTGATCGATGACGAGGCGTTCTTCCAGCTCGTCGCCGCGCGACTGATCGAGCCGACGTCGATGAGCGACTCCCGCCGAGTTCTCGGTGAGGTCGGCATCGACCCTGTTCACCGCAACACATTCCACGCCGCGCTGCAGCGGTGCGGGCAGCGGGGCTATCGCGATCAGATCGCGGCGAAGTGCTTCGATCACGTCTGGACCAGCGGTGATGTCTCCTTGGTGCTCTACGACGTCACCACGCTCTACTTCGAAGCGGAGAAGGAGGACGAGCTGCGCAAGGTCGGGTTCAGCAAGGAGCGTCGGGTTGATCCGCAGATCGTGGTCGGCCTGCTCGTGGACCGGACCGGGTTCCCGCTGGAGATCGGCTGCTACGAGGGCAACAAGGCCGAGACGAAGACGATCGTGCCGATCATCAAGCAGTTCCAAGCCCGGCACGGCCTGGCGGACATGGCCGTTGTGGCCGACGCCGGGATGCTCTCGATGGAGAACCTGGGCGCGATCGACGAGGCCGGGCTACGGTTCATCGTCGGCTCGAGGCCGAAGAAAGCACCTGGTGACCTGGCTAATCACTTCCACTGGAACGGAGACGCATTCGCTGATGGGCAGCTGATCGACACCATCACCCCGCGCCACGGAAACTCGAAGACCGAGACGAAGCGGCGCCGCAGGGAGCCGGTCTGGGACGCGGAGGAGTATCCCGGGCACTGGCGATCGGTCTGGTCCTACTCCCGCAAACGGGACGTGCATGACCAGTACACCCTCACGCAGCAGGAGAACCGGGCACGAGCCGTGATCGCCGGCGATGCGAACGTGAAGGGGACCCGGTTCGTGAAGTCCACCAAGGCCGGCAAGGAGCTGGACGAAGCATCACTGGCGCAGGCGCGATCGTTGGCGGGGCTGAAGGGCTACGTCACCAACATCCCCGCGAGAATCATGCCCGCAGCGGAGGTGATCTCCAGCTACCACGACCTGTGGCACGTGGAGCAGTCATTCCGGATGAGCAAGACAGACCTCCAGGCCAGGCCCATGTTCCACCGACAACGCGATGCGATCGAAGCCCACCTGACCATCGTCTTCGCGGCGCTGGCGATCGCCCGCTACCTCCAAAGCGCCACCGGCTTCAGCATCCGAAGAATCATCCGAGCCCTGAAGCCACTGCTCGAGGTCCAGATCAACATCGGCGGACACCTCCACACCGCCGCCGACCCCCTCACCAACGACGCCCGCCACATCCTGGATGCCCTCAAGACCCCGGACGCCGTGGGTCACTAAACCTGTGCAAGTCAGGCGTAGCCGTAGCTGCTTGACAAGACATAGAAGGATCACTGTCATCATCGACCTCACCCCGGTACGGGACGGGAGCGGGCCGGCGAGGCTGCTGGACATGGTCGAGGGACGTTCCAAGGCAGCGTTCAAGGCTTGGCTGGAGGCTCGCCCCGAGGCGTGGAAGGACCGTATCGAGGTCGTCGCGATGGACGGGTTCTCCGGGTTCAAGACCGCCACCAACGAGGCTCTGCCCGGCGCGGTCGCGGTGATGGACCCCTTCCACGTCATTCGCCTCGCCGGGGACGCTCTGGACGACTGCCGGCGCCGGATCCAGCAGCAGCTCCACAAACGCCGGGGCCGTAAGGACGACCCGCTCTACAAGGCCCGCCGAACCCTCCACACTGGAGCCAAGTTCCTCACCGAGCGGCAGAGCGAGCGCCTCAGCAGCCTGTTCAGCAGCGAGAAGCACGCCGCGGTCGAGGCGACCTGGGAGATCTACCAGGCCATGATCGCCGCCTACCGAGAACCCGACCGGGTCCGAGCCAGAACGATGATGAAGAAGGTCATCGCGGCACTCAGCGTGAAGGCCCCGGACGCCCTCGTCGAGCTGGGAAAGCTGGGCCGGACGCTGGCCAAGCGCGCTGACGACGTCTTGGCGTTCTTCGATCGGCCCGGCACCAGCAACGGTCCCACCGAGGCGATTCAATGGCAGGCTCGAACACCTCCGCGGCTCCGCCCTCGGCTTCCGCAACCTCCCCAACTACATCGCCCGCAGCCTCCTCGAATCAGGAGGCTTCAGAAACCAGCTACACCCCCGGATGCGATGAGCCCGGTATCCTGCAGCGATGGAGGAGAGTCGATGACGCAATGGAGTACGGATCCCCGAACGGTGAACGAAGTAGCTTTCGATCGCCTACGAGACCTGATCCTCAACGGGCAGCTTGCAATGGGAGAGCGACTCGATGAGCGATCGCTTGCAGAGCGAATCGCCGTCAGTCGAACTCCGCTTCGTGACGCGATTGGCCGGCTGGCGAATCTGGGTGTAATAGAGCAGCGAACCTACCGCGGTTCCTTTTTACGTGTGTTTACCCGCACTCAAGTCGCAGAACTCTATGAGCTTCGAAAATTGCTTGAAGGGCTCGCGACTCGAAAGGCTACGGCTCAGATTTCGGTTGAACGCCTCGACGAGCTTGGAAAAATCGTTGACCGCGGAACCAGGGCCTTCAATGCGAAGGATACAGAGATGTTCGAGGCCGCGGATCGCGAGTTTCATGCCCTCATCGCTGAAGAGTCTGGCAACGGTCTACTGGTTGAGCATCTGAAGAACCTCGAGCTGCGCATCCAGCTTGTGCGGCACCTTGTAAACCTTGAACATGACGTCGCCGCACTCACTGTCGACGACCGTCAGCGCGTGCTTGACGCGATGAGGGAAGGTGATGCCGACGGTGCTGAGTTGGCGATGATCGACCATATTGGTGTTGTCGAGGCGGAGGCGTTGCGTCGACTCCCTGTGTCGGCGTGAGGCGCTGAGGATGCCAGTGCCTGTGGAGCGAAGCTAGGACGATGCTGGCCGGGGTGTTCGTTTGGATATTTACGAACACCCCGGTCGGCATCACTGCGTCAGGACTCAGCGCCTTCGGTGGTGCGGTGGGCGGTCGAGAAGACGATGCTCAGCTCAGCCTGGCCCTCTCCTACGTTGCGCGCGTTGTGAACCACTCCCTGTGGGATGGAGATGACGTCTCCCTCTTCCATCGGGAATTCTTCGTCGTCCCAAGAGTGGACGATGCGGCCCTTGAGGACGGTGAGGACCTCGTCACTCGTCGGGTGCCAATGGCGACCGTTCGCCTGACCGGGGTCAAGTACGCACTTGCCCACAGTGAGCTTCTCCGAGTTGCCGATGGCTCCCGATACATACCACTCGAGCCGACCCCACGGCTGGGGCTCGATGAGGTGCTGATCGGTAGTGCGGAGCCTAGCGGTGATGTCTGCGTTGGAATTCATGATTTTCCTTCAGTTCTTGGGTTCAGTTGTTGATGGCGACGGGAGTCCCGTCCGATTGCAGTGCGGCCTCAAAGACCTGCATCACGTTGCGAGCAAATTCGAGAGTCGACAGTTCCGGCTGGCGATCTTCCAGCACGCAGTCTAGGAAGTAGCGCAACTCACCGAACATACCCTGGGTAAAGAGTGCCTTGTTCTCAAGGGTGTTGTACGAATCCTGTGCTTCCCAAACGATTGCACCGTGGTCCGTACCTTCGGGGGCGAAGGTGGTTCCAGCGACATAGCTGTGAGGGATGTTGCGCTGGTACTTCACAGAGCGGGAGTTGTGGATCTCGATACTCTGGCCGTCGCCGACGAGGGTGTAGTGCTCAGAAGGCTGGAACATCGGTGCGCTGTCTGCCAAGTGCAACGCAGTGACGTTACCGCCCTCGTGTCGGATGATGAGAGCCCCCGAATTGTCGTCTGCTCGATGCGTAGTGACTTCAATCGCGCTACCACCAAGCGAAAGCAACAGCGCCGTGGGGTGGCAGCCGTCGACGAGCCAGCGGTTGCTCTCTCCGCGTGCAATAAAGTCGGCGTCGCCATGCGGAATGCTCATTGGATAGACGCCGGAGATTGAGTGCAACTTGCCGAACTCCGGTAGCCCAGTGAGCTCACGGGCCTTGACGGCGGCCGGCATGAACACCTTCTTATATCCGACGACTGCGATGCGGTCGCCGCGCGCGTCGATCATCGAGTCGACGTCCGCCACGCTCGTACCGACCGGCTTCTCCAACCACACGTGCAGTCCGGCAGCGAAGGCTTCCCGCGCCAATTTTGGGTGCAGCTGGGGCGATACGCACAGGAGCACGGCGTCCAGATCTTCCGCCGCATACATCTCGGCAGTGTCCTGGTACGAACGCTCGACCCCATACTGCTTCGCGGTTGCGTCGGCGAGGTCCTTGTCCAGGTCGGTTACAGCGATCAGGTCGACCGGCAGAAAAGTGAGCGTCGGCAGCAAGTTTCGGTAGCTATGCGATCCGAGGCCGACGATGCCGACCCGGACTCGCTTATCAAAGTCTCTTGCATAGCTCATCAGAGAATCCCCTCCACATTTGCTCGAAGGAAGTCAATGTCGCGCTTAACGAGATTGGTGTAGTCGTAGCCCGGCTTGTTTTCGCCGTGCTGGGAGGGATTAAGGCAGATGATCGGTGACACCCCGTCTTGCACCACCCGAGTGGTGATTCCAACGACGTCGTATGTGGAATCCTCCAGAGAGCTGTTCCACTTCAAGTTCTTGTCGGCGTCGGCGTGCTGGCCACCCTTGAGATGATAGTAACGAATGAGCGGCTTCAGCTGCTCGTAATCTTCCTGCGTCGGGAATACGCCCGTCGCCCATTGGTTGTTAATGTCCCAAGTGAGAGACACCTCCGGACGATCAAGCCACTCGTGGAAGTCGACGAAGTCCTGGGTTCGAGAAAGAAAGCTCTTATTAGCTTCGTTCTCGATTGTAGCAGTGAATCCGGCTGCTGCGATCTTGTCGACGACTTCGCGATACTGGTCAATCAGCCACGGGTAGTCTCGCTGCAGGATCTCCACAGCCGATTCGTCGGGCGCGCGCCCGGGCAGTTGAGCAGCGATAATGCGCACGAGCTTTGGCTGAAGCACTTCTGCGATTTCAAGGATGTGATCCAATGCTCCAACTTGATTTTCGTGGAACGAGGCCTCTCCGTCTGTGACATCGCCATAAAAGATGCTTGTCGAAAGGCAGAAGACATCCATTCCGGCATCATCGATAGCACGCTTCGCTTCGCGCGCCTCGCCAACGGTGATGTCTTTCACCCACTTGCCAGCGATTCCATCGCGAATGTCAAGATGGCGAATGCCCCACTCTTTGTGCTTCGCAAGTGCGACTTCCAGATCAGCGTCTGCCATCGAATTGAGCATTGTGAGCTCTGCAGTCTTCATGCGATTTCCTCCATGTTGATCTCCTTGAATCCCTGCACCTGCTTGGAGATGGCGAGCTCCGTGGGGAGCCTCTCCATGCTGGAGGCGCCGAAGAATCCGTCGACGCCAGTCGTGCGTTGCAGAACATACTTAGCGTCGTCTTGCTCAGCGATTGGTCCGCCGTGGCAGAGAACGATGACGTCATCACGGACCTCGACCGCCGCGTCGCGGATCGCCTGCACTCGATCAGCTGCGTCTTCCAGTGAGAGTGCGGTCTTTGCGCCGATAGAGCCACTAGTAGTCAGGCCCATGTGGATCACGATGATGTCAGCGCCCGCCTCAACCATGCTGCGGGCCTGGGCTTCATCGAAGACATAGGGGGAGGTGAGCATGTCCTGCTTATGGGCTTCGCGCACCGCCTCTACCTCGAGGTCGTAGCCCATGCCGGTCTCCTCGATGTTCTGACGGAACACGCCGTCGTAGAGGCCGACCGTCGGGAAGTTCTGAATACCCGCGAAGCCGAGCTCCTTCAGCTCGCGGATGAAGCGGGGCATCGAACGGAACGGGTCGGTGCCGCAGACGCCGGCGAGGACAGGAGTCTCCTTGACGATGGTGAGCACCTCGCTCGCCATTTCGACAACGATGCCGTTTGCGTCACCGTAGGGCAGCAAACCCGCAAGGGAGCCGCGGCCAGCCATGCGGTATCGGCCGGAGTTGTAGATGATGATCAGGTCGGCGCCTCCAGCTTCGGCAGACTTCGCCGACAGTCCGGTTCCGGCGCCTGCGCCGATGATCGGCGCTCCAGCTGCGATTTGTTTCCGGATGCGATCAAGTGCAGTCTTTCGGTCCATTGTTATTTGCCTTTCTGCGTGGTGCGAATCGAACGGTCAAGGGTATCGGCCATCTCAACCGCAAACTCAGGGTCGTTGATATTGACCGGTCGTCTGATGACGCGGATCGTGGGGTCGAGTCCATTCGTTAGCGTTTCGATGAAGGCCGCATCAGCGGCCGGGTCAAAGAAGGCCCCCTCTTCGACATCGATGCCGGAAAATCCGGCCTCGGGCAAAAACACTATCGTTGCCTCACGATCTTCGCGAGCATTGAGTCGATTTGCCATTCGACGAGCAATCTCCTGGAGCTCCTCTGCAGAAGTTCGCATGAGGGTCACTGAGTCATTGTGGTGGTAGAACGTGCGGTCCTTGTGCTCGGCAGGAACGGTAGATGCGGGGCCGAAATTCACCATGTCGAGCGCTCCGGGACTGACGACGTGGGGCACGCCCGCATGTCCAGCCGCTGTAAGGCGCGAAGAGCTCGCTGCGAAGACACCCCCGACCAGTTCATCCGCAAGTTCCGTTGTGGTTATGTCGAGCACCCCCACAGCGAGACCCGCTTCCACGATCGCTTCCATGGAGTCGCCTCCGGCACCGGTGGCATGGAAAACGAGAACCTCGTACCCCAGGGATTCAAGGCGTTCCCGGGCTGCGGTTACTGCCGGTGTGGTCAGCCCGAACATAGACGCCGTGATCACCGGCTTTGCATCGATTTCCGGGCGTTCGGCCAGCGCCATTCCTGCCACTGCTGCTGCAGCGTTACTGAGGATGGGGGCTGAGATCGCATTTACTCCAGCAATATCAACCACTGAATACATCAGGGTAATGTCTTTTGCGCCCACATAGTGGCGTGTCTCGCCAGAGGCGACTGTCGAGACGATGAGCTTCGGGAACCCCACCGGTAGGGCCCGCATCACCTGTGCCGACAATGTGGTGCCACCGGTTCCTCCGAGCGCCAAGATCCCCGCGATTTGGTTACGCTGAATCAGATCGAGGGCAACGCTAGTAGCCCCTCGCGCCATTGCGGCGATCGCCGCACCCCGATCGGGCAGTTCACGCACCTCGTTGAGGCTCATGCCCGCGGCCTGCGCGATCTCGTCACGCGTCACGTTTGCATCGATAGATGATGAGCCGAGCACACCCACGTCGACGTAGTGGGGCTCCACCCCCATTCTCGCCAACACATCGCCAACGAACTTGTACTCAGGCCCCTTCGTATCGAAGGTGCCCAGTAGGGCTACGGCTGTCATGTCGCCTCCTCGCAACTGGTTTGGTCTATTGTATACCAGATCTCGGCTCAGGTCGCATCATCGAGCAAACTGGCCACGAAGAGTGATCGATGCGCGACCAGGTGTTGCATGACCTGTGGTCCCCAGGGGCATTACAGGCACCTCCAGCGTTCCGAAGAGAACGAGGGCGGCATGTCTAGTCCTTGACGTGGGTTCATCTACATGCCCAGGCTCATGCCCACGCCCAGAACCCGCAGCCAAGTGGCCCCTGCAACCATCAACACCATGACGGAGACGGTCACGAAGTCACGCCCGCCAAATTTCGGGTTGAGTAGGAAGGTTCGCTTAGAATGAGCGCCAAAGCCCTTGGATTCCAGTGCCATGCTGAAGACTTGCGTGGAGCGGATTGTCGAGATAAAGACAGGGATGACAATGGGCGCCATATTCTTCAGGCGGTGGACGATGTTTCCAGCGTCGATGTCTAGTCCTCGGCTCCGCTGAGCTTGCATAATGACCTGCGCGGTGCCGAGCACGGTCGGAACAAGCCGCAAGGCAGTGGACAGTGCGAAGGCGAAGCGGTACGGCACCTTCAGGCGAACCAACCCAATGAGCAATTCTTCATTTGAGGTGGTGGATAGAAAAATTAACCCTGCCACGATAAGAGCCACCACGCGGAAACCGATAGTGATGCCGAAGATCACTGATTCAACCTCAATGAAGCCGATTAGCTGAGTCTCTCCTGGCTGGATGAGCCCGAACATGACGGTCGTGGCAATGAGAATGATTAAAAGCAATCCCCAAAATCGCTGGACATTGCTCCAGGACCTAGACAGTGTTACAACAATCAACTCGGCCAACAAAATTATTAGGTTGGCCCAAGGCGACATGAACACGAAGGCTAGGACAAACCACGCAGCGAGCATTAGCATCTTAGCGCGGGGGTCCATTCGATGGAACACTGTGTCCCGGTCGAGGTAGAGATACACGCTCACTGGGCACCTCCTCGAGTCAACGCGGTCATCTCCGCGACTGACATCGCGGTGTAGCCGAGGGAACTAGACAAAGCAACCACCGGGGGTGGGGCCAGGGACATGCCTTCCAACTCTGCTTCGTGAGAGAATACCTCGCGCACGGTTCCGTCGGCCACGACTTGGCCATCGCGCATGACGACTGCTCGGTGCGCGTACTCGCAAACCACCCACATGGCATGGGTGACGACGACGATCGTTGAACCAGCGTCGTTGAGCCGCTTGACTAGACGCATCATTCTCTGCTGCTGGCGATAGTCCAGACCGGTGGTGGGTTCGTCCAGCACGAGTACGTCGGGGTGCAGCGCAAGAGCAGAGGCAACCGCAACTCGCTGGCGCTCTCCCTTTGTAAGCGAGAAAGGATCAGCTTCCTCCTGACCGGACAGGTTTACTGCCTCCAGAACCTCGGACACGCGATCCTTGATGTCATCCTCCGATAAATTGCGTTTACGCAAAGCGAAAGCGACCTCGTCAAATACGGTGTCGGAGAAGATTTGATGATCCGGATTTTGAAACACATACGCGACATGATCGCCAAGCGAGAGTAAGCTTTGGTCGCGAGTATTTAAGCCATTCACTTCGACAGAGCCAGTGGTGGGTTTGAGCAAACCGTTGAGATGCTTGACGAAGGTCGTTTTCCCGGAGCCGTTCTGGCCAAGCACGGCCAGAAACTCGCCTTTGCGGATATCAAGGTCTACATCGCGCACGGCATCCATCCCGGTGGGATATCGGTGCCCTACGTTGCGCGCTCGAAGTACAACGTCCCCGTAGCCGCACGCTCGCTCTCTGTCAGCCTCAAGCATCCGGTCGTGGGCCACGGTGTCGATCTCGAGGCTTCCCGACTCATAGGCATGTCGAGCCTCCTCGACGGTCAGTGGACGGTCATCCTTGGGCACGCCGACTTCGGCAAACAGCTCAGGGATTTGAAGCGGCATAATGTGCAACTTCGTGAATATCTCTACTTCCTTAAGTACCTCGTGCGAGGGGCCGTCCCGGACAATCCTGCCACCGTCCATAAGCACCAGTCTGGATGACATGAGGGCTTCCGGAGTCTCATGCTCGACCACGACGAGAGTGATCCCTGACTGGGCCAGGACATTGGCGATGGAAAAAACCTCGATCTTGCCTACGGGATCCAGGTCCGTGGTCGGCTCGTCAAGGCACATCACGGAGGGGCGAGCGCCGAGGACTGAGGCGATAGCTAGTCGTTGCTTTTGCCCCCCCGAAAGCGTTGCCGGCTGGCGACGCTCAAAGCCCGTGAGGTTCACCTGTTCAAGGGCGTCCGTCACCCGACGTTGGATCTCGTCGCGATCCACTTGCAAATTTTCGATGCAAAACGCCACTTCGAGCTCAACATTCGTTGAGAAGAGCTGGGCCTCGAAGTCCTGAAAGACTAGGCCTACAGTCGGCGCCATCTCGGCGACCGAATGCTCCAATGTGTTGTGACCACCTACTTCCACGCGGCCAATGAACTCTCCTTTGATCTGATGCGGCACCAGACCGTTCAGGGCCTGGGACAGCGTGCTTTTACCTGCGCCTGAGGGGCCCATCACCGTAACGAATTCACCCGGCTGTATTTGCAGATTGATGCCTTGCAACGCGTCTTCCTCGCCTTCGGCCGCCTCTCGATGAGTGAAGTGCAGATCGGTGATGTGGATCGCTGGCTTAACCTGCTCGCTCATGCTGGTCGGTCCATCCTCAGAATTTCCGCGGATATCTGCAGCCACTTGCCCTCCCTAAGAGGTCGTTGATGCGGATTCGTTCGGCAGGTCATCGGGTGGCGGGAATCCGGCTCGTTTACTCCGGCGCCGTCTCGCGTTCATATCGTCTTCCCGCTCTTGTTCCATGGCCATGACCTGCTCACGACCACCCATGAGCACAGATCCACCAAAAAGCAGTACAAGGAAAGGGATGGGGAGGAGACGTACAACGATGTCGCCGGAAGGTATCCCTAGGACAAACATGGCAATAATCAGACTCGCCACCCCGCCAAGCGCTCCGACCGTGGTTAATGCAAACCCGACCTTACGGAAGCGCCCTGCGGACACCTCTTCGGGCTCCATAATATCCGTCCATAGTAGTCCCCACTTGCGGATCCGGGGGTAGATGATGCGAAGGATTACTGGGGTAATAAGCCCCGCCGTGATAGCTCCGGGTATTAGGACAGCGACGAAATAGAATTCCGCTGGCGCAAGTCCGAGCGTCAGCGCAACCCAGAATGTGAGAACTACAGTGATCCCACATTGGCGGATGAGCTGCGAGACCTGGTAGCGCAGCATCCGCGGCCCGGAATTTAGTTTGAGTCCCATATCCCTCAACGGACTGAGCGCATTCCATAATTTGTAACTCAGGAAGGCATTCATGAATCCCGCAACGAATCCACCGATGGCGCCTGGGCTCAAAGTGCCAAAAAAGTCACCGATCAGATTTCCGATCGCCACTCCCCACGCACCGGCCGGACCGAACAGCATTCCAAAAGCCACCGGCAAAATATCCGCCACTCGCAGGGACACATGGCCCGGAATAATCGGAATGCTCTGGAACGGAATGAGTAATGCCGCGTACATTGCTGCCGAGAGGGCGACTAGCACGATCATGTTCGTGTGCCGCCACATTGTAAAAACTTCCTTCACGGGGTGCCTCCTCTGGCCGGACATCCTCGTCCGCCTCGCTTGGCCCTGCATCCAACTGTCTGGGTGCCCGTCGGCACTGGTACACAATGTGCAATGCACCACAGTGTCGAGTACCTTAGGGCAAGGGGCTCCCGCTGTCAACGGTCGTTGCGGGTTGCTAGCCTTGGCCGTTGACTGGCAAGGGGTCGAACGGAATGAGTGCATCTAACGGAATGTATGGAGAGGGGCGTCAGTGAACGCAACGGAACTCGGTATCGAATCGAGCACCATCAACCAGCGGGTGTACTCACGCCTCTGTGAGCTGCTCGCCCACGGGCAGTGGGGCCCAAACGAGCGGTTAGACGAACGTCTGCTTGCCGAGCAGCTCGGAGTCAGTAGAACGCCACTGCGGGAAGCATTCACTCGTCTAGCGAGCGACGGCGTGGTGCGCCACCGGCCCTACCAGGGGAACTTCGTGCGCACGTTTACACCGCAACAAGTTGATGATCTCTATGAGGTGCGCAAATCGCTCGAGGTTCTGGCAGTTCGGAGTGCCTGCGAGAGAGCCACAGACACCGAGGTGGTGCAACTTCGGTTGACAGTTGACTCATGCCACGAGGCGCTTGACGACGGTGACCTCGAAGCCTTCGAGGAGGCTGACCGGAAATTTCACTCCCTGATCGTTGAGTACGCGCGGAACGAGTCACTCTCTGCTTCCCTCCGGATACTCAACCTTCACGTGCAGCTGGTGCGTCAAGTTGCAAATCAGGAGCCGACATTGCGGGAACACACCCGTGCGCACCGCGACGGCGTGGTCGAGGCAATAACCCGCCGTGATTCACAGCGGGCTGCGGATTTCCTAGCAGAACATATCGCTGATGTCCAGACGTCGGTACTGCAACAGATGGAGGAGCACGAAGAGTTACGAGCCAAAGTCTCGGGCAACGCCTGAGCTGACGGAAGGGGGAATCCCATGACCGAATATCTCAGTGGTGCTGTCGCCATCGTGACTGGCTCCGTCTCCGGTATCGGCGCCAGTGTGGCGAGGGCACTGCATGCTGAGGGCGCGCGGGTCGTCCTAAACTCCCGGTCCAGTGTTGCTGCAGGGCGTCGGATGGAAGCAGGCCTGCGGGATAGCGTGTACCAGCAGGCAGACGTAACTCAACGAGAAGGTGCTCAAGCCCTGGTCCAGTGTGCTCTAGACCAGTGGGGCCGGGTTGATATCTTGATCAATTGTGCGGGTGCTACGCAACGCATCGATCACGCGGACCTCGAGTCCGCGACTGATGAAGTGTGGGAACAGATGCTTAGCGGCAACGTGCTCAGCATCTGGCATATGGTCCAGGAATGTGTGCCCGCCATGCTTAACGAGGGCTTAGGCCGCATAGTCAATATTTCTTCGATGGCAGGCCTTGAGGTGATGGGAAGCTCGATTCCTTACGCCGCGATGAAAGCTGCCGTGAATCACACAACTCGTCTTCTGGCCAAAAGCTTAGGGCCGGAAATTACCGTCAACGCAATTGCGCCGGGACTGATTGACACGCCGTGGACCGCGGGATGGACTCTGGAACGTGACCAAGTCCGAACGCACTCACCGATGCGACGAATAGGCACTCCTGAAGATGTTGCTGAAGCATGCATATCCCTTCTCAGCCAGGCGTACACCACTGGCGTCGTGCTGCCAGTCGACGGAGGTACTCGCCTCTGAATCAGTCTAACCTCAATACCGTTAATTTAGTCGGTTTCGGTGGAGTCTCGGGGTATGCCAAGAGCGGGAATGGGTGAAGCCGGAGTCGGATCGCAGACTGTCGGATCTGGTGTCGGTGGGGGTGCTGACCCGGGTGTTCCCTCCAGACGTGGTCGATACGGTGATCGCGGCTCTTCGCGGTTCGTGGTGAATGACCCTGTTGTGGTGGGTGTTCACGCTACGGTTTTCGCGGCGCTGGTGAGCAGGATACGGGTCCGGTAGTTCTCCGGGTTGCGGAATCCGCGGCCGGTGTGTTTGATGTTCTTGATGCCGGTGTTGCCCGCTTCGACCTTCGCGGTGGTCGCGCCGGTGACGTTGAGGACCTCGATCGCGTCCCACCAGGTCACGATGGTGTCGTAGAGCTTGGTCGTCTCGGGCATGTTCGCGATCTGGGCGAAGTAGCCCATCCGCATCCGTTCGTCCCAGGCCTGGGCGAGGGTGTCGGTGGCCAGCAGGCGTCGGAGCTGTTCTTTGATGCCCCAGGCGGCAGAGAGCTCGTCGGTGGGATCATCGGTGCGGAAGACCGTCTCCAGCCGTTTCCAGGCGCGAGGGGTGAGGGTGTCGCCGCCGCGTAGCAGCAGCATCCGGTGCGCCCAGGCCGGGTCGTCCTTGCGACCCCGACGACCGTGATGGGTGCGGGCCAGGCGCTGGCGGACGGTGGTGACCATGTCGTTGCCGAGCTTGACGAGGTGGAACTTGTCGACCGAGACCGCTGCGCGGGGCAGGTAGGTTCGTAGTGCCTTGCGGAACGCGGCTGAGGGGTCGATCGCGACGATCTCGATCCGCTCCCGCCAGGCCTCGGAGCGCTGGGCGAGCCAGTGGCCGACGGCGGCGGAGTCCCGGCCATCGACGATGCCGAGGACCTGCCCGGTGGCGAGGTCGACCAGCGTCGTCATCCACGGCTCGAACCGTCTCCAAGCGCCTTCATCGGTGCGGAACCAGCGCACTGACCGGTAGCGGTGCTCATCGATCCCCAGGCGCGTCACTGGCACGTCGTCGACGGTGGGCAGGACCACTGCGGCGGCGCTGAGGGCGGCCTGGACCAGCCACCACGAGACCCCGTGGGCCCGGGCGACCTCGGAAGCTGCCCGGCCCGAGGTGATCACGGCCGAGACGACCTGGTCCCGCAGCCGGGTCGTTGAGCGGGCGTATCGCGGGACCTGCTCGGTGGCCTCGGCGAACGTGCCCCGGGTGCAGGCCGGTTCCAGGCAGAACCAGCGCCGCTTGACCCACACCACCACCGTCGCCCCGGCCACGAGAACGTCGCGCACCTGCTGTGACCGGCGGGAATGGACCTTAGTCGCGAGCACCCCGCACGACGGACAGCCCGGTGGGACGGTCGAGGTGATCACCACCCGTCGCTCCCCGTCGGGCAGGTCGACGGCGTCGATAACGCGGAAGTCGGGCAGGTTGAAGATCGTGCTCGCAGCATCCCGCTGCGAACCAGTACTCTCGTGCACAGGCTCGTGGTCCTCTGTGATTCGGATGTCTTGACAACACCCATCACAGCAGGACCACGAGCCGTTTCACGCCAGCGACGCGACGCTCCCCATCACCACGAACCGGGAAGAGCCATCTACCCACTACAGTGCAGGAATGGTCAGCACTGCATGGGTGATCCGGTCCGGTCGCTACGGCGAGAGGGACGAGTGGGCCCTGGAGAACAGCTGCTCGGGCGGAGGGTGGCGGGAGGTCCCGGATCTCACGTCGGCCGGCTCTCGCGAGGAGATCCAGCGGATCGTCGAGGAGGTCTACGCGCAGGAGTCGGCCGGTGCCCGCACCAACTTCGTCGCCCAGCTGTGGGCGCTGCGTGGCCGCATCGCCGTGGGCAATCTGCTCGCGATGCCGATGAAGACCACTCGCGAGATCGCGATCGGCCGCGTCTCCAGCCCGTACACCTTCCTCGCTGATAACGATCCGGCGTTCCGGCACGTGGTCGGCGTCGAGTGGCTCCGACAGGTGCCGCGCTCGGCGCTCAAGCAGGACCTGCTCTACACGCTCGGCAGCGCCTTGACGATCTTCTCTCCGAGCCGCAACAACGCCGCCGCCCGGCTCGAGCATGTCCTCGAAACCGGCGAGGACGCCGGCTCGCACGTGCTCCAGCGCAGCCCGGCGTCGGCCCCGACGCCGCGCTCGGCCAGTCCCGCTTCCCCGGACGTCGTGGACGAGCCCGAGTCACAGCCCGACATCGACATGATCGCCCGCGACCAGATCAGCAGCCGCATCGCCGAGGAGTTCTCCGGACATTCCTTCGCCCACCTCATCGCGGAACTGTTGCGCGCTGAAGGCTTCGACACCGACGAAGCCCCGCCCGGCGCTGACGGCGGCATCGACATCACCGCCGGCCGCGGCCTGCTGGGTCTGGAGTCCCCGAAACTGATCGTCCAGGTGAAGACCCCGCAGATCGGCTCCGAGGTGGTGGCGCAGCTGAACGGTCTGGTCCACACCCACGGGGCGGACTACGGGCTGCTCGCCACCTGGTCGGGACTGAGCAGACCCGCACGGGACGCGGTGAAGCACCAGCGCTTCCGGGTGAAGGTCTGGGACTCGACCGACATCGTCGAGGCGGTCCTGCGCAACTACGAGAAGCTTCCGGAGGACATCACCGAGCGTCTGCCGCTGCGCAGGGTGTGGATGCTCAAGGACGCCTGAGCCGGCGGTGGGCCTCGCCCACTCGCCCCCACCCCCTTCACCTGATCCAATAGCACCATGAGCCGCCGTCGCAGATCCTCGCGCATCCCTCGCCCGCACCAGCACGAGAGCGCACGCCGCAGCGCCCACCGCACGCACTCGGCGTCGGACCCCGCGGCGGGCAATCCGCTGGTCCCGATGCTGCGGCCGGCGCTGCGGGACCAGGACATCACCGCGTTCTGGATCACCGCCGCTCCCCTGATCCCGCTGCTGGCCGAGGATCCCGGCGACCTGCCCGCGGGCGTGGATCTGCTGCAGACCTTCCTCGACGTCGACATCGCCGAGACCACCGCGCTGCTCCACGTGATCGCGGCGATGAGTCCCGACGAGGGGTTCCGCCAGCGCGCACGGGCCGCCCTGCCGACGCGCCGGCAGCCGATGCCGCCGCAGGTGACAGGACTGTCCGCGGCGGCCGCGGGGGGCGCGACCGTGTTCAGCGACTCCCAGGGCGACAACCTCATGATCGAGCTCGTGCTGCCCAAGGCGGTGCGGGCCGTGCTCATCACCTACATCGCCCGGGACCCGCTGCCGTACCTCAAGGACGCCTTCGTGGTCGGCGCGCCACTGCGGCAGGTCCACGCCGACTACCGGCGCATCATGGCCCGCGACGGGTTCACGCTGGACGACGTGCTCGAGGTCCTCTCCCCCGAGCAGGCCGGGGCCGCCCTCGCCGAGGCGCTCGAGGCGACGCCTGCGGGGCCGGAGGCTGCTGACGGAGGCGGGGAGCAGTGGCCGATGCTGCGACCGTTCGTCGAGTTCGTCGGCGACCTCCTGCCCGCCGGTGGCCCGGGGTACGACGAGGACGGCTGGCTGGTGGGCTCGGAGCTCCGCGCCACGCTGGAGGACGTGGAACCGGAACCCGACGGGCTCGACCCCGATGAGGGGAGACCGCCATGGATCCTCGAGGACGGCACGGACCTGGTCGTGGAGTTCCTCGCCTCGCCGCAAGGACGTGACTTGGACGGGGACGATCATGCCCCGCCGCTGGTGACGTTCCTGTTCCTGGTCGCCTCGGGCGCGAGCGGCGATCCGCTGGGGTGGACGCCGGAGCTCTCCGAGTGGGTCGCCGCGGAGATGCTGCCGACGAACCCCGTGCTCTCGGACGAGGCGACGCAGCGCGCCCCCGCGGTGCTGCCGGCACTGATCACCTGGGCGCACGCCCGCACCGGCACCGAGGAGGCCACCACCCGGGCCGTGCTCGACGTGGTCCGGCCCCTGCTGGAAGACCTCCCGGCCCGGCGGTCGGACCCGCAGATCCGCGCCCGCCGGCTCGAGGAGAACGTCGAGTACGCGCTGGAGACCGCGGACCCGGATGCGCTGCGCTACGCGGACCTCGCGATGCGCGTGGGCGGGGACGAGGAGCTCGACCAGCTCGACGACACCCCGCTGCCCACCGAACCGCTGCAGCTCGAGGACGTCCCGGAGGACCTCCACCCCACGCTGCGCGAGATCGACGACCATCTGGTCCGCGACCTCGACCGCGTCGCCGCTGACCACCCGGAGCAGGACTCCGTGTTCGGCGACGAGTTCCGCACTGCCTGCCGTCGACTGCTGACCCGCATCGCCCGCCGGGACCCGGCGGTGCTGCGCCGACGGGCCAGCACCCGCATCACCGCCGGGGCGATCGCGTGGACCGTCGGCCGCGGCAACGACCTCGTCGGCCATCCGCCCGCTCCGGCGCGGGCCTCGGCACTGCTCGGCGCCTTCGGCATCACGGGCTCCCCCAGTCAGCGTGCGGAGACTTTGACGCGGGCCGCCGCGATGCCGCGCAGTCCGATCGGCGTGGCGCTCGGCGATCCCGGACTGCTGGTCTCCGCAGCGCGGCAGAGACTCGTGCGGACCCGAGACCGGCTGGCCGAGAGGGCTTGAGGACTCACCGGACCGGGCGGGAGCCCTGCCTGCCGCGGGAGCGCGCAGAGGGTCTACGGTAGGAGCGCACCCCGGTCCCCGCCCTCGAGGAGCCCCGCCCCATGCCCTGCACCACCCTCCTCGTCGGCCGCGATGCCAGCGCCGACGGCTCACCTCTGGTCGCCCGCACCGAGGATTCCTCGAACGGCACCTTCGATCCGAAGCGGGTCGTGGTGGTGCAGCCGGAGGACCAGCCGCGCACCTACACCAGCGTGATCGGACGGCGCACGATCGAGCTGCCGGAGGAGCCGCTGCGGTACACCGCGATCCCGAACGCCCTGCCGGATGAGGGGGTCTGGGCCTGTGCCGGGATCAACGCGGCGAACGTCGCGATGAGCGCCACCGAGACGATCACCTCTAACCCGCGCGTGCTCGGCGCGGATCCCCTGGTCGAGCGCCACGGCGACCAGCCCGGCGGGTTCGGCGAGGAGGACTTCGTGACCCTGGTCCTCCCCTACCTCCGCAGCGCCCGCGAGGGCGTGGAGCGCCTCGGTGCGCTGCTGGCCGAGCACGGCACCTACGAGATGAATGGAATCGCCTTCTCCGATGCCGAGGACATCTGGTGGCTGGAGACGGTGGGCGGGCATCACTGGATCGCGCGGCGCGTGCCGGAGGACCGCTACGTGACGATGCCGAACCAGCTGGGCATCGACTCCTTCGACCTGGACGACGCCGAGGGTCCCGGCCGCGACCACCTCGCGAGTCCCGATCTGCGGGAGTTCGTGCGCGAGCACCACCTGGACCTCACCTTGCGCGATGACTCCGCGTCAGAGGCAGCGGTGTTCAACCCCCGTGACGCCTTCGGCTCCCACTCCGCGCACGACCACGTCTACAACACGCCCCGCGCCTGGTATATGCAGCGCACCCTGAACCCCACCAGCGAGGACTGGGACAGTGGCCGCCCCGGCGCGAGCCCGCACTCCGACACCCTGCCCTGGAGCCGGCGTCCCGAGCGTCTGCTCACGATCGAGGACGTCAAGGACGTGCTCAGCTCCCACTTTCAGGGCACCGTGTTCGACCCGTACTCCTCCCGTGGCACCGAGGCCGAACGCCGCGCCTTCCGCCCGATCGGTATCAACCGCCACAACGCGCTCCCGATCCTGCAGATCCGGCCGGACCATCCCGAGGCCTCCCGGGCTCTGCAGTGGATCTCCTATGCCTCGAACCCGTTCAACACCCTGATCCCGATGTTCACGAACGTGGAGGAGGCTCCCACCTATCTGGGGACGACCACCGGGACGGTCAGCACCGACAGCTTCTACTGGGCCTCGCGGATGATCGCGGCACTGGCCGATGCCCACTTCGCGGAGACCATCCCGCTCATCGAGCGCTACCAGCTGGAGGCGCTCGCGCTCGGCCACGCCGCCGTGCACGCCGCTGACGAGGCGGCGGCCGGTGCCGGCTCCACGGAGGATGTCCCGGCGCTGCTGGCCGCGGCGAATACCCGCATCGCCGAGCGGATCAGGGAGGCGACCGATGCGCTGCTGGGCTCGGTGCTGTTCACCGCGAGCAACCGGATGACGAACCGGTTCTCCCTGTCGGACCAGTGAGGCTCCTGGTCTGAGGCGCTCACGAACCGTCGGCCTCGGCTGCTGAACCAGGCTCATCCAGCTGCTGAGCGACCGCCTGCACGGCCTCCGGCGGGATCATCCCCACGGTCACCGTCGCGATGTCGAGCAGCGTCATCTCCAGCGCCTCCGGCGGCAGCGGGCCGTCCACGATCTCGCCGAGCCCATCAGGGTGATGACGTGGCTGCGGCCCCAGACCTACGAGGACACCTACGGGCTGATCTCCAACGTCACCTTCGTCGAGTGGCTCGTGAAGTTCCGCGGGACGTGGTTCGCGTACTACAGGCAGTCGGACACCATCTCGGCGGTGGCCGTCGCGGACCCCCGGAGACCGGGTTCAGGGCCGGGCTGCGCGCAGACGGGCGTGACCCCAATCGTCAGTCCCTCCTGCGAGGATCGATCAACCTACGTCGGCCACACGAGGAGCCTCGACCGGATGACCTCTGTGCGGGCTCTACGGATCGGAGATGCCTTGTTCCCTTCACGAGACATGATGGACGGCGTCGAGCGCCTCCTCGAACGCGATCGCGTCCATCAGCTGCTGATCGACGCCCATCCCGCGCTCGCCGATCGGATCGAGATCGACGAGGCGAACCCGTTGCTCAAGATCCCGACGGGGTCCGGAGGCGCGGTCATCATGTGGAAGGGCGAGGTCGACGGAATCATCCGGTGGCGCCTGGCAGCTCCCGACGGGGACGGGGTGAAGGTCCTCGAGCCGGACTCGATCCAGGAGTTCCCTCACCTGGTGGGCGAGGAGCTGGGCCTGACGGGCTGAGACCTGTTCCGTCGCAGTTCGAGGCCTTTGCAACGGTGTCGTGACGCACGAATACCCATTGAACTGGGAAGATGGCCATTACCACACAGATGCTCTCCACTCCGGGGGCCTACCCCCGAGCACCCCGAGCATGACCAGGTGCAGGATGGTGGCGCGGCCAGCCGTCGGCTCCCGTGATCCTTCACCCCTAAAGCGTGGATCACCTGCCATCATGAATACCATGGAGTCGCCCTCCGCCACGTCGATGCCCGCGCTGCAACGCGAGAACGAGCGTCTGCGGGCCGAGGTCGCACGCATGAGCCGCTTGCTGGACCTCCGTGCAGGCGAGACCGCTCCGGCCGATGAACAATTGGCGGCGCCGCTGCGAGGCCAGGGCATCGTCGATCTCGGCTCCCCGCAGGATGCGAAGCTCGCCCTGTACGCCGATCTGTTCCGAGCCCGCACGGACGTGCACGCAGTGCGCTGGCAGAACGCTCGTACCGGGGCGGCCGGCTGGATGCCGGCTGTGGCGGGTGGGTGGCGCAAGGGCATGGATCGCCGTACCGCCACGCCGATGCCGCTCAGCTCCACGGTGCTCTCCCAGCACCTGCGGAGCGACGAGCGCAGTTTCATCGGCCTGTATCCGCTGCACAAGGACAACAGCTGCTGGTTCCTCGCTGCGGATCTCGATGGCTCGACCGCAGTGGTCGACGCGCTCGCGGTGGTGAGGGCCGCCCGCGTCAACGGCATCGCGGCAGGTCTGGAGCTGTCACAGTCCGGACGCGGCGCACACGTGTGGATCTTCTTCTCCGATGCCGTACCAGCGGCGACCGCCCGCAGCATGGGCACGTTCCTCCTGCATGAGGCCATGAGCATGCGTGGGTCGATGGACCTGCGCTCCTACGATCGCCTGTTCCCCAACCAGGACGTGCTGCCCAGCGGCGGCTTCGGCAACCTGATCGCCGCACCGCTCGAGGGGCGCAAGCGCAAGGATGGGCTGACCGTATTTCTCGACGTCAGCACTCTCGAGCCCTACCCGGATCAGTGGGCGTATCTCTCGACCCTGGCCCGCGTGAGCCCGGGCGAAGTCGCTGCCCTGGCAAGAGCGGCAGAACGCACTGTGATCAGTGGGACGACGGTACCGGTCAAGCGCTCCTCGGTGACCGCTATCCATCCTCCCCTGCCACCCGTGGTGCGCGCAGAGCTCGCTTCTTCGCTGACAATGGACCTGGCCGAGCTTCCCCCCGCGACCGTCTCTGCACTCGAGCACTCGGCCTCGCTGGCCAATCCCAAGTTCTACGAGATGCAGCGACTGCGCAAATCGACGTGGGACATCCCCCGCTTCGTGCTGGGTTACGACCGCACGGTGGACGACAGACTCGTGCTGCCGAGGGCCTTGCGTCACGCGGTGGGGAGCATCGTCGACCAGGAAGGGTCTCGACTCGAGGTGCAGGATGGCCGGAACACCGGTACCGAGATCGAGGTATCGTTCCGCGGCGACCTGCATCCTGCGCAACGGACCGCGGTCAGCGCGATGCTCGCCCATGAGGATGGTGTGCTGCTCGCCCCGCCCGGTGCCGGCAAGACGGTGATCGCTGCGGCGATCATCGCTGAACGCGGTCTGTCCACCCTTGTCCTGGTGGATCGCAAGGCTCTCGCGGAGCAGTGGCGAGAACGGATCGACACCTTCCTCGGGATCACGCCGGGCCAGATCGGCGGTGGCCGACGCACACTCTCCGGGGTCGTCGACATCGCGATGATGCCATCACTCGCGCGTCGCGACGACGTCGCGGACCTGACGAGCGGGTACGGACAGGTGATCGTCGATGAGTGCCACCATCTGGCGGCTGCTGCCTACGATCACTCCGTCAAGCACATCGCGGCCCGCTACTGGTTGGGTCTGACCGCCACGCTGACCAGACGCGACGGTCTGCAGGCTCTCGTCGGCTGGCACCTCGGTCCGGTGCGCCACACCTTCGAGACCCCGCCCCCTGGCTCGATCCCAGAGCCAGGCCACCAGGTGGGCGTCTCGAAGCGCACCCTGTATATCCACGAAACTGAATTCGCTGCAGAGATCGATCTCGACGAGCCCGGCGCCTTCGCAGATCTCCAGCGCGAGGTGGCCGTCGACGCACAGCGGAACCAGCAGATCTCCCGCGATATCGCGACAGAGCTCGCCACTGGCCGCAACTGCCTCGTGCTCACCCGACGCATCGCCCAGCTCGAGGAGCTTCGTCGCCTGCTCGAGAACGATGGGCAGTCTCCGTTGCTCCTGCACGGTGGGATGTCGGCGACAGACCGTCGGGCGACGATCGGGAAGCTCGCCGAGACTGAGGCGAAGGACGGGGTGCTCGTGCTCGGCACCACCTCGTTCATCGGCGAGGGTTTCGACGCCCCGGCGCTGGACACGCTGTTCCTCGCCGCCCCGATATCGTTCGACGGCCTTCTGGTGCAGTGCGCCGGGCGCGTGATCCGTTCGTCCCGGGGAACGGAGAAGGCCATCGTCCACGATTACCACGATGTGCGCACTCGAGTGCTCGCCGCATCCCTGGAGCGTCGTATGCCCGGCTATCGCCGCCTCGGGTTCACGACAGACGACTGACGGGCAACGGATCCTCGGTGGGGGAACGGCACTCGCATGGTCCAGGTGCCGCGCATCCCTTCAGGCTCACCCGTCTGCGCCGTCAGATCGGTCTCACCTCGATTCCCGGCCCCCAGTCCTCGGGATCGGGATACGCGAGGGAGAACAGCAACGTCCGGGCCTCGTACCCGCGCAACGGCCGTTTGCGCCAGCGCTTCGTCTCCTCGAGGAAGCTCACGAACGGCAGCAGGTCCACGGCGGCGTCGCGAGGGTCGTTGAGCCCTTCGGGCATCTTCTCGGGGAACACCTCGCTCACCAGCGCCCTCACCAGCTCCTCGGTCCATTCGAGGGGGTCGGTGCTGCCGAGCACATCGTCCTTGAACTGCAGGAGCTGGCGCACCGTACGCGTGACCGTCATGATCTCGTCGGGTTCGTGCTCGTCCGCTCGCAGCCAGTCCTCGAACTCGACCAGGAGCGTCCGGGCGAGATCGCGCTCGGCCTGGGTACGACGGGCCCGCAGAATGCTCTCCCGCTCCTGGTCCACGGCGCCCCAGTCGCCGGGCAGCAAAGGAGTGTCGTCGGTGGATCCCATGGTGCCATTCTGCCTCACCACGGCTCGTCGCACAGAGTGCGACCATGGAGACGGCCTCATTGTCAGTGCCGCGCGATTGCCCCAGCACGCCGGCTCCTCAACAGCAAGTGCGCCCCACTCACCCGCGCGTGATCGCGAACGCCCCTTCCGGCACGCTCCTGCGCCCCCTGGTCACGGGACCCACGCGTGTCCCGTCGGCTCGGTACGCGCTGCCGGTCTCGCCCGGCACGGTCGCCGCCTCGGCGTCGGCTGAGGCGACATACAGCGTCACCGTCCTCCCGCGCTCGGTCGGGAACTCGGCCGTGGTCACCGCGGGCAGCAGCATCAGCTCATCGAGCTCCATCCGCCCCTCGGAGACGGCCTCGATCGCCACAGCGTCCTCCGGGATCGGCACCTCGAGCCGTTGGGGCCTGAGCACCCCGTCCCATTCGGTCACGCCCGGTGACCCGGCACCACCCAGCTCGAGCGAGCCGAGCGCAGTCCGGGCTCCTGCCGCGTCGATCGCGGTCCAGTGCGACACACCGGCGTCGTCGGCGAGTCGGTGGAGCAGCGGGTGCGCGGTCGCGCCTCCGGCGGAGACCGCGGCTCGTGCCTCGGCACTCAGTGCGAACCGCACGGTGCCGCCGTCATCGGCCAGCACGTACGAGCCGTGCCAATTCGACTCCCCCGTCCACGGGCTCTCGGGCGTCACCACCGAGGCATCGCCGCCGAGCTGCGCCTCCTCCGCCGGCAGCCACTGCATCCCGTGGTACTGCGGAGTCGCGGTGAGGCGCTGCGCCGTGCGGGCGAGGGTCCTCTCCTCGTCCAGCGCGATCATCGTCAGCAGGGCATGGATGGTGGATTCGGCGCCGGAGTTGCGGTTGAGGCGGCCGTCGGGCTCGATGCCGTCGACCGTGACGCCGGTGGCCGGGTCGTACACCCGCTCCCCCGCAGGGTTCGCGCCGAAGAACCAGCCGGCGACGAGAGCCGCGAGCTCGCGCAGGCCCTGACCGCCGGTGGCGTCCGCGGTGCGCAGCAGGGTCTCGACCCGGCACTGGACTCCATAGGCGATCTGCGCCTCCCCGGGCACCGGGGACCAGGCGTTGTGCGGCCCGCCGGAGGTGAGCAGCTGCGGGGTGAACACCCCCGCATCGCCGACCGCGGCGTCCAGGCCCCGGCCGGTCACCGGGGCGGCGGTGGCGAGCGCGGCCGGGGCGAGACCGCCCCAGGCGTGCCAGAAGCTCTGCGATCCGGTCCACGGCAGGACGGCGCCGAAGGGCCATGCGCCCACGCCACCGGAGGCCATCGCCGAGATCCCCTCCGCATAGCGGTCCAGCGCTCCGGCGATGCGGGAATCCTCCGGGAGCGCGTCCAGGGCCGCGACCAGACCCAGCACGGCCTCCCCGGTCGCATCGGCGCCGCCGGCGATCAGCCATCCGGGAACGTCGACCCCGTCGGCCACCTCCCAGCGGCCGTACCGACCCAGCGAGGCGCGCTCGAGCGCCTCCAGGGCGAGGTGGAGCCGCTCGCGCAGGAAGGCGGCGAAGTCCGGATCCGCCTGCGCCAAGCCCGCGATCCCTTCGCCGAGCGCCCAGACGGTGCGGGCCAGCCAGTAGGACTCCTCGGAATCGGAGGGGTCCGGCAGCTCGACGGGTATCGCGCTGCGGTTCAGGGTGCCGTCGCTCTGCTGCCACAGCACCACGTTGCCGGCGAACTCGCCGGAGTCGACCTGCAGGTAGGTGAGCGTGCGCAGCAGGTCGCGGGCCGTGGCGAGGTCGGACTCCTCGCCGAAGGCGGCGTGGGCGCGCAGGAAGACGATCGCGGCGCGGGAGATGTCGTCGGCGTTGTAGGCGCCCTGGCTCCAGTGCCCGGTGGTGGGGTCGAGCTCGCCGCCGCCCACGCGGGTGAAGGCACCGTGCGCGGCGCGGTCGGCGTAGGTCCACGGAGCGAGACCCGTGGGGCTCGAGTCCTCGAAGCGGGAGTGGCCCTCGATCGCAGGCAGCGGCACCTCGGCGAGCAGGAACCGCAGGTGGTCGAGGTTCGTCAGGCGCTTCCTGCCGCCGCTGCCTCGCTGGGGTGCGGGTGCGGCGAGGGCGGTCGCGGCCGGGACGGCGGCCGCGGCGAGGACGGTGGAGCGGAGCAGGGTACGTCGGGTCAGCACGGTGGCCTCCACGGTGAGGAACGATGCGCATCCGTGATCCGTCGGTGGATCCGGAGGGCTTGACAGCGCACGCGTCAAACCGGTTTTATAGTGCGTGATCAAACCGGTTTGCGCAAGGGTGCGCAGTCTTCCGGGCCGCGGCCCGGACACGAGGAGGAGGTCGCACGTGAGCGCACCGAGCAGAGCCACCATCGGCGACGTCGCCCGCCTCGCCGGCGTCTCCAAGGGCACCGTCTCCCTGGCCTACTCCGGCAAGCGTCCGGTCTCCGAGGGGACCCGGCAGCGGATCTTCGCCGCCGCCGCGGCACTGGACTGGACCGCCAGTCACCGTGCCCGGGCGCTGGCCACCTCCCGCACCGGCGCGATCGGGCTGGTCATCGCCCGCGACCCCGAGGTGCTGGCCACCGACGCCTTCTTCTCCAAGTTCCTCTCCGGCTGCGAACGGGTGCTGGCCGAGCACGAGATGGGGCTGATGCTCCACGCCGTCACCACCCCCGAGGCCGAGCACCAGGTCTACGAGCGACTCGCCGCCGGTCGCGCCGACGGCGTGATCCTGCTCGACGTCAAGATCGACGACCCCCGCTTCGCCCTCGTGCAGCGTCTGGGCCTGCCCGCCGTGGTGCTCAGCGCGCACGAACCCACCCGCGGCGAGACCGCCGGGCTGCCCACCGTCTTCTCCGACGACTCCCCCGCCGTCACCGAGCTGGTGGCGCTGATGGCCGAGGCCGGGCACACCCGCATCGCGCACGTCGCCGGCCCTGCCCACTACATCCACGGCCGGATCCGCCAGGAGGCCTTCCGCGCCGCCGTGCGCGAGCGCGGCTTGGACGATTCACTCGTCATCGAGGGCGACTTCACCGCCGCCTCCGGCCGGGACGCCACCGCACGGCTGCTGGACCTGCCCGAACCGCCCACCGCGATCCTCTTTGCCAACGACATGATGGCCATCGCCGGCCTCTCCCTCGCCCGCAGCCGCGGCGTGCGCGTGCCCGAGGACCTCTCGCTGTCCGGCTACGACGACAGCGAGCTCTCCGCCCATCTCTCCCCCGCTCTGACCACCGTGAGCACCGGCGCCGTGCGGCGCGGCGAGCTCGCCGTCGCCACCTTGCTGGCCGCGCTCGCCGGCGAGGCGCCCGGCGCGGTCCTGGCCGATCACACCACCGTCCTCCCCCGCGGCAGCATCGCCCCGCCGCCGCGGCCCTGACCACCACCACCTCCGAGGAGTTCGACGATGAACATCAACCGACGCACCTTCACGACCGGCGCGATCGCCGCGCCGCTGGCCGCCGCCACGCTCGCCGCCTGCGGTGACAGCGGCGGAGGCTCCGGGGGCGATGCCGCCGAGGCTCGCGGGCCGATCTCCGTCTGGCTGTCGAACAACGAGCAGGAAGTCGCCTGGGGTAAGGCCGTGGTCGAGGCCTGGAACGCCGACCACCCCGACGAGCAGGTCGAGGCCCAGGAGATCCCCGCCGGGCAGAGCTCCGAGGAGGCGATCACCGCGGCGATCACCGCCGGCACCACCTCGGATCTGATCTTCAACATCTCCACCGCCGCGGCTCCGGGCTGGGTGAAGCAGGGCGGACTGATCGACCTGACCACCTTCGAGGACGGCGCGAGCTACATCGAGGAGCGCTCCGGCGCCGAGGTCGCGAAGGGATATGCGGACGACGAGGGGAAGTACTACCTGCTGCCCTGGAAGTCGAACCCCGTGATGATCATGTTCAACAAGGACCTGTTCGAGAAGGCCGGACTGGATCCGGACGACCCCGGGATGAACTCCCATGAGACCTTCCTCGAAGGGGCCCGGAAGATCGTCGAGTCCGGGGCGGCCCCGGCCGCGATCTGGCCCTCGCCCACCAATGAGTTCTTCCAGCCCTGGTTCGACTTCTACCCGCTGTACATCGCGCAGACCGACGGCATGCAGCTGGTCGAGGACGGCAAATCCACCTTCGCCTCCGAGGACGGTCTGGCCGTCGCGGAGCTCTGGGCCTCGATCTACTCCGAGGGCCTCGCCCCGAAGGAGGCCTCCACGGATGACGCGATGGCCACCAGCAAGACCGCGATGCAGAGTGCGGGGCCCTGGGCGATCAGCTCCTACAAGGACTCGTTCCCCGTCGGCTTCATGCCGGTCCCCACGGCCGACGGCTCTGACGCGGAGACGGTGAAGACCTTCGCCGACTCGAAGAACGTCTCCATGTTCACCACCTCGCAGAACCAGGCCACCGCCTGGGACTTCCTGAAGTTCGCCACCTCCCAGGAGCAGGACGGCGCCTTCCTCGAGGCCACCGGCCAGATGCCGCTGCGCACCGGGCTGCTGGATGCCTACCCCGACTACTTCGAGGAGAACCCCGACTACACGGTGTTCGCCTCCCAGGCGGAGCGGGTCGTGGACGTCCCCAACATCCCCAACTCGATCGAGGTCTGGCAGACCTTCCGTGACGAGTACTCCGCCGCGGTGATCTTCGGCAAGGAGCCCGTCGAGGGCGCACTGCAGACCGCGGCCGAGAAGATCGACCAGCTCGTCCAGGGCTGATCATGACCACCACCACGCACGACGCCCCCGTGCGGCCCCGACGCTCCCGGCGCCCGCTCGGCGGCGTCCTCGGGTCCCAGCCGCTGGGAGTGCTCCTGGCGCTGCCGTACGTGCTGTTCCTGGCGGCGGTGATGGCCTGGCCGCTGATCCGGGCGGTATGGATCTCCTTCCAGGACTACTTCTTCACCGCACCGACCGCCGTGGTCGAGCACCCCTTCGTGGGGTTCGACAACTATGTCAGCGCGGTCACCGACCCGCAGGTCCAGCAGTCGTTCACAAACATCGCGGTGTTCCTGGTGATCAATGTGCCGTTGACGGCGGTGCTCTCGCTGGTGCTCGCCTCCGCGCTGAACCGGATCGTGCGCTTCGCCTCCGTGTTCCGGGTCGCGTTCTACATCCCGTATGTCACCGCGAGCGTGTCGCTGATCGGCGTGTGGATGCTGCTGTTCTCCCGCCACGGCCTGGTCAACACGATCCTCGGACCGCTCGCCCCGGATCCGTCATGGCTGGTCAACAGTGCGCTGGCGATGCCCTCGATCGCGCTGTACGTGACGTGGAAGCAGCTGGGGTTCTACATCCTGCTCTACCTCGCCGCGCTGCAGGGCATCCCGAAGGAGCTCTACGAATCCGCGGAGATGGACGGGGCCGGCGCGGTGGGCCGATTCCGCAACGTCACCGTGCCCGGGGTGCGCTCCGTGACCGCCCTGGTGCTGATCCTCGCGATCATCACCGGCGCGAACCTGTTCACCGAGCCGTACCTGCTCACCAACGGCGGCGGGCCCGACGGCGCCTCCGCCACCCCGGTGCTGCTCATCTACCAGAAGGGCATCCAGCAGACCAACCCTGACGTCGCCTCGGCGATCGGCGTGCTGCTGGTGATCGGCATCGGCATGCTGTCCATGCTCGCCGCCCGCAGCGGACGGGAGCGCTGACATGGCAGCCCGCACCCGCACCAAGGGATCCGTCGGCAGCGCCTCCCACCACGGCACCCGGCGCAGCCTCCTCGCGCTGTACGCGATCCTGACCCTCTGCGCGCTCGCCTTAATCTTCCCGTTCTGGTTCATGGCCGTCGGCGCCTTCCAGGCGAGCCCCACCAGCTCCCCGACGGACCTGTTCCCCACCGGTGGCTGGACCCTGCAGAACTTCACCGACATCAACGCCCGCTTGCACCTGCTGCGCTCCCTGGCGAACTCGCTGATCTTCACGCTCGGCGTGCTCGCGGGCACCCTCACCTTCGGGCTCGCCGCCGGGTACTCGCTGTCCCGCCTGCAGTGGCGGGGCCGCGGCGCCCTGTTCGCGATCATGCTGGGCGTGCAGGCGATCCCCTTCCAGCTGCTGATGATCCCGCTGTACGTGCAGGTCACCCGCATCTACGGACTCGGCGATTCGTATCTGGGCATGATCCTGCCGTTCCTGATCAACACCACCGCCGTGTTCATCTTCCGCCAGTTCTTCCTGTCGTTGCCGGAGTCGCTGTTCGAGGCCGCCCGCATCGACGGCGCCTCCGAGCTGCGGATCATGACCTCGATCGCGGTGCCGCTGGTGCAGCCGGCCATCGCCACGGTCGCCCTGATCACCTTCATCGGCCCCTGGAACGAGTTCCTGTGGCCGTTCCTGATCACCAAGAACGCCGAGCTGCAGCCCTTGGCCGTGGCACTGGCGAACTACATCTCGAACGTCTCCCAGACCGCCACCAACCCCAACGGCGCGATCCTCGCCGGCGCGGCCACCCTGGCCTTCCCCGTCGTGCTGCTGTTCGTGTTCTTCCAGCGCTACTTCCAGGCCTCCGACATCAGCTCCGGGGTCAAGGGCTGAGCGCCTTCCTGTCATCTCACACCCTCTCGAGGAGAAGCATGTCCACCGTGTCCCTGTTCGGCGGCGCCACGTTCCCGCTCGGACCCTTCGTCCCCTATGAGCACAACCCGATCCTGCGCCCCAAGGGCGATTCCTGGGAGTCCTCGAATCTCTACAACCCCGCCGCCCTGGTGGTCGATGACCGCGTGGTGCTGCTGTACCGGGCGCACGCGGAGGACATCGTCTCCCACATCGGGATCGCCGTCAGCGACGACGGCTACTCCTTCGAGCGGGAGGACGCCCCGCTCCTCTCCCCCGAGCACGACTACGAACGATTCGGCTGCGAGGACCCGCGGATCGCGTTCATCGAGGGCACCTACTACCTCACCTACACCGGCTGGGACCGGACCATGGCGCAGCTGTGCCTGGCCACCTCCCCCGACCTGCGCAGCTGGACCAAGCACGGCCCGCTGTTCGCCGACTTCGACACCTTCAAGGTCATGGACCCGCGCGGCCACAACTGGTCCAAGGCCGGGGTGATCGTGCCTCAGCAGATCGACGGGAAGTGGTGGATGTACTTCGGCGAGGGCGGCATCTACTGGGCCACCAGCGACGACCTCATCCACTGGACCCCCGGCACCACCGACGACGAGCCGATGTACCTGCCCATCCCCGGCACCTTCGACGAGGCCCTGGTGGAGATCGGCACCTCACCGGTGCTCACCGACGACGGCCTGCTGCTGATGCTCATCAACGGCGCCACCCGCGAGATCCACGAGGACGGCACCGTGGACGTCGACTACCGCTGCGGTCAGATCCTCATCGACCCCGCCGAGCCGACGACGGTGATGGCCCGCCTGCAGCAGCCGTGGCTGCGACCCCAGACCTACGAGGACACCCACGGGCTGGTCTCCAACGTCACCTTCGTCGAGGGGCTCGTGAAGTTCCGCGGGGCGTGGTTCGCCTACTACGGGCAATCCGACACGACGCTCGCGGTCGCGGTGGCGGATCCGGCGACGGGCTTCGGGGTGGGACTGCGCGCGGACGGGTGAGACGGGAGCGCGCCCACCCCCTCTGCGTCCGCGCCCGTCCTGCGACCGGCGCCTGTACGCCCTCGGCGAACACGATCTGGCACTCTCCGCTCGCGAGTGCTAACTTATAAGCACTTGAGTCGAGGGGACTCAAGGTGGTCGGCCGCCGCAGGTGGCGGCCCGATAGGGAGGAGTTGTGATGACGACCTTTGACCCGTTCCGCGACCTGGAGCAGTTCACCAGCACCTTTTTCGACTCCGGCCGGCGAGGCCCCCGGCAGATGCCGATGGACCTCTACCGCGTCGGTGACCGCTACATCCTCGCGGCCGATCTGCCAGGGATTGACCCCGGTTCCGTGGACATCGACGTCGATGGTCAGCTGCTGACCATCCGCGCCGAGCGCACGCTCACCACGGAGGAGGACGTCGCCTGGATCGCCCGGGAGCGCACCGGAGGCACCTTCCTGCGCCAGCTCACGCTGGGCCAGGGCCTCGACACCGAGGGGATCACGGCCAGCTACGACAACGGCGTGCTCAGCGTGACGATCCCGCTCAGCGAGAAGGCGAAGCCTCGCAAGATCGAGATCACCTCACAGCAGGACACGGCACAGATCGAGTCCACGACCAGCTGAGGGGATCGGCAGGGCCCGGGGTGACCCCCGGGCCCTGCGCTATGTCGCCGCCATGACGCGGAAACCCGCGTTGCACCGCATGCCACCGGGTTCGTCCTCCTCGAGAGCGCCGAGCGGTGCAGCCATGGACCCCGGTACGGTCACCGAGTGACCACCCCCTCCCGCCGCTCCAGCATCCGTCGACGCCGCAGGTCCCGCGCCGTTCGGGGACGAGGCAGTCGCGGTGTCCGCTGCCCTTCGTCGGCCCGGGCGAGCGGTGGTGGGTGCTGGACGTCCTTCGGGACCCAGGTCGAGGGCGCCACCTGGCACCCCGCCGTGACGATGCGCCTCCATGCCGGCCGCACGCTGCCCATGGGTGCGCTCGGCAATGCGCCGGACGGCACCAGCAGTGCGCTCGGCATCGCCCGGGAACGCGAGCGCGGCCGGGGCGGCGCGCATCAGAGCGCCGTTGCCGGCAGTGCGGCCGGTCCGCGCGTGGAGCTCGGCGGCGACCGCGGTCATGCGCTCGGCCAGACCCGGGCTGCCGTCGTCGTCCCGCAGCGCGCCGAGCACGTACCGGGTCTGCGTGCTCACGTCGGTCGTGCCGTCGCGCAACCAGTCCAGGAAGCCCTGAGCGATCGCATCCAGGCCCTCGGGCGCATCGATGGGCACGTCCGTCGCCGCCACCTGGGCGATGCACAGCGCCATCTGGGTGTCGTCGGACCACTCCCCCGGCGCACACGGGCCGAGACCGCCGCCGATCAGCTGCGGACCGAGGTCCGGGTGGTACGGGGCCGCGGCACGGCGAGCGCGCGAACTGTGGATCGCCGGCGGCTACTGGTGCGAGGGTCTCCGGCGGTGTCGTGGCCCGTGCACCTCAGTTGGTCTGGTCCTCGAGATCTGCTCCGGCGTGGGCGACATCGATGACCAACCGGGGTGGGTTCTCGGTGATGGTATCGACACGGAACCCCACTTCGCGGGCCGTTCCGTGGGTGGTGGACACGCCGAGATCAAGTTGGGCCACGTCTTCGAAGCTGCCGAAACGTCGCACCTCGACCACTGCCGTGAGGTCAGGTTCGAGGACGTGCGGCTCGCGGTCTTCGACGCCGCCGAGGGTGATCTCCAGGAACCGGTTCCCGGCCATCTCCACGGGCTTGCCCGAGCCGGGCTCTTGGACCTGCTGGTCCCCTTCCAGCCATCGCACATCCCATTCGGGGATGCCCTGGCCGGGTTCGAAATCGACGACCACCCGGTCGAAACCATCGTGACGGCCAACGCGCACGTCGGTGACCTCGGCGACCTTCTCATCCTCGGTGCCCGGCCCGGACCGTGGGCTCGTGTCCTCAGGCACGGTGGCGGGGAGGCCGGGATGCGCGCTGGCGGATGACTCCGGTGGGGAGGACGCAGCAGTCGGCGTCGACTCCGGTGATGTGTCGTCCGACGACGACTGCGCCGGCGACGTGGGGGTGGAGGAGGAAGCGGCCGTCGGCGAGGCATCGGTGGTCGTCGCAGTGGGTTGCGGGGAACTATCCGATCCGCAACCCGCGATGACCATGGATGCGGTCAGGACGGTGGCGGTGGCGAGGGCTCGTCGTCGCATGTCGACTTCCTATATGTGTCCGTGAGGTGCGTCAAGCATCTCGGACAGTCGGTGGCGGGTTCGGTGGCCGGGCCGGCGAGATGCACCTCGTCGGCCTCGCCGGTCCCGAGTATCACCGGACCAGCGGCAGCGTGCGCCTCACGCTCACTGCGTTGAGCCGTCTGAGCCCTGAACAGCAGGCGGCGCTGCCCTCAGGAGCTGAGGCGATTCTCGCCGTGCTCCGGCGCAGCGATCATCCGCTGGGCACCGGAGACATCGCCGACACGACGGGTCGCTCGTTCGGGCGGACCGTGCACGGGTGACTGCTCGGCGATGACCCGGTCGCGCCGCCCGCGGCCCTCACTCCGGCTGGGCCGCGGCCTCTCCGCCGGCAGCGACTCCCTCCGGCTCCCCGGGGGCGTCGGCCTTCCCCTGCCCCCGCAGCGCCGCCCCGAGCGCCTCGCCCTGGGCCGCGCCGGTGGCGCGTCCCTGGATCAGGTCCGGGATGCTCAGGCCCAGCGTGGACTGGACGGTGTCGAACACGCCGCGCAGGGCCCCGGCGGACTCGCCGGAGAACTGCTTGCCGGCCACGTCCCCGCCGTTGCCGTCGGAGCTGACCACGGTGATGTTGCCGATCTGCGCGTAGCCCTTGGCGAAGGTCTCCATGAGGGTGGGCAGCTGGTCCACGACGCGCTGGGCGAGCAGCGCCTCCTGGTTCTCGCGCAGCGCCTCGGCCTCGGCGCGCATGGCATCGGCCTTGGCCTCACCGGCCAGGCGCTCGGCCTCCGCATCGGCCTCGGCGCGCATCTTCACCGCGCGCGCATCGGCCTCGGCGACCTCGGCGCGAGCCTCAGCCTGGCGGCGCTGCTCGTAGGCGTCGGCGTCGGCATCCTTCTGGCGGCGGTACTGCTCGGCGTCGGCGACGCGCTTGACGTCCGCATCCAGCTGCGCCTGCTTGTTCTCGGCCTGCTGCTGGAGCACCTCCTGGCGGGACTTCTCGCCGGCGAGGGCCTCGGCCTGCTCGGCCTGCGCCCGGGCACGCCCCACCTCCGCCTGGGCATTGGCGCGGTTCGTGTCCAGCGCCTGGTTCTCGACGAGGTTCTGCTCCTCGTTGCGGATGCGCTCCTTGGCCACGGCGCGCTCGGCGTTGGTCTGGCTGATCTCGGCCGACTGGCGCTTGGCCTCGATCTCCGGGGCGCCCAGGGACTGGATGTAGCCGACGTCGTCGGTGATCCCGCGGATCTGGAAGGAGTCGAGGATGAGGCCCTGCTCGCGCAGCTCCGGGATCACCGTCTCGGCGATCTGCTCGGAGAAGACCTTGCGGTCGCGCATCAGGGAGATGACCGTCTGCTGGGCGACGACGCCGCGCAGCACACCTTCGAGCTGGTCCTGGGTGAAGGGCTCGATCGCCTCGTCCTGGGAGCCGAAGCGCTCGGCCGCCCGGCGCACCAGATCGCTCTTCGAGCCGATCTTCACCAGCGCGACGGCCTCGACGGTGACCGTGACGTTGTCCGCGGACTGCGCTTCGGCGCGCATGTTCACCTGGCGCTGGCGCAGCGAGATCACCTCGTGCCGCTGGGTGATCGGGTTGACGATCGCCTTGCCGTTGACCACGACCGTGGTCGCCGAGGTGGTGCCGTCCTCGTTCTTCTGGCTCTTGCCGGAGACCACGAGCGCCTCATCGGCCCGGGCGACCTTGATCCATCGGCGGATGACGAAGAAGGCGATCAATGCGATGACGGCGAGGACGATCAGGATCAGGGCGACGACCCCGAGGGCCCCGATGCCGAGGAACGTGTTCATGGAACTTCTTTCGAAGGGGGGGAAGAGGGTGACCAGTCTTTCACGGGAGGCTCGTGGCCGGGGAGCATTCTTGACGGGTGACCATCGGACGCTCGAGGGGCATCACCCCGCTGCTCGTGGACCCGCCGCGTGCTGTCGGCGAGCTGTCCCCGTCCGTGGACGGTCCCCGATAGCCTCGCGAGGTGTCCACCCCTCGCCGCACCACCACCCGCAGACGCCGCAGGTCCCCGCGCCGCTTGGGGACGAGGCAGTCACAACGGCCGCTGCCGTTCGTCGGCCCGGGTGAGCGGCTGTGGGTGCTGGACGTCCCCTACGGGACCCAGGTCGAGGGCGCCACCTGGCATCCCGCCGTCAAGATGCACCTCTTTCCCGGCCGCACGCTGCCCGACCACCTCGTGCCCTTCGCTCCGGGCCCGCACACCCTCGGACGCTTCCTCGAGAACAGCCTCAACCCGGGCGCGCCGGCGCCGAACCCCGAGCCGGCGGAGGACCTCGAGCCTCGCAGGAACCAGTACGAGGCGGCCGATGCGATCGCCGAGCGCGCCGCAGCCGGCGGGCGACAGTTCCTGCTGGCGGACGAGCCGGGCGTGGGCAAAACGATCTCCGCCGTGCTCGGCGCCAGCGCGGTGGGCGACCTCCGCGGGGCGCAGCGGGTGCTGGTGGTCGCCGATCGGCCCGCGGCGATCACGATCGGGCACTGGTGCCGCACCATCTCCGCGCTCGGCGACAGCGGCCTGGAATGGGTGGTGATCACCTGGGATCGGCTGGAGAAGGTCGCCGGATACGACTGGGACGTGATCATCGCCGACGAGGCCCACGCCCTGCGGCGCACCACCACCAAGCGGTGGAAGCACTGGGCGGCGCTCTCCGGCCACGCGCGCTCGCATGAGACGGCACTGTTCGTCATCTCGACCACCGCGACACCCGGCCACACCCCGCTCGAGCTGCCCTATCTCGCCCCCGCCTACGCCCAGCGGCACGAGGAGCCGATGACGGAGTGGACCTCCGTGAAGCAGCCCGGCGCCGACTTCGCCACCGCCCTCGAACGCCACGGGATCGGGCTGGAGATGGGCCGCTACGGCGCCACCTGGACCACCGACGCGACCCGTCGGGCGGAGGATCTGGCGCTGGTGCGCAACTGGCTCGAGGAGTCCCGGCCACCGGCCATGCTGCATCGCGCCGCGCCCTGGGGGCCGGTGCCGATCTCCGGGATGCCGGTGACGCTCACCCGCGGCGAGCGCGCGGCCTATGACGCCGAGTGGGGCGAGTTCTGCCGTGAGATGGACATCGCCCGCCGCGGCCGCAACACCGCCAAGGGCCGGGCGGCGCTGCTGCGGTTCCGGCAGAAGGCCGGGCTGATCCGGGTCGATTCGACCGTCGCGTGGATCGCGCAGCAGGTGGAGGCGGAGCGGCAGGTGGCCTGCTCGGTCGAGTTCGTGGGCACCGCCGCGGAACCGATCGTCGAACGGCTGCGGGACTCGGGTCTGCAGGTCGCGACGATCTTCGGGCAGGGCCGGTTCGACGTCGAAGCGGAGCGTCTGCGGTTCCAGACCGGGCAGGCGAAGGTCTGCGTGTTCACCACCGTCGCCTCGATCAGCCTGCACGCCGGGGAGACCCTCGAGGGCGGGCGGCAGGCCAGCACCGAGCCGCGCACGGGCCTGTTCCACCAGGCCCGGTTCTCCGGGATCGCCGGCCGGCAGGTCACCGGCCGCACCCACCGCGACCACCAGGTCTCCCCCTGGCACATCGCCTTTGCCCAGGGCACCGTCGAGGAGCAGGTGAGCAAGGTGATGGTCGAGCGGATCGCGGCCGCCAGCGACACCGTGGGCGGGGACACCGCGGGGCTCTCCGAGGTGGCGGAGCTGCTCGGAGCGGACTGGCTGCCGTCGGCGTCCCTCACCGCGGGCAGTGCCTGAGCGACGCAGCACCCCGCTCCCCCGCCAGCAGAAGGAGCCCCGTCAGCACGGTGGGGCCGCCGGCCACACCAGCGGCGCCCTCCGCCCAGGATTGTCAGGTTCCGAATCGCTTTCGCCCCGGAAGTGGATCAGAACCTGACAGCTCCGTGCCGCGGACCGACGGGCGGGAGACGCTGCGCGCAGGGCGTCGGCGCGCGTGCCTGGTCGCCGCGGGGCGTGCGTCGCGTCGGTCAGTCCTCGGCGAGCCGGAGGCCCCGGTACCGGTTCACGGCGGCGTGGACCTCGAGGAGGCGCGGCCGGGCGAGGTGACCGGGATGCCCTCGATGCGGGGACAGGCTCTCCAGACCCTCTGCGTCGAGGCGGGCGAACAGTGCGGTGATCGCCGCATCGAGGGTGGCGCGGGACCCGGCCGGTTCCGGCCGCCCCGCGCTCCCGGCCTGCTCCAGCAGCTCGGCCAGGCGGTCCAGCGCGTGGGCGACGGCCGTGGTCTGCGCGGCATCGACCAGCTGCGAGACGGCTGCCAGGTCGATGTGCTCGCGCCCGAACCGGATCGTGTCGCGCCCGCGCGCCGAGGCGGGCTTGGTCTTGCCCGCCGGCCGCAGCGCCCCGGCGGCAGGGACCCGGGCCCGCAGCGGACCGAAGACCGGGGAGGCCGGCTGCGGGGTGGTCTCGGCGAGCTCGCGCGCCTGGGCGGTGACGTCGCGGGGCACGTACTCCTGCAGCGCGATCACGTGGTCGGCGACGTCGAAGAACGCCCCGGAGCCACCGGCGACGAGCACGGTGGAGACCGCGCGCTCCGCGTGCAGCGGGCGAATCCGCTGCACGAACGGGGTGATGGGCTCATGCTCGGCCGGGATCAGGCGGCGCATCCGGTCATCACGGATCATGAAGTTCGTGGCCGAGGTGTCCTCGTCGATCAGCAGCGCGGAGGCGCCGGCGTCCACCGCCTCCACGAGGGAGGCGGCCTGTAAGGTCGACCCCGAGGCGTTGGTGGTCGAGAAGCTCCTGGTGTCCGTGCCGGAGGGCAGGCCGGAGATGAACGGCGAGATGTCCACCCCCGCCACGGAGCGGCCGTCCTCGGCGCGCACGGAGGCGACGTCCTCGCGGGTGAGCACCCATTCGCGGCCGTCGCCCTCCCGGTGCGCATAGACGCCCCGCTCGATCGCCCGCAGCAGGGTCGACTTGCCGTGGTATCCGCCGCCGACGATGACGGTGATCCCCTCGGGAACGCCCATCCCGCTCACCGTGCGGCCGCTGGGCAGCTCGAAGGAGACCTGCAGGGACTCGGGGCCGCGGAACGGGACGGCACCCTCCGTCAGCGGCAGATCGGAATCCCCGGAGCGGCGCGGGAGGATCGCGCCCTCGCCGACGAACGCGACCAGGGACCGCTCGGCCAGCGCTCCCCGCAGCGCCTCCTGGTCACGGTGGAGGGTGACCTGCGCCCGCAGCGCCTCGGTGTCGAGGCTCGCAGGGAACAGCGCGGCCTCGGCGATCCTCGGCAGGTCCTCGGTGAGCAGCCGCTCGGCCTGGCGGCCGCGGATCCGGCGCCCGGCGGCGGGCAGCTGGACGGCGAGCCGCGCTTCGATCCCCTGGTCGGTGATGGCGACGCTGGTGCGTTCGAGGACCTCCTGGCCAGGGGTCCCGATGCTGATCCCCTCCCCGATCGACCCTGCGGCGGCCGCGACGGCCCGGGCCAGGAAGTCGGTGGTCGCGACGTATCCCGGGCGGTCGGTCAGGAGATCCTCGGGGAGGGCCGCGTCGGCGCGGCGGACGATCAGGCGCATCAGGGAGGGAGGGGCGAAGGGGTCCACCTGCACCCGGTCCACCACGAGACGGCACCGGCCCAGGTCGTAGCTGCCCGTGAGCTGCTTGTAGGAGCCGTAGCCGCGGCCGTCGATCGACGTCAGGATCTTCGTCAGGGTGGTCATGTCACCGCTCATCGGTGCATCGGTCCTTCCGCTCGGGTGCTCAGCGTTCGAGGTCCGTCTTCAGGCGGGCCAGGGTGCGCCGGATGTTGCCCGCCTGGAAGCGGTCGAAGGTGCTGCCGCGCGTGACCAGAGTGTCGAAGCGGGCCGCCCAGGCATCCGACCATCCGGTGCGATCGTCCTGCCAGGTCTCCGTGACCAGGGTGCGTCCCTCCCCTGCCGGTGCGAAGGTGTACGTCCAGGTCGCGATCGCTCCGCGGAGCACAGGCGTGCGCAGGCCGATCCGGTGGACCCGGAAGGCGAACCTCTCGCCGGGCTCCGCGGCGATCACGGTGCAGGCGGTGGACCAGCGGCCGGGTCCCCGGCGGTTGCGGCCCACGAACTCGTCCCCGACCGTCAGGGGTCCGCGGCCCGGCGCAGCCGTGCCCCGGTTCTCGGGGCTCCAGCGCCCCATCTGCGAGGGGTCGGCGACCTCGCGATAGATGGTCATCGCCTCGGCGGCGATCTCGATGCTGTCACTGACGTGCATGGGGCGGGACATCGCGCCAGCGTGTCACACTGGACGGGCTCGCGGAACGGCGCTCCCGGCACGTCACCCATCACCTGGCCGGCAGAGATCAGAGTCGGCGGCATACCGGTATCGCACTCCTCTCAACAGCGACGCTGCTGCGCGAGGGCGAGCGCAGTGGCCGGACGGTGATCGCCTCCCGTTCACACTCCGCCATGCACGGGGGCCCCGCTGCGGCACCGCGGCTACTCTCGGCCGCAACAGCCCCGCCCGCCGGAGTACGGAGATCGACCATGTCCCAGAACATCCTCACCGACCGTCTCGACGCAGGCCCCGTCATCTGCGCCGAGGGCTTCCTGTTCGAGCTCGAGCGCCGCGGCTACCTCACTGCCGGCGAATTCGTGCCCGAGGTCGCCCTCGAGCATCCGGAGGCCCTGCGGAGCCTGCACGTGGACTTCCAGCGCGCCGGCTCCGACATCGTCGAGGCGTTCACCTACAACGGTCATCGCGAGAAGATGCGGGTGATCGGCAAGGAGGACCTGCTGGAGCCGCTGAACCGCTCCGCACTGCGCATCGCCCGCGAGGTCGCCGCTCAGGTGCCCGGGAACCTCATGGCCGGCAACATCTCGAACTCGAACATCTGGGACCCGGCCGACCCCGCCCGGCAGTCCGAGGTGCGCGGCATGTTCGAGGAGATGGTCGGCTGGGCGGTCGAGGAGGGCGCGGACCTCATCATCGGCGAGACCTTCTACTACGCCGGTGAGGCCCTGGCGGCTCTCGAGGTCGCGAAGGCCTCCGGGCTGCCGGTGGTGCTCACCCTCGCCCCGATGGCGTTCCAGGAGATGGCCGACGGCGCGGGGATCGTCGAGACCGCGCAGCGTCTGGAGCAGGGCGGGGCCGACGTGGTCGGGCTGAACTGCTTCCGGGGGCCGGAGACGCTGCTGCCCTGGCTGCGGCAGATCCGTGAGGCGGTCTCCTGCCATGTGGGCGCGCTGCCGATCCCGTACCGGACCACCGAGGAGGAGCCGACGTTCTTCAACCTCTCCGATGATGCGGCCTCTGTCCCCTCCCCGCACGGGCGCACCTTCCCCACCGCCCTGGACCCCCTGTTCACCAACCGCTACGAGATCCGGGCCTTCGCGAAGGAGGCCTACGAGCTGGGCGTGAACTACCTCGGCGCGTGCTGCGGCGCCGCTCCGATCCACATCCGCGAGGTCGCCGAGGCGGTGGGCCGCACCCCGGAGGCCAGCCGGTTCTCCGAGAACATGGCGAACCACTTCATGTACGGCAGCAACGAGCGCCTCCCCGAGCACGTGATCGGGCTCGGCGCGCGCGCCTGATCGGGCGGAGCTCACGTCTTCCCGCTCTGGCCTCAGACCCGCGCCGGCACCGCCACCACCCGGTTCAGCCGCTCGGACATCACCAGTGCCGCCACCACCAGCACGGCGAGGAACAGCGGGAAGATCCACATCCCGGTCCAGGTCGACAGCAGACCGAAGACGGGCGGCGCGAGGGTGGAGCCGGTGTAGGCGGCGGCCATCTGGATGCCGATGATGGCCTGGGAGTTGCGGCGGCCGAAGTTCACCGGGGTGGAGTGGATGATCGCCGGGTAGATCGGCGCGGAGCCGAGCCCCACGACGACGAGGCCCGCCAGGCCGACCGCCTCGGTCGGCAGCGGGAGGGCGAGCATCAGCGCGCCCATCCCGATCATGAGCAGACCGCCCCGGATCAGCGCCCGGTCGCCGAGCCGCTCGGCGACGAAGCCGGCCAGGAAGCGCCCGGCGGTCAGGCCGAGCACGAAGAGCGCACCGAAGGTGGCCGCCGCCGCCGGGAGCACCCCGCGTTCGGCGACCAGGTAGCTCGAGGACCACACCAGTGCCGTGCTCTCCAGCGCGCAGTAGGCGCAGAAGGTGAGCAGGATCAGCACCACCCCGGGGATCCGCAGCGCCGAGGCGAGCGGGACGGGGGTGCGGTCCCTCGGGGCGGGAGCGGCCTCGCCGGGGTCATGGGCATCGACGGTCCGCGCCCGGGTCCGTGCGCTGTCGACCCTGCCCCACAGCGGGATGCCGGCCAGCAGCGCGAGCGTGAGCGCAGCCTGGACCAGCCCGATCACCAGATAGGCGGTGGACCATCCCTGCCCCGCGGAGATCGCGAACCCCATGACGAACGGGCTGAGCGAGGCGCCCACTCCCCAGAAGCTGTGCAGCCAGTTCATGTGCCGGGCCGCGTAGTGCAGGGCCACGTAGTTGTTCAGCGCCGCATCGACCGCGCCGGCACCGAGCCCGTACGGGATCGCCCACAGGCACAGCATCCAGAACTGGTCGGAGAGCGAGAAGCCCACCAGTGCGGCGGCGGTCGTCCCGACGCTGATCGCCGTGACCGCTCCGGTGCCGAAGCGGAGGGTGACCCGCTCGGAGGCGAGGCTCGAGACGATGGTCCCCACGGCGATGATCATGGTGATGATGCCGGCGAACGCCACCGGGACACCGAGGTCCTGATGCATGACCGGCCAGCCCGAGCCGACCAGGGAGTCCGGCAGGCCGAGGCTGACGAAGGCGACGTAGATGATCGCGAGCAGGAGCGAGTACACGGCGGGGGGACGTCTTTCGCGAGGCAGGGGAAGGCGATCGCGACACTGCACCGCCGTACGGGCTCGATCGTACACAGCGGCGGGGGCATGGCCCGGGGCCGCTAGGCTCACGGCCATGACGACGACCTCCCTGATCACCGGTGCCAGCTCCGGCCTGGGCGCCGAGTACGCCCGCCAGCTCACCCGCCGCGGCGACCGCCTCGTGCTCGTCGCCCGCAACACTGCCCGGCTCGAGGAGCTGGCCGCCGAGCTGGAGCAGGCGGGCGCGGGCGGCGTCGAGGTCCTCGGCGCGGACCTCTCCTCCCCCGGCGGCATCGCTGCGGTGGTGGACCGGCTCCACGACGCCGCGAACCCGATCGGCATCCTGATCAACAGCGCCGGCTTCGGGCTCCCGCTCGCCTTCGAGAACAACGACATCGAGGACGAGGCGCGCCACCTCCGCCTCCACACCGAGGTGCCCATGCGGCTCATGCACGCCGTGCTGCCCGGCATGCTGGAGCGCCGCTCCGGCACCATCCTCAACATCGCCTCCGCCGCGGCGGTCATGCCGCGCTCCACCTACGCGGCGGCCAAGTCCTGGCAGGTGATGTTCTCCCGCTGGGCGGGCAGCCACTACCGCTCCCGCGGCGTCACCGTCACCGCGGTCTGCCCCGGCTACACCCATACCGACTTCCATGCCCGCCTGGGCCTGGCCCAGGGCGAGGAGGGCATTCCCGACTGGCTGTGGCTGGAGGCGCCGCGGGTGGTCGAGGAGTCGCTGCGGGACGCGGCACGGGGCAAGACCGTCTCCGTGCCGAGCCGCCGCTACAAGGCGATCGTCGCCGCGGCGCGGCTCGCTCCGACCGGGCTGATGGCGAGGCTCGCCGCGCGGGGACGGTGAGCTGCGCGCGGTGCGGGGCCGCGGGGAGAGCGCCGTCAGCCGGCGCTGCCGGTACGGGCCGCGCTCACCGCGACCGGCACCGCTGCGTCGCCGCCCAGCCCGATCTCGACGCTGCTCGGCCAGTCGTACCCCCGCGGCAGCGCTGCCGCCTCGAGGGTCATCGCGCCCTGGGGTCCCGTGAGGAAGACGGTGCACCGCCCCTGCTTCTCCACCGCACGGGCCCAGCTCGCCCCGGGGATCTCCACGACGCCGAGCCCTCGCGATCCGGCCAGCTTCCCCTTGTGCTCCGCCATGAACCCGCCGAGGGTCTCGAGCACCTGCACCTGCAGCTCAGGCAGCGATCCGTCGGCCCGCGGGCCGACGTTCAGCAGCACCCGCCCGCCGTGCGAGACGGCGTCGACCACGTGCCGCACCGCCTGCGCGCCGCTCATGTAGTGGGAGGCGTCCTCGACCTGGTTGCAGCCGAACGACAGCCCGATGCCGCGGCAGTTCTCCCACGGCCGGCCCTCGGGGATCTGCCCGGCCTGGTACTCGGTGGTGGCGAAGTCCTGATGCGCTCCGCTGAAGCGGTCGTTGATCAGCCCCTCGGGACGCTCGCGGTAGAAGTGCTCGAGCAGCTCGCCGAGACCGCCCGGGGCGAAGTGGGCGTTGTCCTCCGGCCAGCCGATGTCGTTCCAGAGCACGTCCGGCTGATAGCGGTCGATGAGATCGCGCACGTGAGCGGCGCAGTACCTCCCGTACCCGTCATCCCGGGGCCGCTTCCGATCCTGCACGTCCTGGCCGCTGACGAGCGGCTCCGTCGGCCGCGCGTGCCAGTCCAGCCCTCCTGAGTAGTAGACGCCGAACCGCAGGCCGGCCCCGGTGGTCGCCGCCGCGAGCTCGCCGACGAGGTCCCGGCGCGGGCCGCGCCGCACGGTGTTGCGGTCCCCCGTGCCCGGAGCGTCCCAGAGGGTGATCCCGTCGTGATGCTTGGTGGTGGGCACGACGTAGTCGGCGCCCGCGCGGCGGAAGAGGTCCGCCCAGGCCACCGGGTCGAAGTCCGTGGTCTCCCACTGGTCCAGGAAATCGTCGTACGGGGCGCCGCCGTGGACCTGCGCGTGGTGCGCGGCGGCCGGGGCGCCCTCGATGCGGAGCGTGTTGAAGTACCACTCCGCATAGGGGTTGTGGGTGAACCACTCGAGGTCGTCCTCGACCGCGCCCAGCTCGGCCGTGGGCTCCGCCCAGGCCGGCACCGAGTACGCGCCCCAGTGCAGGAAGATGCCCAGCGGGGCATCGCGGAACCACGCGGGCAGACGCTGCGGGAGCGCCTCCCACCTCTCGGTGTCGGTCATCGGGTCGGTCATCGGGTCCAGCTTTCTCCGGGTCGGGAGGTCGGACACCTCCACGGGATACGCAAGAATGTGCCACATGGGCATCGTGGTGACGTACCTGGCGATGATCTTCGGCGGCGGGCTGATCGCGCGAGCGGTCAAGCTGCCGCCGCTGATCGGCTTCCTCGGCGCCGGATTCGCGCTGAACGCGCTCGGGGTGGAGCAGGTCGATGCGCTGTCGGTGCTCGCGGACATCGGGGTGACCCTGATGCTCTTCGCGATCGGGCTGCGGCTCGATCTGCGCAGCCTGCTCGGCAAGCACCTGTGGGTCACCGCCGGGGCGCACATGCTGCTGCTGACGGGCATCGGCACCCTGTTCCTGGCGGGGATGACCGCGCTGGGCATCCTCGGCCCCGAGTCGTGGCAGGTGCTCGCGACACTGGCCCTGGTGCTGTCGTTCTCGAGCACCATCTTCGTGGTGAAGATCCTGCAGGAGCGCGGCGACGAACAGGCTCTCTACGTCTCTACGGCAGCATCTGCATCGGCGTGCTCATCATGCAGGACATCGCGGCCGTCGTGGTCATCTCGATCTCCCGCGGGCAGGCCCCGAGCGTGTACTCGCTCGGCCTGCTGGTGCTCCTCCCGGCGCTGTACTGGGGGACGAGGAACTGGTACCGGCTCGGTCACGGCGACCTGGCGCACTGTTCGGCATCGCGATGGCACTGATCCCCGGGTACGCGCTCTTCGAGTGGTTGGGCCTGTCCGGCAGCCTCGGCGCCCTGGTCATGGGGCTCGTCCTCGCCCCGCATCCCGGTGCGGATCAGCTCTCGCACTCGCTGTTCACGGTGAAGGAGCTGCTGCTGGTGGGCTTCTTCGTCACCATCGGGTTCGCCGGCCTGCCCACCTGGCACAACGTCACCGTCGCGGCAGTGCTGCTGCTGCTCCTGCCCGTGCACGCCCTGGCGTACTGGGGGCTGCTGTGGCTGCTCGGGATGCGCAACCGCACCAGCGTGCTCTCGGCCCTGCTGCTGTCGAACTACTCCGAGTTCGCGCTGATCATCGCCGCGATGGGGGTCTCCGCCGGCTGGCTCTCGCCGCACTGGCTGCTGTCGCTGTCGCTCGCGGTCTCCGCGGGGTTCATCCTCTCCGCCATCGCGAACCCGCGCAGCGTGTCGCTGGCCTCCCGCTTCGCCCAGCGCCTGCCGGCGCGGCCCCCGCACAAGATCCATCCCGAGGACCGACCCATCGAGCTCGGGGAGGCGACCGCGATCGTGCTGGGCATGGGACGCGTCGGACACGCCACCTACCAGCAGCTCAGCGACGCCCACGGCTATACCGTGCTGGGGGTCGAGCACGATCCGCTGCGCGTGCACAAGCTGCGCGAGCTCGGTGTCAACGTCGTCGAGGGCGATGCCACCGACTACGACTTCTGGACCCGGCTGATGGGGTCCAGCACGGTGCGCATCGTGGTGCTGGCCATGCCCGCTCAGCACGCGAACATCGGTGCGCTGCGCGAACTGCGCAGCTTCGGCTACGGCCAGGTCACCGTGGCCGCGGTCGCGTCCTACCAGGAGGACGTCGAGGAGCTCCAGGACCTCGGACTCGACGCGGTCATCCGCCTGTACGAAGGCGCTGGGGAGACGCTCGCGGACCGTTCCGTCACCGCGGATCGCCAGGTCCGCACCACCGGGCGCTGAGCACCGGCCAGGCCGTTCCCCGCACCGTGCGGCGCCGTTGCGGTCACGCCACCTCCGCCAGCACCTCCAGCAGGTCCTTGACCCGTCGGTCCACGTCCTCGCTCTGCATCTCGTTGGGCAGGAAGGAGAAGGCGAGGTCCTGCTCGGGCCAGGCGCCGTGCAGCCCGCCACCGGCACCGGTGTGGCCGAAGGCGGGGCGCACCGGGCCGTAGGTGCCGATGGGGTCATCGAGCTCATAGCCGAGGCCGAAGCGCACCGGCCGGTCGTTGATCGTGTCCGTGCCCTGGGACCAGGTGCGGGTGGCGCGGGCCAGCGTGTCGGCCGGCAGGAGCGGCTCGTCGGCGGCGATGAGCAGGGAGTACAGCTTCGCCATCGCGTCGGCCGTGCCGATCCCGCCGCCGGCGGCGAGCTCCGCGGCGTGGTGGGCGCGGGTGTTGAACGGCGGGTTCTCGGCGGTCAGGCTGCTGCCGTACATCCGGTCCACGATCGCGCGCCGCTCCGGATCGTCCTGCAGATAGGTGGAGATCCGGTAGCCCGCGGCACGGAACACCGGGGCGACCCGCGCCTCCTCCGACTCCGGCAGTCCCAGATGGACATCGAGTCCGAAGGGCTCTGCCAGCTCGGTGCGCAGCAGTTCCCCGACCCCGGATCCGCTGACCCGGCGCAGCACCTCCGCCAGCAGGTAGCCGTAGGTCAGGGCGTGGTAGGCGACCTTCGTGCCCGGTTCCCACAGCGTCGGCTGGGCGGCGAGGCGCTCGGCCATCAGGTGGTTGTCGAGCCTCTCGGCGTCAGTGGCCGGGTCGGGGTCGACGTAGGGCAGGCCGACGGTGTGGTCCAGCAGGTGGTGGATCCGCACCTGCTCCTTGCCGGCCGCGGCGAACTCCGGCCAGTACTGCGCGACCGGGGCCTCGGGGTCCAGCTGCCCCCGGCCGATGAGGAGCGCGGTAAGGGTCGCGGTGAGTCCCTTGGTCCCCGAGAACAGCACCGCCATGGTGTCCGCGGTCCATGGCCGGCCCGGTGCCGCCTGTCCGCCATGCAGCTGCAGCAGCGGCTGCCCGGCGCGGTGGACGGAGAACGCCATCCCACCCCCGGAGGCGGCGAGGTGGCGACCGAAGATCTCGACGAGACGCTCGGCGATGTCGCCGGGCAGCCCGTCGCCGGCGCGGACGGTGACCGCGGACGGCTCACCGGCGGGAACGGTGGATGTGGGCATCGGGGAACTCCTCCTGCAGATATCGGACGGGGGGACGTGCATGGCTCAGACGCGGATCGCGCGTCCGACCCAGTCGGGCCGGGCAGGTCCCGCGGCCGCGACGTCGGCGATCCGGGTTCCGACCGGCTCGGGGAAGGGCGCGGACCGGGCCGGATCCCCGGCCACGTGCAGCGCCAGGATCTCCTCGGTCGCGACCAGCTCCCCGTCCACCCGCATCTCGTGCGCCAGGTGCAGCTTCTTGGCCGCGGAGCCCGCGATCGCGGTGGTCACCACCAGCTCCGCGCCGCGCGACACCTCCTGCAGGTACCGCACATGCGCCTCGACGGTGTACAGCGAGGAGCCGGCCCGCGCGCGCTCGGCGGTGCCCAGTCCGATCTGCTCCATCACCTCGTCGGTGGCGAAGCCGAACACGAGCACGTAGTACGCCTCGGAGAGGTGTCCGTTGTAGTCGATCCACTCCTCGCGCACCTCGGTGCGGTATACGGGCAGCGCACTCATGCCGCGGTGCCCCGGCGCAGCTGCTCGATCGCCTGGCGCACCGCGATGATCGCCTGGTCGCGCTGAGCGACGAGCTGGGGCACGGTGCGCCCGTCGGCCTCGTCATCGCAGCCTGCCACCACGGCGCCGCGCAGCTCGTCGGTCAGCTCCGGAGCCTCCAGCCGGGTCCAGGGGGACTTCAGCGAGGGCCCGAAGTGGTCGAGCATGTGGGCCATCCCGCCGGGCCCGCCGGCCAGGTGGAAGGTGAGCATCGGGCCCTGCAGGGGCCAGCGCAGGCCGGGACCGTCGGTGATCGAGCGGTCGATCTGCTCGACCGTCGCCTCACCGTTGTCCACCATGTGCAGCGCCTCCCGCCACAGCGCCTCCTGTAGACGGTTGGCGATGAAACCGGGCACCTCGTGGTCCATCGTGATCACGGACTTGCCCAGGTGCTCGTACCAGGCCGAGACCCAGTCGACGGCCGCGGGCGAGGTCTGCTCGCCGCCGACCACCTCGACCAGCGGGATCAGGTAGGGCGGGTTGAAGGGGTGGCCGACGACCAGCCGCTCGGGCGAGGCCGCATCCACCGCCATCTCCGTCATCGAGTACCCGGAGGTGGAGGAGGCGATGATGACGCCCGGGGCGGCGTGCGCATCGATGTCCGCCAGCAGCTGCTGCTTCATCTCCAGCACCTCGGGGCCGCTCTCCTGCACGAACTGGGCGCCGTCGAGCGCTTCGGCCAGACCCGTGTGGACGGAGATGGCGTGCTGATCGGCGCCCTCGGCCAGACCCAGCTGGGTCAGCGCGGGCCACGCGGCGTCGATCAGCGCACGGACCCGGTCCCCGGCCTCCGGCGAGGGGTCCCAGGCCCGGACCCGGTAGCCGCGGGAGAGGAAGTAGGCGGCCCAGCCGCCGCCGATGGTGCCGATGCCGACGCAGGCGATCGTGGTGACCTCGGCGACCTCGGGCGGTCGCGGATCGGGGGTGGGAGCAGCGGATGCAGTGGTCATGCGGAGAGAGCCTTCCGGTCGAGCTGGAGGATGTCGCGGGCCTCGTCGGGCGTGGCGACCTGGTCGCCGAGGGAGTCGATGATCTTCCCGGCCTCCTCGACGAGCTGAGCATTGGTGGCCTTGACGCCCTTGCGCAGGTAGAGGTTGTCCTCCAGCCCCACCCGGGCGTGCCCGCCCAGCAGCACCGACTGCGCCACCCAGCGCAGCTGGTCGCGGCCGATGGCGAAGGACGTCCACTGCGCCCCCTCCGGCAGCATGTGCACCATCGCATCCAGCAGGCCGGTGTCGACGGGGGCGCCGTAGGGGATCCCCATGCACAGCTGATACATCGGCGGCGGGGCGATCAGGCCCTCGGCCACCATGACGTTGGCGAACCACAGCTGCCCGGTATCGAAGATCTCCATCTCCGGCTTGACCCCGAGCTCCTTGATGCGGGCGGCGCCCTCACGGAGCATCTCCGGGGTGCTGACGTAGAGCTGGCTGCCCTCGCCGAAGTTCAGCGATCCGCAGTCCAGGGTGCAGATCTCCGGGCGCAGCTTCTCCACATGCGGCAGCCGGTCCAGGCCGCTGACCAGGTCGGTGCCCTCGAGCGTGCCCAGCTCCCGGGTGGGATCGCTGGGGTCGACCGTGAGGTCACCGCCCATGCCGGCGGTGAGGTTGATGACGGGATCGACGTCGCTCTCGCCGATCAGGCGCACCACCTCGCTGTACAGCTCCACGTCGCGCGAGCCCTGCGTGGTCTCGATGTCGCGCACATGAATGTGCACGACGGAGGCGCCGGCGCGGGCGGCGGCGATCGCGTCAGCGGCGATCTGCTCGGGGGTGACAGGTACGTGCTCGCTCTTGGCGGCGGTGTCGCCGGCGCCGGTGACGGCGCAGGTGAGGATGACCTTGCGGCTCATAGGGGGTCCCTTTCGTGGGGGTGGGTCCAGGTATTGGGTGGGTCGGGGTCTCGGGGTGGTCAAGGGCGGGCGACGACGAGGCGTTCGACGAAGCGATGGAGCTGGGAGGCCATCTGCTCGACGCTGATCGTGCCGACCAGCACCTTGATGCCGAGCCCGTCGATCAGGCTGGTCAACTGGGTGGTGAGGTCCTCGAGCGGCTCGGCGGCGAAGACCCCGGACTCCTGCCCCTCGCGCAGCACGTCGTGCACCGTGCGGTACCACCGCTGATAGGCGAAGGCGTGATTCTGCTGGGAGCCGGCGCCGACGGCGACCTCGGACCAGGCCTGCAGCCAGATCGCGAACTCCTGCGCCCGGGCGCCGTCGGCGGGCAGCTGCAGGCCGATGAGGTGCTCGAGCCGTTCGCACGGACCGGAGATCAGGTGCAGGGAGGCGACCTGCCGATCGAAGGCGAGCTTGACCGAGTAGCGCAGCGTCTCCTCGAACAGCTCGCGCTTGCCGGAGAAGTAGTGGTAGACCGCGGCGGTGCTGACCCCGGCCTCGGCGGCGATCTCGGAGATCTTCACCGCGTGCAGGCCGCGGGAGGCGAACAGCTCCCAGGCGGTCTCGACGATCGTCTGCCGCCTGCGCCCCTGCTCCGGAGCCTCACGCCCCCGCCGGGGCAGGCTCGCCGCGGTGGGGACCGCAGCCGGTCCGGAGGCCGAGTCCGAGCCGGAGACCAGCCAGTTCACGGTGACACCGCCGACGGTCGCGATCCGCACCAGCTCGGCCGGGCTGAAGCGGCGAGTGCCCTTCAGCGCCTTGGACAGCTTGGTCTCCTCGAGCTCGATGCGGCGGGCGAACTCGCGCTGGGCCAGACCGGACTCCTCGATGCAGGACCGGACCCGCCCGCGGACGGCCTCCGCGGAGGAGCTCGCGGCCTCCGCGGTGTCCACGGCGGCGGTCATCGGTGTAGGTGATGTCGACATGGTGCCTCCCACTGCGTCGTCGGCTGCTGGGGCGGGCCGTGGCCTCGCGGCCCGATGCCCTCCCCGTCCCGCCCTCAGAGGGTCGGGATGTTCTGCAGCAGCTCCTCGGTGTAACGGTGGTCCGGCGCGGTGAGCACCTGGTCCGTCGGTCCATCGTCGACGATCACGCCGTGGTCCAGCACGGCGACGCGCTCGGCCACGTGGCGGGCCAGGGCGATGTTGTGGGTCACGAAGAGCATCGACAGCCCCCGCTCCTGCCGCAGATGGCTGAGCAGGTCGATGATGCTGGCCTGCACCGAGACGTCCAGTGCCGAGGTGATCTCGTCGCACACCAGCACCTGCGGCATGTTCACCAGCGCCCGGGCGATGGCCGCGCGCTGGCGCTCACCGCCGGAGAGGTCTCCCGGCCGACGGTCGAAGAAGGACCTCCCCAGCCGCACCGAGTCCAGCGCCTCGCGGACCCGATCCCGGCGCTGGGACGCGTTGAGCTCGCCGGACATCTCCAGCGGCACGGCGAGCGACTGGCCCAGCGTGCGGCGCGGGTTCAGTGAGGAGAACGGGGACTGGAAGACGTACTGGATGCCCTGCCGCTGGGCGAGGCTGCGCCGGCGGGTGGACCGCGGCAGCTCCTCCTCCTGGTACCTGACAGAGCCCGACCAGTGGTCCAGCAGGCCGGCGATCGCCCGCGAGAGGGTGGTCTTGCCCGAGCCGGACTCCCCCAGCAGCAAGGTGCACTCGCCGGTGCGCAGGGTGAGGTCGACGCTGGTGAGCACCTGCTTCGTGCCGTAGGACAGCGAGACGTCACGCACTTCGAGCAGGGGATCGCCGGCGGTCGCCTCGGCGGCCGGGGCCGCCGCCGCATCCGCCTCGCGGGGGGTGGCGGTGGTGGCGGGCCGCTCGGCCTCTCCCGCCTCTGCGGCCTGGACGGCCTTGCGGCGCGCCTCGAACTCTCCGATGTTGTTCTTCCCGGCGAGGTCGGGGACGGCGGCGAGCAGGGTGCGGGTATAGCGGTGCTGCGGGGTGCCGAGCACGTCGGCCGTGGGGCCCTCCTCCACCAGTTCGCCCTGGAGCATGACCGCCACGCGGTCGGCGATCTCGGCGACCACCGCGAGGTCGTGGGTGATGTAGAGCCCGGCCACGCTGTTCTTGAGCGTCATCTCGCGGATGGTCTCGAGCACCACGGCCTGGGTGGACACGTCCAACCCGGTGGTCGGCTCGTCGAGCACCAGCACGTCGGGATACATCGCGAAGGCCATCGCGATGCCGATGCGCTGCTGCTGCCCGCCGGAGAGCTCATGGGGCCAGCGGCGCCGGTAGGCGTCGTCGTCCGGCAGTCCGACCTCCCGCAGCACGCCGCGCACGCGCTCGGTCCGCTCGGCGTCGTCGGCTCCGAACTCGTGGATCTTGAGCACCTCGCTGATCTGCTCGCCGACGCGCATGGCCGGGTTCAGCGACAGTGCCGGATCCTGCGGGATGTAGGACACGCGGGAGCCGCGCAGGCGCCGCAGCGCCTCCTCGCCCAGGTCGGTCATCACCGCAGCAGAGGTGTGGTTGGAGGGGTGGACGGTGACCATGCCGCCCGCATGCGTCAGCCCACGACGGAAACGGCCGAGCACGGCCAGTCCCACCGTGGTCTTGCCGGAGCCGGACTCTCCGACCAGCGCGAGCAGCTCGCCCTGGCGCAGGCGCAGATCGACTCCCTGGATGATCGGGCGAGAACCCGAGGTGGTCACGATCCGCAGGTCCTCGATCTCGAGGACGTCGCCGCCGCTCGCGACCGTGCTGTGCCAGGCCGAGCCCTCGACCATGGGCGCGCCGGTGGGTGTGAGGGTCTCCTGGACCCTGCGTGCTCTCGACATCACTTCTCCCCTACGTTCGTGCTCGCGGAGGCCCGCGCGATCGAATCGGCGATCAGGTTGGTCCCGATGGTCAGGACGGCGATCGCGAGGACCGGCAGCATCACGCCCCAGGGCTGCAGCGACAGCGCGATGCGGTTCTCGTTGATCATCAGGCCCCAGTCCGCGGCCGGCGGCTGCATGCCCAGGCCGAGGAAGGACAGCGAGGCGATCGCCGCGATCGAATAGGTCAGCCGCAGCCCGGCCTCGACGGCCAGCGGACCGGTGATGTTGGGCAGGATCTCGCGGAACAGGATCCGCATCCGCGGCGTCGCATACATCTCGGCGGCCCGGATGTAGTCCTCGTTGATGACGTCCAGCGTGGCCGACCTCGTGACCCGGGCGATGCGCGGGGCATGGGTGATGGCGATGACGGTCACCAGCACCCAGGGCTCCGGGCCCAGCACGGTGATGGCCAGCAGCGCGAACACCAGCTGCGGGATCGCCAGCAGCACGTCGTTGGCGCGCATGAGCAGGGAGTCGAGCCTGCCGCCGGCATAGGCGGCGACCATCCCGAACAGCAGCCCCAGGACCAGTCCCAGCGCCGTGGCCAGCACGGAGTAGAGGATCAGCGAGGTGCCGCCGGCCAGGAACCGGCTGAGCACGTCACGGCCGAGGTTGTCGGTGCCGAACGGCCCTGCGTCCTGGAAGGGACGGTCGGCGAACTCCGTGGCGGAGTAGCCGGTCGCCCACGGCAGCAGCAGCGGTCCCAGGAACGCGGCGAGGACGACCAGGGCCGTCAGCGCCACGCCGACCTTCGCCTGACGCTGCGCCCAGAAGCGGGTGAGCACCGAGTTGCGGCGCGTGCTCCCGGTGGGGACGGCCGACCCCTCGGGGCCGGTGGGTTCCGTGGCGGTGGGGTTCGCGACCATCGGGTCGTCGGCTCCCGTGCCGGTGGAGCCTGCATTCATGGCCTGGGACATCACCTGTCACCTCCGGTGCGCAGCTTCGGGTTGGCCAGGATGCCGACGACATCCGCCAGCAGGTTCACGACGATGTAGATGACCGCGACGATCATGGTCACCGCCTGCACCACCTGCACATCGCGATAGTCGACCGCTTCGATGAGGGCCTGGCCGAGCCCGGGATAGCGGAACAGGAACTCGACCACGACCACGCCGCCGGCCATCCACGCCAGCTGGATCGCGACCACCTGGGCGACCGGTCCGATCGCATGGGGCAGGGCGTGGCGCAGGATCACGCGGCGCTCGGGGACGCCCTTGAGCCGGGCCATCTCCACATAGCCGGAGTCGAGCACCTCGAGCATGGTCGCGCGCATCATCCGGGCGATGTACGGGGTCACCACGAGCACCAGCACCGCGGTGGGCAGGATCAGCTGGGCCGGGAAGTCCCAGACCTGCGATCCCGGCGGGGACATGGTCACCGCGGGCAGGATGCTCAGCACGGTGGTGGCGAACAGGGCCACCAGGGCGATGCCGATCACGAACTCGGGCAGGGCCGCGAGCACCAGCGAGATGCCCGTGATCGCGCTGTCCGCGACCCGGCCGCGGCGCAGCGCGGACCAGATGCCCAGCGCGAGACCGGCCGGGATGCTGATCAGCGCGGCGGCGGCCATGAGGAACACCGAGGCGCGGGCCCGATCGGCCAGCAGGTCGATCACCGGCTGGCCGGATGCCGCCGAGATGCCCAGATCACCGGTGACCAGGCCGCCGAGCCAGGACAGGTAGCGCTGCCAGGCGGGCTGATCCAGATGCATCTGCTGGTGCAGGGCGGCGATCCGCTCGGGGGTCGCCTGCTGGCCCAGGATCGCCCGGGCCGGATCCCCCGGCAGGAGCAGGGTCGCACCGAAGACCAGCAGCGAGACTGCCAGCAGGATGACGAGGCTGATGGCCAGCCGACGGACGATGAGCTTGGCGATCATGCGGCCTCTCCGATCCACACGCGGTCCAACCGGAACCCGGACAGCGGGATCCCGGTGCGGTTCTCGACGAAGCCGCCGACATATCCCTGATAGGCGTCGATCTGGTTCGCGAAGCCCCAGATGAGGTAGCCGCCGCGGTCGTACAGGATCTCCTGGGCCTGGGCGATGAGCTCACCCCGGGCCGCGTCGTCGACCTCGGCGCGGGCCTGTTCGACCAGCGCGATGTACTCCTCGTCCTCCCAGTGCGTCTCGTTGAACGGAGCGCCCGGCATCACCGCAGCGTTCGACTGCGCGAGGAAGTTGCGGGTGTACCAGAACGACTGGGAGAAGTCGTAGTTGAGGTAGTCGGTCCAGTAGGCGGTGAGGTCCATGCGGTTGATCGACACGGTGATGCCGGCCTCGGCCGCCTGCTCGGCGAACACCTGCGCGGCTTCGACGACGCCGGCCTGGATGGGGGCGGTGACCAGCTCCACCTCGAGGCCGTCGGGGTATCCCGCCTCCGCCAGCAGCCGCTTCGCCTCGGCGATGTCCTGGGTGCGCTGGGGCAGCTCCCCGGGGTAGGCCGGGTCGAAGGCGGCGAACATGTCATTGGCGATGGTGCCCTTGCCGGAGAGGACCTGCTCGATCATCCCCTCGCGGTGCGCGGCCAGGCGGAAGGCCTGACGCACGCGCTCGTCGTCGAACGGTGCCTTGTCCACGCGCATGGTGAAGGGCAGGTACATGCCGGTCTCGGAGTTGAGGATCTTGATCCGCTGGTCCGAGGCGATGACCTCGGTGAGCGCCGGCGGGATCTGGGCGATGGCGTCGACCTGGTTGGACAGCAGCGAGTTGATCAGCGCATCGGTGTCGTTGAAGTTCAGCAGGCTGACCTCGTCGAGATACGGACCCTCCGCGCCCCAGTAGTGCGGATTGCGGCGCAGCACGGTGGACTGCGCGGCGGTGAAGCTCTCGAGCATGAAGGGCCCGGAGCCCACCGGTGCCGCGACGTCGAAGTCGGTGGGGACGATGATCGAGCTGTACTGGCCGAAGGTCTCGTCCAGTGCGGCGTCGGAGGTGTCGAGCCGGAACTCGAGCGTGCGCTCGTCGAGCTTCACCATCTCCTGGAGATGACTGAGCGAGGCGGCCCCGGACTTGGGGTCCTCGGGGTCGACGATCCGCTCGAAGCTGGAGATGACGTCCTCGACGGTGATCGGGCGCCCGTCGCTGAAGGTGATGTCGTCGCGCAGCTCGGCGGTCCAGACGGTGGCGTCGTCGTTCGGGGTGACGGAGGTGGCGAGCAGGGGCTGCAGGACGTAGTCGTCATCGAAGTACAGCAGCGTGTCGTACATGCTCACGGCCCGGGCGATGTCGCCGAGGTTGGTGGCGATCGCGCCGTCCAGGGTGTCCGAGGCACCGCCGCCGACGAAGCCGACCCGCAGCGATCCACCCTCGACCGGCGGCCCCTCGAGATCGAACTGCTGGGCAGGAGCGGCGGCCCCACCGCACGCAGCGAGAACGGCGCTCACCCCCAGGCCGAGCCCTCCCCCGAGGACTCCGCGACGGGTCGCCGTACCTGCTGCAAGGATCGCGGGGCCCCCTGTCGAGCCCCGAGAACGCCTGTGATCAGGTGTTGCTCCTGCTTGGATCGGCAGTCTCAAGAGTGCCCCACTCCCTCTCGTCCAGTTCGTCGCATCACGGTCCGTCGCATACCGTACGACGCATTTGCGATCATCGCAAGTAGCGCCGAACTATATTTAGCCGGAATCGCAAGTTCGGGCCGTGGGACGCATCGGCTGGGCCCGCTGCGCCGACAGGCATGACGGTGGCGGCTGGGCTCACGACGCCCGTCCGGCCCGCTGCGCCGGCTGGACCCGCGGCGCCGACTGGACCCGCGGCGCCGGTTGGACCCGCGGTGCCGGTTGGACCCGCGGCGCCGACTGGACCCGCGGCGCCGACAGCGATCGTCAGGTCCTGTACCAGGTCGGGGGCGAATCTGGTTCAGAACCTGACGATCGGACGCGCGACGGCCCGGACCCGTCTCGGGGTCCGGGCCGGGGCCGTTCGGGAGGTCGGCGCTCAGGGGGTGGGCGCTGAGGCGCCCTTGCGCACCGTGATGGACCACCCCGCATCGCCCATGCGGTCGAAGGCGACCACCTCGTGGCCGTCCTCCGCGGCCCACTGGGGCAGGGAGTCGGTGGCCTGAGTGCAGTCGAAGCTGATGATCAGGTCATCGCCGGTGTTCAGCTGCTGGATCGCGTTCTTCGCGTCGATCAGCGGGAAGGGGCAGACGGCGCCGTTGGTCTGGAGGGTGAAGGCAGGCACGAGGGGTCCTTTCGGTGGTGCGGGATGTCGGTCAGCGGGGCGGGGCCGGGAGCTCGGGAGGCCGATGGCCAGGAAGCCGGGATCGCGAGGTCGGGGTCCGGGGGTCGGGGTCAGGCGGCGGGGGCGAGCACCGGGGCGGGGCGGCTGCCGGCGGCGGCTTTCTGCGGGCGCACCAGGAAGAACCAGGCGGCGAGCCAGGTGCCGAGCATGATCGCGACGAAGGAGACCCAGCCCTGGTAGCTGAACAGGCTGGTTTCGACCAGGGAGTTGCCGATGGTGCAGCCGCCGGCGAGCGCGGCACCCACGCCCATGGCCAGGCCGCCGCCGGCGCTGCGCCGGATGGTGGTCGCATCCGGCACCCGCCAGCGGAACTCGCCGGTGAGCTTCGCGGCGATGAAGGAGCCCACCAGGATGCCGAGCACGAGCATCACGGACCAGTCCACGAGGGTCACGTCGCCGGTGGTGAGGAAGGTGATGATCTTGGCCGAGGGGGTGGTGATGCCCAGGCCCCCGTTGCGGCCGGCGGCGGTGGAGAGCACCCAGGCGGCGATCGCGAGGAGCCCCAGCAGCACGCCGCCCACCCAAGGGTTCCAGGGGATGTCGGCGAGGTAGTGGCCGAGGCCCGTGCGGCGGGCGGGCAGGCGCACGCTCCGACGATCGGCATGGCGGGCGGCGCGGCGGCGCACCTGGCGCACCACCAGCACGGCGACCAGGGCGGAGAAGAGGACGGTCGGCACCCAGACGCTGACCCCGAGGGTCTCCTGAATGGTCGCGTCGCCCACGGTGCGGGCACGGGCCGCCTCGGTGAAGCCGCTGAGCGGACCGTACTTCATGACTGCGGCGAACAGGGCGTAGAAGACCAGCGCCACCCAGGAGCCGATCAGGCCCTCGCCGGCGCGGTAGTAGGTGCCCGTCGCGCAGCCGCCGGCCATGATGATGCCGATACCGAACAGCAGCCCGCCGCCGATCACGGCCAGCGGCGCGAAGGTGGCGGGCTCCGGGGCGATGACGCCCATGCCCGTCAGCGCCGCAACACCGATGGCCTGGATGGCGATGGCGAGGAGGAAGGGGACGAAGTAGCGCGCCGAGCGGGCCATGTACAGGTCCCGGAACGCACCTGTGACACAGAACCGGGAGCGCTGCAGGATGTAGCCGAGAATGGCGCCGAGGAGGAGGCCGGTGAAGATCATGCCCGGAACGCTAGCTTATGAGAGCCATAAGCAGCACCCCTGTGTCGCCGGATGAACGCCTGCCCCTGGCAGGTTCGTCGCCGCCAGAAAGCTGTCGCCAGTGTGCTCGCGACTGCCAGGGGACCCGTCAGGGGACCGGGTCACCCTCCTCAGGAACAGGTACCTGGTGGCACCTTTGGCGATGGGATCCGTCGAGGATCTCCACTGCCAGCTCCCGCAGCCCGGCGCCGTCGTAGCCCGGCCAGCCGTGGACGACCGCGGTCCACTCGCTCGGGATCGCGTCGGCGCCGCACCAGGCTCCCAGCAGCGAGCCGGCGATCGCGGCGATGGTGTCCGTGTCGTCGCCCAGCGCTACTGCCGCTGCGACGCCCTCGCGATAGGTGGTTTCGGCATGCTGCCCCGCGGCGGCCCCGCTCACGTGCTCGGTACCGCCGGAGGCGGCGTCGGCCGCGGCCCGGCCCTGCTCCACTGCATGGAGCGCGGCATGCAGTGCCATCACGGTGAACCCGTTCGAGGCCAGCGCCGCCGGGGCGCCGTCGCGCCAGGAGCCATCGGCCAGGGCCTGCCAGGCGTGACGGCGCTCGGGCGGCAGCAGGTCCAGGGCGAGCGGCTGATGCGCGGTGCCGTCGATCACGGAGGCCCGGATCGCCTCGCACCACAGCACGCAGGAGTCCCCGGCCAGCGGATCGGCATGGGTGAGTTCAGCGACCGCTCGGGCGGCGCGGGCGGTGCGCTCCGGATCCTGGACGAAGGCGAGCGCCACCGGGGCGGTGCGCATCAGGGCACCGTTGCCGGCGGTGCGACCGGTGCGCTGGTGCAGCTGGGCGGCGATCGAGGTCATCCGCGCGGCCAGGCCGGGACCGCCATCATCCGACCGCAGCGCGCCGAGCACCTGGCGAGTCTGGGTGCCGACGTCGGTCGCGCCCTCTCGCACCCACCCGAGGAAACCGCGCGCGATCGCATCCAGTCCCTCCGAGGAGTCGATCGGGACGCCCGCGGCGGCGACGCGGGCGATGCACAGCGCCATCTGGGTGTCGTCGGACCACTCCCCCGGGGCGTACGGGCCGAGCCCGCCGCCGATCATCTCCGGGCCCCGTCGCGGATCGTACGGGGCGGAGGCGAACTCGTAGGGGACGCCGGCGGCGTCACCGCAGGCCAGGCCCAGCAGGACACCGGCGGCGCGGTCGGCAGGGGTGGTGACGGCTCTCATGGAAGCACCGTAGGCCGTGCCGCCCGTCTCGTGGGCTCAGCTCATCGTGCGCTTGCCGCGCTGGGCGGCCTTGTCGCGGATCCCCTGGACCATGCGGCCGAGGCCGGAGGTGTCCTCCTCTTCCACGGGGGTCTCGACGAAATCAACGAGGGAGCGCATGGTCGCCAGGTCGATGCTGTGCATGCCCTCGGCGAGGAGCTCACCGATCCGGGCGCCGACCAGGCTCTCCAGGTTGTCGGCGGCTGCGGCGCCACGGGTCTCGCGCGCGGCCTCGAGCCGCTGCTGAAGGAGCGTGGCGGCAACGGGGCTGGCGGGAATCGGGTCGGGATGGCCGGCGACGGTGATCTGGTCCATGGTGCGTTCCTCAGGTCGAGAACCCCTGCGCATGATGGTGAGGGCAACGCATGGGTGCCGGGCTGCTGCGGCCGGCTGCTCCGCACAGTACCGGGAATCCCACCGAGATCACGATGACGCCGGAAGACGGGACGATGGGGCGCGCGACACCGTGAGCACGCGAGCTCTCACCCGACCGGCACTCCGCTCCGCTGCGCGGTCCCGGATCGCGCGCTCACCTCGCGCCGGCCACGCACCCCACCCCCGGTACGCGCCGCGCGCATGCCGTTGGCGATGACGACCACCTCGGCCGCCTCGTGGATCAGCACCACGGCCGCCAGGCCCAGCACCCCGAGGAGTGCCAGCGGGAAGAGCACCACCATGATCGCGAGGGCGAGGGCGATGTTCCCGGTCATGATCCGGCGGCCGCGGCGGGCGTGGGCGAGCGCGGCGGGGAGCTGCTGCAGTTCGGTGCCGGTGAAGACGACATCGGCCGATTCCACGGCGGCGGCCGTGCCGGTGACGCCGATCGCGATCCCGACGGTCGCCGAGGCGAGGGCTGGGGCGTCGTTGATCCCGTCGCCGACCATCGCCGTCGGCGCCTGGGCGGCGAGCCGGCGGACGTGGGCGGCCTTTTCGGCCGGCAGCTGCTCGGCGTGGACCTCGTCGATCCCCGCCGCTTCGGCGATCGCACGGGCGGTGAGGGCGTGGTCGCCGGTGAGCATCACGGTGCGGATCCCCTGGGCATGCAGGGCGGCGACCGTCGAGGCCGCTTCGGGGCGCAGTTCATCGCGCACCCCGAGCGCGCCGATCACGCGGCCGTCCTCCTCGACCATGATGAGGCTCATCCCCCGGGCGGCCATGTCCTCGGTGCGGGTGGCGAGCGGGCCGGGGGCGATCCAGCGCGGACTGCCCACCCGGATCGCGCGCCCGGCGACCTGGCCGGTGAGGCCGCGGCCCGAGGACTCCTGGACCTCCGCGGCCTGTGCAGCACTCTCCCCGGTGGCGTCGGCCGCGGCGAGGACGGCGCTGGCCAGCGGGTGGGAGCTGCTGGATTCCAGGGCGGCGGCGAGCGCGAGGATCTCCTCGCGGCGGCGGCCCTCGGCCGTCGCGACCTCCGCCACTTCCGGCTTGTTGCGGGTGAGGGTCCCGGTCTTGTCCAGGGCGACGGTCCGGATCGTGCCCAGCTGCTCGAAGGCGGCCCCGGACTTGATCACCACGCCGAACCTGCTGGCCGCGCCGATCGAGGAGATCACCGTGACCGGCACCGCGATCGCCATCGCGCAGGGCGAGGCGGCGACCAGCACCACCAGCGCCCGCTCGATCCAGGTGCCGGGCTCACCGGTGACCAGGCCGACGAGCGCGACCAGGGCGGAGACCACCAGCACGACGGGCACCAGCGGTCGGGCGATCCGGTCGGCGAGCCGGGCTCGCTCCCCCTTCGCGGCGTGCGCCTGGTCCACCAGGCGCACGATCTGGGTCAGCGAGTTGTCGCGGCCGTCGGCGGTGGCGCGCAGGGACATCGAGCCGGAGCCGTTCAGGGAACCGGCGTGCACCTCGTCGCCGGGTCCCACCTCGACCGGGATCGACTCCCCCGTGATCGCCGAGGTGTCGAGCCAGGAGCGGCCCTCGAGGATCACCCCGTCGGTGGCGACCCGGTCGCCGGCACCGAGCAGCAGCACATCCCCGGTGCGGAGCTCGGCGGCGGGGACGCTCTCGGGACCGGTGGCCCGGGAGACGCGCGCGGTCTCGGGGATCAGCGCGAGCAGGGAGCGCAGCCCCTGTTTCGCGCGGTCCATCGAACGGTCCTCGAGCGCTTCGGCGAGGGAGAACAGGAAGGCGAGGGCCGCCGCCTCCCCGACGTGACCCAGCAGCACCGCGCCCAGCGCCGCGAGGGTCATCAGCAGCCCGACACCGAGCCGGGCGAGGCCACGGCCCTGCACCAGGCGGGCCAGGGTGCCGGGCACGAAGGTCCAGGCACCGGCGGCGAGTGCCAGGGCGTGCACGACGAGCCCGGCGAGGTCCAGGCCCGTCCAGACCAGCAGCAGGCCGGCCACCCACAGCACGCCCGCGGCGAGCGGCAGCGCCAGGGAGCGGTCCCGCCACCACGGCGCACGGTCCTCGAGCTCGAGCGTCTCGCCGGGGGCGGCGGCGGCGTCGCAGCAGACATCCGCAGTGGGCACGGGCGGTGGGGCCGTCTTCACCGGGCCGCAGCAGTCGTCGCTCATCGACCCGTCTCTGTGAGGTCGGCCGGGGTGCTGCAGCACAGCGGTACCGTGCAGTGCTCATCGGTGCAGGGGAGTCCGTCGTCCACCGCCAGCACCGTCTGGACCAGGGCGCCGATCGCGGCGGTGAGATGCGCGTCGGCGATCTCGTAGCGGGTGCGTCGGCCCTCCGGGACGGCGACGACGATCCCGCAGCCGCGCAGGCACGCCAGGTGGTTCGAGACGTTCGTGCGGGTCAGGTCCAGCTCGGCGGCGAGCACGGCCGGGTAGCCGGGTTCCTCGAGCAGCGACAGCAGGATGCGGGAGCGGGTGGGATCGGCCATCGCACGGCCCAGCCGGTTCATGACATCGAGACGGGAAGCTCTGGTCAGCATGCACTGACCATACAGGGTTTGCTGACCATTGCGCAGGAGTCGCGTTCGCTCCGCCCGCGAGGAGGTGGGTGCTCCTGCGCCTCCTGCTGCCGCGAGCAGGCAGGGCGAGGGCCGGTGGTCGTGATCCGCCGTGTCACGCACGGGCTGGTGGCGAGGGGAGCTGGCATATCTGCCAGCTCACCGCACCAGCGGCCCGTCGGCGACACGGCCCTGGCGCCCGGCATCCGCACCGAGGGAGGGCGGCGCCACTGGTCAGCCGCTCAGCACCCCTGCCAGGTCCGAGGCGTCCACCAGCGGGTCGTCCAGGTCCACGGTGAGGCGGGAGCGAGCCATCAGCCGGGCGGTGCCGGTGATGGTCGAGTCCCAGGCGGGGAAGCCACCGACGGTGGTGGGTCCGAGCACGGTGCCCACGAAGCGGTTGCCGCGCGGGGAGATGGTCTCCAGGGTGTCGCCGGGTCCGAGCTCGCCGTCCCCGGCCAGCAGTGCGAGCCGGGCGGAGGTGCCGGTGCCCGTGGGGCTGCGGCAGATCACGCCGGGATGCACGTAGGTGGCAGAGCGGGAATGGGCCGTGCCGTCCTCCCGACGGCGCACCCGGCCCATGAAGTGGACGAAGGGCAGCGGGCCGACGTCCCCCAGCGAGGGATGCTCCTGGCGCAGCCCGGGTCGGGCCGTGCGCACGAAGGCGTCGCCGACGGCGGTCAGTGCGATCTGCTCGTCGGCCGTGAGCTCGAAGCCGTGCTCCGCCGCGCGGATCATCGCGTAGTACGCACCGCTCCACACCAGGTCGAACACCACCGGTCCGTGCTCGGGCACCTCGACCCGCAGGCCGCGCTCGGCGACGTAGGCGGGCTCGCCCTGGGTGGTGACCTGCTCGACCCGCCCGTCGGCCGTGGTCGCGGTGATGCGGGCCAGCCCTGCCGGGGACTCCAGCACGATCCGCTGCTCGCCGCCGGTCATCTCGATCATCCCGCTCTCCAGCAGGGCGGTGGCGACGCAGAGCGTGTTGGAGCCGGAGTACATGGGGTACCCCATCGCCTCCATGATGATGAAGCCGGCCTGTGCCTGGGGATGGCTGGGCGGGACGATCAGGTCCACCGACATCGCCGGGTCGCCGTAGGGCTCCGAGAGCAGCAGGCGACGCAGCCCGTCCCCCTCGCGCTGCAGCCAGCGGGCCTGCTCGAGCACGCTCGCCCCGGGAAGCGCCCGGATACCGGCGGTGACCACGCGGCTCACGTCCCCGCCGGACTGGGCGTCGATCAGGGTGATGCTGCGTTCACGGCGCATGGGGCGCCCCGATGCTCTCCCAGTGACGGTCCGGGACCACCACCAGCTTGCCGATGAAGCGCTTGGCGAGGAAGGTGCGCTGCGCCTCGTGCAGCTCCGAGAGGCGGAACGTGCGCTCCAGCAGGGGCCGGATCCGCCCGGTCTCGATATAGCCGATAAGGCGGCGGAAGGCGGTGCGGGTGCCCTGGGAGGAGCCGTGCAGCTCGAGGTGCTTGAGGTACATGGTGCGCAGGTCCAGCTGGACCACCGGGCCGCCGATCGCGCCGGCGGTCGTGTACCGGCCCTCCGGCCGCAGGATCCGCAGCAGGTCGTTGAACATCTCCCCGCCCACCAGGTCGGCGACCACGTCGATCGGCCCGCCGGCGGTGCGGGCGACCTCACCGACCAGGTCCTCGCCGCCGCGCAGCACCACGTCCTCGGCGCCGATGTCCCGCAGTGCCTGCTCCTTGCCGGCGCTGGTGAGCGCGTACGGGATCGCGCCACGCACCCGCGCGAGCTGGATCAGTGCCGATCCCACCCCGCCCGAAGCGCCGGTGATCAGGATGTTCTCCCCCTCGGCGAGGCGGGCGCGGTCCAGCATCTGCTCGGCGGTGAGATAGGCGCAGCAGAAGGTCGCCAGGCCCGCGTCGGGGATATCGGCGGTGATCTGGTGGGCGTTGGCGGCCGGCACCGCCACGTAGTCGGCGAAGCCGCCGTCCCGGCCGTGGCCGATGTAGTCGATGTCCGCCAGGGAGTCATCGCCCTCGGGGCGGTGGTAGAGGCTGAAGTCGACCATCACCCGCTGGCCGATCCGGTCCCGGCGCACCCCGCCTCCGACCGCGGCGATGCGGCCGACGATGTCCGCTCCCTGGATGCGGGGGAACTCCAGGGTGGAGCGGCCGCGCCGCCAGCTGGAGACCTCCGAGGGATCGGTCTCGGACCCGTACGCGCCCTCGCGCACCCAGATGTCGGTGTTGTTCATCCCGCAGGCGTGCACGTCGATCAGCACCTCCCCCGGCGCCGGGGCGGGAGTGCGCGCCTCCCGGGTGTGGACGAGCTGGTCCAGGCCGCCGTGGCCCATCAGCCGCATGGCCTGCATAGTGCCGGGTATCGCCGCCATCGGAGCCCCTCCTGTCCGGGGGCGCGTCAGCACGCACCCGCGCCGCTGAGCCCAGCATCTCACCGCAGGACGTCCCCGGTCCAGAGATGCTGCCGGGCCCACCCGCCGAGATCGTCCCGGGAAGAATTGACACCCGCCGGTCAACCCGGTTCTATAGCCACTCACCGCACCGTTTCGGGGGGAGGGGACCTGTCCCGAACTGCGACGACGCCGAAGAGCTCTGGCCCGCCGACGACCTCACCCCGGAGGTGACCCGCATGAGCACCCTCGACAAGGCGCTCCACGGCGATGCCGTCCGCCGGGGCGACGCCGGTGCCGAGAGCACTCGGTTCCAGAACGCCACGGCCGCCGGGGCGCCGCGGGCAACTCCGCGCTACGACGCCCGCTCGCCGGGGTCGGTGCGCGCCGGTGCCGTCGGCCTGGTGGTGGCTCGAGACCCCGAGATCCTCGCCAGCGACACCTTCTTCCCGGGGTTCATCGCCGGCTGCGAGCGGGTGCTCGCCGCCCACGGCATGGGCCTGATCCTGCATACGGCCACCAGCGAGGAGGCGGAGCGCACCGCCTACGAGCATCTGGCCGCGGGCCGCGCCGACGGGGTGATCCTGCTGGATGTGCGTGTGGGCGATCCACGCTTCGCGCTGATGGCAGAGCTCGGCCTGCCCGCTGTGGTGCTCAGTGCTCGCGCCCCGGGCCTCGAGGAGACCTGGGGGCTGCCCACGATCTACTCCGACGACTCCTCCGCTGTCGAGGAGCTCGTCGAGCTCTTCGCCGAGGCGGGCCACACCCGGATCGCGCACGTCTCCGGGCCTTCACGCTTCATCCACGCCCGGGTGCGCGGCGCGGCCTTCAGCGCCGCGATGCGGGCGCGGGGCCTGGACGATTCGCTCGTGGTCGAGGGCGACTTCACCGCCGAGTCCGGCCGCGATGCCACCGCGCAGCTGCTGGACCTGCCCCAGCCTCCCACCGGCATCCTGTACGCCAACGACCAGATGGCGATCGCGGGCCTCTCCCTCGCCAACAGCCACGGGATCCGCGTCCCGCAGGAGCTCTCGCTCACCGGCTACGACGACAACGCGCTCGCCGCCCACCTCTCCCCGGGCCTCACCACCGTCGCCACCGCCGATCAGCAGCGTGGGGAGCTCGCGCTGACCACCCTGCTCTCCGTCATCGCCGGGGAGCGCCCGGAGAACGTCCTCGCCGTCCACACCACCGTCGTCCCGCGCGGCAGCGTCGCCCCTCCGCCCCAGCCCTGAACGCCACCGCCCGCCGACTGCTCGCCCCCTCGCCGCCCTGGTGAGGTCCCTCCGCAGCGGGCCGTCATCCATTCCCCGATTCCCCGAGTGCCCCCTCCGGGGAGCGACTACCGTGGAGTCACCGCGGCGCAGCGCAGCGCCTGCGGGGCTCACCGAGTCGAGGGGGGACAGGGCCATGTCGCTTTCCACCGAGGGGTCGACGCTCGTCGACGAGCACGGTCGCCAACGGATCCTGCATGGCATCAACCTGGTCGCCAAGGGCAGTCCCGGCGCGACCGATCCCTCCGCGTTCCGCGGCGGCTGGACCGCTGCGGACCTCGCCCAGCTGCGCGAGCTCGGCCTGGACAGCGTGCGCCTGGGCGTGAACTGGTCGGCGACCGAGCCCCGACCCGGCGAATACTCCCCGGAGCACCTGGACTGGCTCGCCCAGCAGCTGGACCTGCTGCACGCCGCCGGGCTCGCGGTGATCCTCGACGGGCACCAGGACCTGTTCTCGCAGTCCTTCGGCAACGGCGCCCCGGCCTGGGCGACCCTGACGGCGCAGCGGTTCGAGGCCACCGCACTGTGGTCGGACGCCTATCTCTCCTCCCCCGCCGTGCACGAGGCCTGTGACGCCTTCTGGGCCGACGCCCCCGCCGCGGACGGCGTCGGGATCCGCACCCGCTTCGTGGCGATGTGGGGGATGCTCGCCCAGCGGTTCGCCGCGCATCCGGCGGTGATCGGGTACGACGTGCTGAACGAGCCGACCCCGGGCTCCGCCGCGCCGCAGCTGTTCGGGGCGATCATCCACGTCTTCGCCGAGCTCACCGGCCAGGACCCGGAGGAGGTGAGGGCTGACTTCGCCGACCCTGCCGCCAAGCTCTCCCAGCTCGCCCAGCTCGAGGACCCCTCCCTGCATCGCGCCCTCGGGGATCGGGTCGCGCCGATGCTGGCCGAGTTCGAGCAGGGCCCTGTCCATGCGCTGTACACCGCGGCGGCGCGAGCGATCCGGGAGGCGGATCCGCGCGGCCTGATCCTGCGCGAGCACGACTACTTCGGCAACATCGGCATCCCCGCCGCGATCCCGCCGCTGCCGGATCCGGCCTGGGTGTACTCGCCCCACGGCTACGACCTGGTGGTGGACACCGCGGCGATGCCGCAGGCCAGCGACACCCGCGTGACCATGATCTTCGAGCGCGCCGCGGAGACCGGCGAGGGTCTCGGCGTGCCGGTGATCGTCGGCGAATGGGGCGCGTTCGCGACCCATGAGGGCATCGCGCGGCACGCCGATGCGCAGCTGGAGCTGTTCGATGCCCGAGCCTGGAGCTGGTTCTACTGGTGCTGGGAGCCGGGGTTCGCGACCACGGAGGCGGCGGCGCGGCTGCGTCGGCCGCGGCCCCGCGCCGTGGCCGGGCGGGATCTGCGGGCCGGCACCTCCGCGGGTGGGGGCTGGCGTGCGGCCTGGACCGGGAGGGACTGCGATGCGCCGAGCGAGTTCTGGATCCCGCCGGAGCGGGAGGTCGAGCACCTCGTCGACGGTCGCCGCCAGGAGCTGCGGCGGGAGCACGCCACGGTGCTGCTGGCCCCCGGGGCCGGCGAGCACCGGCTGCGGGTGAGCTGAGATGACCGCCTCGACGTCCCACCCGCTCGCGAGTGCGGGGCGAGCCGGGGGAGTCTGAGATGGCGATGCCGCTGAAGCGGCGGCTGCTGCTGGCCACGCCGCTGCCGGCGGCGTGGATGTCCTCGGTGATCATCCACAACGTCTACGTGAAGTTCTACACCGACGTGGTGGGGATGGATCCGCGGTACGTGGGCTGGGTGTACCTGATCTTCAACATCTGGAACGTGCTGAACGATCCGGTGTTCGGGGTGCTGCTGGACAAGATGCGCTACCGCCCGGGCAAGGGCAAGTTCCTGCTGGTGATGCGGGTGACGATCCCCTTCCTCCTGCTGGGCCTGGTGCTGATGGCGTGGACGCCGTCGTCCTGGTCGCAGGCCGCGATCTTCACCGTGTTCCTCATCGAGCTGTTCCTGTTCGACGTCGCCTCGACGCTGTACCTGATCTCTGCGACCAGCTATGTCTACCTCGCCGCCCCCACCCGCGAGGACCGGATCGACGTCGAGGTCGCCCGGGCCTGGATCGGGAACGTCATCTCCGCGGTCGCGACCGTGGTCGCCACCCAGATGCTGGTGGGCGACGCCGTCACCGAGCGGATCACGCTGAACGTGATGCTGATGGGCGTGGTGCTGGTCAACGGCGCCGTCTACGCGTTCGCGGCCTGGGCTCTGCGCGACCCGCCGGAGCTGTACGAGCTGGGCGACGGCGGCGCAGCACCGGTGACCGCCTCCCGCCTGCTCACGGACCTGCGCTCCGTCGTGCGGATGCGCGCCTTCTGGGCGCTGTTCTTCCACGGCATGCTGTTCATGGCCCCGATGGGGATCTATTTCACCGCGTTCCTGTACTTCATGGACCATGTCGTCCGCTCCACCGGCATCCAGGCCACCCTTGCGGACACCGCTTCGATGCTCGTCGTGCTGGTGCTGCTGCCGCTGATCGCGCGGGGCATCAAGCGCCTGGGCTCGCGCACTGCGATGTGGGTCGCGGCGCTGCCCTACCTCGGCGGCTTCACGCTCCTGCTGCTCTGGGCCGATACCTGGTGGAACGTGCTGCTGTGCTACGTACTGATCATGACCGGCAGATACACGGTCTCCACCGCCACCACCGCGCTGGATGCCGCGCTGATCGACCACAACGAACGCCTCACCGGGGTGCGCAAGGCGGGGTCGATCGCCTCGGTCCGGGCGCTGCTGACCGCCCCGATCGCGGGGGTGCAGATGGTGCTGTACATGGCGATCCTCACCGCCGGCGGCTACGACATCACCGCCGCGGTGCAGTCTCCGCAGACCCAGGAGGCGATCCGCCTGGCCACCGCCGGGGTGCCGATCCTCTTCGCCCTGGTGGGCCTGGTCCCGCTGCTCTTCCTGCCCTACGACCGGGCGCGGGAGCGAGCGCTCAGCGAGTGGTCGCGGGCACGCCGCCCCGAGGAGGGCACGGCGGTGGCAGCGGACACGGCCGGCTGATCGCTCGAGAGACCGCTCCCGCGCAGCACCCGACCGTGCACATCGCCGAATGCATCACATGCCGGCCGGGGCCGCGGCAATGGTCACTGTGCACTGGCCGCGGCCGGGGCGCCGGGCCTAGGATCGGGAGGTACTCATCGCTTCCAGCGTCGGCAGCGTGTCCGTCCCGACCCGCGCTGGAGGCTCCTTGATGTCGCATACGCCGACGCCATCCGCACCGCTGCCGCCCGGCCGCCTGCGGCTGGTCATCGTCGCGATGTCGCTGGGCGCCTTCGCGATCGGCACCACCGAGTTCGCGAGCATGGGGCTCCTGCCCCAGATCGCCCGCGACCTCGAGGTGTCCATCCCGCAGGCCGGCATGCTCATCACCCTGTACGCGCTCGGCGTGGTGATCGGTGCACCGCTGGTGACGATCGCGGCGGTGCGGATCCCCCGCGCCCGGCTGCTGGTGCTGCTGATCGGCCTGATCGGACTGGGGAACCTGCTCTCCGCGATCGCGCCGGACTTCGCCACGCTGGCCGGCGCCCGCTTCATCGCGGGGCTCCCCCACGGCGCCTACTTCGGGGTCGCCTCACTGGTCGCCGCCCGTCTCTCCCCGCCCGGGCGCCGCGCCCGCTCGGTGTCGCTGGTGATGCTGGGCCTGACGGTCGCCACCATGATCGGGGTCCCGGCCTCCACCGCGCTCGGCCAGCAGGTGGGCTGGCGCTCGGCCTACGTGATCGTGGTGGTGATCGCCGCCGCGACCACCCTGGCGATCTGGCGCCTGGTGCCCGAGCCCGAGGGGGCCGGCGTCACCGGTTCGATCCGCGGGGAGCTCGGCGCCCTGCGCCGCGGCCAGGTGTGGTTCGCGCTCGGGATCGGCGCCATCGGCTTCGGTGGCATGTTCGCCGTGTACAGCTACATCGGTGAGATCGTGCCAGGCGTGATGGGCCTCGGAGAGCGCGCCGTGCCGCTGGCGCTGTTCGTGTTCGGCCTCGGCATGACGCTGGGCAACCTCCTCGCCGGCCGCCTCGCGGATCGCAGCGTCTACGGCACCATCTTCCTGGGCCTGCTCGGCATGGCGCTCAGCCTCGCCGTCTTCGGCCTGGTGGCCGAGAACGCGATCGCCGGGATGGCGCTGCTGCTGGCGATCGCGATCACCTCCCAGCTGATGGGTCCCTCCCTGCAGCTGTTCCTGCTGGACGCCTCCCCCGACGCCCCCTCGCTGGCCGCGGCCCTGCACCACTCGGCGCTGAACATCGGCAACTCCCTGGGCGCGGCCCTCGGCGCGGCCGTGCTCGCCGCAGGATGGGGCCTGCTGGCCCCGGCCTGGACCGGCGTGGTGCTCGCCGTGCTGGGCCTCGGGATCGCCGGCTGGTCGTTCACGGTGCACCGCCGGCAGCACGCCCGCCGGGCCGCGGCGCCGGCGTCCGCCGAGGGAGAGCTGTCGGTGACGGCCTGATCCCCAGCAGGCTCGACCCTCCCGTGCGAGGGTGATCAGAGACCCCGACTCCCGCGCATGAGGGCATCGCTCTCGGTGCCGACCAGGGGCTTGCCCGTCGGCCGCACCCAACCGTCCTCCCGGACGAGCCAGCCGTGGCGGGTGAGCATGTCCCAGGCCTGCTGGACCCGGGAGTCCGTGCCGTAGGGATGCCAGAACCAGCCGTCGGAGCCCTCGCGGCACGACTCCTCGATCCGCTGGCGATCGACGGCGTACAGAGCACCCAGCTTCGTGGTCCGACACCCGTCCCCGACGAATTCCAGCAGATGACGGGCCACCCGGAGGAACGGCAGCTGCGCGGCCTCCGCCGCCATCGCGAGCCGACCCGCCTCCTCCGAGGGTTCCTCCCTCGGGGCCGGGGCGTCGCCGAGGAACCAGGGGCGGGGCCGGTCCGGCGGTGCCGGGGGTACACCGGCGAAGTCCTCGCCGAAGAAGTCAGCGGCCGTGGGCACTGCGTCATCGATCGTCATGGGTCGAGCGTGATGGACGCGCCGGCGGGCACGCCATGGACCCTCACCGGGTGTGGACGAAGGGGCCGCGGGGAGGAACGGTCCCCCGTGCTGGGGCGCCGACGTCCGCATCGACGCTCGCCCGGTCATGCCGAGACGGCCCGACCGGTGGGGTGATGCCCAGCGTCGGCGGGCCCCGCCCTGCCCCTTGACGCGACCCGGTGACCCGCACCACACTCACAGATGAATGGTCATTCATTTCTGCTGAGCGATGTTCTCACGTCTCTCAGCCCGACGGTGTCGCTGCACCAGGAGGAGGGCCCGTGCCCCGTCAGGATGCTGCGATCGCTCCGCAGGAGGCCGCTCGCGCCGCACGCTCCGATGCACGCCGGCGGCAGATCCTGCGCGCGGCCGTGCCGCTGATGGAGCGCAGCGGCTCCCCTGCGGTGTCCATGCAGGCGATCGCCGACGAGGCCGAGGTCTCCGTCGGCCTCATCTACCGATACTTCGCGAGCAAGCAGGAGCTCGTGCAGGCCGTGACCGAGGGCGTGCTCGATGACATGGCACGGATGCTCGCGGAGACGGTCGAGCCGGAGGAGGACCCGGTCCGCCAGATCGCCGGTGCCTTCGCCACCTATTGCACCGTCATCCGGGACAGCCGTCAGGCGGTGATGCTCACCTATCGCGAATCCAACACCCTGGACGAGGCGGGACGCAGCGTGGTCAAGGACCTCGAGATCCGCACCGTCGAGCCGTTGCGCAGCGCCGTCGACACCGCTGTCGAGCAGGGTCTGCTGCGCCCGATCCACGCCGAGCTGTTCGCCTACGACCTGCTGACCGTGGCCCATTCCTGGGCGCTGAAGCACTGGTACTTCGCGCCACGGATGACCTTCGAGGAGTTCCTGCGCTCCCAGACCGCACTGCTGCTGTCCACCGCGATCCTCCCCGAGCACCGCCACCGCTACCCCGATCTGCTCGGCGACCTCGCATAGGGCTGCCGCCACCCACCGCCCCAGGAGGCCACATGGATTTCGTCATCGACGACGCGATGCAGGGCTATATCGACGCGGCCGCCGAGGTCGCCGCCCAGATCGCCCCCACTCAGCAGCAGCGGGAACAGGACCGGGTGATCGCCCCGGAGCTGCGGCGCCGGATGGGCGAGCTGGGGCTGATCGCCCCGGAACTGCCCTCGACCCTCGGCGGCCGGGACGAGCGTGCGCTGGCCTCCGGGATGATCGCCGAGCAGATCGCCCGCGGTGACCTCACCGTCGCCTACGTGCAGATCATCAGCTCCCTGGTGGGGCAGGTCCTGGTCCGCAACGCCCGGCCCGAGGTGGCCGCCCGCTGGATCCCGCGGATCACCAGCGGCGAGGACCTGGTGGCGATCGGACTCTCGGAGCCGGGCGCCGGCTCCGATGCCGGCAATCCCTCGATGACGGCCCGGCCCGAGCAGGGCGGCTGGGTGCTGGAGGGCACCAAGTCGATGTCCTTCGCGATGGATGCGCGGGCCGCCGTCATCTTCGCCCGCACCGAGCCGGGGCACCGCGGCAAGGGCATCACCGCCTTCCTGGTGGAGCTGGACCGCGAGGGGATCCGGCGCCGCCGCGCCCCGGACCTGGGGACCCGGGCCGTGGGCCGCGGTTTCATCGACTTCGAGCGCACCTGGATCCCTGCCCAGAACCAGCTCGGTGCGCTCGGAGAGGGGTTCACGCAGGTGATGCAGGGCTTCGACTTCTCCCGCGCGCTGATCGGCCTGCAGGTGATCGGCACCGCCCAGGTCACCCTCGAGGAGACCTGGGAGTACACCGGGACCCGCACCGCCTTCGACCAGCCGCTGAGCTCCTTCCAGGGCGTCGCCTTCCCGCTGGCCGAGGCGGAGACGCTGCTGGCCGCCGCGCGACTGCTCTGCCAGCGGACCCTCTGGCTGAAGGACTCCGGGCTGCCGCACACCAAGGAGGCCGCGATGTGCAAGTGGTCGGCCCCGAAGACGGCGTACGACGTCATCCACCAGTGCCTGCTCAGCCACGGACAGTACGGCTACCTCACGGACCGGCCCCTCGAGCAGCGACTGCGCGACGTGCTGGGACTGCAGATCGGCGACGGCACCGCCCAGATCATGAAGCTGGTCATCGCCCGCCACACCGTGGACCGCGAGCTCGCCCCGTGACCGCGGCACCCGACCCCGGCCACGACGCGAGGACCGCACCGAGAACCGACCCGAGGAGCACCGCCATGGCCGAGACCCCGGCCCCCACCACCAACGACCAGGACCTCACCGGCCGCATCTGCCTCGTCACCGGCGCCGCCGGCGGCATCGGCCGGGGCATCGCCGCGAAGCTCACCGCCGAGGGCGCGATCGTGGTGGTCGCCGACCTCGACGGGGAGGCGGCGCAGCAGGTCGCCGCGGAGCTCGGCGGCCACGCCCTCGCCGTCCGCGTCGACATCGCGGACAGAGCCTCCGTGGACGCGATGACCGCGCAGGTCGTAGACCGCTTCGGCCGGATCGACGTGCTGGTCAACAACGCCGGCTGGGACAAGGTGGGCCCGTTCCTGGACCAGGATCCCGCACTCTGGGACCGCATCATCGGGATCAATCTCGTCGGCACCCTGCACTGCAGCCAGTCGGTGGTGCGGGTGATGACGGAACAGGGGTACGGCACCGTCGTGAACATCGCCTCGGACGCGGCCCGGGTGGGCTCCAGCGGCGAGGCCGTGTACTCGGCGTGCAAGGGCGGGATCGTCGCCTTCACCAAGACCCTCGCCCGCGAGAGCGCCCGCGCCGGCATCACCGCGAACGTCGTCTGCCCCGGCCCGGCGGACACCCCGCTGTTCGACGCCATCTCCCAGGACAGCCCCACGCTGCGCGCTTCGCTCGAACGAGCGATCCCGCTGCGCCGCCTCGCCCAGCCGGAGGATCTCGCCAACGCCGTCGCGTTCCTCGCCTCGCCCGCCTCCCACTACATCACCGGCCAGACCCTGTCCGTCTCCGGCGGACTCACGATGGCCTGAGACCCCAGGCCCTCCTACGCCCTGGCCATCCCGAGCAGAGAGAGCAGACCATGACGGATCCGCAGTCCCCGCCCCTCACGACGCTCCGCACCGAGGTGAGAGACCGGATCGGCACGATCACGCTGCACCGTCCGGAGCAGCGCAACGCCCTGAACCAGGCCCTGCTCGCGGAGCTCTCCGCCGTGCTGGACGCCTGGGAGGCCGACGCCGCCGTGCAGGGGATCATCATCACCGGCAGCGGCCCGCAGGCCTTCGCGGCCGGGGCCGATATCTCCGAGGTCGCGGCCTGGGGCGTCACCGATGGGCTGGCCGCGACCATGCAGCGCCTCTACGACCGGCTCCAGGACTTCCCCAAGCCCACCCTCGCCGCGCTGGGCGGCGTCGCGATGGGCGGCGGGCTCGAGCTGGCGATGAGCTGCGACCTCCGGATCGCCGCCGAGGAGGCGCGGATGGGCCTGCCGGAGGTGGGACTCGGGGTGCTGCCCAGCGCCGGCGGCACCCAGCGGCTCTCCCGCCTGGTGGGCACCGGCCGGGCGCTCGAGATGATCCTGACCGGCAGGGCGCTGAGTGCCGAGCAGGCCGAACGGTACGGCCTGGTGACCACGGTGGTGCCCGCGGCGGACCTGCTGCCCACCGCGGCGGAGATCATGAGGAGGATCCTCGCCAAGGGCCCGCTGGCCGTACGGCTCGCCAAGATGGTCATCGGCCCCGGTCACGATACGGATCAGCGCACCGGGCTGCTGCTGGAGCAGCTGGCGCAGACGCTGCTGTTCACCACCGCGGACAAGGCCGAGGGCACGGCGGCGTTCCTGGAGAAGCGGGCACCGGATTTCGACGGGCGGTGACGAGATCCGCCAGCAGGTGCTCGGCGGGGTGGGCGATCTCGGCGATGCGATGGCCCGTCTCCCTGCGTGTGCGCGGCTTGAACTTCTCCCCCGGGCCCCGGAGACTCGCAGTCGTCTCTTCCCCGAGCCGAGCGAGGCCATCGATGCCCGAGCACGTCCCGTCCACCACCGAACGCACCGTCCAGCCCGGCGACAAATCCTTCCCCGCCGAGCTCGTGGGCCGCCCGATCACCGCGCTGGAGGCACCCCTCAGCAGCTTCTCCACCCCGCTGCTCGTGCTCGACGAGTCGGCGATCGCCCACAATCTGCAGGTCATGGCGCGGTGGGCGGAGCAGCGCGGTCTCGAGCTGATGCCGCACGGGAAGACCACCATGGCGCCGGCGCTGTGGGCGCGGCAGCTGACGGCCGGCTGCACCGGGATCACGGTCGCCACCGGCTGGCAGGCGGATCTCGCGCTGCGGGAGGGGATCCGGACGGTGCAGCTGGCGAACACCTGCACCGATCCCGCGCTGCTGCGCCGGCTCGCCGCCCACCTGGCGGAGCATCCCGAGCAGGAGCTGGTGTGCTGGGCGGACAGCCTCGCCACCATCGACCTGCTCGAACGCGAGCTGCCGGCCGGTGCCTCCCTCGGGGTGCTGGTGGAGCTGGGCGCCGACGGGGCCCGCACCGGAGCGCGTGAGGAGGCGACGGCCCGGGAGATCGGCGAGCGCATCGCCGCCTCCGCGGTGCTGCACCTGGTCGGCGCGGCCGGGTATGAGGGCGCGATCGCCCATGACCGCTCCCCCGCCTCCCTGGCTGCGGTCTCCGCCTACTGCGCGGCCCTGGCCGCGCTCGCGGAGTCGCTGCGCCCGCTGATCGCGGGGACCCCCTGGGTGAGCGCCGGCGGCAGTGCCTACTTCGATCTGGTGGCCGAGGCGTTCGCGCCGCTGAGGGACATGCGCAGGATCCTCCGCTCGGGCGCGTACATCGTCCACGACTCCGGCTTCTACCGCGGGATCTCCCCGCTGGACACCGCCCGTGGCCTCCCCGAGCACGAGGCGCTGCTGCCGGGGATGCACGCCCGCGCCCGGGTGGTCTCGATGCCGGAGCCCGGGCTGGCCCTGCTCGATGCCGGGAAGCGCGACGTGCCCTACGACGAGGGTCTGCCCGTCCCGCTCGGCGTCGCCACCGCGCTCGGCGGTCCGGAGCGTCCGCTGGAGGGGGAGATCACGGCCCTGAACGACCAGCACGCCTTCATCCACCACACCGGTGCGACGGAGCTCGCCCTCGGGGACGTGGTCACGCTCGGGCTGTCCCATCCGTGCACGGCCTTCGACAAGTGGCGGCTGATCCCGGTCGTGGACCCCGCGACCGGCACGGTGCACGAGGCCGTGGAGACGTTCTTCTGAGGGCGCGAGCGAGGTCCCAGCCGATGAGCACCCCCCGATGAGCGCCGTGCTGCTCCGCGGCGGCCGGGTCGTCACCCCGGACGGCCTGGTCCGGGCCGACGTGCTCGTCGAGGGCGCGCGGATCACCGCCGTCGGCCGCATCGACCCCTCCCGCACCCGGGAAGCGCAGGTGCTCGAGGCCGAGGGGCGCCTGGTGATGCCCGGATTCATCGACGCCCATTCCCACGCCGAGGGGGCCGTGTTCGAGCCCGAGGTGCAGCTGGCGCTCCTGCGTCAGGGGGTGACCAGCGTGATCGGCGGGCAGGACGGCGTCTCCTACGCCCCCGGCGACGGCGCCTGGGCGAGTGAGTACTTCGCGGCGATCAACGGCCCCCACCCCACCTTCCGCGGCGGCTCGGTGGCCGATCTGCTGCGCACCTACGACGGCGCGGTGCCGCTGAACGTCGCCTACCTGGTGCCCGCCGGGACCGTGCGCCAGCAGGTGATGGGCGGCGCCGCGGGCCCGGCCGGCCCCGCCGAGCGCGCGGCGATGACGGCGCTGGTCGCCCGCGCGGTGGCCGACGGGGCGGTGGGGCTCTCGAGCGGACTGGACTACACCCCGGGCCTGTTCGCGGAGGCCGAGGAGATCGCGGCGCTGTGCGCTCCTCTCGCCGCCGCCGGGTTGCCGTACGTCACGCATATGCGCGGCGGCTACGAGGAGAACTCGCAGGTGGGGATCGAGGAGGCAGCCCATATCAGCCGCACCGCCGGGGTGGCGGTGCACATCTCCCACTTCCATACCCGGGCCGCGGAGGCCGAGCGGCTGCTGGGCCTCCTCGCACGGGAGGGCGTGGCGGCGAGCTTCGACGCCTACCCGTACACGCGCGGCTGCTCCCTGCTGGGGATGACCCTGCTGCCACCGGCGCTGAACGCGATGGCTCCCGGGGAGGCGAGCGCGCTGCTGCGGGACCCCGCCCGGCGGGAGCTGCTGCGTCGCGATTGGTTCCCCGCCGTGGCGCAGCATCCGAGCCTCGGGCCGGACTGGCCGGAGCTGCTCACGATCGCCCACACCGTCGCCGAGGAGTTCGCCTGGGCTCCCGGGCTCACCCTCGCGCAGGTCGCTGTGCGTCGCGGCACCGATCCGATCGAGGCGGCGCTGGACCTGCTGGCGGCGTCCGCGCTCGAGGTGAACGTGGTGATGGCGGTGCGCGACCAGCGCCCGGTGGAGGACCTGGGAAGGCTGCTGGCCCATCCGCAGCATCTCGGAGGGTCCGACGGGATCTTCATCGGCGCCCATCCGCATCCTCGATCCCGCGGCACCTTCGCCTCCTACCTCGCCACCTACGTGCGCGAGCACGGCGTCCTCGACTGGAGCCAGGCGGCGCAGCACCTCTCCTCCGGCGCGGCGGAGCGCTTCCGGCTCGGCGACCGCGGCGCCGTCGCCGCGGGGTTCCTGGCCGATCTGGTGCTCGTGGATCCCGCAGCCGTCAGCGATCGCGCCACCTACCAGGACCCGCTGGCGATCGCCGAGGGGATCGAGGACGTGCTGGTGGCCGGGCGGCCCGTGCTCGCCGACGGCCGCCTGACCGGTGAGCTGCCCGGTCGCGGACTGCGCGCCGCATCCCGCAGACCGCTGCCGGACACCGCCACCGCCCCGCAGCCCGACGACGTAGCCTGCTCGGTCCCGCCGAGCCCACGGGGCAGCGCCCCGGCCGCGCCGACGCACCGCCCACCACCTCAAGGAGCACCATGAGCCACAAGCACCCCCTCCGCAGCGACGACGCCCCGCAGCCCGCGGGCCCCTACAGCCAGGCGATCGTGACCGGCGACCTGCTGTTCACCGCCGGTCTCGGCCCGCAGCACCCGGCCACGGGCGAGGTCGCCGCCTCCGTCGGCGAGCAGACCCGGCAGGTGCTGCGGAACCTCGAGGCGGTGCTCGCCGAGAGCGGCGCCACCCTCGACGATGCGCTGAAGGCCACCGTGCACCTCGCCGATCTCGCGGATGTCCCGGAGTTCAACGAGGCGTACCGCGAGTTCTTCACCGAGCCGTACCCGGTGCGCACCACCGTCGGCTCCCAGCTGGACAGCATCCTGGTCGAGATCGACCTGGTGGCCCGGATCCCCAGCTGACCCCGGCCCGGCGGCGGGCCCGGCGCGCCGCGATCCCGCCGCCGGTCCGAGCGGTCAGTCCCTTGGGACATCCCGACCGGGGGCGTACCGTGCGAGGCGGGACACGCACCCCACCGCCGGGGCCTGGTCGCTGTCCCCGCCGACGACAGGAGACCAGCATGGGCCCGAACGTCACGATGCGGTCGCTGGAGACCGCCGTCCCCGCCACCGAGCTCCGCCAGTCCGAGGTGCGCGATGCGCTCGCCGCGCAGCCGGACCTCACCCGCCTCGGGAAGCGCCTGATCAGCACCTCCTTCGATGTCTCCGGCATCGAACGCCGCTTCAGCGCCCTGTCCGAATGGCACGGGGTGGCCGACGGCGAGGAACCGGTGTTCTTCGAGGCCGGGACCGGGCGGTTCCTGCACCCGCCCACCGGTGCCCGCAATCAGGTCTACGAACGGGAGGCCACCGCACTGTACGAACGGGTCGCGGCCGCCGCGCTCGAGGCCGCGGAGGGGATCTCCGCTGCGGACGTCACCCACGTCATCACGGTCTCCTGCACGGGCTTCTTCGCCCCCGGCCCCGACTACCGGATCGTCCGCTCCCTCGGCCTGGACTCGTCCGTGCAGCGCTACCACCTGGGGTTCATGGGCTGCTATGCGGCGCTGCCGGCCCTCCGTCAGGCCCAGACGATCTGCCGCGCCGATCCGGACGCGGTGGTGCTGATGGCCACCGTCGAGCTCTGCACCCTGCACGTGCGCCCCTCGAACGATCCCGACACCATCGTCGGCTCGTCCCTGTTCGCCGACGGCGCCGCCGCCGCGATCATCACCGGGAAGGACCTGCCCGCGAGCACGCCGCTGCTGGAGCTGGACCACTTCGAGACGGTGCTGACCCCGGTCGGCGAGGAGGCGATGGCCTGGCGCATCGGCGACCATGGCTTCGAGATGGTGCTGGGCACCTACGTCCCCCACATCATCGACGAGCACATCACGGGCGCTCTCGAGCCGCTGTTCGCGCATGAGCCCGAGCTCGCGGGGCTGCCTCACCGCGACATCGAGCACTGGGCGATCCATCCCGGCGGGCGCAGCATCCTGGACAAGGTCGAGGCCAAGCTCGACCTCACCGAGTCCCAGCTGGTCCCCGCCCGGGAGACCCTGCGCGACTTCGGCAACATGTCCAGCGCGACCGTGATGTTCGTGCTCCAGCGGATCCTGCGCTCGGCGACCGCCGGCCGCCGGGAGCGGGTGTGCGCGATGGCCTTCGGGCCGGGTCTGACGGTGGAGACGGCGCTGCTGAGCACCCTCGGCGCGCCCGCCCCGTGATCCTGCCCTCCCTCGCCGCGCGGGACGAGCACGCGCGGGAGCGGATGGACGACCCTTCGTGCGATCCGCGCCGGCTCGCCCGCACCTACGCCTCCTTCCGTCCGGTCAACGCCGCGGTCGCCGGCTGGCGCCAGGCCTACCGCCGCCACCTGCGGCCGCACCTGCGGGCCGAGGGGCCGACGACTCTGCTGGACGTCGGCTGCGGCGGCGGGGACGTGGCCCGGGCCCTGGCCCGCTGGGCGCGCCGGGACGGCTACGACCTGCGCGTGACCGGGATCGATCCTGATCCGCGGGCCCATGACTGGGCCCGGTGCCGGCCTCCCGTCACGGGGGTGCGGTTCCGCCGGAAGCTCTCCAGCGAGCTGGTCGCCGCCGGCGAGCGCTTCGACCTGGTGATCTCCAACCACCTGCTCCATCACCTCAGCCAGGAGCAGCGGGACGGCCTGCTCGAGGACTCCGCCCGCCTGGCCCGCCGCGCGGTGGTGCACAGCGACATCCGCCGCGGCCGGCTCGCCTATGCCCTGTTCTCCGTGGCCACCTGGCCGCTGTTCCCCGGCACCTTCATCCGCGAGGACGGCCTCACCTCGATCCGCCGCAGCTTCACCGCTCCCGAGCTGCGCGCCCGGGTCCCGTCCGGCTGGACGGTGAGCACGCCGGGACGCTTCCGACTGCTGCTCCTGCACGACGCACTCGCCCCGGCGCGGCGATGACGGTCCCCGTCGCGCAGGACGAGTGCGCCGTGCTGATCGTCGGGGCCGGGCCGACGGGTCTGCTGCTGGCCTGCCTGCTCGCCCGGCGCGGGGTGGAGGTGCGCGTGCTGGAGCGACGCACCGAGGCCCCGGTCAGCTCACGCGCGATCGGCCTGCACCCGCCGGCGCTGCGCGCCCTGGCCGAGATCGGCCTGGAGCGGGAGGCGGTCGCCCTCGGCGAGCGGATCCGCGTGGGCCGTGCGCGGTGCCGGGACCGGGAGCTGGGCTCGGTGGACTTCGCCCGGGCCGATCCGCGCCGTCCCCACGTGCTCGCCCTGCCCCAGACCCTCACCGAGGACCTGCTGGCCCGGCGACTCGCGGCGCTCGCCCCCTCGGCGCTGCGGCGGGGCTGGGAGCTGACGGACCTGCAGGAATCCGCGCGCACGGTCGCACTCACCGCGAGAGACAGCGGCGGAGGCAGCGGCACCCTCCAGCTGCGGGCGGGCCTGGTCGTCGGCGCCGACGGCTCCCGCTCCCGGGTGCGCTCCCTGCTCGGGATCACCACCAGCGGATGCGACTATCCCGATACCTACCTGATGGGGGACCTCCGCGATCCCGCGGCCACGGGCGACGCGGGCGGCGGGCGCGAGGCGGTCGTGCATCTCGAGCCCGGCGGGGTCGTGGAGTCCTTCCCGCTGCCCGGCGGCCGGCGGCGCTGGGTCGTGCACACGGGGAGAGCCGGCACCGATCCCTCCCCCGCGCGGCTGGTCGCCCTGGTCCGCGAACGCACCGGCACCGTCCTGGACCCGGCGACGACCACCATGCTCAGCGCCTTCACCGTGCGCCGCCGCACGGCGCGGCGCCTGCTGACCGGGCGCTGCGTGCTGCTGGGCGATGCCGCGCACGAGGTCAGCCCGATCGGCGGGCAGGGCATCACGCTGGCCTGGCTGGACGCCCTCGACCTCGCCCCGCTGCTGGCGCGGCGCCTCGCCGAGGACCGCAGCGGTGCGCTGCAGGATGACCCCGCCTGGTGCCGCGCCGAGCGGAGGATCCGCTGTCGGGCCCGGCTCGCCGGCGCGGTCGCGGCGGCCAACACCGTGCTCGGCCGACCGGCCGGGGCGAGAGTCTCGACGCTGCGCGCCCTGGCGGTGCGGGTACTGCTGGCCACGCCGCTGCGGCGCGGGCTGGCGTGGGCGTACTCGATGGGATGGGTGCGAGTGCGCGGCCCGGATGTCGGCCCACCTCCGTAGGCTGTGCTCGTCCCCGCGGGTCCCTTTCCGGCCCGTGCCCCTCGACCCAGGTGAGGAGAGTCCCGATGACCGGCGTCGCCCGTGCGCTCGAGAACCGCGCCCTGTTCGAGGGCTACGGCGTGCTCAAGCTCCTGCGCACCGACCACGCACCCACCACCCTGGGTCTGCTCGGTGAACACCTGGCCGGTAATGTGCGCACCCGCACGGCGGCCGATCTCTACGACCTGCTCACCGCGGACCTGGAGGAGCTGCGATTCCATGGGCTCGATCTGCCCCGCACGGCCCAGCAGTACTGCGCGAGCTGGGTCAGCCAGGGCTTCCTCACCCGGCGCGCCGCGCGGGAGGAGCGCACAGAAGAGTTCGCCCTCACGGAAGAGGCGCATGGTGCGCTTCGGGTGATCGACCAGTTGCACACCCCGCGCGATGCCGTGACCCGCTCGCGCCTCGCGCTGCTGACGGAGCGCCTCGCCGCCCTCGCCCGCGACACCGATCCCGACGCCGCCGGTCGCCTGGACGCCCTCCGTACCGAACGTGACCGTCTCGAGGAGCAGATAGCGACAGTGCTCGAGCTGGGCGCCGATCCTCTGCCCCCGGCCCAAGCGCTCGAGGCCGCGGAGGAGCTCTACTCGCTCGCTATCGACGTCCCCTCGGACTTCACCCGGGTGCGGGGCGAGCTGGAGCGACTGCACCGCCGACTGCGCCTCGACCTGGTCGAGCACGAGGGATCGCAAGGCGAGATCCTCGAACAGCTGTTCCTCGGCGTCGACGCGATCGAGGACTCCGAGGCGGGGCGCTCCTTCGCAGCGTTCCACAGCATGCTCATCGACCCCATCCAGGAGTCCCGCTTCCACGAGGCGGTCGATGCACTCGCCTCCCGCCCCTTCGTCGCCCGCTTCGGACGCGAGCGGATCTTGTACCTGCAGTCCTATCTCTCGCGCCTGCAGCGGGAATCGCACCAGGTGCGCCACGCCATGATCGACCTGTCCCGGTCGCTCCGGGAATTCGTCCGCTCCCGCCAGTTCGAGGAGTTCCGCGCGCTCGCGGACCGTCTCCGTCGGCCGCAGCGGATCGGTCTGGAGATCGCCCCGCACGTGCGCCCGCACATGAAGCTGGGAGTGGCTCTCACCCTGTCGACCTTCACCCCACGGTCCATCGGCCAGCTGCGCCTGCTGGTCCCCTCCGACGTCACCGCCGAGGATGATTTCGCGCCCGCGGCCGCCGGCGCTGTGCTGGATCTCGAGGCGCTGCGCGCCACGGTGCGGGAATCGGAGATCGACCTGGCCGAGCTGACCGATGCAGTCGACGATGTGCTGACCCGTCGACCGTCGGCCACCATCGCCGAGGTGCTTCAGGAGCATCCCGCCACTCAGGGCCTCGCCTCGATCGTCGGCCTGCTGGTGCTGGCCCACCGCCATGGTGAGCGCACCCCCGAGGCCGAGGACGCCGCCGAGTCCGTGCGCTGGCGGGTGGCCGGCCCCGGCTCCGCGGGCAGCACCGCCGACGACGGCTCGCCCGGCCTCTCACGCAGCGCCCGCATCACCTCCTATCGCTTCACCCGACCCCTCAGGGAGCCCTCCCGTGACTGACCTCGACCTCACCGATGACCGGGTCGTCCTGTGGCCCGGCGACCCCGGCACCCTGCCGTTGGAGGTGCGCCGCACACTGGTGGCGCTGCTGCGCGGCCCGTACATCTCCCATCGGCGTGACTCTCTGGTCTGGTCGGCGCTGCTGGCCCACGAGACCGTGGTGCGCCGACACCTCGGGGACCTGCTGCTCGAGCTCGTGATCGACGCCGACGCCGAGGTCGCCTTCTCCCGCAACCTGGTGCCCGATCCGGATTTCGACCGTCACGTCCCGAGCGTGCTGCGCAAGGCCGCGCTGAGCTTCATCGACTCCGCACTGCTGCTCCATCTGCGCCATCTGCTGCTCCAGGGCGCGGCGCAGAACGAGCGGGTGGTCGTAGGCCGCGACGAGATCGACGCACACATGCAGGCCTACGCGACCTCCTCCGGCAACGACCCGGCGCAGTTCGCCAAGCGGCTGACGGCCAGCCTGAAGCGGATGCGGGACTGGTCGATCCTGCTCACCACCGACACCGAGGAGCGCTGGGAGGTGTCCTCGGTCCTCGCCCTGATCCTCACCCCTGAGGAGATCGGCGGGATCGAGGCCGAGTACGAGCGGCTCCGGGACCACGGGGCGCCCGATGGCGAGACCGCGGACCAGGAGAACGAGAGCGCGCCCGAGGACGAGGACGAGGAGATGGCATGACCCAGATCGGACTCGACCTCGACACGGCACAGGACGAAGCATCGCAGACCCCGGGGGTGCCCGCGCCCGGCCAGATGCGGCTGGCCCGCCTGCAGCTGCACAACTGGGGCACCTTCGACAAGAGCCACGATCTGCCCGTCCCCCGCTCCGGCCTGCTGCTGACCGGTGAATCGGGCTCCGGGAAATCCTCGATCCTGGACGCGCTCAGCGCCGTCCTCATGAAACCCGGAGAGACCCGCTTCAACGCCGCCGCCCAGGACGGGCCCGCCGGGGACCGCGACCGCACCCCGATGAGCTACGTGCGCGGTGCCTATCGCCGCCACGCGGACGAAGCCACCGGAGAGGTGCGCCCCGGCTACCTGCGCGAGGCCACCACCGTCTCCGGCATCGCGCTGACCTTCGAGAACGGACAGGGCCGGGTCGTCACCGCAGTGCGGGTGATGCACGTGGCCGGCCGCTCCGCCACCGCCGCTGACCTCCGTTCCGCGTTCCTGCTGTTCGACCGAGCCCTCGAGCTCGCGGAGGTGCTGACCCTCAGCGGCTCCGGCATCGACCGTCGCCGGCTGCGCCGCGCGCTCTCACCCCTGGTCGCCGAGGAGACGTACCCGAAGTTCGGGGTGCAGCTGCGCCGTCTTGCCGGGATCGGCAGCGAGGACGCCCAGCGCCTGCTGCACCGCACCCAGTCCGCGAAGTCCCTCACCTCGCTCGATGACCTGCTGCGTGGTTTCATGCTCGAGACCCCGTCCACCTTCACGCAGGCGGATCTGGCCGTCGAGCATTTCCGGGCGCTGCAGGACGCGCACGCCACTGTCGTCGACGCACGCGAGCAGATCGAGACGCTGCTGCCTCAGCGCACGCACTGGGAGGCCCACCGCGCCGCGACCGGGCAGCAGACTCACCTCACCGCCTTGCTCGGCTCCGTCGGCACCTACCGGTACACGATGCTCGCCGAGCTCTCCGCCCGTGACCTGGAGTCCCATCGCGCCCAGCTCGAGGCGACGGGTGCCGCGCTCACCCGGGCGGACCGCGCCGAGGCCGACGCCCGCGAGGTCGAGCACGGTGCCCGGCAGGCGCTGGACGATCGCGGCGGCGCGGCGCTGCAGGTGCTCGAGAGCCGGATCGAGACCGCCGGGGATCACCTGGAGCGGACCCGTCGGGCCCTCGACCGCCTCGCCCCGCTGCTGGAGAGGCTCGGCTCCCCGCTCCCCATGCGGGCCGAGGACCTCGCCTCCGCGCATGCCACGGCGCGCCGGGAGCAGCAACGGATCCTCGAGCAGACCGCCCAGCTCGCTGAGGGGGCCGGGCCCGTGCACGTCGCGCGCGAGGACTGCTCGCGCCGCATCGCGGCGACGCTCTCCGAGATTCGTTCGCTCCAGGAGCGGCGCTCGAACCTCCCCTCCCGTCTGGTGACGGTGCGGGACGAGCTCGCGCGAGAGGCCGGGGCATCCGCCGCCTCCCTGCCCTTCGTCGGGGAGCTGATGGATGTGCGGGACGAGGCCTGGCAGGGAGCCGTCGAGCGCCTGCTGGGTGGCTTGGCGACCACGATCCTGGTTCCCGAACGCCTCTACCCTGCGGTCGCCGCTGCCGTGGACGATCGGCACTGGGGGACGCGGGTCTCCTACGAGCGGGTGCGCGAGCACGCCCGCTCCCGGGACGACGACTCACCCCGCTCCGACCGCACGGTGCTGTCCGTGCTGCAGCTGACCGAGTCCCCGTTCCGTGAGTGGCTGCGTCGCCGGATCGCCACCGGATTCCCGCACGAGCTGGTCGACGACGCGCGCGAGATGGCCCGTCACGAGAAGGCGCTCAGCCGTGCCGGCCAGATGAAGAACGGCGACAGGCATGTCAAGGACGACCGCCACCGGATCGACGACCGGCAGCGCTGGGTGATCGGCACGAGCAATGATGCGCTGCTGGAGCTGCTGCGCGGCGAGCTCGAGGCGAGCCGCACCGAGCTGGCTCACCAGGAGGAGTCCCTGGCCGGGCTCGAGCGCGAGCGCCGCGCCCTGACGACCCGGGACCAGGACCTCGTCCAGCTGCTGGCGATCAGCTGGGACGAGATCGACCGCGAGGACGCCGCCCGCCGCCATGAGGAGCTCCACGCGCAGCGCCGCGCCCTGCTCGCCGACGCTGACCTCGCCCAGCTCCAGGCCGTCCACCAGCGGGCGACCACCGAGCTCGAGGAGGCGCGCTCCGCCCGGGACCGGGCCCGCGGCGCCCACCACGACGCCCAGCAGGCTGTCGGCGACGCCGAGACGGACCGCCAGCAGGCCCGCACCGAGCTCGCGGGACTCACTCTGGATCCCGATCACCGGGTGGAGTTCGAGCGCCGGGTCCGCACCCGGCGCGGCATCGTGGATCGCAGCCAGCTGGCCGACGTCATCAGCACCATGAACGACGGCATCCGCGACGACCTGGATCACGCACGGGATACGCTGCGCACCAGCGAGTCCGCCCTGGCTTCGGCCCGAATCCTCTACCTGCGGCGCTGGGCGGAACGGTCCGTCAACCTGGTCGACACCCTCGAGGCGACACCGGACTTCCTGGCGATCCTGTCCCGACTGGAGGCGGATCGTCTTCCCGAGTTCGAGGACCGGTTCCGCACGATGCTGCGCACCCAGTCGCAGAACAACATCGGCCAGCTGCGGGCGGACATCAGCCACGCGATCCGCGATGTGCAGCAGCGCCTGGCGCCCGTGGACGAATCGCTGCGCGCCACCCCCTTCGACTCCGAACGGAAGACCTGGCTGACGCTGGTCGCCCACCAGAAGCTCAGCGAGGAGGTCAAGGCCTTCCTCGCCGAACTGCTCGCGATCACCCAGGGCGCCTTCGATCAGGGCGAGCAGGACTTCGCCGCGGACGAGGCGCGGTTCGCGCGCATGGACACGCTGCTGCGCCGGCTCGGCTCGGTGGAGACCACCGACCGCTCCTGGCGCGCCCGCGTGCTGGACACCCGGCGCCACGTCGAGTTCTCTGCTCACGAGCTCGACGCCTCCGGTGCGACGGTGGACGTCTATCGCGGCTCCGACGGCCGCTCGGGCGGGCAACGACAGCGCCTGGTGACGTTCTGCCTCGCCGCCGCGCTGCGCTACCAGCTGACCGAGACGGCAGAGGGGATACCCCCGTACGGGCTGGTGGTGCTCGACGAGGCCTTCGACAAGACCGACGTCCACTTCACCCGGGCGGGCCTGGAGGTGTTCCGCTCCTTCGGCTTCCAGCTGCTGCTGGCGACGCCGCTGAAGATGCTGCAGACGATCGAGGAGTACGTCGGCGGGGCGGCCGTGGTCGCGAATCCGAGCGGCCGGGCCTCGAGCCTGGCGGCGGTGGAGTTCACCGCGGACGAGAACGCCCACGCCGCCGAGGCGGGCCGCCGGGTGAGCCCGGACGAGGAGCTGGGCAGGCCGATGAGTAGGTCCGAAGGCGGAGAGATCGAGGGATGAGGGGCCCCGACCACGTCCAGGGTGTGATTCGCCGCCGCTGGGACCGCAGCGTCCCGCAATGGCTTGCCACGCCCACCGAGGCGCGCCTCGCGCTCCCGCTGCACCCTCCGACCTCGTCGCAAGCGCTCGCGGAGCCCGCCGCGGTCGCCGCCTGGATCGAGGCCTGGCACACGGCCCCGGTGGTGCTGCGCGAGCACGCCGTCTGGGAGGAACGGCGCTGGGCGCAGCTCGGCACGCAACGGATACCCGTGCGCTGGGAGGCGACCGGCGCCGAGACCCTCCTGCGCGGCGCCGGCGACGCGGCCCAGCGCGAGGCTGCGCTGCTCAGCGCCCGCTTCGAAGCCGCCGTCGCGCTGCTCACGCAGCACTCGGAGCTCGCGCCCGACGCTGCGCGCCACGCGGTCGCGTCAGCTGTCGACCGTTTCCGAGTGCAGTGGCTGCGGATGAGCGACGCCGACGCCGAGCTGTCGATCCACGTGGCTGACTGGTTGCTCCAGCACCCTGACTCTGGCCTGCGCATCCGCCAGATCCCCTTCCCCGGGATGCACACCAAATGGCTGCGGGACCGCCGTGCCCTGGTGTCCCGGCTCGTCGGTGCCGTTCGGGCCGACGGCTCCGTGGAGCTCGGCCTCGCTCCGGCCCCGGTATTCCACGACCTGCTCATCCTCGACCCGGGGTACCGACCGGCGAGCACCGGCCCCGCCTTCCCGCGCGCCTCCCGGATCGCGCTCGCGGATCTGCCGGGGATCCCGCTCTCGCCCGAGGTCGTGATCGTCTGCGAGAACGCGGAGACGGTGCAGGTACTGCCCGACATCCCGGGCTCGGTCGCACTCAGCGGCAGCGGCTATGGGATCGCGGAGCTGCTCGCCGTCCCCTGGGTGCGCTCCGTGCCGGTGGTCTACTGGGGAGACATCGACGCCGACGGATTCCGGATCCTGGACCGCGCCCGCCATCACCATCCGCGGGTGAGCAGTGTCCTCATGGACGATACGACTCTGGAGACGCATCGCGAGCTCGTCGTCCCTTCCCCGCCCCGGCCACCGGCGGCGCTGACCGGCCTGTCCCCAGCCGAGCTCGCGCTGCACGATGCGCTCAGCGTCTCCGGGGACCGCCTGGAGCAGGAGCGGATCGAGCTGAGGTATGCAGTGGCGGCGCTGCGCACAGGGGTGGGATCCATTCACGCTGTCACGTCGGACTGAGGTCCGTCCACTCGCCACACGGAGCCGACCCTCCCTCGTGCTCAGGGCGGGAGGAACCATCCTCTCAGCTGCGCGATGTGGACAACACCCGGGACTTACAATCTTTAGGTAGGTTTACCTCATTCCAATAAAGCCCCCTAAGCATCCTAAGGACCAGCGTGGACCCCGTCACCAACCCCTACACCCCCAACGCAGGCGCCCGCCCCGATGTCCTCGCTGGCCGCGACGATCAGCTGACGTCCTTCTCCGTCTTGCTCCGACGCGTCACACGAGGCCGAGCAGGCCGGTCAATGATCATCACCGGGCTGCGCGGCGTCGGAAAGACGGTGCTGCTCGGCCAGTTCCGGGACAAAGCTCTGGAACAGGGTTGGAGCGTCCTCGACCATGAGGTGTCCAAGCACGATGATGACGATTTTCGTCGGCTCTTCGCGCTGAAGTTGAGAACGGCTCTTCTCGACCTCGCACCCCGCGCGCGCTGGACTGACAGGTTCAGAAAGGCCGCGGCCGCTCTGTCATCCTTCACGATCAGCGTGGATCAGGCCGGACAGTTCCAAGCCGGACTGAATGTCGACGCGATCGAGGGGCTCGCCGATCACGGCGACCTCTCCATGGACCTCACCGATGTGTTCGTCGCTCTCGGTGAAGCGGCGAAGGAGCGAGGCCGAGGCGTGGTGATCCTTCTCGATGAGGTGCAATTCCTGACGCACGGCCAGCTCGAAGCCGTGATCCTCGCTCTGCACAGGACGGTGCAGCGCTCCCTGCCGATCGTGCTGGTCGGCGCGGGGCTCCCACAGGTCCCCGAGCTCGCCGGAGACGCGAAGTCCTACGCCGAACGACTCTTCACCTTTCCCACCATTGCGAATCTCTCTGATGAGGACTCTCACCACGCCCTCAGGGAGCCAGCCCGTATGGAGGACGCAGACTACGACGACGAAGCACTCGAGCGAGCCTTCGAGGTCACCGGCGGCTATCCGTACTTCATCCAGGAGCTCGGGTGGGCAGCCTGGGGGGTTGCGGACGCAAGCCCGATAACTCGGGCCGACGTGGAGGACGCGATCGATCACTACCAAGCAAAGCTCGATTCCTCATTCTTCCGTGTGCGACTGGACCGTGCGACGGAGTTGCAGACCGCATATCTACGGGCCATGGCCGAGCTCGGACCAGAACCGCAGAAGGCATCAGACGTCGCCGCGCTGCTCGACAGGGAGTCCACGCAGCTCGGCCCTACTCGAGCAGAGCTGATCGACATGGGCCTTCTCTACACACCTACACATGGGTACGCCGCCTTCACCGTCCCCCACTTCGACAAGTTCATGCGGCGAGCGATACCGGAGCTGATCATCCCCGCGAAGCGGCAGCGTCGCCCACCACGAACGGCATCCTGACCCACGGCCCACACACCGCGCGGACACACCATCTCGCCGCTCTCCGGGACAATGGGCATATGGCCCCCACCCTCACCCTCACCGACGAGTTCCAGGACGCCCTGGATCACCTGCACGCCGGGGACCATCTCTTCCTCACCGGTCGGGCGGGGACCGGCAAGTCCACGCTGATCCGGCACTTCCTGGAGACCACGGAGCGTTCCGCGATCACGGTCGCCCCCACCGGGATCGCGGCGTTGAATGTGGACGGGTACACGATCCACCGGCTGTTCTCCTTCCCGCTCGGGGTCAGCGAGGAGCTGGTGCGCGGGGGCGACTACTACCCCGGCCGCTTCGCGAGGGCGCTCGCGGCGCTGGACACGCTGATCGTCGACGAGGCCTCGATGGTGCGGGCGGACCTGTTCGATGCGCTGACCGCGGCGCTCGAGCGCTTCGGCCCGAAGCCCGGCACGCCCTTCGGCGGGGTGCAGCTGGTGCTGGTCGGGGACCTCTACCAGCTGCCGCCGGTGGTCACGGATGCGGAGGCCGCCTTCATCGAGGGCCGCTTCGGCACCCCGTTCTTCTTCTCCGCCCGCTCCTTCGACCGCGACACCTTCCCCGTCGTCGAGCTCACCACGGTGTTCCGCCAGCTCGGGGACGACCGCCTGGTGGATCTGCTGAACGCCGTGCGTGAGGGCGCCCTGCTCGAGGACGCCCGCCACGAGCTGAACCGGCGCACGGATCCGGATTTCGACCCCCCGCTGGAGGAGTTCTGGCTGACGCTGGCGACCACGAACCGGATCGTCGGTGCCCGCAATCGGCAGCAGCTCGAGCGCCTGCCGGATCCTGCCCGGTCCTTCACTGCGGCGATCCGCGGCCGGACCGACGGCTTCGAGCACCCCACCGAGGCGACGCTCCGCCTGGCCGTCGGCGCCCAGGTCATGATGCTCACCAACGACCCCTCGGACCGCTGGGTCAACGGCACCCTGGGACGGATCATCGCTCTCACCGAGGACACCGCCGACGCCGACGGGCCGGTGGTCACCGTCCAGCTGCGCGATGGCCGCACCGTCGAGGTGCCGCCGCACACCTGGGACATCACCCGTCCCAGCGTGCAGGGCGGCGCGCTGGTGCACGAGGTGGTCGGCACCTTCACCCAGCTGCCGATGAAGCTGGCCTGGGCGATCACCATCCACAAGTCCCAGGGGCAGACCCTCGATCGCGTGCTGGTGGACCTCACCGGCGGCACCTTCGCCAACGGTCAGCTGTACGTGGCGCTGTCGCGCTGCACCAGCCTGGAGGGGCTGGTGCTGAAGCGGGACGTGCTGCCGCGCGACCTGAAATCCGATACCCGGGTGCGACGCTTCCTCGCCGCGCACGCCGCGCCGGCGGAGGAGCTCGGCGAGGTGTACCTGGCCGTGCTCACCGTCGGCAATGACGGGGACCGCTACCGGGCCCGGCCGGTGGAGATCGCGGTGGTCACCGACGAGGGCGATGAGGCCACCACCGTCATCAACCCCACCAGTGACCTGTTCGCCGCGCGCACCGATTTCGGGATCACCACCCGGGACGTGCAGCTGGCGCCGCTGCTGGCCGAGGCCTGGCGGGCCCTGTCACCGCTGCTGGCCGGGCGGGTGCCGATCGGGGCGCGGATCGATCAGCAGCTGGCGTGGATCGACTTCGAGCTCAAGCGCAACGGGATCGTGGCACAGATACCGCTGGGGATCGACCTGCCCACCGTCGCCCTCTCCCTCGCCGACCGCACCGGGCTGCGCGCCCCGACGGCGCTCGAGCGCGCCCGGACGGTGCGTGCAGCGGTGCAGCAGCTGCGGGCCGAGGACGCGATGCCGAGCGTCGGCGGGACCGCCTTCCCACAGCTGCTGCGCGGGAGCGGCTACCTGCTGGCCCGCAGCACCGGGGCCGACGGGACGGACGGTCCGGAAGGGTTCGTCGTGGGCGGGAACCTCTCCGCCGAGGACGACGCCGCCCAGGTGCTCGCCGACGCCCTCGGAACGGCATGGGAGCGGGTGCTGCACCCTGACGAGATCGTGACGGACCGCTTGCGTGCCGTCGAGCAGCACTACGGGGTCCACGTGCTCCCCGAGGACTTCGCGCTCGAGGAGCAGAGCACGCTCGAGGCGATGCTGGTGCCCGGGGCGCGGGTCTGCTTCACCGGCGAGGTGGTCTCCGACGTCCATGGCGTCATGGGACGGGACCGGATGGAGCGTCTCGCCGAAGATCGCGGCCTGCGGGCCGTCGCCACCGTCACCAAGACGAAGACCGACGTCCTGGTGGTCGCCGAGCTCGGCACCCAGTCCCACAAGACCAAGAACGCCGTGAAGTGGGGCAAGCCCGTGATCGCGGCCGAGGACTTCCTGGACTGGGCACAGCCGGACTGAGCACGAGTGCGCGTCCCGGGCCCGGGCCCGGGACGCGCTGCATTCACGGCTGCCCCGTCGTGGCCCGAGTGGATTCGGCGGGGCGTACGGCGCAGTGGATTCCGGTCGCGCTCAGATCACCAGCTGGTGACCTTGGGCAGAGCGACCGACTTCAGCCCCTCCACCCCGAACTCCAGACCCTGCCCCGATTCCTTGATCCCGCCGAAGGGCATCCGGGGATCCACGGCGCCGTGCTTGTTGATCCAGGTGGTGCCGGCCTCGATTCGTGAGGCCACCTCACGAGCGCGATCGATGTCCGAGCCCCAGACCGAGGAGCCCAGGCCCACGTCGAGACCGTTGGCCCAGGCGATGGCCTGGTCCAGCTCGGTGTACTTCACGATCGGCAGCACGGGGCCGAACTGCTCCTCCGCCACCAGCGGATTGTCGTTGTCGATGTCCGCGACCAGCGTGGTCGGGTAGAAGTGACCGGTCCGGTCCGCCACCGGGTCGCCGCCGAGCAGGATGGTGGCCCCGGCGCTGCGGGCCTTCTCCACCAGGTCCGCCACGATGTCGTACTGGGCCCGGTTCTGCAGCGGACCGAGCACGTTCTGCTCCTCCAGTCCGACGCCCATCGGCATCTTCTCGGCGACCGCCACGAGCGCCCGGCACACCTGCTCGTACTGCGACTCGTGCACGTACAGCCGCTTCATCGCCGCACAGGTCTGGCCGGTGTTGATGAACGCACCCCAGAACAGGTCCTCGGCGATCGCCTCCGGATCCGCATCGGGCAGCACGATCCCGGCGTCGTTGCCGCCCAGCTCCAGGGTCAGGCGCTTCACCGAGTCCGCCGCCGAGCGCATGATCGCCTTGCCGGTGGCCGTGGAGCCGGTGAACATCACCTTGTCCACCCCGTCGTGCGCCGTCAGAGCCGCTCCGAGGGCTCCGTCACCGGGCAGCACCTGCAGCAGACCCTCCGGCAGCACCTGGTTCATCACGGCCACCAGCGCGGAGACGGACAGCGGCGTGTACTCGCTCGGCTTGAGCACGACGGCGTTGCCCATCCGCAGCGAGGGCGCGATCTGCCAGACGGAGATCATCATCGGCCAGTTCCACGGACCGACCGCCCCGACGACGCCCACCGGCACGTACTCGAGCACGGCCGTGCCGGACTCGTCATCGACGAGCACCTCCGGCTCCAGCTCGAAGGCCGCATTGGCCCGCAGCCAGGCCGCGCAGGCCCCGACCTCGAATCGGGCGTTCGGTCCGTTCAGCGGCTTGCCCTGCTCCCGGGACAGCAGCGTGGCCAGGGCCTCTGCCGAGGCCTCGATCGCCTCGGCCGCACGGTTCAGGACCTCCGAGCGCTCGGCGTGGCTCGTGCCGGCCCAGGCGCGCTGCGCCTCCCGCGCGGTCGCTACCGCGCGGTCCACATCCGCCACGCCGCGCTGCGGGGCTCGGCCGACCAGCTCTCCGGTGGCCGGGTCCAGGATCTCCACCCCGTCACCGGCGGGGGCCTCGATCGCCGCCAGCAGGGCGGCGACGTCGCTCAGATCGGTGGCATCATTCTTCGTCGTCTGACTGGTCATGGTGTTCCTTTCCTCAATTCTCTGCAGGGCAGTGCGGGGGTGGGGTGCGGTCGGTCGGTGCTCCCGGTCGGCGGGGGCCGGCCGGCGGTGGGGAGGTCACTCCAGCCCACCGCCCGCGCCGATGCCGCGGTAGGTCTGCGGGCGCCCGCTGCGCAGCCACAGCGCCCAGACGGTGCCGACCAGTCCCGGTGCGAGCACCACGGCGGGCAGCAGCCAGCTCAGCACGCTGTCCCCCTGCAGACCGATCAGCACGTCGAAGTTCACCATGATCACGAGGAACAGCGCGAGGAGTCCGACGGCGGCCAGCGCGGGGGCGATGACACGGGTCCAGGTCGAGTACTCGCCGGAGAAGCCGCGCAGGTATCCCAGGACCGCGAGGGAGGTCAGGGCCATCAGCAGGACCAGACCGAAGGCACCGGTGTTCGTCAACCAGGTGAACAGCGTGACCACCGGGAACAGGGGATCCTCCGAGCGGGAACCGACCGCGGCGAACACGAGGATGACCACGAGTGCCAGACCCGACTGGGTCAGGGACCCTGCCACGGGCGCCCCCGAACGGCGACCGGTGCGACCCAGCCATCTCGGGAGCACACGCTCCCGCCCCAGGGCGAAGAAGTAGCGGGAGACGATGTTGTGGAAAGCCACCAGCGCGGCGAACAGGCTCGTGATGAACAGCAGGTTCGCCAGCGTCACGAACCACTCCGCGGAGTGCTCGGCGAGGAGGACGAACATCAGGTCCGGTCCGAACTCCTGCGCACGGGAGACGACCTGGGAGGGGCCCTCGCCGATCACCATGGCCCAGGAGGAGAAGGCGTAGAACAGCGCGATGATGCTGATGGCGATCAGGGTGGCGACGCCGGCGGTGCGGCGAGGATCCTTGACCTCCTCGTTGTAGATCGCGCCGGATTCGAAGCCCATGAACGCCGCGATCGAGAACGCGAGCGCTGCTCCCACCCCGGTGGCGAACAGCTGATCGGGGACCAGCCCGTCCGCGGTGATCCCTGCGGGCGCTGCGCCGAGAGCGAGCACGTCATAGATGATCACCACGAGGAACTCGAGGCTCACCACGATGCCGAGCACCTTGGCGGAGAGGTCGACCCGGTTCAGCCCCATGACGCCCACGACCACCCAGCCGAGCAGCGCGCAGATCCACCAGGACAGCGAGATGCCCATGACGCCGTCGAGGAACATGGACAGCGCGAAACCGAACAGGCCGGCGATCCCGATCTGCATCGCGTTGTAGGCGACGACGGCGACGAGGGAGGCCCCCACCCCGACCGGCTTGCCGAGGCCCTTGGCGATATAGGCGTAGAACGCGCCGGCATTGTGGACATGACGGCTCATGGCGGCGTAGCCGATGGAGAACAGCACCAGGACGACGCCGAGCACCAGGAAGGACAGCGGGACGCCGACCAAGGTGGTCACGCCGAAGTTGCTGGGCACCCCGCCGGCCACCACGGTGAGCGGGGCGGAGGCGGCGATGATCATGAAGACCAGGGCGGGGATGCCGATGCGGCGTGCGCCCAGCTGATCGCGGCCGCCGGCAGCGCCCGCGGTGCCGGCGGCTTCTGCTGTGGTCGTTCCGGCACCGTGCCGGGAACTCGAGGGCGTGGTCATGATCGTCTCCTTTGACGGACGGCTCCGGGACCGGAGGAGAGCGGTCGGCGGTGCTGTCGCCGCTCCGCGATGTGCTCCCCAGCAGACTGCCCCGGAACCGCCATCAGGCGCTTGGCCCGTGGAGCACGTCGCTTGACGATGCGTGCCGGCTCAGGTCCGAGACCGCGACCGCTCCCAGATGCTGCTGCCGGTACTGCGTCGGGGAGAGCCCGAACTCCGCGCGGAACAGACGGGAGAAGTGGGCCGGGTCCGGAAGCCCCCAGCGCGACCCGATCCCGGCGACCGGCACCTCCCGGCACAGGGGATCCTGCAGGTCGTGGCGGCATCGCTCCAGCCGTCGCTCCCGGATCCACCGGGAGACCGTGCGATCGGTGGTCGCGAACAGCTGGTGCAGCGCCCGGGTGGACATGAAATGCGCCGTGGCGATCATGTCCGGGTCGAGATCCGGGTCGGCCAACCGGGCTTCGATGAAGCGGTGGATCCGCCGCAGCAGCCGGGCCTGCCTGTTGCCGGCGGCCGGGTCCCTGGAGTACAGCTCATCCGCCAGGACGGTGGACAGCAGATCGACCACGTTCACGGCGAGACGATGGCCGATCGGGCCGTCCAGCGCGGGCAGCATGGAGCCGATCTGGGTGATGAAGGGGGCCACCGCCCGCCCCAGTCGGTGACCGGCCCCCATCGTGGTGGCCGTCATCTCGCCGACGTCCTCCTCCGCGAGGCCGGTCATCTGCCGGGGGAACATCAGCACCAGGGTGGAGAAGTCCTGCTCGAACGCGAGCGTGTACGGACGCTGCGTGTCATAGATCGCCAGGTCCCCCGGGGACAGCACGGTCTCCCGACCATCCTGGACCAGCAGCCCGTGCCCGCTGACCTGCAGATTCAGTTTGTAGTAGCCGGAAGGCGCCTCCGGCGCCGCCGACCCTCGCGCCGCCTGCGCGGCCACCAGCTCCGGGGTGCGCAGCACGGTGTGCGCACCGGCGTCGACCTTCATGATGGCGAGCTCCTGCAGCTGCCTCCCTGCGAGCTGCCCGCGGAAGGAGCCGGGCCGGTCGCGCTCCACCTCCAGCGGCACGAAGGACTCGGAGACGAGTCGGCGCCACCTGTCGAACGCGCTGGTGCTCTCCTGCTGGTACACGACGGCCCTCCTCGAGTCGACAGCCGGGGCGCCGTCGCCATGGCGCGGCTCACATCGTCGCCCACTGTAGGTCCGGCGGCGCGAAAAATCTCGCTTTCTCTCCACCGGGAGGAAATCGGGTGCGTCGAGGGGGCCGAGCCGCCGTCCCCGTCAGGCGCAGGCGCGCAGACGATCCAGCTGGGAGCCCAGCTGTCCCGTCAGCACGGCGGAGGTCATGCCCGAGGGGTCCAGCACTGCGGTGATCTGCGTTCCGAGCATGAAGTTCAGCAGTGCATCCGCAGTGGCCGGGATCTCGACCCGCGTCCCGAGGTCTCCGCTCTCCCGCGCCTGCTCCAGCCAACCGGTCAGGGCGCGCCGCCATTCGTCCATCGAGAGGTTGTTCAGCTCTGCGGCGTGGCGATCATGCGCCGCCTGCTGCCAGAAGGAGATCACGACTCGCGCCTCGTCCAATCGCTCCTCGTCCAGCGGGAGGACCTCGCGGCCGAAGGCCTCCAGGGCGGCCAGACCGCGCAGCCCCCGCGCGGCGACGCCGACGCGCCGATTGGTCCGCTCGAACACGTGGAAGTACGTGGCCTCGATCAGCGCCGCCTTCGTCGCGAAATAGGGCTTCAGCGCACCGTTGGCGAAGCCGGCCTCCGCCGCGATCTGACGCATGGTCGCCCCCGGGAGGCCGTTCCTGGCGATGATCCGCCAGGTGGCCTCCACCAGCTGCTCCCGCCGCTCACCGTGGTCCACGATCTTGGGCATGACCTCCCCTTCCCTCCGCGGTCAAGTCTCGCACCGATCTCACCGCAGGCGGCGCAGCAACGCGGACCGGGCGCTTCCTCCGCGCGCCGGGAGCAGTCCACTCCTTGCGGGACGCCGACGGAGTGCCTATCGTCTACACGTGTAGAGACTCAGGTGATCCACTTCATACCCTGGGCGCCGCTCGGCGTCGCGACGCTGCGACCCGATAGCTCCGTTTCTCCCCGCCATCCGAAAGGGACGAGCATGACTTCCACTGATACCGCCACCGGCACAGAGCCGGCCACGACGGCCGGCCACTACTCGCTGCAGACCGCGGAGGAGATCACCGCAGTCCGAGAGATCCTCACCGGGGCCGGCCTGTTCGGCTCGTCGACCCGCATCGCCTACCTCGGCCTTTTCGAACCCGCTCGCGGCACGGCTGCGGACCTCGCCGTCGCGCGCCGGTTCCGGGTGTTCCTGCTCGATGTCGACGACCACCGCTCCCATGAGGTGGTCGTCTCCGTCACCGACGGGACGGTCGAGTCGCACATCGAGCTGGACACGGCGGCCACCGGCGAGCTGCCGGTCCTCGAGGAGGAGTTCGAGGTCGTCGAGGAGGTGCTGGCCCAGGACGAGAAATGGCTCGCCGCCCTGCAGCGGCGCGGCCTGCCCGTCGAGGAGGTGCGTGTCGCACCCCTGTCCGCAGGGGTCTACGAGTATCCGGAGGAGAAGGGGCGGCGCATCCTGCGTGGCCTGGCGTTCCATCAGCAGCACGAGACCGACTCCGCCTGGGCGCATCCGATCGACGGTCTCGTGGCCTACGTGGACGTGTCCCACCGCACGGTGGACCAGGTCCTGGATCTCGAGACGGTCCCCGTGCCCGCCGAGCACGGGAACTACACCGACCCGGCCCTGACCGGTCCGCTCCGCAGCACGCAGAGGCCGATCGAGATCACCCAGCCGGAGGGGCCCTCCTTCACCGTCACCGAGGGCAACCACGTCGAGTGGGAGAACTGGTCACTCGACGTCGGCTTCGACATGCGCGAAGGCGTCATCCTGCACAACATCGCCTTCCAGGACCAGGGCCGCAGGCGGACCATCCTGGACCGGGCGGCGATCGCCGAGATGGTCGTCCCCTATGGCGACCCGTCACCGATCCGGTCCTGGCAGAACTACTTCGACACGGGCGAGTACCTGGTGGGCCAGTGGGCCAATTCGCTCGAACTGGGCTGCGACTGCCTGGGAGACATCACCTACCTCTCCCCCTGGGTCGCGAACAACACCGGCGAGCCGCGGCAGATCAAGAACGGGATCTGCCTGCACGAGGAGGACTGGTCGATCCTCTCCAAGCACTCCGATCTGTGGTCGGGCGTCAGCTACACCCGGCGGAACCGACGCCTGGTGATCTCGTTCTTCACCACCGTGGGCAATTACGATTACGGCTTCTACTGGTACCTCTACCTGGACGGCACCATCGAGTTCGAGGCGAAGGCCACGGGCGTCGTGTTCACGTCGGCGCTGCCCGACGGGCCGACGGACTACGCCTCAGAACTGGCTCCCGGCCTGGGCGCCCCGTTCCATCAGCACATGTTCTCGGCCCGGCTGGACTTCTCCCTGGACGGCACCCCCTCCCGCGTGGAGGAGGAGGACGCGGTGCGGCTGCCGATATCGACGCAGAACCCGCGCGGCAATGCCTTCACCCGTCGACGCACCGTCCTGGCCACGGAGAAGCAGGCCCAGCGCCACGCCGACCAGTCCGTCAACCGCACCTGGGTGGTCTCCAGCGCGGAGGCCACGAATCGCCTGGGACATCCCGTGGCCTACAAGCTGCACCCCGAGGGACTGCCCACGCTGCTGGCCGCAGAGGGTTCGTCGATCCACGAACGCGCCGCCTTCGCCTCCAAGGCACTCTGGGTCACGCCGTATCGCGAGGAGGAGCGGTATCCGACGGGCGACTTCCCGAACCAGCACGCCGGCGGCGCCGGGCTTCCGGCGTGGACCGCGGCTGACCGCAACGTGGACGGCGAAGACCTGGTGCTCTGGCATACCTTCGGCCTCACCCATTTCCCCCGCCCCGAGGATTGGCCGATCATGCCGGTCGATCGGGTCGGCTTCCGTCTCCGTCCGGAGGGCTTCTTCGACCGCTCCCCCGTTCTTGACGTCCCCGCACCCGCCAGCAGCCATTGCGGAGCCCCCGATGACGACGCGGCAGGGAGCACCTGCACCTGCTGAGCAGCGCCGTCCGGCCGGGAGAGATCGGGCTGCCTCCCGGCCGGACGCAGCCAGCCGGCACGCGCCGCGCAGGGCGCCGTTCTCGGGCATGAAAAAAGGGAGTGGAGGAGGCGAACACCCCGCAGGGGTTCCAGCACTCCTC
>NZ_JBHZRO010000014.1:0-107385 GCF_043641765.1 Brachybacterium vulturis | reverse complement strand
GGGACACCACCCGCCACCACAGGAGCCCGAGAGTCCCCCGGAACCCTGGGAAGACCTGGGCCCACCACCCTTCTGACGGGTGACGGGCTCTGGGGAAGCACGCTCGCCTCGGGGTCGTTGCCGCCCCCGGCCTGTCCTGCGTCCCGCCGTCCTGTGACGCGGGCCGTCAGGGATCCCGCCTACCCTGAGGGGATGGACGAGGATCTCTTCTCCCTCAGCGGTGACGCGCCGGCGCCGCGCACCCTGTCGGACCGCAACCGGGACCACCGGGCCCCGCTGGCGGTGCGGATGCGCCCGCGCACCCTCGAGGAGGTCGTCGGTCAGCACTCCGCCCTCGAACCGGGCAGCCCCCTGCGGCGGCTCGTCTCCACCGACGACTCCCGCACCGCGCCCGCCTCCGTCATCCTCTGGGGCCCGCCCGGCACCGGGAAGACCACCCTGGCCTACGTGGTGGCCCAGTCCGGGGATCGCGAGTTCGTGGAGGTCTCCGCGGTGCTCGCCGGGGTCAAGGACATCCGCGAGGTGGTGGACCAGGCCCGCTCCCGCCTGCGGACCATCGGGCGCGAGACCGTCCTGTTCGTCGACGAGGTGCACCGCTTCTCGAAGTCCCAGCAGGACGCCCTGCTGCCCAGCGTCGAGAACCGCTGGGTCACGCTCATCGCCGCGACCACCGAGAACCCCTCGTTCTCCGTGATCTCCCCGCTGCTGTCGCGCTCGATCATGGTCACCCTCGACCCCCTGGAACGGGAGGACCTCGATGCGCTCGTGGATCGCGCACTGAGCGATGAGCGAGGCCTGCAGGACTCCGTGGCACTCACCGACGACGCCCGCGAGGCGCTGCTGCGGCTGGGCGGCGGGGACGCCCGCAAGATCCTCACCTCCCTCGAGGCCGCGGCCGCCGCGGCGCTGATGAAGGATTCCGCGGAGATCGATGCCGCCACCCTCGCGCAGGCCGTCAACCGTGCCGCCGTGCGCTATGACCGGGCCGGCGACCAGCACTACGACGTCACCAGCGCGTTCATCAAATCGATGCGGGGCAGCGACGTGGATGCTTCCCTGCACTATCTCGCCCGCATGATCGAGGCGGGGGAGGATCCTCGCTTCATCGCCCGCCGGGTGGTGATCGCCGCCGGCGAGGAGGTGGGCATGGCAGACCCCTCCGCCCTGCAGATCGCGGTCGCCGCGATGCAGGCCGTGCAGCTGCTGGGCATGCCCGAGGGCAGGATCCCCCTGGCCCAGGCCGTCGTCCACATCGCCACCGCGCCCAAGTCCAACGCCTCCTACAAGGCCCTGGATGCCGCGATCGCCGATGTGCGCGCCGGCAGGGGCCAGGGAGTGCCCGCCCACCTGCGCGATACCCATTACTCCGGGGCGACGAAGCTCGGCCACGGGGTCGAGTACCAGTACGCTCACGACGCGCCGCATGCCGTCGCCGCTCAGCAGTACGCTCCCGACGACCTGGTGGGGGTGGACTACTACCGGCCCACCACCCGCGGTCACGAGGAGCGCACCGCCCGCCGGGTCGAGGTGCTGCGGGGGATCCTGCGGCCGCGGCCTCCGGGCACGACGACGGGCTGAGTTCTGCGCAGCGTGAGCGACCACACATGACGTTCCGTGTGACCAGGACCGTCGGTCGTGGACCGGGAGTGGCGGCTGCGGTAGTGTGAGTCGCTGAATCCGCGGCTGCAAGACTGGATTCACCACACGCGAACAAGAGGTACACCTCGTGACCAACGTCAACCGTGCGCGCCGCCAGGCGCGTCTCTCCCGAGCCCTCGGGCTCCCGCTGACCCCGAAGTCCGTCAAGTACTTCGAGAAGCGCCCGTACCCCCCGGGCGAGCACGGCCGCGCCCGCCGCCGCACCGAGTCCGACTACGCCGTGCGGCTCAAGGAGAAGCAGCGTCTGCGCGCCCAGTACGGCATCCGCGAGAAGCAGATGCACGGCGCCTACCTGGACGCCAAGAAGGAGCCGGGTCTGACCGGTGAGAGCATGGTCGAGCTGCTGGAGATGCGCCTGGACGCGCTCGTCCTCCGCGCCGGCTTCGCCCGCACCACCCTGCAGGCCCGTCAGGCCGTCGTGCACCGTCACGTCCTGGTCGACGGCAAGCTGGTGGACCGTCCCTCCTTCCGCGTGAAGCCGGGCCAGACCATCCAGATCAAGCCGAAGTCGCAGGCGATGGAGCCCTTCCAGATCGCCGCAGAGGGAGGCAACTCGGACGTGCTGGCCGCCGTCCCGTCGTACCTCTCGGTCGAGCTGGCCGACCTGAAGGCCCAGCTCGTCGCGCGCCCCAAGCGTGCCGAGGTCCCCGTGACCGTCGACGTCCAGATGGTCGTCGAGTACTACGCGCGCTGACCTCGTAGAACCGCGGCGCGACAGGCCCCGGCGGGTGTACTCCGGTACCCTGACCGGGGCCTTCGTGTCACCGATGACGGCTCCCTGACCTCCGTCCCTCTCGCACTCCGCCGCTGCCGCGCCGCGCGCAGCCCCAGGAAGGACACCTCACCCTCATGCGCACCTCCGAGATCCACCGCCGCTGGCTCGACTTCTTCGCCAAGAAGGATCACGAGATCGTGCCCAGCGCCTCGCTGGTGTCCTCCGATCCCTCGATCCTGTTCACGATCGCCGGGATGGTGCCCTTCATCCCGTACATCATCGGCACCGAGACCGCTCCCTACCCGCGCGCGGTGAGCGTCCAGAAGTGCATCCGCACCAACGACATCGAGAACGTCGGCCGCACCACGCGCCACGGGACCTTCTTCCAGATGGCGGGGAACTTCTCCTTCGGTGACTACTTCAAGGCCGGTGCGATCGACTACTCCTGGGAGTTCCTCACCACCGATCAGGACCACGGCGGGCTCGGCTTCGACCCGGAGCGGCTGTGGTTCACCGTCTGGGAGCAGGATGAGGAGTCCTACCGCCACGTCACCGAGGTCGTCGGACTGGACCCGCAGCGGGTGGTGCGGCTGCCCCGCGAGGAGATCTTCTGGGACACCGGGCAGCCGGGCCCGGCGGGACCCTGCGGCGAGTGGCACTACGACCGCGGTGCGGAGTACGGGCCCGATGCCGTGACCGGGACCGTCCCCGAATGGCCGGGCGACGAGAAGGCCGAGGACCGCTACATCGAGATCTGGAACCTGGTCTTCGATCAGTACCTGCGCGGTGAGGGCAAGGGCAAGGACTACCCCCTGCTCGGCGAGCTCGACCAGAAGTCGATCGACACCGGCCTCGGGGTGGAGCGCGTCGCCTACCTGCTCCAGGGGGTGGACAACATGTACGAGATCGACCAGATCTTCCCGGTCATCGAGAAGGCCCAGGAGCTCTCCGGTCGCGTCTACGGCGGCGACGGCGAGGACGACGTGCACCTGCGCATCATCGGCGATCATGTGCGCAGCGCCCTGATGCTGGTGGCCGACGGCGTGCGCCCCGGCAACGAGGGCCGCGGCTACGTACTGCGCCGCCTGATCCGCCGGGCGGTGCGCTCGATGCGGCTGTTGGGCTATACCGAGCGGACCATGCCCGCGCTGCTGCCGATCTCGAAGTCGCTGATGGTCGAGTCCTACCCGACGCTCGAGGCGGATTTCGTGCGCATCAGCGAGATCGTCTACGCCGAGGAGGAGGCCTTCCGCCGCACTCTGGAGACCGGCACCGCGATCTTCGACGGCGTCGCCGGCGCGGTGAAGAAGGAGGGCGGTCGGGTGCTGTCCGGCGAGGACGCCTTCCGGCTCCACGACACCTACGGCTTCCCGATCGATCTCACGATGGAGATGGCCGGCGAGGTGGGGCTCCAGGTCGACGCCGACGCCTTCCGCAGCGCGATGCAGGAGCAGCGCGAGCGCGCACGGGCCGATGCCGCGGCGAAGAAGGCCGGTCACACCGACACCGCGATCTACAACCGCCTGCTCACCGAGCGCGGAGGCGAGGTGCCTTTCCTCGGCTACACCGAGGACACGGTCGCCACCACCGTCGAGTCCGTCCTGGTGGACGGGGCGCTGGTCGACTCCATCCCGGCGCCCGCCCAGGTGGAGGTGGTGCTCGCCTCCACCCCGTTCTACGCCGAAGCCGGTGGGCAGCTCGCCGATCAGGGCCAGATCTCCCTCGTCGGCGGCGGCCTGATCGAGGTCGACGACGTCCAGCGGCCCGTGCGCGGGCTGATCGTGCACCGCGGGCGCCTGGTCGAGGGGGAGCTCAGCCAGGGCGCCGCGGCGATCGCCACCATCGATGCGGAGCGGCGCGGGGCGATCGCCCGGGCACACACCGCGACCCACATGGTCCACGAGTCGCTGCGCGAGGAGCTCGGCGGGAGCGCCACCCAGGCCGGCTCCGAGAACTCGCCGGGACGTATGCGCTTCGACTTCCGGTACGGCCAGGCGGTGCCGAAGTCCGTGCTCGAGCAGATCGAGGGCCGCGTGAACACGCTCCTGCAGGACGAGCTGACCGTCACCGACCAGCAGATGTCGCTGGACGAGGCCAAGGCCCTCGGCGCGCAGGCGCTGTTCGGTGAGAAGTACGGTGACATCGTCCGGGTGGTGTCCATCGGCGGAGACTGGTCGCGTGAGCTGTGCGGCGGGACCCACGTCGACAGCACCGGTGCGATCGGCACCGTGCAGCTGATGGGTGAGGCCTCGATCGGCAGCGGGGTGCGGCGCGTGGACGCGCTGGTGGGTCTGTCCGCCTACCGCCACCAGGCCAAGGAGCACGCCCTGGTCTCCCAGCTGTCCGAGCTGCTGAAGGTCGGTGCGGCCGAGGAGCTGCCCGAGCGCGTCCGCGCCCTCACCCAGAGGATGAAGGACATGGAGAAGCAGCTGGCGGCGCTGCGCGGTCAGCAGCTGCAGGCCGAGGCCGGCAAGCTGATCGAGACCGCGGCCGACGTCGACGGCGTGCGCCTGCTCGCCCACGACGCCGGCGAGGGTGTCGCCGCCGGCGACCTGCGCACCCTCGCCCTGGATCTGCGCCACCGGCTCGGTGAGGATCAGCCGGCCACCGTGGCGGTCGCCGGCCATGAGGGCGGTAGAGCGGCCCTGGTGATCGCCACCAATGCCGCGGCCCGTGAGCGGGGGCTGGCGGCCGGCGCGATCCTGCGCGGCGCCGCGGAGGCCATGGGCGGCCGCGGCGGCGGCAAGCCCGACCTGGCGCAGGGTGGCGGCGGCGATCCCGTGCGCATCCCCTCGGCGCTCACCGCGGTGCGCGAGGCGATCGAGGCGGCGCGCACCGCATGAGCGCGCACGGCAGCCAGTCCGCCGACGAGCGCCCGAGCCTGCCTCGGGGCACCCGGCTAGGGGTCGACGTGGGAGACGTGCGCGTGGGGCTGGCGCGCAGCGACCTGGACGGGATGATCGCGACCCCCGTCGAGACCCTCGAGCGGGCTACGGCCGTCGGGCGTGTCGCCCAGGAGGCGCGAGAATCCGAGGCGCATGCCATCATGGTGGGGCTTCCACGGTCCTTGAACGGCTCCGAGGGCGCTGCCGCCGAGAAGGCACGGGACTTCGCCACGGAGCTGGTCGCCTCGCTGGCGGGAGACGCCTGGGACATCGAGGTCAGGCTCATCGACGAACGACTGACCACCGTCTCGGCCCACAAGGCCCTGCACAGTTCGGGCCGCAAGGGCCGGAAGCACCGCCAGGTCGTGGATCAGGTCGCCGCCGTGATGATCCTCCAGCAGGCGCTGGACACCGAGCGGTCCACCGGTGCGCGCGCCGGGGAGAGGGTCGAGGCCGAGCCCGCCGAGGCCGCGATCGCCCAGGAACCGACCCAGGAGGATGCCTGATGGACGAGGAGGACCTCTCCTTCCGCGAGCTCGCGGAGACCCAGGGCGAGTCGACGCAGTCCGCGCAGCACGGTCGTCGGCGGGCTCCGCGACGTGGGGGGTTCCTGCGGCGCGCGCTGCCGGTGCTGCTGGTGCTGCTGGTGGTGGGAGGTCTCGCGTACGGGGGGTTCGAGGGCTACCGCTGGATCACCTCGAACGTCAGCGTCGAGAACGAGGCCCAGGACTTCGAAGGACCCGGCCACGGTGAGGTCGAGGTCGAGGTCGCCTCGGGCGATACCGGCGCCGAGATCGCGAACACGCTGGTGGAGCAGGGGGTCATCAAGGCCACCGCGCCGTTCGTGAACCTCTTCAGCAACACCCCGGATGCCTCCACGATCGAGCCCGGCATCTACTCGCTCAGACTCGAGATGACCTCGGCGGACGCGCTGAACGCCTTGATGGACCCGGCCAACCTGGCCGGGCACCGAGTGATCATCCCCGAGGGGAAGCGGCTCACCGAGATCTGGGAGCAGCTCGCCGCCGAGACCGAGATCCCCGTCGAGGACTTCGAGGCCGCGGCGAGGGAGTACACCGCCTACGGCATCCCCGAGAACGAAGCGGGCAGCCTCGAGGGCTACCTGTGGCCCGGCCGCTACGACATCTACGAGGACGATTCCGCGGAGGACGTCATCGCGACGATGTGGAACCGGATGGAGGAGCAGCTCACCGCCCGGGAGGTCCCCGAGGATCAGTGGCATCGCACTCTCACCATCGCGTCGCTCGCGGAGATGGAGGTGCGCAGGCCCGAGGACTACGGGAAGGTCGTGCGCACCATCGAGAACCGGCTCGAGGGCGTAGGGGAGGCGAACGGTTCCCCGATGAAGCTCCAGTTCGACTCCACGGTCCACTACGCGACCGGGAAGTCCGGGAGCGTCGCCACCACCGACGAGGAGCGTGCCTCCGACAACCCGTACAACACCTACCGCCACACCGGGCTCCCGCCCGGCCCGATCGCGTCCCCCGGAGCGGGCGCTCTGGATGCCGCTGTCGATCCGCCGGCCGGCGACTGGCTCTACTTCGTGAGCGTCAACGGCGAGACCGGGGAGACGAAGTTCGCGGCCACCTGGGCGGAGCACACCGAGAACGTCGAGGAGTGGCAGGCCTGGGAAGCCGCGAACTGATGGGACCGCGCCGCTTCGCCGTGGTCGGCTCCCCGGTCGGCCACTCGCTCTCTCCTGCCCTGCACCGCGCCGCATACGCCGCTCTCGGGGTCCACGATGCGCACTACACCCGGTGCGAGGTGCCCGCCGGGAGGCTCGAGGAGTTCCTGGTGCACGGTCCCGGCCGGGAGCTGTCCGGGCTCAGTGTGACGATGCCCGGCAAACCCGAGGCCTTCGCCCTGGCCGCCGAGTCCGACGCCACCTCCCGCTCCCTCGGGGTGGCCAACACCCTCCTGCGTCGGGACGACGGGAGCTGGCGTGCCGAGAACCATGACGCGCACGGCATCATGGCCGCACTGCGGGACCACGGTGCGCGGACCGGCGGCAGCGGGGCCGTGCTCGGCTCCGGAGCGACCGCGCTCAGTGCCGTCGCCGCTCTCATCGGGCTCGGCGTGGACACAGTGCTGCTCTCCGCCCGGTCGGCGCAGAAGCTGATCCCGCTCGAGGACTTCGCGACGGGACTCGGTGCGGAGGTCCGGCATGTCCCCTGGGAGCGGCACCACGAGGTGCTCACGGCCGACACGGTGGTCAGCGCACTCGCGATCGACGGTGCGCGCGCCGTCGCGGCGCAGTGGCGGACGCTGCCGTTCCTCCCGCGACCCGGCGTGCTGCTGGACGTGCTCTACGACCCCTGGCCGGCGCCGCTCGCGGCCGTGGTCGCGGAGGCTGGGGGAGAGGTCGCCGACGGGCTCGAGATGCTCGCCCACCAGGCCGATATGCAGCTGCGCTCCATGCTCGGGGTGCCCTCTGCACCGGTGGCGCAGATGCTCGCCGCAGCGCGCGAGGAGCTGGGCCGGGGACCGCGGGAGCCGCGGGACTGAGAAGCGTCCAGGGCCTTGCCCGAAAGGGTCACGTTTGAGTAAAGTGATCGACGACGCGGCGGCTCCGGGGGAGCCCGCAGAGAACACGGGAGGTCATCCATGGAGCTCGCGCGTGAGGCACGGGAGGAGGGCGTCACCACGACCCTCGAGGCCTCCGGAACAGGTGCTGGGGAGGACGATCCGGTCGGGGCGGGGCCTCTGATCCCACCCGACTCCGAGACCGCCACGATGATCTTGCGTCGCTGCACCGCCCTGGCCGCGCGTGCCCGGGTCGATCTGCTCACGCCGAGCCGGTGCGGGGCCGTCGATGAGCTCCTCGAGCTGCTCGCCGAGATGGAATCGTGGGACCCTGCGACCCTCGGGACTCCCGACCCGACGATGACTGTGCTCGCGGCGGCCGCGCTCCAGGACCTCGCAGAACGTCTGCACCTCGCCCAGCAGCGGCAGGAGCCGAATCCCTCTGCGCTCAGCACCAGGACCGATGCGGTGCTGGCCGTGCTGCAGAGGATCATGGTGCGAGGCCGGGTCGGCGTCCTGGCGTGATTGTCTTCACGTTCCCGCTGGCAGTGCCGCTTTCGGTGTCGGCGCACCCCTGATGCCGTGCTAATCTGCTCTCGTCGCTGCGGCGAACACCCGTCCGGGTGGCGGAATTGGTAGACGCGCTAGCTTGAGGTGCTAGTGCCCGTTTTAGGGCGTGGGGGTTCAATTCCCCCCTCGGACACTCGATACGAACCCCGATCCACTGCTGTGGATCGGGGTTCTTCGTGCTCCCGCACGCACGACCGTTCTCGCCTGCAGGGGAGAACCTGCATGGGAGAATCTGCGCCATGGTCCACGTCTTCCTCCATGAACCGGTCATCGCCGGGAACACCGGCAACGCGATCCGGCTCGCCGCCGTCACCGGCGCCCGCCTTCACCTCATCGAGCCGCTCGGCTTCGACCTCGAGGACGCGAAGCTCCGCCGGGCCGGGCTGGACTACCACGATCTCGCCGACGTGAGCATCCACGCCGACGCCGAGCAGGCGCTGGCAGCGCTGCCCCAGGCCCGGGTCTTCGCCTTCTCCGCGCACACCGACGTCACCTTCGACAGCATCGAGTACTCCCGCGAGGACATCCTGCTGTTCGGGACCGAACCCACCGGACTGCCCGAGGAGGTGCTGGCCCATCCGCGGATCACCTCCCGGGTGCGGATACCGATGCTGCCCGCGCGCCGCTCGCTCAACCTCGCCAATGCAGTCTCGATCGCCGTCTACGAGGCCTGGCGACAGCTCGGCTACGACGGGGCCGGAGCATGAGCCGCCGACACGTCGGAGCGCGCGAGCGCCGCTCGTCCCTGCCGGCACGGCTGGAGCGCCGCAACGCCCTGTTCCAGCAGTGGCAGTCGCTGCTGAGCAATCGCACCAAGCGCGCCCGCAGCGGGGAGATGATCGTCCAGGGCGTGCGACCGATCACCCAGGCGATCGCCCACGGGATCCAGATCCGGGCGCTGCTGTCCGATGGCCGTGCCCAGCCCTCCCGTTGGGCGCGGGACCTGCTCGAGGACCCTCCCGGCCCGGTGGTGGAGCTGGCCCCCGAGCTGATGGCCGAGCTGGGGGAGCGGGAGGACGGCGCGCCGGAGCTGCTGGCTCTGGCCGCGGTGCCCTCCGACGATCTCGACCGACTCGCCCCCACGGAAACCGCGGTGGTGGTGGTCTTCGACCGTCCCTCCGGTCCGGGGAACATCGGCTCGCTGGCCCGTTCGGCCGATGCTCTCGGCGCCGAGGCGCTGCTGATCACGGGCCACAGCGCCGATGCCTGGGATCCCGCGGCCATCCGTGCCAGCACCGGGTCGATCTTCGCCCTTCCCGTGCTGCGGATGCCCTCCCACCGGGAGGTGCTGGACTGGCTCGGCGCGCGCAGAGCGCTGGGGGAGCCGTGGTCGGTGCTCGGGCTGGACGAGGCGGGCGGGCACGAGCTGTCCGCGGAGGATCTCTCCGGGCCCACCCTGGTGGTGATCGGGAACGAGACCGTCGGCATGAGCGCCGGCTGGCGAGAGGCCTGCGACGTCGTCGCCGAGATCCCGATCGGCGGCTCCGCGTCCTCGCTGAACGCTGCCGTGGCCGGCTCCATCGCACTCTACGAGATCCAGCGTCAGCGCCGCAGCACCCGGCACGGCTGAGCGCTCAGCGCCTCAGGCCCCGCCGAGCGCGGCACGGACCAGCGGCGCGCCGAGCAGGCCCAGGAACGGTCCGGCCAGGAGCACCGGCCCGAGGGCGAAGTGCACCCCGACCCGCCGGGTCACGGCGATCACCACCATCCCGAGGAGCCCGGCGAGCAGCGCGATGCCCAGCAGGGCCGCGATCAGCACCTCGCCGCCGAGCGAAGCCGCCATCAGCACCACCACCGGAAGCGTCTTCGCATCGCCCATGCCCAGCAGCGTCGGGGCGATCAGCGCCAGCAGGACCGCCCCGAGACCCAGCACCAGGGCGAGCACCACTGCGGTGCGCAGGTCCTCGCGCAGCGCAGGTTGCAGCAGCCCGATCACCAGCAGCGCCGCCCCCACGGCGACGCTCAGCAGTGCCACCCAGCGATTCGGCAGCCGATGCTCCCCGCCGTCGACCCAGGACAGCACTGCCGCGGGCGGCAGGTACACCACCAGCAGCACGCCGATCAGGGACGGGGAGATCTCGGGCACCACGCCATTGCACCAGAAGCAGGCGCACACCGGGGAGTCCGGGGCGCGACTGTGGACGGCCCGAGCGTCCCATGTGTATCAGCGGAATGCTACGCTATGTACTACGACATTGATACGCCTTGGAGGTGTGTGATGCCCTGGATGCTGCTGTGGACCCTGCTCTGGCCGTCGCTGGCGAGCATCCTGCTCGGCGTCGCCGCCTGGTCGGTCATCCGGCGCGGTGCCCGTCCCGTCCTCGTCGGCCGCGTCCCCACTGCAGCAATGGCGGGAATCGCGGTTCTGGTCATGGCGGTGCACCCGCTGCTCGGCGCGGCCCCGCTGTGGATCGACGCGTCCTCGGCGCTGTGGCAGTCGCTGATCGACTCGCGTTTCGCGCTGCCGCTGCTCCTCGGGGTGCTGGTGCTGATCCCGTGCGCCGTGGTCCGCCCGCACTCCAGCACCCCCACCGGGCCACGTCTGATGCCTCGCACCTGGCGCTCTTTCCTCAGCACCTGGTGGCTCGGCGCACTCCTGGGCGTCCTCGCACTGATCGTCGGCCTCACGCTCGCTTCCGGCATGGCCTCGCAGCCGAACGATGCCGGTGAGTACACGATGTACATCGTCGATGTCGGGCCCGACGCGATCGGCGCGACCATCTATGGATGGCACCGCTCCCTCGTGCCGTCGGTGCTGTGGGTGCTGCTGTGCGCGGCCACCTGGTGGACCGTGTCGCGGATCGCGCGAGCGCCGCTGACTACGGCACAGGACGCCGACGTCACCGAGCGGCGCCTGCGCAGCACGAATGCCGTGCGGGTCGCGCTCGGGGCGCTGGTGCTGCATCTGGAGGCGATACTGCACTCCCTCGCGAGCACCTCGCGGGTGACCGGCTCCTTTGCCTCCGGCGAGAGGCTGCCCTTTTCCGCCGGCACGCCGTCCTCCGCCCTCACCGGAGCCCTGGACGTCCTGGCGCAGGTGGCCGGCATCCTCGGACTCGCGCTGTGGGTGTTCACGCTGCTGACCGCGGTGCCCGCTCCGTCGGCCTCCCGCGTCTCCGTGCCGTCATGATCATTGCGCTGTCTCCCGCGGAAGGGAGCCCCGCCCGGCAGATCCACGACCAGATCAGCGGCCTGATCACCACCGGTCGGCTGGGCCAGGGCGAGCGTCTGCCGTCCGTCCGCCAGCTCGCCTCGGACCTCGGGGTCGCGCCGGGCACGGTGGCGAAGGCCTACCGCTCGCTGGAGGCCGACGGTCTGCTCGTCTCCCGAGTCGGCTCCGGGACCCGGGTCAGCGACCAGGCGGCACCGGTCTCCTCGACCGTCGCTCAGGCGGCCCGCCGGCTGGCGAGTGCGGCGCGCCGCGAGGACCTCTCGCTCGAGGAGGCTGTGCGGGTGCTACGCATGACCTGGTGACGTGCCCTACAGCGTGGAGCTGACGCGGATGATGCGCCGCCGCATCCGGACCTTCCGGCCCCCGCCCACGTACAGGCGCGTGCGGGCATGCTCCCAGCGTCCGTACTCCGCCTGCTCGGCCAGCTCCGCCCGCACCTGCCCGATGGAGGTGCCGCGCGGCACGGTCAGGATCCGGAACTCGTAGTCCTCGGCGCGCCGTCCCCGCTCGACGGGGAGATCGCGCCACTGGCGGGAATCATCGACGTGCTGGACGCCGGCGACGAGGGCTGTGCGGGGTCGGATCAACCTGTTCTCCTGTGCTCGATGAGCTGTGTCATGACCTGCGACAGCCGTCCTCGCGCCGGGTCGGCGGGCTGTCCGCGGGGGCGGGTCCCGATGGGTGACTGGTCTCCCGGTCACGAGAAGCTCGTCCCACTGTCCATTGTGCCGTCGGACGATGTACCGTCCAAGCATGAACTCGGATCCTCGCTCCGCTCTTGCTGCGCTGATCGCTGCCTTCGAACGTCACTACGAGGCGGCCGCCGCCTCGCGCGGCGACGACGACCCCGCTCTCGATGCGGCGACGGAGCAACTCGCCACGGCCTTCGACGCCTATGACGACGCCCTCTTCGACGCTTACGAGATCGCCACGCCGCTGATCGTCTTCGACGACGACGATGATGACGAGGACGACTTCGAGGACCTCGACGACTTCGATGACGACGAGGACGACGAGGACGACGAGGACGACGATGACGAGTACGACGACGAGGACGACTCCGGCCGCTGACCGTCGGCCCCGCACAGGGCTCCTCCCCACCACCTCCACGTACTCTTCACCACTGCTCCGCTGCGCGGCGCCGGGCCCACCGCCCGGCGCCGCGTACTGTGTGCGGGGCCCGCGGTCGCCGCACCGCGGCAGCGTCGGGTCCCTGAGTCGATCGAGGAGAGTTCATGTCGTTCATCGAGGCGGTCATCCTGGGGCTGGTCCAGGGATTGTCCGAGTTCCTGCCGATCTCCTCGAGCGCGCACGTGCGCGTGGTCGGCGAGCTCATGGATCCCGGGCAGGACCCCGGCGCGGCGTTCACCGCGATCATCCAGCTCGGCACCGAGACGGCGGTGCTGATCTACTTCTGGAACGACATCAGCCGCATCATCGGCAAGTGGTTCCGGGCCCTGGCGGGGAAGGTCCCGCACTCCGATCCGGATGTACGCATGGGCTGGCTGGTGATCCTCGGCTCAATCCCGATCGGCGTGCTCGGGCTGCTGTTCGAGGATCAGATCGACTACAGCCTGCGGAATCTCTACATCACCTCCGCGATGCTGATCCTCTTCGGTCTGCTGCTGGGGCTCGCCGACCGGATCGCCCCACACCGCAAGGAGCTCACCCAGCTCAGCGTGCGTGACGGCATCCTCTTCGGGCTCGCGCAGGCGCTGGCGCTGATCCCCGGGGTCTCCCGCTCCGGCGGCACCATCACCGCGGGGCTCCTGATGGGCTACAAGCGCGAGGCCGCCGCCCGCTACGCCTTCCTGCTCGCCGTCCCGGCGGTGTTCGCCTCCGGCCTGTACAAGGCGGCCAAGGAGGTGCCGGCGCTGCTGACCGCCGACGGCCGGGCTGCGGCCGCCGCTGCGGGTGAGCCCTCCCTGATGGCGATCGTGGTGGCGACCGTGGTGGCCTTCGGCGTGGGCTTCGCCGTGATCGTCTGGTTCATGCGGATCATCACCAACCACTCCTACCTGATGTTCGTGATCTACCGCGTCATCGCGGGACTGCTGCTGCTGGGTCTGCTCTGGTTCGGTGTGGTCGACCCGCTGGGCGGAGCCTGAGCAGTTCCCAGCGGGCTGATCGTATGATCGACGGGTGCATTCCTGGACCTCCCCCGCTCTTGCCCCCCTCCCCGCCTCCGGTGTGCCGCTGAGGCTGTTCGATACCCGAGCCGGGAGGGTCACGCCGATCCTCCCGCTCACCCCGGGGACCGCCCGGCTGTACGTCTGCGGCATCACGCCGTACGACTCCACCCACCTGGGCCACGCGGCGACCTACCACGCCGCCGACCTGATGCGACGGGCGCTGCACGACACCGGGTACGAGGTCGAGATGGCGCAGAACATCACCGACGTCGACGACCCGCTGCTCGAGCGCGCCGACCGCGACGGGGTGGACTGGCGCGAGCTCGCCGCCTCCCAGGTGGAGCTGTTCACCCAGGACATGGAGTCGCTGCGGATCATCGCCCCGGAGACCTACCGGTCCGTGAGCGAGGCGATGGAGCAGATCATCGCCGTGGTCCGCACCCTGCACGAGCGGGGCCGCGCCTATCCGGTGGAGGCGAGCGACGCCGCCGGCCCCGACTGGTACCTCGACCTCGCCGTCGACGGCGCCCTCGGGGACGTCTCCGGCTGGTCCGAGGAGCAGATGCTCGAGGTCTTCGCCGAGCGCGGCGGCGACCCGGACCGTGCGGGCAAGCGCGGCCGCTTCGATCCGCTGCTGTGGCGGGCCGAGCGCGAGGGCGAGCCCGCCTGGGACGCCGCGGAGCTCGGCCGCGGCCGGCCCGGCTGGCACGTGGAGTGCGTGTGCATCGCGGAGGAGGCGATCGGCCTGCCCTTCGACATCCAGGCCGGCGGCAACGATCTGATCTTCCCCCACCACGACCTCAGCGCCGCCCACTCCGTGGCGCTGGGACGCCCCTTCGCCGCTGCCTACGCGCACAGCGGCATGGTCGCCCACCAGGGCGAGAAGATGAGCAAGTCGCTGGGCAACCTGGTGTTCGTGCACCGCCTGGTGCGCGACGGCGTGGATCCGATGGCGATCCGCCTGGCGCTGATGGCGCACCACTACCGCAGCGACTGGGCGTGGTCCGAGCAGGAGCTCGAGCAGGCGAGGGTCCGGCTCGGGCGCTACCGCCACGCCGCCCGCCGCGGCGGGCACTGCCCGGCGACGGTCCAGGAGATGCGGGCCGCCCTCCGCGACGATCTCGACACCGCTCGGGCGCTCGAGGCGCTGGACGCCTGGGCCGCGGGCACGCCCGGGCCCGGAGCGGACGATGCGGCCCCCGGGCCCGGCGACGTCGCCGCCGCAGCGGACGCCCTGTTCGGGATCATGCTCGAGAGCTGACCGTCGGGCACGAGCTCACTCGGACTCGCGGCGCCGCCGCAGGAACTGCTCGAACTCCTTGGCGATCGCGTCGCCGCTGGCCTCCGGCAGCCCGGCGGCGTCCTGGGCACGCTCCAGCCGGGCGACGTACTCGGCCACGTCCTCGTCGGTGCGCGCCAGCTCGTCGACCCCCCGCTCCCAGGCCTCCGCATCCTCGACCAGCTCGTCGAGCGGGATGGGCGCGCTGACGAGATCCTGCACCTCCCGCATCAGTGACAGCACCGCCTTCGGCGAGAAGTTCTGCGAGACGTAATGGGGGACCTGCACCCAGACGCTGGTGGTGCGCAGCCCGGCACTGGCCGTGCGCCGGGCCAGGATCGTGGGCACACCGATCGGACCGCTGTACAGCTCGGAACCGGTCACGGGCTCGGCGGGCACCGGCTCCACCAGGGCGGAGACGGGCAGCGGCCGGGAGTGGGGCGAGTCGGCGAGCAGGGCCCCGAGCGCGATCACGGAGCTGACATCCAGCGCCTGCAGCTGCTCGAGCACCTCATCGCAGAAGCGCTTCCAGTGCAACGAGGGCTCCGGCCCCATGACGGTGACGATCTCGGGCCCGCGCGGTGGGGTCACCAGGTGCACGCGGGTGTCCGGCCAGTCGACGACCCGCAGGCCGTCCTCGGTGGTGTGGATCTCGGGACGGTTGACCTGGAAATCGATGAACTCCTCGGCGTCGATCGCGCCTGCCGGTCGGGTGGGCCAGACCTCGTGCAGATGCTCGATCACCCCGGTGGCTGCCTCGCCGGCATCGTTCCATCCGCTGAAAGCCGTGATGGCGATTCGACTCATCACCCCATCATAGGCACCTCATCCGCGGCTCAGGATCACGGGATATCCTCGCCCTGCCTGGGGATCCCCGCCCCGGCGGCGGAGGAGACGGATCATGACCAGTCCCACGGTGCGCCTCGGGCCGCTGCCCCCGGTGCGCGTCAGTCCCGGCACCCTGCTCACCGTGCTGCTCCTCGCGGTCATCATGTATCCCTCGCTCTCCCGCGGTGGCATCGCCCCGACCACGGCGGTGCTGCTGGCGATCGGCATCGGGCTGTTCATGATCGTCTCGGTCCTCGTGCACGAAGCCGCCCACGCCCTGGTCGCCCGCGCCTTCGGTGCCAGCGTCGATCACATCGCGCTGACCCTGTGGGGTGGCCATACGCAGTACCGCTCCCGGCAGATGTCTGCGCTCGGCTCCCTGCTGGTCTCGCTGTCCGGTCCGGCCGCGAACCTGCTGCTGGCCGGGCTGTGCTTCGCTGTCGGGCAGCAGGCCGACCCCGGCACTTCGCTGGCCGTGTTCTTCTCGGTGAGCTCCTGGCTGAACCTGGTGCTCGCGGTGTTCAACCTGCTGCCCGGGCTGCCGATGGACGGCGGCCGTGCCCTGGAGACGCTGCTCGGAGCGGTTCTGAGCAGCCCTGAGCTCGGCACCCGGATCACGGCCTGGCTGGGACGCGCGATCGCCGTCGCGGTGGTCGCCTATCCGCTGTGGCAGATCATGCGCGCCGGCGGTGCCGGCGGTTTCTCCCTGCTGACCCTGGTCTGGGCGCTGCTGATCGCCGGCATGCTCTGGCAGGGCGCCACCCAGGCGCTGGCCGGAGCCGCGCTGCAGGGCCGCATCCGCACCCTGGACGCCGCCTCCCTCGCCACGCCCGTGCGAATCGTTTCGCACCAGGCGTCGCTGTCGGACCTCGACCCCTCCGCCGATCTCTCCTCCGTGCTGATCCTGGACCGCACCACCGCGGCATCGGGCACCGTCGGCCGGGCCTCCCGGATCGACCCGGCCGCGGCCGCCGCCGTCCCGGTCGCACAGCGCGCGGCGACCCCGGTCCTCGCGGTCGCCGGGACGATCGGCGAGGTGGGGGCGCTGCCCGCCACCCTGCAGGGCGATGACCTGATCGGCGCGATGCTCTCGCATCCCGCCCCCGCCTACCTGGTCCTGGCGGAGGACGGCACCGCCCGCGGTGTGATCCTGAGCGCGGACGTCAACGCGCTCCTGCGCGGACGGTGAACATCATGGTCGGCGCCACGGCCCGGGCCATATGCTGGAAGGCATGACTGATCAGCCGCAGCCCGCCGCCCACGACGGGGCACCGGGTCCCGCGCCCCGCGCGCCCCGACGCGGTCTGGATCGCACCGGGCCCTTCGCCCTCGGCGACAAGGTCCAGCTCGCCGACGCCAAGAACCGTCTGCACACCATCACCCTCAAGCCCGGCGGCGAGTTCCACTCGCACCGCGGAGTGCTGCGCCACGACCAGCTCATCGGCGCCGAGGACGGGGTCGTGGTCGAGAACTCCCACGGCATCGTCTACCAGGCGCTGCGGCCCCTCTACGCCGACTACATGCTGGCGATGCCCCGCGGCGCCGCGATCATCTACCCCAAGGACGCCGCGCAGATCCTGATGTGGGGGGACATTTTCCCCGGGGCCCGGGTGCTCGAGGCCGGCGTCGGCTCCGGCGGCCTGACCACCGCGCTGCTGCGCGCCGTCGGCCCTGAGGGCTCGGTGCACTCCATCGAGCGGCGCGAGGACTTCGCCGACGTGGCCCGCGAGAACGTCGAGACCTTCTTCGGCGACGAGCACCCCGCCTGGGAGCTGTCCGTCGGTGATTTCCAGGACCTCGCCCCCACCCTCTCGCCCGAGGAGCCCGCAGTGGACCGGGTGGTGCTGGACATGCTCGCCCCCTGGGAGTGCGTGGACGCCGCCGCGGAGGTCCTGGTCTCCGGCGGAGTGTTCCTGGCATACGTCGCGACCGTCACCCAGCTCTCGCGGACCGCCGAGGCGCTGCGCGCTCACGGCGAGTTCACCGAGCCCTTCGCCTGGGAGTCCTTCGTGCGCCCCTGGCACTTGGAGGGGCTCGCCGTGCGGCCCGAGCACCGCATGAACGCGCACACCGGATTCCTGCTCACCGCCCGCCGCACCGCCCACGGCACGCAGGCGCTGCGCCGCACCACCCGCCCGGCGCCCGGCTCCCGCCTCGAGGAGGAGCTCAGCCATCCCGACAACGAGGGCTTCGGCGGCTCCGAGGGTGAGTGGAGCGCGCCGGACGTGGGCGAGCGGGGCGTCGCCCCGCGCAAGCTCAAGCGCGCACTGCGCGACATCCGACAGGGTCGCGACCGCTGATCGCACCCGGGAAGGAGAACGCAGCAGGATGAAGACCTATGCCGAGATGACCACCGAGCTCGAGCAGCTCGCGCACCACAACGACCGCCTCACGACGGGGCTGCGCGCCGCCCGGGCGCAGATCGTCCAGCTCAAGAACGACCTCGAACGGGTCGGCGACCCACCGAACTCCTACGCCACCTTCCTGCGCCGCTGCGAGGGCACCACCATCGACGTGCTCCACCACGGCCGCCGACTGCGGGTGGCGACCTCCGCCTCCCTGGACCTGGAGACGCTGACCCCGGGAGCCGAGCTGCGCCTGAACGAGGCCCTGGCAGCGGTGGAGGCGGTCGCCCCGAGCGACGCCGGCAACGTGGTGCCCGTGGTCGAGGAGCTGGCCGACTCCCGGCTGCTGGTGGCCGTGGCCCCCGACGACACCCGGGTGCTGCGCCGTGCCGGCACCCTCACCGACGAGCAGCTCCACCCCGGCGACCACGTGCTGGTGGATCTCAGGTCCCAGCTGGTGCTGGAGCGGATCGACCGCGCCGAGATCACCGACCTCGTCCTCGAACAGGTCCCGGAGGTCTCCTTCGACCACATCGGCGGGCTGGGCGAGCAGATCGAGGCGATCCGCGACGCCGTCGAACTGCCCTTCCTGCAGCAGGACCTCTACCGCACCTACGGCCTGCGCCCGCCGCAGGGCGTGCTGCTGTACGGCCCGCCCGGCTGCGGCAAGACGATGATCGCCAAGGCGGTGGCCCATGAGCTCGTGCTGCGCAGCGCCGAGGTGCGCGGGGTGAGCGTCGCCGAGGCGCTGGAGAACTCCGCCTTCCTCAACGTCAAGGGCCCCGAGCTGCTGAACAAGTACGTGGGCGAGACCGAGCGGTCGATCCGCCTGGTGTTCGAGCGCGCACGGGAGAAGGCGGCGGCGGACCACCCGGTAGTGATCTTCTTCGACGAGATGGAGGCCCTGTTCCGCACCCGCGGCACCGGGATGTCCAGCGACGTCGAGACCACGATCGTGCCCCAGCTGCTGGCCGAGATCGACGGCGTCGAGGGCCTCGACAACGTCATCGTCATCGGCGCCTCCAACCGCGAGGACATGATCGACCCGGCGATCCTGCGACCGGGGCGGCTCGACGTGAAGATCCGGGTGCGCCGCCCCAACCAGCGCGCCGGCCGCGAGATCCTCTCCCTCTACCTGGACGAGACCGTCCCGGTGCGCGAGGACCGTGAGCAGCTGCTGGACCTCGCCGCCCGCGAGATCTACGACGAGGGTCCGGCCTCCGCGTTCGTGCGGGTCGAGTACTCCGACGGCGGGCAGGACACCCTCCACTTCCGCGACTTCGTCTCCGGCGCCACCCTGCGCAACATCGTGGACCGGGCGAAGAAGCTGGCGGTGAAGGACCAGCTGGCCACCGGCGACGTGGGTGTCGGCTCCCAGCACCTGCACGACGCGATCACCGCGGAGTTCGTCGAGAACGAGGACATGCCCTCGGCCGCGCACCCCGAGGACTGGGCCCGGGTGACCGGTCTGCCCGGCGGCGGGCGCCGCCGGGTCGAGGCGATCGTCCCGCTGCAGGGACGCACCCGGGCCGGCGATGCCGAGGAGGTCACGGCATGACCCAGCAGCCCCAGGACACCGCTCCCGCGCTGACCACCGAGCGAGTGATGGGGATCGAGACCGAGTTCGGAGTGGTCCACGCCGATATGGAGGACCGTGCCCGCTCCGGCGCCGGCTCCTCGATCCTGCTCTCCCACCTGGTGGTGGGCGCCTACGCCCTGCTCGACCCCCTCGAGGGAGAGCGCGGCCGCCGCGTGCGCTGGGACTACGGCGACGAGACCCCGCTGCGGGACGCCCGCGGCTTCGAGCTCCAGCGCGCCGCCGCCCACCCCAGCCAGCTCACCGACGAGGTGCGAGACGCCCACGTCCCCAGCGTCGAGAGGGACCTGCCGCTGGCCGGGCCGGAGCTCGCCCCCGACGGGGACGATGCCGAGGTGCTCGCCTGGGCCGCTCAGCGCTCGATCGGCAACGCGGTGCTGCGCAACGGGGCCCGCTGGTACGTCGACCATGCGCATCCGGAGTACTCCGCGCCCGAGGTGCTGCGCGCCCGCGAGGCGGTGGTCACCGACCGCGCCGGGGAGGAGATCGCCCGGCGGGCGATGGCGATCCTCGCCGCGGCCGAGGGCATCCCCGAGGTGGCCCTGTTCAAGAACAACACCGACGGCAAGGGCGCCTCCTACGGCACCCACGAGAACTACCTGGTGGACCGCGCGGTGCCCTTCGAGCGCGTGGTCACGGCCCTGCTGCCCTTCCTGACGACCCGTCAGGTGCTGGTGGGCGCGGGGCGGGTGGGACTCGGCACCCGGGGCGAGCGCGCCGGCTTCCAGCTCTCCTCCCGTGCCGACTTCATGGAGGCCGAGGTGGGGCTGGAGACGACCCTGAACCGGCCGATCGTCAACACCCGCGACGAACCGCACTCCGACCCCACCCGCTTCCGCCGCCTGCACCTGATCATCGGCGACGCGAACCTGCTCGAGGAGTCGACCTTCCTCAAGCTCGGCACCACCTCGCTGCTGCTGGCCGCACTCGAGGCGGAGCACCGCACCGGCACGGCGATCCTCCCCGACTTGAGGCTCGCCGATCCGGTCGCCGCGGTCCGGACCATCAGCCACGACCCGAGCCTGCACGCCACGGTCGAGCTGGTCGACGGGCGCGAGCTCACCGCGCTGCAGATCCAGCACCTCCTGCGCGACGCGCTCGCCGCGGTCGCCGACCCCGCCGACGCGGAGACGGTCGAGGTGCTGCGCCGCTGGGGCGAGATCCTCGACCTGCTCGGGGAGGACCCGATGCGTGCCGCCGAGCGGGTGGAGTGGGTCGCCAAGCTCCAGCTGCTCGAGCGCTACCGGGCACGCCACGGCCTGGACTGGGACGATCCCCGTCTGGCGATGGTGGACCTGCAGTACTCCGACCTGCGGCCCGGCCGCGGCCTCTACGACAAGCTGCGGACCGCCGGCGCCGTGCCCACCCTGGTCGGCCAGGACGAGGTCGACGACGCCGTGCGCACCGCTCCCACCAGCACCCGTGCCCATCTGCGGGGCGGCCTCATCGCCGCGCACCGCGCCCAGGTCCCCTCCGCCGGCTGGGATGCGATCACCCTGGCCGGTCCCGCCGGCGGGCACCGGCTGCGCCTGGCCGATCCGCGGCTGGGCTCCGCCGACTGGTGCGCCCAGCACGGCATCGACCCTGCCGAGGATCCCGAGAAGATCCTCGATGCCCTGCGCCGAGCCGTCGAGCACAGCTGACCCACCGGTCATCGAACGATGACAGAAACGAGGAGGACACCATGTCCCAGCAGTCCCTGAACGCCCCCGGCGGAGGCGGCGACGACGAGCAGAACTCGGAAGCCGTCACCGGCGGGCAGACCTTCGCCTCCGCCCAGGCGGCGGATGATCTGCTCGACGAGATCGACTCGGTGCTCGAGTCCAATGCCGAGACCTTCGTGCGCTCCTTCGTGCAGAAGGGCGGCCAGTGACCCGATGAAGCGTCGCGTGGGAGGTCTGGAGACCGAGTACGGGCTGGTGTGCGTGCGTGCCGACGGCTCGCAGGCGCTCGAACCGGAAGCAGCGGCCCGGGAGCTGTTCCGGCCGGTGGTGGCGATGGGCCGCAGCTCGAACGTGTTCCTGCGCAACGCCGCGCGCCTCTACCTCGATGTCGGCTCGCATCCCGAGTACGCGACCGCCGAATGCGACGACTGGTGGGACCTGGTCGCCCAGGATCGCGCCGGGGACCGGATCTTCGCGGATCTCGCCGCCCAGGCCAACCAGCGCTTCGCCGCCGACGGCCAGGACGCCCGCATCCACCTGCTGAAGAACAACGAGGACTCCGCCGGCAATGCCTTCGGCTCCCACGAGAACTTCCTGGTGGACCGCCGCGGCGAGTTCACCCGCCTGCCCCGCTACCTCCTGCCCTTCCTGGTCACCCGCCAGATCGTCACCGGTGCCGGGGGAGTGGTGCGCTCCGCGGACGGCCCCGAGGCCGACCCCGCCCAGTTCGTCTTCTCCCGCCGCAGCGACCACATGTGGGAGGCGGTCTCCTCGGCCACCACCCGCACCCGCCCGATCATCAACACCCGGGACGAGCCGCACGGGGATCCCAGCCGGTTCCGTCGCCTGCATGTGATCGTCGGCGACTCCACCATGAGCGAGGTCTCCACCCACCTCCGCTTCGCCACCACCGATCTGGTGCTGCGCGCGATCGAGTCCGGCCGCACCCTGCCCGAGCTCGCGCTGCACGACGACATCACCGCCATCCGGACCGTCGCCCGCGACCTCACCGGCACCGCCCCGCTGCCGCTCGCCGGCGGCGGCACCACCACCGCGCTCGAGATCCAGCAGCGCTGGCTGGACCACGTCACCGAGTTCGCCGATGAGTCCGAGCATGCGGTGCTGGAGACCTGGCAGCGGGCGCTCGATGCGGTCCTCACCGGCGATCGCTCCTGGGCCGCGGAGAACCTGGACTGGGCGATCAAGGAGCGGCTGTTCGGTCAGGTGGCAGACCGCCGCGGCGTGGGCCTCGAGGACCCGGCGATCGAGCGCCTCGATCTCGCCTACCACGACATCGATCCCTCCCAGGGCGTCTTCCCTGCTCTGCAGCGCCGCGGCCTCGCGCCGCAGGTGCTGGACGAGGGACGGATCGAGAGGGCCCGGACCACGGCCCCCACCACCACCCGCGCTCATCTGCGCGGCCAGGTGGTCACCGCCGCCCAGGAGCACGGGGTGGACCACGTCGTGGACTGGACCACGCTGCGCCTGACCCGGCCCGGGGCGATGCCGATCCAGGTGCTGGACCCCTTCACCACCGCGCTGCCGGCGGTCGATGCCCTGCTCGCGGAGATCCGCGCCCAGGGCACCGCGGCGCCGGCGGACCCGATGCCCTTCGCCTGAGCAGGTGCCGATTGAGCCCTCTGCCACACTCCGCGAACGCTCATCCTCCGCCCCGTACCCTGGTGCCGTGCCCGCCACGGGCCCACCGATCCGAAAGGCCCTCACTTGATCCGCCGCCGCACGCTGCTGACCACCGCCCTCGCCGCGACCGCTGCCATCGGCCTCACCGCCTGCACCGATGACGGCAGCGAGGGCAGCGGAGCCTCCGATGCCGGAGGGGCCTCCGACGGCGGAGGCGGCGGCGACCCGCTGGCCGGCGTCACCGTCAGCGAGGACCTCGGCGCCGAGCCGACGGTCGAGTTCACCGCCCCGCTCGAGGTCACCGCAGCCTCCGCGGAGGTCGTCGTCCCCGGGGACGGGGCGACCATCGCCGAGGGCGACACCATCATCTGGCGCCACCTCTACGCCGACGCCGCGACGGGCGAGACGCTGCAGTCCTGGTGGCAGGGAGGCCCTGCCGGCGGTGTCCAGGTCACCGCGGAGGGCATCGGCCAGGCCGCCTTCGACGTGTTCACCACCATGCCCGTGGGCTCCCGCTTCGTGATGGCCGGGTGGCAGCAGTCCGCGGACGGCCAGGCCTACTCGCTGCTGCAGGTCGCCGACGTGGACCGCATCGTCTCCCCGCTGCGCGCGGAGGGCGAGCCCGCAGCGCCCTCCGGCACGTTCCCCACCGTCACCCTCGCCGAGAACGGCGCCCCCTCCCTGGACGCACCGCCGGAGGGCGAGGAGCCCAGCTCGACGGTGCGGGCGGACCTGATCGTCGGCACCGGGGACACCACCCGCGCCGGTGACTACCTCACCATGCACTACACCGGCTGGAAGTGGTCCGACGGTTCCCAGTTCGACTCCTCCTGGGAGCGCGGGGCCCCGTTCTCCTTCGTGCAGGGCGAGGGCCGCGTGATCCAGGGCTGGGACGAGAATCTGCTGGACCTGCCCGTCGGCTCCCAGGTGATGCTGGTGATCCCGGCCGCAGAGGCCTACGGTGACCAGGGCGAGCTCGCCGGGGAGACCCTGCTCTTCGTGATCGACGTGCTCGATGCCGCCCACACCAATGACTGAACCATTCCCCCCACCCCACAGGAGGACCGCATGACCGATCGCAGCAAGCCCGAGGTCGACTTCCCCGAGGGCGAGGCGCCCACCGAGCTGCTCAGCTCCGACGAGATCGTCGGAGATGGTGAGGAGGCCGGCCGCGGCGACGTCGTCGACGTGCACTACGTGGGCGTCTCCCACTCCACCGGCGAGCAGTTCGACGCCTCCTGGGACCGCGGCGAGCCGCTGCGCTTCCAGCTCGGCGTGGGTCAGGTCATCTCCGGCTGGGACCAGGGCGTGCAGGGCATGAAGGTCGGCGGCCGTCGCCGGCTCGAGATCCCCGCCTCCCTCGGCTACGGCGCCCAGGGGGCTCCGCCCGTGATCGCCCCCGACGAGGCCCTGATCTTCGTCTGCGACCTGGTGGCGGTGCACAGGCGCTGAGCAGGTCCGCCGAGGGGACGGCGGGGGAGCACGCAGGAGGGCAGGAGCCCCTCTTCGCGGCCCCCGCCGTTCCTGTTCCCGCCCCCTCCCCATCGGTGGATGCGCCGAGCGACCCGGGCCGCGACTCCGCGGCCCGGGCCTCCGGGCTGCGCACCACCGCCGGCTTCGAGGTGGTCGAGGAGCTGCCGGTGGCGAGCGTGCGCCTGGTGGGCGTGCTGCCGCACCTGGACCGGCCCTTCGAGTACGCCGTGACCCCCGCGACCGCCGCTGCCCGGCCCGGCATGCGGGTGCGGGTGCGGTTCTCCGGCAAGGACACCGAGGGCATCATCCTCGAGCGTCTCCCCGAGCCCTCGACCGACCGGGCCCTGGCCCCGCTGCACCGCCTGGTCTCCGAGGATGTCGTCGTCCCACCCGCGATGATGCGCGTGTGCGAGGAGGTGGCCGCCCGCAGCGCCGGCACCGTCGGCGACGTGCTGCGCCTCGCCCTGCCCCCGCGCCACGCCCGCGCCGAGAAGGCCGACCGCGCAGCGGAGGAGAAGGACGCGGAGGCCGAGGAGTCCGCAGACACCGAGCACCCCGCGGCCGCTCCGGGGCCCGACCCTGCCGACGCACTCCGCCCCGGCGACCGCTATGTGGGCCTCTCCGCGCTGCTCGCCCGCGCCGGCAGCCCGGAGGGCCCGGTGCCCCGCGCGAGCCTCACGCTCGATGCCGCCGACACCTGGACCACCGTCGCCGCCGATGCGATCGCCGACCTCGACGCGGATCTCGGTGCCCTCGTCGTCGCGCCCGACCAGCGGGACGTCGCACGGCTGTCCCGTGTGCTCGCCGAGCGCGGCATCGAGCATGAGGTGCTCTCCGGAGCCGAGGGCCCGGAGAAGCGCTATCGCATCTTCCGCCGCATCCTGCGCGGGGCGACCCGGGTGGTGCTCGGCAACCGCTCCGCCGCCTTCGCCCCGGTGCGGAACCTGGCCCTGGCCATCTGCTGGGACGAGGCGGACGACCTGCTCGAGGAGCCCCGCGCCCCCTACCCCCACACCCGCACCGTGCTGCAGTGCCGCTCCGCCGAGGAACGCTGCGCACTGCTGTTCCTCGCCGCTGCCGACTCGGTGACGCTGCGCGCCCTGGCCGACCACGGCTATCTGGCCCGGCTGGAGCCCGTGCCCGGCCCGCACACCGCCGTGCGCCCCCGGATCGTGGCGATGGACGAGTACCTGCGCGAGCGCGAAGGGCCCTCGGGCCGCTCCCGCCTCCCGCAGGAGGCGATGAAGGTGATCCGACGCGGCCTCGAGCGGGGCCCGGTGCTGGTGCAGGTGCCCCGCTCCGGCTACGTGCCCGCGATCGCCTGCACCTTCTGCCGCACCCGCGCCCGGTGCCCGCACTGCTCGGCCCCGCTGTCCCTCAGCGGACGCAACGGCCCGCTGCACTGCCGGGTCTGCGGGCGTCGGGAGGACGGCTACCGCTGCCCCGAATGCGACCGCACCCAGGTGCGGGCCATGGTCGTCGGCTCCACCCGCACCGCCGAGGAGCTGCACCGCGCCTTCCCCGACACGCCCTTGAAGGTCGCCGGCGGCGCCCACGGCGCCCTCGAGGACGAGGCGGTCCCGGAGCGGGCGATCATCGTCGCCACCCCCGGCGCCGAGCCGGCTCCGCCGGGCCGCTACGCCGCGGGCCTGCTGCTGGACGCGGATGCGCTGCTGGGCCGCGCCGCCTTCGATGCGGACGTCGAGGCCGTGCGGCGCTGGCGCGGTGCGATCTCCCTGGTCCGCAGCGCCGAGGACGGGGGCGAGGTGCTGGTGGTGGGCACCTCCACCCTGCCCGCGATCCGGGACCTGGTCGCCCACCGCTCCACCTTCTTCCTCGACCGGGTGCTGGCGGACCGCCACGAACTGGACCTGCCGCCCTTCTCCCGGGTCGCGGAGATCGTGGGAGACCGGGAGGCCTGCCGAGCCTTCCTGGAGACCGTCGAGCTGCCCGGCGGCACCGACGTCTTCGGCCCGGTCGATCTCGAGGGCCCGGACGCCGCAGGCCGCTCCCGCGCCGTGCTGCGCCTGGAGCCGGCCCGCTCCCGGGAGCTGGCCGATGCGCTGCGCGCCGGCATCGCCGCCCGCAGTGCCCGCAAGGCCAAGGGCTCCCTGCGGGTGCGGCTGGATCCGCCCGACGTCTTCTGAGCGATCGATATCGACCCTCGGCCCAGCCGGTTGACCCACCTGGCAGGCAGTTGACCCGACGGTCAGGTATGGGCACGATGGGGTCACGCTCCGTGGTCGACATCGTTGTTGAACGCGGAGTTCAGCCCCTTGCACGACGCGGAAAGGTGACCCGAGGAGTCCCGCCATGGACATTGCCGGCCACAGTCCGGGATCGCCTCACGGGTATCGCGCGATGATGCTCCGGAAGTTCGAGGACTGCACGCTCCCGCTGTACGGGGTCCGCTCGACCTGGCAGGGCTTTCGCACCCTCGCCGGGGCGGGCACCGTGGAGACGACCTCGCACTCGGACGGCACGGTGCTGGAGTCCTATCGGGAGTACGAGCTGGGGCACCGGACGGAATGGCCGCCGGAGAGCCCGTTCCTGCGAGTGATGACCACGGACAACGTTGATGACGGGCCGCGAGCCCAGCTGGTCCTGCCGATCGTCGACCCCGAGCGGGACATGCCGCGCTCAGGTGAAGACCTGCATCGCGGTGCGGTTCTCACCGCCACGAATGTCCAGGTCGACGGTCAGGCCCTCCGTTTCGCCGTCCTCGAGGACGACCACCGTTTCGCCGCCGCCTGCCGGGTGGGCCCGGTGACCATCGTGTGCCAAGGATCGGGGATCGGGCTCGCCGAGGTCGGGCTGGAACGGATCACCGATCTCGGGCCCTACATCCAGGGGTACACGGAACTGTTCGACCAGTACGGGCGATGACCCCGCAGGAGCGGTCCGGGCGTGCCCTCGTCGTACCCTGGACGACCGTAGACTGGCCCCATCATGCGTCTCCTCTTCGCCGGCACCCCCGAGGCCGCCCTCCCCTCCCTGCGCACCCTGCTCGACTCGCACCACGAGGTGGTCGGCGTGCTCACCCAGCCCGACGCCCCCACCGGGCGCGGCCGCAAGCTGCGCCCCAGCCCCGTCAAGGAGCTCGCCCGCGAGGCCGGGGTGCCGGTGCTGACCCCTGCCACGCTCCGCGACCAGGCGGTCCAGCAGCAGCTGCGGGAGCTCGCGCCCGACGCCGCCCCGGTGGTCGCCTACGGCACCCTGATCCCGCAGGCTGCGCTCGACATCCCGGTGCACGGCTGGATCAACCTGCACTTCTCCCTGCTGCCCGAGTGGCGGGGTGCCGCCCCCGCCCAGCGGGCCGTGCTCGTCGGGCAGCGCGAGACCGGGATGAGCGTGTTCCGGATCGAGCAGGGCCTGGACACCGGTGACGTCCTCACCACCGCCCCCACCACCATCGGCGAGTTCGAGACCGCCGGCGAGCTGCTGGAGCGGATGGCCGAGGACGGCGCCCCGGTGCTGCTGCAGGCGCTGGACGCCCTCGAGGGCGGCACCGCCACCGCGACGCCGCAGGACCACGCCCTGGCCACCCGCGCCGCGAAGCTGTCCACCGCCGAGGCCGAGATCGACTGGACCCGGCCGGCAGAGCAGGTCGCCGCCCACATCCGCGGGATGAGCCCGCAGCCCGGCGCCTGGACCCTGCTGGACGGCGCCCGCACCAAGCTCCTCGGCATCGAGCAGGCCCCCGAGCACGCGCCGCTTCCGCCCGGCCGGATCGAGGCCACCAAGCGCCAGGTGCTGGTGGGCACCGGCACCGACGTCATCGCCCTGTCCACCCTCGCCCCGGCCGGCAAGCGGCCGATGCGGGCGGCGGACTGGGCCCGTGGCGCGGCCCTGGCCGAGGGCGCCCGCTTCACCACGGACCAGCAGGACGGAGAGACCGCATGAGCGCGGAACGACGAGACCGACGCGATCACCGCTCCCGCGACCAGCAGGGCCGCTCCCGCTCCGGCGCCCGCGGCCAGGGCGGCCCCCGCCGCGGCTACTCGGACTCCCGGCCCTCCGAGCGCACGCGCCGCTCCACCCCCTCCCGCCAGGTCGCCTTCGAGGGTCTGCGCCTGGTGCGAGAGGAGGACTCCTACGCGAACCTGGTGCTGCCCCGGCTGCTGCGCACCCATCAGGTCGCCGGCCGCGACGCCGCCTTCACCACCGAGCTGTTCTACGGCGCGCTGCGCGCCCAGGGCCGGCTGGACGCGATCCTCGCCGCCTGCGTCGACCGCCCGCTGGAGAAGATCGACCCTCCGCTCCTGGACGTGCTGCGCCTGGGCGCCTACCAGCTGCTGGACATGAGCGTCGCCCGGCACGCCGCGACCTCCGAGACCGTGGCACTGGCGCGCTGGGTGGTGGGCGCCGGAGCCGCCGGCTTCGCCAACGCCGTGCTGCGCCGGGTGGGGGAGAAGGACCGCGAGCAGTGGATCGCCGAGGTCGCCCCGGACCGCGCGCAGGACCCCACCGGCCACCTCGCCGTCGTCCATTCCCACCCCCGCTGGGTGGTGCGCGCCCTCAGCGACGCCCTCGCCGGTCACGGCCGCTCCCGCGAGGAGATCGACGAGCTGCTGGCCGCCCAGAACCAGGCCCCCGCGGTCTCGCTGGTGATGCGCCCGGGGCTCACCGACCTCGAGGAGCTCATCGACCACGGTGCGAGCCAGGCCCGGCTGTCGGTCTTCGCCGCCTCCTGGCCCGCCGGCGATCCCGGCGGGATGGACCCGGTCGCGCAGGGCCGCGTCGCGGTGCAGGACGAGGGCAGCCAGCTGGCCGCCCTCGCCCTCGCTCTCGGCGCCGACGGCCTGGTCCTCGCCGAGGACCACCACTGGCTCGACCTCTGCGCGGGACCCGGCGGGAAGGCCGCGCTGATGGGCGGGCTCACCGTCGCCCACGACGCGGACCTGCTCGCCGTCGAGCTGCAGGAGCATCGCACGGAGCTGGTGGACCGGGCCGTCGCCACCTTGCAGGAGGCCGGCTGCGAGATCACCACCCGCACCGCCGACGGCACCGCGATCGGCGCCGAGCAGCCCGGCCGCTTCTCCCGAGTCCTCGCCGACGTCCCCTGCTCGGGCCTGGGCGCCCTGCGTCGCCGCCCCGAGGCCCGCTGGCGCCGCACCCCCGGTGACATCGGCACGCTCACCACCCTCCAGCGCATGCTGCTCACCTCCGCCCTGGACGCCGCCGCGCCCGGGGGAGTGGTCGCCTACGTGACCTGTTCCCCGCACCTAGCCGAGACCCGCCTGATCGTCGCCGATGTGCTGAAGACCCGCCAGGACGTCGAGGAGCTCGACGCGCGCGATCCCGTGCGCGCCGGGGTGCTGCCCGCCGCGCGCGAGGACCTCGATCTGGGCGAGGGCCCCGCCGTGCAGCTGTGGCCCCATATCCACGGCACCGACGCCATGTACATCCACCTGCTGCGCAAGCGGCCCGCCCCCACCGAGGAAGGAAATCCCGCGGCATGAACACCCCGTACTCGACCGACGGCCACTTCATCCATCCCAGCATCCTCAACGCCGACTTCATGTCCATCGGCACCGAGCTGGACAAGATCTCCAGCGCCGACAGCGTCCACGTCGACGTCATGGACAACCACTTCGTCCCGAACCTGACCTTCGGCCCCTCGATGGTCGAGCAGATCGTCCTGCGCAGCACCCTGCCCATCGATGCGCACCTGATGATCGACGATGCCGACACCGAGGCCCCGGCCTTTGCCGAGGTCGGGGCCTCCTCGGTCACCTTCCACCTGGAGGCCGCCCGCGCTCCCGTCAAGCTCGCCCGCGACCTGCGCCGCAAGAACGTCCAGGCCGGCATCGCCCTGCGACCGGCCACCCCCGTCGAGCCCCTGCTGGACATCATCGGCGAGTTCGACATGCTGCTGCTGATGACCGTCGAGCCGGGCTTCGGCGGGCAGAGCTTCCTGGAGACCATGCTCCCGAAGATCCGCCGGGCCCGCGCCGCGATCAGCGGATCGAACCTGGAGGTGTCCATCCAGGTCGACGGCGGGGTCAGTCGCGAGACCATCGAGCGCTGCGCGGAGGCCGGGGCGAACATCTTCGTCGCCGGCTCGGCGATCTACCGCGCTCAGGACGCCGCGGACGAGATCTCCGCCCTGCGCGAGCTCGCACAGCGCCACCCGACCCACTGACCACCACGGCGACGACGACATGGATCTTCTGCAGTGGCTCTTCGCTGCCCGCATCGAGTTCGACGGGGGCCAGTTCCTGCTCCTGCGGGAGGTGCTGGGCAATGTCTTCGGACTGCTCAGCGCGCTGGGCGGGATGCGCCGGAAGGTCTGGGCCTGGCCCCTCGGCATCATCGGCAACGCCCTGCTGCTGACCGTGTTCCTGGGCTCCGTGTTCGGCAGCCCGAACCCGGTGGACCTCTACGGCCAGGCCGGACGCCAGGTGATGTTCATCGCCACCGCGGTCTACGGCTGGGTCCGCTGGCGGCAGGTCCGGGAGGCGGGCGGCACCGCGGTCGAACCGCGCTGGGCCTCCTGGGGCACGCGCGCCCTGCTCCTCGTCGTGCTGGTCGGGGGCACCGCCGCGCTCACCCCGCTGTTCCGCATCCTGGGCTCCTACGAGCCGGTCTGGGCCGATGCCTGGATCTTCATGGGCAGCCTGCTGGCGACCTTCGGCATGGCCAAGGGCTGGGTCGAGTTCTGGCTGATCTGGGTGGCCGTGGACATCGTCGGAGTCCCGCTGCTGCTGAGCGCCGGCTACTACGCCAGTGCGTTCATGTATCTCTTCTACGGCGCCTTCACCCTGCTGGGCTTCTTCGTCTGGTGGGGAGTGCGCCACCGCCGTGATCGGGAACAGGCCCGGGTCACGGTCGAGACCGCCCACCTGGATCCCACGGTGCGCCGGGACTGAGCTGCTGCTGTCCGGCGGGCGGGCGGCGGCGCGCGCGCCCGCCCGGGACGCGTACCCTGGGGGAGTGAAGGATTTCGAGGCGCTGTTCGCCGAGCTCACCGACAAGGCCCGCACCCGACCCGAGGGCTCGGGCACCGTCCGCGAACTCGACGGCGGTGTCCATCAGATCGGCAAGAAGATCGTCGAGGAGGCCGCCGAGGTGTGGATGGCCTGCGAGTACGAGTCCAAGGACGACGCCGCGATGGAGATCAGCCAGCTGCTCTACCACCTGCAGGTGATGATGATCGCCAAGGACATCTCCCTCGAGGACGTCTACCGGCAGCTCTGAGCCGTCGGCCGCGCCTGGCGGCCCCGACGCCGCTGTCCCTCCCGCTCTCCCCGTCCCATCCCGTCTCGTGGCCGCCGCGGCGGCCGAGGAGGATCCGTGCTCCGCATCGCCGTCCCCAACAAGGGTGCTCTCTCCGAGCCCGCCGCCGACCTGCTGCAGGAAGCCGGATACCGGCGCCGCGGCACGGCGAAGGAGCTCGTCGTGGTCGACGAGGACAACGGCGTCGAGCTGTTCCATCTGCGCCCGCGCGACATCGCGGTGTACGTCGGCTCCGGCACCGTCGACGTCGGCATCACCGGCCAGGACATGCTGCTGGACTCCCGCACCCCGGCCGACGAGATCCTGCCGCTGGGCTTCGCCGGCTCGACCTTCCGCTTCGCGGCCCCCGCCGGCACCCGCAGCGACGTCTCCGAGCTGCAGGGCGCCCGCATCGCCACCAGCTACGAGAACCTCGTCGAGGACTACCTCAGCCAGCGCGGAATCGCCGCCGAGGTGGTCCACCTCGACGGCGCCGTCGAGTCCTCGATCCGCCTGGGCGTCGCGGACGTCATCGCAGATGTGGTCGAGACCGGCACCACCCTGCGCGCAGCAGGCCTCGAACCCTTCGGCGAATCGATCATGACCAGTCAGGCCGTGCTGTTCTCCCGGCCCGAGCTGGAGCTCGAGCAGGAGGCCGCCCACTCCCTGGAGGTCCTCACCCGGCGCATCCGCGGCGTGCTGGTGGCCCGCGAGTACGTGATGCTCGACTACGACATCCCCTCCGCCCTCCTCGAGCGGGCGGTGGAGATCACGCCCGGCCTGCAATCGCCCACGGTCTCGCCGCTGCACGGCGGAGAGTGGTCCGCGGTGCGGGCGATGGTGGACAGCGGCTCCGCCCACCGCATGATGGACGAGCTCTACGATGCCGGCGCTCGCGCCATCCTGGTCACCGCCATCCAGGCCTGCCGCATCTGAGATGTCGATGAGCACCCCCGGAGCGGACGCTGTCGGAGGGGAGCGGCGGGCCACGATCGTGCTGCGCCCCCGCGCGGTGCGGGTGGCCGCTTACTTCAGCGCGGTCGTGGTGATGGCGGGCATGATCGGTGGAGCGGTGATGATCACCAGCTTCCAGTGGGGCGGCCGGCTCGGTCTGCTCGCGGTCGGTGTGCTGGTGTTCCTCTTCTGCCACCTCGAGGCCTCGGTGAAGATCACCGCTCGTCCCGATGAGCTCGAGGTGCGCAACCTGATGCGCACGCGCACGCTGGAATGGCCGGAGGTGCTGGGGATCAGCTTCCCGATGGGGGATCCGTGGGCCCATCTCGATCTGGCGGACGGCCACACCCATCCGCTGCAGGCGATCCAGCGCTATGACGGCGAGCGCGCCATCGCGGCCGCCCACCAGCTGCAGGCGCTGATCCGGGAGCGCGGGGAGGCCCCGCCCTCCTGAACCGTCCCGCCCTCACTCACCGGGGGCGAGCGTCGCGGCGCAGCGCCCGGCCAGCGCCGCGTACAGGAAGGGGGAGGGGTCCTCGGCGAGGGTCCTGCCCATCGTGGTCATCCGCACCGGCATCTCCTCGAGCGCATCACGCAGACCCTTCGCATCCACCTCGGTGAGCTGATGGAGGACGCCGCGCTTCCTCGCCGGCTTGAGAATTGTGGATTTCACCTGTTTTCGCACTGACTCATGAAAACTGTTGTAACGGGAGTCGTGGCGCGGGACCACCGGCAGCTGCACCGGCGTGAGCAGAGCCCGTCCGTAGACGGTCGAGGAGTGGTGGGAGAGCCCGCGATGTCGCTCCCGCTGATCAGCCTCGGAGACCCGCAGCGTGGCCACCCCCTGGCCGCCGAGCACCGCGGCGGCGTGGAGCGCTTCCGCGGCCTGCACCCCGGAGAAGCCCCAGCCGGTCCCGGTGCCCAGGTTCCCGGGTCCCTGGATGACGATCGCGACATCGGCGCCCACCACGTGCTTGGCCCCCAGCAGGGCGGAGTGCACGGTGACCGCCTCGAGGTCGCCGCCGAAGGACTGGCCCGCACTGATCACCGCCGAGAGCAGGTCGGCCTCGCGCAGCCGGGCGGCGCTGCGGGAGTAGACCGCGGGGAGCGCCGCGGCGTCGGTGTGCACAGAGGCGATGCGCAGCGAGCGGCGCTCGGCGCGGATCCCGGCGATCAGCGCGGGGAGCGAGGAGTGCAGGTCCGCGACGATCACCGGCATGCCATCGATGCGCTTGGCGGAACGGAGGGTCTCGTAGTGCTCGCTCGCGGGATCGTCGATCGCCTCGACCATGGTCTGCATCGGGGTGTAGCGGGCCTTGACCATGTGCCCGTCGATCGCCTCCGCCTCCGGCAGCACCTCGGGGCGCGCCACCACCATGGCGTCACCGCCGGTGCCCAGCTCGCGTCGCACGGCATTGGTGTTCAGCAGCACCGTCTCACCCGGCTCCGGGCACCCCGTCAGCTCCCGGTAGGCGATGGCGGTGAGGATCTCCGCGCCGCCCTCGAGCTCGATCTCGAGCCGATCCACTCCCGGCCAGGAGCTCAGAGCGGCCTTCACGGTTCCCCGTTCCCATCGCAGCATGCCCCCAGCCTAGGCCGCGACGGCATCTGGTCACGCCTCCCGCTCCCGGGGGATACGCTGACGCCGTGGCTTCGAAGAGTGTGGAGAGACTGCTCAACGTCATCATGACGATCGGTTCGCGCCGTCGGATCGACCGCGCGAAGCTGTTCCGGGTGATCCCCGACTACGCCCAGGCGGTCTCCGACCAGGCCGCGGAGCGGATGTTCGAGCGCGACAAGGCCGCGATCATCGAGCTCGGCCTGCCGCTGGTGACCGAGCGCGACCTGCTGGACGAGAACACGGTCCACTACCGCATCGACGCCGCCCGTTCGGGTGCGGTGCTCGATCTCACCACCGAGGAGTACACGGTGCTGCTCGCGGCGAGCCGCGCCTGGGACACCGCCGCCGCCGGGGGAGCGGCGCGCCGCGTGCGCGCGAAGCTCCTCAGCCTCGGCCACGATGCGGACCCCGATCTGCTGCGCCGCACGCCCCGCGGAGCCGTCGAGTCGTTGCCCGTGCTCACTCCGCTGCTCCAGGCCGTGGTCTCCGGGCACGGGGTCCGCTTCCTGTACCGCGGCACCCACGGCGCGCCCTCCGAGCGGCGGGTCGAGCCCTGGGTCGTCGGCGTCCACGACGGCCACTGGTACCTCCACGGCTGGGACCGGGACCGGGAGGCGCCCCGCGTGTTCCGGGCCTCCCGGATCGAATCGTTCCCCACCGAGGCGGGCGTCGCCGTGAGGCAGCGTCCCGAGCACATCGAGCTCGCCGAGGTGCTCGAGCGGATGCTCGACAGCGATGACCGGGCCTCGGCGCTGCTCCGTGCCGCGCCCTTCAAGGCGCTGTCCCTGCGCGACCGCGCCGGCGCGACCCTGGAGGCGGAGACCTTCCGCCTGCCGGACCTGCCGCGGCCGGCGGCGCGCCGCCTGCTGCTGGCCGATGTCCGCTGGCTCGAGCTGCTCGAGCCGATCGGCTGGCGCGAGGAGCTCGCCGCGGTGCTCACGGTGATCGCCGAGGCGCACGAGGGAGCGGCGGACCTCACGGCCCTCGACCGTGCGGCCGCCCGGCTCCCGGCCCGGATCCGGGTCTCGCCGCAGAGCGGGGACCATCTCTCCCGGCTGATCTCCGTCGCCTCGTACGTCATGTCCCGCGACGAGGTCCAGCTGGCGGAGCTCTCCGAGGCACTGGGCATCACCGAGAAGCAGCTGATCACCGATCTGCAGGTGCTCTTCGTCTGCGGCGACATGGGCACCGGCTGGGAGGATCTGATCGAGGCGGAATGGGAGCACGGCACGGTGCGGGTGCGCAACGCCGAGCCGCTGCGCCGCGCCCTGAGCCTCAGTGCGGTGGAGAGCACGGCGCTGCTCGCCGGGCTCGCGGCCCTCGAACCCGTCGCCGGGCAGACCGTGCAGGTGGTGGAGTCCGCCCGCGCCAAGCTGCTGGCCGTGGTGGAGGGCACGGCAGAGCCGTCGGAGGCGCCGCAGGTCCCCAGCCGCCGCGAGATCGCCGCGGCGACCTCGGCCGACGAGAGGGCCGCCCGCACCGCGGACCGTGCCGAGCAGGTGCTCACGGCGGTGCACACGGCCCTGCGCGCCGAGCCCGGCGCCGCAGGCGGCCGGCTGACGATCCGCTACTCCTCCACGGACCGCGCCGGCACCAGCGTGCGCCGGATCAAGCCGCTGCGCATCGAGACCGTGGGAGCACGCTCCTACCTGCTCGCGCACTGCGAGCTGGCGCAGGGCGAGCGCCGTTTCCGCCTGGACCGCATCGTGGAGCTGCTGCCCGCCGGGACCGCGATGGCTCGGCCGGCCCCGGGGGAGGGCCCGGTGCTGGCCGGCCGCGTCGAGGGAGAGGTGTGGCTGCGGCTGGCCCCCGCCGCGCACTGGATCGCCGAGTCCTTCGACGCCGTCGAGCTGCGGGATGCCGCGGAGGGGGCTGAAGGCGGCAGCGGCGCGACCTTCGCGCGCCTGGTCGAGCCGGTGCTGGCTCCCCTGGTGGATGCGGTGCTGGAATCCGCCGGCGCCGCCGAGGTGCTCGCGCCGGAGCCGCTGAGAGACACGATCGTGACCGTGGCGCGCGGCGGCGCTGTGCGTCACACCCGGTAACTGCCGTTACTCTGGGACGGCCCGCCGACTGGTGGGCCGGGCCGTCACCGGGGCGGTTCGTTCGGCGCCCGGTCCGCTGTGGGATAATAGGGGCGCCCGCGCTGTGTCATGGCGCTTTTGAAAGGTACTTCCATGAACTTCTTCCGCAACCCCTGGGCGATCGTCCTGCTGATCGTGCTGGTGATCCTCCTGTTCGGAGCCAATAAGCTCCCGGGCCTCGCCCGGAACATGGGCAAGTCGATGCGCATCTTCAAGAGCGAGGTCGAGGAGCTCCGCGGTGATGACAAGCCCGCCGAGGGCGATGAGGACGAGGAGCTCGACCGCCCGTCGCGCTCCTCGCGCTCGCGTGATGACCGCCGCGAGTCCGATGCCCGCGATGGTCGTCGCGCGCGCGACGACCGTGAGTACGACCCCCGCGACGACCGCGATCCGGACCGCGAGCCGATCCGGGCCCGCGATGACGACGACTCCTACCGACGCGACTGAGACCCCCGTCGCGACCGAGCATCTGGGCGCGCACCGCGCCATCGACGGCGGACCCGGTCGAGTGATCGATCGGGCCCGGAGCGCTGGGAGGACACAGATCCGTGGCGAGTGATACGCAGGGACGCGGGCCGGCCGAGGCGGAGCCCGTGACGAGACCCGGCCGGGACCCCGAGGGACGCATGTCCCTCGGCGAGCACCTGGTAGAGCTGCGCAACAGGCTGCTGATCAGTGCGATCACCGTCCTGCTGCTCTCGATCGGCGGCTGGTTCCTGTTCCCCTGGGTCTTCGAGGCCGTGAAGGCACCGATCGAAGCGGCCGGCGAGGATTCCGATCTCCAGGCGCTGATCAACTTCCAGGGCGTCGGCCAGGGGCTGAACGTCAAGCTGCAGATGGCCGCCTACATCGGTCTGATCCTGTCCTCGCCGATGCTCATCGCGCAGATCTGGCTGTTCGTGATGCCGGGTCTGCACAGGAACGAGCGGAAGTACGCGATCGGCTTCTTCGGCTCCGCGATCCCGCTGTTCTTCCTCGGCTGCCTCGCGGGCTACTGGGCCGTGAACCAGCTGGTGCCGGTGCTGATGAGCTTCACCCCCACCGAGGGCTCGACCTCCCAGATCATCCCCTACGACCAGTACCTGGCACTGCTGATCAAGACGATGCTCGCCTTCGGGGTCGCCTTCGTGATCCCGGTGGTGATGGTGCTGCTGAACTTCATGGGCCTGGTCAGCGGCAGGGCGATGCTGAAGGCGTGGCGCTGGATCATCTTCCTCAGCTTCGCCTTCACCGCGGTCATGGTCCCGACCCCCGAACCCGTGACCCTGATCGCGATGTCCGCGGCGATCGCGAGCCTCTTCTTCGGCGCGATCGTCATCGCCCTGCTCCACGACCGCCGAGCGGGTCGCCGTTCCGGCGACGCCGACCTCGCGGACGATGAAGCGAGCAGCATCGATGACGAGGTCGAGAAGGTCGAGGGGCCGTCGCGTCTGGACGACACCGACGAGGACCGGCGGTGAGCAGGCTCCGGGTGGGCCTGCTCGCGAACCCGACGGCCGCGCAGGGGACCGCCCACCGCGTCGGCCGCCAGGTGGATCACCTCCTGCGCCTGGCCGGGATCTCGGTGGTCGATCTCTCGGGTCCCTCGGCCGCGGTGGCCCGGGCGCGCGCGGAGGAGGTCCGCGACTCGTTGACGGCCCTGGTGGTCGTGGGCGGGGACGGCACCGTCTCGCTCGGTGCCGAGATCGTCGCCGGCAGCCCGGTGCGCCTCGGCGTGGTCCCGGTCGGCAGCGGCAACGACTTCGCCCGCTCGCTCGGGCTGGCGGTCAACGACCCCGAGACCTCCACGCGGACCCTGCTGCATGCGCTGTCCCGGCCGGTGGTGGCCGTCGACGCGATCGAGATCACCGGCACCTGGCAGCACGGGTCGGGACAGCGCTCCCTCGCCCTCGGCAACCTGAACCTCGGCTTCGACGCCCTGGTCAACGCCCGCGCGAACAGGGCCCGCTCGGGGCATGCCGTCCGCTACACCACCGCTGTGCTGCGCGAGCTGCGCGCGTTCACGCCCCTGCCGTTCTGGATGGAGATCGACGGCGGCGCACGGATCGAGCTGGACGCGACGGTGCTGACCCTGTGCAACTCGGGAATGTTCGGCCGTGGGATGCGGATGGTGCCGGACGCCCGCATCGACGACGGGGTGCTCGAGCTCGCCACCGTCGCCGGCATCGGCCGTCGGCAGCTGCTGCGCCTGTTCCCCCGGGTCTTCGCCGGCACCCACACCTCGCTGGCCGCCGTCGATATCCGCCCCGTCGAGCAGCTCACCATCGGCCTCCGCCACGGGCGCATGCTGCGCGCCTACGCTGACGGGGAGCCCCGCGAGCTGCTGCCGCTGACCGCCCGGGTGCTGCCCGGCGCCGTCCGTCTGCTCGCGGAGCCGTCCGGCACGATGACCGCCGATCCTCAGGACTCGCAGTGACCTCACCCGCGGACCGCTACGCGCGATGGCAGGCCGAGGTGCAGCAGGAGCGCACCTCCGTCGAGCTCACGGCCTTCACCGCCCGCTATCCCTTCACCCTGGACGATTTCCAGCTCGCGGCCGGCCGCGCCCTCGAAGGGGGCAGCTCCGTGCTGGTCGCCGCACCCACTGGAGCCGGCAAGACCGTGGTGGGCGAGTTCGCCGTGCACCTGGCCCTGGCCCGCGGGCACAAGGTTTTCTACACCGCCCCGATCAAGGCCCTGTCGAACCAGAAGTTCGGCGAGCTGGTCGACTGGCTGGGGGCGGACCGGGTGGGTCTGCTCACCGGGGACACCTCCATCCGTCCCGACGCCGAGGTGGTGGTGATGACCACCGAGGTGCTGCGCAACATGCTGTACGCCGATTCGGACCTGCTCGTCGGGCTGGGCTTCGTGGTGATGGACGAGGTGCACTACCTCGCCGATCGGATGCGCGGCCCCGTGTGGGAGGAGGTCATCATCCACCTGCACGACTCGGTGCGACTGGTCTCGCTGTCCGCGACCGTCTCCAACGCCGAGGAGTTCGGCGCCTGGCTGCAGGAGGTCCGCGGCAGCACCGAGATCATCGTCTCCGAGACCCGACCGGTGCCCCTGTGGCAGCACGTCGTGGTCGGCGACGAGCTGCTGGACCTGTTCGTCGATGCCCACGGGGAGGCGGTGGTCTCCCAGGGCCCCGGTGCACGCGCCGACCGCCGGGTCAATCCCGAGATCGAGCGCGTCACCTCCTTCTCCCTCCCGGTCGATGAGCGCAGCGGCGGTGCGCGGGACAGCGGATACCGCGGGCGCAAGGGCACCGGCGGCAGGCACCGCCCCCGGGGCTCCGGCCAGCACCGTCCGCCGCACCAGCGCAAGGGCCGCGGTCCGTACCGGAGCAGCGGCCACGGCGGCGACAGCGGCTGGGGCGGGGGAGGCCGCCCGGGATCCGGACCGCACCGCCACGAGGACCGAGCCGGCGGTGCCCTGCGGCCGGCACGGCGGCCGGACGTCGTGGAGCTGCTGGACGATGCCGCGCTGCTGCCCGCCATCATGTTCATCTTCTCCCGCGCCGGCTGCGACGGCGCGGTGCAGCAGTGCACGCGGGCCCGGCTGCGCCTGACCGACGACCGCGAGCGGCGGGAGATCCGCGCGGTGCTGGACGAGCAGCTCGGGGGCATCGGCGTCGAGGACGAGGAGGTGCTCTCGCTGGACACCTTCCGCCGGGCCGCGCTGGACGGCTTCGCCGCCCATCACGCCGGGATGCTCCCGCTGCTGAAGAGCGTCGTCGAGGCGCTGTTCGCCCGCGGCCTGATCAAGGTGGTCTTCGCCACCGAGACGCTGGCGCTGGGGATCAACATGCCCGCCCGTTCCGTGGTGCTCGAGAAGCTGGTGAAGTTCAACGGCGTCGATCACGCGGACCTCACGCCGGGGGAGTTCACGCAGCTCACCGGCCGTGCGGGCCGCCGCGGCATCGACACCGAGGGGCATGCCGTGGTGCTCGCCGGCCCGCGCTTCGATGCCCCGGCCGTGGCCTCCCTCGCCTCCAAGCGCACCTATCCGCTGCGCTCCGCCTTCCGGCCCACCCCGAACATGGCGGTGAACCTGCTGGACCGCTTCGACCTCTCCCGCGCCCGGGAGACCCTCGAGACCAGCTTCGCCCAGTTCCAGGCGGACCGTTCGGTGGTGGGCCTGGCCCGTCGCGCCCGGGAGCTGGAGGACACCGCCGAGGACTACCGCGCGGCGGTCACCTGCGAGCGCGGGGACCTGCTGGAGTACGCACGGATCCAGGAGGCGATCACCGACCGGGAGAAGTCGCTCTCCCGGGAGCGGGCCGCACGGGACCGGGACCGCACCCGCAACGTGCTCGGCGACCTCCGCCGCGGCGAGGTGATCGCCCTGCCCGGCGGGAAGCGCCGCGGCTATGCGGTGGTGCTGGAGGTCGACCGTGCGGTGCTCGGCGGCCCGCAGGTGGACCTGCTGGACACCGAGGGGCGCCGGCGCAGCCTCCGCCCCGGGGACGTGCCCTCCCCACCTGCCGTCATCGACACGCTGCGGCTGCCGCGCCAGGACTCGCTCGGCAGCGGCAGGGTGCGCAAGGACACCGCCGCCGCCCTGCGTCAGCGCCTGGCGGGGCAGGACGATGACGCACGTGCCGAGGTGCGTCGCCGTGCCGGTCGCAGCCCGTCGACCGCCGCCACCGACGAGCAGCTGCTCGCTCTGCGCGAGCAGCTCGCCGCCCATCCCTGCACCGCCTGCCCCGATCTCGAGTCCCATCTGCGCTGGATGGGCCGGTGGCGGAAGTCCCGCGCGGAGCTCGAGGGCGTCCAGCGGCGCATCCGCGGCCGCACCAGCTCCCTGGCCCGGCAGTTCGACCGTCTCACCGATCTGCTGAGCGAGCTCGGCTACCTCGCGCCCGAGGTCCCCGCGGGCCCCGCGGGCGAGGAGCTTCGCCCCACCGCCAGCGGGTTGCGGCTGCGGCGGCTGTTCAGCGACCGCGACCTGCTCATCGCGCAGTGCCTCGAGCACGGCGCCTGGAGAGGTCTGGACCCCGCCGGGCTGGCGGCCGTGGTCTCCGCCGCGGTCCATGAGACCCGCCGCGATGACCGTGCTCCCGAGCTGATCCCCGATCCCGCCGTCGACGCCGCGCTCGCGGCCTCGATGCGTCTGGCCGCCGCACTGCAGTCCGCCGAGGCCCGCCACGGCCTGACCCCGACCACTGCTCCGGACCCGGCGATCGCCGCGATCGTCCACCGCTGGGCGCGGGGCGCGCACCTGGCCGCGGCGCTCGAGGGCAACGACCTGCCGCCCGGGGACTTCGTGCGCCACTGCCGGCAGGTCATCGACCTGCTCGATCAGCTCACCGCCGACGAGGAGCTCGGCCCGGTGGCCCGGCAGTCCATCCGTGCCGTGCGCCGGGGCCTGGTGGCCCAGGAGATCGACCGCTGAGCGTTCTCCCAGGAGAACGCGAGAGGCTGGGGACCGTGAGCCAGAACGACACCTTCTCGAACGCCGCCGCAGCCACCGCCGCTCCGCACCGCGCCGCGGGCCGGATCGCGCCCCCGACGCTGTACACGGGCATCGTGCTGTACAGCGCCAAGGACCCCGAGGCCTCCGCCATGCTGGTCGCTGACGGGCTGATCGCCTGGACCGGCCCGGAGGACACCGGCCGCATGCTCCACGCCGACGTCCAGCGCGTCGATGCCACTGGCTGCCTGGTCACGCCCGGCTTCGTCGACGCCGCCGCCACCGCGGACGGTGAGGACCCGGACCCGGCCACCGCTGCCGACGCCGCCGCCCGGGGCGTCGTGCTGCGCCTGCCCGGCCCCACCGGGGAGCGGGAGGGCGTGCGGATCATCGCACCGGTCACCGAGAGCGCCGATTACTTGGACCTGGTCACCGAGGGGACTCCGCTCGCCTTCGGCTCCGCGGCGGCGCCCGGGTCCGCCGATCCCTGGGACTGGGTGCGCGGTGCCGCTCGCACCAGCCCGGCGGAGCAGCGGATCAGCGACCGCGCCGCCTTCCTCGCCGCCACCCGCGGCGGTCAGCGGGTCGCCGGCAACCGTCACCCCGGCAGCCTGCAGACGGGCCTGCCCGCCACCTTCGTGCTCTGGGAGCCCTGGGACCTCACCGTGCAGTCCCGGGCCGAGCGCGTGGACAGCTGGTCCACCGATCCGCGCTCGCGCACGCCGCTGCTGCCGGATCTCGACCAGGGCACCCCGCGCGTGCTGCGCACCGTGGTGGAGGGCCGGATCCTCCATGACCGCCTCGCGGACGCTCCCCGCGGGCGGGCCGAGGCGTGACGGCGACCGCTGCGGCGACGCGGACCCGGAGGCGTTCGGCGAGGTCCCGCGACGAGTTCGACCCCACCCCGTGGCCGGTCGCGCTGCTGTGCGGGGCGGGGGGCGGGGCCTGCGCCCTGCTGGCCTTCCCGCCCTACGACCTCTGGATGCTGCTGCCCGTCGCGATCGCGCTGCTCGGCGCCGGTCTCCTGGTGCGCTCGCGCTGGCTCGCCGGGCTCGTCTCGCTGCTGTGGGGGTTGGCGCTGTTCGTCCCCCTCACCGCGTGGGCCAGCACCTATGCCGGGACCACGCCCTGGATCGCGCTCGGTGTGTTCGAGGCGCTGTACATCGTGGTCTTCGGTCTGCTGGCCCGCACCGTGATGGTGCGCCGTGGACTGTGCCCGAGCAGCGCGATCGTCGTCTCCGCACTGTGGGTGGCGGTCGAGGCCCTGCGCAGTAACGCTCCCTGGGGAGGCCTGCCGTGGGGCGCGAGCGCCTTCGCCCTCGCGGACGCCCCGCTGCTGCACCTCGCCCCCTGGATCGGCGTCGCCGGGCTGGGGTTCGTCGTCGCCCTGCTGGGCCAGCTGCTCCTGTTCGGTGCCCTCGCCCTGCTGGGCCGCCGCCGCCGCGGCTTCACCGGCTTCTCGGGCGTGTGGCCGTTCGCGATCGCGGTCGCGGCGGTGCTGGCCACCGTCGTGGTCCCGCATCCGGTGAACCGGGCTCCGGTGAACCGGCCCACGATGACCGTGGCCGCGATCCAGGGCTCGATGAGCGCCATCGACCCGGTCTCGTACACCATGCCCGAGGACGTCTTCGCCAACCATCTCGCGGTCACCCGGGAGGTGCTCGAGGGGACCGCGCAGAACGGCACCCAGCTGGACCTGATCGTCTGGCCCGAGGACTCCACGGGCTGGGACCCGCGGCAGGACCCGCAGCTGGCCCGGCAGCTGACGGGGGCCGCGGCGGAGGCCGACGCCCCGCTGCTCGTCGGCACCCAGGTGCGGGTGGGGGAGGAGGAGCGGCTGAACCAATCGGTGCTGTTCACCCCCGGGCAGACCTCCCCGTACGCGTACTCCAAGCGCCATCCGGTGCCCTTCGGCGAGTACATCCCGATGCGGGGACTGTTCAGCCGGCTCTCCGACAAGGTCGATCTGGTCTCCCTCGACATGATCCCGGGCGAGGAGGTCGGGGTGATGGATCTCGACGCCCTGGGACAGGGGCAGGACCGGGTGGGGATCCTCATCTGCTTCGAGATCGCCTACGACTCCCTGGTCCATGACGTGGTCGACGGCGGCGCCGAAGTGATCGTGGTCCAGTCCAACAATGCGCTGTTCGGCGACTCCCACGAAGCCATCCAGCAGCTCGCCCAGGCCGAGGTGATGGCCGTGATGTCCGGTCGCAGCGTGGTGCACATCTCCACCGTCGGGCAGTCGGCGATCTTCAGCCCCACCGGCCGACGGATCGATTTCATCGATCACTGGGAGCAGGGGGCGCTGCTGGCCGACGTCCCGCTGCGCACCGGCATCACCCCTGCGGTCGCGGCCGGGCCCTGGATCGCCGTCGGGCTCAGTGCCGTCGGCGCCGTGGGCCTGTTCGCCGCCCTGGGCGGCGATCGCCGGGCCCTCGCCCGCACCGCCACCCGCCGCCGCCGAGGAGACTGACGTGCATCCCTCCAACGCCCCCCTGCCGCCCACTCTCGTGGTGATCCCCACCTTTGACGAGCGGGAGGCGCTGCCCGGGACGCTCGCGCGCCTGCGCGCCGCGGTGCCGACGGCCGATGTCCTGGTGGTCGACGACTCCTCGCCGGACGGCACCGGTGACTGGGCGGAGTCCGTCGCGGCGAAGGACCCGGCCGTGCACGTGCTCCACCGGGCCGGGAAGCAGGGTCTGGGACCGGCCTACCTGGCGGGCTTCGCCTGGGGCCTCGAGCGCGGCTACCGGCAGCTGGCGGAGATGGACGCCGATGCCTCCCACCGCCCGGAGCAGCTGCCGCGTCTGCTCGAGGCGGTGCGGCGCGGCGCCGACCTGGCGATCGGCTCGCGCTGGGTGGCGCGCGGAGCGGTGCACGACTGGCCGCTGCAGCGCCTGCTGCTCTCCCGCGGCGCGAACCTGTACGTCCGCGCGCTGCTCGGCCTCGGCGTCCGTGATGCGACCGCCGGGTACCGGGTCTTCCGTGCCGAGCTGCTCGAGCAGCTGATCACCACGGACATCGCCTCCCAGGGCTACTGCTTCCAGATCGACATGACCCGCCGGGCCCGGGATCTGGGCGCCGCGATCGCCGAGGTCCCGATCGATTTCGACGAGCGCACCGCGGGCGCGAGCAAGATGTCCGGACGCATCGTGCGGGAGGCGCTGGTGAAGGTGACGTCCTGGGGACTGTCACGTCGCACCCAGGGCCTTCGCAAGGCCCTGCGCTAGTCTGAACCGACCCGACGCCCCAGGAAGCCCCAGGAAGGGAGCATTCGTGACCGCACAGCAGCCCTCCGGCCAGGGCGCTTCGCCGCGCCGCACCACCCCGGCGGGAGCTCCCTCGTCACGCAACGGCTCGCGATGGGGATCGCTGGTGCCCGTCCTGGTCGTCGTGCTGGGCCTGGTCGAGCTCACGATCCTGGTGCTCATCGGGATCAACACCAGCCTCTGGTGGGCGGTGCTGGCCATCGCCATCGGGTGGGTGATCGGGATCGCTCTGCTGGTCGCCGCCGGTCAGCAGTCGTTCGTGCGCCTGCGCTCCCTGCTGCGAGCGGTGAGCGGACGCGGCGACGTCCAGGACCACCTCTCCCGACCCGCCTTCACCCTGGTGGCCGCGCTGTTCTTCTTCTTCCCCGGGATCCTCACCGATCTCATCGGGCTCGTGCTGCTGCTGACCCCCGTCCAGCGGCGCTCCGTGAAGGCGATGGGCCTGGGCAGCGGCGCCGCGGGGGCGCGGACCGTGCTCTACCGCCGCTCCGGCACCGGCGTGATCGACGGCGAGATCATCCTCGAGGACCAGCCGCGAGATCGGGGCGAGGACTCCCCGCCCACCCTGATCCAGGACTGATCACCGGTCCTGCGCCACCACAGAAGCGCCCCCGCTCCGCCGCGAGGCGGCAGCGGGGGCGCTGTCATGAGGAGCCGGTCAGAGGTTGCGGCGCTGATGGAGCTTGCCGGCGCGCAGCAGCTCGAGGCGCTGGTCCAGGAGCACCTGGAGGTCCTCCTCGCTGCGACGCTCGAGCAGCATGTCCCAGTGGGTGCGCACAGGCTTGCCGGCCTTCACCTCGGGGCGTTCGTGGTCACGCAGCAGCGCGGAGGCGTTGCAGCGGCACACCCAGGTGGCGGGGACGTCGGCCTCGACCGAGAAGGGGAGGACGATGGTGTGGCCGTTGGGGCAGTCGTAGACGGCCTCCTGGCGCGGTGCGGCGAGGACGCCCTCGTCGGTCTCCATGGAGAGGGAGCCCAGTCGGGTGCCTCGCAGGCTGCGGCTGTTCATGCGGTTCTCGCTTCCTGCCGGGGTGGTGTCGGACGGCGGGCCGTCCGGTGAGATCTGTGGTGGGTGAGGTCAGTGGACGGCAACGCCCGGTGCTGTCAACGCCGGCGGGGCCGGATCTGTTCCCGGGACCGGTCCCGGGGCCCTTGCTCTCAGGTGCCGTCGAGTAGCTCCGAGAGCAGATCGACACGATTGGTGATGATACCATCCACGCCCTTGACCAGCAGATCCTGCATGCTCCGCGGATCGTCCACGGTCCACACATGAACCTCGCAGCCCGCCCGGTGAGCGGCGGCGATGTTGGCCGTGGTGACGATCTGCACACCGCGGTGGGCCTCGGGGACCTGCAGCGCTCCGTACGGGGCGAGGAGCCGGGAGATCACGGCCTGCGGGGCCTCGAGCGCACGGGCCGCGAGGAAGCGGCCGATCACTCCGCGCGCGGGACTGCGCACCGCGGTGACGCCGGTGGCGGCGTGGAGGGTCGCGAGGGTCTTGCGGACCACCTCCCCGTCGAAGCCGGCCACGCACACCCGGTCTGCGCTGCGGGTGCGGCTGATCGCCGCGACCGCCGGGCCGATGGCCGACGGGTCCTTGATGTCGATGTTGACCGGCACGTCGGCGAAAGTGCCCAGGACGTCCTCGAGCATGGCCAGCGGCTCATCGCCGGCCAGCCGCACGGAGCCGGCCTCGTGAGCGCTGAGCTCACCGATCCGGCGCGGGTCCCCGGCGATGCGCCGGAGGTCCTCGTCGTGGACCGCGAGGGCGAGCCCGTCGCGCGTGGCGCGGGTGTCGGTCTCGAGCATGTCGGCGCCGGCTCGCAGCGCGTCCTCGAAGGCGCGCAGGGTGTTCTCGGCCCCGTCGGTCGCGAGCCCGCGATGGGCGATGCGACGGGGGCGGGGACCGGGGAGGAACCGTGAAGGGATCGCCCGTCCTCGCTCAGGGCCGCTGCTGGTCGATGAGTGCATCTTCTTCCTCCTCGTCCTGGCCCCGGCGCCGGGTGCGGACGGCGCGTCGGGGACGATGATCTGCGGTGCGACGACCCGGCTGCGCGGCCGGGGCGGCCTCGGCATGCGCCTGCTGCTCCTCGGCCGCGAGGTCCTGGAACTGGCGGCGGGTGCGGTAGACCAGTGCGGCGGGGAAGAAGAGCGCGAAGATCCACCATTGGAACGCATAGGACAGGTGCGGGCCGAGCGAGGTGTCGGGAGAGGGCAGTGCGGCGGGCCGTTCGCCGGGCGGTTCCTCTGCGGCCAGCTCCCCGTAGGCGCCGGTGACCAGCTCCTGGGTCGACAGGCCCAGCAGCTGGGCGGATTGGCGGGGGTTGACCGAATGGGTCTGCCCCGGCGGCGGTTCGCGGTCCAGCACCACCTCGGCAGGGCGCAGCCGGACGGTGACGGTCATCTCGCCCTCGGGCACCGGGGCCGGATCGGCCGGCTGGGAGGCACCGCTGACCGAGGGCACCCATCCGCGCACCACCAGCACGGTGGTGCCGTCCTCGGCACGGAAGGGCACCAGCTGCCAGAAGCCCACCCGGCCCGAGAGCTGCCGATTGCGCACGAAGAGCACGCAGTCATCGCCCGTGCAGTAGCTGCCGTGCAGTTCGACCGGGGTCCATTCGGCGGTCACGGGCAGCGGCGCCTCGATGTCCGGCAGCACCTCGTCGAGGGCCACGGGGGCGGCGTCGTAGTTCGACTCGATCACCGCGGCCTGCTCCGCACGGTTCTCGTAGCGACCGAACTGCCACATGCCCAGCAGCACGCAGGCCGCTGCGAGCACCAGCACGGCGACCAGACCCAGCAGGGTCTCGCGGCTCAGCAGGATCTCGCGACGGGAGGAGGCCGTCCTCATCCGTGGACCGGTGGGTCGGCCCCGGCCCCGGGAGCGGCGGCGGCTTCCAGGTGTCCTGCGGCACCGTCGAGGACCCCCGCGAGGTCCTCGATGCCGAAGTCCACGACCATGACGAACAGGATCGCGATGGCCGTCGCGAGGAGGAAGCCCAGCACCGTGACCGCGATGGTCACGCCGAGGCGCAGCCGGGGCCGGTCCGTGCGCGGCGCTGCGGGCGGGAAGCCGTAGTCCTCGCTCTCGAGGTGGTTGTCCGCCCACATGCCGGGGTTGAGGACGGCCACGGGGTACCGCTCGACCCGACGGCGCGGCCGGGCGCCACTGGCGGGGACATCCTCAGAGGCCTGCAGCGGTGCCGGCCCGTGCCCCTCGGGTGCGGCCGATGCCCAGAGTCTCCACCCGGCCGGGACCGGTCCCCAGGAGTGCCCGGGACTGAAGCCGGCCGGTGGGGTCCAGCCGTCGTGCGGCGGCTCCGGCCAGTTCGGCGGCGGGTTGAAGCTCTGGCCCTGGGTCACGCAGGAACGTCCCACCGGTACTGGTCGACGTAGGCGTCGAACTGGAGGGTGAGTCCCTCGGCACGCTTGACGTCGAAGATGATCCGGAACGTGTACTCCTCACCCTCGCTGAACTCCAGAGGACCACCGGTGCCGGCGCCCTCCAGGGAGTAGCTCTCGGAGGAGCGCGAGACCGCGCCGCCGTAGGGCGTGATGACGTCGAACTGGGCGGGATTGAAGCTCATCGTGCCCTCGGCGACGGTCATCTTGGCGGTGAGCACGAGGTATTCCTCGCCGTTCGAGGGCTCGTCGACGGTGCCGTACGTCGTGGCGAGCTCCGTCGCAGGCGCATAGGTCATGTGCACGGCCAGGGTGCCGCTGCCGTCCGAGCCCACGACCTCGGTGGCCTCGGCCGAGGGATCGATGGTGGGCTGATCCGTGGGGATCGGCTCCTCCTCGGTGGTCTCCTCCTCCGCGGAGGTGGCGGCCTCGGTGGTCTCCTCGCCGGTGGTCTGTTCCTGGCTGGTGGTGGTCTGGCCACCGCCGCCGGCGTCCGTGTCGCCGGCGCGGCTGAACAGCCAGATGCCGCCAGCGACCAGCAGGATCAGCACGAGCAGCAGGATGAGCAGGCAGCCGAGCCACCAGAATCGCCGGAGGAAGCCCTTCTGGGGCGGTTCGCCGGCGCCGGTCGAGGCCGTCCAGTGGGAGCCGGCGTCGACGCCGGGGGAGGCCTGCCCGTACCCCGCGGCGGGGTAGTCCGCGGCAGAGCCCTGCCCCGGGTAGCCGGAGGGCGACGCCTGGCCGTAGCCGGGAGCCGGAGAGGCCTGGCCGTAGCCGGGAGCCGGGGACGCCTGGCCGTAACCGGGAGCGGCGGGGGAGGCCTGGCCGTAGTCCGGCGCGGCAGCTGCCTGGCCGGTGGGCTGCTGAGCGGGGTCCCCGGCGCCATGAGCTGCGGCGGCACCAGCGGCCATTCCGCCGGCCGCGCCCGCTCCAGCGGCTGCGGCGGCACCGGAGTCCTCGCCGTGCTGTCCGTCCTGCGCTGCCGGAGCGTCGTGCGCTGCACCGGCAGCAGGTGCTGCGGACTCGTAGGGGGCCTGCTGTGCGAGGTCGGCCTCCAGATCGGGGCCCTGGTACTCGGCGGTCTGCGGGGCGCCGTCGCCGGCCTGACCCTCCTGCGGATCGGTCCCGGCAGCGTGCGGGCCCGAGCCGGCGACATGGGTGGCGTCGTCCGCTGCGGCGCCGTCATGATCCTCGTTGCCCTCCGCCGTGGCCGCCCGGTGGCCGGGGGAATCCTGAGCTGCCGGTGCGTCCGTCGGCTGCGCCCCCGATCCATAGGGATCCATCGCCCCGTACTGACCGGCCGGCACCTGCGAGGTTGCCGGTTCCGCGGGTTCCGCGGGCTCGGCGGTCTCCTCACGCGGGCCGGTGGAGACCACACGGGTGGCGTCCTCCTCGGCGTCGGCCGCAGCCTGTGCATCGGACTGGGCCGGAGCGGCGGGCGGCTGCTCCTCGGCCACCCAGAAGTTCCATCCCTCCGGTGCCGGTCCCCAGGACGGATCGGGCTGCCATCCGGGAGGCGGGCTCCAGCCTGCATCCTCGATCGGCCAGTTCGGCGGAGGGTTGAAGCGGTATGCCATCGGGTAGCACCTTCCGGGGCGATACGGGGTGGACGGGCTCCCCCTCGGATCCCGACACTCTCTCGCCACGTATCGTAGAGCACAGGGCTGCGTCGAGGCGTCAGCCCTGTGCTCTGACATCGTCCCTCGAGGCCGATCCCGGCCTCACGGAACACTCACCCCGATCACTCACCCAGGAGTTCGCATGACCGACGCCATCACCGAGCCGCGCAGTGTCCTGATCACCGGAGGGAATCGGGGCATCGGCCGCTCGATCGCCGAGGAGTTCCTCCGCCGCGGGCACAAGGTGGCCGTCACCAGCAGGTCCGGCGAGGGCGGCCCGGAGGGTGCGCTCACCGTGGCCGCGGACGTCACCGACGGCGGCAGCCTCGACGCGGCGATCACGACCGTCGAGCAGGCGCACGGACCGATCGAGGTGCTGATCGCCAATGCCGGGATCACCGATGACCAGCTGCTGCTGAGGATGAGCGACGAGTCCTTCGAGAAGGTGCTCGACACCAATCTCACCGGTGCCTTCCGCACCGTGAGGCGGGTCATCAAGTCGATGATGCGCGCGAAGAAGGGCCGCATCGTGCTGATCAGCTCCGTGGTGGGGTTGTACGGTTCTCCCGGACAGGTCAACTACGCCGCGTCCAAGTCCGGTCTGATCGGCATCGCCCGCGCGCTCACCCGCGAGCTCGGCTCCCGCGGCATCACGGCGAACGTGGTCGCCCCCGGCTACATCGACACCGAGATGACCCAGGCCCTGCCGGAGGACCTCCAGGACACCTATCGCAAGGCCATCCCGGCCGGTCGCTTCGCCGACCCGGTCGAGGTCGCCAAGGCGGTCACCTTCCTCGCGAGCGACGATGCCGCCTACATCTCCGGTGCGGTGATCCCCGTCGACGGCGGTCTCGGCATGGGACACTGACCCAGTCCTCGCACCACTTCCTACGTAAGGCGTGAACCCAACCCGATGTCATCCTCCGACCCTGACAGTCGCCTGCTGCTCCTGATGCGTCACGGCAAGGCGGAGAGCGGTTCCGGCCGGCCTGACCACGAACGCGCTCTGGCCGATCGGGGACTGACCCAGGCACAGCTGGTGGGGGAGTACCTCGACGCGCAGAACGTGCAGGTCTCCCGGGTGCTGGTCTCCGATGCCGTGCGGACCACCCAGACCTGGGAGGCCACCGCTGCGGCGATGCCGGGGTTCGACGGCGAGGTCTCCTTCCACGAGGAGATCTACTCCGGCGGGGCAGCTGATGTGCTGGCCCTGGTGCACGGCGTGGACGCCTCTCACCCGGTGGTGATGGTGGTCGGCCATGAGCCGACGATCTCCACCCTCACCTCTCTGCTGGCCGCGGACGACTCCGAGGCGGGCGCGGTCGCCCAGGCCCGGATCGGGATGCCCACCGGGGCGACGGCGGTGCTCTCGGGGTCGCTGGACGACTGGAGGAGCCTCGAGGAGGCCTCGCTGACGCTGCACACCATCGTCCGCCCCTGAACGGACGCCCGGCGTCCGCGGGCTCAGCGGTGCGCCGCGACCGCCTCGAGACGTGGCCAGGCCTCCAGCAGCGACGGCCCCTCGATGACCACGTCGGCGACTTCCCGCAGCGCCGGCTTGGCTCGGAACGCGATCCCGGTCCCGGCGGCGGCGAGCATCTCGCGATCATTGGCCCCATCGCCCAGGGCGACGATCTGCGCGGCCGGGACGGAATAGCGTCGAGCGAGCTCCTCGAGGGTGTGACGCTTCGCGACCCCGTCGATGATCGGGCCTGTCACCTTCCCGGTGAAGCGGCCCTGGACGATCTCGAAGCGGTTGGCGCGCACGTGGTCGATCCCCACCCGGGCGGCGAGCTCATCGATCACCTCGTGGAACCCCCCGGAGACCAGTGCGGTCACCCAGCCGGCATCCTGCGCGCGACGCACCAGCTCCAGGGCACCCGGCGTCGGCACCAGCACGGCCCGCACCTCGGCCAGCACGGACTCCTCCAAGCCCTCCAGCAGCGCCACCCGGGCGCGCAGCGACTGGGCGAAGTCGAGCTCGCCGCGCATGGCGGCGGTGGTAATCTCCTCGACCTGGTCGCGCACCCCGGCATGCTCGGCGACCAGCTCGATCACCTCCTGGGTGAGGAAGGTCGAGTCGACGTCGGAGACCAGCAGCCCGGTCGCCGGGACCGGCCGCTGAACCGTCACGGCGTGATGACCGTGCCCTTGCCGAGAACCGTGATGCCGGACTCGGTGACCACCCAGCCGCGGGCGCGATCCTTCTCCGCGTCCAGTCCGATCTGGGTGCGCGGCGGCACCACCACGGACTTGTCGATGATCGCCCGATGGATCTGGCAGTGGCGGCCCACGGTCACATCGTCCATCAGCACCGAATCGGAGACGTTCGACCACGAGTTGATGCGCACCCCCGGGGAGAGCACGGAGCTCGAGACCTGGGCACCGGAGACCACCACGCCCGGGGAGATGATGGAGTCGACCGCGGAGCCGACCCGGCCCGGACCCGCGTGCACGAACTTCGCCGGCGGGGCGTTGCGGTGCCCGGTGAAGGTGGGCCACTCGTGGTTGTAGAGGTTGAACACGGGATGGATCGAGATCAGATCCATGTGCGCCTCGTAGAACGCGTCGAGCGTGCCGACGTCCCGCCAGTAGTCCTGGTCCCGGTCGGTGGAGCCGGGCACCACGTTGTGGATGAAGTCGTACACCGCGGCATCCTCCGCCGCGACGAAGGAGGGGACGATGTCCCCGCCCATGTCGTGCTGGGAGGAGTCGTCCTGCGCATCCCGGGTGACGGCCTCGACCAGGGCATCGGCGGTGAAGATGTAGTTGCCCATGGAGGCGAGGATGGAGCCGGGATCGTCGGCCAGCCCCGCGGTCTCGCGCGGCTTCTCGACGAAGGCCTTGATCGTGGTGGGGTCCGATGGATCGGTCTCGATCACGCCGAACTGGTCGGACATCTCGATCGGCTGCCGGATCGCGGCGACGGTGCAGGACTTCCCCGACTCGATATGGGCCTCCAGCATCTGCGAGAAGTCCATCCGGTAGATGTTGTCGGCGCCGACCACCATGACGTACTCGGGCTTCTCGTCGTAGATCAGGTTCAGCGACTGGGCGATCGCGTCGGCGCTGCCGCGGAACCAGTGCTTGCCCATGCGCTGCTGCGCCGGGACCGGGGCGACGTAGTTGCCCAGCAGCGAGCTCATGCGCCAGGTCTGGGCGACGTGCTTGTCCAGCGAGTGCGACTTGTACTGGGTGAGGACGACGATGCGGAGATAGCCGGAGTTGGCGAGATTCGACAGGGCGAAATCGATGAGACGGTAGATGCCGCCGAACGGCACTGCGGGCTTGGCCCGATCGAGGGTCAGCGGCATCAGCCGCTTCCCCTCACCGCCGGCGAGAACGATGGCGAGAACCTTTTTGGACGACATGGTGCGAGGATAGTCCAGACGTGGCACTCGTCACGCGCCGTCCGTCCAATCGGACGGCAGGAGGATCTGAGACGCCGCTGGAACAGCTGCCGCAGAAGGAGGAGGAGTCGGATATGCGTGTCGATCTGCTCACCAAGGAGTACCCGCCCGAGGTCTACGGCGGCGCCGGAGTCCACGTCGCCGAGCTGACGAAGGTGCTGCGGCCGCACATCGACGTGCGGGTGCGGGCTTTCGGCGCCCCGCGCGAGGAGGAGAGCACCTTCTCGTACTCCACGCCCGCGGAGCTCGAGGGCGCCAACGCCGCCCTGTCCACCCTCGGCACCGACCTGCTGATCGCCGCGGACTGCGCCGGCGCCGACCTGCTCCACTCCCACACCTGGTACGCGAACTTCGCCGGCCACATGGGGTCCCTGCTGCACGGCGTCCCGCACGTGCTCTCCGCCCACTCCCTCGAGCCGCTGCGACCGTGGAAGGCCGAGCAGCTCGGCGGCGGCTACGCCGTGAGCTCCTTCGCCGAGCGCACCGCGTACGAAGGCGCTGCGGGGGTCATCGCGGTCTCCGCCGGGATGCGCGAGGACATCCTGCGGTCCTACCCGACGGTCGACCCGGCGAAGGTCCACGTGGTCCACAACGGCATCGACATCGAGCAGTGGTCCCCGAACCCGGAGACCTCGGCACTGACCTCCCGGGGCATCGACCCCGAGGCGCCCACGATCGTGTTCGTCGGCCGCATCACCCGACAGAAGGGGCTGCCGTACTTCCTGCGGGCGGTGCGCGAGCTGCCTGCCGAGTACCAGGTGGTCCTGTGCGCCGGGGCCCCGGACACCCCGGAGATCGCGCAGGAGGTCAACTCGCTGGTGGACGAGCTGTCGAAGAACCGGGGGAACGTGCATCTGATCACCGAGATGCTGCCGCGGCACGAGCTCACCCAGATCCTCACCCATGCCACCGCCTTCGCGTGCCCGAGCATCTACGAGCCGCTGGGGATCGTGAACCTCGAGGCCATGGCCTGCGGCACCCCCGTGGTCGCCTCCGCCACCGGCGGCATCCCCGAGGTCGTCGTCGACGGGGAGACCGGCTACCTGGTCCCGCTCGAGCAGCTCACCGACGGCACCGGCACCCCGGTGGACCCCGAGACGTTCATCGCGGACACCCGGGATGCGCTGGTGCGGATGGTCTCCGACCCGGCACGGGCGCAGCAGATGGGCGAGGCGTCCCGGCGCCGCGCGGCCGAGCACTTCTCCTGGACCTCGATCGCCGAGCGCACCCTGGAGGTCTACCGCACGGTGATCGCGCAGCATTCCTGAGTCCTGCGGGATCGGCGGGGCGGGGCCGTTCTCAGCCGGTCTCCGTCGCGACGATGCGCTCGAGCGTCTCGACCAGGGCGCCGCGGGCCGCCTCGTGCAGCTCGTCCAGCAGTCCGCGACGGGTGAGGGCCTCGGCCAGGTGCACGGTGTGGCCGTGGCCCTCTGCGATCTCCGCCCGGGTCAGCAGCAGGGTCCGTGAGGCGAGCACCAGCAGGTGCGATGCGGACGACTCGAGGTGTCGGGGCAGCGCGGTCGAGATCCAGGTGTCCGGGATGCGCGCCGGTTCGACGGGCTCCTCGGGCACCAGATCGAGATCCACGCTCCCTCCGGCGGTGCGTCGCAGCGCGTGCAGCAGCTCCTCCCGGGCGCTGCCGGAGCTCGCCGTCGGCGGTACCTGCGCCCCGATCGGCGCGGGAACCTTCTGCCAGGTGACGGCGCTGAGCGGCCGCTGCTCGTGCGGGACCGGGGTGATCACGGGGATCAGGGTGTGGTCGGCGATCCCGGCGGCGGTCACCACGATCGCCTGCTCCGCCTCCAGCGCAGGACCGATCGCGGCGGGCGGGCCCACCAGCCCAGCGAGCCGCCCGGGGACGGGCAGCACCAGGCGCAGCTGCGCGAGCGGCAGCTGTCGCAGCGAGGTCATCCACTCGAACAGGTCCTCACCCCGCCCGCTGGGACCGGAGCGACCGACCCCGTAGCTCATCTGGGCGGCGTCATCGGGTCCGAGGTCGCCGCGCAGATAGGCGGCGCTCCACAGCATCAGCACCGCCGCGCGGGGGAGCGCGACGAGGTCGCGGCCGGCAGCCGCCTCGCTCACGCCGCGCCCCCGTCGGCGGGCGTCTCCCCGTCGGCCGCGACGAACTGCGCCCGCCGGGCCGCCCGGTCGACGGACTCCAGCCGCACCCGCACGATCTCGCCGACCGCCGCATCCATCGGCACCCACGCGGTGACCGGCGGATCGCTCAGCTGCACCTCGACGCGGGTCGGGGCGCCGTCCCCGTTGTCCGACCCGGTCGCCTCGCGCCGCTCGATCACCGAGGCCTCGAAGACCTCGCCCACCCAGGCTCCGAGCGCCATCGTCTCGACCAGTTCGAGCGCCGCACGCTCGAGGTTCCCGGCTCGTGCACCGGTGGCCTGCATCGCCTCCGGGATCTCCGCGAGGGCATCCAGCAGCTCCGGGGTGGGCCCGACCCCGCTGACGTGCGCGTGACAGATGAGCAGCACGAAGCGGTCCACCAGGCGGCGCAGCGGCGCGGTGGTGTGGGCGTAGGGCGCGGCGATCGCGGACTGCTCCGGATCCTCGGGCACCTCGTCCGCTGTCGTGAACGCCGCGTACGAGGCACCTCGGAACAGCGAGGTGGCCTGATTCAGCAGGGCCAGGTGCACCGGATCGCGCCAGTCCAGCGAGCGCAGGAAGGCGCCGTAGCTCTGCTCGAGGGGCCAGGGATTGTCGAGCGCCTCGGCCTGGCGGCGGAAGCGGTCCACCGCCGTCTGCTCCGCGGGAGGCATGGTGCGCAGGATCCCGGCGCCGTGCTCGAGCATCAGCTGCGCCGCGGCCATCCCGGTCAGCAGGGAGATCTGAGCGTTGGCGTCCTCGATCGGGTTGGGCCGGCGCCACTGCAGGTGCACCTGCCCGTTGTCGGCGACCACCTCCTGCTCGGGCACGTTCAGGCTCGCCCCGCCGCGCCGTGCCTCGAGCTCGGTGCGCAGCGCCCCGATCTCCTGCAGCAGGAGCATCATCGGATGACCCCGGTCCCGGTCGAGCTCCGTCTGCACCCGGTCGTAGGCGAGCTTCTCGACCGAGCGCACCTGGGCCCGCTCCAGGTCGATGCCGACCACCTCACCGGCCCCGTCGAGGTCGAGCACCCACACGAAGGCGGGGGTGGGCTGGTCCGGCAGCAGCGAGGCGACCCCTTCGGAGAGCACCTCGGGGTGCAGCGGGATACGACGGTCGGGGAGGTAGAGGGTCTCGCCGCGACGGCGCGCCTCGTGGTCGATCGGTCCGTCGAGGTCGACGAACCACGGCACGTCCGCGATCGCGTACAGCACCCGGTACCCGCCGTCGGTGCGCTCGAGGTGCATCGCCTGGTCGAGGTCGGTCGAGGTCTCGGGGTCCAGGGTCACGAAGGGGATCTCGGTGCGGTCGGTGCGTTCCTGGACGGACGTCGCCCGGGCGGCCGCGCTCTCCGCGGCGGCGAGCACCTCCGGCGGGAACTCCAGCGGCGCGCCTCCGTCATGGTCCGCGAGCAGGGCGTCGATGCCGGCCCGGAGCTCGTCGGCCGCGACCGAGCCGCGCGGGGCGTGCAGGGAGACGGGACGACGCAGCACGGGAACCTCCTGAGCGCGGTGCTTCGGGCCCGGTCAGTCTATGGGTGGCACCACGTTCGAGTGGGCCGGATCGCGGCCGCGGAACCGATAGGCTCACAGCCATGTCCGTCGCAGCAGCCCTGAACGATGTCACCGTCCGCCGCAGCGGGACCGCGATCCTCGACGCGGTCTCCCTCGAGGTGGGAGAGGGGGAGCGCTGGGCGGTCCTGGGCCCCAACGGCGCCGGGAAGTCCACCCTGGTGCGCCTGCTCTCCGCCCGCATGCATCCCACCACCGGTACGGTGCACATCCTCGGCGAGCAGCTGGGCAAGGTCGACATCTTCGAGCTGCGCCCGCTGATCGGCCTGGCCAGCCAGGAGCTCGCCGACACCGTCCCGGCCGAGGAGACCGCGGAGAACGTCGTGGTCACCGCCGGCTATGGCGTGGTGGGGCGCTGGCGGGAGGAGTACGACGAGCTGGACCTGGACCGTGCCCGCACCCTGCTGGCCGCCTTCGGGGTCGGCGATCTCGCAGAGCGCAGGTTCGCCACCCTGTCCACCGGCGAGCGCAAGCGCGTGCTCGCCGCCCGCGCCCTGATGACCGACCCCGAGCTGCTGCTGCTGGACGAGCCCGCCGCCGGCCTGGACCTGGGCGGGCGCGAATCGCTGGTGCGCACCCTGGGCCGGCTCGCGAAGGACCCCGCGACCCCGGTGACCGTGCTGGTGACCCACCACGTCGAGGAGATCCCGCCCGGCTACACCCATGTCGCGCTGCTGCGCGAGGGCGGTGTGGTCGCCGCCGGCCCGATCGGCGAGACCCTCACCTCCCAGAACCTTACCCGCACCTTCGGGCTGCCGCTGGTGGTCGAGCAGCGCGGGGAGCGCTTCACCGCCCGCTCGCTCTCGCTGAACTGACCCCGCGGTGGAGACTCCGCAGCGGCGGCAGATCACCGAGCTCACCGACCTCTCGGACCCGGCGCTGGACGACTACCTGCGCATGACCGATGTGCGGCTGCGCTCCCGCGTGGAGGTGGAGCGCGGGTTGTTCATGGCCGAGAGCTTCGAGGTGATCTCCCGCGCGATGGACGCCGGCATGGCGCCGCGCTCCTTCCTGATGAGCGAGAAGTGGCTGACCAAGTTCGCGCCGCTGTACGAGCGGTTCCCCGAGGTGCCGGTCTTCGTCGGCGCGGAGCCGCTGCTTCAGCAGCTCACCGGCTTCCACCTGCACCGCGGCGCGCTCGCGGCGATGCAGCGGCCGCAGCTGCCGACGGTGCCCGAGGTGCTGCGCACAGCCCGCACCGTCGCGGTGATCGAGGACATCGTGGACCACACCAACGTCGGTGCCATGTTCCGCTCCGCCGCCGCCCTCGGCGTCGATGCGGTGCTGGTGACCCCGCAGTGCGCGGACCCGCTGTACCGGCGCTCCATCCGGGTCTCGATGGGCACCGTCTTCCAGGTGCCGTGGACGCGGCTGGAGGCCTGGCCCCGCGAAGGCGTGGACCTGCTGCACGAGGCCGGCTTCGATGTGCTCGCCCTGGCGCTGAGCGAGGGTGCCTCGCCGCTGGATCAGGTGGACCTCGGAGCCGACCGCAAGGTCGCCCTCGTGCTCGGCGCCGAAGGGCACGGGCTGAAGCCCGCGACGCTGCGCGCAGTCGACGAGCACGTCGTGATCCCGATGGCCGGGGGAGTGGACTCCCTGAACGTCGCCGCGGCGAGCGCCGTGGTGTTCTGGCAGCGGCGGGCGGCGCTCGAATCGCAGTGAGCGCTCGCCCCCTCACCCTGCAGGGGGCGCCTCCAGCAGCGTGCGGCGCAGCCACTCCCGCGCTCGAGCCATGAGCGCCTGCGCGGGCCCGGAGTCCCGGGCCCAGCTCTCGAAGCCGTGCGGGGCACCGCGCACGAGGTCCAGCACGACGGGTACACCGGCGCGTTCGAGCCGCATCGCGTAGATCTCGTCCTCGGTGCGGAACAGCTCGATGTCGCCGACGGCGAGGAAGGCCGGGGGCAGGCCGGAGAGATCCTCCCGCCGTGCGGCGGCGGCATAGGGAGGCGCGGTGTCCGCGCCAGGCTCTGTCCCGAGGTAGGCGGACCATGCCACCCGGTTGGCGCGGTTGTTCCATACCCAGTGGTCGATCCGGTCCAGCGACTCGTCCGCGGCCGTGCGATCGTCGATCATCGGGGCGAACAGCCATTGGCCGAGGGGCTGGAGGCCCCCGTCGTCGTGGAGGCGCTGCACGAGCGCGGCGGGGAGACCTCCGCCGGCGCTCTGTCCGCCGATGACGATCCGCGCAGCGTCGAGGCCGAGCTCCTCCGCGTGATCGTGCATCCACTCCCACACCGCATGGACGTCCTCCAGGGCGGCGGGGAAGGGGTGGCCGGGAGCGAAGCGGTAGTTGGCCGAGACCACCGGGATGCCCAGGTCCAGTGAGGTCTCCGCGCACAGCGCCTCGTCCTGCCGGGCATCGCCGAAGAGCAGACCCCCGCCATGGATCCACAGCAGCGCCGCGTCGCCGGTGCGGTGCCGCGGCTGGTACACCCGCATCCGGAGCGCTCCGGAGCGCTGGGTCCTGGCAGAGACCTTCGCGACCTGCGGGACCCGCATCACCCGGGTGGCCAGGCGCAGCACCGTGCGCCTCCGCGCCCGGGACGGATCAGGCACGGGAAGCCTCTGCATCGCCTCGCGAAGAGCCGGGTCGACCTGCTCGATGTCCATCACTCATCGCCCCTGGATCCCCGGCATCGCCTCACAACGCGATCTGGATCTTCACATCCGTCGGCCTGCCCTCGAGGAAGCGCTCGAAGGCGCCGACGGAGTCGTCGAAGGAGAAGGTCTTTGAGACGAAGCGGCTGAGGTCGATCGCATCGGCCGCGGCGAGGTCGATCGCCTTCTGGTAGACGTTCGCGTAGCGGAACACCGTCTCCAGCGAGATGCCGCGGCTCTGGGCGGTGGCGATGTCGAAGGGCACCGGATCCACCGGCATGCCCACCAGCACGATGCGGCCGCCCGGAGCGGGCAGCTCCCACAGCTTCGCGTAGGCGGGAGCGGCGCCGGTGGCCTCGAACACCACCTGCGGGCCCCAGCCGCCGGTCTCCGCGCGCACCCGCTCGCCCAGGTCCTCCTGGGTGGCGTCCACCGTGACGATGCCCTCGAGCCCGTCGAGCAGGGCCAGCTTCTGCGGCAGCACGTCGGAGATGAAGACGGTGCTGGCGCCGCCCGCACGCGCGGCGAGCGCGGTCATGATCCCGATCGTGCCGGCGCCGACGACGGCCGCGACGTCGCCGGGCGTTATCCCGGCCTTCGTCGCCGCGTACATGCCCACGGAGAACGGCTCGATCAGCGCCCCCTCGGCGAAGCTGAGGCTCTCGGGGAGCAGATAGGTGAAGGCGGCGGGGTGGAGGACCTCGTCCACGAGGCAGCCGTGCACGGGCGGGGTGGCCCAGAACTGCACGCCGGGATCCACGTTGTAGTTGCCCTCGCGCACGGCACGGGAGCTGGGATCGGGGACACCGGGCTCCATCGCGACGCGATCGCCGACGGCCAGGTGGGTCACGCCCTCGCCGACCTCTGCGACGGTGCCGGCGCCCTCGTGCCCCAGGATCATCGGGGCCTCGACCACGAACGGGCCGATCCTGCCATCGGTCCAGTAGTGCACGTCCGAGGCGCAGATGCCGACGGTGTGCATCGCGATCCGCACCTCTTCGGGGCCGGGGGAGCCGACGGGCTCGACCTCCTCGATCGACATCCGGTTCTTCTCATGCAGCATCAGCGCGCGCATGCGGGGCTCCTCGGCAAGCTGGGCGGATGGTTCAGGGTCGTGCTGGAGACTCTCCCACACTGTCGGCCTCCGGTCTCTGGCTCACTGCGCGGATCAGCAGCGCCAGCAGCACCGTCGCCGCCGCCAGCCCCCACCATCCCCACCCGGCGCCGAGGGCGATCGCCGCGCCGAGGACGGCCGGCGCGGCGGAGGACATCACTCCGTTGCTGACCCCGTAGAACGCCCCGTACTGGCCCTGCTGCCGCGCCGGCGCCAGGCGGAACAGCAGCTCCATCGTCCCGGCGCTGTACAGCACCTCCCCGGCGGTGTGAGCGACCAGGAAGACGCCCAGCGCGAGCACCAGGACGGCCGGCGAGGCCGACCAGCCGGAGAGGAAGAAGAGGTAGGACATCGCGAGGCAGACGGCGCCGGCGACCAGGCGCCGGCTCGCTGCGCGGATGCTGGTGATCCCGGCGCTGGCCGGCACCTGGAAGGTGGCGGTGAGCAGGGCGTTGAGCGCGACCAGGAGGCCGACGACCCAGGTCAGCTCCGGATGATGGATCACCGTCCACAGGGGGAGTGCGAAGGACAGCACGTGCAGGTAGAGGCCGATCGCGCCGTTGGCGAGCGAGAACACGGCGAACCGTCGATCGGGCAGTAACAGGTGCGGGCGCCCGGTTCCACCCCTCCGGCGCCGCCGGCACCGCGATGGGCAGCAGCAGCCCGGCCGCGATCACGAAGGTGACCGCATCGCCGAGGATCGCGATCCGGAACGCCGTCGCGCTGCCGCTGGCCAGCACCAGCCCGGCCAGCAGAGCACCGGCGGAGATGCCGAGGGTGAGCAGGGACCTCAGCGAGGCGCGGGCGAGCGCCGGATCCTCTCGCGCCACGCGCCGGATCAGGGTGGTGTTCGAGGACATGCACATCCCCTGCCCGAGGCTGATCAGGCACAGCACGAAGACGAAGCTCACCTGGTCCCGGACCACCAGCAGCAGGGCGGTGGCGATGGCGGACAGGACGAGCCCGGCCAGGAGCACGGGTTTCGGGCCCGAGGCATCGGAGAACCTGCCGCTGAGCAGATCGCCGCCGATCGCGAGCACGGTCGCGGCGACGAGCACCCCGGAGACGAAGCCGACGGAGAAGCCGAGGTGCTGGGTGAAGAACAGCACGCTGATCGTGGCGAAGAGCCCGTTGCCGAGCGCATTGACGGTGGTGAGCAGCGCGAGCAGGCGCATCGCGGGGGATGCGGACAGCGTCGCCGCAGCGGTGACGTAGGGGGCGGCGAACAGCTCCCCGAGCGAGGGCCGGCGTCGGCTGCGCGCATTCTTCGGCATGGCCCGACAATAGCGCTTTCTGCGCTGCGATCCCATTCTCAGCATTGATTATCGGGCGGCCTCGGGCTGTGTTACCGTTCCCGCGTCACCGGCGACGACATGGGCGTGCTCCGCATTCGTCGACGCCTCTCAGAAATTCTTCGGAAGTGAGTTTCTCAGCGCCCGCCAGCATCATTCTTCGGCGTCCCGGCGATCGGTGCGCACAAGGCGCGTTCTCGCGGCGCTGCATCGCTTGCCCGCATTGCCCACCTGCCTGCGACACCCCGGGTCGACCCCTCCTCCACAGTGGGTGCCCGTCCACCGTGAGCAGGCCGACCGTTCCTCCACCGAAGTCACTTATGCACAATCCCCTGGAGAATCTTCCCCTCCACACCACCCACTTATCCACGTTATCCACAGATTCTCCGTGGGGTCTTGCGCCGGCGCGTCGTCTCGATAGAGTTGCGGCAAGACAATTCGTCATATTCAGCTCGCAGGACTTCACTGTCGTTCTCACAAGGATTCGCCGACCAGGTCCGGGAGGAGGTGTGCACAATGGGTGATCTTCGCGATGGCGCGAACGCACCGTTCGATGAGGACGCGACCGGTGAGGCCTCCTCCCGGACGGAACTCTCGGTCGACGCACTCTCGGAGCCGACCCCCGCTACCCCCGTCCTCCCGCCGCATCTGCGGCCCGTCCATGCCGCCTCGATCCAGGAGAGCCGGCGCCTCGCGGCGCGCTTCACAGCTCTCGCCCCGTCGTTCCACGACCCGGAGAGCGAGGACTACGACGCGGACGCCGCCGAGGCGGAGATTCTCTCGGCGGCGCTCGCCCTGCGCTGCACCCGCACCGTCGCGGACCGCATCCTCCGCAATGCCCACATCGCGGTCACCCAGCTGCCCCGCACCCTGGTCCGGCTGGAGTGCGGAGAGTTCCCCGCCGCCTGGTTCGATCGGATCCTGCGCCGCACCCGGCATCTCACCCCGCACCAGATGGCCTTCGTGGACGTCGCCGCCTCGTGCTGGCCGGCCACGTCGACCACAGAGCAGTTCCATCACCGGCTCTCCCGACTGCTCGGCCGCGTGGAGTCCCAACAGGAGACCCCCGCCCACCTGACCCCCGAGGGTCGGCGCCGGGTGGAGCTGCTGCCCACCCGCGACGACGGGATCGGCTGCCTGCGGGTGATCGGCCCGGCCCCGGAGATCCTCGCCCTCGCCCAGCGGCTGGACTCCGCCGCTCGCGCGATCCAGGCCGCCCAGCGCCACGCCTTCGAGGCAGGAGAGACGCCACCGCTGGATCCGCGGGGCACCGTAGCCGGGACGGCGACCCCCGCCCCCCTCGCTCTCCTCCAGTATGACCTGCTGGGCGGTGCGGCCTTCGACACCGACGGGGTCCAGGTGCCGCAGCCCCGTTTCCGGCTCAACGTCACCGTGCCCGTCCTGACGCTGCTCGGCGGTTCCCAGGAACCCGGCATGCTGGAGGGCGCGATCCCGATCCCCGCGTCGATGGCGCGTGAGCTCGCCGGAGCGAGCGAGACCTGGCACCGCGTGCTCACCGATCCGTGCAGCGGCGCCTTCCTGCCGCTGCCCGCGACGCGCTACACCCCGACCCGCGCCATGCTCGAGCACCTGCGCCTGCGCAACACCACCTGCGCGGTCCCCGGCTGCACCCGCCCCACCTCCTGGGCCTCCGAGGCCGACCACATCGAGGAGTACGACCACGGGGATCCGGAGCACGGCGGTCTCACCGAGATCGAGAACCTGCACCTGCTGTGCTGGCAGCACCACCGGGCGAAGACCGCCGGCCTGCTCGACCCGACCCGCCTGCCGCGCACTCCCGGCCTGCCGGGACGGACCGCCTGGTCGATCCGGGACCGGGTGAGCGTGATCGTCCGCGACAACGAGGATCTCGCCACCCCGCACATGACCGAGGCGCTCATGGACTCCTGGACCCGCTACCAGGCACGGCTCGAAGCGCGACGGCGCGCCCTCGAACGGCGGAAGAACCCGCCGCCACCGCCGTACTGAGACCACGACGGATCTCCGTGAGGGGATGCGACGCAACCTGGCACGCCCGACCCGCCAGGAGGCACAGTGCGACTCTTCGACTCCAGAGCCCGTCAGGTCACCACGCAGCAGGCTCGTCGCTACGCGATGTTCGAGATCCTGCACACGATCGCCGACGTCCTCGCCGCGCTCCTGTTCGTCGTCGGGAGCATCCTGTTCTTCTCCGAGCAGACGCAGTTCGCGGGAACGGTCTGCTTCCTGATCGGCTCGCTCTTCTTCGCCGCGAAGCCCAGCATCCGGATCATCCGAGAGCTCTGGCTGGCCCGATCGCACAAGGTGGACCGACTGGCGGGAAGGCCCCGGAAGACCCGCCGATGACCGACGGCTGACCCGTCGGCGCCGCCCCGCTCCTGCGCCCCCCTCGTGACCGTCGCCTGTCACACCCCTCCCGCAAGCTTCGTATGCATGTTCGAAGCCACGACCCGAACCCCTTGAGGGGTGCGCCGCAGAGGCGTACAGTTCGAACCCCTGTTCGAACACCTGTGCGAAGGGGAACGGCGAGGAGCGGGAGGAGGACGCGTGATGAGCACAGCCGTGCAGGCGACGGAGGAGCGCGAGCAGCGCCTGTCCCGGGCCCGGGCCGCCCTGGGCGCGGCCGAGCGCTCCGCCGCACGCTGGGGCGGCCGGATCGACCGCACCGCCCTGCGGTCCTCGCCGCAGTCCGTCGACGATGCCGCCGATGACGGGCTCGGCACCCGCCTGCCGGTGCCGGGACCGCTGGCGACGCTGTTCCCGCGCGGCAGCCTGCGGGCCGGCAGCTCGGTGGCGCTCGAGGGCGCGGCGAGCACCTCCCTGCTGCTCTCCCTCGCGGTCGCCGCGGCGGGGGAGGACTCCTGGTGCGCGATCGCCGGGATGCCCGACCTGGGGCTGCGCTCCGCCCTGGACGCCGGGCTGGATCCCTGCCGGCTCGCCCTCGCCCCGGCGGGCGGTGAGCAGCGCCCGCAGGTGCTCTCCGCCCTGGCCGACGGGGTGGGAGTGCTGGTGCTCGGCCCCGAGCTGGACCTCGCCCCCGCGCTCTGGCGCAGCCTGCTGGGTCGGGCCCGCACCGCCGACACCCTGGTCCTCGCCGCTATCCCGCCCGGCCGCGCCGATCTCACGCTGCGCACCACCACCCAGGGGTGGACCGGTCTCGGGCAGGGCTCGGGACGGCTGCGCCGGCGCCGCCTCGAGATCACCGCCGAGGGGCGGGGGATCGCCGGGCACCGCACGGCCCGGGTCGTGCTGCCGCAGGTGGACGGCATGATCGCGCAGGCGCCCCGCAGCGCTGCGGAGGATCGTGCCGGTGAGGGCCCGATGCGCCTGCTGCCGCCGGTGCGGAGGGCGGGCTGATGAGCACGGCTGTCGCTCCCCCCGCGCCACCCGCTGCCGCGACCCGCACCGTCGCCGTCACCGTCCCGGACTGGCCGCTGCTCGCGGCGCTGGACCGTCATCAACGCCGCGACGAGGACGCCCCCGCCCTCGACCTCGCCGCCACCCCCGTGGTCCTGCTGGATCAGCACCGGGTCACCCATGCCGGGGCCGCGGCCCGGCAGGCCGGGGTGCTGCCGGGGATGAAGCGCCGTGCCGCTCGCGCCGCCTGCCCCGAGGCACTCGTGCTGGAGGCGGACCGGGAGCACGAATCCTCCCTGTTCGAGCTGGTCGCCGCCGCGGTGGACACGGTCGCCGCCGGGGTGGACGTGCTGCGGCCCGGGGTGCTGCTGATGTCGGCCCGCGGCCCCGCCCGCCATCAGGGCGGCGAGGGAGCCCTGGCTGAGCGGATCCTCGACGCGGTCGCCGAGCTCACCGGCTGGGACTGCGCCGTCGGGATCGCCGACGGCCCCTTCGCCGCGCTGCTGGCCTCCCCACCGGGCCGGATCGTGCGCGAGGGACGCAGCGCCGAGTACCTCGCCCCGCATCCGATCACCACCCTGCGCAGTGCCCCCGTCGGCCCGGGCTGGGGTCATCGCGGCCAGCCCTCGGCCACCCGCCCGGAACGACGGCTGGACCTCGCCGAGACCGTCGACCTGCTGCAGCGGCTCGGCATCACCACGCTCGGCGACCTCGCCGCGCTCCCCTCGGCCGCGGTCGCCGACCGCTTCGGACCCGACGTCTCGACCCTGCACCTGCTGACCCGCGGCCAGGAACCCGCTCCGCCCGCCGCGCACCATCCCACCCAGCCGCTCCTCGTCGAGACCACGCTGGAGACCCCGCTGGTGCGCACCGACCAGGCGGCCTTCATCGCCCGTCCGCTGGCCGAGCAGCTGCACACCATGCTGGTCGAGCGGGGGCTGGTGTGCACCCGGCTGCGGATCGTGGCCCGCACCGAGGGCGGCGAGGAGATGGAGCGCACCTGGCGGCATGACGGAGCGCTCACCGTCGCCGACATCGTGGACCGCCTCCGCTGGCAGTGCGACGGCTGGATCACCCGCGCCCGCCTGGGCGGCCCCGCGACCGGGGCGATCACCCGGCTCGGCCTGCACCCGCTGCAGCTGGCCCCGGCAGGGGAGAACGCTCCCGCCCTGTGGGGCAGCGCCGGGGAGGCGGCCCAGCGCGCCTCCCGTGCCCTGGCCCGGGCCCAGGGGCTGGCGGGGGAGGACGCGGTCCAGGTCCCCGTCCCCACCGGCGGGCGGCTGCTCGCCGAGGAGGTGACGCTGGTGCCCTGGCGCAGTGAGAAGCCCGCCCGGCGGGAGGGGCCCTGGCCGGGCTCCCTGCCGCGCCCGGTGCCCGCCACCGTGTTCCGGCAGCCACCGCCGGTACGGCTCGAGGACGCCGCGGGTAGGCCCGTCGTGGTCACCGCGCGTGGGCTGCTGAGCGCTGCGCCGGCCCGGCTGCTCATCGCCGCACCGGGCCTGCCCGCCCTGCAGCGCGTGGGACTGCGCGCCGGCTCCGGCTGCCCGGTGCTCGGCCACGGCGCCCCCGTCGTGATCGACGAGCGCTGGTGGGCGCGGGACGGCCACCGCGCCGCCCGCCTGCAGCTGGTGGTGCGCGGCGTGAACGCCGAGGAGACCGCGGTGCTGGCGCTGTCACGCACGGGGGAGTGGTCGTTGGAGGGGCTCTATGACTGAGGTGGTGCGCTGATGGCCCGCTGGTTCCTGGGCCCGCCCGCCTGGAAGGACCTCGAGGCGATCCTCTCGGACCGCCCCGCCGAGGTGGTCTCCCCGCCGGTCGTCATCGAGCACACCGGTCAGGCCACTGATGATGCCTACCGGCCCGCGCGCACTGTCGACTACGCGGAGCTGCACGCCCACTCCCACTTCAGCTTCCTCGACGGCGCCTCGAGCCCCGAGGACATGGTCACCCAGGCCGCCCGGCTGGGGCTGGTGGCGCTCACCCTGGTCGACCACGACGGACTGCCCGGCGCGGTCCGCTTCGCGAAGGCCGCGGGGGAGGCGGGGATCGCCACCGTGTTCGGCGCGGAGCTGACGCTGGGCCTCGAGCCCGGGGCGGAGGCCGCGAGCTCCACCCCGATCATCTCCGCGCCCCGCACCGGGATCCCGGACCCGGACGGCGAGCACCTGCTGGTGCTGGTGCGCGACACGGCCGGGTATCGGCAGCTCTCGGCCGCGATCGCCCGTGCCCACCTCGACAGCGGGCAGAAGGCCGCCCCGCGCTACCGGCTGGCGGAGCTGTCCCGCCTGGCCCGGGAGGGGCACTGGCTGATCCTCACCGGCTGCCGGAAGGGAGCAGTGGCCCGGGCCGCGGCCCCGCACCTGGAGAGCGGGGACCTGGAGGCGGCGGCCCGCGCCGCGGCGGGCGCGATCACCCGCCTGGTGGAGCTGTTCGGCACCGGGAACGTCGCCGTGGAGCTTATCGCGGGCGGCGGGGGAGAGGCGGACGAGCTGCACGACGCCCTCGCCCAGGGCGCGCGCCTGGTGCGGGAGGAGCACGGCCTCGATGAGATCTCGCTGCCGCTGGTGGCCACCACCAACGCCCACTACGCCCGCCCGGCAGATAAGCGCCTGGCCGACACCCACGCCGCCCTGCGGGCCGGGGTGCCGCTGGCCCAGGCCGATCCCCACCTCTCCTCCCGCCCCGCTCACCTGCGCAGCGGGGAGGAGATGGCCCAGCTGCTGCCCCGCTACCCGGGGGCCATCGCCCACGCCGCGCGGCTGGGCCGGGACTGCGCCCTGGACCTGCGCCTGCTGGCCCCGGACCTGCCGCCCTTCCCGGTGCCCTCCGGGCACGACGAGGCCAGCTGGCTGGTGGAGCTGGTGGAGATCGAGGGCCGCGAGCGCTACGGGCCGCGGCCGACGGCGGAGCGTCCCGAGCAGGTCCCCGGAGCCTGGGCGCAGATCGACCACGAGCTGCAGGTCATCATCGATCTGCGCTTCCCCGGCTACTTCCTCATCGTCCACGAGATCGTCGACTTCTGCGCCGGGGAGGGGATCCTCGCCCAGGGGCGGGGCTCGGCCGCGAACAGCGCCGTCTGCTATGCGCTGGGGATCACCGCGGTCGAACCCGTCGGCCACCACCTGCTGTTCGAGCGCTTCCTCGCCCCGGAGCGGGACGGACCGCCGGACATCGACATCGACATCGCCTCCGACCGCCGCGAGGAGGTGATCCAGCACGTCTACGACCGCTACGGACGGGAGAACGCCGCCCAGGTCGCCAACGTCATCACCTACCGCGCGAAGCTCGCGGTGCGCGACGCCGCCCGGGCGCTCGGCTACGACCCCGGTGCGCAGGACGCCTTCGCCAAGCGGATCGAGCGCTCCTTCTCCTCGCTCGCCGACGCCGACGTCCCGGGCGACGTCGTGGCCCTCGCCCATCAGCTGCGGGATGCCCCGCGCCACCTGGGCATCCACTCCGGCGGGATGGTGCTTGCGGACCGCCCGGTGATCGAGGTGTGCCCGGTGCAGTGGGCCGCGATGGAGGACCGCTCCGTGCTGCAGTGGGACAAGGACGACTGCGCCGACGCGGGCCTGGTGAAGTTCGATCTGCTGGGACTGGGGATGCTCACGGCGCTGGACCATGCGCTGGCGATCATCGCCGAGCATCACGGCCAGCACTTCGAGCTGCGCACCCTGCCGCAGGAGGACGAGGCGGTCTACGACATGCTGTGCGCGGGCGACAGCGTGGGCGTGTTCCAGGTGGAGTCCCGCGCGCAGATCTCCACCCTGCCGCGGCTGCGGCCGCGGGTGTTCTACGACCTGGTGGTGGAGGTGGCGCTGATCCGTCCCGGCCCCATCCAGGGCGGAAGCGTGCACCCCTACATCCGGCGCCGCAACCAGGAGGAGCCGATCACCTTCCTCCACCCGCGGCTGGAGAAGTCCCTGGGCCGCACGCTCGGGATCCCGCTGTTCCAGGAGCAGCTGATGCAGATGGTGGTCGACGTCGCGGACTTCACCCCGGCCCAGGCCGACCAGCTGCGCCGGGCGATGGGCTCCAAGCGCTCCACCCAGAAGATGCTCGAGCTCTCCGACGCCCTGTTCGCGGGGATGGCCAGGCACGGCATCGTGGGAGAGGACGCCGAAGCGGTCCACCGCAAGCTGCTCGCCTTCGCCAACTACGGCTTCCCCGAGTCCCACGCCTACTCCTTCGCGTACCTGGTCTACGCGAGCTCGTACCTGAAGTGCCACTACCCGGCAGCGTTCACCGCGGCCCTGCTGCGCTCCCAGCCGATGGGCTTCTACTCCCCGCAGTCGCTGGTGGCCGATGCCCGCCGCCACGGCGTGCTCACCCGCGGCCCGGACGTGCTCCGGAGCCGGGCCCGCACGGATCTGGAGACCGACGCCGAGCACATCGGATACCGGGTGGATCCGCCGCGGGAACAGGTGCAGGGGGAGACTGCGGCGCGCGGCCCGGCGATCCGGCTGGGTCTGGACCAGGTGCGGTCGATCAGCACCGGGACCGCCGAGGAGATCGTGGGGGAGCGGCAGCGCGGCGGGCCGTTCGGCTCCGTCCCGGATCTCGCCCGACGGGTGCGGCTGACCGCCCGTCAGCTCGAGGCGCTGGCCACCGCCGGGGCGCTGGACGCGCTGGCGAGCACGCGCCGGCAGGCGCTGTGGGCCGCGGGCGCCGCCGCCCAGGAGTCCCCGGGCACCCTGCCCCATCTCGCCGTCGGCGCACAGGCGCCGATGCTGCCGGGGATGAGCGAGGCGGAGCTCGCCACCGCCGATGCCTGGGCCACCGGCATCACCCTGGACGAGCACCCGATGGCGCTGCTGCGTGAGCAGCTCGCGGCCGACGGGGTGCTCTCGATCGCCGGCACCCGGGAGGTGGCCGACTCCACCCGGATCCGGGTGGCCGGGGTGATCACCCACCGCCAGCGCCCGGCCACCGCCGGGAACGTCACCTTCCTCAGCCTCGAGGACGAGACCGGGATCCTCAACGTCGTCTGCTCCCAGGGGTTCTGGGTGCGGCACCGGGCCGTGCTGCGCACCGCTCGGGCGATCGTGCTGCGCGGCATCGTGGAGAACCGCAGCGGGGCGGTGAACCTGGTCGCCGACGAGGTGGCGCCCCTGGACCTGGCCGCAGCGGGCCGGTCCAGGGACTTCCAGTGAGCCTCCGGGTCGAGGTGCTCAGGCCAGCGCCGGGACCGGTCGGGCACCCACGTGCTCGGAGCGATCGGCCAGCCGCGCCCGGCGCGAGGCCACCAGGGTCAGCAGCAGCGAGACCGCCGTCCAGGCGAGGATCGCCAGCAGGGTGCTGGTGGTGCTCACCAGCGTCCCGCCGAGCGCGGCATGGACCAGGCCCTGGGTCACGATCGACAGCGGCATCAGGGAGCTGAGCGACTGCAGCAGCTCCGGCGCGGTCTCCACCGGCAGGATCCCCACCAGCGTCACCACCTGCAGCACCATCAGCACGATCGAGGAGATCCGGCCGATGCGTGCGCCGAGCACCGTCAGCAGGCCCTGGTGCAGCGCCGCGAACATCACCGCCCCGGCCAGGGTCAGCACACCCACGGCGAGCGGGGAGACCGGCGCGATGCCGATGGCGGTGAGCACCGCCAGCACCGCGACGGACTGCACCACGGCGATCAGCAGCGCGGGGGCCAGCGAGCGCAGCACCACCTGCCACATCGGCAGCGCCCGGTCCAGCAGCCGGCGGCGCAGTGCCGGCAGCAGCAGGAAGGTGCCGAAGGCGCCCAGCCACAGCGCGAGCCCGGTGACGAAGGGGAAGGTGGCGGTGTCCGCACCATTGGCCTGGTTCCACTGTTCCGCCTCGGTGCCGACGGGCGCGGCGGCCATCTCGCCCATCCGGGAGCGCTCCGACTCGGTGTACGTCGGGACGGAGTCGGCGCCCTCACGCAGCCCCTCGGCCAGCTCGTCGCTGCCCTCGGCCAGCTCTCCGGTGCCCTCGGCGAGCTCATCGGTGCCCTCGGCCAGGTCTCCGGTGCCCTCGGCGAGCTCCTCGGTGCCGTCGGCCAGCTGGTCCGCGCCGGTGCCGAGATCGTCCGCCCCCTCGGCCAGCTCACCGGTGCCCTCGGCGAGGTCTCCGGCACCCCCGGCACTGGCGCGGGCACCCTCGGCCAGCTGGTCGGCGCCCTCGGCGAGCTGGTCCACGCCGTCGGCGTACTGCACCAGGCCGTCACGCAGTCCGGTCACCCCGGTCACCAGCTCTCCGGCACCGTCGGCGCTGGAGCGGGCACCCGTGGCGAGCTGCTCGGCAGAGGCGGTGAGGCCGGGGTTCGCCGCGGTCCCGTCCCCGGTGAAGGCGGTCTCGATGCCCTCGGCGTAGGTGACCAGGCCCTGGGTGCCCTGGACCAGGCCCGGCTGCTGATCGGTGCCGTTGATGCCGTCGGCGAGCTGCTGGACACCATCCGCGGCGGTGGTCGCGCCCTGGCTCACACCCTGTGCGGTGGCGGTGAGGCCGGGGTTCTGGGCGGTGCCGTTTCCGTTGACGATCGTGTCGAGGCCCGCGGCGGCGTCGTCCACCCCGGAGACGTAGTCGGTCATGCCCCCGGCCTGACCGCACAGTGCCCGGGCCTGGAGGGCCTGCTCGCTCTGATCCTCCTCGGGGAAGCTGCCGGCGAGCGCGCAGGCGGATTCCTGCATGCTCCCGGCCAGCGCCGTCATGCCCGGATTCTGCTCGGTGCCATCGCCGTCGACGATCGTGTCCAGGCCGCCGGCGAGCTCCTCGGTGGCGGCGCTGTAGGCGACCACGCCCTCGGCGCCCTGGGCGAGGCCGGGCTGCTCGGGGGTGCCGGCCAGTCCGTCGGCGGCCTGCTGCGCCCCCTGGCCGAGCTCGGCGGTGCCGCCTGCGACGCTCTGCGCGGTGGGGACCAGACCGGGGTTCTCGGCGCTGCCGTCCCCGGTGACGGCGGCGTCGGTCTGGGCGACGCCGCCCGCGAACTGCTCGAGGCCGGTGGCGAGCTGATCGGCGCCCGCGACCAGGCCCGGGTTCTCGGCGGTGCCGTCGCCCTCGACACCCGCGGCCAGCTGCTGGGCACCGTCGAGCAGACCCGGCTGACCATCGGTGCCGTGCATGCCGTCCTGGAGTCCGTGGACGCCGCGTGCGAGCTCCTCGGTGCCGGTGGCCAGGTCGTCCAGGCCGTCGGCGAGCGTGCGGGAGCCGTCGGCCAGCTGCCAGCTGCCGTCGGCGAAGGTCCACACCCCGTCGGAGAACGTCCGCGCTCCGTCGGCCGCCTCGCTCGTGCCCTCGGCGAGGGTGAGGGTGCCGTCGGCGAGCTCCTGGGTGCCGTCGTCGAGCTCCGAGGTGCCGTCGGCGAGCTCGCGCGCGCCGTCCGCGGAGTCCGAGAGACCATCCTGGATGTCGTTGAAGCCGAGGTAGAGGCCGTTGAGGTACTGCTCGGCCATCTGCCCGCCGACGGTGGAGGCGGACGCCTCGGCGACCGCGGTGGCCACCAGGGTGTTGATCTGGCCGCTGGCGTCGTTGGTGGTGACCTCGAGGATCGCCGGGGAGGCCTCCGGGGTGCCGATGGTGGCCAGGTGCTCCGAGAAGTCCTCCGGGATCACCACGAGGGCGGAGTAGCTGCCGTCCTGCAGGCCCTGCTCGGCATCCTCCAGGCTGGTCAGCCGCCAGTCGAAGCCGGTGGTATCCGGGGTGTCCTGGCCCTCGACGGTTCCGGGCTGGGTGAGCGCACCGGCCAGCAGCCGGCCGAAGGGCACGGTCTGGACCTCGCCGTCGGCGTCCTCGATCTCGGCGCCCTCATCGAGGTTCACCACGGCCGCGGGCACGGTGTCCAGGCGGTCCACGCGGCCGCTGAGGGCCCACATGCCGAGCCCCACCACCAGCAGCGGCAGCACCAGGACGACGAGGAGGGTGCGGGGATGCGACAGGCGGTTCATGCGTGGGCTCCTTCGAGGGTCGAGGCGGTGGAGCGCTGGACGGACAGGGCGAGCAGACGGTCAGGGACGCGCAGCGCGCCGTGCAGGTGGCGCTCGGCGTCGATGGGGTGATCCTTGCGGGAGCCGACGATCACCGTGGCCCCGGCCTCCAGCAGTGCGTCGAGGCGCTCGACGAGCGTGTCGTCGGTGGCGGCGGCATGCGCGAGGTCCCCGATCTGCTCGATGACGACGACGGCACGGTCCAGGCCGTGCTCGCTGAGCCCGGCCAGACGCTCGGAGACCTGCTCGCCGGCCCCGATCCAGTGGGTGCGGGCCTGGATCGCGGCGACGTCGTCGGGGGCGAGGCGGTCGTGGACGGCGAGCACGCCGGAGGTGGGGCGGTGACGTCCCGCGGCGAGCGCGAGGAAGGTCGCGCGGGCGGCGTCGTCCGGGTCGCGCACCACCAGCAGGGTGCCGGGGGCGATGGCACCGGTGAGCGGACCCAGGGTGCCGGGCGCGCCCAGCAGCGGGGCGACCGTGTCCTGGAGGCGGAGCGCCAGCTTCCCGTGCGCCTCGGTCCAGCGACGGTGCTCGAGCACGGCGGCCAGGCCCTCGCCCTCGACGTCGACCGTGGGCAGCGCGCGGGACAGCCATCCCGGCAGCCACCAGGCGTGCCGGCCCAGCAGGGCGAGCACGGCGGGCACGAAGGTCATCCGCACCACGAAGGCGTCGACCAGCACGCCCACGGCGAGGGCGACGGCGATCGGCTGCAGCATGAACCAGCCGGAGGTGACGAAGCCGGCGAAGACCGAGACCATGATCAGCGCGGCGGCGGTGACCACGGGGGCGTTCGCGGTGAATCCCCGCTCGATCGCGCCGCGGGCATCACCGGTGTGCACGAACTCCTCGCGCATCCTCGAGACCAGGAACACCTCGTAGTCCATCGCCAGGCCGAACAGCACCCCCATCACCATGATCGGCATGAAGGAGACCACCGGGCCGTTGACGTCCACGAACAGCGGCCCGTTGAACCAGCCGTACTCGAACACCATCGCGGTCACGCCGAAGGCCGCCACCACCGAGAACAGGTAGCCGACGGAGGCCTTGAGCGGCACCCAGATCGAGCGGAACACCAGGGCGAGCAGGATCAGGGAGAGACCGACGACGAACAATGCGAAGGGCAGCAGCGCGGAGGAGAGCTTGTCGGTGACGTCGATGCCGACGGCGGTGGCGCCGGTGACGGTGACGTCGGAGATCGACAGCTCCCGCTCCCAGCCGTCGGCCCGGTCCCGCAGCTCGGCGACCAGGTCCTTGGTGGACTGATCGGTGGGACCGCCCTCGGGGATCGCCACCACCACGGCCATGTCCGCACCCCGGTTCGGGGTCGCCAGCTGGATCTCCTTGACGTTCTCGAGGGCGGCCACGTCGCTCTCCAGCTCGTCGACGACGCCGAGCGGATCGGTGGTGTTGATGATGTCGGCGGTCACCAGCAGCGGACCGTTGTAGCCCGGACCGAACTCCTCGGCGACCAGGTCGTAGGTGTCGCGCGCGGCGGTGCCGGTGGGCTCGGTGCCCAGATCCGGCAGGGCGAGCTCGAGGTCCTTGATCGGCACCGCGAGGGCGCCGACGCCGACGATCACCACCAGGATCGTCAGCGCAGGCACCTTCGTCACCAGGCGCACCCAGCTGCGGCCGAGGCTGCGGCGGGGCGATGCCTGCGGGTCGGGCGCCGGCAGGGTGCCGCCGTGCTCGGCCATCCGGCGGCGAATGCGACGCGGTCGCAGCCGCTCGCCGAAGATCCCCATCATCGCCGGGAGCATGGTCAGCGCGACCACCACGGACAGCGCGACGGTCGCGGCCGCGGCCACACCCATCACGGTGAGGAAGGGGATGCCGGTGATGAACAGGCCCACCAGGGCGATGATCACGGTCATGCCGGCGAAGATCACGGCGCTGCCGGAGGTGGCCAGGGCCTTGCCGATCGAGTCGCGGACGTCATCGCCCTGGCTGAGCTGGTCGCGGTGGCGGGAGAGGATGAACAGGGCGTAGTCGATGCCGACGGCGAGGCCCAGCATCGCGCCGAGCGCCGTGGTGACGGAGGGGATGTCGATCCCGGCGGAGAGCGCGACCAGGGCGAGCATCGAGACCCCGACGCCGACGATCGCGGTGATGATCGGGATCACTGCGGGCACCAGGGAGCGGAACACGATCGCGAGGATGAGCAGGGCGACGATCACGCCCACGATCTCGCCGGCGCCGAAGGGGATCTCCGCGCTCTGCAGCACCTGACCGCCGAGGTTCGCGTCCAGCGTCGCGGTGTCGGCCTCCGCGACCAGCCGGCTGATCTCCTCGACCGATGCTGCGGGGTACACGCCCGTGGGGAAGTCCATCTGGAACTGGCCGATGACGGCGGTGCCGTCCTCGTTCAGAGTGCCGGGGGAGAGCTCGTCGAAGGGGGAGGGGGCCACCGAGACGTGCTCCACCTCTCCGATCTCACTCATCACCGCATCGATCTCGTCCTGGTGCTCCTGAACCGTCGAGCCGTCCTCGGTGACGAAGACCACCTGCCCGGCGGTGCCGCCCATCTCCGGGAAGCGGTTGGCCAGGGCGTCGATGCCGCGCTGGCCCTCGGTGCCGGGGATCTCGATGTCGGAGGCGAAGGTGCCGCCGAGACCCACGGCGAGGCCGCCGACGATCACCAGCAGGACGATCCACGCGCCGACGATCTTCCAGCGCAGCGAGGCCATCAACAGACCGAGGCGGTACAGGGACGAGGACACGAGACCTCCAGGGCAGGTACGAGCAGGAGAGACGCCGGATCGCCTGCTCGAGACGCCCACGCATTCGATACATGAATGTATCGGTGGGATACTATCGGCACAACACCCCGGCGCGCACGGAGGGCCCGGGAGTGAACGTCGACACATTCATGAGGAGCCATGAGCGAACTGTTCGAGCCGCTGCCGCAGTCCGCGGGCACCCGGCGCCGGGAGAACACCCGCACCAAGCTCGTCCGGGCCTCGCTCGAGGTCTTCGTCGAGAAGGGGATCGACGGGGTGACGGTCGATGACCTGGTCACGGCCGCCGGGTTCACCCGCGGTGCCTTCTATTCGAACTTCTCCACCAAGGAGGAGGTCTTCACCGCCCTGTTCGACGAGGTCACCGCCGAATTCATCGCGATCGCGAACGCCTCGGTCGAGTCCGCGATCTCCGAGGCGTCCTCGTCGGACGCGCAGCAGTCGCCCGATTTCGACGACGCCGGCGTCATGCTCGCCGTCTTCGAGGGGATCCGGCCCTTCGGGCGTCAGTGGTATCTGCTCTACTCCGACGCGATCGCGCGCTCCCTGCGCGACGAGCAGATGCGGGCCGAGCTCGCCGTCCAGCGCGAACGGCTCAGGGACCGGATCGGCGCGATGCTCACGGTGCGGCTGGAGGCCTCCGGAGCCCGGGCGCTGCTGGCCCCGGAGGATCTCGCGCAGCTGCTGATCGGCATCTTCATCGACCTCATGCTGCGGGAGCAGATGGAGGACCGGGATGTCACCGAACTCGCCGCGACCACGATCCTGGGGACCTTCCACGCCTTCATCGCGGCCTCCTCGCCGCCCACGGACTGATCGTCACCCCGTAGCGCTCCAGCTCCACCCGTTCCGCCCGATTCGCCGGGACACGCCGAGTTGGGGCCGCGCGGATGCCCTGAGATACCGGAGCACGTACGGTGCACCCGGTGTGACGACCGTCGCGCCGCGCTTTCCTGTCTTCCCGCCCCGTTCCCCTGCTTCCCCCAGGAGACGCCATGTCGTCCTACCGGCCCCGCCATCTCACCCCTCCTCCCGCCGCACCCGAGCAGGTCGGCCCCTCCCGTCGCTCGCTGCTGCGCGGCGGCGCACTCGGTGCGGCCGCCCTCGGTGCCGGCACCGCGGCGCTGACCGCACCAGCCGCCCAGGCCGCCGGCATCTTCGGGCAGGACGTCTCCGGCTGGCAGGGAGAGGTCGACTGGGCCGCCCAGGCCGACCTCGGCTCCCGCTTCGCCTACGTCAAGGCCACCGAGGGCCGTTCGTACCGCAGCCCTGCCTTCGACCATCAGTACCTCGGCGCCGGCAATGCGGGGCTCGTGCGCGGCGGTTACCACTTCGCCCGCCCCGACTCCGGCGGCCCCGAGGAACAGGTGGACTTCTTCCTCAACAACGGCGGCGGCTGGTCCGAGGACGGCATCACGCTGCCGGGCATGCTCGACCTCGAGGGCTACTCCGGGCTCCCGCGCGACTACGGGCTCTCCCAGCAGGAGATGCGCGACTGGATCATGGGCTTCTCGAACCGCTACCGGGAGCAGACCGGGCGCCGACCCGCGCTCTACACGAACCTGCACTGGTGGAACGACGTGGTGGGGGACTGGACCCCGGTGAACTCCCCGCTGTTCCTCGCCGCGTACCGCGCGGACCGCCCCACCGCCCTGCCGGGGCGCTGGTGGGGCTGGGAGATGTGGCAGTACTCGACCACCGGTCCCTTCGCCGGCGACTCCAACCTCTGGTTCGGAGGCGAGGAGCAGTTCGCGCGCTTCGTGGGCGAATACGACTACGGCGCCGCCGGAATCTGAACCCGCGCATCTGAGCTCCGGGCGGGTCGCGACCCCATGGTCGCGGCCCGCTGTGCTGTGTACCCTTCCCCGGTGATCACCGAGCAGAACACTCCCCCCACCCGCCAGCACTCTGGACGCCCGGCCGGCGCCGTCTACGCCGACCGGGGCAGCTCTCACTTCGACATCCTCCTGGCCGCCATGGTCACCGTGGTCGTGCTCTCGGGGATCGGCGCCGCCAAGGGCGTCAGCTTCGGGACCATCCCGGGCACCGGATTCGACATCCTCACCGACGGCGGCTTCTTCCTCTTCCCCCTCGCGTACGTGCTGGGCGACATCATCACCGAGCTCTACGGGGCGCGCAGCGCCCGCCGCGCGATCCTCACCTCCTTCGCCGTGAGCATCCTGGCCTCGGTCAGCTACCAGGTGATCATCGCCCTGCCCCCGTTCCCGGGCGAGTACGGCCAGGCGAAGCAGGAGGCCCTCGAGCTCGCGCTGGGGCCGGTCTGGATCATCGTCCTCGCCGGGCTCGCCGGCTTCCTCGCCGGCCAGAGCCTGAACTCCTTCGTGGTGACCCGCATGAAGCGCCGGATGGGGGAGCGGGGCCTGATCGCGCGGCTGTTCACCTCCTCGGGGCTCGGCGAGCTGGTGGACACCCTCATCTTCTGCTCGATCGCCTCGGTCGCGATCGGCATCACCACCCTCGAGCAGTGGGCCGAGTACACGCTCCTCGGCTTCCTCTACAAGGTCATCGTCCAGTACGCGATGATCCCGGTGACCTCCGCGGTGATCCGCTGGCTGAAGCGCACGGACAGGAGCTACCAGGAACGGCTCGCCGCGGACCGGCGGTCCGCCGCCTGACCCGATCTGCAGCGGGCGCCGACGCCTGCATAGGATGGTGCGATCGAGCCGGGCGGGATCCCAGTGATCCCCCGGCTCGACGTCTGCCCGTCTCGAAAGGACCCCCGTGGCCTCCGCCGCCGACGACACCCCGCGCGAGGACTCTCGCGAGGAGCCGACCACCTCCACCGGCTCCGTCCCGACCATCACCGGCGCGATCCCCACCATCACCGGCGCGCTCCCCGTGCTCGAGGACCCGGCGGATCGCGAGCTCGCCCAGCTGCCCGACGAGGAGGAGCTCAGCCGCACCCGCGGCAAGGTGACCGCGATGGTGATCGTCGTGCTCACCACCCTCAGCGCGATCGGCCCGCTGGCCACCGACATGTACATCCCGGCCTTCCCCGAGGTCGCGGGCGAGCTGTCGACCAGCGCCTCGCGGATGCAGCTGACCATCACCGCCTTCTTCCTCGGCACCGCGAGCGGTCAGGTCGTCGCCGGCCCACTCTCGGACCGGATGGGACGCCGCGCACCGCTGCTGATCGGTATCGTCCTGTGCCTGCTGGCCTCGATCGGCTGCGCCCTCGCCCCGAGCGTCGAGATCCTGCTGGTGCTGCGCGTGCTGCAGGGGATCGGCGGCGGCTTCGGGATGGTGCTGGGCCGCGCGGTGCTGATCGACATGACCGACGGCCCGGAGCTGTTCCGGATCATGAACATCATGCAGGGCGTGGGCGGCGTCGCCCCGATCGTCGCCCCGCTGCTGGGCGGCATCATCCTGGTGTTCGGCCAGTGGCGCGAGATCTTCCTGGTGATCGCCGCCATGTCGCTGATCTCGCTGCTCGGGGTGCTGCTGCTGATCCCGGAGTCGCTGCCCGTCTCCCGTCGCCACTCCGGCGGCTTCCGCACCTTCCTGCGGAATGTGCGCGCGTTGCTGCGTCGCCGGATCTTCGTAGCATACATGCTGGTCAATGCGTTCTCGGCGTTCGCGCTGATGGCCTATGTCTCGGCCTCCTCCTTCGTGGTCCAGGAGATGCTCGGCTTCACCTCGAGCGAGTACTCGGTGAGCTTCGCGATCAACTCGTTGGGGATGATGACGATGTCGCTGCTCTCGGCGCGACTGACCCGCACCATCCATCCGCGGACGCTCATCCGGATGGGGCTGATCGTGGTGTCGCTGGCGAGCTTCGCGCTGCTGATCGGGAGCCTGTTCCTGGACACCCCGGCGTGGATCGTGCTGCCGGCGTTCTTCTTCACCGTCGCACCCCAGGGCATGATCTTCGGCAACGGCGGGGCGCTCGCCTCCAGCCAGGCGAGAGAGTTCGCGGGCACCGGCTCAGCGATGCTGGGGCTGGGCTTCTCCTTCTCGGCCTCGCTCGCCGCGCCGCTGGTGGGCATCGCCGGCACCCACTCCTCGCTGCCGATGGCGATCGCGATGGTCGTGGGCTGCCTGATCTCGGCGACGTTCTTCGTGCTGGCCGGACGGGGGAGCGGCACTCCGAACCCGCATGCGGGAGCAGCATGATCCTGCCCGAGGTGCGCGATCCGCGGATGGTGACGATCCGTCGCGGCGGGACGCTGCGGGACGAGCACCACCAGCTGCTGGCCCTCTGGGCGGCCGACTGCGCCGAGCACGACCTGGGAGCGGCCGCCTATGCGCTGCAGGCGGTGCGTGAAGCGCGCGGAGATGACACCCTGCGTGCCGAACGGGACTGGCAGCGGGACCGACTGCCCGCCGAGATCCGGGAGCTGGTGCTCGAGGATCAGAGGCGACGCGACGCGATCTGCTGATCGGTCTTCTCGGTGTGAGCCGGGGGGAGTCCCCGTCGCCCTGATGGCTCTGTGTCCCTGATGGCTCTGTGTCATAGGGCCGAAGGTCGAACGACTCGCACCGAATTGCTCTTGCGGCACCATGACCTGCACGTTCGGGGTGGATTCGCAGGTCAGAGGGATGTTCGGGGGAGTCAGGGGAGAGGTGGCCCGAGTGCGCCATCGGAGCTCGGCGTCGGACAATACCTCCGCACCCATACGTGCACAGCGTTCTTGATACGTAATCCGAGTCTCTATGCCTGAGGGCTGTTCATGGGCCCTCGAGGTTCGCTCCGGCCAACTGGTGGGCGGAGTCACGCGGTGAGCTCGTCGTGCGCGGGAACTACCGGCGTGCACGGGATTCACCTCGGATGGCATTGCCTCCGGCGACTCCAGCAGAACTGTCTCCGGCAGGACCCTGAAGGGCGCACAAGAGAGGTGACGCGCCAGGCGTACGGCTGGCAGGTCTCGTGCATCCTCAGCACCTCGAGACACCGCCGATAATGCACGTTATGTAAAGTGGAGGCAGTGGGGCGCTCAGTACGCGGCGACCACTCCCTCGCCGCCGGACCAGCGGGCGCGCAGCCGGACGATGCCGTCGAGATCGCCGAGTGTGCGCGCGATGGTGAACGGTGCGCCCTCCAACAGCTCGTCCCCGGTGGGCAGCTCCTCGCCCTCGTCGACCTCGAGGCTCAGCGTGACGGTCTGCGGCTGAATCTCGATCAGCTGGCCCTCGTCCGAGTAGATCCCGAGCTCGGCCTGCGCCTGCTCCCCGCAGAGCGCCCGGCGGAAGCAGTCCAGCACTAGCTCGTCGCCGAGGCCGTCGTAGACGTAGCGCTCCCCCAGCACCGAGTGCTGCATCGTGGCCAGCAGGTGCTCCTCGGCGCCCTCGACCGGTGCGGGACGGTATGACAGCGGCAGATGGTAGGTCGTCTCTCCCACCCGCACCAGATGGCACTCCGCGCCGACCTCGCCGTCGGGATCGTCGAAGCGGTAGGCGCCGAGCAGCTGGATCTCGCCGCTCTCGCACCAGGAGCGGCTGGACAGGAAGTCGCGCAGGATCTCGGGCTTGGACGGACGGAGCTCAGCCTGGTAGATGATCGCCATCCCCCCACGGTAGTCGCCCGCTCCCGGCTCCGCGCCTCAGTCGCTGAGCAGGCTGAGCACCTCATGGAGCGCACCGACCCGGGCCGCCCCGCCGGCCTCGAGCGGGACCCCCGGCGTCTCCAGCAGCACGCCGCGCACCTCGGCCGCCGCGGCGGCAGCGACGTCAGCGGGGCGGTCGCCGACGGCGAGGCAGTCCTCGGGCGGCAGATCATGGTGTTCCAAGAGGGCGAGCACCATGGCCGGGTCGGGCTTGCGGGGGTACCCGTCGGGCGCGCAGACCAGGTCATCGATCCGGAGGTCGAGCGCCTCGATCAGGGCCAGGGCGCTCGCGCGGTCACGGTGGGTGCAGACCAGGTTCATCCCGCCCCGCTCCCGCACCGCGGTCAGCAGGTCGCGGGCACCCGCCGTCACCGGCGGAGGATGCTCCTGCCAGTGCTGTTTCGTGGCCTCGTAGGCCGTGCGCAGACGGTGCTCGGAGACGTCGTGCCGCGCGGCCAGCGTGCTGATCGCGTGGGAGCTGGAGACGCGCGTCAGCAGCGCCACCTCGTGCAGCAGCTCGCTGCCGGGACGGGGGTCGATGGCGGAGGCCAGGGCCCGGTCCACATCCGGATAGGTGTCCACCAAGGTGCCGCCGAGGTCCCAGATCAGTGCCTGCATGTCCGCCATTCTGACAGGTGGGCCAAGGATTCGTCACAGCCGTCGAGGCCGGTGTTCACTGGGCCCGTGCCCCCGATCGATCAGCTCCTGGAGCTCTCCGTACTGACGCTCGTGCTCCTGATCGGGGCCGCCTTCCTCGCCGGCTGGGTGGATGCGGTGGTGGGCGGCGGGGGCCTGATCCAGCTGCCGGCGCTGCTGACCGCGCTGCCGGACGAGACCTCCACCGGCGCGGTGCTGGGCACGAACAAGCTCGCCTCCGCCGCGGGGACGGCCGTCTCCTCCTGGACATACGTTCGCCGGATCATGCCGGTCGCCGCAACGGTGGTGCCGCTGGTGGTGTGCGCGCTCCTCGGCAGCGCGCTCGGGGCGGGCCTGGCGGGCCTCATCCCCAAGCCGTGGCTCTCCCCGATCGTGCTGCTCGCCCTGCTGGCCGTCGGCGCGTACACGCTGCTGCGCCCCGCGATGGGATTGGAGCACGCACCCCGCCACAGCGGCCGTGCGCACCTGCTGCGCTCCGGTGGGATCGGTGGCGTCATCGGGGTGTACGACGGCCTCCTCGGCCCCGGCACCGGCAGCTTCTTCCTCATCGCGATGGTCGCTGTGCTGGGGTACGGATTCCTCGAGGCGAGCGTGCATGCGAAGCTCGCGAACCTCACCACCAACATCGGTGCGCTGCTGGTCTTCGGGACGCAGGGCGAGGTGTGGTGGCTCCTGGGAGCGGTGATGGCGGTCGCGAACGTGCTCGGCGGCTACCTGGGGGCCCGGCTCGCGCTGAGGCTCGGCTCCGGATTCGTCCGCGGGGTGTTCCTGGTCGTCACCGGAGCGCTCGCGCTGCGCCTGGCGATCGATTCCGTGGCGCTGCTCACGTGAGATCGGCATCCGACCGGGAATAGGCCCCTCGGCACCCTCGTTGCACTGGGTGCCACCGTTCGCCGCGTACCGCGGCCCGTCGCCCTGGAGGTCATGATGGATCCGACGACCCTGTTCAGCTACGAGCGCCACGTCGACTCGCGCTCCCTGCACGGGCGGACCCTGCTCGTCACGCTCGGGGCGTACAGCGATGCGGGCGATGCCCAGCGGCTGGTCGATGACCAGCTGCTGAACACGCTGTCCAGCCGTGTCATCGGCCGCCTGGACATGGACCAGGTCTACGACTATGCCGGGCGTCGCCCGGAGGTGACCCTCCAGCTGGACCATTTCGCCGACTACGAGAAGCCGGAGATCCTGTTGCACGAGGTCTCGGCGGCCGACGGTGAGACGTTCTTCCTGCTCACCGGGCCGGAGCCGTCGTTCCAATGGGAGCGGGTGGCCAGCGCGCTGCAGATCGTGGTCGAACAGCTCGGCATTGAGCGGACCCTGCTGCTGCAGGGGTTCCCGGCACCGGTCCCCCACACCCGGGAGCTGCCGGTGACCCGCTTCGCCGGCGATCCGGACTCGATCAGCGTGCGCCGCACGATGCCGGGCACGTTCCGGCTGCGCGCCCCCTTCACCGCATTGCTGACGATGCGGCTGGCGGAGCGCGGTCACGAGGTGGTGGGGCTGACGGTGCACGTCCCCCAGTACCTGCACGAGATGACCTATCCCGATGCCGCGCTCGCGCTGCTCGGAGCGATCACCGAGGAGCATGGACCGCAGCTGCCGATGGAGTCGCTGGAGTCCCAGGCCGGCCCGGTGCGCGAGGCGGTGGCCGCCCAGATCGACGCCCAGCCGCAGCTGCAGGAGATGGTCAGCGGCCTCGAGGCCCGCTTCGACCGGATGATCACCTCCGGCGCGGGCGCGGAGGTCCCCACCGCCGAGGCGATCGCGGCCGAGGTCGAGGACTACCTCGCGAGCTTCGAGCAGGAGGACCGGGACAAGGACGCCGGCACCCCGGACGGTGACGCCGAAGGCCCGGACCCCGACGGTCCAGCGCCGACCCTCGGCTGAGGTCCGGTGGGGCGGCGTCCTCAGCGCAGCGCGATCCGTTCGCGGTGCACCTCGGGCGGCAGCGCCGGGTCCACCACGGCGGTGACCTGGATGCCGGTGAGGGTGACGTTGCCCGCGAGGGTGGTCATGAAGGCGGTGTCGGCCGCGTCCTGCCCGGTCGCGATCCGCATCATCGAGGCGCGCGGCGCCAGATGGGTCGCATCGACCGCCAGCCACTCCCCCTCGATCAGCGCTTCGACCACCAGGTGGAAGTCCATCGGGCTGAGCCCCGGGGCGTACACCGAGGAGCAGCGTGCCGGGAGCCCCCCGGCGCGCAGCAGCGTCGCGGTGAGATGGGCGTAGTCCCGGCACACCCCTTGGCGCGAGACATAGGTGGATCGCGCGGAATCGGTGATCGTGCTCGAGCCGGGCACGTAGTCCAGGTGGTCGTGCACCCAGTCCACCACGGCGTCGAGCGCGTCGGTCCCCTCGCGCCCGGCGATCACCTCGGCGGCGATCTTCTCGAACTCGTCGACCTCGCAGTAGCGCGAGGGGCGCAGGTGCAGCACCCCATCCGCCTCCTGGACGGTCGGTACCGCCGCGGGGGCCGCGCCGCGTGCCTCGTAGGTGATCTCGACGGTGCCCTCGGGCAGTCCCTGCACCAGGTGCAGTCGGCTGCCGAAGCGGTCGCGCGCCTCGGAGACCGGATGCTCGACCCCGTCCGCCGTCACCGACAACGATTCCTCGGTGAGCGGCGCCGAGGAGGCCGCCACCAGCAGGGCGACGTCGGTCCCGGCGGCGACCTCGGCCCTCATCCACGCGTGCGCATGTCGTTCCATCCCTCCAGTGTCCCGCATCGCCCCCACCGCCGGCGAGCGAGGGAGAGATTGCCGCCGGGTGAGGGCGGACATAGGGTGATCACCCAGACGTCACCGCCGACCCGCTCGACGTCACCGCCGTCAGCAACCAGAACTGAGAAGTCGATGCCCACCGACGCCATCCATCACGACGAGCGCGAGGCCTTCGCCCGGACGTTCCTCCTCCACGGCCCGGAGGCCCCGACGATCCTGCCGGGGTGGGACGCGGCAGATCTGCTCGAGCATCTGCTGCTGCGCGAGGGCGCACCCCACCTGCGCGCGGGGTCGCGCCTGCCGGGCCCGCTCGGTGCCCGTGCGCAGCGAGCGCTCGACGCGCTGCGCGCGAAATCCTGGCAGGACCGGGTGGCACGGTTCCAGAAGGGCCCGGGGCGCCTCTCCCCCATCGGCCGGATCGATGCGCTGAGCGGCCAGGGCGAGCTGCTGATCCATCACGAGGACCTCCGCCGCGCGCAGCCCGGCTGGGAGCCGCGACGGCTCCCCGCCGAGGCGGCGGCGGATGCCTGGCGGGCCGTCGGCCTGATGGCGCCGCTGGCGATGCGGGTGCGGGCGGAGGTCACACTGGTCTCACCGCTGGGCGGCCGGCGGCTGCGCTCCCGCCACGCGGTAGGGAGCTTGCGGGTCCACGGGGATCCGCTCGAGCTGCTGCTGTGGGTGAGCGGCCGCGATGAGGTCGCCGGGGTCCGGATCCACGGCGACCGGGCCGCGCTGCAGGCGCTGCAGGAGGGTCGACGCGGGATGTGATCCCGTCGGACCGGTGAGCCTTTGGGCCAGGCTCAGCCACGTTCGAGCAGGAACAGCCGCGGATGATGCCCCTTCTGGAAGAAGCGGTGCTCGCCGACCGATCGCCACCCGGCCGGAGCGGTCTCCAGCACCCGCTGCATGCGGGTGATCTCGTGGGTGAGCACACCCAGCCGCGCCACCGGTGCGGCCAGCTCGGCGGCACGCGCGAGCAGCTCGGCCAGCAGCTCCTCGTTGCTCTCGTGCTCGCCGTGCAGGGTGCCCCAGGGCGGGTTCGTCACCAACCGGCTGAAACCGGGCTCGAGCTGCGCCGTGCGCACGTCCCCGTGGATCCAGTCGATACGACCCTTGCGACGTGCCGCCCGCTGATGGGCCCGGGCGGCGTCGATCGCGGCCGGGTCCAGGTCCACACCCACCGCCCGGGCCGGGGCCGTCACGTGCAGCTGCTCCACCAGGAAGGTGCCGGAGCCGCAGGTCATGTCCAGCAGCGAATCCTCCGCGCGGACATCCAGGAGGTCCAGCACGGTGGCGGCGATGGTGGCGTTGACCGCTCCGGGGTAGTTCACGGTGCGCCAGGCACGGGTCGCCAGCGGCCGTGGGGTGGTGCGCAGCAGCACCTGCCAGGTCACGGGGGTCGCGCCCTTGCGCACCCGCACCACCAGGTCACCCTCCCCGTCCACCGGCAGCTCCGCCAGCTCGGCCAGCGAGCTCGCGAGCCGGCGCATGTCCGGGGTGCCGGCGCCGGCGGCCTCGAGCCGCAGGGCGTGGAACGTCTGGCGAGGGCGCTGGCGACGGATCTGCTCGAGCAGCTCCGCGAGGCGCTGCTGGACAGAGGTCTCGAGCAGCTCCCGGGGCCGCCGGGCGGGAACGGTGAGGCTCGTCGAGGCCGCGACCACGCGGCGCAGCGAGCGCACCGCATCGAGGTCCGCGGTGCGCAGGGCCAGCTCGGTGGGACCGATCTGACGGACCGCACCGAGCTCTCGCGCCTCCTGCAGCGCGCTCGCCCCGCAGCCGTCGAGCACCTCGAGCACCAGATCGTGCGTGATCTGCGACATCCGCTCTCCCCTGTCAGCCTGTTTCCGAACGATTCACGCAGGCTACCGCCCGTCGTAGTGCCGGTGTGCAGTCTCGGGTCGGTAGACTGGCGGACGTGTTCATCGTGAGTGTGTGTTCCCTCAAGGGCGGCGTCGGCAAGACGTCCGTGACCCTCGGCCTGGCGTCCGCGGCCCTCCACCAGGGGGTGAACACGCTCGTGATCGATTTCGATCCGCAGGGCGACTCCACCCTCGGGCTGCTCGGCGAACCGGCCAGCAGCCTGGACATCGCGGAGGTGATCAGTTCCCCCCGCACCGAGACGATCGACCGGGCCATCATCCCGACCCCGTGGGCCGCCGAGGCCGCCTCGCACCTGGACATCATCCCGGGGTCCAGCCGCTCCGCGATCATGGACTCCCCCACCCAGGGTCCGAAAGATGTGCGGCGCCTCCACCAGGCGCTGGAGAAGCGCACCCACCAGTACGACCTGGTGCTCATCGACTGCCCGCCCTCGCTCAACGGCCTCACGCAGATGGCACTCGCCGCCTCGGACCGTGCACTGGTCGTCGCCGAGCCGGGCTTCTTCGCCGTCACCGCGGCGGATCGTGCGCTCAAGCTCGCCGCCGAGATGCATTCGGACGGCATCGCACCGCGCCTGCAGCCCCTGGGACTGGCGGTGAACCGCTACCGGCCGCGATCGGTCGAGCACCAGTACCGCCTGGCGGAGCTGCGAGAGCTGTTCGGCGAGGCAGTGCTCGAGCCCATCATCGAGGAGCGGGTGGGACTGCAGCAGGCGCAGGGCGGCGCCGTGCCGCTGCACAAGTACGAGGGAGCCTCCGGCAAGCGGCTCACCGAGGACTTCGATGCCCTGCTGCGCACCGTGATGGACTCCCGCCAGAACTCCTGAGCCGGCCCCGCATGAGAGAACGGCGAGCCCCTTCCCAGGGCTCGCCGTTCTGTGACGCGGTGGTGGGTGGCGCTCAGCCGGCCTGGCGGGAGCGACGGCGGGCAGCCAGCTCGTCCTGCAGGGCGAGGGCGGCGTCATCTGCCGGATTGACGCCCGGCAGGCTCAGCAGGTCGTTCTCGACCTCGCGCCAGACCCGTCCCACGGCGATGCCGAACACGCCCTGGCCACCCTGGACCAGGTCGAAGACGTCCTCGGCGGAGGTGCACTCGTACACCGAGGCGCCATCGCTCATCAGGGTGATGCCGGCGAGGTCGTCGATGCCGCGCTCGCGCAGGGCGCTGACGGCCACCCGGATCTGCTGGAGGGAGACCCCGGTGTCGAGCAGACGCTTGACGACCTTCAGCACCAGGATGTCGCGGAAGCCGTAGAGGCGCTGGCTGCCCGAGCCGTGGGCGGCCCGGACCCCGGGCTCGACCAGGCCGGTGCGGGCCCAGTAGTCCAGCTGGCGGTACGTGATCCCGGCGGCCTTGCAGGCGGCCGGCCCTCGGTAGCCGAGCTCCCCCGGGGTGTCCACCACGTCGTCGAAGAGCACGCCCTGGGCGGGTTCGGCGGGGACAGTGGTCTGTTCAGTGCGATCATCGCCTGGCGTGGCGTTCACGGCTACCTCCGGGTTCCGGCTCTCCGAGGGGGAAGGATGAGAGCACCTGCCCAGGGTAGCGCGAAGACGCCGTCGGCCGACAGCAACGCGCCGCCCGAAGGTCACGGACGGATGACGGCCCGGCCAGCCTCAGCCCTCCCGGAGCTTGGTCCTCAGCACTGCACCATGCAGAGTGATCATCGATTCGCCCAGGTCACGAGCGAAATCCTCGGCCTCGCCGCGCGCCGCGGAATCGCTTGGACGCGAGCGCGGGCGCGCCACGGAACGGATCATGTGCGCCTCCCGCTCGGCAGCGGTGCGGAGCATCACCAGGTGCCGGGGATGCAGCCCCTCGTCGGCGAGATCCCGTGCGGAGGTGACGATCTCCAGCTCGGTGGCGCCGTAGAAGAGCGGCCCCTCGGCCAGCATCCCGAACTGCTCCAGCTCGACGAGGAACTCCTCCTCGACACCGGCCTCGCGGGCCAGGCCTCGCCGGTCCAAGCGGACCGCCTGCAGGGTCGCGGTGGGGCCGGGGCGGGAGGCGATCGAGGTGACCTCGGAGTCCACGCCGTGCTCGAGCAGATGCTCCTTGATCACCTTCAGCGGCCAGAAGCGATCGCGCTGGGCGCGGAGCACGAAGCGGAGCCGATCCACGTCCTCCCGGCAGTACTTGCGATAGCCGGCCGGGGTGCGCTCGGGCGTGATGAGGCCCTCGGACTCGAGGTAGTGCAGCTTGGAGTGCGCGAGCTCCGGGAACTCGTCGCGCAGGATCTCGAGCACCTGGCCGATGCTGAGCCGGGAGGCCGCGGACGAGCTCGGCCTGCGCGAGGCTGAGGCCGGCATCGGGTCAGTCCGTCCCGTCGAAGCCGTAGTAGGTCAAGCGGTACTTCCCGATCTGCACATCCTGCCCGGACTGCAGCCGGGCCTCATCGACCCGCTCCTTGCCGACATAGGTGCCGTTGAGCGATCCCAGGTCCCGCACCAGGAAGCCGTCCCCGTCCCGCATGAAGGCGGCGTGCTTGCGCGAGACGGTCACGTCGTCGAGGAAGATCTCGCACTTGGGGTGACGTCCCGCGACGGTGGTCTCGGAGTCCAGCAGGAACCGGGCACCGAGATTCGGGCCCTTCCGCACGATCAGCAGCGCACTGCGCGGAGGCAGCTTGTCGATCGCCCGTCGATCCTGGGACGAGAGACCGGGCTCGGCATCGTCCACGGGGTCGTTGGGCGAGATCGCGCTCAACTTCGATGTGTGGTCGAGATTCTCGTCGTTCCACTCGGTGTTCCCTGACACCGCGCACCCCTTCCTGGCCTGCTGCGGATCCTGTGCGATGAGCGCAGAGGATTCGGCCCCCTCATCTTCGCATGCCGGGGGCGCCCGACGGGAACTTCCGGGCCACGTGGGGACAAGAATTGACGATCATTTGACCACTCGTGAATGCTCCGGCTCACGGAGTTCCACCGTGGCCTCGATCCGCACGTCGTCATCCGCGTTCGCGGCGAGGCTCCCGCCGTCCCCGGCGACCGAGTCCGCGGCGCCGCCCGGAATCTGCAGCGCAGGCTCCATCACCGAGGGGTCGCCGATCGCGCGCACCACATAGGGGGCGTCGAGCACGGTCCCGTCCACCCGCAGCCGCCCGTCGGCACCGGTGGTGATGGCGCTCGAGGCGACCACCCGCACGTCGCCGATCTGGATGACCTCCGCCCCGGCATTGCGCAGCTCCTGGACCACGCCGAGCAGGGTCGAGGCGCGTACGCGCTGTTCCGGGTCGGCGATCGAGAGGACGATCCCGCGGCCCTGGGCCGGCACGGTCCCGGCGAGGATCTCGAGGTCCGCCAGCCGGTCCTCGGCGGCGTTCTGGGCCGCGACGTCGTCCTCCTGGCCGGAGCGCAGCGTCTCCAGCGTGCGCTCCAGCTCGGCGTTCTCGACCTCGAGATCGGAGGTGTGCCGACCGGACTCGTCCAGCAGCCGCACCAGCTCCTGCTGGCTGGCGCCCTCGAGGGAGTCCTCGCTCTCGCGCACCTGAGCGGCGATGGACAGGCCCAGCAGCACGCACAGCAGGCCCACGATCACCTGCGCCAGGGTGGCCTGCGGGCGCAGGGTGTCGCCCAGTCGCTGCCAGACCAGCCTCTGCTGGCGCGGGGACGAGGGCGTGCGGGTGCCGTCGCTCATGAGCGGAACAGGAGGCGCCGGATCGCGGCGGCATTGGAGAAGATGCGGATCCCGAGCACCACGATGACCGCGGTGGAGAGCTGCGAGCCCACCCCGAGCTGATCGCCGAGGAAGACGAGGAATGCCGCGATCAGCACGTTGAACAGGAACGAGGTGATGAAGACATGGGCGTCGAAGGCGCCGTCGAGGCTGGCCCGCAGACCGCCGGCGAGGGTGTCCAGCGCCGCGACCACGGCGATGGGCAGGTACGGCTGGAGAAGGACGGGCACATCCGGCTGGACGACCACGCCCAGCACGATGCCCAGCACCAGTCCGATGATGGCGATCACGGGGAATCCTCCTCGGTGCCGCGCGCGGCGGCGGTCGATGGCGCGGTCGGCACGGTCTCGGCGGCGACTTCCCCGCCCTCGTCGATGACGGCGGCCTCCCGCAGGGTGCCGATGGGGCGGGCCGGGACGGAGAGCTCCTCCGTCTCCTCCCAGGACCTGCGGATGCCGTAACGGGAGGAGATCTCCTGGAGGTGCTCCCCCGCCGCCGAGCCCTCGAACCTCGTGCGCAGCTGCCCGGAGTCACCGAGCGCGGTGATCCGGTAGGGCGGGGACAGGGGGTGGAAGTCGACCAGCACTGCGGAACCGGCGGTGCGGATCGCCGTGGTGGGACCGATCCGCTGCCCGTTCACGGCGATCGCCTCGGCGCCGGCGGCCCACAGCCCGTTGACAGCGAGCTGCAGGTCCCCATCGGTGACCCGGTTGACCGTGCCGGTGCTGACGCCCGGGCTCGCGGGCAGCGGGGCGGAATCCTCGATCTCGAGCACGATGCCGGGCCCGGCCAGGGCCACTCCGGTGCCCGCCCTCTCGAAGGCCCCCAGCCGCTCCGCGGCACCCGCATCGCCCACTTCCAGCACTGCCGCCTGCGCGCCCGCGATCTCCTCCTCGAGCTGCGTGCGGCGGTCCTCGAGCTCCCCTGCCTCGGAGCGGGTCTGGCGCACCTCCGCCTCGAGCAGGGCGCGCGGGCTGTCCTCCGCGGCGGCCTCATGGCGCAGGTCCAGCACGGAGACGGCGACCGCGAAGCCGAGCACCAGGGCCAGCAGCAGGGTGACGGTGCGGGTGTACCGGTTGTCCGGCGGCGCGGCCTCGGCGGCCGGGTGCTCCTGGGGACGCAGCGGGGCCACGCTGTACGGGTTCGCGGTCAGGGCGCGCAGCAGCGAGGTCGGCGAGTACGGGGTCTCGCCGTGAGGAGTCTCGCGCTCGGGGTCACGCATGCCTGCAGTGTAGGAGCGGGGCCTGCACGGATCCGGCAGACCCGCGGGGGCCGGGCCCAGCATGCCGTCGCCGCACGCCTGCCGGGCGTCCGGGCGGCAGGCGAGTGGGGCATAGGTGCCGCAGGTCACGCACTGCCCGATTCGCTCTTCGGGAGGAAGTGGGGGTACTGTATTCCTCGGTCCTCCGGTCGCGGAGGGCTCCGCAATATCGCGGGCTGTGGCGCAGCTTGGTAGCGCACCTGACTGGGGGTCAGGGGGTCGCAGGTTCAAATCCTGTCAGCCCGACAAATGCCCTGGTGAGAACAAGTTTCTCACCAGGGCGTTGTCTTTTTTAGCGGCGATGTGACCGCTAGAGTGACCGCTAGAGTCGCGCCGGCTGGAGACCGCACGAGCCTCGGGGTCACCATCACGACGGCGATCGACCTTCGAGTGCCGCACCCGGACCAGGGGCACGCGGGGCGAGCATAGAACGGGTCCGGCTGGTGGCCAGGGCCAGAGTCTCCCCCATGTTCTCTCGTCGCCGCGATTCAGGACCAGGCAGGCCGTCTCGCCCGTCGCAAAGCGGCCCTTCCCGTCGGAGCTCCCACGTGGGGAAGAACTGCGGCAGTGTCGGCGCGGCCACTCTTGGCTGCCGGGGCATCGATAGCGCTGCGCCCTCACGGGGCATCCACTGGGTCACCTCCCACGTACGCCTCGAAGTGCCCCTGCACCGCGGCTACCCGTCAGGGTGAGCTGGACCCTCGTCGCGGCGGGAAGCCATCCCGCTGCACCGAAACGCATATTTGGCCGTCCGGGCACCATCTGCGGAGTGCTCAAGTTCTATGCGCCAGGCTCCTCCAGCTGATTGCTGAAGAGGTGTCCGGCCCTCTGTTGATGAATTTTGTATGACGCGTGAACTCAACGTCCGATAATGACTGTTACCGGACATTGAACGATTCCGGGGTAGCAGTATCTGTGCAGTCCACAGTTCCTTGCATCCACCACCAATGATGCAGCGGCCACATTCCGAGTAGCGCTCACTTCCCGAGCATCGTGCACAATCTGCGTGCCACTCGAAATGGCGATTCGGGTATGGAATGCTTTGTTGATGCCCACCGTCCGCAGCACGAAGCCGAATCCCGACGAGCAGATCCCCGTGGCCCTCGCCGCGCGCATCGCCGGCATCGACCGTTCCTCCCTCGCGCATCTGGTCGATCACGGGCTGATACCTCGTCTCGATCTCGACGCCGTTCGGGCGTTGGCCGGCAGTGGCGAGGTGGCCGCAAAGACCACGGATGCACCCGGCCATCTCGTGATCCGCATGGATGTCGACCCCGCCGTACAGCGGATCGTCGACATGAGCGACGACGAGCTATCCCGCAATGTGGAGGGCCCCCATCGACTCCCCGAATCCTCGGCCAGTCGCGCCGTGATGCTGTGCGTGCGGTCGTTCGTGATCGCCACCGGTCACCTCGACAGCCTCGGCGATCCGATCCCGCTGCGCACCGATCGACGAGGTCGCGAGATCACTGGACGGACCATCTCGGTCAGCATCGACCACCGCTTGAACAACCTCAGCTCCCGCCCCTCGAAGCCGATCGAGGATGCCCGGTGGCTCGGCCGTCGAGCCCGTGTCGGCACCGGTGGCGCGGTGCTTCCCCTACAGTCCTGACACCCAGGGCATACTGCCGTGCCGAGGCCGGCGCACGCCACGATCCGCATTTCTGAGATCTCTCACCTGCGCCCGATGCTTCGTCAAGCTCCTGTCCTGTCACGGGGTGCTCGCGCCCACTTCTCCAGTACCCGGAGGGGCCGGGCCACGAGGAGCAGGAGCCGCCATGACCGCCATTGCCCAGCACGCCGCACCCCATCCCTTCGAGGACCCGCACGCCGTACAGACTCTGCTTCAGACCGCCGAGCTCAGCGTCGACCCCGCAGTGCTGGATGACCTGGCCCGCACCGACGTACCCGGCGAGGTGCTGCGGAAGATCGCACACAACCCCGCAACCTCAACGGACACTCTGGAACACCTGATCGACCTCGACCAGCGGTGGCTGACCTACCCCGTCACGCGTCGCCATGACCTCTCCCCCGAGTTCATCGACCGGATCGCCCGTCGGCTGACCGACCGCAACGCGATCTTCCACGCCTCCTCCGCACCGAACGCGGCCCCGGAGACCCTGCGCTACCTGGCCGCTCACCCGTCGGCACCGAAGGCGACTGCGGAGACTGTCGCTCAGCGACTCGGCATGACGCCGCTGTCGGTCGCGTAACCGCACTCCGGGCTGATCAGCCGACCGCCTGGAGATCATCGGCCATGAGCAAGGCCATCACGGCATAGGCGAGACCCCGAGGACCAAACTCCTCGGGGTCCTCTGTCACCAGCCCCATCGGCCGAGCGGCCGTGGCATGAGATGCGGTCGCCACAGCGCGTGGATCGGTTCGGGAATCACGATGCCGCCCCGTTCGCCGTCGAAGCGAGCAGTACCATCGTGGCCACCTACGCCGAAGGAGGCCGGCCGTGTGTGGTCGCTACGTGCTCGAGGTCGATGCCCAGGGGCTGCTGCACTCATATGCCGCGCACCCGGCACGAGACTTCGACTGGGAGCCGGTCTTCAGCGTCGCACCCCGGACGACGGCCCCGGTGGTCCGCGAGCACTACGACAAGGATGCCGGGGAGGTTCAACGAACGCTGGAGTTCGCGCGCTGGGGCTACAAGCCCGCATGGGCCAAGGAGAAAGGGCCACGGCCCATCAACGCCCGCTTCGAGACCGTGCACACGAACGGCATGTTCCGGGCTGGGTTTGCGAGCTCTCGCGCCGTGGTGCCGATGTCGGGCTACTTCGAGTGGGTCGAGATGGACAACGGCAAGCAGCCCTACTACGTTCACGCCACCGATGAGCGTCTCCTCCACGCTGCGGGTCTGACTACGGCCGAGCAGAACGGCGACGGCGACTGGGACGTGAGCTTCACGATCATTACCCGCGAGGCTCGAGACGCTGCTGGTGATGTCCATGACCGGATGCCAGCGTTCCTGGACGAGGAGCTCATGAGTGAGTGGCTGGCACCGGGGAAGCTCGAGAAGGACGAGCGGGAGAACCTGCACGGGATGCTGGGCGACCTGTCCGAGAAGATCGCGGGGTCGCTGGTGACCCACCCGGTCGACCGGGCCGTGAACAACGTCCGCACACTCGACCGGAAGGACCCGAGCCTCATCGCGCCGCTCGTGCTGGGCTGATCCTCCGTGCCACTCGCGGATCAGCGCGGAGTGCATGCCCTGGCCGTGCACTGGCCGCGATAGCGTGAACGTCCCGCGAAGAGCGGGCTTCGCCCACTGGCGCGGAGCACAGAGCGGCCGGAGGGAGGAGGCGACGTGTCGCTGACGCACTACGAAACCCTCGGCGTGGCCCGAGACGCATCGAGAGCTGAGATCACCGCTGCCTTCCGCACCCAGATGCGGGCCCTGCACGGCGATGCCGGCGGGGACGACGAGCTCGCCAAGCACGTCAGCTCCGCGTACAACGTCCTGTCCAATGCCTCCCGGCGGGCCACCTACGACCGCACCCTGGCCCCCGGCACCACTGGCGCCGCTTCCACATCTCCACCGGCAGGTGCACGCCGCCGCATTTTCCATCCCGAGGACGGGGTCCGAGCCGACGCGATGCTGGACGTTGATCCCTCCCAGTGGGACTGGTACTTCCCCGCCGGCGTGAACACTGCCCACGCGGGCGTGAAGGCACCGCGCCGCAAGCACGTTCGCACCGCCCTGCTCGTGGTCGCGTTCGTAGCGTGGGCCGGTGCCGGGGCGGCCGCCGCTGCGACGCTCGGACTGCCGCTGGCTCGCATTGGAGCGGTCTCGACACCGGTCGCGCTGCTGTGCGGCGTCGGAGCTCATCTGGTCTGGTCCGCACTGGTGATCACGCGCAGCATCCTCCGACGGTGGGGCCTCATCGCAGCCCTACTCGTCACGGCGGCCGGCGCCGCTTGCATCTTCCTCGATGCCGGCACGCCTCTGCCCATGCTCGGCAGCCCACTGTGCCTGATCGCAAGCACGCTCACGACCTACCTATCTTTCGGGGTCGTCCTGTCCCGAAGCTCCCGGGAAGACGGGATCGTCGACTCCTCATTCATCACGCAGGTCGGCGCCACCTCACTTGGTTCCCGAAACCCGGACATCGAGCGGCTGCTCGGCGCCCTCAAGGGAGCATTCGGCCACCGTGACGGGGTGCGCGTGATCCTGCTGCCCGACCGGGTGACCCCGCGACCCAGCACCTCCCCAGTCCGGTCGCAGGTCGCCGTCGTCGTCGGCCGGTCCGTGCACCTGATCGCGATCCCTCCGCTCGGCGCCGACGGCCTGGAGATCTCCGGATCCGAGATCATCGCGGACGGCCAAGTGCATCGCAAGGTCGTCCGCGATGAGGTGCAGGTACTCCGCGGGCGCTACGGCCGGACCGCCGACGTCCACGGATACATCGTGCCCACGAATCTCTCGGCCGCCGAGACAGAGATCGAGCTGGCGGGCGGGGTCTCGTTCGGCTCGCTCACCCAGGTTCTCGGTGCAATCGGAACCAGCGCCGTTGCCAGTCTCGATCGACCCAACCCGTTGTTCCGTCACCGGGCACTGGAGTCCATGTCGCTGCTGCTATGAACGAGCTCTCCGGCTTAGCTTTGCTCCCAAACTTCTCGGACTATGACGTGCACGGATCCGCTACGCTTCTCGCATGCAGAATGTGATACGCGAACATGCAAAGTTCGTTTGGGGCCTCGTCGGCGGGCTCGCTACGATACTAGGGTTCCTGTTCGCAGTCCTTCCGAATTTTCGTGCACTTCTGGAGTCGGGTTGGCTATACGGATGGGCTGCGACGGTATGTCTCATGATCGCGTGCATTTTAGTTTGGCACACTCAGGACCGATCTCTCCAGCACTCTGAAGCTGATATTGCCAGCCGAGACGAATCCCTCAGAGAGGATAGCGCCAATATATCGGCACTCCAATCTACCATCGCGGCACACGAGAACACCCTTGCCTCCGAGCGCGCAGAGAAGGCTGTTGTCGAGGCAGACCTCGCTTCAGCGCGCGCGCAAATTCGCTCGCTGCAGCGGCCAATCGTGACTGATCGAGACAAGGAACTCTTCGGTCGACTTTGTAATGGCTGGCCGCCAAATCGGGGGACCCTGTACTGGCTCAAGTCTTCATTTAACGGGCGGAGTTGGAGCTCTGAAACATCGAGGCAGGTCGTCGAATTTGCCGACATCGAGCAAGAAACTCGATTTGACGACAGCCTTGTAAATACCAGTTTTGCCCGCTTCCGTGAATCCTGCGACGAGCTCTCCCTGTGGCTCACGGGCAACAGCTTTCCGAGCGAAGTGAATCCGTCCAAGCAGGTCGTACCAGTCCGTGGTAGCAGTGAAGAAGACTTTCATGCATTCGAGGTAACCCGCGAGGAAGGCATGAAGCTTGCCGACGCTGTCATTGCCAGCTGGCGAACCCTAGAACGAACTGGCAGGGCCCGCGGGCTGTAGAGACGCCTCGACCTACGAAATTAACGAAAGCGCCAAGTAGACCCAGCGTGCAAATCGCTCCTAATTATCAGGACTCGCCCAACCCAACTTACGGTTCGGGCCGAAGGCGTTGCTGATCTGAGCCGTCGCACCCCATCCCCATCATCGTAAAGAGAGTTTGCGAGAGCGTCAGGTGGTGCGGCAGTAGTCGGCAAAGAGGTTCCGAGCCACGTCTAATACTTCCTGGAGACGCGCGCTCAATTCGCGCCGTGCTGCCGGCTCGATCACCCCAAGCCTTTCGATGATCTCGCGCCGGGTGGGGAACTCTCCAATCGCATGGTGGGCGAAGTACACGCGTGCCACGTCAGCCGACAAAATTGGCTCACGCTTCAGGCGTCGAGTGCGCGACAGCTCGCGCTCCCGATCGAGCCGTTCGCATCGGGAGATGACCGCTCGGATCCGATCTGACCAGTTCAGCGGGCCCGAATCCGCCGGCGAGCTAGCTTGAAGGCGGTCGTCGATCTCGATCGACGCGTCCTCGAGCGGCACTGCCCATGCGGCGCGCAGGTCGTCCCGTGTGATGAGGACTGCCTGGCGTGCTGCGTCCTTGCGGGTGGCGCGCATCCGGTCGTTGTGAAAGGTTACGAGCTCGTCATCCGTCGGCTGGCTGCCGTGCTCGACCTCGAACAGTTGACGGGATTTGCCCACATGGGTGGACTTGCGGTCCTGCGCGCTGCCGCCGGGGACATGTGCGGTGCCATCGAGCAGACCCTGGCGTCGATCATCACGGAGGCAGGAGCGGGTCTCGGCCTCGAGGATCATCGGGAGGTTCGCTGTGTGGTTGAAGACCGGGCTGGTGCCGGACCCGTCCTTGGCTCGCCAGCGCTGATTCAGCATCCGCAGCAGGGCCTCTCCGAAGTACGACAGCGCGAGATCGTCGTCATCCCACTGCAGTCGTGCAACCCGCTTGACCCGTGCGAGGACGCGCCGAATTTCGAGCAGGTGACCTTCGAGGAACGCATCCAGCCGCCAGCGCAGCTCAGCCTCTTCGCACGCATGGAGGACAGTGCAGAGTTCGGCCTTCCAGGGCGCATCGAGGGTGTCTCGTACGCATTCGCACCCCGCGTGGTGCAGGGAAGTGATGGCGGTAACGGCGGCACGGTCCCTCACGTCGTCACCACCGATGCCTGCGTGGTGGCCTGCATCGATCGCCAGTGCAGCTCGCAGGCTGGGGCCTCATGCACAGCGACTTCCGGAAAGACCTCATGGGTGCAGCGGAGCGGGTAAGTGTGCTGTTCATGCGTGAATTCCTCTACGGCGACAGGACGGGCCAGGCATCACCAACTCCCCTCGTTGGGCATGTCCAACCTACGTAAGACATGTCTAGCAGGTAGGGTTAGACATGTCTAAGGGGAGGGAAGGATTGTGGATAACCGAGATGACGGCACCGGCGACCAGGACGCACTGGACACGCCGCAGCGCCTCCGCCTCCTCGTGGACCTCTACGCCGTCGAGCACGGAGCCGAACCCACCTACTCCGAGATCTCCACGCACCTAGAAGCGCACGGAATCAGCCTGAGCCGATCTCGCTGGAGCTACATGCTCAACGGGCACCGCGAAGTGACCGACCGCCACCTCCTCGCGTCCCTCGCCGAGTTCTTCGGCGTGCAACCGGAATTCCTGCTCAGCGACGGACCGCTCCCAGAACGCGTCCAATCACAGCTCGAGCTCATCCGAGCCATGCGTATCTCCCGGGTCCGCTCGTTCGCCGCTCGCACCCTGGGGGACGTGTCCCCACGAACTCTCGACGCCATCACCCGGTTCCTGGACGAGGAAGCTGCAGGGCAGTCCGAAGGAAGGTAATCCATGGCGAACAAAGGTCGCCGAATGACGGAAGCCAACCCGTCACTCGGAATCACGCTCCCCGAGTCATTCACCTTGGACGACATCGTCTCCGCCATCGAACAACGCCGCGACACCACGATCAAGATCATCGAATTTCCCGAGATCAAGCCCGAAGACGGACTCTTCGGAATCTGGCTCAACACCAAATTCGGGGACTACGTACTCCACGCCCCCGCCCCCTCCGAACTCCATCGCCAACAGATCATCCTGCACGAACTGGCGCACATGATCCTCGGCCATGACCTAGCAGTGGGACACAGCAGCGCCTCGAAACTGTTCCCCGACCTCCCGGAGAACGCGGTCATTCGCACCCTCGCACGCGGCCACGACGACAGCCAGCTCGAACGCGACGCCGAATCCCTAGCCGACCGGCTCGCGTACCTACTGCGCCGCAACGCCCAGCAGTCTTCCTTCGCAAAGGTGTTCGGATGACCCAGGTCCTCATCGCCACAGCCCTCTGGCTCGCCGTCATCGGGCTCGTCATCCTCAGAGGCCACGGAGCCGCGGACCGCTCCACCGTCAACGCGACAGCATCGGTCGGAGTGGGATTGTCCCTCAACATCTCACCGCTGTACATGACGGTTGACGCCTGGCTCGGTGGACACAACCTCACAGACCTCATCGCCAACATCGCCATCATCTTCGGAATGTCGGCCCTGGCCCGCGGCGTATCCCGCGCATCGAACGAGCAGATGTGGCTCAGCAAGCTCGTGCTGGGCCCCCGCCGGACCTGGCTCACCGTCGCGATCACCGTCGCCGCCATCTCGACACTCGCGTTCTCGCAGATCGAGATGCAAGGAACCTCCGCCCGCTTCATGATCGACTACGGCGACCAACCGGCCGCCGCCCTCTACTCGGGCGTGCAGCACGTGTACTTCGGCGCCGTCACTGCCTCCCTCGCCATCATCTGCGCACGCGAAGCCAGACGGATCCGCGGCGCGAAACGCCTCGCAACAATAATCCTCATGCTCGGCGGCGCAATCCAGACGATCTCGTGCCTCGACGTCCTCGTGATGGATGCTTCCCACGTCGCCGGCAGCGACGGGATCCTCACTGCGGCCCAGGGCGTCTACGACTACGTCAACGCGATCAGCTTCCTGCTCATCACGGCCGGGTTTGTGCTGCTCCCCGTTGCACGGCTCCTCGACAATCGCCAGGATGACAAGCGCTCCGCCCACCTGCTCGGGACGATCACGCCGGCTTGGGAACGCGCACAGGATCTCGAATCGCTCGGCGCACGGGTCGAGAAGTCCGATGACAACGGTTCAGCTCTGTACCGACTCGTCGTGGAAGTGCGTGACGTCCAAGCCACCAAGGGGCACGACTTCATCTTGACGACCGATGAGGCCGCCGCTCTCGATGAGGCAGAGCGCCACCTCATGGGTGAGCATTCTTCGGTGCGTGCCGATGCGTAAGTGGGCCGTGCCGCTGATGGTTGGCGGCGGCGCAATCCTCGCCCTTGGTCTGGCGGGGGCAGTCGGATACGCCATCGGCCGCACCCTCACGGCGCCGTACAGCGGCCGGAGGCACACCACCCGAATTCTCGGCATCTCAAGCCGCGGGCACCAGTCGACGGTCACACTGGACGACACCGTGCAGACCCGACAGCCGGGCAGGTACGGGGCATTCCTCCCAGATGGCCGCCACATCCGATTCAGCACCGACGTCGACACTTCAGAGACCGGTGTCGTCCGCGGAGTGACCTCTGATGCCGCCGACTCACTGGATGGCGTCGAACGCATCTCATGGACCGGTATCGAGTTCCCGACACCGAACGATGCGAAGCTCCATGCCGTCGACCTGACCATCGAGTCAGAACATGGTCCGCTTCCCGCCTGGGTGATCGACAGTGGCTCGCGTGCGACGTGGGCCGTGCACATTCACGGTCTTGGCAGCTCTCGGGCCGGCACCCTTCGCGGCGTCCAGATCGCGTCCGAGCGTGGACTCACTTCGCTCGTGACCACGTATCGGAATGCGGTCGACGGCCCGCAGGTCGGGTCGAGGAGAACAACACTCGGTCTCGAGGAGTTCCACGACGTCGAGCGAGCCCTGGACTACGCGGTCGAACACGGTGCCGAGCAGATCGTCCTGTTCGGCTGGTCGATGGGGGCCAACATCGCGCTTCGCCTCGCCCACCATTCCCGATGGAGCGATCGGGTCGTCGCCGTCGTCGCCGAATCCCCCGTCTTGGACTGGCGGGCGACTGTGTCCGCCAACCTCAGCGGCGCCGGTCTCCCGTCCTGGACTGCGCACCTCGCCTACCCTTGGCTGACCCTTCCCCAGCTCGCACGTCGCCTTGGCCTGGCCAGCGAGATCGATCTGGATCTGTTGGACTGGAGCGCTCGAGACCGTATCCGGATTCCCACCCTTATCCTGCAGGGGCGCTATGACCGCTCCACGCCGTGGCGCCTTGCCGAGCAGGTCGCAGCGGTGAACCCGCATGTCACGCTCGAGCTGTTCGAGGCCGACCACACGATGACCTGGAACTCCGACCCGGGACGCTGGCGCTCCACAGTTTCGGCCTGGCTGACGCCCCGACTCGACAAGCCCGACTGACGGATTCCGAGCTTCGAGGCGCCGTTGCTCAGAGGGCGTCGTCGATGACCGAGCTCAGTGCTCCCGCCACGGCATCATCGCTGCGTGCGAGGTAGGCGTCGATCATCTCTTCGATCTGCTCGTGGGAGAGCTCGGCGCGTACCCGCTCCATCGGCCAGCCTGCGGCGTCCAGTAGCTCGATGTCCTCGTGCAGCTGCTCGAACGGAGCAAGGGTCGGCGTCACCATGGCGGTTTCTCTTTCGTTGTGGGGTGGATCAGCGGGGTGGCATGGGCAGGTAGTACGAGCCGTTCGGGACGTCTGCGCGGATCCGCAGGGCGGTGCGATCCAGGACGCGCCACGACTGACGGGCGTGATGCCCGCACAGGTAGATTGGACCGGTCACGTAGAGCACCTTCACCTTGGCCAGCGCGGCTGGGCAGCGGTCACACGAGGTCCACTCGGAGGCGACGGTCGGTGTCTGCCCGAACAGGGTGTCTGCACGCCGGGGCGGGACCGACAGCGGGGTTGCCTTGAGTGCACGGTGCGTCGTGGTGGTCATGCCCGCCCAGTGGGCGCTGTCCTGCCGTCACGGGACGATCAGCGGCGAGTCTCTGTCACGACGGCCCCGCGGGGGACGTAGCCATCGTCGTCGACGCGGGCGTACGGCTCGATCACCGTGTTGTCCTCGATGACTGACCGCTCCCCCACTTCCGCGCCGTATCCCGTCTGGGCGCCGTGCCCGACCGTCGCGTCCTCACCGATCACCGAACCGTTGAGAACGGAGAAGTCACCGACTCTCGCCCGATCGCAGATGTCCGTGTCTGCTCCCGTGATCACAGCGAGTCCGACTTCCGCCGATGAGCCGACCAGGGTGCGCTCCCCGAGCCTCACGCCCGAGCGGATGGTGGCACGGTCCAGCACCTCGCAGTCCCGGTCGATCTGGGTGACGACCTCGTCCGGGTAGGCGCCGCTGGGACCGTGGATCTGAACGGACTCCCCGATCTCCGTCCCATCCTGGAGAGTGAACGTCCCGTCGAGAGTCGAGCCGGCACCGATCGTGATCGTGCCGTGCAGCTCACTGGCTCCGCCCCGGCCCTTGATCGTGACTCCTTCCCCGGTGGACAGCACTCCGTTGACCACGGCATCGGTGAGGGTGGTCTTGTCCCCAAGTTGCGTGTCATGCGCGAACCTGGAGCTGGCCCCGCCATCCACTTTCACTCCGTCGCCGACCTGGACGTTTTCTCCCCAGGTGCTGCCGCCGAGCAGCCTTGAGCGGGTCCCGACCTCGAGCTCGTCGCCGAACGTTCCTTCGAGTCGGTTGCGGCTGCCGATCCGCGAGCCGTTACCCACGCTCGAACTGGCGTGGATCTCCGTGCTCTTCCCGATCGTGACCGAGTCACCGACCCGGCACGTATGCCGGATGAGCGCCCGGTCCTCGAGCACGCAGTCCTCCCCAACCACAACACCTTCATCGATCGTCACCTGGGCACCGATGCACGTGGACTGCTCAACCTGCACATCCCGACCGAGCCGCGCACTCGCACCGACCGAAACCTCCTCGTCGAGCACGACCCCGTCGCCGACCACGGACCCGGCCTGCAGGATCACGCCCTGACGGATGGTGACCTTCTCCCCCACGCTGGCGCCCTCTGCGATCGAGGCATCATCTTCGATGCTCGTGTTGGCGCCGATCTGGGCCCCGTCACGGATCACGACTCCCTCTCCGATGCTTACGCCGGTGCCGATCGTGACGTCTTCCCCGATACGAGAGCCTTCACCGATACGCACACCCTCTCCGAACTGGGCGCTGGCCGCGATCTGGGCATCTTCCCCGATGATCGGGCGGGCCTTGGCGTGTGGTGCCGGGATCGGGATGTCCGCCTCGCCGCGGGACACGGCAGCGAACTCGCCCCGGTTTCCCTGCTCACCGGTATCTCGCTTCCGCACCTTCGAGTCGAAGCTGCTAGCCGTCTGGGCCTTCGTAGCCATCATGGGGTTCCTCCTCGCCGTCAACCCGTCGCCCGGGCAGAGTTCTTCGTGCCGGGGTTCAGGGACTGTCGGACTCGAGCCCCGTGCCGGGCCGATCGGCCTCGACACGGGCGGTGAACGGGATCGCGGCCCGAAGCTCATTGAGAATCTGTCCGAGCTCGGTGCGGTGGTGGTACCCGTACAGCGCAACGAGGCTGATCGCGAGCAGGCCGATCAATACTGTGCGGGCGCGCGAGAAGCGGGACTGAGGGTTCCTACTGCTCATGTCCGCCCAGTGGGCGACAGCTGCGCCTCGCGGGACGCGACCTCACTGGTTCAGGTAGTCCTCATCCGCATCAGACTCGAACTGCTCAGCGAGCTTGGGGTGCTTCTCGACGTAGTAGGCCCTGGTCACGGCATCGAGCCGGTTCTTCTCCTCGAGCGCTGTGGTGCCGTGCTTCTCCGCCAGGGCCCTGGCGATCACCGGGCGCATCCGGGCCCGCCACGCCGTCCGCAGCTCCTGGTTCCGGCGGGACTCGGCAAACTCCGGCAGCGTCTCCCCCGCGGTCCGTTCGAGGTTGATCGCATCGCCCAACCCGCGCTTCCAGACCAGCTCTGCGTCCCGCTCGGTGGAGATCACTTCCCGTACCTTCCCGGCATCCCCGAGGTCTTCCTCGAAGCGCAGCGGCTTGCCGTCCTTCGACACTGCTGCGGCGAGCTTCTCTGCACGCTTCTGTGTCCGCTTCTCGGCCGGCGTCAGCTTCGCCCATGCGTCCCGTCGCTCCCGCTCCCGCTGGGCATCAAGCTCGTCCGGCGTGTGCATTTTCGTCGGCAAAGACGTCGCATCACCCACGGGCGCCGATGGGTAACAGCTCGTGCACGCGCGGTGGCCAGCAGCCGTGACGATCGCGTCCTCATCGGCGCCGGAGTAGTCAGTCAGCCAGGCGTACTGCGTCGTCGGCCGGCACGTCGAACAGCCCATGCTCGAATGCACGTGGCCGTTGCCGTTCGCGACAAGGAATGCGCGGTTCCAGCCGCCACGGATCCGGAACGCCTCCTCGAGCCCGTCAACCTGCTCCCGGGCCCGATCAACCTCCGCCTGGGCAACCTGAACGTCATGCAGCGGCCCCCGGATCTGCGACCCGGTCGCCTCAGATGCGGCACCGCCATCGGCGAGGATCACCCAGTCGCCGGCCGCCATGAGCACCTGCTCATCAGTCTTACCCCAGCCATCACGTGGGCTGCGCCGATCCCCGACGGCACGGTGCAGCTCGTCGAAACGGCTGCGCAGACGGGACTGGGTGGTGGCAAGGGCCTTGCCGGCCTCTGCGGCGCGTTCATCGAACTCGACCGGGTCCGCGTTTCGCACGTCGAATCCGAACCGCTCGATGAGAGCCGCGCCGGCGCGAACGCTCTCATCGACGCTGGTCGCCACCTCGACATTCGCCTCTCGGCGCGGCACAGAGCCGAACTCCCCCGCGTTGCCTGCCTCGCCGGTGTCCTTCTTGCGCATGATGCCGCTCATCGCCTGCCTCCTCGGGACGCTCCTGTACCCGAGAAAGTGGGCGACCCGCGGCCGTCCCAGGACGCGACATTTCAGTCGATGATCCGGACGTCGAAAATGACCTTGGTGAAGTCCGAACCGGGGAACTCCGTCTACAGCGGGTGCCGAACCATCGCCGGTGGGTCGTCGAGGTGCTCGGCCTGCGTCACGAGGTCCGCGATGCCGAGTGCGTACAGTTCCCATCCGCCACTCCAGCGCCGAGCATTGACACGTACGGTCAGCCCGAGGACTAGATCCGCTACCCGTTCAGCTCGTCTGATGTCGGCCTCAGCGCCACTCCCGGCTTCCAGCGGACCTGTTCACGGCGTCGCGTGTCCAGATCCGCTCCCGGATCCCGACACCGTCGAGATCCCCACCTCCACCAGGACATGAAGAACCCCCGTCACCTGCCGCAGCAGGTGACGAGGGCTTCCTCCGAGTGCGGGTGTTCAGCCCTGAGCGGCCTCCTGCTCGAGCCAGCTGCGCTTCCAGTCCTCGAGTTCGTCCAGGGACCAGTGGCCGTAGCCGATCCAGGTGACACCGCCGGACCCCCCAACGATGCCGCCGTCTGCGTTCGTGACGAGTCTTGGGGCGACGGGATCGGAGTGATTGCGCCGCGCCATCATGCTCTTGTGCAGCGTGCGCTGATCAGAAAGCGGGATCGCGTCGATCGGGAAGTCGTCTCCGGGATAGACGCCGCTCGCCTTGGCTGCTTCGCTCAGACGCCTGGCTCCGAGATGGGTTTGCAGTTCACGCAGCAGATTCTTCGAGTGGGCATCGGGATCGTTCCTCTCCACATCCATCTGGTAGGCCTCCCAATCCATGTAGATCTGCTCATCCATGACCGCCGCCGGGGTCTTGCCCTCCCAGCGCTTCCGGCGGGCCTCTCGCACCTTCTCGCCCTTCAGTGCCTTCGTCTCCCTGCTCTCGATTCTTCGATCCCTGCCGGTGACGTGGACCAGACTGTCGAAAGCCGCCTCGAGACCCAGGAGGGTCAGGAGCAGGCCCGTGATGACGAGATCGGTGTCGGTCGGGTGGATGTAGCTCTCCCCGACGAACATCAGGATCAGCCCGAGCGCGGCGGCAATCAGCCCCAGAGGCATGTTGATCAGCGGGACCGGCCGCACCAGGAGCAGGACGAACGTCGCGAAGAGCGCGATCAGGAACGAGCTGTCCAACTCGACGCTCTGCGCCGACATTGCGATCCAGATGATGCCGCACGCGAGAGCGCGGGGGTAGAGCTGAAGGATCCACTTATCCTCGGCAATGGATTCACCGCGGAGCGGGTAGATCCGGATCAAGAGGTTGCGGAGACGACCCCACGCGATCACCGCGACCGCTGCTACTGCGACGTTCTGAGCTGTATGCGGTGAAGGCTCGATGTCGTTCATTTCCGAGAACCACATGAAGAAATAGATGACGACGGCCAGCTTGAGGAGCCAGTAGACGGGGGCGGAGCGAATTGCTCGAACAAGCCGCAAAGTGTTCTCGTTTCTGTGAAGCGGTCCATCGAAAAGTGTCCGACAGGCGGCATCCTAGCCACTCATGAGGGCGGCTTCACGACGGGGGGATCCCTTCGAGGGAGACGTCTGCACGAAGAGCGACTCCGTCTGGCGCGTCCCACGAGCGCGAGATCAGTCGTGACACCTCTTGCAGCTAAGCCTGCCGAACTTGCCGCCCCTCGCGCACCGACAATTTGGTCAACTTGAACCTGGGGGTTCCGCGTTTCGCTCTTTAACACCATCGGGCTGATCAATCCCCCTAACAGGAGCGCGCCCCGCCCGAGCTCCTGAGGGGGTCGCTCCACCACCAGCTGTCGTAGGCCCACAGTCCCCCTCGCCTAGTTGTAGAGGCCTCATGGCGTCGTCATCGAACCGCCCCGCGCCGCCGACAGCGGGCACCGCATCGTCGTCGTGCCAATCGAGTTCGGCCTCTAGGTGGCTCGACCCGAGCGGTACGAAGAGCCCGGTCCGCACTAGGGCGTGTCTCCCATATGTGAGGCGGTTTCGCCTGAGAGCCTGGGCATATGGCTACCGCGACGACTCGTCATCA
>NZ_JBHZRO010000013.1:0-112472 GCF_043641765.1 Brachybacterium vulturis | reverse complement strand
AGCGCCTCCATGCCGAGGAGCAGGCCCGCCCCCGCGCGGAACGGGCCGCGGAGCAGCGCGCCAACGCCTACCGACGCACCTACCCCGGCCGCTACACCCGCCGGATCATCCCTCCCGGCCCCACCCTGGGCGAGACCACGCCGCCCTTCTGATCCGGCGAGGGCGCACCCACCCCGAACCGCCCCTCGCCCTCAGGAGGCGGTGACCGCCACGCCCGCCCCCGCCAGCTCCTGCTCGAGCGCGGGGATCCCCGCCGCATGCACGGCAGCGGTGAGATCGCTGAGCACGCGCACCGGAGCGCCGGCCGCGACCGCGCCGAGCGCAGTCTCCCGCACGCAGAAGTCATAGGCGAGGCCGACCACGTCGATCTGCTCCCAGTCGCCGTCGGCGAGCAGACGCTGCACCGATTCACCGGTGGCGACGACCGTGCCCTCGAGGACGCTGTAGGAAGGGATGCCGTAGCCCTTCTGCACGATCTCGAGCCGCTCGCCCAGCTCCTCGGCGAGCGCCGCCATCTCCGGGTGCAGCGCCGCGCCGGGCGTTCCCGCCACGCAGTGCACCGGCCAGGTGTCGGCGAAATCCGGTGCGGCGGGCGGCACGGCGAAGTGCCCGCCGTTGTCCGTGTCGCCGCGATGCCAGTCCTGGCTGACCAGGATGCGGTCGTACCGCTCCCCCTGCGACTGCACGAGGCCGACGATCCGGGCCGCGACCTCGGCCCCGCCCTCGACACCCAGCGCACCGCCTTCGCAGAAGTCGTTCTGGACATCGACGATGATCAGCATGCGCGACGACAATGGGGGCTCCTCGCTCCGGTGACAGGGGTTGTCCTCCAGGGTACGCAGTGGCCGAGAGACCCGCCCGAGCGGAGCCTTCCCGCAGTTCCGTCAGCGGCTGCTGGCAGAATCGGCCGTATGTCAGTGCCGCTTCCTCCTCCGACCGCGCGCCGCTCCTTCACCCACCTGCTCTCCCCGCTGGACCTGGGGCGGTTCGAGGTGCGCAACCGCATCGTGATGGGCTCGATGCACGTGGGTCTCGAGGATCGCCCGGCCGATGCGACAAAGCTCGCCGCCTATCTCGGCGAACGCGCCCGCGGCGGCGTCGGGCTGATCGTCACCGGCGGCTTCTCCCCCGACCGCACCGGTCGCCTCACACCGCGCGGCGCCCAGGCCGATGCCCGCACCCTGCGCGGCCACCGGGTGATCACCCGCGAGGTCCACGAGGCCGACGGTCGGATCCTGCTGCAGCTGCTGCACGCCGGTCGCTACGCCTTCCATCCGCTGGCCGCCTCGTCGGCCGCGGGGAAGTCCAAGCTCTCCCCGTTCCGCGCCCGGCGCCTGACCCGCCGCGGTGTGGGCCGCACCGTCCAGCACTTCGCCGAGGCGGCCCGCCTCGCGGTCGGGGCCGGGTACGACGGCGTCGAGATCATGGGCTCCGAGGGCTATCTGCTCAACCAGTTCCTCGCTCCGGCCACGAATCGGCGCCGGGACCGCTGGGGGCGCGGGGCCGCGGGTCGGCGGGCAATGCCGCTGGCCGTGGCCGCCGCGGTGCGTGAGGCGATCGGCAAGGACTCCCTGCTCAGCTATCGCATCTCCCTGCTGGATCTGGTCCCGGGCGGTCAGACCTGGGAGGAGACCACGGCTCTCGCCCACGGCCTCACCGAGCGCGGCGTGGATGTGCTCTCCTCCGGCATCGGCTGGCACGAGGCCCGGGTCCCCACGATCGTCACCTCCGTGCCGCGCGCCGCCTTCGCCGAGAATGCCGCGTCACTGCGCGAACTCGTCGACGTGCCGGTCATCGCCTCGAACCGGATCCACGATCCCGCGGTCGCCGACGAGGTCCTCGCCGGCGGCCAGGCGGACCTGGTCTCCATGGCCCGCCCGCTGCTCGCGGACCCGCATCTGCCCCGCAAGCTCGCAGGCGACCGCGCCGCGCAGGTCGTCGCCTGCATCTCCTGCAATCAGGCGTGCCTGGACAAGGTGTTCGTCGGGAAACGGGCCAGCTGCCTGGTCAACCCCCGCGCCGGGTACGAGACGGAGCTGGTGCTGAAGCCCGTGATCGAGCGGCGGGCCCGCAAGGTCGCCGTCGTCGGCGCGGGACCCGCCGGGCTCGAGGCGGCCCTCGCCGCCGCCGAGCGCGGCCACATCGTCACCCTCTACGAAGCCACCGCCGAGCTCGGCGGACAGCTGCGGCTGGCCGCCCGCATCCCCGGCAAGGAGGACTACGCCCAGGCGCTGCAGTCCTGGCGGATGCGGCTGGCGGCCGCCGGCGTCGGGATCCGCCTGGAGACCCGACCCACACCCCGTGACCTGGCCGGCTTCCACGACGTCATCGTCGCCACCGGCGTCACCCCGCGCGAGATCACGCTGCCGGCCGACGGCGGGCCGCAGGTGATCAGCTACGCCGACCTGCTCGAGGGCCGGGCCGAGGCCGGACAGCGGGTGGCGATCATCGGCGCGGGTGGGATCGGGGTGGACGTGGCCGAGTTCCTCAGCGCCCCGCGCCCCTCCCCCACCTTGGACATCGAGACCTGGAAGCAGCACTGGGGCGTCGTCGCGGCCGATGAGGAGCACCGCGGCGGCGTCGCCGCTCGTCCGACCGAGGAGCCGCGGCGCGAGGTCCACCTGCTGCAGCGCAAACAGACCCGGATCGGTGCGGGGCTGGGCCGCACCACCGGCTGGGTGCATCGGGCGGAGCTGCGCCACGCCGGCGTGATCCAGCATCGCGGCGTGACCTATCGCCATGTCGACGAGCAGGGCCTGCACCTCACCGAGGACGAGCAGGAGACGGTGCTCGCGGTGGACACCATCGTGGTCTGCGCCGGGCAGGTGAGTGTGGACGAGCTGGCCCACGAGGTGACCGCCGCCCGCAAGGGCCGCTCCCCGCGGGTGCACGTGATCGGCGGGGCGGATGTCGCCGCGGAGCTGGACGCCGAGCGGGCGATCCGTCAGGCGGTCGAGGTGGCGGCGGGGCTGTAGGGCCCGCGCTCTGGACAGGACGCCGGCGGCGGGGAAGGATCACGGGGCATGAGCTCCTCCGCCGAGTCCGATCTGCTCCAGCAAGCCGTCGACCTGGCGACCACCAACGTCGACGCCGGGGGCGGCCCGTTCGGTGCGGTCATCGTCACCGCAGGTGGCCGGCGATTCGAGGGCGTCAACCGGGTCACCGCGAACCATGACCCGACCGCGCACGCCGAGGTCGCGGCGATCCGTGAGGCCTGCCGGCAGCTCGGCCGCCATGAGCTGCACGGCGCGGTGCTCTATGCCAGCTGCGAGCCGTGCCCGATGTGCCTGGCCGCCGCGCTGTGGGCGCGCATCGAGCGCGTGGTGTTCGCCGCCGGGCGGGACGATGCGACACGGGCCGGTTTCGACGACGCGATGATCTACGAGTTCTTCGAATCTCCGATCCACCGCGGCAGGCTGCCCACGGCGCAGCATCGTCACATGGAGGCGATCGCGCCGTTCGAGGCGTGGCGGGCGCACGAGGGCCGCATCGAGTACTGAGCCCGTCGTGCGCCGGATCAGATCCCCTCGAGCACCTCGCGGGCGATCGGCCCGGCGGTGACCGAGCCGTAGCCGCCGTCCTCGACGAACGCCACCACCACCCGGTCGCCCTGGGCCACGATCACCCAGGAGTGCAGCGCCAGCTCGCCGTCCTCGTCCACCCACTCGGCGGTGCCGGTCTTGCCGATCACGGGCTCGCCGGGCAGGTCCGCGAACTCGTCGAGGCTGCCGTCGGTCACCACGCCGCGCAGCATCTCCTGCATCTGCGCGGCCTCCTGACCGGTGAGCGGGGTGGGCACCTCGGGGGTGACCGGCTGCCGGTCGGCGAGGATCCGCGGGGCGACGGTCTCCCCGTGCTGCACGCTCGCGAGCACCACCGCCATCGACAGTGGTGAGGTGAGCACGCGGCCCTGTCCCATCATCGCCGCGGCATGCTCGGCGCCGGTGTCCTCCGGGTCCACGGAGCCCATGAAGGCGTCGAGGCCCGCCGGCGGCTCCTGGCCGATGCCCAGCGTGGTCGCGGCATCGGCGAGGGTGGGCTGGTCCACCGTCTCGTGCTGCAGCAGCATCGCGGTGTTGCAGGAGTGGGCGATCGCGGAGCGCAGCGGCATCGTCCCGAACAGGGCGGGGTCCATCGAGTCGGCGTTCTTGAAGCTGCGCCCGGCGACGACCGCGGTCTCGGGGCACTGCACCTCGGTCTCCGGGGTGAGCCCCGCGCGCAGCAGGGACAGTGCAGTGACCGCCTTGAAGGTCGAGCCCGGGGCGTACCGGCCGACGAGCCCCACCGGGTAGGACTGGCCGGCTGGCCCGAGCGCGGAGGCGAGCACGTCCCCGGTCGAGGGCTGCAGCACGATCACGGCCGACGGTGAGTCCTCGTCGGCGATCGCGGCGGTGGCCATCCGCTGCACGTCGTCGTCCAGCGTGGTGGGCACCGCGGTGCCGCTGACCGGCTCGATCCGGTGCAGGGAGCGGGCGGCGTCGGTGTGCTCGTCGACCGCGCGGACCTCGAGGCCGGGGGTGCCGAGGACCTCGTCGCGGGCCGCGGCGATCACGCCGCCGCTGGGGACCAGGTCCCCGGCCTCGAGCTCCCCGTCGGAGTCCTCGATGTCCTCGGCGCTGGCCTCCCGCAGGGAGCCGAGCACACCCGGCGCGTAGCCGCGCTCGACGGCCAGGGGCCGGGTCCCCTCCACGGCGAGGTACCCGGTGACCTGTGCGGCCTCGTCCAGCGGATAGTCGTCGGCGGCCTCTTCGCGGATCGTCAGCGCCGCGACGAAGGCCTCCGGGCCGTGGCCCGCGACGCTCTGCGCAAAGCGGTCGGCGTCGATGCCCAGCAGTGCGGCGAGATCCCGCGCGGCGGCGTCGAGCTCGTCCGCGGCCAGCTGCGTCTTGTCCAGGCCCAGGGTGATCACCGGCAGTTCGCTGAACAGCACGGTGCCGTCGCGATCGGTGAGGCTGCCGAGCTCCGGGTCGAGGGTGGTGAGCTCGAGGTGCTCGCTCGCGCTGAGAGCGGGGGCGTAGGCCGCGGGGTCGAGATCGGCCCTCCAGCCGTCCTCGCCGCGGTGCAGGGTCGCCTCTGTGGTGTATTCCCAGGTTCCGGCCTCGTCCGGGAGAGTCCAGGTCCAGGCGAGCGTGGCGGTGCGGGTGCCGTCCCGGGCGCTGCCGGGATCGGCGAGCGAGACCTGCGGGACCGCGCCGGCCTCGAGCAGCGGGCCGAGGATCCGGTCGTGCTCGGCCTGGTCCGGGGCCTCACCCGCCGAGAGCGCGGCGGCCAGCCCCGCGGCCTCCTGCTCCCCGGAGCCGAAGCGGTCGCGCCACAGCAGGGACCCGACCACCAGGGCGGCGATCGCGAGCACGGCGACGAGGGCGAGCAGCAGGCCGCGGCGGCGCGGTGCGGGGGAAGCGGGGGTCATCGCCCCATGCTCCCACCTAGACTCGGGCGCATGTCCCGCGTGCTCCACACCGCCCAGGCGCTCGTCGACGTCATCCTCGAGATCGATGACCTCCCCCCGCGCGGGGGCAATGCCAATGTGCGCCGCGAGCAGAGGTACGCCGGCGGCGCCGTCACCACGCTGCTCGCCGCCGCCCGCACGGGAGCGGTGGCGGTGCACGGCGGGGCGCACGGCACCGGCCCGTCCGGCGATCTGATCCGGGAGGCGCTGGCCCGGGACGGGGTGGCCCTCTCCGATGCGCCGCGGCCCGACGCCGACACCGGGTACTGCACGGTGCTGCTGGAGCCGTCGGCCGAACGGACGTTCCTCACCGTGTACGGGGCGGAGCGGCAGATCACCGCCGCTTCGCTCGCGAGCCTCGACCCGCAGCCCGGGGACCTGGTGTGCGTCTCCGGGTACAGCCTGTTCGAGCCCACCCGGGAGCCGCTGCTGGAGTTCCTCGAGGCGCTGCCCGCGGGCGTGGACGTGGTGCTCGATCCCGGCGCCCCCTTCGCGGACTTCCCGCGCGAGGTCCAGGAGCGGGTGCTGGCCCGGACCACGGTGTGGACGTCGAACGCCGACGAGGCACGGGCGCTCACCGATCTCGATGCGCTCGAGGACACCCCGGAGGCGCTCCGTCGCCGCCTGCGTCCCGGGGCGGTCGTCATCGTGCGCGACGGCGACCGCGGCTGCCTGGTGTTCCATCACGGTCGCGGCACCGAGATCCCCGCCTTCCCGATGACGGCCGTGGACACCAACGGCGCCGGCGACACCCACACCGGGGTGCTGCTGGCCGAGCGGGCGCTCGGCGCGGACTGGGAATCCGCCGCCACCCGGGCGAACGCCGCAGCGGCGATCGTGGTCACCCGGCGCGGGACCGAGAGCGCCCCCACCCGCGCCGAGGTCGATGCTTTCCTCGCCTGAGCGACGAGCTGCGAGGAACGAGCGGCAGGAGCTCAGGCAGACGGCGGAGCATGAGTCCGCGGTCCCGGCTCGCGTCCAGGACCGAGCCCTACGATGGAGGCGCACGTCACCTTCGTTCCGAGTCAGGAGATCATGGCCGAGCCGACCTTCCACGACTTCTCCGCGCTCACCATCGATGGTGTGCGCCGGGAGATGAGTGAGTACCGCGGGCGTCTGGTCCTCGTCGTCAACATCGCCACCGAGTGCGCCTTCACCCCGCAGCTGACGAGCCTGCAGGAGCTGACCGACCGCTACGCCGAGCACGGCTTCACGGTGCTCGGCTTCCCCTCGGACCAGTTCCATCAGGACCCCGGCACCGATGAGGAGACGCACGAGATCTGCACCTCCACCTACGACGTCAGGTTCCCACTGTTCTCGAAGATCGACGTCAACGGGCCCACCGCGCATCCGCTGTGGAGGTGGATGTGCGCGCAGAAGGCCGGGGTGGTCGGGGGGCGCATCGCCTGGAACTTCACCAAGTTCCTCATCGACGGGGAGGGGAAGGTGCTGCGACGCTACGCCCCCCTGGTCCCGCCGGTGCGGATCGCCCGACGGATCGAGAGCGAGCTCGAGCTGCGGTGACCGGAGCCCCTCACGGTTGGTAGCGTGGGTCACAGACGTCATCACTAGAGAAAGTGGGGGACCACATGGAAGGCGCCATCATCGTCCTGATCGTGGTCGTGGGGATCCTGATACTGCTCGCGATCGTCGCGGCACTGCTGTTCGGCGGGCTGCGCACCTCGCTGATGTTCACAGTGCACACGCAGGAAGCGGTCATCGTCGAGAGGTTCGGCAAGTTCAAGCGGGTCGCGCAGGCCGGTCTGAACTTCAAGACCCCGTTCATCGACAACACCACCCGCCCGGTCTCGCTGCGCGTGCAGCAGCTCGAGGTGAACATCGAGTCCAAGACCAAGGACAACGTGTTCGTCAACGTGCCGGTCGCGGTCCAGTACAAGATCCGCGACGAGCAGGTCGTGGACGCGTACTACAAGCTGTCGAACCCCGAGGCGCAGATCCGCTCCTACGTGTTCGACACCGTGCGCTCGGCGCTGTCCGGTCTCGAGCTGGACCAGGCCTTCGAGTCAAAGGACGACATCGCCCGCAGCGTCGAGACCACGCTCTCGGAGCGCATGCAGGAGTTCGGCTTCTACATCATCAACACCCTGGTCCAGGACATCTCCCCGGACCAGCGGGTGCGCGACTCGATGAACTCCATCAACGCCGCCCAGCGCGACCGGGTCGCAGCCCAGTCGCTCGCCGAGGCGGACAAGATCAAGCGCGTCACCCAGGCCGAGGCCGAGGCCGAGTCCAAGCGTCTGCAGGGTGAGGGCGTCGCCGCACAGCGCAAGGCGATCGCGCTGGGCATCGCCGAGCAGTACGAGATGCTGCGCAAGGTGGGCATCGAGAACTCTGCCGAGCAGCTGCTGCTGATGACGCAGTACTTCGACACCATGCAGGACGTGGCCCGCAACTCGCGCTCCAACGTGCTGTACCTGCCCTCGAACCCCGGCGCCGTCGGCGCCATGGGCGACGAGATCCGCACCGCGATGCTGCAGTCGCAGGCCGCCGCCGAGGCGAGCAAGGACGCCGACGCGGATGCCGTCGAGGACCGTCGCCGCGCCTCGGAGGATCAACAGCGCGAGCAGGTGGAGGCTCGCGCCGTTCAGGCCCGGCAGCATGCGGAGCAGCAGGCCCGCGAGGCGCGGCAGCAGGCTCAGACCTCGCAGCAGCCGCCGTGGGCACACCCGGGATCTGCTGACCAGTTCTGATCCTGTCCCGATCGAGGGCCCGGGGCGCCAGTGGCGTCCCGGGCCCTCGGCCGTCCCGGGGTGTCGGTCCGCGCCCCTAAGGTAGGGGCAGCGATGGAAAGGGCTGGCAACGATGCTGATCGACTTCGGATGGACCGCCGACGGTGCCGCCTGGGCCGACGCCCGTGGCGGGATGCAGGGCCGGGTCCGGCTGGGGCCCCGCGGGCTCGTGCAGCTGCTGCAGGCGCGCCTGGGACTGACCCGCCCGGGGGCGGAGCAGGCGGTGCGAATCGCCCAGTACATGGAGCTGCTCCGTGACCACCTCGGCACGAACGAGGAGTTCTGGCCCTCGCGCTCCTTCGCCGTGGACCCCTGGAGCACCTCAGCGCAGCTGCTGCGCTGGCGCGATGCCGCGGTGGAGGCCGGCTGGCGGCCGGCCGCGGCGGAGGGTGAGCTGCCCGCGCGGCTGGCGAGCGTGCGTGCCCTGGAGCGTTCGCTGAGCGTCGGCGTGGGGGGCACCCTCGCCCCCGCCGCGGCGGATGATCTTGCCGAGGTGATCGCGCTGCTCGAGGAGGAGGCGGCGGGATGGCCGCTGGGGATCGAGGAGATCGTGCTGCAGGAGGCAGCTGCGGAGCTGCCCGGGATGTGGCCGCGGCTGCTGGCGGCGCTGGCAGCTGCGGGCGTGCACTGCGTGGACGCCGTGCAGCAGCTCTCCGATGCCCCGGCCCTGCAGGTGGTCGAGGCGCTGGACGAGTGGTCCGCGGCCGATGCCGCCGCCCGCTTCCTGGCCGCCGGCGGAGAGCAGCCGGTGACCGTGCTCGCCTCGACGGACACCGATGTGCTGGACCGAGCGCTGCACCGGCGCGGACTGCCGGCGATCGGGCACGTGCGCCCCTCCCGCGACCGGGCGCACCATCAGGTCCTCGGGCTGTTCCTCGACGTCGCGACCGCTCCGGTGGACGTCCACCAGCTGGCCGCCCTGCTCGATCTGCGGGTGCTCCCGGGGGCCGACGGCGATGCCGAGCCCGTGGGCCTGGTGCCCGCGGCCGCCCGTCGCCGGCTGCTGCAGGCGCTCGGCCGCGAGCCGGGGATCGGCGGGCCGGCGTGGCGCCAGGCTCTCACGGAGCTCGAGGCCGACGGGCTCGAGAAGCCGCTCGCGGCGGCGCGGGAGATCGACCGCCTGGTCTCCGCGCCTCTCGCGGTCGATGGGCTGCGGCCCCGGGACGTGTCCCAGCGGCTCGACTGGCTCGTGGAGCGGCTGCGCGCCGTCGCCCGCGGGGAGGGCGAGCTGCTGGCGAGCCTCGCCCAGGTCCAGGTGCTGCAGCGGGTGCTGGGCATGCTGGATCCGGAGGTGCCGCTCGCCCGTCGCACCCTGCAGCAGATCATCGACAGCTGCGGCGGTTCCGGCCCGTCGCCGCGTGCGGTCCGCGAGGTCTCCGACTGGTCCGTGACCACCCGCCCCGCCCAGCTGCCCGCCGGTGGGGGGATGGTGCTGTGGTGGGGGCCGTCGGCCGACGACGCCCCGCGCACGATGCGCTGGGACCGGGCGGAGGTCGCGGCGCTGCAGGCCGCCGGCGGCCGCGTCCTCGACGCCGCGAAGGTCGCCGCCCTGCAGGTCGACGCCGATCTCGCGGGGCTGCGCCGCGCCGACACCGTGGTGGTCGTACTGCCCGGCCCGCGCTGCGAGGAGACGCCGGGGCCCAGCGGCCTGCTCGCCCATCTCGAGGCCGTATCCGGCCGCTCGCGACTGGCTCCCGAACAGCTCGTGGAGGGCGATCGGTGGCACCTCGCCGGGCGGTCCTTGCCGGTGACGGTGCCCGCCGCGCAGCAGCCCGCGCCGCCGCAGGAGCTCGTGCGCCGGCTCCGTCCGGCATCGCACCTGCTGCCGGAGCGGCTGTCCTTCACGCAGGTCTCCTCCCTGCTCGCCTGCCCCCGGCACTGGGCGCTCGAGTACGCGCTCGGCATCCGCCCGGCCGAGGTCGCCGTGCTGCCCACCGGTGCGAGGATGATCGGCACCCTGCTGCATGCCGTCGTCGAGACGCTGGTGCAGGAGCGCTTCGATCCCGGGCTGGGCGGAGCCGCGCTCGACGTGCCCGCCCCGCAGGAGATCGAGGCGACCTTCGACGCGCTGGTCCCCCAGCTCGCCTCCGAGCTGGACCTGCCCGGCCGCCGTGCCGAACGGACCGAGGTGCGCGAGCATGCCGTGCGGTCCCTGCGCGAGCTGTTCACCGGCACCGCCCGCGCCGGGCTGCGGATCACCGGCACCGAGACCGACTTCGCCGTGCCCTGGACCCTGCCGCTCGCAGGCGGGGAGCACACCGTGCAGTTCCGCGGCAGCCGGGACGTCGACGCCGTCGATGCGGACGGCCGGGCGACCGTGCTGGACCTGAAGTGGTCCCGCAGCCGTACCCGCTACGGGGACCTCTTCGACACCGGCGAGGCGATCCAGCTCGCCTCCTACGCCTGGTCCCTCGGCCAGGACGATCCCGGCTCCCCGCCCGCGGACGTCGGCTACTTCCTGCTGCGCAGCGGCGAGTTCGTCTCGGCGGACCCGGCACTGGACCCGCACCGGCGCTCCCCGATGGACCTCGCCGAGTCGTGGCGACGGATGGAGGCCGCTGTGACCGAGGTGCTCGACGAGATCGCGGCAGGCACCGTGCGTGCCGGCTGCCGAGAGCTGCTGGACGGTGCCGGTCTCGGTCCCGATGCCTCCTGGGACCGGCGCAGCCGCGCCACCTCCAAGGCCCGACAGGCGGCCCGCGAGGCCGGCGGCCTGCTGGTCGAGAACCACTGCGCCGGCAGCGAGCATGCCCAGCTCTGCGGGCTGACGGGAGACTGGCGATGAGCCCCACCTTCACCCTGATCAACGCCTCGGCCGGGTCCGGCAAGACCCATACGCTCACCCACGAGATCGCCCAGCGGATCGCCGAGGGGCTCGATCCCTCCGAGCTGATCGCGACCACCTTCACCACCAAGGCCGCCGCCGAGCTGCGGGACCGGGTGCGCCGCACCCTGCTCGAGCGCGGGCAGCTCGAGGCCGCACGCGGCATCGACAGCGCCCTGATCAGCACCGTGAACTCGGTCTCCGGCGACCTGCTGCGTGAATTCGCGCTCGACGCCGGGATCTCCCCCGACGTGCAGGTGCTCGACCAGGACCGTCAGAAGATCGCCTTCCGCGCCGCGATCGACGAGACCGCGGCCCTCGCCGGCACCCGGGCGTCGGACCTGCTGGCCCGCACCGAGCACGACGGCGAGGAGGACCCGGACCGGCCCTTCGCCACCACCCCGTCCTGGCGGGCGCACGTGCGCGACCTCGCCGCCCGGGCCCGCACCAACCTGCTGGATGCCGCAGCCCTGCGCCGCGGCGCTGCGGCCGCCTGGCAGGAGTACCGCCAGGCGGCGCTGCCGCCGGCGGCGTCCGAGGACCGCCGCTCGGCCTGGTCCTCCCTGCTCGACACTGCTCTCGACGGTCTCTGGGCCGAGCTGCGCAGCTCCGAGGCAGGAGACGGACCGTTCACCGAGAAGGGGGCGGGCACGGTCCGCACGCGCCTCGAGTCGCTGGATGCGCTGCGCCGCCAGGTCGCCGACCCGTCGCGGGCGCCGTGGTCCGCCTGGGCGAAGCTCGCCGCCGTCGCCTCCGGGAAGGCCGCCGATCCCTCCGCGAAGAGCTATGTGTACAGCAAGGACGTCGACCTCGCACTGCTGGGGGTGGCGGGGACGGTGGAGGCCGAGCTGCTGGCCAGTCCCGTGCTGCACGAGGACATCCGTTCCCTCATCGAGCTGGTGATGGGCACCGCAGCGGACTCCCTCGATGCCTACCGGGCCTACAAGGACGAGCTGGGCCTCATCGACTTCGTCGACCAGGAAGTGCGGACCCTCGACCTGGTGCGCACCTCTGCCCGCGCGCGGGCGGTGATCGGCTCCCGCTTCCGCCTGCTCGCCGTCGACGAGTTCCAGGACACCTCCCCCGTCCAGCTGGCGCTCTTCCTGGAGCTGTCGCGCCTGATCGACGACAAGATCTGGGTGGGCGACCCGAAGCAGGCGATCTACGGGTTCCGTGACGCGGATCCGGCCCTGATGCTCGGCATCATGGAGCGGATCGAGAGCGGCGAGTCCGGCCTGGGCACGGCGTCGGTGCGCGACCTCGAGCACTCCTGGCGCTCGCAGGAGCCGGTGCTCGACTTGGTCAACGCCGTGTTCCCGCAGGTCTTCCCGGAGCTGCCGCGCCACCGCGTGGTGATGGACGCGGCCCCGCAGGCGGTCGCGCAGAGGGCGCGGGCCGGGCATGCCCCCGGTCGGCTGGAGGCCTGGCTGCCCGAGGTGCCCAAGAAGCTCACCTATCCGCAGCACGCGACCGCCGTGGCGGACGGCATCGTCGCCCTGCTCGACAGGCCCGGCACTTCCCCCGCGGACATCGCCGTGCTGGTGCGCTCCAATCGCCGCGCCGCCGAGGTGGTCGAGGCGCTCGGCGCGCGGGGAGTGCCGGTCTCGGGAGAGGGTGTGCCGATCCTCGCCTCCCGGGAGGGACGCCTGGTGCGGGCCGCGCTCGCGGTCACGCTGGACCGTTCCGACACCCTCGCCCTCACCGAGCTGGTGGACCTGCTTCCCGACCACGCCGCCCACCACTCCTGGTTCGGGGACCTCGCCGAGGCACCGGACCGGGACGGTCGCCGCCGGGTGTTCGAGCACTGGTGGCAGGATGCGGCTCTCGCCGGACTGCGGGACCTGCGCGAGGACTGCATCTCCCTGACCCCCGTGGAGATGATCACCGCCGTGGTGGACGCGCTGGACCTCCCCGAGCGGATCCGTGCCTGGTCCACCCCCGATCAGCGCCTGCGCACCCTGGACGCGCTGCGGAAGGTCGCCGCACAGTACGCGGACCGCGCCCGGGCCGACTCCGCCCCCATCACGCTCACCGGACTGCGGATCGAGCTCGATGGGGTGGAGCAGGGCCCCGATCTCACCGGCACCCCGGACACCGTCTGGGTGGGCACCATCCACGGCGCCAAGGGGCTCGAGTGGTCGCAGGTGGTGGTGATGCTCGACCACGACCCCACCGAGCGCGCGCAGACCGCGGGAAGCTTCGTCGTCCCCGCCCCGCAGCTCGATGTCGCCGCGCCGCTCGCGGACCGCTCCCCGCGGTACTGGCCCGGCGTGCTGCCGCGGTACGCGCCCCTGCAGGCGGGTCTGGCGGAGTCCGCGCATGCGCGGCGTCGTGCCGGGGCCGAGCGCGAGGAGTCCGGGCGCCTGCAGTACGTCGCCTTCACCCGGTCGGCCGACGTCACCGTGCTCAGCGGCAACGGCTCGGCACCGGTCCTCGACGAACTGGTGCCGGCGACCGACGAGGAGGCGGAGCCGCTGCTGGGCTGGTCCGCCGGGGGCGAGGCGATCCGGGTGCGCGGCGGCAGGTCCCTGCCGGCCGTGGTGCGCACGCCCCAGGGCGAGCTCGCCGGGGAGGCCGCGAGCTACCGCGCCCGCCGCAGCCCGCTCGCGGCGACGGACCTGACCGGGCCGGTGCCCGTGCGGGCTGAGCGGGCCAGGGCCCGGTTCCAGGCCTCCGGCGTCACCTCCGTCGACGACCTGGGCCAGGTGCTCGCGCCGCGGAGGATCGGACGTCGCCTGGTCCCCGGCGGCGGTCCGCAGTGGGAGCGGGTCGGGGAGGCGGTCCACGCCTACCTCGCGCTGCCGCTCGCGCACCTCGATGAGGCGCAGCAGGAGTCGGCGGCCGCGCGGCTGGTGGAGCGCTGGGCGGTCTCCCGGGCAATCGATACCGGCGTGCTGCGGAAGGCGGGGGCGGCCTGGGCGCGCTTCCTCGAGGCGGAGTTCCCCGGGGCCGAGCAGCTCAGCGAACAGCCGATCACCTGGTGGAACGAGGACGACCAGGTGATGGAGGGCTGGGTCGACACCCTGCTGCGACTGCCCGATGGGCAGATCGTGCTGGTGGACCACAAGTCGTATCCGGGGCAGGAGCCGGTCGAGCACGTCCGGGAGAACTACCTGGGGCAGATGGCGACCTACTCCCGCGCACTGGCGGCGGCGGGCCGGGCGCCCGCGCGGATCCTGATGCACCTGCCGCTGCGCGGAGAGGTGGTCGAGGTGGAGCTGCATGAGCAAGCCTGAGGGGATCGGCACTGAGCAGGCGGTCACCGCCGCGCTGACCCTGCTGGACCAGGCGCGGCGCAGCGGCGGGCGGCGGCTGCTCGGGCTCACGGGCGCGCCCGGGGCCGGGAAGTCGACGCTCACCGCGCTGCTGGCCGCACGCCTGCCCCAGGGCTCCTGCGCGGTGGTGCCGATGGACGGCTTCCACCTCGCGGACGCGGCGCTCCATCGGCTGGGCCGAGCCGAGCGCAAGGGCGCGCCGGACACCTTCGATGCCGCGGGCTATGTGGCGCTGCTGCAGCGTCTGCGCGCGGCGGGGCCGCAGGATCCGCCGGTGTGGGCCCCGCTGTTCGAACGGGACCTCGACCAGCCCCTGGCCGGGGCGATCGAGGTGCCCGCCGCAGTGCCGCTGGTCATCACCGAGGGGAACTATCTGCTGCGCGAGCAGGGACCCTGGGGGCACATCGGTGCGCTGCTGGATGCACGCTGGTTCGTCGAGGTGCCCGAGGAGCTGCGCCGTCGGCGGCTGACCGAGCGGCACGAACGCTTCGGGAAGTCACCGCAGCAGGCCCGGGACTGGGCGCTGGGGACCGATGAGGACAACGCCCGCCGGGTCGCGGCGACCCGCGACCGGGCGGACGTCGTCGTGCATCTCGAGCAGGACGAGCCGATCAGCCTGCTCTGACGGCGCGGACGAAGCGCGCCGACCGCTCGCGCAGGCCGGCGATCTTCTGCTCGCGATGGTGGGCCAGCAGCGCCGGGTCCTCAGAGCGCAGCTCGAAGGACGACGGCGCCCGGCGCACATTGCGCGAGCAGCGCAGGTCGGCGCAGATGGCGGTGCCGATGGTGTTGCCTCGTCGGCCGGACTCACCACCGAGCGGCGCCACGAAGCTCGCCGCCCGGATGCCGTCGACGATGTCCTCGCACCAGGAGCACAGCAGCTTCTTCCCCGGTGGCCGCTCGGTGCCGCGCAGCATGATGGTCGCGATCTCGTCGTCGAGCTCGAGGCTCACGTAGTGGAGCTTGGGGCGTTTGGCGTCCTGCCAGCCCAGCAGGTCCAGGCGCTCCCAGGCGACGGCGTCGAGGTCCGGCAGCAGGGCGCGCTTGGCGTCCCCCTTGCTGGCGTTGACGAAAGAGCTGCGGATCAGGGATTCGGTCAGGGGGATCATGGGGACCTCACGGGAGGCGCGCAGCACCGGTCCGACGCGGACGGCCACGCTGTGCGCGGGGAGAGTTCAGGAAGCGGTCGTGACGGCGTGCCGGGCACGCCGGGTCACACCGAACAGGCCACGTGGGCCGCCCCGCTTCCTGCAGGCGTGGTGCTCATGCCGTGCTCCTCTCCCGACGTGGACACGGACACGCTACGCGGCCGGGATCCGCCACGGGATGTGCCTCACCGTCAGGCGATGATGCGGTCCAGCTCCTCCCGCTCCGCGGCGGTGAGCTCGAGGCCCATGGCGGCGGCGGAGTCGGTGATCGACGCGGGACGGCTGGCACCGGGGATCGGGAGCACATGGTCACCCAGGGACAGCTCCCAGGCCAGGACCACCTGCTGCGGGCTCACCCCATGGGTCTCCGCGATGCGCCGGAGCTGCGGGAACCGCTCCCCCACGGAGCTCGCGCCGCCGCCGGTGCCGCCCAGCGGCGACCAGGGCACGAACGTGATGCCGTGCTCGCCGCAGTGCGCGAGTTCGTGGCGGCTGGTGTGGAAGAAGGTCGGGGAGAACTCGTTCTGCACGGCGGCGAGGCCACCCTCCCCGAGCACATCGCGCGCCACGTCGATCTCCTCGACGTTCGCGTTGGAGATGCCGACCTCGCGGATCAGGCCCTCCTGCTGCAGGGCGGCGAGCGCCTCGACGCCGTCGGCGTAGCGGATGCTGCGGTCGGGGCGGTGCCAGTAGTACAGGTCGATGGTGTCGGTGCTGAGCGCCGTCAGCGACTTCTCGAGCGCGGAGCGGAGGTAGGCGGCAGAGCCGTCACGACCACCGCCCTCCGCGGAGCGGGTGATGCCGCCCTTGGTGGCCACCACCACCGAGGAGCGGTCCCCCTCCCAGCTGCGCAGCGCCTCGGCGACGATCCGCTCGTTATGGCCCATGGTGTCCCAGCTGGGGGCGTAGATGTCGGCCGTGTCGAGCAGGGTGATCCCGGCGTCGAGGGCGGCGTGGACGGTGGCGGTCGTGCGGAGCGGGCTCGCCGCGCCCCATCGACAGCGGCATGGCGCCCAGGCCCGGGGCGGAGACGGTCAGGGAGCCGAGGCGGCGGGACGTGGAGCTCATGCGTCCAGACTACGGCAGGGCTCAGACCTTCATGATCCCCGCGGAGCTGCGGCGGAACAGTCCCTCGGTCATGGTGAAGGGTCCCAGATCGGCCTCGAAGTCGACGTGGAGCCAGTCCACGGAGGAGGTGCGGCATTCCTCGATCGTACGGTGCACGAGCTCCTCGGCGTGACCGAAGGCTGCGGCGTGCAGGCCGGAGACCTCCTGATCGGTGACCGGTCCGCGCCACCCGGTGCTGTGCCCCGCCGTCGACATCATGGACCTCAGTATGCAGGCAGTGCCCCTGCCCCGTCCGTGATTCCGGGGAATCGGTGCACCTCCGCGCTCTAGCTGCTGAGCAGATGGAGCGCGGAGCCCTTGTGGGCGGCGATGTGGTCGGTCCTGTCGCTGGCGATCTCGTACTGGGGCTCGTCCTCGCTCGCACGGCGGGTATGGCCCTTGTACTCGAAGTCCTGCGTGTGGACCTCGGTGATGGTGCCGGAGACCTGCCCGGCCTCGGAGTTCCAGCCGACATGGTCGCCGACGGAGAACCTCTCACTCATGACGTGCCTCCTCGATCGTCGGGCTCCCCACCGTAGCGCCAGCTCCACCCCGCGCCGGCCGGGCGAGCAGGGCCACGCTGAAGTACACCGCTGCCTGCCCCTGGTGCGCACGGCAGCGGTAGGGCCCGCCGGTGGTCACCCGGCCGGAGCCGCCGGCCTCGATTACCTCCACGGCCTCGGCGGTCTCGATCTCGAGCGCCCCCTCGACCACGTGATGCATGAGGCCCGGGAGCGGGATGCCTCCGCCGCCCTCGTAGACGTCCTGGCCCAGCAGCTTCCACTTCCAGGTCTCGACGGAGAGCGTCTCGGTGTCCACGGCGTCCAGCAGCACGGCCCAACTGCCGGTGCTGGTGGACCAGATCTCGACGCCCTCGGGGGCATCCCCTGCCCCGACCCCCATCAGGGCGGCGAAGGTGGTGCCCAGACCCGCGGCGATGCGGTCGAGGATCGCGACCGAGGGGTTCGCCTGGCCGAGCTCGATCTGGGTGAGCATGCGGCGGGAGACCTCGCTGAGCTCGGCGAGCGCACCGACGCTGAGGTCCAGCTCCTGACGGGCGGAGCGGATCCGCTCGCCGAGCTGCTCGACCACCGCGGGCCGCATCCCTCCGCTCATCCCGGACCTCCTGGCCGCCTCGCCGCTCACGTCGCTGTCCACCGTCCCCCGAAGCCTAGCGCGAGTGACGGGAACTATATTGCGCACCACCTGGCATGCGCACTATGTTGCGCAGTAGTGGCATCGTCCCTGCTCCCCACCCGTCGAAGGAGGTCCCCCATGGCCGGACACACCGCTCTCGCCCCCGCCGCGCACACCCCGGTGCGTCGGCCCGGCGGGCCTCTGCTGCGCTGGTTCGCCTCCTACGGCTCCTTCGCGTTCCCGCAGGCCGCCGCGCCGATCGCGTTCTCGCTGATCGCGCTGCCGCTGACCGGTGATGCCGCGAGCGGTGCGGCGATGATGCTCGCGATGACGATCGCGCAGGTGCTCGGCGCGGTGCCGATCACCCGCTTCGGCCGCCGTTTCCCCCCGGTCCCCTTCCTGCGGGTGCTGATCGGCCTGCGCACGCTCGCTTTGGTGGCGATCGCCGTGCTCGCCGGCCTCGGCGCCCCCTTCCCGCTGGTGGTGGCCGGTGCCGCGCTCGCAGGGCTGGTCAACGGCGCCGCCTACGGGACCCTGCGCGCGGTACTGAACCACTTGGTGGCCGCGGCGCGACTGCCGCGGGCGCTCGGGGTCGCCGCCACGGTCAACGAGGTCATCTTCGTCAGCGCCCCGGTGCTCGCTGCGGCGCTGGGCAGCATCTCGCCGCAGGCCGCGGCCTGGGCGATGGCGGTGCTGGGGATGGGGCCGGTGCTGCTGCTGCCGCGGATCGCGACCGCCACCGCGCCGGGCCCGGCGCAGCGCCGCAGCCACCTGCGGCTGACCCCGATGATCCTGCTGTGGCTGGCGTGCGGCGGGGCGAGCGCCGGCTCGATCGCCGCCATCGAGATCGGCGCCGTCTCCCTCGCGGTGGGGTTCGGCCTGCCGGCCACATGGGGCGTGCTGTTCCCCGTCGCCCTCTGCGTGACCTCGATCCTCGGCGGGGTCTGGGTGAGCGTCCACAATCGGATGCCGCGCCGCCGCACCGTGCTGGCCTGGCTCGCGGTGACCGCCCTCGGCGTCGCGGCGGTGGGCTTCGGGCACTCGGTGACCGCCACCGTGATCGGGGCCCTGCTGGTCGGTGCCGTGCTGGCGCCGCTGTCCACCTTCTACTCCCTGGTGCTGGACACGCTGGTCGCGCCCGAGCATCGCGCGGAGGTCTTCGCCCAGCTGCGCACCGCGAACGCCCTGGGCATCATCACCTCCAGCGCCCTGCTGTCGCTGGTGAGCTTGCAGGTGACGTATCTGGTGGTGATGACGCTGATGACGGCGGTGCTGCTGGTGGCCGGGGTGGTCTTCACCGCGGCCTGGGTGAAGGCCCGGCGGCAGCGGCTCGCCCGCGAGGCGGCCGAGCGGCGGGCGCGCGAGGCCTCCGCGCCCGCGCCGCACGCCTGAGGAGTCCTCGGCGGCTCCTCGTCAGCGCAAGCCGTGCCCGATCGGGTACGCCTCCCCCGTCCCGTCGGCCGTGGGGATCGGGACCGGCAGCGTGCCCTGCAGGGTCACGTCCCCGGCGAGCACCCCGACGAGCGCCTCGAGGCTGCAGTGCGTGGTGCTGTAGGTGGCGAGCGATGCCGCGACCGGGCCCACGTGCACGATGTCGTAGGGATTGCGCAGCGCGGTGTGGATCACGGGGGTGTCGGTCGCGGCGAGCGCCCGGACCATCGCGACCTCGGCGGCGGCGGTCTCGAACGTGTAGGACCGGGTGAACACCAGCGAGACGTCCACGGCGGCCGCCGCGGCGGCGGCCTGCTCCGGGCTCGCGTCCGCGAGGACGGTCGCCTCCAGCCCGTGCGCCGCCAGCGCCCCGGCGACCACGTCCATCATGCCCGCGGAGCCATAGCCGGTGACCAGCACCGAAGTGCCTGCCGACAGGGGCACGAGGTCCGCGTCGTCGGCGATCAGGGTGATCGAGTCCTCGGCGATCTTCCGGGCGGTGCGCAGCGAACGGTCGGTGCCGAGCGCGTCGGCCGCGGTCGCAGGATCCACGTGGACCTCCTGGAAGAGGCCGCGGCGCAGCTTCTGGGCGAGGAGGCGCCGCACCGACCGATCCAGCCGCTCCTCGGTGATCTCGCCGCTGGCGACCGCGTCGCGCACACCGCCGATCGCGACCACGAGGTCCGGCGGCATCAGCATCTGGTCGGCGCCGGCGAGGATCGCCTCGACCGGGACGCGATCGTCGCCGAACAGCGTGCGCACACCCTCCATCTGCAGGGAGTCGGTGACGATCACGCCCTCGAAGCCGAGCTCCTCGCGCAGCAGACCGGTGAGGATCGGGTGCGAGAGGGTGGCGGGGACCCCGGAGTCGTCCAGCGCCGGGACCATGATGTGCGCGGTCATGATGGTGTCCACGCCCTCCTCGATCGCGCCGATGAAGGGTGGCAGGTCGAGGAGGTCGAGCTCCTCGCGGGTGTGGTCGATGACGGGCAGCCCCACGTGGGAGTCGGTCGCGGTATCGCCGTGCCCGGGGAAGTGCTTGGCCGCGGCCGAGCAGCGTGCCCCCTGGATGCCGCGGATCTGTGCGGCGGCCAGGAGCGCGACCGCCTGCGGGTCCGCCCCCAGCGAGCGCACCCCGATCACCGGGTTGCGCGCCTCGACGTTGACGTCCACCACCGGGGAGAAGGTCTGGTGGAGGCCGGCGGCCCGCACCTCGGCGCCGATGATGTCCCCCGTCTTGCGGGCGTGGGCCCAGGAGCCGGTGGCGCCGAGGGCCATCTGGCCCGGCAGCGGGGTCGCCGGGGCCGGCAGACGATGGACCAGGCCCCGCTCCTCGTCGGCGCTGATCACCAGCGGGATCCCGCTGCTCTCGAGGGCGGCGTCCTGGACGGCGTTCGAGAGGGTCGCGATCTGCTCGATGTCCTGGAGGTTGTCGCTCCACACGAAGTAGATCAAGCCGCCCACGTGGTGGGTGCGGACGATGTCCGCGATGGTGTCCACGCCGGTGGTGGCGGTGTTCGAGGGGTGCGGTGCGTCAGCGGTGGAGCCGTAGCCGACGGCGACGAACAGCTGGCCGATCTTCTGCTCGATGCTCATGCCGGCGAGGATCTCGTCGATGCGCGCGGGGTGGACGGGGGTGCCGGGGTCGGCGTGGGCGACGGCCGGCAGCGCCACGGCGGCGCCGGCCCCGGTGAGGGCGGCGGCTCCGAAGGCACGGCGGGAGAAGGTGTGACGAGCGGTCATGGTGTGCTCCTGCTCAGTAGAGGCGGTAGCTCTGGGTGGTGGCGAAGAAGCGCTGGGCCTCGCGCTCCCAGGCGGCGACGATCGCTTCGGGGCTGTCACCGGCCTCGAGCATCGCGCGGGTGCGCTTGGTGCCGGAGAGCTTGTCGATCCAGCAGACGTCCTCCTCGGTGCGGCAGTCCTCGCCCTCGCGCCAGTCGACCTCCTCGACGGTGCGCAGCAGCGCGGCGAGCACGTGGATGCCGGTGCGCACGGGCTCGTAGGCGACCGGGTCGGTGACGTGCAGCTGCAGGCCGCCGCAGAACTCGCCGGCGTGCTTGGAGGAGATCGGGGTCGCGGACATCGGCCGGTACAGCACGCCGGGCAGCTCCGCGGCCTGCAGCTCCGCGATGATCGCGGCGACCTGCGACTCGGTGATGAACGGGGCGCCGAACCAGAGGAAGGGCGTGGTGGTGCCGCGCCCCTCGGAGATGTTCAGCGACTCGATCAGGCCCGTGCCCGCGTAGACCACAGCGGTATCGGGGGTGGGGATGTTCGGGGAGGGCAGCACCCACGGCAGGTCAGCCGCTGCGGGATCATCGGCGTCGTAGCCGCTCATCGCGATCACCTCGAGGGTGACGGCACCGTCGAGGAACTCGCCGTTGAACAGCTGGGCGAGCTCGCCCACGGTGAGGCCATGGGTCTGGGGGATCTCGCGCAGCCCCACGAAGCTCGACAGCTCCGGCTCGAGCACGAAGCCCTCGATGTCGGCGCCCAGCGGGTTCGGGCGGTCCAGCACGAGGAACCGCTTGCCGTTCTCGCCCGCGGCCTCCATCGCGTAGTACATGGTCCAGATGTAGGTGTAGAAACGGGTGCCGATGTCCTGGATGTCGAAGATCAGCACGTCCACGTCGGCGATCATCTCCGGGGTGGGCTTCTGGGTGGCGCCGTAGAGGGATCGGACCGGCAGGCCGGTCTTCTCGTCGATGTAGTCGCCCACGGAGCCGCCGGCCGGCTCGGCACCGCGTACCCCGTGCTCGGGGCCGAACAGGGCGGCCATCGTGAAGCCGCCGGCGTCCTCCGCCTCGACCAGCAGGTCGATCGTGGAGCGCAACTCGCGGTCGGTGCCGGTGGGGTTCGTGATCAGGCCGACGCGCGCGTCGCGCAGGGTCTCGAGCGTCTCCGGCTCCAGCAGGTTCTCCACGCCGAGGCGGAAGTCGCCATGGGTGGTGTTCCCCTTCCCCTTCCACTTGCCGCCGGGAGCGGCGGCGGCGGCGCCCGCGGAGGCGAGGACGGCTCCTGCCGGGAGGGCGCCGAGGGAGGCGAGGATGCGGCGGCGCCCGGGGCGGGCGACCTCGGCGTCCTGCCGGGCGGTCGGTCGGGATGCAGGCTGGTTCACGGGGGACCTCCGTCGTCGTCGTCGGATCGTGTGCGCCCGGAGGGTCCCTCTGGGGCGGCGCACGATCATCGACCGTACAGGGATGTGCGCTGCGTCACCACCTGTTCCGAGACTCTCCTTCGGCAACCGGGACGTACCGGGCTACCGTGTGGTCTGCGCGGCGCCGCCGCGCGCTCACCGCGAGGAAGGACTGCTGATGGCTGAGACGGGCAGCTGCTGCGCCGCCGGGCGGGCCGGCATGGACGCCGCGGACGGCGACCGGGATGCCACGAGCGCTCGGGACCTCGCAGCGGATCCCCCGTTCCTGGCCGTCGCCGCACCGGTCGCGGAGGTCCGGGCCCGTGCCCGGCGGGCCGTGCTCATCGCGGCCGGGCGCTTCCGGATGGGCACCGAGGACGCGGACCGCAATCCCGGGGACGGCGAGTCCCCCGTGCGCACGGTCGAGGTGCCCGCCTTCCGGATCGACGCCGCCTGTGTGACCAATGCCGAGTTCGCGGCGTTCGTGGCCGAGACCGGGTACGTCACCGAGGCCGAGGAGTTCGGGTGGTCGTTCGTGTTCGGTGCGCTGCTGGGCACGGAGCTGCGCCGGGCGAGCCGCAAGCCGCCGGGCACGCCGTGGTGGCGGGCGGTCGAGGGAGCGCGCTGGGACGCCCCGGAAGGTCCGGGATCGGATCTCACCGGGCGCGGCGAGCATCCGGTGGTGCACGTGTCGCTGCGCGATGCCGAGGCGTTCGCGCGCTGGTGCGGGATGCGGCTGCCCCGGGAGGCGGAGTGGGAGAAGGCCGCCCGCGGCGGCCTGGACCAGGCCCGCTTTGCGTGGGGTGAGGAGCTGGCCCCGGGTGGCGAGCATCGCTGCAACATCTGGCAGGGCGCCTTCCCGGTGCGCAACACCCTCGAGGACGGCCACCTCGGCACCGCCCCGGTGCGGTCCTTCCCGCCCAACGGGTTCGGGCTGTACGAGGTGGCGGGCAACGTGTGGGAGTGGTGCAGCGACGTCTGGACCACCGGCGCTGCGGACTCGCTCACCGGCGACGTGCGGGTGATGCGCGGCGGCTCGTACCTGTGCCACGACTCGTACTGCAACCGCTACCGGGTCGCCGCCCGCTCCGCCACCGCGGCCGAGGACGCCAGCGGGAACAAGGGGTTCCGGCTCGCTGTGGACGCCTGAGCGTTCAGGCGGCGCGGCGGCCGGTGGCGAGGTCGAGCAGGTGGTCCAGGACGCCCTGCCCGCTGGCGCGCAGGCCGTTGTGCTCATACTCGCTGGTGACCCAGGTCCGCAGGCGCGGCAGCAGCGCGGCGGTGGCCATCGAGTGCCCGCGCGGCACGTAGGCGTCGTCGTAGTAGACCGCGGCGGCGCCCGGGACGGTGCAGCGACGCAGCGCCCCAGCGTCGTACAGCGCCGGCCATTCGTGCGCGGCGAGCAGGTCCGCCGCCTCGGCCCACACAGCCAGCTCGGGATTCTCCGCGAACAGGCTCTGATGGATGTGCTCCCCGGCCAGCAGCGTCGGGTCCTCCGCCACCGCGGCCGGCTGGGTGCGGTCACCCGCCCAGCGGGTGGCGATGCCGTCGGCCCAGCAGCTCTCGTGGATCACCGCGTACAGCGGATTGCGCCCGCTGAAGGGCAGCGCCGCGGCGAGGTCGTGGGCGAAGGCCGGGGCGGCCGGGTCGAGGTCCAGCAGGTAGTGGAGACGCTCGGCGCCCTGGGAGGCGCCCAGCAGGTGGCCGAGGCGGCGCAGCCGTTCCACCCCGACCCGCTGCCCATCCGGGAGTCGCAGCCGTCCGGTGTCCGCGGCCTCGGCGAGGCGGCGGAAGCGGTCGCGGTCACCCGGGAAACGGGCCCAGTAGCGTTCGCTGCGGCCGATCATGCCCTGCCAGGTGGTGGCGTAGACCTCGTCCATACCGGGCCCGACCGTGGGCAGACCGCCGGTGAACAGCGCCTTCTCCACGCTCCCGGCGGCGGCGCTGAGGTAGCGCAGGGCGGTGAAGCCGCCGAAGGACTGCCCCAGCAGCGACCAGGAGTCGACCTCGAGGTGCTCGCGCAGCAGCTCGGCATCGCGCACGATCTCGTCGGCCCGGAAATGGGTGAGGTACTGCGCCTGCTGCGAGGCGGTCGCCGCGCGCAGGGTCGCGGCGCCGGGGATCGCCCCCTCGGGCAGCGAGGTGTCGGGACCGACGGGGGTGGAGCGGCCGGTGCCGCGCTGGTCGAGCATCACCACCCGGTGCTCGCGCAGCGCCCGGGTGAGCCAGCCGGGTGAGGAGGCCTCGAGCGGGCGCGGGGCCTCGGAGCCGGGGCCGCCCTGCAGGAAGACGAGGTACGGGCGGTCCTCCCCGCCGGCGGCGGTGACCACACGCGCGAACACCTCGATCTGCGCACCGGTGGGATCGGCATGGTCCAGCGGCACCGGCAGGGTGAGATCGCGCAGTCGCAGGCCGGGCAGGGTCCAGGTGGTCGTCATCGTGCTCCGTCGCTCTCGCAGGTGGTGACGCCGGGGAAGAACTCCCAGTCGAAGGTGTGCAGGCTGCCGGGTCGCCCTTCCCGGTCCACCGCCCGGTCCACGATGATCGCCGACAGCCGGGCGAACACGTCGTCGACGCCGTAATAGCTGATGGGCCCGAAGAATTCGGTGGAGGCGGGGATGTCGCCGATCGAGAGGAACTCCAGATCGTCGGGGACCTGCAGCCCCACCCGTGCGGCCGCGACCTGCAGTGCGACGGCCTGATAGCCGGTGAAGCAGACGATGGCCCCGGGCCGGTCCGGCCCGGTGAGCCAGTCGAGCCCGGCGAGGAAGGCCTCACGGCTGCCGTCGGGGACGATGTGCACCAGCTGCTCGGCGGGGCCGTCGCCGTGCTCCCGCGCCGCGTCGAGGAAGGCGCGGGTGCGCGGGTGCGCCAGGGTGCCGCCGACGCGCCGCGAGAGGTCCGGAGCGAGCAGGTGCACCCGGTCGTGGCGCGCGCGCAGCCGGGAGTAGGCGCGGGCGATCGCCGAGGTCGGGGTGGAGGCGACCACATCGAAGTCCTCGGGCTGCATCTCGGTGCTGAAGGCGACGATCCCGGTCTGGGTCGAGGCGGCGAGGCGTCGCACCCGGTCCGGGCCGTCGTCGACGAAGTCGATGCTGGTGATGAGGGCTGCGTCGGCAGAGGCGCCCAGCAGGTACTCGAACCAGCGCTCATCAGCCAGGACCAGCGTGGAGAGGTCGTGGCGCAGCGCGTCGTCGCGCACCCTCGTGGTGAGCTGCACACCCCAGGGGTCGTCCAGCGTGCCCAGGGCCATGACGATGCCGCCGCCGCGCCCGGTGCGCATCGCCTGCGCATGGCGATTGGGGACGTAGCCCAGCTCGGCCACGGCGGCGCGCACCTTCTCCTTGGTGGCGGCCGATCCCGCGGAGCGGGAGGTGCCGCGACCGGAGAGCACGAAGGAGGCGGTGGCGAGGGAGACCCCGGCGGCGCGGGCGACGTCGGCGAGGGTCGCCGTCCCGCGATGCGCGGGCGCCGGGGCGGCGGCTCCCGGCTCGTGGTCCGTGCGCGTCATCGTGGTATCCCCCTCGAGAACTGCCGCGCGGCGTCGTGCGGCGAATGGTCGACGAGGTCGAGTCTACCGGCCGGTCTCCGCGCCGGAGCCGCCGCCGGGACGGTCAGGGCGAGGCGCCGCCGGTGAGCCAGGCCAGCGCCGGCCCCACGGTGTTCAGCGCGATCAGGACCCCGATGATGCCCACCACCCAGGAGAGGGAGCCGGCGGCGTTCTTCACCGCCCACTCGTGGACGCGGTCGAGGAGTGCATCGGCCCGGCCGCCGAGCAGGGCCCGCACTCCGCACAGCAGCGCGCCGGGCAGGATCATGACGGCGCAGTAGCCGATCAGGAGCAGCGAGCCGGAGGCGAGGCCCACCTCCATGTCGGCGAGGATGCCCATCGCCGCGAGATACGGGATCATCGAGGCGGCCTCGATGACGCCCGCCGTGAGGGCCAGGCCGATCAGGAGGGAGGGCCGGCCGGAGGCACGGTGGGCACGGGAGGTCCAGCGGCGCGCCGCGGCCTCGGGATCGCCGCCCCGCTTGGCGACGGACTTGGGGTCCAGGCGGAAGGACCAGATGATCAGCAGCACGCCGGCCACGGCCAGCACCAGCATCACCTGCGGGGCGGCCAGCAGATGCCCGAAGGAGCCGATCAGCGGCAGCAGCCCGGCCAGCAGCGCGATGCCCAGCAGCAGGTAGAACACCCCGATCACCGCCAGGTAGAGCAGGGTGCGGCCGGCCACCCGCAGCGCCCCGCCCCGGCCCACCACGAGCAGGATCACGGGGATCACCAGGGTGCCGATCGAGGTGGAGTCCACCAGCGCGAGCAGGACCAGGCCGAGCGGGCCGGCGGCGTCCATCAACGATTCCATGCCCTCCATGCTCCCGTCGGCCGAGCCCCGGGGCCTCCTCCCTGGGGAGGAACTGTGCGGGGTCCCCCGGCTCGCGGGACGCTCCCGCCGTACTCTCGGAGCATGTCCCGCGCATCGGCTCCCCCTGGCCCCGGCCCGGCGACTCCGCCCGCCGCAGGACGGGACCTGCTGGTGGTGGGCATGTATGTGCTGCTGGTGCTGGTGCTCGCGGTCTCCGGCGTCGCGAACTCCGGCATCCTGGCCCACGGTGGCGCCTGGCCGCGCGAGGTCTCGGTGGGGCTGATGCTCGCCGCCTGTCTGAGCCTGCTCTGGCGACGTCGGCGCCCGGTGATCGCGCTCGCGGTGGCCGGTCCGCTCAGCCTCGTCGAGATCATCGCGGGTGGGCAGATCGCGGCGTACTTCCTGCTGTTCGAGGCGCTGTTCGTCCCGATCATGCACGGCAGCCGGCACCTGGCCCGGGCGACCACCTGGATCGCCTCCGCGGTCGGTGCACTCGCCGTGCTGGCCGGGCTGCTCGCCCGGGCGCCCGGCGAGGTCGTGTTCCTGATCCTGCTGGTGTCCGCACTGCTGATCTCGACCCCGCTGCTGTGGGGCTGGGAGGTGCGCCATCACCGCGAGGCCCGACGCTCCGCCGAGCATCTCGCCGGTCTCGAGCACGAGCTCGCCGCCACCCGCGCCGCCCGCGCAGTGGAGACCGAGCGGCGCAGCATCGCCCATGACCTGCACGATGTGGTCGCCGGGCATCTCAGCGCCGTGTCATTGCACACCAGCCTCGCCGCGACCCTCGAGGACCCGTCCGCGCGCGACGGCTCCCTGACCACCGCGCGGGAATCGGCGCATGCGGCGCTGCGTGACCTGCGCTCGATGATCGGGGTGCTCTCCACCGAGGAGCAGGGCGCGCTGCCCTCGGCGACGCTCGACTGGTCCTCGCTCACCGCCCGGCTGCGGGGGCGGGACCCGGAGGCACAGGTCAGCATCGATCCGGCGCTCCGCGACCCCGGGCAGGTGGAGCCTGCGGTGCAGGCCGCGCTGCTGCGGATCGGTGCCGAGGCCGTCACCAACGCGGTGCGCCACGGAGAGGCACCGCTCTCGATGGAGGTGCGGGTGGAGGCGACCGAGGTGCGATTCTCGCTGCGCAATCGACGGGCGTCACCGAGCACGACCGGCACCGGGATGGGGCGCGGAGCGATCGCGCACCGGGCCGCGGCGGTCGGTGGCAGCGCGATCTCAGCCCCGGCCCCGACGCCGACGCCGACGGACGGTGCGGCGGTCGACACCTGGCAGATGCTCGCCCGGCTGCCGCTGCGGGTCGACGGCGAGGTCGCCCGCCCTGATCCCGACCGTATCGCCGAGGAGCTCCGCCCATGACCTGCCCGCCCTGCGACGACGGCGTCGCCGCGACACCGACCCCTCCGATCCGGGTGGTGGTGGCCGAGGACCATCCGGCCGTGCGCTCCGGCCTGGTCGCGCTGCTGGGCTCGGCCCCGGACATCACCGTGGTCGCCGAGGCGGCCGACGGCGGCGCCGCGGTGGCCGCGACCCGCGAGCGCCGGCCGGACGTGGTCCTCACCGACGTGCGCATGCCCGGAGCCACCGGCATCGAGATCACCCCGCAGCTGCGCGAGACCGGCGCGAACGTGCTGGTGATCTCCGGATTCGACCTGGACGACTATGTGCTCGGGGCGCTCCGGGCCGGGGCCGACGGGTATCTCGTGAAAACCGAGAGCCCGCAGCGGATCCTCGCCGCGGTGCGGGACGTGCACCGCGGCGATGCGGTGCTCTCCGCAGCCGCGACCCGGGCCGTGGTCGGGGCGCTGCGGGGACCGGCGACGGACGCGCCCGCGGCCGCCGCGCCGCCCGCCCCGCCCGGTCCCGCTCCCCGCTTCACCCGCCGGGAGGAGGATGTGCTCGCCCTGGTCGCGGAGGGGCTGACCAACCAGCAGATCGCCTCGCGGCTCTTCGTCGAGGTCACGACGGTGAAGTCGCATCTCTCGCATGCGCTGATGAAACTGGAGCTCGACTCCCGGGTGCAAGCGGCGCTGTGGTGGCAGCAGCATCGGGGCTGACCGGTGCTCACCGCCGGGAGTCATCGGTCGCCGCGCCCGCCGACACGGGAATGCGCACCGGTGACGGCGCGTTGCATCTCACCGTGACGACGAGCCGCCCGCATGACAGGATCACTGAGGCCGCGGATGGTGTCCGTCGGCCGCCACCGGAAGGTGACCTAACCGCTGCGCCCACCCGCGTGCGGGCCCGGGTCCCGGCCCTCCGGTCCCTCGAGGAAGAAAGCACCACTGCGCTCCCATGACCACGAGCACCCCCACCCCCACCGGAGATCTCCCCGCCCTCGAGCTGCCGGGCAGCCTCGACGGCGACTCCCCCGCAGCCGGGACGGCTCCGCGCGAGGGCGCCGCGGACCCCCGCACCACCGTCGTCGCCAGCCCCGCAGCCATCACTGTCACCCCGATCATCGCGGTGCTGGTGGTCTCCGCCTTCGTGATGATCCTCAACGAGACCCTGCTCTCGGTCGCGCTGCCCACCCTGATGGCGGACCTGTCGATCACGGCGGTCACCGCGCAGTGGCTCGCGACCGGTTTCCTGCTCACCATGGCGGTGGTCATCCCCACCACCGGCTTCCTCATGAAGCGGCTGGCGGTGCGGCAGGTGTTCATGCTCGCGATGGGCCTGTTCCTGGCCGGCACCGTCGCCGCGATGCTCGCGCCGACCTTCCCGGTGCTGCTGGGCGCCCGGGTGGTGCAGGCCGCCGGCACCGCGATGGTGCTGCCGCTGCTGATGACCACCGTGCTGGCGCTCGTGCCGATCCGCTCCCGCGGTCTGGTGATGGGCCTGGTGGGCGTGGTGATCTCGGCGGCGCCGGCGCTCGGTCCATCCCTGTCCGGGTTCATCCTCGAGCATCGCTCCTGGCACTATCTGTTCGCGCTCATGCTGCCGATCATCGTGGTCGCCCTGGTCCTCGGGCTGGTCTTCATGCGCAACTACACCGCACCGGAGAAGGTGCGGCTGGACGCGCTGTCGGTGGTGCTCTCCGCGATCGGCTTCGGCGGTCTGATCTACGCGCTCGCCTCGATCAGCCAGATCGTCTCCGGCACCAGCCGCCTGCTCCCGCTGCTGGCCGCCGGGATCGGCGTGCTCGCACTGTCGGTGTTCACCCTCCGTCAGCTGCGCATCCAGTCCCGCGGCGAGGAGCCGCTGCTGGACCTGCGGCCGCTGCGGGTGCGCACCTTCACCGTCTCGGTGCTGGTGATCACGATCGGCTTCGCGACCATGCTCGGCACGGTGGTGGCGCTGCCGCTGTACATGACCGGGGCGCTCGGGATGGGCACGCTCGAGATCGGTCTGACCATGCTGCCCGGTGCGGCGGCCTCGGGCCTGCTGGGCCCGTTCGTCGGCGCCCTCTACGACCGGGTGGGCCCCCGCCCGATCGTGGTGCCGGGCATGGCGCTGATGGCGATCGTGAGCTGGCTCGAGGTGGTGCTGCTCGACGCGGACGCCACCCAGGGCCTGATCATCGCGCTGAACATCCCGCTGGGCATCGGCATGGCGATGGTGATGACCCCGCTGCTGACGCTGTCGCTGGGGGCGCTGCCGCGGTCGCTGTACGGTCACGGCTCGGCGATCCTCAACACCCTCCAGCAGCTCGCCGGGGCGCTCGGCACCGCGGTGTTCATCGCCCTGCTGTCCCTCGGCGCGGCCGTCGCCGCCGCCTCCGGCGCGTCGGTGCAGGCCGCCCAGGCCCACGGTGCTTCCTGGGCCTTCGTGTTCGGCGGCGTGATCACCACGGCCGCGATCGGGCTGGCCCTCACGCTGCGGCCGCTCCCGGCCGAGGCGGGCACCGGCGGTTGAGCCCCGTTCGCGGCGCCGTGCGGCCGCCGCTCTGCACGGGGTGCTCTATCGGTGCCCGTCGATCGGCGCCGTCTGCCGAGGCTCCTCTGCGGTGCCTGTCGCGGACTCCTGCCCGGGAGCCGACATCCGGAAGTCGTAGTGGGCAGGCAGCGGCTCCGCGGAGCCGGTGAGTCGCTGGAACTCGTCCCACAGCCGGTCCAGACTCGCCTCGCCCTCCCGCAGGTCGGGGAGCACGAGGGGCAGCTCCAGAAGGACGGCGGCGCCCGCGGCGTCGCCGAGACCGACCCGTGCACGCGCCTCCTGGAACCGGACCCGGGGCAGGGTGCGCAGTTCGGGCGGCAGCCCGTGGACCAGGTCCATGGCCTGCTGGTGGCGGGCATCGGCCACCAGGGCGGTCAACGCCTCGATCGCGATCCCGCGCCTGCCCGGCTCCAGCTGATGCGCGCGCAGCAGGCCCTCCGCTTGCTCGGAGGGGTCCTCGCACGTCACGGCCAGGGCCCGGCGCGCATCTGCGGTCTCGCGGATCGCCAGGGACCGCTGCCAGAGGCGCCGGGCCGCCGCGGTCGCACCGTCGGCGTGCTCGACATGACCCAGCAGGAGATCGCGCAACCACCCCGTCGGCCCGGCCTGCAGCCGCTCCCTCCACGCCGCACCGGTGACGGCGCTGCGCTGCACGATCGACGGCGGCTCGTGGCCCTGGGCGACGGCCAGCCAGGCCCTCTGCTCCTGCGTGAGCGAGGCGGGGTCGTAGGGGGTGGCCGGGTCGTGGTCGCGGTGGCCGGCCGCGACCTCGAGCGCACCCCAGCCCTCGGCCTCGTTCTCGGTGGCCCGCCGCGGCATCGTCCCCGTGCCCGCTGCCTCGCTGTGCGGCAGCGTCGTGACCGGATGCGCTTCGAGGGAGGTCAGCCGTTCGTGGTGATGCGCCAGCGCTGCCGCGTCGACGGCCGCTGCGCCGGCGGCGGTCACGGCCGTGTCCCAATCCCCGGTCGCGGCCTCGCCGATATCGATCGCCCGGTAGCTCTCGGTGAAGCGCCAGGTCTCGCCGGGCGGCAGCCGCAGGTGCTCGAGCTGGGTCCGTGCGAGGCCGGCCTGGATCTCCGCGTAGGCGCCGGGGCCGGAGAGCCACCGCTGCCAGGTCTCACCCCCGCGTCCCTCCCCCCAGGTGAACAGCTTGCGGCCCCGGAGCTCAGCGGTCGAGGCCTGCCCCAGGCCGCTCCCGGACTCCTCGACGCTCGCGATCCACGGGTGGGCGGCGGTGCTGAGGAAGAAGTAGTCGGCCGATCCCGGATGCCGGGCGGGAAGCGCGAGGTCACGGCCGTCCGCGAGCGGCACGTCCACCCGCCGCAGCTCGTCGGCGTAGCCGAAGTGGAAGGCGGACTCGGCATCGGCCAGCACCCGGGTGGATGCCGATTGCGGCACCGCGATATTGCTCCACCAGTACACCGGGACGTCCTGGTCGGTGGGATTGGTGAGGCGGGCATGCACGTACAGCGCATCGGACCCCGCCGGGAGCGAGACGTCGATCCTCCATGTCACGCCGAGCAGGCGCTCATGCGCCCACAGCCGCAGCACCGGGTCCTCTCCCGTCTCCGCACTCTCCACGATCCCGGCGCACACGGGTTCGCAGGTCAATCCCCAATGTCCGGTGACGCCGAGGTTCCACTCGACCCCACCGGCGAACCAGGCGTTGCGGAGCGCCAGGTTCGCGAAGCGGATCGCGTCGGGCTGGTGCAGGAGCTCGCGGCCCGTGGTCAGGTCCACGATGCTCCACAGGCGACCCCCGAGGTCCAGGAGGAAGGTGGCGCGCAGCCTCCCGTTCTCCAGGATCGCCACCCGGTGCTCGACCTCCATGGTCTCGCGCCCGTAGAAGTCCTGACGCCGGTAGGGCAGCGCGGTGGGGCGACGGTCGGCATGCGCGGGTCCGTACTCCAGCAGCTCCTTCTCGGCCTCGGTGGGGAGCCTGCCTCCCCCGGAGTCGAGGATCAGCTCCCCGTCGTGCCCCGCGAGACGGGCCTGGGGGATGCGGAGAATGGTCTGGGTGACGGAGGCCACGGGGCTCCTTCGACGTCGATGTCGGAGGAGGGCGGAGCCGCGCACGCCGGTCCCGGACCCTCCGTGAGATGGGTGTCCAGTCTAGGCGAACGGGACCGTCGAGCCCGCGAGGCGCGGTCCCGGGACGGCGACAGGAGCGCGCCTCGGAGGGGGTGCGGAGAGCGGTTCGATGGCATTCCTCGGCGAGCGGGCCTACGGTGGGAGGAGATCCGCCGATGGGCCCTGTCGGCGGTCGCTCGTCGAGGAGGATCGCGCCATGCCCAGCACCGTCGCCCAGAAGCTGATCGCCGCCCATCTCGTGGAGGGGACGCCCGAGCCGGGCGCCGAGATCGGCCTGCGGGTGGACCAGACCCTCACCCAGGACGCCACCGGCACCATGGTGATGCTCGAGCTGGAGGCGATGGGCCTGGATCGGATCCGCACCGAGCTGTCGGTGCAGTACGTCGACCACAACCTGCTGCAGACCGACGAGAAGAACCCCGACGACCACCTGTTCCTGCAGTCCGCGGCGGAGCGCTTCGGGCTGTGGTTCTCGAAGGCCGGCAACGGCGTCTCCCATCCCGTCCATCAGGCGCACTTCGGCCGGCCCGGGGCGCTGCTGATCGGCTCGGACTCCCACACCTGCGCCGCCGGGGCCCTGGGCATGCTGGCGATCGGCGTGGGCGGGCTCGAGATCGCGATGGCGATGGCCGGACAGCCGCTGTACGTGAGCACGCCCGAGGTCTGGGGCGTGGAGCTGACCGGCACGATGCCGGACTGGGTCAGCGCGAAGGACGTGGTGCTGGAGATGCTGCGCCGGCACGGGGTCAGCGGCGGCGTGGGCCGCATCATCGAGTACCATGGCGAGGGCCTCGCCCAGCTCACCGCGATGGACCGGCACGTCATCGCGAACATGGGCGCCGAGCTGGGGGCGACCGCGACCGTCTTCCCGGCCGACGACGCCGCCCGCGACTACCTCGAGGCCGTCGGCCGCGGCGACCAGTTCGCGCGCTGGGAGGCCGACGAGGGCGCCGAGTACGACCACACCGAGCACATCGACCTCTCCCAGCTGGAACCGCTGATCGCGATGCCCTCCTCCCCCGGCAACGTGGTCACCGTCGCCTCCGTGGCCGGCGAGGACGTCTCCCAGGTGGTCGTCGGCTCCTCGGCGAACCCGGGGCTGCGGGACGCCGCGGTGGTCGCCGAGATCCTCGAGGGACGCCAGATCGCCGACGGCCTCTCCCTGGACATCAACCCCACCTCCCGCGAGGTCCTCGCCGATCTGATCTCCGGCGGCTGGCTCACCTCCCTGGTCACCGCCGGGGCGCGCATCCACCAGTCCGGCTGCATGGGCTGCATCGGGATGGGGCAGGCTCCCGCGACCGGCCGCAACTCGCTGCGCACCATGCCGCGGAACTTCCCCGGCCGCTCCGGCACCGAGGAGGACGCCGTCTGGCTGTGCTCGCCCGAGACCGCCGCCGCCGCGGCCCTGACCGGGAAGATCACCGATCCGCGCACGCTCGAGGACAGCCACGACCTCGCCTACCCGCGCCCCGCGATGCCCGAGACCTACTCGACGGTGGACAGCATGCTGATGCCTCCCCTGCCGCCCGCGGAGGCGGCGGAGGTGGAGCTGGTCAAGGGACCGAACATCTCCACCCTGCCGGGCTTCTCCCCCGTGGAGGATGACCTGCGGGTGCCGGCCCTGCTGGTGATGGGTGATGACGTCTCCACCGACGAGATCATGCCGGCCGGCTCCCGGGTGCTGCCCTTCCGCTCCAACATCCCCAAGATCGCCGAGTTCTCCTTCACCCGGATCGACGAGACCTATCCCGATCGGTCGCGTCAGGCCGAGGCGGGGCATGTGGTGCTCGCCGGGAAGAACTACGGGCAGGGCTCCTCCCGCGAACATGCGGTGATCGCCCCGCGCTACCTGGGGCTGCGCGCCGTGATCGCGGTGAGCTTCGCGCGGATCCACTGGCAGAACCTGTCCAACTTCGGGATCATCCCGCTGGAGTTCGCGGACCCCGCCGATCTCGAGGCGGCCTCCGTCGACGACGAGGTGGTGCTCGAGGGCATCCACGACGCGCTGCGCGAGGGCGGTCCGCTGCACGGGACGATCGGCGGGCGCGAGGTGACGCTGACCCATCGGCTCTCCCCGCGCCAGGTGGACATGGTGCTGGCCGGAGGGAGGATCCCGCTGGCGGCCTCGCAGATCTGAGAGGCGGCGCCGACCGGCCGGTCACGGTCCTGTACGGGGCGCGCCCCTGGGCGGACAATGGGGACTGCATCCCCGATCTCCCGGGCACAGCCACGGTCGAAGGAGACCGTCCATGCATCGCAACGTCTTCGTCCTCGGACTCGATCAGCACAACCACGAGATCCTGCGCCGGCTTCCCGGTGCCGCCGACCTCACCTTCCACGGTCTGCTGCCCCGTCGCCAGTTGCAGGGCACCGTGATCGACGTGCCGGAGCTGCTGCACCGGGCGGAGACGGAGCTCGACGCCTTCGACGGGTCCGTGGACGCCATCGTGAGCTTCTGGGACTTCCCCATGGTGACCATGGTGCCGATCCTGTGCGCGCGTCGGGGACTGCCCGCCACCAGCCTGGAGTCCGTGCTGCGCTGCGAGCACAAGTACTGGTCCCGCCTCGTCCAGCGCGAGGTGATCGAGGAGGTCCCCGCCTTCGGGCTGCTGGATCCCGACATCCCGGGGCCGACGCTGCCGGAGGGGATGCGTTATCCGGTGTGGATCAAGCCCGTGAACTCCGTGGCCTCCGAGGGGGCGTACCGGCTCGCGGACGATGACGACCTGCAGCGGCGACTTCCCCAGGTGCGTGCTGTGATCGACCGTCTGGGACCGCCGTTCCAGCAGGTGATGGATATGGCCGAGCTCCCGGGCGAGATCGCGGACCTCGGCGGACGAGGGTGCCTGGTCGAGGAGGCCGTGACGGGTCACCAGATGACCGTCGAGGGATTCAGCCTGGACGGAGAAGTGGTGGTGTACGGCGTCGTCGATTCCTTCGACTACCCGGGCAGCGCGAGCTTCCTGCGCTACCAATACCCCTCGAGCGCGCCGCCGGCCGTGCGGGAGCGCCTCACCGACCTCTCCCGCCGCGTCATCGAGGCGACGGGCCTGACCCGATCGACCTTCAACATCGAGTTTTTCTGGGACGCGGCGACCGGCGCCGTGCACCTGCTCGAGGTCAACGCCCGCCACTCGCAGTCCCATGCGGCGCTGTTCGAGATGGTCGACGGCGTCTCCAACCACCAGGCGATGGTCGACGTGGCCTTCGGCCGCGCCCCTCAGCTCCGCCATCGCGCCGGTGACCACGCTCTGGCCGCCAAGTGGTTCCTGCGACGCTTCGGCGACGGGATCGTGCGCTCGGTGCCCACCGCCGATCAGATCGCCGAGCTCGAACGGGAGCTGCCCGGCACCAGCATCCACGTCACCGCCGTCCCCGGCGAGCGATTGTCGGAGCGGCTGTACGAGGACGGTTACAGCAGTGTGCTGGCCACCGTCTTCACCGGCGGGGCCGACGAGGAGCAGATCACGCACGCCTATCAGCACTGCGCCCGGAGCCTGGAGTTCGGGATCGACGAGGTGGAGGACCGATGAGGACGCTCGAGACCTTCCCGCACGAGGTCCAGGAGACCGAGCACCTGTGGATCCCGATGTCCGACGGCACCCGCCTGGCCGCCCGGCTGTGGCGACCGCTCTCCTCCGATGCCGAGCCGGTGCCCGGGGTGCTGGAGCTGATCCCGTACCGGCAGCGGGACCTCACGGCCCAGCGCGATTCGATCCATCACCCGTACATGGCGGGGCACGGCTACGCCTGTCTGCGGGTGGACCTGCGCGGCAGCGGCAACTCGGAGGGCGTGCTGACCGACGAGTACCTCGACCAGGAGCTCACCGACGCCGAGGAAATCCTCGCCTGGTTGGCCGCCCAGCCCTGGTGCTCCGGCCGCACCGGGATGATGGGCATCTCCTGGGGCGGGTTCAACGCGCTGCAGGTGGCGGCCCGTCGGCCCCCGAGCCTGGGGGCGATCATCAGCTGCAGCTCGACCGACGACCGCTACACGGACGACGTGCACTACATGGGCGGCTGCCTGCTCACCGACAACCTGTCCTGGGCCTCGACGATGTTCGCCTACAACGCGTGCCCCCCGGATCCCGCGATCGTGGGCGAGGCGTGGCGGACGATGTGGCAGGACCGCCTGGACGGCAGCGGACTGTGGCTGGAGACGTGGCTGCGCCATCAGCGTCGCGATGAGTACTGGAAGCACGGCTCGGTCAACGAGGACTACTCCGCGATCGACGTGCCCGTGATGGCGGTCAGCGGATGGGCCGACGGCTACTCCAACGCCGTCTTCCGCCTGCTGGAGAACCTCTCCTCGCCGGTGCGCGGGCTGATCGGCCCATGGAGCCACAAGTATCCTCACCTGGGCGAGCCTGGCCCCGCCATCGGGTTCCTGCAGGAGGCGGTCCGCTGGTGGGACCACTGGCTGAAGGATGCCCGGGAGAACGGCGCGATGGACAGACCGGCCCTGACGATCTGGATGCAGGATGCGGCACCCCCGGCGACCACCTATGTGCGCCGGCCGGGCCGCTGGGTGGGCGAGGCGACATGGCCCAGCGAGAACATCACCCCGACTCGCTTTCCTCTGGGGTTCTACTCGATCCATGCCCCGGGCGAGGAGATCCTCCACGGCGATCCGCGTTCAGTCCGTTCCCCGCTGTCGGTGGGACAGTTCGCCGGCAAATGGTGCTCCTACAACGCGCCCCCGGACATGCCGTACGACCAGCGGGAGGAGGATGGCGGCTCCCTCGTGTTCACCAGCCGCCCGCTCACCGAGACGCTCGAGCTGCTCGGTGCCCCGGAGGTCGAGCTGGACCTGTCGGTGGACCAGCCGTGCGCCCAGCTCATCGTCCGTCTGTCGGACATCGGACCGGGCGGCGAGGCCACCCGCGTCAGCTACGGCGTCCTGAACCTCACCCACCATCACGGAGCAGACGCCCCCGAGGACCTGGTCCCCGGCGAGCGCCGCACCGCGCGGGTGCAGTTGAACGGTTTGGCGCAGTCCTTTCCGCCCGGTCACCAGCTGCGGCTGTCCGTCTCGACGTCCTACTGGCCGGTGGTATGGCCGCCGCCGGAACCGGTGCGGATGACCATCCATCCCCGGAGCAGCGTGCTGGTGCTCCCGGTGCGTCCGCGCCCGGCGCAGGACACCCTCCCGGACTTCGACGAGCCCGAGGGCGCGGAGCCGCTGCAGTCCACGCAGCTGGTCGCCGGCGCGCAGGACTGGCGCGTCAGTCGCAACATGGTCGACCTCTCGGGCCGGCTCGAGGTGATCAAGGACCTGGGGACCGTGCGCTTGGAGGGCATCGGTCTGGACGTGCGGCGCAGTGCCCACGAGACCTACGGGTTCGTCGCCGGGGACGTCCATTCCGTGCGCGGGGAGACGCTGTGGGAGGTCGGGTTCGCGCGAGGGGACTGGTCGGCCCGGGCCACCACGCGCACCGTGCTGACCTCCACGGCGACCGAGTTCCACGTCTACGCCGAGCTGGACGCCTGGGAGGGGTCCGAGCGGGTGCACTCACAGACCTGGAGCACCTCGATCCCGCGCGACCACGTGTGAGTCACCGGCCGGTACCGGAGGTCGGCGCGCTGCGGATCGTCGATGGCCCGGCCGGCCGGGCCGATGTCCCCGATCCTGTCCTCGTGCGGGCCCGCCGGAGACTGCACTGTGGATGCGCTCCGACCGGCAGGTCAGTCACTTCGAACGCTGACGTTCTACACTCGACACCACCGTGCGCCACCGGCGCGCACCCTCGACACAGGAGGTTGGCGATGAGTGCTGACGAGAAGTTCGAGAACGCGAAGGACAAGCTGAGCGGCCAGGCCAAGGAAGGCTTCGGCAAGGTCTCCGGCGACAAGGAGACCGAGGCCGAGGGCCAGGCCCAGCAGGGCAAGGCCGACGCCAAGGACAAGCTCCAGGACGCGCGCGACTCCGTGAAGGGCGCGGCCGAGGGCATGTTCGGCGACAAGGACAAGCGCGACTGACCCTGCCACCAGATCCCTGACGCACATGAGGGTGGAGCGCCGTATGGGCGTTCCACCCTCATATGCGTCGGATTCCTGGTGGGGCCGACGCGCGCTCGGCACGCCGCCCGGGGGCTTGAGCGACGACGGCCGGCGGGGCGAGGGCCCGCCGTTCCGCATCCCACGAGCATCACCTCCCCGGGTTCAGGACGCGGTCATGAGCGCTGCGGACGTCTGAGCGGTGCGGAGCACGCGGACCCCTGCCTGACCTTGACTCCTCTGTCCGATACGTCCAGTATCGAGAGAAGCGATCACCGGGCTCGGAGGTGCGACGTGGACACAGCCCCGCATTGCCGACGAGCCGATCTGAGGGTCCTCCGTGAGGTCATCGCCTCCCGCGACGGTGACATGATCCCGCTGTCCCCCACCTCCGAACGCCTGCTGGTGTATCTCGCACTGCAGCGGGGGCCGGTCTCTCGGCTCCTGGTCCGCGAGACGCTGTGGTGCGGCATCGATGAGCACCGCGCCGGGGCCAGCCTGCGCACAGCGCTGTGGCGGCTGCATCCGGTGGGGCTGGTGCGCTGCTCCGCCTCCCATCTGCGCCTGGACCCTGCGGTCTCGGTGGACCTGCATCGCGCGATCGACGGAGCGCAGTCGGTGCTGCGCGACACCGTGCCGGAGCACGGACTGTCGGCATTGGCGGTCGAGCTCGTCGACATCGGTGATGAGCTGCTGCCGGGCTGGTACGAGGACTGGGTCCTCGCCGAGCGGGAGCAGTACCGTCTGCTGCGGCTGAACGCGCTGGACCGTCTCGGGGAGCGTCTGTTGGCGGCAGGACTGTGGTGCGAGGTGCTGCAGCTCGCCCTTGCCGCGACCCGTGCCGAGCCCCTCCGGGAGAGCTCGCGTCGGTTGCTGATCCAGGTGAACCTGCGGCAGGGGAACATCGTCGAGGCCGTGCGCCAGTACCAGTGCTACGCCGAGCTGCTGCGCGTCGAGATCGGCAGCCGACCCTCCTGGGAGCTGCAACAGCTGCTGCGGCCCTTCCTGAGGACGGCTTCGGCGACCTCGGGTGGGCCGCCGTCCCGCTGAGCGGCGCGCCTCTGATGGTCAGACCATCCTGCCCTCCTTGCCCAGCTCGCGGAGGATCGCCGCCTCGAGCACCGCGCTCTCCAGCGGGCGCATCCCCTGGGCGAGCGTCTCGATCGCGCAGTGCTGGGCGACGTTGACGATGCCCGCACCGGTCAGTTCGAAGCGCCGGGCGATGGCCGACCAGTCGATATCCGGCGCCACCTCGACCTGGGAGGGGAAGACCTTCTGCCAGATCCGCAGCCGGTCCGCGGCCGACGGTGCGGGGAAGGCGATCGATCCCTGGAAGCGGCGCATGAACGCCTCGTCGAGGTTGCCGCGCTGGTTGGTGGCGAGGATGACCAGCCCGGCATGGTTCTCGAGGCGCTGCAGGAGGAAGGCGACCTCCTGATTCGCGTACTTGTCGTGAGCATCTCGGATCTCGGTGCGCTTGCCGAACAGCGCATCCGCCTCGTCGAAGAACAGGATCCAGTCCTTGTGCTCGGCCTTGTCGAACAGGCCGGCGAGGTTCTTCTCGGTCTCGCCGATGTACTTCGAGACCACCCGGGACAGGTCGATCCGGAACACGGCACGGCCCGTGGAGCGGCCCAGCAGCATGGCGGTGAGGGTCTTGCCGGTGCCGGGCGGGCCATGGAACAGGGCCCGGTAGCCGCGGGCGACCCGTCGGCCCATCCCCCAGTCCTCCCGGGCTGTGCGCTCATGGCGCACCCAGTCCTCGATCTCACCGATCTGCCGCACCGTGGTGGGATGGAGCACCACGTCATCCCAGTCCAGCTCTGTGTAGACATGCTCCGCGGGGAAGCTGCTGCTGAACCGGGGCAGGCTGATCCCGCCGGTGGTCAGGCGCTCGACGAGCTCGGAGTCGAGGATCAGGCGGCCGCTCATCACCGGTTCACCCTCCCGGACTCCGTCCAGCCACAGCAGCCGCCGCTGGGTGAGCCAGTGGTCGCCGGAGAGCAGGCGGGCCACGTCCAGCCGACGTCCCAAGTCATCGCCGGCGAGCACGAACTGGGCGGTCTCCCCGGTGGGCAGCACACCGCGGTGGTTCTCGGTGCGGACCCCACCGAACACGGGCAGCTCCCCACCCTCCGGCAGATGCGGGGCCACGATGCTGCTGAAGAAGTCGGGATCCAGATGCGGGACGAGGGCGAGCAGGAGCAGCACATGCTCCTGTGGGGTGGGCTCGCGCCCGTCGAGCGCCGGGGCGAGGACGGCCGGTTCCAGGTCCGGCGGCGGGAGCGGCGAGCCGTCGATCGGTGCGGCCACCAGATGCGCTTCGAGGCGGCCGACGAGGAGGGTGCGCAGGGCGGCGAGTTCGCGGGTGAGAGCGGCGGGGTCCATGTCAGATCTCCTCGCCCTTGTTCCGCTCGCTGGGAGTGAAACCCTGGTCCAGGGCCCAGCCGCGCTTGATGCGGGCGACGTGGTCCCAGAGCTTCTGGCCGGCGAGATCGGGGTGTCCCCCATCCAGGTTCTCCTGGATGGAGCTGTTCTCTCGACTGTCTCCCAGGAAGATGTTCGCGGCGAAGCCGAAGAATGCACGGTAGCGCTTCTTCGCGGCATCGCGGACCGTCTCCTGGGTCAGCGGGGTCTTCACCGGTGTGTGCGAGGCCCCGATCGAGCCTCTCTCCTCCAGCAGGACCTTGGCCCGCACCAACGTCTTGTCATGGAGGAACGTGAGGTAGTGGCTTCGCATGTCCCCGGCGGAGACGACATGTCGGCGGGCGATGCCCCTGGCCACATTCAGGTTTGCTAGCTGCTCGGCCGTCATTCCCTCGCGTTTCGCGTCCCGGAGGTGCTCGGCGCCCTCGGAGATGTTCTCCTTCACATGGGTCGCGATTCCTCGCTTCTGGGCGTCGGAGAAGCTGCCGCGCGAGATCCGGAGCTCCTTGATGATCTTCAGGCCGCCGCCTCGGAGCTCCAGGAACTCCAGCCGCTCGCCGCCGGCGGCACCCCAGCTCGTCAGCGCGTCCACGATCTTCCCGGCGATCCCGTGCAGCAGCCCGTCCAGCCGTGACGCGGTGTCCTCGGCCGTGGCGAGCTCGTCTCCGGAGGCGGCGGCCGCAACGTCCTCGTCGAACGCTCGCAGCTGCTGCTGGAGGGGCTGGGCCTCCTCGACATCCGCCCGCACCGCAGCGACCTTCGGATCGGCATCCTCCTTCTCGACCTCCGCTTCCTTCGCCTGCTGTGCCAGGAACTCGTGAGGCGGCAGCGGCACCGAGCGGACTACGAGCTCGGCACGCTGCGCCCCGCCCTCGAACCCGAGGGTGTGCTGCTCATCCCCGGCCCGGAGCGGGATCCGCTTGCGCCACCACTGCAGGACGCTGCGGGCGGCGCTCTTGGCCTTGTCGGTGGCCTTCTTGAGGGTGCGCTCCAGCCAGTCGACGATCTTGTCGAGCGCCCGGTCGACGGGGGCGCGGAGGCGCTCGACGATCGCCACCAGCTTCTCGGGGATCCCGCCCAGCCCTGCGAAGTTCGCCAGGAAGCTGATCACCAGCGAGAGGGTGCGCACCATGGTCTGCTCGACGCTCTGTGCGGCCCCGACGATGCGGCCGGCCGCGATCGCGGTGATGGAGTCCACGAAGGAGCCGACCACGGCGGCGATCTGCTGGATCTTCTCGACGAAGAAGCTGATGGTCCGCCAGATCGCGACGATGGCCTGCAGGACCGCGCCGGCCGGGTTCAGCATCATCACCAGGCGCGCCACCGCGGCCTGGACCACCTGGGTGGCGACCATGTCCAGGATCGAGGTGATCAGGTGGTCCTTGAGAGCGGTCAGCTCGCCCTGGATCTGCTCCCAAGCGGCCGCAGGGCCCTCCTGCACCAGGGTGACCAGCACGGCCGCGGTGCGCTCCAGGCCCACCAGCACGGGTTCGGGGATGACCCGCAGCAGCTTGCCGCGGATCTTCTGCCAGGTGATCCCGAGGATCGACAGGAGCATCTTGAGGATCTCGACGAGGCTGAAGGAGGTGGGGATGTAGACGTCGGCGGCGGCGAGCGGACCGACCAGCCAACTGATCAGGGCCGTGCGCAGGTGGATGAGGATGTTATCGGCGAAGTTCTGGAAGCCGAGGCGGGCGGCGGCGACCAGGTTCCGCACGAAGCCGACGGGGTCGCGGACGATGATGCCGAAGGTGCTGCGAGCCCTGGCGATGTACGGCATCAGGCGTGGCGCCACCACGTCGACCAGGATGGTCAGCAGACCCAGCACCTGCCGCAGACCCCAGGCCACGAAGTCCTCGGCGATGCCGACGAAGGTGGTGATGACCGTGCCGGCGGCGTCGAGAACGCTCAGCAGATCGGTCCATTCCCAGGCGCTCAGCGCGGCGAGGATCCGCTCGGGGACGGAGGCGACCAGCGGCAGCAGCTCGGCCCGCGCCGTCTGGAACCAGGCCCATGCCCGCTCCACGGCGTTCGCGGCGCGCAGGTTCTCCCAGATCTCGGCCTGGCCGATCAGCGTCATGAACCCGCCGATCAGCGCCTCCGGGGTGGGGTCGACCTCCTCGTCGGTGATCGGGTCGTAGCCCAGCAGGGCGGTCAGCAGCGGATAGCCGCGGGTCTGCGCGGCCCAGGCGGCCACCGGTGGCAGGATCACGGCCTTGACCAGTTCGAAGATGCCGACGGCGACGTCGACGCAGACGTCGATCACCGCGTCCGCCGCGCCCAGGACCAGGTCCTTGCCCCGGTCCCACACGTCGCCGAGATCGAGGATGTCGCTGAGCCCGAGAGAGTCGAGGAAGCGGTCCAGCGCCGCGACCAGCCGCTCACCGAGGTCCAGCAGGCTCCCCAGCTGCTCCTCGATCCACCCGGCGGCGCTCTCGAACACTCCGTGCGCGTCCAGGGTCTGCGTGATCTCGGTGCCGAAGGGCACCAGCTCGACCAGCGCCCGCAGGAGGTTCGCCCCGGAGCGCTCGACGTCCTCGCCTGTGATCGGATCGGTCTCCAGGGCGAGGGTGAGCATCCGGTAGCCCGGGATGTCGCCCACCTTGTCGGCGATGTACTCCAGGACGTCGTCCATCCCGAGCCGCTGGACGTCCGGGGTCGTGGGGCCCACCTGCCGGGCGATATGGGCCGCAGCCGACGGGCCTGCGGTGCGCGGGCCGGAGCGGAGCGGGCCGGTGGCTCCGGGGGCTGCTGTAGTTCCTGTCCCGGCTGCGGGTCCTGCGCCCGTGACCGGCGCGCCGGTCGGGCGTGGGGCGTTGGTCGTGCGGGGCGCCGCGGTGGTTCCCGGTGCCGCGGTCGCTCCGGGGGATGTCGCGCCCTGCTGGATGGTGTGCGTGAGCTCGTGGGCGAGGAGATGGCGTCCCTCCGGGGTGCCCGGGCGGAATTGTCCCGGGGCGAAGAAGACGTGGCCGCGGTAGGTGAAGGCCTTCGCGCCCAGCCGTCGGCTGAGGCGCCCGGCCTGCTCGTCAGTGTGGAGGCGGATAGTGGCCAGGGGCACGCCGAGTCGGGGTTCGAGGAAGGTGCGCTCCGCGGCGGGGAGCGGCTGCCCGCCGGTGGCGGCCGCGCGGAGCTCGGCCGGGGAGACGGGTCCGTGGCGGTCGCGCAGTGCCGTGACCGCCGCGGAGGGGGAGCGCTGGACGGGCTCCTCCTCCGTCGTGCGCTGCGCCTCCTCGCGCGCCGCAGAGGGCTGCACCTCTTCGGCCGCCGCGTCGCGCTGGATCTCCTCCGTGCCGGATGCGCTGCGATGGACCGGGCCGACGGGCATCCGCAGCACGGTGTCGGCGGTGTGCTCGGCCTGCTTCTCCAATGGGTCCGAGGGCGCGCTGACCGTGAGCCCGCCCTGGACCGGCCCGGCCCGGCCCGCGCGCTTCCGGGCGACGCTGCCCGTGCCGGCTCGCTGGGCGGCGGGGAAGAAGCTGTCGTGGCGGTTCCCGACCGAGCTGCGGGAGCGTTTGGTGACCTGCGCCTTCTCAGCCATGGGGCGGCCCCCACTGCACGCTCAGCATCCGGGGCATCCAGGGCAGCTGGATCAGGGAGACCGGCCAGGGCAGGGCCTCGAGCAGCACGTCGGATCCGCGGGTGCCGACGTGCAGCCGGTCCTCCCCAGTGGGATCACCGTCCGTGGCGAGCTCCAGCAGCCCCTCACGGTTCAGGAACTCACCGCGCAGCGCTGCGGGCTCGGAACCGCCCAGAGCGCCCCAGTGCTCGATCGCGGCGCGCAGCAGGGCGTCGGCCTCCTCGTCCTCGGCGGTGCCCAGTCCCTGGTCGGCGTCCAGGGGCGTCGTCAGCGGCATGCCGCACAGCAGTTTGGCGAGGGTCGCCCGATGCTCGGGGACAGTGCGCTCCCCCGTGGCGAGCAGGTGCAGCAGGGCGACCGCCCGCTGGGGCGCGGTGATCATGTCCCCGGAGGCGGCGCCGAGACCCTCGAGGTAGCGGGGCAGGAACACGTGCAGCAGCACGATCCCGGCGGCGTCGACCCGCAGTGTCCGGTCCGGGAGTCCGACGGTCTCCTCGCGCGGTTGGTCGCGGCTCGGGTGATCCGAGGCCGCACTTCTGGTGAGCGGCGGGCCGGCCCCCGCTGGAGGCCGTCCGTCCGAGGGCGCGGCGGGCTCAGTGGACGGGGTGAGGTCGGTGCTCGCCGCGGGTCCGGAGGGTGCAGGGGCTCCGGCGCCGACCAGTCCACGCTGCTCGGGGGAGGCCGTCCGGTCCGGACGATCGCCGGTCTTCGCAGCGGGCCGGTTCTCGGCCGTTGGGGCAGCGGCTCCCTCGAGGACCGCCTCTGCGAGCTCCGCCGCAGTCACGGGGCTCCCCTCGGCTGCCGCGGCGAACGCGGCGTCCAGTACCCGGCGCTCGGCGTGGGACCGGGCCGGCAGATCCCCGTTCCCTCCGGTGAGCACCGTGCGGGCGGCCGCCGCGGTCGCGGGAGCGATCGCCGTGAGCAGGCGGAACCGGAGCTGGTGCGGGAGCTGGCCGTGCAGGCGGGTGCGGGCAGACGATGACCGCAGCACCTCGCGCAGTCGGTCCTGCCGCGTCCCGGTGGCGACCGGGCCGCCGTCCTCGTCCCACGCGGTCTGCAGCGCCGTCGCCAGATCCGCACCCGCGGGAAGGCGGAACGACCAGGGCAGGCGCCCGGTGGTCAGGAAGACCAGCAGGGCCTCATCCGCCGCCTCCCCCACGCTGAGCCGCCGCGCGGTCGCGACAGCGGAGTCCTCGTGCTCGGGCACGAGGGTGTCGACGCCGGCCCGACGCAGCCGGTGCACGCGCTCTCGTACTTCCGCCGCGATCTGCGGGACGACGTCGTCCAGGGCGAGGCCCAGGGTGGGCAGGTCGATGTCGAGGCGGTCGATCCGCAGCACGGCACCGTCGGGATCCAGCGGCGACAGGGCACGCTCGATGGCCGCCGGGAGCTCCTGCGCGCACAGCTGCGCGAGCCGGGCCCGCACGGCCAGGCCCTCGGCCTCGGTGCCCACCACCTTGACCTCGAGGGTCTCGCGCCGGATCCTGATCATCGGTGGGCATCCGTCATCTGCGGACGGAGTCCAGGTCGAGCGAGTCGGAGACCTCGCACCCGGAGTCGGTGTAGATGGTCAGCCGCACCCAGCGCGGGGACTTGTCGTCGGGGTTGAAGGCGACCTCGAACTTCTCCGCATCGGAGAGCGCCGGATCGCCGGCGGGGACCTCCCAGACCCCGGCGAGGACCCTGTCCGTGCCCGAGAGCTTCGGAGTCAGCACAACCCCCGTGGACGGTTCGCCGGACCAGACGATCGACACTTTCTGGTCGGTCCCCGAGCAGCGCGGGACCTCCTCGAGCTCGGGACGGCAGCGGTTGAGATCGACGACGTCGAAGGGCGGGATCGTGACCGTCCCGTCCACATCGTCGCCGCTGACCGTCGTGCCGGTCGCGGTGTACTGCAGCTGGCGCTCGTACTGGTTCCCCGCCTGCTGGTAGCTGACGGAGATCTCTGCCGAGAGCCCGAGGCATGTCAGCCGCTCGATGAGCAGCGCTCCGTGGAGCGCCCCCTTCGGTGCCGGTGCGTAGTCGAAGCTGAACCAGTCCGGAGAGCCGACGGAATCGGCGACCACCTTCCCGATCTGGTCGCGCCACTTCTTGACGAGCTCCGCGAAGGTCCTGACGGAGAGCGATTTCGGGGCCCCGCCGATGATCTTCTGGACCTGCCCGGTGAGATCGATCTGCGCGCCCTCGGGATCGGTGAGGTGGAAGTGCCCCACCTTGGCCTCGTATCCGTTGACCGGTGCGCCGGTGACCGGCTGCGGGATCCAGAAGCGGAACCCCTCCCGCACGGTCTCTCCCTCGCAGGGCAGGTCACAGGGGGTATGTCCCGAGCCGTACTCGCCCTCGGCGGTGCAGCCGGCAGCGTCGGTGACCTCGAGCTGCAGCGTCTCGCCCCGGAGGACACTCTCGCTGAGCAGACGTCCGTCGGTCACGGTCCCGGAGGAGGAGCGGTACGGCGGCGTGCCGCCAAGGACGTCGAGCTCGACGTACCAGGTCCCGGGCTTGTCATCGACCGGTTCAGCGCCCTCCAGTCGCAGCGGTCCGGGCACGGTGAGAGTCACCGGCGCGATGGCCTGACCGTCGGCGTCCTGCAGCGTCAGGGTGTGCTCCCCGTCGTGCAGGGAGAGCGCGCCATCGGTGGTCAGGGCATCGCCGTCGTCGATCCGGACGGTCAGTGGGAGGGTCGCGCCGGGGACGGTGAGGGTGGCCTCGGCGAGGCCGTCCGAGTCCGTGCAGGCCAGGTCGATATCGGCGGTCAAGGTCCGGGCCGGCACTCCGTACTGGATGACCGGGGCGGTGGAACGGGTGAGGTAGGGCAGGAAGAAGTCCGCGATCACCGTGCGGGGCCGCAGCGTCGCGACCGCCTTCCGCAACGAGGGCTGACGCCTCGGCAGGCGCCTCCTGGCCAGGGCATCGTCGACCAGCTCGCCCAGCCCGGCGATGACGTCCACCGGCTGGTCGCCGAGCTCGGCCCGCCGTCCCGCGCCCCTCACGACGTCCAGGAGCCGGCTCGACTCCTGGTCCGGCTGCTTCCTCAGGTACGCGCGGGTGGCATCCCGCACCTCGGACTCTCCCAATGTGGTCTCCCGCGCCCGCGGGGAGCTGAGGAAGAGGTCCGGGTCAAGGCCGCGCATCGGCCCGTTCACCACGACCCGGCCGCCGCTGCGGCCCCCGTGGACCCGCAGCTTCCGGTCGCGGAGCACATCGACCCCGACGGCCTGGACGAGATCCGTCCAGGCGACCGGATTCGCCTGCGTCCACTCCGCGAGGGCATCGGCGACCCGCTTCGTCGGGTCCGGGGCCGGCGGCTCGTGGTAGATGAGGACCAAGGTGCCGCCCAGCGGGACCCCCGAGCGGTGACGGATCCCCGGATGCTGCTCGAGGTAGGCCTCCAGGTACTGCATGCGCCGCACCTCGGCCAGGCGGTCCAGGTACTCGTCGTGGATGTCGAGGACGCTCTTCGGGCGGCAGCTGCGGCCCACCCGCTCCAGCTGCGCCGCGAGATCCCGGAGCCCCTCCATGACCTCACCGGTGCGGAAGTGCCGGGCAGTCTTCTCGGTGAGCTCCTGCAGCTGGGAGTGCTCCTGGGCCACCGCGTCGGGATCGAGGTCGTGGAGGTCCTCGGTGAGGGTCCGGGCGTAGTCCGAGAAGCGGTTCAGCAGGGCGATCAGCTGCTGCTGCCACGGCTCGATGTCGAAGAGCGGGACGTCGGCCGCGAACACCGACGTGCCCTCGACGATCCGGCTCTCGAGCAGCCAGCCCACGGTGCCGGGCTGGACCAGGTACTCCGGGGCGTGGTGGGCCAGCAGCCACAGCTGCGGCGCCTTCGGCGTGGGTTCGAAGGCACGTTGCCAGGGCAGGTCGTAGACACGCTGGACCAGCTCGACCAGGGCGCAGATCTGCTGGTTGCGCAGGGTGTCGTAGTGCATCTCCAGGTCCTGGAACACGGCCTCGTGCCCGCTGAGATCCACCGCCATCCGCGGGTCGAGCTCGCCGGTGCGCAGGGCGACCACGTCGAACGGCAAGCGGTGCTCCTGTCGCTGCTCGAGCAGGGTCCCCAGCACGTCATCGACATCGCTGCCGAGATGGCCCTCCACGCGCAGGACGTCGTGCGGCTCGAGGTCGTAGTCCAGCGGGTCGGTGACGAAGGCTGGCGCCGCGGGCCGGAACTCCTCGGCCCGGTACCCGAGGTTGTGATGGGCCCGGTGCCGGGCGGTCAGGCGCGGATTCCACAGCTCGTGCAGCGCCGGCGTGCCGGTGAGCTCGTAGTAGTACGGGATCGCCCGCTCGCCCAGCGGCGTCTCACCCCAGCGGCTGGGGGTCAGGCGCACCTGCTCACCGCTGGGCTGGTCGGTGAAGCATCGGATGGTCTCCACCAGGCGAGAGAACAGGTCGCGGACCGTCCCGGCCCGGTCGCGGCAGCCGACGACGGCGGGCGAGGGGGCGAAGCGGTGGCGGTAGCGGGCGGCGTCGACACCCTCGTCGGTGGTCCTCGCCCGCGTGCCCCCGGCGGTCGACGCCATGGTGGACAGCGCACCGATCATGAGGTGGCGGGGGAAGGTCTCTCCCGGCGGGCAGCAGCGGGCCAGGAGCCCGTCGGCCGCGGTGCGGATCTCCTCGTACTGCCGCAGCAGGTCGTCGAACAGATCCCAGTAGCCGGGCAGGAACAGCAGCTGTCGGGCGGTGCCGGAGCCGGTGTCGAGGAAGCCGAAGCGGTCGCGGAACCCGGTGAAGGGGTCGGTGGGATGGTCCTCGTCCAGGAGCGGGCGCAGCGTCGCGTACAGCGCGGACAGGGCGTCGGCAGTCGCCTCGGCCAGTCCGGTCCGGCCGAAGGCGCGCTGGAAGGCACCCAGCACGTCCTCGCTCTCGACCAGGGGCGTGGCGGGCACGTCGACGCGGGGCAGTCGCAGATCGGGCAGGTCCAGCAGGGCGGCGGGCTCGGCGCCGAGATCACCGGTGGGTTCGGAGGCGGCGGCGGTCTCGAGGATCTCGTCGAGGTCCTCGAGGCGGAGCAGGAGGGGGCGCACGGTCGCGGTGACATCGGTGCCGGTGTGGCTGCAGCTGCCCGGCCCGCAGCCGCAGCCGGTGCCGGTGCGCAGCTCCCGCAGGAGCAGCAGCGCCATCTCGTCCAGGGTCAGGTCGGCCTCGCTGAGCGGACCGGCGCCGGGGACGTCGTCGTCCGGGACCAGCTCCCACAGCGGGTAGGGCGTGCGGTCGGGGGCGGGGCGGCGCAGCGCAGGGTAGTCGAGGTCATCGGGCAGGACGTAGCGCCGCACGTGGGCGAGGGCCAGGTCCTCGTCGACGACGATGAGGTGGCCCTGCGAGGTGATCCCGCAGCCGCGGCTGAGCGTCACCGTGCCCGGTGCCGGTCGTGCCGCTTGCAGCCCGCACACGATCCCGACGCCGGTGAGATTCGCGCGGGTGAGCCGCCCTTGCTCATCGAGGTGCTCGCGCAGGTCGTTGAGGTGTCGGGCGGAGAGCACCTGGTCGGAGGAGAAGAGGGGATAGAGGGTGTGCGTGGTATCCATGTCAGGCGCTCCCGAGTGCCGTGTGTCCGAGCCGGACGGGGTTGACGTCGGATCCGTCGTCGCGGTCGTGCAGGGTCGCGCGCGGATGGACGGAGCGCAGGCCGGTCAGGGCCTGCATGAGCTGGTCGAGGCGGGCGGAGACCGTCGTATAGCGGCGATAGTGCTCGCGCAGCAGGTCCTGCAGCGTCTCGGCGCTGTCGACGGTCAGCGGTGGCTCACCGCCTGGGCTGGGCAGGGACGGCTCGAACAGCGGCCACTGCTCGAGCGGTGTACCGGCCTCGAGGTGCTGTCGTCGCCAGGCGGCGAAGGCGGTGCCGGTCTCGGTCAGGATCGCGGCGGCTCGGCGCCGGACGGCCTCGCGGGGCTCGGTGCCGGTCGCGACCTCGGCCAGGATCTCCTGGACCGTCTCCTCCAGCCGCTCCTGTGTCCAGTCGATCCGCGCGTCCGCGGCGCGCCAGGCATCCCAGGTGGCGGTGAGGCGGTCCAGGGCGAAGCCGTCGCGGGCGATGCGGGCGAAGTGCGTGGCGGCGAGGACGTGGATCTCCGTGAGTGCCTCCGCCTCGGTCCCGGCGAGGCAGGGGACGGCTGCGAGGTCCACCTCGGCGGTGAACAGGGTGGTGAGGGTGTCGGTGAGCACGGGCAGCGGGAGCTGGGTGAGGCGGTGCTCGGCCAGCCAGGCATCGAATCTCTCGGCCAGCAGGGTGTAGGTGGCCAGTGCGCACTCGCAGGCCTCCTCGTGCTCCGCTCCGCGCTGTTCGAGCACGTCGGCGAGTGCGGCCAGCACCGGGTCGCAGGGATCGATCTCGTGGGCTTCGTTGCTGATCCAGCAGATCCTGACCAGCAGGTGGGAGGGCGTCTGTTCGCGAATGGTGCGGTCGGCGAAGCCGCGCATGCGCACGTCGGAGCCGAACGGCTCGGTCCCGGCCGGCATCACATAGGTCAGGCGGAACGAGTAGGGGTCGGCGAGGCCGTCCTGTGCGGGCAGGATCGCGTCGCCGGGGAACTTGGGGCGCAGCAGCAGATGCTCGATGACCAGGGCACGGGCGTCGGCCGCCTGGCCCAGCAGGAGGTTCACCCGGCGCTGCAGCCCGGAGACGCTGCCGCGCGCGGCGGTCTCCGCGGCGCGGCCGCGGTCGTGGCTCGCCGCCGGCAGCTCGCGCAGCATGGACAGCTTCGCCGGCAGCAGCAGCTCCGGAGCTCGGGCGTGACCCTCGAGGTCGGTCAGCAGCAGGGCGTGATCAGCGAACGATTCCCCGAAGCGGGCCAGGAGATGGTCCAGGAAGCGATGACGGCGGCGCAGGAACAGGGTCCGGGGTTCGACCAGGTCCGCCAGTCCCTCCTGGTCCAGGCCGTCCAGCAGCTCCCCCAGCCCCGCGATCGAGGTCTCGTCCAGGAGGTGCGCGGCCAGGGTGTGGTCCACGCTGTCGTCGAGGGAGAACAGGTCCCCGAGATGGGCGAGCTGGGCGAAGCCGTTGCGCAGCAGCTGCTCGAGCAGGGTGAGGTAGGCGCGCAGCTGCTGCACCTGGGCGCGGCGGCGGACCGTCGCCTCGGCCGGGAGCGAGTCGGGGTGCAGCGCGTAGGTCCGGGGCAGGCTCAGCTGGACGGGGGCGTAGGAGTCCAGGTCCCGGGGGCGGCCCAGCGGGGCGGGCAGGTCCGCGCCGCCGGGGCTGAGCTTCGGTCTGTCCTGGGCGCCGCGCAGCTGGACCAGGATGTCCTCGGCCTCGTCCCGGCGGGGCACGAACGGCAGTCCCGCACTGGTGATCGTGAACTCGGAGAGCCGACGGTGCAGTCGGGGCAGGTGCCCTTCGCGGATCCGCAGCAGCCAGGAGGCGCTGAGCGCGGGCGGTCCTGTGGCGCCGGGGTCGGCGAGTCCGGGGATCGCCTGGCCCGCTTCGTCGTAGGCGGTCAGCTGCACGTGGGAGAGGCCCAGCACGCCGGGCACACCCATCAGGTCCCCGATGATGTCCGAGACCCGCAGCTCGGTGCGGCGCTGCGCCGCCTCGAGCTCCGTGGCCGGCAGGAAGCCGTGCGCGAGGGCGGGGCCGTCGAAGATCTCCTCGACGCTCCTGCCCTCCGCCTGCAGCTCCTCCAGGGAGCGCCAGGCCAGCGGCGGATCGAGGTAGTGCGCGAGCCGGTGCCAGATCTCGGCCTGGACCCGTTCGATATCGGACGAGGGGTCCACCTCCACCTCGGCGCACACGGCGATGTCGTCGACCTCGACCGGGGCGAGGCGGCAGACGTCCTCGGCGAGGTTCCGCTGACCGGCGAGCGCGGTGCGGGCCCGGGCGAGCACCGCGGCGGCGGCGGTGAGCTCGATGCGGTACGCGGCTGCGGCCCCGTCGCCCCCGGTCTCGGCGAGCGCCGCACGGACCGTGTCCACATCGGTCAGTGCGCGGACCTCACGCCCGCCGAACAGGCGCAGGCAGGCGTTCCGGACGGTCAGCACGGCACCGTCCGCGAACCCGATCTCGAGGTCGACGTAGAAGGGCTCGCGCCAGTGGCGGCGCAGCTCCTCGTCCTCCACCTCCGTGGTGCCGGTCCGGGTGCGGTGCGGTCCGATGACTGTGACCGTGAGGGGCCCGTCATCGGCCGCGAAGGCGTCGCGGGCAGCGCCGTGGGCGAGGTCCCCGGCGGGGAAGCGCAGCTCCAGCACCAGCGGGAGCAGGCGGCCGTCGTCGGTGGCGAGGGTGCGGCGCAGCTGCACCCGGCGGTCGTCGAGGTCCCCGAGCACCGGATCGGGTTCCAGTGCCAGCTGCACCGAGAACAGACCGTCGGGGCGCAGGGTCACCGGCTCCTCGGGCAGTTCGGGATGGGCGTCCGGGTCGTGGGAGAGCAACACCTCCCCACCGGCGCACCAGGCCTGCAGCCCGGTGGCGCAGCAGGCGTCCGGGGCGATCCAGGCGTTACGGACGCCGTCGAGGTCGGCGAGCACGCGGCGAAGATCGAGGCTCGTGGTGGCGGCGACGGTGAGCACCTCCCGGGCGGTCCAGAAGACCTGGTCCGGATAGGGGGTGCGCGGTGTATGGCGAGGGTCGGAGGCCAGCAGATCCTCGACGGGGAATCCGGTGCGGTAGGACAGATCGGTCTGGGCGTAGGCGAAGGCCTCGAGCAGAGTGATGCCGGGGTCGTGGGCGTTGTAGTCGGTCCATCGGGCGCTGCCTGCCCGCTCGATCCGGGTGAGCCCCGCGCTGCGCAGGGCGGCGTAGTCGCGGCCGAGGGGCTCACGACCCGGGCGATCGGTGGTGCTCATCGGGTCACCTCCTCGCCGCAGCAGCCTGCTTCGCTCCGCGTCTCGTTCTCGGGGCCGAGCACCTGCACCTGATGCTGCGCCGGTGGCACCGAGACCAGGATCGAGACCGCGCGGGAGGCGGCGATCTCCTCATGGTCTCCCCCGATCCCGGCGTCTCCGGGCAGCTGGTGGTGCAGTCGCACGTCGCGCACGTAGTCGACGAAGGAGAGGTCCTCGAGCATGTCGACCACCTCGGCGCGACGCACCGTGCCCTGGAGCGAGGGGTGCGCCTCCCTGCTGAACGCCCAGGGGGCCAGGAAGCGGGAGATCGCCTCCTGCAGCCGGGAGGTCATGAAGCTCTCGTCGACCCCGTCGCGGAAGCGGACCGCGAGATCCACCTGCACCGGTTCGAAGCGGGGGTTGCGCACGTGCAGGCGGACGAACGGGGAGGTCCGCCGGGCGAGGAAGCGCTGGATCCGCTCCAGCAGGTGCAGGCTGGTCAGCGGGCGCATGGGGTCGCGCGGATCGGTGCCGGCCAGCTCCGGGACGGTGACGACGGTGACGTGGCCGGGGGCGAGCTCGTCGTAGATCCCCTCGTCCCGCTCACCGGGCTCGTAGCGGGTGTGGTTCAGGCAGCGGGCCAGGTGGATCTCGGGGAACTCCTCCAGCAGCAGCCGCTCGTGGTCCCACAGGGTGATCCCCCGGTCCCGGTGGCGGAGGCGTTCGGCGGCCCGGGTGGAGAAGGCGAGCGGGTCCTCGGCGGGTCGGCCGCCGAACGCCGGGAAGGGCTGGTCGAGGGAGGCGACCGCCGGGTCGGCGACCACCAGGGCGGAGACGGGGCCGTGGCTGGTGGCGCCGTCGGGCGGGAGCACGGCGGTGGCCGGCACTGCCTGTGCGGTGACGGCCAGGAGCTCGCAGACGGCCTCGCTCGCGGAGGTGACGGCCAGGCGCAGCCAGTGCAGGCCGGCGGGCATCAGGGTGTGCTCGGTGGTCGCGTCGGCGGGGACGGCGAGGGTGAGGATCCCGGAGGAGATCAGCCCGTCGGTGCCGTCGTCGATCGCGGCGGCCGGCAGCGGGATCCATTGGTCGCCGCGCAGGTAGTCGATGTGGACGTGGTCCTCCGGCTTCCGGGTGAGGGGGTCGGCGCTGCCCTCGAGGACCTGCAGCAGCACGGTGAGGTTCTGGGGTGTGCGCAGGCCAGCCACCCCCAGCAGCAGGGCTCCCGCCAGCGGGGCGTCGCGTCCCTGCTCCTCGACTCCGCGCAGCGGGACCAGCAGCGGCTGCGCGCGGTCGGCGGCGAGCGGGACCTCGGCGTGGCCGAAGGGGGCGAGGTGGAACAGGCGCGGGGCCGCGGTGGTCCTCCCGGTGGCGTCGAGCATTGAGCCCGGCACCGTGCCCACCTGGGTGATTGCCGTGTAGTCGAGGGTGAGGCCCTCGAGCATCGGCACCACCGGGGGGTCCGGGGTCTTCTCCGGATCAGCGCCGGCGGCGATCCAGGACGCCATCTGCGCGGCATAGTCCGTGGTCGGGGACAGCGGGCTCAGGCGCAGCCGCAGGAAGCCGGCGCGGGCGCCGGTGGAGAAGTGCCGCGCCGGGGTGTCGGCCGGGAGGCCGGAGACCGCCGGATCGAGATCGTCCAGGACGATCTCGGCATCGGGATCAGCATCGGGAGCGGCGCCGATGCCGAAGGTTCCGTCCAGGGGCTCCCAGGCGCCGGCGATCAGGGCGTCGGCCGATACCTGCGCCCCCGATGGGGGCGGGACCCGCCATCGCGGATGCAGTCGCAGCTGGGTCAGCGGCTTGGTGAAGGCCTCCGCTGCACCGATGGTCAGGGCGCTTCCCGTGCCGGGCAGCGGGCCGAAGGGTGGGAACGGGGTGGACCCGTCGACGGGGCCGAGGTCGGAGGACAGCTGCAGGGTGCGCAGTCCCTCCACGGTGACGCTGAGCCGCATGCCGGTCAGTCTCTGGGCGGCGAGCGCGTCATAGGCCGACGGGTGCTGCTCGTGCCCCTCCGGCTGGTCGATCAGGATCAGCAGCACGGGCTGGTCGGTGTCGAGGTCGCGGCCGTGCACCGCAGCGTCAAAGGGGGTGATCGCGGGATCAGCGCCGCTCAGGCGCACCACCAGGTCGTGGCCGGCCCGGAGGGAGGTTCGCCGCGAGCTCGCGACCTTGCCCCCGAACTGTGTGTCGGCAGGTTCGACGGAGTCGGGATGCTTCGCCGTCACCTCCAGCCAGCCGTCCTCGATGGTCAGCAGGCACCGCAGGTGCCCGTCGTCCAGCAGGTGGGCGGGAGCGGTGGTGGTGGAGAGATGGAGGGCGATGGTGCGGTCGCCCTGGGCGAGGCGCAGCTCCTGCGCGGCCACCGCCAGCCCGATCTCCGCCCGGGGCGAGGTGATCCGCTGCAGGGCGCCGTCGACCACCTCTGTCGAGACGAAGGGATGCCAGGGCCCCTCCACCTCGGTGCGCCGCGCGGCGAACACCCGCCCGCGGTCGCCGGTCAGGGCACCGTCGCTCGGGTGCCGGTACAGGCTCAGCAGCTCGACCACCTGGGCCCGGTTCAGCACCAGGTCGCGGTCGGTGGTGAAGCGGGCCTCGCGGCCGGTCTCATCGGTCCCGGCGCGCAGCGCGGTACCGGCGGGCAGGAGATGGGAGGCGGTGTGCTTGGCGGGTTCGAGCACGATATGGGCCCGGTCCGGGGCGGCGGGCCGCTCAGCCAGGCGCAGCACTCGTCGGTAGTGGAACAGCAGGTGCTGTGCGGCCAGGCTGTTCGCCTCGTCCCGGGAGTGCTGCAGCAGATCGATCACGGCCAGCAGCAGTGCCATGTGCGGGGGGTGGGAGTCCTGCTCGAGGCTCGCTCGCAGCTCCTGCTCCGCTTCTCCGACCACCCGCGCCAGCGCGGCCAGGAAGACATCGGTGACACTGCGGAAGGCGTGATGGGAGGCCAGATGGTTGAGCAGGGCGGCAGTGTCGTCGGGCGCGATCGCAGGCACCCCGTAGGCGGCGACATGCGCGGCGGCGTCGACGGTCGCGAACTGCGACCAGTCCGTCGCGCCGATGCCGAAGGGCCACTCGGGGGCGCGCAGGCCGTCGGCGACGATCGTGGCGAGCGGCTGCACGTCCCGGCCCAGCACCTGGCGGCCGGCCGGTCCGGCCACCGGTGCTGCCGGGAGCACCCCGAGCTCGATCCCGGCGGCGTGCCATCCCAGCAGCCGGTGCAGGGCCGGGCTGAGCCGGGTCCGGATCAGGGTGGCGATCGCGTCGTGCAGGCTCCCCTCGGCGGGCAACTCCTGGTTGAGCTGGTCGAGTCCCGCGGCGAGGGTCCCCAGGAGGTCGAGGACCCCCCTCAGCGCGGCGGTCATGTCTGCGGGCACCCGCGGCAGCGGCGGGTCCTCGAGGCGCTGCAGCAGGTCGCGGAGCTGGCGGCGCAGCCCATCGACGTCCTCGACGCTCACCACTGCCAGGCGCACCGCCGGGTCGGTGAGGAGGAAGGGCTCCCAGCTGCCGTCGGCCCCTCCGTCGGAGCCGATGAACCGCAGCTGCCGGGCCAGCGCGGCGGCGAGCACCAGGTCGTCGGCCCGGCCGCGCGAATCGATGGGCACCGCGGCGGGATCCAGGGCCGCCGGGCGCCGATCACCCTGGCGAGCGCCCGGGCGGGAGTCCTGCAACGGATCGAGGTGCTCGCGGCCCCCGCCGCACAGCCGGGTCATGACTGCTCCGGCAGCACGGTGGTCTCCGGCTCCAGGTCCACGTCGGTGGCCTCGTCACGGTAGAAGGGGAACACGACGTTGCGCCGCGAGTTCGTGGCGCGCACCCGGAAGACCACCGCGATCCGTACGCGCCCCTCCTGGATGTCCTGGGGCGACTCGTCGATCCGCACCTCCTCGAGGTCGATGCGGGGCTCGAACAGCAGGATCGCGGCCCGGATCGTGTCCGCCACCAGGGTGCGGGTGCGGGTGTCGAGGGTCTCGAACATCAGCGGGTCCAGGCTGCAGCCGTAGTCCGGGAGCATGATCCGCTCCCCCGGCACGGTGGTCAGCAGCACGTGCAGGCTGGAGACGATGTCCTCCTCCTGCTCGAGCATCCGCACGCCGGGCAGCGCCCGCGTGAACTCCGGCGGGAAGGACCAGCCGCGCCCGAGGAAGGGACGGTCCGCCCGGGCGGGGTCGGGGCTCGAGGTGGTCATCTCATGCTCCGATCAGCACGGTGGGGGCCCCGGGCGGCAGGACCATGCCCCCGCCGGCGGTCGGATCCATCACCCGGGCCGCGGGTTTCCCGCCGCACAGCACGGTGGTCGAGCCGCTGAGGACGGCGTCGACACCGCAGCTGTCGCCGAGCACTGCGGCCGGCAGCCCACCGATCAGCACCGTCGGCGCACCGGGGCCGGTCAGCGGCAGGGGGACGCCCTGGGTGGCGGTGCTGACCACCAGGTCGGTGAGGCGCGCGGCGGGGAACATGGTCATCTCCTCAGTTCAGTCGGATCAGGCTGCCCGCAAGGGTGAGGGCACCGGTGGCGGTGACGTCGGCGCCGGCCATGCCCTCGGCGACGAACCGTCCCTGGGCCGCCAGGGAGATGTCCATCGCCGAGACGGTCACGGAGCCGGCCGCCTCGAGGGTGAGGTCGGAGGTGCTGGACAGGGTGATTCCGTTCCCGTCCAGCACCACGGTGCTGCCGTGCTGGTCGGCGAGCGTCACGGCCGTCTCGTCCTCGCTGAGGGTGAGCCGGTTCCCTCCGGGGGTGGCCAGGCTGATCTCGCCGGTCCCGTCATCGAAACGCAGCTCCAGCCCCTCCCGGCTGCGGTAGCCCTTGACCTGGTTGTCCTCGGTGGCGGGGAACGGAGCCGGGTGGGCACTGCTGTGCACCTGCCCCAGCACGACGGGATGGCGCGGGTCCGCGGCGAGGAAGCCGACCACCACCTCGTCGCCGATCTCCGGACGGAAGCAGGTGCCGCGCCCCTCCCCCGCGTCGAGGGTGGCCAGCCGCGCCCAGGTGCCCTCCGCGGTGTCGTCGGCCAGCGGCAGACGCACCCGGATGCGCTCCTGACCGGCGGGATCGCCGTCGAGGTCGGTGACCACACCGCTCTGCAGGGCGGGCACCGAGGGCAGCAGTCCGCCGGCGGGTGCAGCGCTGACCGGTGCGCCACCGCAGCCGGTGCCGGTCCCGGCAGCGGCCGGCAGGCCGATCACGAGGTCCGTCTCCCACGCCCCGTCGGTCATCGTGTGGCGGACAGCGGAGACGTAGTGACGGCCGGCGAAGCGGCGGCCGATACCGGTCACCTCGATGACGTCTCCGGCGGTGATGCCGCCGACGCCCCGCACCCGGACCCGGCCGCGCACCTGCGCCAGCCGCTCGCGCAGCAGGCGACCGTCGGCCCAGGCCTGCAGCTCCTGCGCGCTGAGCCGACCGCCGTGGCGCAGGGCCACGGGCGCGGTGCCGAGCACCTCGGCGAGGTCGGCGGGGGCGAGGTTCCCGGGGGGATCGAGCCTCGGCTCGGCGGCGTCGACCTGCAGGACCTGCTGATCGGCCGCGTCCCAGGCCGCCGCGGTGATGCCGCTGACCTGTACGGAGGCGTCGAGCTCGGCGTCGAGCTCGAGCAGGTCCTCCCCGAAGTCGGCGGTGGTCACCGGGTCGACGTCCAGGCGCGGCGGGCCGACAGTGACGATGCCGTCCCGGACGGCGACCACGTGCCCGTTGGCCTCGGCACGGGAGAGCAGGAAGTCCCAGTCGGTGGCGTCGTGCTGGACCAGCATCGGGTGCTCAGCACCGGTGGGGGCGACCTGGGCGACGAGGCCATGGGCCTCCACCAGCTCCTCGAGCGCCGCGGCGTCGGTGGAATCACCGAAGCAGCGGCTGCGGCGGCCCCGGGTCATCCGCACCGCCTCATCCCGGCATTCGACGGTGAGGCTGTTGCTCTGCCGTCGCACCCGGATCCGCTGGCCGATGACGGGACCGCGGAACACGCTCCACTCCCCCTCGTCCGTGCCGAGGCGGATCTCCAGGCGCCGCCCGGGCACCAGCTGGTCGGTGTCCGAGAGCGGGAAGGTCTGCCGGGCGGGCTCACCGTCGGCCAGGCGGAGGGTCGCCCGCGGGATACGGCCCAGCTCGTGGGCGACCGTCAGCGACAGCACCGCGTCGCCGGCGAGGATCTCCTCGTCGTCGACGAGCAGGCGGAGGCGCGTGGGCCCGCTCATGGTGTCCTCTCCTGTGCGGACAGACGAGGGAACAGCAGCGAGCTGCCCACCCTCAGGGTGCGGAAGTCATCCAGCCCGTTGGCCTCGGCGACGCGGAGATAGTGGCGGGGGTCGCCGTAGACGCGGTGGCAGAGACCGGGCAGGGTGTCCCCGGGGCGGACGGTGCGCTGGTGGGTGAGGTCGGGGGATTCCTTGGCCTCCTCCGCGCGGCGCCGCGCATCGGCGATCGAGCTGACGAACTGCACCGTCATCACCGCCCGCAGCGGCTTCCCATCGGGTCGGAACAGCTTGTACAGGGTGCTCGCGGAGACGGCCCGGCCGCTGAAGATCGCCTCTCCCCACACCAGCTTGAGGTGATACGGCTCGTGGCTCTTCCCGACGAAGCCCACCAGCACGGAGCGGAAGTCGTCGACGTCCTTCTGGATCCCCTCCGGCTTCGCGTCGCCGTCGATGATGCCGGAGGCGTCGAAGAGGAAGTCCAGGGTCAGTCCCTGCGGTGGGCTGTACAGGTACACCAGCTCGGTCCCGCCGGTCCCCTGCCCCTGCCGCTTCGCGAGCTCGAGCGTGTGCTCGAGGGTGTAGGACTCCGGATTGATCAGCACCTCGAACTCGCGCGCCGCCTGCAGGCGACCGCCCTGGGACGCGTCCTGCGCCGTCAGAAAGGCGAGGACCAGCATCTTCTCGAGGGTCCCGGACTGCGCCATGGCTGCTCAGCGCTCCTCTCGGTCCCGCAGGATCCGCAGCACCTGCTCGACGCAGTCGGCCAGGAGCTCGTTGCGCTCGGTCTGGCTGAGTCCGCTCCGGCCGCCGCCCGTGCCCGGCCCGCCGGTGGCGGAGTCGCCGTCGACGGTCATCCGGATGCGCAGCTCGTCGATCTCGATGGGCATGGGGCTGTTCCTGTCTGCTCTGCTCAGGCCGTGCGGGTCTCGGAGGCCTGCGGGGACGGGCTGACGTGGAAGTACCGGTAGGTCAGCTCGAGGGTCTCGATGACCACGGCGCTCTCCTGGGCGTCGAGGTCGCTGATCGACCACTTCTTCGGGATCGCGTGGACCACGTTCCAGGTGCGCAGCGGCTCGGACCGCTCGTTCAGCAGGGTGACGGTGAGGGAGCGCGGGGAGAAGACCCGATCGCGGAACGCCTCCAGGAACCAGGCGATCGTCTCGGAGCCGGTGAACATGCCACGGGTGAGCACCAGGTCGGAGTACGTGGTGCGCACAGGCAGCTTGTGCACGAAACGGTTCTCCCCGCCCTCGGCGTACTCCTCGGTCTCGTACTCGACGCTCAGCCCCGAGACCGACTGGAACCGGGCGTCATCCGGTGTGCTGCTGTCCTCGAACTCCACCCGGTAGTGGAAGGCCCAGGGCGGGTAATAGGTCACGGTCCTCACCTCCTCTCGCATCGGCGCCGGGTCAGATCTCCATCTGCGTGAGTCCTTCGTGCGCGATCTCCACGCTCTCGATGGCGATCTCGTTGGCGTCGGATTTCAGGTCGGCGCCGGAGGTCTTGACCGGGAAGCAGCGGATGGCCTTCCAGGCGGCCACCGGTTCGTGCTTCTCGTTCAGCAGGTTGATGAGCACGTCCCGACGGTTCTCGGCGCGGGTGTTGGTGACCGACTCGTGCCAGGTGGCGAAGTCGATGTCCTGCTCGAAGGTGCCGCGCTTGAGGGTGATGTTGCCGTTCTTGACCAGCCCCGGCATCACCAGCTTCGCGAAGTCCTTGGAGTCGCTGTGGCGGTACTCGATCTTCTCGCGCTCCATCACCAGGCCGGTGACCTCGGTGAAGTTGAGCCGGGCTGAGCCCCACTGCACCTGGAAGTGGTAGCGGGGGATCGGATAGTCCTGCGGCATGATGTGCTCCGTTCCGAAGTGGGGTCGGTCCCGGGATCACCCGGGCGGTCAGCTCTGCGCCATCGTGTGGGAGAAGCGCAGCACGATGAACTCGGCGGGTCGCACGGCGGCCATCCCGATCTCGACGATCATCCGGCCCTCCAGGATGTCCATCGCGGTCATGGTGCGTCCCAGGCCGACGGCGACGTAGAAGGCGTGCTCGGGCTTCACCCCCTGCAGCGCCCCCGCCCGCCACTGGAGAGTCAGGAAGTTCTCGATCATGGACTGCACCTTGACCCAGGTGTTGGCGTCGTTGGGCTCGAACACGAACTGCTCGGTGGCCTTGCGGATCGATTCCCCGGCGAACAGGAAGAAGCGGCGCACGCTCACGTAGCGCCACTCGTTGCTGTTGCCCGCCAGGGTGCGGGCGCCCCACACCACCGTGCCGCGGCCCGTGCGGGTGCGGATCGCGTTGATCGACTTCCCGCTGGAGTCGATGTTGAACTCGCCCTGTTGGGCGTCGGTGACCTCCACCGTCGGTCGCAGCACGTCGACCAGCGCCACGTTCGCCGGGGCTTTCCAGACGCCGCGCTCGCCGTCGATCCGGGCGCAGATCCCGGCGAGCGCCGCGCTCGGCGGCAGGACGACGGGCAGGTCGCGGATCGCGGCCACGGCCCGTTCATGGACCTGCGTGTTGGCTGCCGTCCATTCGTCCAGGGTCTTCGTGGTCGGGGCGCCGTCATCGATGGTGTGTGCGACGTTCGTGACGCTCGTGTCGACCACGACGTCGTACTGGGTGACCAGGTTCGGGGCGTAGGCGGCGCCGCGGTCCAGCGCGATAATCGGGCCCTCGTTGCGGAACGCGGTCACCGCCGAGTTCAGCGCGGTGCGGTCGACGGCGTCGTCGGCGCCGAAGAGGTCGAGCAGGGCGAAGCGGTCGCCCAGCTCCAGGCACTGGGTCAGGGCCGAGTTCCACACGCCGGCGAACGCTGCGATGTCCTCGAGCTGCTGCGCCTCGGGGATGACCAGGAGCGTGGGTTCGTCGACGGCCTCCAGCGCGGTGATCGCCGTCGCGAAGGCGGCGACCGTGAGCCCCGGGCCGACGGCGGCACTGCCACTGCCGCCGCCTCCCGTGCCTCCACCGCCGGCGCCCGGGTCGTCGTCCGTCGTGCCGTCGTCGGGGGTGCCGTCATCGCCGTCGCCGGGGGCGTCGCCGGTCGCGTCACCGTCCTCCGCGAAGCGTCCGGAGGAGACGATGTAGCAGCTCCCGCCTCCGTTGGCGAAGAACAGCCGCAGGGAAGGGAAGAGGAGATGCGGAGAGCGGTCGGCATCGGGGAGCGTGGCTGTCGCCGCGAACCCTGCTCCCTCCGGGGAGGAATCCGTCGTCTCCGCGATCGTGACCGTCACCGCGGTCTCCCGGGGCGGGCCGCCGAAGAGCTCCTGGAACTCGACCAGGGACTCGATGCGCGTCGGCACCTGGTGGAGGTCACCCGGCTCATCACGTCGAGCCTTCTCGGTGCAGCCGATGAAAGCGGGGATCGCCGTCGCGACCGGGGCGACGCTCGGCGGGAACGAGGGGATCTCCTCGATGTAGACGCCTGGTGTCGTGTACGTGGGCATGACAGTCCTTCTTCCGGGCTAGTGGACGGGGATGACGGAGACCAATCGGGCGATCCTCGTCGAGTCGGCAGGGTCGACCTCCACCGCGAGGGAGGAGGCTGCGGGCTTCTGGCGGTCCACGGCCCGGCCATGGTGGGTCAGCGGCAGCGCGTGCGGTTCCACGTGCTGCTCGACGCCGTCATCACGGCCGACGAACTGCCAGGTGGTGCGGCGGTTCCTGAAGTGCACCTCGAACACCGGAGGGGGCCGGCGGGCGGTGCCGTCCGCACCCAGCAGGTCGAACTCCGGGTCATCGGGCCGACGGGCGACCAGATCGATCACCGCCATCGTGTCCGCGGGCAGGGCCGGGGTCAGCTCCACGCCGCGCTCCGGTGCCCCGTCGATGTGCGGGGGTGGGACGATCCGGGGCACATCACCCTGGTGGACGTAGACGGGCAGCTCCGCCGTTGCGCCGAGCTCCTGGGTCCCGGCGCCGGGAGCATCACTGGTCAGATGCAGCAGGCGACCATCCTCGACCACGAGGTCCTCGACCCGCTCCCCCGGGCCGGCTCCGTACTCGCGAGACAGGAACAGCCGCCGGCCAGGCTCGCCGGCGGCGCCACGGGCCGTGCCCGTCAGGTTCGACAGCAGCGGGACCTCGGTGCGGTAGCGGCGCACCGCGAGACGGTCACCCTCCTGCTCGGTGGCCTCGACGGTGGTGCGTCGACGCAGCGACATCGCGGTATAGGCGCCGAGGTCGGCGACCCGCGGGCTCAGGGTGAAGGTGAACCGGACGTCAGCGGAGATGACTGCCTGCGACGGCACCGCGATCAGCACCCCGGTCGCGGTCACCCGCAGCACGCCCCGCAGCCCGCGCAGCAGGGACTCGGTCCCGTGGGTGGGTCGGATGGTCAGCAGGCGGCGCACGTCGTAGATGCACAGGCGACGGTCCCTGTCCGCGCCTCCGTCGGTCGCGAACACCGTGGCACCGTCATCCAACCAGTAGTGGTGCAGCAGTCGCACCTCCACCAGCGGGGTGAAGGCGGAGCGTCTCGCCTCGGCCATCTCAGGTCACCGCCACCTCGTGGGAGAAGGAGCCGAGGACCTCGCTGATCAGCGGATTCTCGCGCGGGGCGACCGGCAGGCGCAGCTCGAGCATCCGCATCGAGTACAGCGCGAAGGGGAACTGCTTCCCGCCCAGCATCCCCCACATGTCGTTGACCTCCTCCATGGTCGGCGACCAGAGGGTCAGCACCAGGCGGAAATCATCCAGTCGATCAAGAGGATTGACAGGCTGGCCCTCCTGCAGCGACTCGGGGGAGATCGTGTCCGGCGCGAACTCGGGGACGGCCTGGAAGAACGCGATCGCCCGGGACAGGCCCAGCAGAGCGTCGGAGTACTCGCCATGGGTGGCCGAGACCAGCAGGGCCAGGTTCAGGCAGATCGGCGGGTTCTCGTAGCGTGCCGTCAGCTGTTCCGGGTCTCGTGTACGGTTCGGCAGGTTCCGATGCGTCTTCTCCTCGGAGATGTTCACGACGGTCAGCAGCACCTTCTCCCGCAGCTGCCCGGTGCCTCCCTGCGGCGAGGAGACATCCGCCGGACTGCCCAGCGCGCAATGCGTCACGTTCTCGTCGAAGCCCTTCAGGTGCCTCTCGAGCTCATTCCGCACCACGACCAGCGCATGGGAGATCATGCCGGTCACCCTGACAGCGGCTTGTCACCAGGCGGTCACCACTGCGTCACCGCCGCGTCACCGCCGCGTCACCGGCAAGCGTGAGACGCGCCGGGAGATGTCGATGTCGCCACCGGCCGCAACGGCACCCCGTCCGGCGCCGTGAGCGGGCTGAGGGGTGACAGCCCCGCCCGCGAAGAGCACGATGGTGCACATCCCCTCGAGAGGATCCCGTCATGACGCAGCGCGTGCGCGTCCAGAGCTTCGGCGTCTCCCGCGACGGCATCGGCGCCGGCCAGGAGCAGACCCTGCAGCGGCCCTTCGGTCATGTCGACCCCGGAGAGCTGATGGCCTGGGCCTTCGAGACCGCGCACTTCCCCGGTCGCACGGCTCCCGGCGGCAGCCGGGGGTTCGAGGACCGGCTGACCCGCGACTTCGCCCAGGGCATCGGTGCCGAGATCATGGGCCGGCACAAGTTCGGCCCGCAGCGCGGCCCCTGGAGCGATGACGGCTGGACGGGCTGGTGGGGAGAGGAGCCGCCGTTCCACACCCCGATGTTCGTGCTCACCCATCATCCGCGGCCGCCGCTGACCGTCGGGGAGACCACCTTCCACTTCGTGGACGCCGCTCCGGCCGAGGCACTGGCGCAGGCGACGGCGGCGGCCGAGGGGAAGGACGTGCGCATCGGCGGCGGCGTCACCACGCTGCGCGAGTTCCTCTGGGCGGATCTCATCGACGAGATGCACGTGGCGATCGCGCCGCTCGAGTACGGGACCGGACTGCGGCTGTGGGAGCGTCCCGAGGAGCTCGAGGACCGCTTCCACCTCGAGCGGATCACCGCGCCGAGCGGCGTCGAGCACTGCTTCTTCTGGCGGCGGTGAACCCGGCGGCGGCCGGGGTCAGGCGGGATCAGAGAAGCAGGACGACGAGCCCGAGCAGAGCGATCGCGACCCCGCCGAGTCGCACGGCGAGCAGGAACCCGCGGCTGCTCGCGTCGATCAGCTCGGCGAAGCCCATCAGCAGCAGGTTCCCGAGAGCGATCAGCGAGAGCCCGGGCATCGCCTCGGCATCGATGACCACGGGAGCGACGAGCGTGATGACCAGCAGCACGGTGAACGCGGCCGCGCCGATCCGCGCGCGCACGATCGGGCGCGGCGCGCGGACGAGCTCCTCTCCCGGGGGGCAGCCGTGAGGCCGGGCGAGTCTGGGCATCGGGCCGGTCCGGCATCACTGCTCTCCTCCGCGCTGCTCTCCTGCGTGCTGGCCTTCCACCCTATGCACACCGACGTGCCGTCGACCCGCGATGCGCCGGGCACCGGTTCGCACCACCAGATTTCTGCCTCCGGTGAGGGATGGACGCCGCATGGCCGCATGGCCGTTCATCCGTCGTACACGTCAGAATTCTGGTGGCTCTGCTGGTGGCGCCGGGCACGGGCTCTGCTGGCGGCCCCGGGCACGGGCAGAGCGGTCCGGTGTGGTGGCCCCACCGCGGAGAGCACCCCCGCCCGGTCACGAATCCGTCACGATGCACCCCCACCCCCACCTGCCCGTTTGACGCAGGTCACTCTCGCGCGCACCATAGGACCTGAAGCCTGAACCACCTGTCAGGTTCATGATCCCCGCGATGCCCCACCACGACGTATCCGGCACCACGGCACCAGCACAGGTGCACGGCACGGCAGCAGCCCCGCTCCCGCGGCAGCAGCCTCCCGGACCACGCCGATGGACGCTCTCGGGCCCGCACTGCTCGAAAGGCACATCATGCGCAGAACGATGAAGTTCGCCGCCGCCGGCGCCGCCGCCGCGCTCGCCCTGGGGGCCTGCGCCCCCGCTGCCGATGAGGCCGCCGGAGGCGGGGCCGATGGCGCCGAGGGCGATGTCGCGGTCGAGGTCGGCATGATCACCTCGATCACCGGCCCGCTGGCCGCCTACGGGGCCACCTACCAGCAGGGCTTCGAGGCCGGTCTGGACTACGCCACCGACGGCACCGGCGAGGTCGACGGTGTCGACCTCTCCATCGAATGGGTCGATGATCAGGGCAATCCGGACACCGCCGTGCAGCACGCCCGCACCATGATCGGTGAGGGCACCGATGTGATCGCCGGCTCGGTCGCCTCCGGGGTGGCCGTGGCCGTCGCCGAGCAGGCCGCCCAGAACGAGACCCTGTTCCTCTCCGGTCCCGCCGCCACCGACGCGCTGACCGGCGTGAACGAGCAGACCTTCCGCTCCGGTCGCCAGACCATCCAGGACGTCGCCACCGCGGCGACCTTCCTCGAGGATCTCGACGGCGCGAAGATCGTGGTGTTCGGCCAGGACAACGCCTTCGGCCAGGGCAACGTCTCCTCCGTGGAGGCCGTGCTCGGCGCCGAGGGCGCCGAGGTCGAGCCGATCCTGGTCCCCGAGGACGCCACCGAGTTCACCCCCTTCGCCCAGCAGATCCTCGCCGCCGAGCCGGACATGGTGTTCGTGGCCTGGGCCGGTGCCACCACCGGTGCGATGTGGGAGGCCCTCTCCCAGCAGCAGGTCCTGGAGGACACCACCGTGGTCACCGGCCTCGCCGACCGCGCCTCCTACCAGGCCTACGGCCCCGGCTCCGGGGACATCCAGTTCCTGAACCACTACTTCCCCGGCGCGACCGGCAACGAGGCCTCGCAGGCCATGGACGCCTTCCTCGAGGAGAACGGCAACGAGCCCGATCTGTTCACCGTCGACGGCTTCGTCGCCGCGCAGATGCTGGTCCACGCCGTCGAGGAGGGCCAGGGCGAGACCCCGGCCATGATCGACGCGCTCGAGGGCTGGACCTTCGACTCCGTCAAGGGTGAGCTCACCGTCCGGGCCGAGGACCACGCCCTGATCCAGCCGATGTTCCAGGTGAAGCTCGTCGACCAGGACGGCGAGTGGGTGCCCGAGCTGGTCGAGACCGCGGACGCCGAGGCCGTCGCCCCGCCGGTGGCCGCAGAGTGATGAGCGACCGATCCGCGCTGCAGCTGACGCACATCGGCCTCCAGATCGGCGGCGCCCGCATCCTGAACGACGTGGACCTCGAGGTCGCCACCGGCGAGATGGTGGGCGTGATAGGCCCCAACGGTGCCGGCAAGACCACTCTTTTCAACATCATCTCCGGCGTCATGTCCCCCACCACCGGACGGGTCCTCCTGGACGGTGAGGACGTGACCGGCCGGAAAGTGCATCAGCGGGCGCGGGTCGGTCTGGGCCGCACCTTCCAGACCTCGAGCGTCTTCCCGGGCCTGACCGCCGGGAAGAACGTGCGCATGGCCGCGCAGTCCACGCTCGGCGCCGCCACCAGCCCATGGAGGTTCCCGCGGCGGGGGGACGAGGCCGACGTCGTCGCCGGGCGCTGCCTGGAGGAGGTGGGCCTGGCCCACCACGTCGACACCGAGGCCGGGACCCTCTCGCACGGTGACAAGCGCAAGCTCGAGATCGCCATGCTGATCGCCACCGACCCCCAGGTGGTGCTGCTGGACGAGCCCATGGCGGGCGTCGGCTCGGGCGATGTGCAGGGGCTGATGGAGGTCATCCGTCGGCTCCACCGGGGCGGCCGCACCGTCCTCATGGTCGAGCACCACATGGAGGTGCTGATGGACCTGGTGGACCGGGTCGCGGTGATGCACCACGGCGAGCTGCTCGCGATCGACACCCCCGATGCCGTCATGGCCGACCTCGACGTGCAGAAGGCCTACCTCGGAGAGACCGTATGACCCCCATCCTCACCGTGCGGGACCTCAATGTCCGCATCGCCGGCCAACAGGTCGTCGAGGACGTCTCCTTCGACGTCGCCGCGCACGGCGTGACCGCGCTGCTGGGCCGCAACGGCGTGGGCAAGTCCTCCACGCTGAAGGGCCTGCTGGGTCTGTACGAGCGCAGCGGCGAGGTGACCTTCGACGGCACCCGCATCGACGGGCTCATGACCCATCGCGTCATCCAGCAGGGCATCGCCTACGTCCCCGAGGACCGGGAGGTCTTCAGCCAGCTCACCGTGGCGGAGAACCTGCGCCTGGCCGAGCGCGGCGGGGCCCCGCACCGCACGCTGGTCGATGAGCTCTTCCCCGAGCTGCGCCAGCGTGCGGCCCAGCAGGCGGGCACCCTTTCGGGAGGGCAGCAGCAGATGGTCTCCCTCTCCCGGGCGCTGATGAACGACAACCAGCTGATCCTGGTCGACGAGCCCACCAAGGGGCTCGCCCCGCTGATCGTCGGCACCGTCACCGAGGCGCTGAAGACGGCGGCGGAGCTCACCCCGATGCTGCTGGTGGAGCAGAACCTGCAGGTGGTGCGCGACCTCGCGCACACCGTGATGGTGCTCTCCGGGGGCCGGGTGGTGCACGCCGGCCCGGCCGCGGAGTTCCTCGACTCCGACCTGGTCCAGCGCCATCTCGGCGTCTCCTCCGACGGGAAGACCGCGGACGGGCTCGCCGAGCAGGCCGCCGCCCCCGCCCCCGACGCCGACGAGAAGAGGTCCTCGACATGAGCGCTGTGATCCTCCTGCTCATCACCGGGGTGGGCCTGGGCGCCCTCTACTTCCTGGTCGCCTCCGGGCTGTCGCTCATCTACGGGCTGATGGGCGTGCTGAACTTCGCCCACGGCTCCTTCCTCACCCTGTCCGGCTTCCTGGGCTGGGAGGTCGGCAGGCGCGTCGGCGACGGCAGCTGGGCCGGGCTGCTGATCGGTATGGCCATCGGCGTGCTGGTCGGTGCCGGGTCCGCGGCGCTGACGGAGCTGGTGTTCATCCGTCGGCTGTACAACCGTCACATCGAGCAGGTGCTGGTGACCGTCGGCCTGGGCCTGGCGACCGTGGCCCTGTTCGAGGGGATCTGGGGCTCCGATCCGATCCAGATCCAGTCCCCCGGCTGGCTCAGCCGGACCACCGACATCGCCGGGGTGCACATCCCCAACGACCGGTGGCTGCTGATCGGCGCCGCGGTGGTGGTGCTGCTGCTGATCGTGCTGTTCCTGCGGAAGACCAGCTACGGCCTGATCATCCGCGCCGGGGTGGAGAACCGCACCATGGTCACCGCGCTCGGCATCGACGTGCGCCGCGCCTTCACCATCGTGTTCGCGATCGGCGGGGCCGCCGCGGGACTGGGCGGCGTGCTCGCCTCGGTGTACTACGGACAGGTCAGCGCCCATCAGGGCACCTCGCTGCTGATCTACGCCTTCATCGTCACCGTGATCGGCGGGCTGGGCTCCCTCTCGGGTGCCGCGATCGCCGCGGTGATCGTGGCGGTCATCCAGCAGTTCGCGAACTACTACTTCGGCGCCGGGGACCTCGCGGTCGTGCTGCTGCTCGCGGTGGTCATCCTCGTCCGCCCCACCGGCCTCATGGGCAAGGTCAAGCACTAGGAGCCTCAGATGCGCACTTTCCTCTCCTCCACCACGGGGATGCTCGTCATCGGTGCGGTGCTGCTCGCCGTCGCCGCCGTGCTCCCCCTGCTGAACCTGTCCCTGCCCGGGATCCTGCCCGGCCCCACCTACACGCCCGGCGCGCTCTCGATGCTCGCCTATGCCTTCCTGATCTCCGCCCTGGCGCTCAGCTACCACCTGATCTTCGGGATCGGCGGGATGCTGTCCTTCGGGCATGCGATGTTCTTCTCCGCCGGCGCGTACGGGCTGGGCATCGCCCTGAACCTGCTGGCGCCGACGGCGATCCCCGAGGCTGCGGTGTTCGTCCTGGCCATCGTGGCGACCCTGGTCGTGGCCCTGGTGGCCGGGAATCTGGTGGGCGCCCTCGCACTGCGGGTCACCGGGATCTCCTTCGCGATGGTGACCCTCGCCTTCGCGCAGGCGGTCAACGTGATGCTGCGGCGTGACACCGGTGGGCTCACCGGCGGCGAGGAGGGCGTCACGCTCGAGGTCGCCGTGGTCCCGGACCTCCTGATCGGCGTCCAGAACGCCCGCAACGTGTACTGGCTGGCGCTGGGGATCCTGGTGCTGGTGTACCTGGCCTGCGTATGGATCGAGAAATCGCGCCTGGGGCACGTGGTGGTCGCCTCCCGCGAGAACGAGCTGCGGGTGACCGTGCTGGGCCTGCGCCCGTACACGGTGCGGCTGTTCATCTTCGGGGCGGGCGCGGTGTTCGCCGCGGTCGCCGGGATGGGCTTCCTGCTGCTGCAGTCCACCGTCACTCCTCGCATCTCGACCGCGGATTTCACCCTCACCCTGCTGGTGATCGTGGTGCTCGGCGGGGTCGGCTACCGCTGGGGCGCGATCATCGGCGGGATCCTCTACACGCTGCTGGACCAGCGGCTCGCCTCCCTCGCCTCGGCCTCCTGGATCGCGGAGCTGCCGGCGGTGCTGCGGATCCCGCTGTCAGAGCCGCTGTTCCTGCTGGGGATGCTGTTCGTGCTGGTGGTGATGTTCGCCCCCGGCGGCATCGTGGGCCTGACCCAGCGGGTCACCCGGCGCCGCGACACGGCGACGGAGCGCCCCGAGGCGCTCACGGATGCGAGAACCTGACGTGATGGATCCCGAGATGTTCCTCCCCGCCGCCCGCACCGTCGCCGCGGTCGACGCCGACGACCGGCTCACCCTGGACCGGTGGATCACCCCGCATGCCGCGGCCGCGCCCTCGCGACCGGCGATCCTGGATCGCGGCGTGGTGGTCTCCTACGGGGAGCTCGAGTCCCGCGCGGCGGCTCTCGCCGAGGCGCTGGACCGTGCCGGTCACGGGCATGGGTCGCGGATCGCGACGGTCACCGGCTCCACCGCCGACCAGGTGGTGCTGCTGCTGGCCTGCGCGAAGACGGGGGCGATGCTGGTGCCGCTGTCCTGGCGGCTGACCGCCGGGGAGCTCGCCCAGCAGCTGCGGATCGCCGACCCCTCCCTGCTGCTGGTCGAGGAGGACCACCTGCCGGTGGCGGAGGACGCGGCGGAGCGGCTCGGTGGTCTCCCGCTGCCCTCGACCACCCTCGGCGCCGAGGGCGTGGAGACCCAGGTGCCCGGTGCCCGCACGCCCCGTCCCGCCGGCGTGCCGCGCCCGGCGGACGCTCTGCTGATGCTGTTCACCTCCGGCACCACCAGCGCCCCCAAGGCCGTGGTCCTCACGCAGGCGAACTGCGTGTGGGTGAACCGCTCGCTGCAGGGCGCGGCACCGCTGCGCCGCTCGGACGTGGTGCTGCAGGTGCTGCCCCAGCATCATGTGGCGGGCTGGAACATCCAGCCGCTGCTGGCCTGGCACCTGGGGGCGCTGGTGGTGCTCGAGCGCACCTTCGATGCCGGCCGCGCATTGGCCCTGGTGGAGCGTCACCGCGCCACGGCCATGATGGGAGTGCCCACCCTCTACCGGGCGCTCCTGCAGCATCCCGATGTCGCCATGCGCGACCTCAGCAGCCTGCGCACTGCGATCGTCGGCGGCGGGATGCTGGATGCACGGGCGCGCGAGGAGCTCGCCGGGCACGGGATCACCCTGCGCCAGGGCTACGGCCTCACCGAGGCCGCCCCGAACGTGACCATGACCCAGCACCCCTCGGATGCCGGCACCGCGGGCCGCGCCTACCCGCATGTGGAGCTGGCCCTGCTGGTCGAGGGCGAGGTGAGCCGCGCCCCCGGCACCGGCGAGCTGCTGGTGCGCTCCCCCGCCGTGTTCTCCGGTTACTTCCGTGATGAGGAGGCCACCGCGCAGACGATGCACGAGGGCTGGCTGCGCACCGGCGACCTGGTGGAGCTGGACGCGGAGGGCCGGGTGCGGATCGTGGACCGGGTCAAGGACATCATCCGCTCCGCCGCCGAATCGATCGCCCCGATCGAGGTGGAGCTGGCGCTGCTGGAGCATCCCCGCATCACCGAGGCGGCGGTCGCCGGCATCCCCAGCGAGCGCTGGGGCGAGGAGCTGGTGGCCTGGTTGGTGCTCGGTGCCGAGCTGGACGAGCGGGAGATCCGCTCGCACCTGGAGACCCGCCTGGCCGGCTTCAAGCATCCCAAGCAGATCGTGGTGGTCGAGTCGATCCCCCGCACCTCGAGCGGCAAACCGCTGCGCCGGGTGCTGGCCGACTCGCTGCTGGAGAGGAACCGGACATGACCCCTGCGAGGACCCCCGCCCCGTCGGGTGCGGCGTCGCGGGATGCGGTGCCGTCGGACGCCGATCTCGAGGCGCGCACCGCGATCCAGCCGCGCACCCGGCGCGGCGCCGAGACCAAGGCGAAGATCTTCTCCGCCGCCGAGCGCACCTTCGCCGAGCAGGGCTATCACGCCGCCTCCGTCTCCCGGATCACGGAGCGGGCGGGCGTGGGGCAGGGCACCTTCTACCTGTACTTCACCAGCAAGCTGGACCTGTTCGAGCAGCTGGTGGTGGACCTGAACCGGCGGGTGCGCAAGGCGATGAGCGACGGTGCCGCCCGCGGCCGCAGCCGGGCCGAGTCCGAGCGGGAGGGCTTCCGCGAGTTCTTCGCCTTCACCGCCGAGCATCCGGCGCTGTACCGGGTGGTGCGGGAGGCGGAGCAGGTCTCCCCCGGCGCGATGCGGCTGCACTACGAACGGATCGTGGACGGCTACCGCGAGGGCCTCACCCGCGCCCGGGACAGCGGAGAGATCGGCGCGGAGGTGGATCCGGAGGTCGCCGCCTGGGCGCTGATGGGCATCGGCGAGATGATCGGCATGCGCTACGTGCTGTGGCCGACGGGAGAGTCCGCCTCCGGCACCTACGGGGCCGATGCCCGCTCCGTCCCCGAGGACGTGTTCGAGCAGATGGTCGCGCTGGTGCAGCGGGCGCTGGGCACCCCGGCCGATGTCCCGCCGCCGGCGCCCGCCGGGCCGCCTCCCGGCGCCCCCTGACCCCTCACCCTTGCCCCCGCGGCGATCACCCCTCGCCGCGACCCCACCCCCGGCGACGTCGCCGTCGCCTCGACCCCGAAGAGAAGGATTCCCAGATGAGCACACTGAGCGGACGTCGCGCCGTCATCACCGGAGGAGCAGCGGGCATCGGTGCCGCCATCGCCCGTGCGTTCGCCGCCGAGGGCGCACAGGTGGTGATCGCCGATCTGGACGGCGCGGCCGCGCAGGCCCTGGCCACCGAGCTCGGCGGCGAAGCGTGGCAGGTGGACCTGATGGACACCGCAGCGCTGGAGAACCTGGACCTGAGAGCGGACATCCTGGTCAACAACGCCGGGATCCAGCGGGTCGCACCGCTCACCGAGCTCGAGCCGGAGATGTGGCGGAAGATCCACACCCTGATGCTCGAGGCACCGTTCCTGCTGGTCCGTGCCGCGATGCCGGGGATGATCGAGCGCGGCTTCGGCCGGGTGCTGAACCTCTCCAGCGTGCACGGGATCCGTGCCTCCGCCTTCAAGAGCGCCTACGTCGCCGCGAAGCACGGCCTGGAGGGGCTCTCGAAGGTGACGGCGCTGGAGGGCGCCGAGCACGGCATCACCTCCAACTGCCTGAACCCCGGCTATGTGCGCACCGCCCTGGTCGAGAAGCAGATCGCCGATCAGGCCGCGACCCACGGCATCGGCGAGGACGAGGTGCTGGAGAAGGTGATGCTCACCGAGGCCGCGATCAAGCGGCTGGTCACCCCCGAGGAGGTGGCCTCGCTCGCGACCTGGCTGGCCGGCCCCCATGCCGGGATGGTCACCGGCGCCTCGTACACCATGGACGGCGGCTGGAGCGCGCGATGAGCCCCACCCACGCCCGCGGAGCCGACCCGTCGGCCCCCACCACCGAGACCCGGGTGCAGGTGCCGGTCGACGGCGGTCTGCTCACCGGCACGCTGTGGCGCGCCGGGGCGCCCGGCACCCCGGTGGTCGCGATCCACGGCATCACCGCCAACCATCGCTCCTTCAGCGGCCTGGCCCTGCGGCTGGACGCGCCGGTGCTGGCGATGGACCTGCGCGGCCGGGGCGCCTCCCGCCACCTGCCCGGCCCGTACGCGATGACCCGGCACGCCGAGGACGTCGCCGCGATGATGCGCGGCGCCGGCATCGAGCGCGCCGTGATCGTGGGGCATTCGATGGGAGCCTTCGTCGCGGTGCGCCTGGCGGCGGCGCATCCGGAGCTGGTCGAACGCCTGGTGCTGGTCGACGGCGGTCTGCCGCTGAAGCCGACGCCGGCCGCGGCGGACCTCAGCCCCGAGGACGTGCTCGGCCCCGCGATCCAGCGGCTGTCGAAGACCTTCGACTCGGCCGCCGAGTATCGGCAGTTCTGGCGTGAGCACCCGGCGCTGGGCCCGTACTGGAACCGCGGCATCGAGGAGTACGTCGATGCCGACCTCGCGCTGGTGGACGGCCGGCTGCGGCCCTCCGCGATCCCGGACGCGGTCACCACGAACCTCATCGAGCTCGACGGCCGCGACGGCTACACCGAGCAGCTGGAAGGGCTCGAGGTGGCGATGACGGTGCTGCGCAGCCCGCGCGGCCTGTTCGACGAGGTCCCGGCGCTGTACGACCCCGAATGGTTCGCCTCCTGGCGGGCGACGCTGCCGGGGATGGCCACCGTGGAGGTCCCGGACACCAACCACTACACGATCCTGATGGGCTCAGGGGTGGACGCGGTCGCCGAGGCCGTGCGCCTGCTCCCGGCGACCACCGCCCCGAGCGAGGAGATCCGCCCATGAGCACCCTGCTGCCCGGCATCGAGCAGTCCGTCGTCCAGACCGAGCGGCTGCGCACCGCGGTGCTGCGCCGCAGCCTCGACGGCGACGGCGGCGAGCGGACCCCCGTGGTGCTGATCCACGGGAACATCTCCAGCTCCCTGTTCTTCCAGCCGCTGATGCTGGCGCTGGAGCGGCCGAGCATCGCGATCGACCTGCGCGGCTTCGGGGACTCCGCACCCGCGCCGGTGGATGCGCGGCGCGGACTGCGGGACTTCAGCGACGACGTCGCCGCGGTGCTGGACGCGCTCGAGCTGAGCGAGGTGCACCTGCTCGGCTGGTCGATGGGCGGCGGCGTGGTGCAGCAGCTGGCGCTGTACCGGCCCGAGCTGGTGGCCTCGCTGACGCTGCAGGCCCCGGTGCCGCCGTACGGCTTCGGCACCCTCGCCGACGGGACGCTGTGCACCCCGGACGGCGCCGGTACCGGAGGCGGCGGCGGGAACCCCGAGTTCGTGCAGCGCCTGGCGGAGGGGGACGCCTCCGACGAATCCGGTGCGAGCCCGCGCGCCGTGTTCCGCTCCAGCTATGTGGGCCCGGATCACCACGACGCCCACGAGGACCTCTGGGTCTCCTCGATGCTGACCACCGCGACCGGGCCGGACCACTACCCCGGCGACAGCAGGCCCAGCGAGCACTGGCCCGGCTTCGGCGCCGGGGACCGCGGGGTGCTGAACACCATGAGCGGCGTGCACCTGGACCTCACCGGCATCGTGGACCTGGTGGACAAGCCGCCGATCCTGTGGGTGCGCGGCAGTCGGGATGCGATCGTGGGTGATGAGTCCTTCTTCGACCTGCACACCCTGGGCAAGCACGGTGTGGTGCCGGGCTGGCCGGGCGAGGAGGCCGCTCCGCCGCAGCCGATGATCGCCCAGACCCGTGACGTGCTGGATCGCTACGCGGCGGCCGGCGGTCAGGTGCGCGAGGAGGTCTTCGCGGGGGCGGGGCATTCCCCGCACCTGGAGGATCCGGCGCGGTTCGTGCGGGTGCTGGGCGAGCACCTGGCGGCGGCCGAGCGGCGGGGCTGAGCGGCTGGCCGGGCAGCTTCACCACCGGATTCCTCACCTATACCAGCGTCGAACGCTCCACAGCCGTTCGACGCTCGCATAGGTCGGATTTCTGGTGGCGCCTGCGCCCGGCGGCCGGAACGGCCCGGGGTCAGCCGCCCGGCACCTCGACCCGCAGCACCCGGTCCCCGTCCGGCGCGGGGTCGCCCCGGCCGTCGGTGGTGTTGGTGAGCGCCCACAGCGAACCGTCGGGCGCGCTGACCACGTCGCGCAGGCGACCCACCTCCCCCACCAGCAGCTCGGTCTGTGCCGGCGGATCCGCGAGCGGCACCGCACGCAGCCGCTGCCCGCGCAGGCAGGCGATGAAGACGGTTCCGTCCCGGATCGCGATGCCGCTGGGGCTCGCCTCCGCAGGCGACCACTGCAGGAGCGGATCGGTCAGCCCCTCCTGCGCGCCGATCCCCTCGACGTCGGGCCAGCCGTAATTGCCGCCGGGTTCGATGAGGTTCAGCTCGTCCCAGGTGTTCTGCCCGAACTCGCTGGCCACCAGCTGCCCGTCCGCGGTCCAAGCGAGGCCCTGCGGATTGCGGTGGCCGTAGCTGAACACCGGTGAGCCGGGGAAGGGGTTGTCCGCGGGGACGGTGCCGTCCGGGGTGAGGCGCAGGATCTTGCCGGCGAGGGAGCCGAGGTCCTGGGCGGCGGGCCGGTCCCCCGCGTCGCCCGTGGTCGCGAAGAGCATCCCGTCCGGACCGATCGTCAGACGCCCGCCGTTGTGGTTCGCGGCCGAGGGGATGCCGTCGAGCAGCACCTCGGGCGCACCGAGCGCCAGCTGCCCGGGCTCCCCGCGGAGGGCGCGGTGCTCGATGCGATTGGCGCCGGCGATGGTGGCATAGGAGAACAGCACCCCCTCGTGCACGGCCAGGCCCAGCAGGCCGCCCTCCCCACCGGGGGTGACTCCCTCGATCACGCCGACCTCCCGAGTGGCGCCGTCGGCAGTGAGCTCGAGGACCCGGGCGGTGTCACGCTCGCTGAGCAGCGCCGTCTCACCGTGGAAGGCGATCGACCACGGGGCCTGCAGGCCGGAGGTGAGGGTCGCGGTGCCGGCGGGTGGCGCCTCGGTGCCCGGCTCGGGGCGGGCCGACGGGGCGGACCGCGGCGAGCCGGTGCAGGCGCTCAGCAACCCGACGGCCGCGAGCGGGACCGCGCTCAGGAGGAGGCGGCGAGACGTGGCCATGGCTCTCCCTCCCTCGGCGGCGCGGTGCTGTCATCCTCCCAGGTGAGCCCGGGCTCCGGAAGGGTCCGCGCTCAGCTGGCCTCCGCTGCCGCCAGCACATCCCGGGCGCCGCCGACGTGCAAGGGGCATCGGGCATCGCCACCAGATTTCTGCCCCAGGTGAGCACTGAACGCCTCACAGCCGTTCAACCGCCATATGCGTCAGAATTCTGGTGGCGCTCCTGCGGCCGGAACGGTGCTCGGCCGAGCCGGGCCGAGCCGGGCCGAGCCGAGCCGGGCCGAGCCGGGCCGAGCCGGGCCGAGCCGGGCCGACGCCGGCCGGGACGGAGCCGGGCGCCGCGGCTGGGGGATGATGGTCCTGCCGCCCGTCGAGCCGGTCGGGCGGCAGCGAGGAGAGGAGCCGGGATGCGGGGCGCACTGGTCACGGGAGCATCGCGCGGGATCGGCCGGGCCACGGCGATCGCGCTCAGCGCGCGGGGCGAGACGGTGGCCGTGCACTACGGCAGTCGCCGCGAGGAGGCGGAGCAGACCCTTGCCGCACTGCACGGCGAGGGCCATGTGCTGGTCGGCGGGGATCTCTCCGCTCCGGGAACGGCCCAGCGCGTCGTCGCGGAGGCGGAGGCCGGGCTCGGGCAGATCGACGTGCTGGTGAACAATGCCGGCATCGCCCCGGGCCCCGAGACCGATCACCGGGTGGACGAGGTCGACTTCGCGACCTGGCAGCAGCGGCTGACCCGCATGATCGACGTGGACCTCACCGCGCCCGCGCACCTCACCTACCTGGTGGCCCGCTCCCTGATCGCCCGGCAGGCACCGGGCGTGATCGTCAACGTCGGCTCCCGCGGCGCGTTCCACGGGGAGCCGGGTGCTCCCGCCTACGCCGCGGCGAAGGCCGGGCTGCACGCCTTCGGCCAGTCGATGGCGGTGGCGCTGGCGCCGCACGGGATCGCGGTCGCCTCGGTCGCGCCGGGCTTCGTGGCCACCGAGCGGCAGCAGGAGAAGCTCGCCGGGCCCGATGGGGACGCGCTGCGGGCGCAGAGCCCCTTCGGTCGGGTGGGCACCGCCGAGGAGGTCGCCGCCGCGATCCTCTATCTCACCGCGGCCGAGGCGCAGTGGGCCTCCGGCACCATCCTGGACCTGAACGGGGCCTCGCACCTGCGCAGCTGACGGCGCGCTGAGCGAGGCTGCTCATTCCGGGTCGTCGAGCTCGCCGGCCATCTCCAGGGCACCGAAGACCTCCTAGATCGCCTCGAGGCTGCCGTGGAACCGGGTGTCCTGCCCGTCCGGTGAGGTCTCGCGGTGCAGCAGCCCGTAGGCGGCCAGTGCCGCCAGATCCCGACCCGTGCGCCAGTACCGCTGGATCTCGTCCATGTCGGGGTCCCCGCCGGGGTCCTCCGGGACCAGACCGCGATCCAGCGCCACTCGGATCTCGGCCGGGAGCAGGAGCCCCTCGGGCTCCACGGTGTGCATCAGGGCGGCGAAGGTGTCGGGGTCCCCGAACAGGCCCCCGTCCTCGGGGCCCTGCTTCAGGGCGTCCAGGACCAGCAGCAGGATCAGCGCCCGGGAGAAGCGGACGAATGCCTCGGGATCCTCGGTTTGCGAGGCCGCCGGTGCGACCCCGTCCCCCGGCGTGACCCGGGTGCTGGTCAGGTCCAGCCAACCGCCGCTGACCAGAGCGTTCCAGGGGCCGACGATCTCTCCGACCTGCCACATCGAGGTGAGCTCCTGCTCGCCGAGGTCGAGCTGCCAGGACTCGAGCAGGGCGCGGACGTCAGACAGAGCCAGCGCACCGGTGTCGGTGAGCTCGCGGCCCTCCCCCACGTGCTCGAGCAGGCGCATAGCGCCGCGCACCAGGGGGATCTGTGCGAAGACCGCGGCTGCGGCGGCCGGGTCCTGGTCGGCGTCGACGGCGCTGTCCAGAAGATCGCGCCGCAGCCCGGACTGCGGGAGGAACCAGGGCCAGCCGGTCTGTCCCTGACCGGTGGAGTCGGCAAGGTCCGTGGCCTCGGGCTCCGGCTCCGGGGCGTGGGAGAAGAGGGCGGGGCCGCCACCGAGCCCCGGGGCCTGCATCTCGTGGTGGTCCCGGGGGTGGTGGTCGCGTCGTGGCTCTCGCTGCGTCGGCATGCTTCCCATGATGACGGCAGGAGGGACACCTCGCGAGCGTCAGCCCGCCCGGCCCGGCTCCAGCACCCGCGCGATCCGCGTGATCGCCTCGACCAGCAGCGGGTGCGGCATCGCGAAGATCAGCCGCACGTGCCCCTCCCCGACCGCGCCGCAAGCGGTGCCCTCGGTGCACTCGACGCGGGCGTGCTCGAGCAGATGGTCGTGGAGGGAGCCGGTGATGCCGTACTCGCGCAGGTCGAGCCAGGCCACGTAGGTGCCCTCCATCGTGGTCAGCTGCGCCCTGGGCAGCAGCTCGCTGACCAGCTCCGTGAGGGTGTCGCGGTTGCGGCGCAGGTAGGCGAGTATGTCGTCGAGCCACTCCCCTGACTCGTCATAGGCGGCGCAGGTGGCGGCGAGGCCGAGGTTCGCGGCGCCGTGGCGGTCGAAATGGCCGACCTGGACGAACCGCTCCCGGTCGGCGACGTTGCTGGTGATCAGCTGCGCGCACTTCAGCCCCGGCAGGTTGAAGGCCTTGGACGCGGCGACGGCGGTGATCGTGTGCGCGGCGGCGGTCTCGTGCAGCGAGGCATAGGGGACGTGCTCGCCCTCGAGCACCAGTGGCAGCCAGATCTCGTCGGAGAAGACCCGCCCACCCTTGCGGTCCACCAGTGCGGCGAGCGGCTCGAGCTCCTCCCGGGTCATCACCCGCCCAGTGGGATTGTGGGGGTTGGTGTGGACGAACAGACCGCCGCCGGCATCGAAGGCGTCCTCGATCGCGTCGAGGTCGTAGTGGTGGCGACCGTTCTCGTCCCGCGGCATCGGGACCTCGATGATCTCGCGGCCGTGCAGCGCGGGCACCTGGAGGAACGGCATGTAGGCCGGGGTGGGGACGATGATCTTCGCATCCGGGGCGAGGAAGTGCTCGAGCACCGCCGCGAAGATCGCGATGACGTCGGGCATCTCATGGATGTCCTCGGGCGGGACCTCCCATCCCGTCCGACGGCGCAGGAAACCGGCAGTGGCCTGTTGCAGCTCGCTCACCTGTCGTGCGGGAAGGTATCCGAAGGCGCCGCGGTCCACCTCCTGGTGGAGGCGGCGGGTGATGGGCTCGGCGATGCCGAAATCCATCTCGGCGACGAACGCGCCGATGACGTCGTCGCCGCGGGACCAGCGGGTGGCTCCGGCGGCGAGCAGATCGGCCCGGGTGATCGCGTCGAGCTCGGCGAGGGTGGGCACAGGGGTCTCCTTCGGGACAGGGGTCGCAGGTCGCGCAGGGCCGACGGTCCGTTGCAGCGGCTCGGCGCCGGGGGTACGGTCAGGAACAGGATCCCCGCAGTTCACAGCAGGGGCAAGGAGCGCAGGCAGCCATGGCAACCACGATGGGCGGATTCCCGATCCCCGAGGCGACGCCGGCCCTGCGCCGGCTGCGCGGCCAGGTGCAGGGCCGGGTGCTCGAGCCCGGCAGGCCAGGGTATGACGAGGCCCGGGGGGTGTGGAACCGGGTGATCGACCGGTATCCGCTGCTGATCGTTCGCGCCGCATCGATCGCGGACATCCCGCCCGTACTGGAGGCGGCTCGCGAGACCCGCCTGCCGTTGGCGGTGCGCGGCGCCGGGCACAGCAATGCGGGCCTCGGCACGGTCGACGACGGGATCGTGCTGGACCTCGGCGAGCTGCGCGAGGTGAGCGTGGACCCGGCGACACGACGGGTGACGGCCGGGCCCGGGGCCCGCGCCGGCGACGTCGACGCGGCGACCGCGCCGTTCCGTCTGGCCGTGCCGCTGGGGACGGTCTCCCTGCCCGGGATCGCGGGGATGACGCTCGGGGGCGGTGTGGGCTGGCTGGTGCGTTCGGCGGGACTGGCCCTGGATCGGCTGGTCCGGGTCGAGGTGATCACGGCCGACGGGCAGCAGCTCACGGCGAGCGCGACCGAGCATCCGGAGCTGTTCTGGGGGCTGCGCGGCGGCGGCGGCAACTTCGGTGTGGTCACCTCCTTCACCTTTGAGGCGGTGCCGCTGCCCGAGACGGTGCTCGGCGCGACCCTGTTCTACCGGCCCGCGCAGTGGCGCCGGGCCCTCGCCGCCTTCGAGCGCTGGAGCCGCGATCTCCCCGATCCCCTCACCTCGATCCTCACGGTGATGGTGATGCCCGCCGAGCGGGGGATGGGCGAGGAGCCGTGGCTGCTGCTGCGCTGCGTCTGGGTGGGCGAGGACGAGGCCCGCGGGAGGGAGCTGCTGGAGCGGCTGCGCGCGACAGCGCCGCCCGACGAGAGCGAGATCGGCCCGGTCTCCTGGCCGCAGTGGCAGAGCGCCGCCGACGAGTTCTTCCCCGACCAGGCACGCGGATTCTGGCGCAACACGGCGTTCTCCCAGATGGATGAGGATGCGCTGGACACGATCACCGCGGTCGCCGCGGCGCTGCCCGGACGGGGCACCTCGGTGGACATCCACCACCTGGGAGGCGCGTTCGCCCGCGTGCCCGCGCAGGCGACGGCCTTCCCCAACCGCACGGCCCAGTTCTGGATGACGATCAACGGGTACTGGCAGGAACCGGGCGAGGACGCCCCCTTCACCGCCTTCGCCCAGCGGGCCGAGGCGGCGATGACGCAGCTCGGCGAGCAGGGCGAGTACGTGAACTTCCGGGCCCGCGAGTACACCGGACCGCTCTCGGATCTCACCCGGAGGATCTACGGCGAGCAGACGTATCGTCGCCTGCAGCAGGTCAAGCGGCGGTACGACCCCGGGAACCTGTTCCGGGTGAACTACAACGTGACGCCGTAGCGGAGCGGGGCAGCCCACGCGGCGGAGCCGGTCGTGGCCAGGGAGAGAGGAGATGGCGTGGAGGATCCCCGCGAGGCTGTCCGTGCCGTCGCCGCCACGATCCGTGCAGGCCAGGTGATGACCTATGGCGACATCGCCGTCGAGACCGGGCTGCATCCGCGCCAGGTGGGTCGCCACGTCGCCGCCCTCGAGGACATCCCCTGGTGGCGCATCGTCCGCGCCGACGGCACCCCGGCCACCTGCCACGGCGGGAACGCCCCCTCCCTGCTCGCACACGAGCACGTCCCCTTCCGTGGCCGACGGGTGGACCTGCGCGCACTGGCACCGTCCCCCGACCCCGGCCACTCCCCAGGAGGCACCGCATGACCTCGATCCGCTCGCTCCGGCCCGCCCCCGCCGCGGCGCTGACCGACGACCAGCTGCTGCAGAGCTATGCCCCGCCGGCGGGGCCCTGGCTGCGGATGAACTTCGTCTCCAGCCTCGACGGGGCCGTCACCCGCGATGGGCTCTCCGGCGGGCTCGGCGACGACGCCGACCACCGCGTCTTCGAGCTGCTGCGCCGCTGGGCCGATGTGGTCCTGCTCGGTGCGGGGACCGCGCGCGCCGAGGGCTACGGCGCGATGCGACTGCCTGAGGAGTCCGAGCGCTGGCGGGTGGCGCACGGTCTCGCCCCGCAGCCGGTGTTCGCACTGGTCACCCGGCGCCTGGAGCTGGACCCCGACTCACCGATCTTCACCGACGCCCCGGTGCGGCCACTCGTGCTCACCGTCGCCGAGGCACCGGCGGAGCGTCGGGCGGCGCTCGCAGTGGTGGCGGACGTCGTCGAGGTGGGCACGAGTGAAGTGGATCCGGCGCGGGTGCGCGAGGAGCTCGGCCGGCGGGGGCTGGCGCGGATCCACGCCGAGGGCGGGCCCAGCCTGTTCGGCGCGTTCCTCACGGCCGGGGCGGTCGACGAGCTCTGCCTCACCCTCGCCCCGACCCTCGAGGCGGGCCCGGCGGGCCGCATCGCCCACTCGCCGCAGGCCGCGCCCACGGCGATGGAGCTCGCCGCCGTGCTGCAGGCCGGCGACGAGCTGCTGCTGCGGTACCGGCGGGCCGGAGACCGCAAGGGCTGAGGCGCTCTCAGATCTCGATCTCGCGTCCGTCCTCGGTGCGCAGGCGCAGCACGAACCGGGAGCCCTGCGCCTCGCGGATCGCTGCGACGCCGTCGCCGAGGCCGAGCGCGTCGGTGGCCTTCTGCTGCGGGCCGGGGTTCACCTCGATGCGCTCGAAGGAGACCAGGTCGATCGCGGGCAGGTCCCCCAGGCCCGGCTGGGTGGTCTCGCCCCAGTCGATGAGGAAGGGCACGGCGTAGTTGCGCGGGGCCTGCGCCTGGGTGAGCCGCCACGAGAGCTCTGTGCCGTCCGGGGTGCGGCGGGTGAGGTCCTGCACGTCACCGGGGTCGAAGCCGGCGGCCCGAGCGCGCTCGACGACTTGGTCGATTCCCTGGGGATGCACGGCATAGGTGATCAGCGTGGGCTTCTTCAGCCGATTGATGCTGAAGGTCTTCGGCAGCTCCTCGCCCTTGCGCTCGGGGTCGGGGCCGATCAGCTCGAGGTAGTGCGGGCGCGGCTCGCCGTTGACCGTGAGTGCGACCAGCGCGTTGGCGGTGCCGGTGGGGTGGGTGCCGCCGGGGGCGGGAGTGACGCCGGTGAGCTCGCGGAACCAGTCCACGGTCTCGGCCAGGTCGGGGCCGGCGATGACGACGTGGTCGAGCAGATGGGGGACGCTCATGGCGCTCCTTCGTCCGGGGTCGGGGCCCGGGGTGAACAGGGGACGGTGCGCGCGCCGAGCCGGGGGCGTGCAGGCTCAGGCGCGGGGGCTCCGCCGTGGATGGTGTCGACGGTACCCGCTCGCAGCGGCCGCCCTCGCGCCCGTGACCGCTCGGCTGCGGCGGCGGCGCCGCTCCGGGCATTCTCAGTGGTCGCACGGGGCACGGGCCACCCCGACGACGGGCGGGCGGCGGTCTTCCGCGGCCCGCCTCCGTCGTCGGGAGCGCAGGTCAGCGCTGCTGCGGGGTGCGGGTCTCCGCGCTGAGGAACCAGGCCTGCTGCTCGAGCTTCTCGAGGATGCCGTGGAGGATGTCCGCCGAGGTGGGATCGGCCTCGTCGACCTCGTCGTGGACGGTGCGCATGGTGCCCACCGTCGTCTCGATCGCCGTGGTGATGTGGTCGATCGCATCGTGGGTGTGCACCTCGCCCTGCGGGAACTCCGGCAGGGCGGTCTGCTCGGCGACGACGGCCGGGCGGGCATCGGGCGTCGCGTGGAGGGCGCGCATCCGCTCGGCGATGTCATCCGCGCTCGCACGGGCGATATCGACGACCTCATCGAGGTTCAGGTGCAGGTCGCGGAAGTTCGGTCCCACGATGTTCCAGTGCGCCTGCTTGCCCACCAGGTGCAGCGCCGTGAGGTCCACGAGGACTGCCTGGAGGTTCTTGGCGAGCGCCGCCGGGGCGAGGAAGCCGCTCTCGGCGTTCTCCTGCTTCGTGCGCGTCGCGCCGGCGGGTGCGGGGACGGCAACGGTCTCGTTCATGAGAGCTCCTTCTGGTCGATGAACTGCTCGGTCGCTCCCCACGCTAACGAGCACCGTCGGGCGCGGCAACGTTCCGCGTCGAATGGTCGATGGGCGGGACCGCGCCGCGTCCGCGCCCGTCGGCGACCGGTCGGGCAGGGAGCATTCCGATGCGCCATACTCGCCCCGTGACTACCCACTCCCCCCTCTCCCTCGACGGCCTCACCTTCGACATGCTCTCCTCCACGGCGTCGGCAGTGGATCCGGACTCCCCCACCCGCTTCGTCTACCACCAGCACGGCGAGCTGGTGTGGGGCAGCTACACCGGTGACACGGTGACCCAGGGGCGCTTCGTGGGTCGCCTCAGCGAGGCGACGCTCGCGATCTCGTTCGCGCACGAGCTCGTCGCCGATCGCAGCGTGGTGCGCGGCGACGCGACCAGTCGGGTCGAGCAGCGGGAGGGTCGGATCGCGCTGATCGAGGAGTTCGCCATCGACGGCGTCCCACACGACAGCGTCTGCCTGCAGGTCTGAGGCTGGGCCGCGGGCCCGGACCTCACTCGATGCTGCTGGGACGGTCCGGGTTCGCCCGCGTGTAGCGCAGCAACCCACGCTCGGCGGCCAGTTCCCGGCGATCGCCCAGATCCGTGGGGAGCAGCTGCCCGCGATCGAACACCTCGTCGAGGACCAGCACGGTCTCCACGCTCTTGACCTGCGGCAGCGCCGCGAGCACGCCCACCACGAAACTGTGCACGTGCTCGACCCCGGCGCCGCGGGTCAGCAGCATGACGTCGTGCTCCCCGGTGGTGATCTTCGCGGACTCCACCTCCGGGATGTCCGCGATCTCCTCGAGGAACTCGCGGAGCCTCTGGGGGTGCGTCGTGACGAACACCAGGGTGCAGATCCCCAGCCCGGCGCGGACCGGATCGATCCGCGCGGAATAGCCGGTGATCACGCCCGCCTCCGTCAGCGCTTCGACCCGCGCATAGGCATTCGAGCGGGACACGCCGACCTCCTGGGCGAGGGCCGCCATCGATATTCGACCGTGATCTCGCAGCACCTGGAGGATGCGATAGCTGATGTCGTCGATTCCTGCGGCGGAACGTCCTGAGGTGCTCATCGTTTCGCTCTCCATTCTGGACATTCTGCTGCATGTGTCGTCTCGCCCAGTAACGAAGTCCACGAGAGGATGTGACGGTGGACATATAGTTCGCTGACACACCCGTTGTCCCGCGACCCGTCCAGCACGGGTCACTCACCGTTGGAGGCTTCCGTGCTCCGCACTTCTCGTCGCACCGTCATCGCACTCGGGCTCGGCGCGAGCCTCGCGCTCGCCGGCTGCTCCGGCGGCAACTCCTCCGACAACACCTCGGGCGGCGGTGGCGACGGGGCCGGTGGAGGGACCTTGGTGATCGACACCGCGTTCTCGCTGGAGACCGGTGACCCGGGCCGCAACTATGTGCCCACGGGCAACATGATGCTGCACGCCGTCTACGACACCCTGCTGACCTTCGAGGGCTCCGCAGAGGACGAGCCGATCCCCTCCCTGGCCACGGTGGAGCAGAACGAGGACGCCACCGCCTTCACCTTCACGCTGGCGGAGGGGCGCACCTTCTCCGACGGGGCCCCGGTCACGGCCGACGACGTCGTCTTCTCCCTGACTCGGGTCCAGGGCATCACTGACTCCAAGGCGAACTTCCTGATGAACGGAATCACCGTGGAGAAGGTGGATGACATGACCGTCACCCTCACCACCGACGGGCCGTCCCTGGAGCTGCCGGCGATCGTGACGAACCCGGCGCTGTCCATCCTCAACTCGGCCGTGGTGACGGAGAACGGCGGCACCACCGGCGAGGACGATGCCGCCGAGGACTTCTTGGGCTCGACCTCCGCAGGCTCCGGCCCATACATGCTGGACTCGATGGACATCACCTCCCGTGCGGTGCTGGTGCCCAATCCGGAGTACGACGGCGACTACGCCCCGAGCTTCGACCGCATCGTGATCCGCAACGTCACCGAGAGCGCCACCCAGCTGATCAATCTCCAGGGCGGGGACTCGAACCTGGCCGTCGACCTCAACGGCGACCAGGTCGCCGGGCTGGGCGAGGGCTTCACCGTCTCCTCCTCGCCGTCCGCGCAGACGATATTCCTGCTGGTCAATCAGAACCAGGAGGTCGGAAAGGTCACGGCGAACCCGAAGTTCGCCGAGGCGGTGCGCTACGCCCTGGACTACGAGGAGCTCCTCAAGCTCGCCGGGGAAGGCTCCGAGCAGGCCACCGGCGTGATCCCGCCGATGTTCGTGGGCGCGCTGGACAGCGGCGTCACCCCGGATCCCGAGCGGGCGAAGCAGGCGCTCGAGGACTCCGGGTACGACGGCGAGACGATCTCCCTGCAGTTCCCGAGCGACAATCCCGTCGGCGGGGTGGAGTTCACACCGGTCGCCGAGCGGGTCCAGGCCCAGCTGAAGAGCATCGGGCTCGCCGTCGACCTCGCCCCCGCCCCGTTCGCCACCGAGATCGAGCCCTATGTGAACGGCACCGAGGCGTTCTCCATGTGGTATTGGGGTCCCGACTTCGCCGACTCCTCCTCCTTCCTTCCCTTCGGTCCCGGGGAGAAGGTGGGTCTGCGTGCCGGCTGGGAGGCCGAGGACGACCCCGAGATCGCTGAGCTCGTCACCGCCGCCCAGGATGCGACCTCGGCCGCGGAGCGCGAGCAGGCGATGCGCGAGTACGCCACGGCCATGCAGGAGGAGGGGCCCTTCATCCCCTTGATCGTGCCGGGCCTGAACCTGGCCAGCGACACCTCGGTCACCAACGTCCAGAACAACACCAACTGGACGCTCGACATCCCGCTGATCCGGCCGGCCGGTTGAGCCCGCCCACGATGACATCGACCGACACCTCGCTGAAGCCCGCCCCTCCGTGGCAGCGCTGGCCGCTGCTGGGGTACGTGCTGCGGCGCCTGGGCACCTCCGTGCTGCTGATGCTCGGCGTCACCCTGGTGACCTTCGTGCTCACCGCCCTGGTGCCCGGAGATCCGATCGCTGCCGCACTCGGTGAGGGAGCCGCGAGCAATCCCGCCACCGTGGCGGCGTACGTCGAGAAGCACGGCCTGGACAAGTCCATCCCCGAGCGGTATCTGATCTACCTGACGAACCTGCTCCAGGGCGATCTGGGCACCTCGATCACCACCGGCCGGCCGGTGGCGACCGAACTGGCCACCGCAGTCCCCGCCACGATCGAGATCGCACTCGGCGCGATCATCGTCAGCCTCGCCGTCGGGCTCACCCTCGGCACCATCGCGGCCCACCATCGCGGCCGAGCCACCGACCAGGTGCTGCGTGTGGTCTCGCTGCTGGGGCTGAGCGTGCCGACGTTCTGGCTGGCCATCATGGCGTACCACACCTTCTTCCTGCGCCTCGGCGTCGCGCCGGGCGCTGGCCGCCTGGATCCGGCGTTCACCCCGCCGCCCACGATCACCGGGCTGTACACGGTCGACTTCATCCTGAACGGTGACCCCGTCGGCTTCTTCGACGCACTCGCCCACCTCGCGCTGCCGGTGCTGGTGCTGTCGCTGTTCACGATCGGCCTGCTCACCAGATTCATCCGGGCGGCCGTGCTCGAGGTGCTCGACACCGACTACATCCGCGCCGCCCGGGCCAAGGGTCTGCCGTCTCGCCGGGTCATCGTCGCCTATGTGCTGCGCGGTGCCTCGCTGCCGATCCTCACCGTGGTGGGCGTGGCCTTCGGCGTGCTGCTGTCCGGCACCGTGCTGGTGGAGGCGGTGTACGCCTGGCCGGGGTTGGGCACCTACGCCTTCAACTCGGCGATCAACCTGGACCTGCCCGGCGTGATGGGCGTCGGCCTGGTGGTGGGCGTCATCTACCTGGTGATCAACTTCGCGGTCGACCTCTTGTACGGGGTCCTCGATCCGAGAGTGAGGCTGGCATGAGCGCCACGACCCCTCCGCGCACCCGGCTCCGGCGGGGCCGGCTGCTCCGCGCGATCCCCGCCGCCTGGCGCACTCCCCTGGCCGTGGTCGGCGCCGTGATCGCCCTGGCCTGGGTGGTCGTGGCGATCATCGCGCCGTGGGTGGCGCCGCACGATCCGCTGGCCCAGGAGCTGACCCGTCTCACCCCGCCGGGCGAGGTGTCCCTCCTGGGCACCGACCAGGTGGGCCGCGACGTGTTCTCGCGCCTGCTCACCGGGGCCCGGGTCACCATGCCGCTGGCCCTGCTCATGGTGGTGTGCGCGACCGTGCTGGGAACACTGATCGGCTCCGTCGCCGGATACGTGGGCGGCTGGGTCGACGAGGCGCTGATGCGCCTGACCGACCTGATGATGGCCTTCCCCACCGTCATCCTGGCGATGATCATCGCCGCGTCGCTGGGCCCATCCCTGTTCAACGCAGTGATCGCGGGAGTGGTGGTCTCCTGGCCGCAGTATGCCCGCGTGGTGCGCTCGCTGGTGCTGAGCCTGCGCACCCAGAACTTCGTGATCGCCGGGCGCCTGCTGGGCTATTCGCCGTGGCGCTCCCTGGGCAGCGACATCCTGCCCAATATCGCCGGCCCCGTGCTGGTGCTCGCCTCCCTCGACATTGGCACCGCGATCCTGCTGCTGACGGGCTTGTCGTTCCTGGGCCTGGGAGCGCAGCCGCCCACGGCCGAATGGGGGTCGATGATCTCCGGCGCGATGGATCACATCGACGCCTGGTGGCTCGGGGTGTTCCCGGGACTGGCGATCCTCACCGTCGTGATGGCGTTCAACTTCATCGGCGACTCCCTGCGCGACGCACTGGATCCGCTCTCCTCCGCGGAGCGCGAGGGCGCGGCCGGCACCACCGATCCCGCCGAGGCGGACCCCGCCGCGGCCCCGATCGAGACCCCGACGACGGAGGAGGGCCGATGAGCGTGCTCAGCATCCGCGATCTGACCATCGCCTTCGGTCGGCACGACCCGGTGGAGGTCGTGCGCGGCATCTCCCTGGATCTCACCGCCGGTCGGATCCAGGGCCTGGCCGGGGAATCCGGCTCCGGCAAGACCGTCAGCGCGATGGCCGTGCTGGGGCTGCTGCCGGCGACCGCTCGCGTGGGCGGCTCGATCCGCCTGGCCGGGACCGAGCTGGTGGGGATGCGTGCGCGCCGACTGAACACCATCCGCGGCCGGCGCGTGGCCATGGTGTTCCAGGACCCCTCCGCGAGCCTGCACCCGCAGCTGACCATCGGGGCCCAGCTCACCGATCATGTGCGTGCCCATCTGCGGCTGAACCGGCGGGATGCGCGGCAGCGGGCCGTGGACCTGCTGACCCAGGTGCGCGTGCCCGAGCCCGCCGAGGCGCTGCGCCGGTACCCGCACCAGTTCTCCGGCGGACAGCGTCAGCGCATCGCGATCGCGGTGGCGCTGGCGTGCGACCCCGAGGTGCTGCTGGCCGACGAGCCGACCACCGCCCTGGACGTCACCGTGCAGGCGGGGATCCTCCATCTGCTGCGCGAGCTGGTGGACGACCGCGACCTGGCGGTGCTGCTGGTGACCCATGACCTCGGCGTGATGAGCGCCGTGGCGGACGAGGTGGCGGTGATGCGCTACGGGCAGATCGTGGAGTCCGGCAGCACCCACGACGTCTTCACCGCTCCCCAGCACGCCTACACCCGCACCCTGCTGGAGTCGATGCCCGACGCACAGCAGTCACTCGTGGAGGACGACGAATGAGCACCGTACTGGACGCCACGGACCTCACGATCGAGTACCGCGGCCATCGCACCGTCCGCGCCGTGGACGGCGTCTCGCTGACGATCACGGCCGGGGAGGTGCTGGCGCTGGTCGGCGAGAGCGGCTGTGGGAAGTCCTCCACCGCACGCGCCGTGATCGGCATGGAGAAACCCCGCTCCGGGGAGGTCCGGTTCCGGGGCAGGCCCGTGCCGCCGCTGGGGCTGCGGCGCCGTGCCGCCGACCTGACCGCCATGCAGATGGTGTTCCAGGACCCGAACTCCTCCCTGAATCCGCGCAAACGGATCGGCGACCAGATCGCCGACGGCGTCGCCGCCGCCAAGGCCCGCGGTCTCAGCTCGGATGCGCCCGGTACCTGGCTCGGCGCCGTGGGTCTGGATCCCGCGATGGTCTCCCGCTACCCGCACCAGTTCTCCGGCGGGCAGCGTCAGCGGATCGCGATCGCCCGCGCCCTGGCCGCCCGACCCGACCTGCTGGTGGCCGACGAGCCGATCTCGGCGCTGGACGCCTCCAGCCAGGCCGAGGTCGCCTCGATGATGCGCCGGCTGTGCCTGGCCGCCGGGGCCGGGATGCTGTTCATCTCCCACGACCTGTCGGTGGTGCGGATCATGGCCGACCGGGTGGCCGTGATGTACCGCGGGAAGATCGTGGAGTCGGGGCCGACGGCGCTGGTCTGGGCCGATCCGCTGCACCCCTACACCAAGGCGCTGCTGGGGGCGATTCCCCGCCCCGATGGGAAGGGGGTGCTGCCCGCGGCGCCGGACGCCGAGGCGCCGGCGGCGTGGCACGAGGAGCTGCCGAAGGCAGTGGACCGCAGCTGAGCGCCGGTGGCGGTGCCTTCGGGTGCTCGTGGTGTGAGCAGCGCCCGCCCTCGGGTCACGACGTCGCCTGCCCGGGTCCGAACCCCCTCTCGGCGTGGTCGTCCAGGACGTCCTGCCAGTCGATGACGCCCTGCTCCTCGCACCACCGGGCATAGATCTGCGCGAGCTCGGCGACCAGCTCCGGGTGCTGCTGGGCGAGGTCGTGGGCTTCGATGCGGTCGGTGGTGAGGTGGTAGAGCTCCCACGGCCTGCCCCATTCGCGCACCAGCTTCCAGCTGCCGCGGCGGACGGCGGCGTTCCCGATGTGCTCCCAGCAGAGCGTCCGCTCGGGACCGGTGATCTCGGGGCGCTGCCAGGAGCTCAGGAGGCTCCTGCCCACCCCGGTACGGTCGGCACCGACGATGTCGAGGACCGTGGGCAGGATGTCCGTGACGTGGCCCAGGTCCGGGCTCACGGCGCCGCCTGGGGGGATCCCTCCGGCGGGCCAGGAGGCCAGGAACGGGGTGGAGATCCCGCCTTCATGGACCCAGCTCTTCCACTTCCTAAACGGGGTGTTGGAGACCGTGGCCCAGTTGACGCCGTAGCTCTGGAAGGTGTCTGCCGGGCCGGGCATGATCGCCGGATCGTTCCCGAACCGCACCGGGTCCCCGGTGCGGGTGGTGCGGGGCTCCGTCTTCCGCGGGAAGTGCGGGTTGTCCGTCGGCAGCTCCTCCGCGCACCCGCCGTTGTCCGAGAAGAACAGCACCAGAGTGTCGTCGTCGACCCCGGTCTCCTCGAGCGAGTCCAGCACCGCGCCGATCCCGCGGTCCATCGCCTCGACCTGGGCGGCGTAGACCGACATCCGCTCGATCTCCCACTGCGCGTTCTCTCCCCACGCCGGGAGGTCCTGGCCGGCGGCGACGTCATGGATCCCGCTGTACAGACCCTCCCGGTGCAGCCCCTCGAGCCGCTGCTGACGCATTCCGTCCCAGCCGCTCGCGTAGCGCTCACGGTATGTCGCGATCTCCTCCTCGCGGGCATGGAGCGGCCAGTGCGGGGCCGTATAGGTGAGCATCGCGAGGAAGGGTGCCCCGGCCTGGCCCCGGCGGCGGATGAAGTCGACCGCCCGCTGGGTGACGTGGTCGGTGAGGTGGAAGTCCTCCGGCAGCTCTCGCTCGTCCACTCGCTCCTCACCGTCCATCAGGCGTGGTCGAAAATATCCCGAGGAGCCCTGGAGAATGCCGTGGAACTCGTCGAACCCGCGCCGGGTCGGCCAGGTCTCGCCGGGGTTCTCGATGTCGCTGCTCAGGTGCCACTTGCCGAAGAGCCCGCAGGCGTACCCGTGTCCCGAGAGGTGCTCGGCGATCGTCGGCACCTCGGCGGAGAGGGACCCGGGGTAGCCGTTCGGGCGGTTGTCGGTGGTGAGCACCCCGATCCCGACGCTGTGCGGGTTCTGGCCGGTCATCAGGGCGGCGCGCGAGGGGCTGCATCGGGGCGTCACGTAGTAGGAGCTCATGCGGATGCCCCGGTCGGAGAGCCGGGTGAGGTGCGGGGTGTCGATCTCGCCGCCGAAGGGGGCGATGTCGGAGAAGCCGAGATCGTCGGCCAGGACGATGACGATATTGGGTCGAGCGGTCATGATGTACATCCTCAGAGAGTCTTGGGGGCCGTGCTATGCAGGTCTCCCTCGGCCAGTGGCCTTGTCAGGCGTCCTCCATGTACGGCCGGAGCATCGTCACGAAGAGTTGGAAGGTTCCGCTGCGGTCGAAGGCCTGCGAACGACCCCATCCCGCCCTGCAGCACGGCGAGCGGGTCCCGCGCGGCGGCCCAGAGCGATCCGTGGTCCGTGACGTCCGCGACCCGGGCCGCGAGGTCACGAGCCACGGCGCCGCGCGAGGGATCCTGCTCCGCCTGCGCGGTGCGATGCATGGAGTCACGGTGCCGGTGCGGTGACCGGCGCTCGGGGTGCCCGTCAGGCGTCGCCTTCGGAGCGGGCGTCCGCCTCCGGCTCGGACCGCAGCTGATCCGCGATCTCCTCCTCCGGGCGAGGCGCTGCCGACTCGTCCTCCTCGAGCGCGGGGACCGCCCCCCGGGGTCGCGGAACGGCTCGTGGCACGGATTCTCGGATCGAGCGGTCATGACGATGCCTCCCTGCCGTGGTCCTGTGCGGTCTGGATATGCACCGCAGCCTGATCAGTGCGCGCTGCACTCCTCGCCCGCCTCCCGTTCCGCAGCCTCGACGCCGTGTGCACCGCGGGCACGGATGTGCACCGGACGGCTCGCGACGACCCCGGAGACCAGCTGGAGGATCAGGATCGCGCCGAGAACGGCCAACGGCACGGTCCAGCTCCCGGTGAGGCTGTGGAGCGCGCCGACTCCGAGGGGGCCGAGCCCGGCGATCAGGTAGCCGAAGCCCTGCGACATCGTCGAGAGGTGCCCGGTGAGGTGCGCGGTCGGCGATCGCCACACGATGTACGTGAGCGAGAGGCTGATCGATGCCCCGAGCCCCAGCCCGAGCAGCGTCATCCACACCAGGGCTCCGTTCGCGGCGGAGACGATCAGCCCGAGATAGGCGGCGCCGAGGAGCAGCACGGCCAGAACCGGCGGCAACCAGGCCGGGCGCGTCCGCGACGCCAGCGCCGGCGAGACCAGCGCGGCGACGGCGGCGGGGAACGCGGAGTAGGCGATCATCGCCCCTGCGGCGCTCACCTCCATCCCCGCGTCCTGCAGGATGGTGGGCACCCACGTCACCGTCGTGTAGTAGCTCAGGCTCTGCAGGCCCATGAACCCGGTCACCGCGATCGCGACCGGGTCGGTGAGGATCGACCGGAACGGCGGCTCCCCGTGCTCGCTCGGCGCATCGGCGATCGATCGGCCGGCTTTCATCCGTCCCGGCGCGCGTCGCAGCTGGGGAACCCATACGGTCAGGGCGAGCAGCGCGGGCACCGCCCATATGGCGAGAGCCGCACGCCAGCTCCCTCCGAGCACGGGCAGCAGCGGCGCCGTCACCCCCGAGGCGAAGGCCGCGCCGACGAACAGCGCCATCGTGTACAGGCCCATCATCACCCCGACCCGATGGGAGAAGTCCTGCTTGATCGCCGCCGGCATCACGACGTTGCCGACCGCGATGGCGGCGCCGACGAGCACCGTTCCGGCGAACAGGGCCAGCATGCTCGGCTGCAGCCGCAGCAGGATCCCCGCCGCCAGGACGAGCAGCACCACCCCGAGGAGGCGGTGCATCCCGAACCGCCGCGTCAGGCCCGGGGTGAAGAACGCGAACGCGCCGAACACGACGACCGGGATCGTGGTCAGCAGGCTCACCGTGGTCGCCGACAGGCCGAGCGAGGCGCGGATCTCGCCGATCACCGGCCCGATCGCAGCGATGCCGATGCGCAGGTTCAGCCCGATCAGGATCAGCCCGATCCCGAGCAGCAGCAGCGCCCACCTGCCATGCGATGCCCCGGCGGGCTCGCCGGCCTCCGAGAGCGCCGGCGGTTCACCGCCCGGAGCGGGGGACGTCTCCCTCGTGGCGGTGTCGGTGGAGCGAGAGATCATGGGGCCTTGCCGATCAAGGGGTGGGTGACGTGGAGCACCGGGGACGCCGGCTGTTGCCGGACGGACCGTCTGGGTGCGGAACGGTGAGAAGCTCTCATCCTCTCTCGCACGACGGTCGGCGGGCCCCGATGTCCAGATCCGCGGTGTCCACGGGTGTGCACGGCCCGGGGACTGCCGCACCGAGAGATGACCGTGGGGGATGTTCTTCCGGAGCAGGGCGACGAAGGGTTCCATCGCGGCGTTATCGCCACCGGTGCCGACCTGCCCCATAGACTCGACCGCATGAGCGAACAGCGGGACCTCGCGCGTCGACTCCTGACGACGCACGGCCGCACGTTCGCAGCCGACGCGGCGATCACGCTGCGGGACGAGCCGGCGCCCCTGTGGCAGCTGCTCGTGCTGAGCCTGCTGCTGTCGACCCGGATCAGCTCCGACATCGCCGTCGCGACCGCCCGCGAACTGTTCTCCCGCGGATGGCGCACCCCCGAGCACCTGCGCGAGAGCACATGGCAGGAGCGGGTCGACGCCCTCGGACGCGGCGGCTACCGGCGCTACGACGAGAGCACCGCGACCCGCCTCGATGATGCCGCCGCGCTGCTGCTCGACCGCTGGAAGGGTGACCTCCGGAGACTGAGAGACGAGGCCGAGGGCGATCCCGGCCGCATCGCGGAACTGCTGCAGACCTTCGACGACATCGGACCGACGGGGGCGAACATCTTCCTGCGCGAGGCCCAACAGGTCTGGCCCACGGTCCGCCCCTTCGCCGACGAGCTGGTGCTGAAAGGCGCCCGGGCCGCCCGGCTGCCGCAGGACGCAGAGGCACTGGCACGCCTGGTCGACGACGAGGACGTCACCGGTCTGGCCTCGGCCCTCGTGCGTGTCGCCCGGGATCCGAATCTCCTCCATGATGCCGGGAGCTGAGCGCTGCCGCGTGGGACCTGCACCATGCGAGAGAACGGCGCAGTCACTGAAGTGCGTAGGGCTCTGCCCTTGCACGTCGATCTCACGAGGTGAAGCCCCGCTCGCGGGCGCCGACGGGATCGACGCCTCGTACTACGCCGGCAAGCCAGCCCCGGAGCACCGGCCGGGCTGAGCCCGGTGCCCGTGAACGGTCGCCGTCCTCACGCCCACCCCTTCCGCGGCGACGTCTCCCCCACGCCGGCGTTGAACATGTTCAGCGGGTCGAGCCGGCGGAAGTGCTCCACCATCGACGCGGGCGCGGGATAGATGCGGCCGTAATTGTGCTCGGCGGGCACGGCGGCGCCGCGACTCTCGAGCAGAGCCGTCATCTCCTTCTTCAGCGCGACGGGGTCCACGCCCTTCTTCGCGACATGGTCCTGGTGCAGCACGTGGCAGAAGAAGTGCCCGAAATAGACGCTCTCCAGCAGCTGGTCGGCGAGGTGCGGAGGCAGGTGCTCCAGCCAGTCCTCGTCGTCCCGGCGCAGGGCGACGTCGAAGGTGACCATGGCGAAGGCCTCGGCGCGGTGCATGACGAAGTAGCGGCTGGCGGCGCTGGCCACGCCGAAGCGGATCAGGGTGGCGCTCTGCGCCTCCTCGGCATCGCACTCGAAGAACGCTCCCTCATGCTCGGGGGCGGCGAAGAATTCCTCGAGCACGCGCGCGGTCGCCTCGCGCTGGCTGCCGCTGACCACCAGCAGCAGGTGATGCGCGTACCGGTCGCGGAAGCCGACCAGCCGCGGCGGGATCTTCTCCGGCACCAGGGAGAACAGCTTCTGGGAGATCGCGTCGGCGACCGACGGACCCATGCCCGGCAGCTTCGCGAACACTCCGTTCGCCCAGCTCTTCAGCGCGAGCATGCGCACCAGGGTGCGGGAGCCGGCGTGCTTGAGGGAGACGTAGGTGTCCTTGCCGTACTCGGTCGCAAGATCGACGGCGTGCGCGCTCAGGTACTCGCCGGAGATCGGCAGCGGAGCGTCGGCGGCGAGGATCGAGCGTCGCAGCGCCTCAAGATCCGCGGGGCGGTGCGTGCCGATGTAGAACGTGGCCTTGTCCCGCTCGAGCGGGAAGGTGCGGGTGCGCACGGCGAACACCATCAGCTTGCCCGCGCATCCGGAGGCCTCGTGGAGGAAGGTCGGGTCCGCGTTGAAGCGGGCCGGGGTGCCGGCCAGCTCGCGCACGTGGTCGGCGTAGGCGGTGCCGGTGGAGTCCGGCGGCGGCGGGGTGACATCGGCGGCCTCCCACTGGCCGCGCTGCAGCCGGTCGAGGAGGTGCGTGGGGTCGGTGCCGAGGTCGATGCCCAGGTGGTTCACCAGGTGGATCTGCCCCTGCTCGTCGACCCGGGCGAAGAGCGCCTGCTCCGTGTACGCGGGGCCCTTGCGGAGCTGGGTGCCGCCGGAGTTGTTCGCGATGCCGCCGACGACGCTCGCGCCGATCGACGTCGAGCCGATCACCGAGTGCGGCTCGCGCCCGTGCGGGGCGAGCATCTCCTCGAGCGCGAAGAGGGTGGCACCGGGCAGGCAGATCGCCTCGCGAGCGTGGTGGATCAGATGGATCTGGTCGATCCGCAGCGTGGAGAGGATGACGATGTCGCGGTCGTAGTCCTGATCGCCGGGCACGGATCCGCCCGTGATCCCGGTGTTGGCGGCCTGGGTGATGACGATGAGGTCATGGTCGACGCACACCTGCAGGGCCCGCCACATGTCCACCAGCGAGCCCGGCCGCAGCACGGCGAGCACCTCGCCCATCCCGAAGCGGTCACCGGTGGTGTACGGGGCCGTGGCACGTGCCGAGGTGAGGACGTGCCCCCGCCCCATGATCTCGGTGAAGGCCGGGACGGCCCCCGACGATCGGGGATTCCGCGGTGCATGCATGTGTGGGTTCTCCCTGTTCTCGGGGCGAGAGGAGGGACGGGGGCTGCTTCGGATGCCCCGATCTCCTTCGGTCACGGCGCCATGTAGTAGTTCTCGCGGAAGGGGTTCCCGGGATCGTCACGCTGCGTGACGCGCTGCAGCCGACGGTACTTCTGTCCTCCGCAGCTCGCCCGGGTGAAGTCCGTGTGGGTGCGCGTGACTTCGCGGGACCGGATATCCGGATGTGGTCGCCATGGCCTCGAACCCCCTGCGTCGGTGGGCCTCTGCCTCGGTGGGCAGCGTCGCGCTCTCGACGGTACTCGTGCAGGTGAGGGCTGACAATGGAGGGGCATCGATCAGCCGGGTGCCTTCGAGGACCGGTACCGAGGCGCCCCCGATCCGCAGTTGCGGGATCCGTCGGTCCTGCGCCGGAAGGCGAGCACGCGCATTCCTCGCAGCCCGCTCCGCTACGGTGACAGCGAGGCGGCACTCGCGCTGAGAATCGCGATGAAGGAGTCGTCGTGCCTGACATGTCAGGGAAGAACGGGATCGTCACCGGCGCGGGCGGGGGGGGCATCGGCCGTGCCAGCGCGCTCGCCTTCGCTAATGCCGGCGCGCGCGTGCTGATCATGGACATCGCCGCGGAGCCGCTCGAGGAGACCGCGCGGCTGATCGGTGAGGCCGGCGGCACCGCGGAGACCATGGTCGGCGATGCCTCCGACGAAGACTTCGCCGCGCAGATGGTGGCGCGCACGGTCGAGCTGTGGGAGACGCTCGACTTCGCCCACAACAACGCGGGCATCGGCATCGCCGCGACTCCGTTCGCGCAGCAGGAGCGCTCGACGTGGGACCGGGTGTTCACGCTGAACGCGTTCGGCGCCATGAGCTTCATGAAGCACGAGCTGCGCCAGATGGAGAAGCAGGGCTTCGGGGCGATCGTGAACACCTCCTCGATGTCCGGCAAGAACGGCAGCCCGGGCCTGTCCCCCTACGACGCCTCGAAGTGGACGGCGGCGAGGGGATCCTCGGTAAGCAGTGAGACAGCCGGGCGCTCTCGCCTTCGCGCGGCCGGTGTGGTGAGGTGGCTCCATGATGGATCCTTCTGCACCCACCGGCTCAGCCTCCGTCGAGTCGGTCGCTACCGCCGCTGCGCTCACCGATCGTGAGCGCACTTGGCTGCGCCGCTGCGTGGACCTCGCCGAGGAGGCGCTCGCTGCCGGGGACGAGCCCTTCGGTTCGCTCCTCGTGGGCGCCGAGGGGACGGAGCTGTTCGCCGATCGCAACCGGGTCGCCGGTGGTGACGACACCCAGCATCCCGAGTTCGCGATCGCCCGCTGGGCCGCGGAGCACCTCTCCCCCGCCGAGCGTGCCCGGGCGACGGTGTTCACCTCCGGGGAGCACTGCCCGATGTGCGCCGCCGCCCACGCCTGGGTGGGGCTCGGCCGGATCGTCTACGCCAGCAGCGGTGCGCAGCTGAGCGCCTGGGTCCAGGAGTGGGGCGTCCCGGCGGGACCGGTCGCTCCGCTGCCGATCCAGGTCGTCGCGCCGGGGATCGAGGTGGCAGGCCCGGATGCGGAGCTCAGCGCTGAGATCCGGGAGCTGCAGGCGCGAGCGCTCGGCCTCCGCTGAGCGTCTTGACGCCGGGCATCGCTCCGTGCGCGCCGCGGCGCGCTCATGCCGCCGGCACGGGGTTCGCCTCCGCCCCCTCGGTGATCATCAGCACCACCACGCTGTCCGGTCCCAGCCCCAGGTGCTGCCGGCGCGCCTGCCCCTCACGGACCGTCAGGATCTCCCGCGCGCCCGCCAGTGAGGCCGCCCCGCACGGCCCGGCCTGGACCCCGAGCGCCGCGAGGCGGTGCGCCGCGTCGATGGCTCCCTGGTCGCTCACCGTGACCGCGGCGTCGAGCCCGTCACGGATCAGCGGCCAGGCCAGCGAGGAGGGGGTGCCGCAGTTCAGCCCGGACATGATCGTCGTCCCGGTCTCCACGGTGACGGGATGGCCCACCTCGAGGCTGGGCCCGATGCAGGCCGCCGCGTCGGGCTCCACGGAGACCACGGCCGTGCTGCCAGAACTGCTGCGGCGGCGGTGGTGGGCCAGCGCGGCCTGCAGCAGCGAGCCGACCCCGGTGGGGACGAGCAGCAGATCCGGGCTGTTCCGCCCGGTCTCGTGCAGCTGGGCCTCGATCTCCGAGAACAGCGTCGCATAGCCCTCGACGATCCACCTCGGCACCTCCTCGTAGCCGTCCCAGGCGGTGTCCTGGACCAGCACCCCGTCGTGCTCCGCCGCATGGTCGGCGGCGGCGCGGACCGTCCGGTCGTAGGAGCCGTCCACCTCCACCACCTCGGCGCCCTCGGCGCGGATCGCCGCGATGGCAGAGGGGTGAACGCCCCCCGCCGGCACCAGGATGCGGGCCCGGCGACCGGCCGCGCGGGCGAAGTGAGCCACGGCCCGTCCGTGGTTGCCGTCGGTCGCCGTGATCACCTCGGCGTCAGCTCGTCGGCCCGCCGTCTCGAGCGCGCGGTGGACCGCCCACGACGCCCCCAGGGCCTTGAAGGCCGGCAGCCCCAGCCGGGTGGACTCGTCCTTCGCGACGACGGTGCCGACACCGAGCTCGCGGGCCAGCTCCGGCAGCTCGACCAGCGGCGTCGGGGCGTAGTCGGCGAGCGCGCGATGGAAGCGCTGCGCGGCCTCGTCCGGGTCCGGGCACGACCAGGACGGGTCGCGGTCACTCGCGACCCAGCGCCTGGTGGGGGTGCCGGCAGTGCTCATGCTCTGTTCTCCTTGGTCAGTCGGGCACGGACGAGTGCGGTGAAGAAGTCGATCCCCGCGGGGAGGATCGCGTCGTTGTAGTCGAAGCGCCGGCTGTGCAGCGGTGCCGTGCCGCCGTCGGCGATCTCTCCGGCGCCGAGTAGGGCGAAGCAGGCCGGCACGGCGCGGGCAAAGGCGGCGAAGTCCTCGCTCGCGGTGATCGGTCGGCAGGAGGCCTCGACCCGGTCGGCCCCGACGGCCGCCTCGGCCGCGGAGATCGCGTGGCGGGCGCAGTCCGGATCGTTGATCGTCGGGCGGAAGACGCGCGTGTACGACACCTCGGACGCGGCCCGGTGGGCGCGAGCGATCCCCTCGGCGATCTCGCGGATGCGCGCCTCGACCAGTGCGCTGTTCTCGTCGGTGAAGGTCCGCGCATCGCCCCGGATCACCACCTGATCGGGGAGGGCGTTGCGGGCTCCGTCGGTGTCCAGGTCCGTGCAGGAGACGACCACCGCGTCGAGGGGGTCGACGCTGCGGGAGACGATGGTCTGGAGGGCCAGGATGATCTCCGCGGCGATGACCAGGGGGTCGATCACGAGGTGGGGCGCCGAGGCATGCCCGCCTCTGCCGGTGACGGCGATCTCGACGTTGTCCTCCGCGGCCATGAGCGGTCCGCTGCGGGTGTGGATCTCTCCCTCGGGCAGCCCGGGCAGGTTGTGCAGTCCGAACATCTCGTCGACGGGGAACCGTGCGAACAGTCCGTCGGCGATCATGGCCTCGGCGCCGGTCCCGGGTTCCTCGGCCGGTTGGAAGACGAGGCGGACCGTGCCCTCCCAGTCGGCGTGCTCCGTCAGCGCGGCGGCGGCGCCGAGCACCATCGCCATGTGCCCGTCATGGCCGCAGGCGTGCATGGCGCCGGGGGTGCGCGAGCTGTGGGCGACCCCGGTGCGCTCCTCGATCGGCAGCCCGTCCATGTCCGCGCGCAGCGCGATCGAGCGGCTGCTCGCACCTCGCGTCAACGAGGCGACGACGCCGCTGCCGCCGACGCCGGTCGTCACCTCCCATCCGAGGTCCGTGCAGGTCCGGGCGACGAAGGCCGCCGTCTCCCCGACGTCGAAGGCGATGCCCGGTATCCGATGGAGCTCCCGGCGCCACCGGATGGCCGACTCATAGGGGTCTGCAGTCATGGCCTCAGCATCCCCGGCCGGTGCGGCGCCGTCCACCGTCCGCGGATCTCAGTGGCCGCCGCGTGCGGGCAGGACCTGCATCGAGACCGCCTCGAACCGGCGCACCGGGAAGGGCTGCCGGGCTCCGCAGGTGCTCAGCAGCGGCTCGGTCCACGTCTCCCGCAGGGTCACCACGATCTCGTCGTCATCGCGGAGCAGGCGGACGGTCGTGGGCTCGTCCCCGGAGCCGAGCTCCTCCGCCAGCGGTGCCAGCGCCTCCAGGCGCTTCTCCCCGAGCTGGTGGCGGGCGTGGTCCTCCGCCGCCTGGACGGCCGGGGTCCTCGCGCTGCGACCGCGGAAGTGCTCGGGCACGATCATCCCGCGCTCGTACTGCGCGGCGAGGTGCACGGCGGCCGGAGCCGGCACCCGCCCGTAGTAGAGGCCGTGCGGGAGCAGGATCATGGTGGCCGCGAAGCGGTCGCCGCCCAGGTGTGAGCATTCCCAGGTCTCGTCGGGATAGGCCTCGGCGAGCGCGGCGGCGACGGGCCTGCCCCGCACCGCGCAGCAGCGGTCGTGCCGGCCATGGGTGCAGATCAGGAATGCCGGGCGGTCCGTGGGCTCGCCTGCGGTGCCGTCCAGCGGCAGGTCCAGCAGTTCGGCGTGGTCCTCGATCGTGCCCCAGCGCAGCTTCTCGTGCCCGGGGCGGGAGTCCGCGATCGCCCAGCGCATGGTGGTGCGCGCTCGCCGCTGGTCGGCGCGGAGCCCGAAGCGGCGGACCGCGACGGGGCGCAGGCCGGCCCGTTCGGCGCGCACGGCGATGGCGCGGCCGAGCGTGCGCTCCAGGACCGGGGAGTCGAGGAAGGCGTGGGGGCCCCAGGCGCCGTCGACCTCGACCAGCAGCCAGCGCATACCCAGCCCGCCGGTCGCGCCGAGATCGTCCCCGCGCTCGCGGGAGCGGTCGCTGCACGGGGCCCAGTCGGTGCCCGCGTCCTCGACGTGCACGGCCTCGGCGGGGCCCTCGTCGGGGACCGTCATCGGCGCGCGCCCTTCACGCCGGCACCACCAGACCCTCGCGGAGCAGGCGCCGGGCGACCACCAGGGACGACTCCGCGTCCAGGCCCGGCAGCTCACCGGCGCGGCAGGGCGCCGCCCGGAGGGCGCGGATGGCGGGAGCGGCCTCGGCGGGCAGGGTCAGAGTCGTCGTGCGCAGTCGGAGGCGGATGTTGTGCTCGTCCTCCTCGATCCGCTCCTCGAGGCCGGCGCGCCAGGTGAGGGTGCGGTCGGCGGTGAGCGCCGCGATGGCGTCGAGCGTGGCCAGCGGTCGCACCGGCTCGGGACGGGTGGCCGCGGCGTGGGTGCGGTGCATCTGCGCGGCGAGCTGCTCGGGCTCGGCCCGCTCCAGCAGGGCGTGGGCGGCGGTGACGGTCGCCGCCAGGTCCTCCAGGAGCGAGGCGGGGTCGGTGAAGTCCACTCCGAGCGCCAGGGAGCGGCGCAGCTCCGGATCCTCCCCGGCGCGGGCCAGGAGGGTGGTGAGCAGATCGTGGCGGGTGGTGGCGCGCAGCCCGATGGTGAGGTGGATCGAGGTCTCGCCCTGGGCCACTGCCGAATGCAGCCAGCCGCGGGGCAGGTAGAGCACGTCCCCCGGCTCGAAGACCTGATCGATGTGCGGCGGCCGCTGTGCGGCCGCGGCGACAGCCTCGCGGTGGTCGCTCCAGGGCTGGTCGACCAGCGGGTGGGGATGGACCGGCTCGTGGAGGGTCCAGCGCTTGCTCCCGGCGATCTGCAGCACGAACACGTCATGCGTGTCGTAATGCGGATCGAAGCCTCGGGAGGAGGCAGGGGTGATGTAGGCGTTGACCTGGGCGGGGTGGCCCAGGTCGCGGACCAGGTCGCGGGTGAAGGCGGCGATCGGCTCCCAGGTGCGGTGCAGGCCCTGCAGCACCAGGGTGGCCCCGGCGGCGATCTGCGCCAGGACCTTCGCGGAATCCAGCTGATCGTTCACCTCGGCGCCGATCCCGCCGGAGGAGGTGAACAGCGAGGGGCTCAGCACCTCGCCCTCGACAGCCATGCGGGCGAAGGGGGTGCGCAGGCCGCGGTGGGCGATCAGCTCATCGACCGCCTCCGCGCTGAAGAGGTCGGCGAATCCGCCCGCGCTGCGGGTCAGCAGCGGGCGCTCACCCCAGTGCTCCTGGGCGAACTGCTGCGCGGACATCCCGGTCAGACGACGGAGCGCGGGGCGGTCGCCCGCTCCGCGCTCCGTCTGCGACGCGCTGTCGCTCATGCAGTGCCGTCCGCACCGCCGTCGTGACCGTGCGGGTTCGCGCCGCCGTCGGCCGTGCCCTCGCCACCGGCAGTGCCATCCGCACCACCATCGTGGCCCTGCGGGTTCGCACCACCGTCAGCCGTGCCCTCACCACCGGCGGTGCCATCCGCGCCGCCATCGTGGCCCTGCGGGTTCGCGCCGCCGTCGGCCGTGCCCTCACCACCGGCGGATCCGGTGGTCGTGATGTCCTCGTCCTTGATGCTCATCGCTGTCCTCCTCGGAGACCGTTCCTGGCGGGAGTCGCCGCTTCCGACGCTACCGGTCGGCGCGCCGCGGCGCGAGCACTTCGCGGCAGCACGACCGCTCGGTCGCGCCGGGCCTCAGCGCGGGGCGCTGTCCAGGAGGTGTCCGATCACCGGCATCAGCTCATCCGGCCCGAAATGCGCGGTCCCGGCATGGTCGGTGCCGCCGGTCAGCGCCGCATCGAAGTAGAGCCCGTCGCCGATGAGCAGGATCGCGCGAGCCGTCGGCAGGTGGGCGACCTCCTCGAGGATGAGCTCGAGCCAGCCGTCACGGGCCCGGGCCATCGCCGCGCGGGCGCCGGCATGGGATTCCTGGGCGAGCTGGGCCACGGCGACCAGGGCCCGGTCCAGCGGGGACTCCGTCCACACCGAGGTGCGCACGTAATAGTGCGACGGGCCGTCCTCGGCCTTCCGCATCGCCTCCCGGTCCTCGTCGACCAGCTCCTCGAGCCGCTCGATGAGGGCCTCGGCGAGCGCGTCCTTGGATCGGAAGTGGTACAGGAGACCGCCCTTGGAGACCCCGGCCTGGGCCGCGACGGCCTCGAGGGTGGTGGCCCGCTGCCCCTCGGCCAGGAGCAGGGTCTGATAGGCGGAGAGCAGGGCATCGCGGGCGGACATGAGAGCGACCTTACGCGCCTTGGGGTCCCAGCAATCTTGAACTGTACCGTCTGGACGGTTTAGTGTGAGCTCGTCCCGTACACATCCTGGAGGTCCCCCGTGCTGCCTGCCCTCGACACGGCCCCCTCCCCCACCCGCACCCCCTCGCGGTGGTGGGCGCTGGCGGTGCTGATGCTCCCGGTGCTGCTGGTCGCCATCGACAACACGGTGCTGGCCTTCGCGCTGCCCGCGATCTCCGAGGCGCTCACCCCCAGCGGCCAGCAGCTGCTGTGGATCGTGGACATCTACCCGCTGGTCCTCGCCGGCCTGCTCATCCCGATGGGCAGTCTGGGGGACCGTCTGGGCCGTCGGCGCCTGCTGCTGATCGGCGGCACCGGCTTCACGCTGGTCTCGGCCCTGGCGGCGTTCTCCCCGACGGCCGGGACGCTGATCGCCGCACGCGCCCTGATGGCCGTGTTCGGGGCCATGCTGATGCCGGCCACGCTCTCGCTGATCCGGAACATCTTCACCGACCCCAGCCAGCGTCGCACCGCGATCGCGATCTGGGCGGCGGGGTTCTCGGGCGGGGCGGCGCTGGGCCCGATCGTCGGCGGGTTCCTGCTGGAGCACTTCGCCTGGGGCTCGGTGTTACTGCTCGCCGTCCCGGTGATGCTCCCGCTGCTGGCCCTCGGCCCGCTCCTGATCCCGGAGTCGAAGGATCCTGCGCCGGGCCCTGTCGATCCCCTCAGTGTGCTGCTCGCGCTGGCGACGATGACGCCGCTGGTCTATGCGATCAAGCGCGTCTCCACCTCGGGCCTCGATGTCCTCTCGCTCGCCGGCGCGGTGATCGCGCTGCTGTGCGGGGCGGCCTTCGTGCGCCGGCAGCTGGCGCGACCGGTCCCGATGCTCGACGTCACGCTGTTCACCCGCCCGGTGTTCACCGGCGCGGTGGCCGCGAACCTGCTCAGCGTGTTCTCGCTGGTGGGGTTCTTGTACTTCGTCTCCCAGCACCTGCAGCTGGTCAGCGGTCACAGCCCGATGGAGGCAGGGCTCCTGCTGCTGCCGGGACTGGTGGTGACGATCATCGCCGGGCTGGTGGTGGTGCGGGTGGTCCGCCGCATCACCCCGGCCACCGCCGTGGTGGCGGGGCTGTGCCTGAACGCCACCGGATTCGCGCTGGTGATGGTCTCGGGCTTCTGGGGCGGCGACCTCACCCTGCTGACCGCGTTCGCGGTCCTCGGCGCGGGCGTGGGCACCGCCGAGACGATCAGCAACGACCTCATCCTCGCCGCCGTCCCGGCCGAGAAGGCCGGGGCCGCCTCGGCGATCTCCGAGACCGCATACGAGACCGGGGCCGTCCTCGGCACCGCCGTGCTGGGCAGCCTGCTGAACGCCGCCTACCGCAGCCACCTCGAGGTGCCCGCCGGGCTCACCACGGCGCAGCACACCGCCGCCTCGGAGACCCTCGGTGGGGCGACGGCCGTGGCCGCCGAGCTGCCGGCCCGCACCGGTCAGGCGCTGCTAGACTCCGCACAGCGCGCTTTCGACTCCGGGGCGCTGCTCACCAGCGGGATCGGAGCGGGGCTGATGGTCATCGCGGCATTGATCGCGCATCGCATGCTGCGGGGCTGAGGCCCGGGAGGGAGGCTCTACTCTGGACCCATCCCGAGCGGAGGAGCGGCATGGGCAGCACGGACACCGACGTCGTGATCATCGGCGCAGGCCTGGCCGGGCTGCAATGCGCGAGGCGGCTGCAGCGCGCCGGGCTGCAGGCCACCGTGCTCGAGGCCGCCGACAGCGTGGGAGGGCGGGTGGCCACCGAGCGCATCGACGGCTTCCTGTGCGACCGCGGCTTCCAGGTGCTCAACCCCGCCTACCCGGCGGTGCGGGCGTGGATCGACGAGGCGGCGCTGGAGCTGCAGAGCTTCGGCACCGGGGTCGACGTGCGCACGCCGGAGGGCATGCGCACCCTCGCCTCTCCGCTGCACCACCCGGGCCATGCGCTGCGCACGCTGCGCAGCGGACTGCTCGAGCCCCGCGACCTCGCCGCCCTGGCGCGCTGGATGGGGCCGACCATGCTCCGCGCGACCGTCTCGTCCCGCGCCACGCGGGATGCGACGCTGAGCGCCTCCCTGGACACGGCGGGCGCCACCGGACGCCTGCGCCGCGACGTGCTGGACACCTTCCTCGCCGGCGTCCTCGCCGACAGCACCGGCCAGAACTCTGCCAACTACGTCCGGCTCCTGCTGCGCTCCTTCGCCCTGGCGACCCCGGGCCTGCCCCGGGAGGGGATGCAGGCGCTGCCCGCCCAGATGGCGGCGTCGCTGCGCGAGCCCGTACAGCTGGCCACGCCCGCCGACGCCGTGAGGGAGGGCTCCCGCACCGTCACCGTGCACAGCGCCGCCGGACCGGTGCGCGCCCGCGCCGTCGTCCTCGCCGTCGGCCCCCAGGACCTTCCCGCGCTCACCACGGCCGGCAGCCTCCCGCCGCTCCCGGCGCCGCCCATGCACGGGCTGACCACCTGGTGGTTCGCCGCCCCGGAACCGCCCACCCGCAGCACTTTCCTGCGGCTGGACGCCTCCCGGGAGGGCGGCGGCCCCGCAGGGCCGATCTGGAACACCGCGGTCATCTCGAACGCGGCCCCCTCCTACGCCCCGCCCGGACAGCACCTGATCCAGGCGACGATCCTGCTGGACCAGCCGGACGGGCAGGCGGACGAGGCGGCGGTGCGCGCCGACCTCGGGCGGCTCTTCGGCACCTCGACCCGCTCGTGGGAGGTGCTCGCCCATCACGTCCTCCCGCACACCCTGCCCGCGCTGCCCCCGCCGCTGGTGGACCGCTCCCCCCAGCGCCTCTCCGCACGGGTGTTCGTGTGCGGGGACCATCGGGACACGGGCTCGATCCAGGGCGCGCTGGTCTCCGGGGACCGGGCGGCGCAGGCGATCACCGGAATCCTCGCCGTCTGAGGAGCGTCGCCCGGGAACGGATCGCGGAGCATCGGCGGTACGGTACGGAGGCTGTCACTCGACGGAAAGGAGAACGACGTGCCGGAGCCCGATGACGCGCAGCGATCCGCGGCGCACCTGCCCGCGCCGGGAGTCCAGCGCGGCCAGTTCGGCGCCACCGAGCGCCGCACCGCCGACAAGGACTCGCGCCCTCCGTCCTCGAGCACGGAACTGCGCACCAAGGGCCCTGCGGACTTCGCCGACCGTGCGCAGCCGCGCATCAACTGGCTCGTGTTCGTCAGCGCATCGGCCATCATCCTGGCCTTCTCGGTCTGGGCGATCCTCACCCCTCACGTCGCCGCCGGGACGATGAACCTCGCGGTCGACTGGATCTCCGTGAACCTCGGCTGGTTCTACGTGCTGACCATCACGCTGACGATCCTCTTCGTCCTCTGGGTCGCCTTCTCCAAAGAGGGCGGGGTCCGGCTGGGACCGGACCACTCCCGGCCCCAGTACAACCTGTTCACCTGGGTCTCGATGCTGTTCGCCGCGGGCGTCGGCATCGACATGCTGTTCTATTCCGTCACCGGCCCGGTCACCCAGTACATCGCTCCTCCGTCCGTCACGCCCGAATCCGCCGAGGCCGCGCAGGACGCGGTGATCTGGACGATGTTCCACTACGGCATCGCCGGCTGGTCCGTCTACGCCCTGCTCGGCATGGCGATGGGTACTTCGCCTACCGCTGGGGCATGCCGCTGTCGATCCGCGCGGCGCTGTACCCGCTGCTCGGCAAGCGCGTCCGGGGCCGGATGGGCGACGCGATCGATGTCTTCGCCCTCGTCGGCACCGTCTTCGGCGTCGCCACCTCGATGGGCATCGGCGTGGTCCTGCTGAACGTCGGTTTCTCCCTCCTCTTCGGGCTGCCCGAGGGTCTGGCGCTGCAGATCGCCCTGGTCGCCGTCGCCGTCGTGATGACGATCGCGGCCTGCACCTCGGGGGTCGACAAGGGGATCCGCATGATCTCCGAGCTGAACCTCTGGGTGGCCGGCGCGATGATCGCGTACATCCTGATCAGCGGGAACACCGCGTTCCTGCTCAGCACGATGGTCGAGAACATCGGCCGCTTCGTCTTCACCCTGCCCGCCCGGACCCTGGAGACCTTCGGATACGTCGACGGCGGCGCCGAGTGGATGAGCAGCTGGACCCTGTTCTTCTGGGCGTTCTGGCTCGCATGGGGGCCGTTCGTGGGCCTGTTCCTCGCCCGCATCTCCCGCGGACGCACCCTGCGGGAGTTCGTGATCGCGGCGATCACCGCGCCGGTGCTGTGCGACTTCCTCATCGTGACGATCTTCGGCAACTCGGCGCTGCGCAAGGTGCTGGACGGGGACTCCGCGTTCGCGGCGCTGGCGATGGCGAACCCCCAGCACGGCTGGTACGCCCTGCTCCAGTCCCTGCCCGGGGCGACCTTCCTGATCGGCCTGGCCACGCTCTCCGGCATGCTCTTCTACCTCACCAGCGCGAACTCCGGCGCCATGGTGATGGCCAACTTCTCCTCCTCCATCCCCGATCCGGCCCAGGACGGCGCGAAGTGGTTGCGCATCTACTGGGCACTGGTCACGGCGGTGCTGACGATCGCGATGCTGATCGCCGGGGGCGTGCGCACGATGGAGCTGGCGACGCTGATCTTCGCGCTACCGGTGACGATCATCGTGTATCTGGTGATGGCCTCGTTCTCCAAAGTGCTGCGGATGGAGCGCGCCGAGCGCGAGGGGATCACCCGCCGCATGCCCCAGGTGGCGGCCCATGGCGGTCACGCCCCCGAGAAGACGTGGCGGCAGCGGCTCGCACAGATCCGCTCCTACCCCTCCGAGCGCGCCGTCGCACGGTTCGAGACCGACGTGATCTCCCCCGCGCTGCGCGATGTCGCGGCGGAGTTCACGACGCTCGGCTACACCGCCGCGCTCACGATCGGTCCCGGTGCCGGTGGCGCGATCTCCGAGTACACGCTCCTGGTCACGATGCCCGAGGGGCAGCGGGACTTTCAGTACCGGGTCGCGCCCGTCCAGGCCGCCGTCCCCACCTTCGGCGCCCGCAGCATGTCCCGGGGCGCGGATGTGTACTACCGCCTGGAGGTGTTCACCCAGACCGGCTCGGAAGGGTACGACCTCATGGGGCTGACGTCCCAGCAGGTGATCGACGACGTCATCGATCGGTACGAGGCGCATCTGGCGTTCCTGCAGTACTCCAACGAACACGCGTACGAGTCCGTGATCACCCCGACCCACGTGCCGCACACCGATCCCGACTCCCACATCCCCGAGGAGCCCGACGACGTGGAGCCGATCGAGGACCGGGGGTAGCGGGTGCTCGGGCGGGTCGGCCCCGCGAGGGCCGCTCCGCCGAGAACGGCACCCCGCACCGCAGGATCACGGTCGAGTACGGGGTGGAGGACCCCCGGCGCTTCATGGTCCCGCTCAATCGAGCTGCGGCAGCTGGTCCTCGCGGCCGGGGTAGCTGGGCTGGGCGCCGGGGCCGGTGGCCGCGAAGGCACCGACCCGGGAGGCGAAGCGGGCCGCGACCGGGAGGGACTCGCCGCGGGCGAGGCCCACGGCGAGCGCGCCGATGAACGCGTCCCCGGCGCCGGTGGTGTCCACCGCGGTCACCGGCGCGACGGGGATGCGGCGCATCCCGTCGGCGTCGGCCACCAGCGAGCCCTGCGCGCCGAGGGTAAGGACCACGGAGGCGATGCCGGACTCCCGGAGCGCGGTGGCAATCTGCTCCGGCTGCTGGGGTGTCGCCGTCTCCGGGGTCAGCTGCGCGAGGACCAGGGCGGCCTCGTGCTCGTTGACCACCAGCGGGTCGGAGGCGCGCAGCACGGCCGGGTCCAGCTCCATGACCGGGGCGGGGTTGTGCAGGAACCGTCCCTGCACGAGCCCGGGCAGGGCCTCGATCCCCTCGCGGGGGATCTCGCCCTGGCACACCACGATCGCTGCACTCTCGAGCACCTCGCGGGAGGCGGTCACCTGGGCGGCGTCCACGGCGTCGTTGGCGCCGGCAACCACCACGATGGTGTTCTCGCCGTCCTCGGCGACGGTCACGATCGCGAGGCCCGTCGGCCCCTCGATCTCGCGCACGCCGTCCAGCCCTACGCCAGCCGCGCGCAGGCCGGACAGCCCCACCTCGGCCTGGGCATCGGTGCCGACGGCGCCGATCATCTGCACGCTCCCGCCGAGCTTCGCGGCGGCGACGGCCTGGTTCGCGCCCTTGCCGCCGGGCGTCATCTGCCCGCCCTGGCCGTGCAGGGTCTCCCCCGGCCGGGGGTGGCGGGCCACCTGGGCGCTGAGGTCGACGTTGATCGACCCGACCACCGCGATCGTCTCGGAGTGGCTCATTCGACTCTCCCCTCGACGTGGTCGGCGGGCAGTCGGACGGCGACGCCGTCGGGGGTAAGCAGGGCGGGCTGCGCGTCAGTCATGGCGTGGGGCCTCGACTTCCATGGGGATGGGGTGGGTGGTGAGCGTCGCGCCGGTGGGCAGGCGCAGGTGGGCGGGCAGGCGGTGCTCCGCGAGGGGGGTCTCGCCGCGCAGCTGGGCGTTCAGCAGCTGCACGGCGGTGGTGGCCATGCCCTCGAGGTCCTGGCAGATCAGCGGCAGCGGCGGCTGCAGGAGCGCGAAGGGGGCGATGTCGTCGAAGCCGATGAAGGGCAGATCGCGGGCCGGGACGATCCCGGTCTCGAGGCACTCCCGCACGGCGCCGAGCGTCATCCGGGAATCCGCCGCCAGCACCGCGTCCACCCCGGCGGCGAGCAGGGCCCGCATGCCGTCGTGGCCGGCCTCCTCCTGGAAGTCGCCGTGCTGGATGACTGTCTCGATGCCGATGTCCTCGACCGCGGCGGTGAACTTGGCCAGCCGCTCCACGCCGGTGGAGGCCTGGGCGGGGCCGGAGAGGAACCCCAGCCGCTGCGCTCCCCCGCTGGCGAGCACCTCGACGGCCTCGCGGATCGCGGGGCCGGTGTCGGAGACGACGGCCGGCACATCCATGCCGGCGATGGTGCGGTCCACGAACACCAGCGGCATCCCGGCCTCCTTCACGGCCGCCAGGGTGTCGCTCGCAGTGGAGAAGGGGGCGACGATGATGCCGTCCACCCGCTGCCGGCGCAGCACCAACATGTATTCGCGCATCAGCGCGGGATCCTCGTTCGCGCCGCACAGCACCACGGACAGGCCTGCCGCGCGGGCCTCGCGCTCGACCACATGGGCGAGCTCGGCGAAGAAGGGGTTGCGCACATCGGGGATCAGCAGGCCGATGGTCTCGGTGCGCTCCGAGCGCAGGGACCGGGCCTGGGCGTTGGGGATGAAGTCCAGCCGCTCGGCCGCGGCGAGCACCCGCTCGCGGGTCTCGGCGGCGACGGAGCCGTTGCCGGACAGGGCGCGGGAGGCCGTGCCGAGCGCCACTCCAGCCTCGGCGGCGATGTCCTTGATAGTGGGTCGAGACATCGGCGGCTCCTAGTCATCAGTGCCGATGGAAACGTTTCCAAACGGAATCGTAGCAGTGTGTGGTGTGAGGTTCAAGGCCCCGACGAGACTCACGAAAAGTGCCCGCGAACGGTCTTCGGTGCCTCATATGTTTTTGCCCGCGAAGCGAGGACCGTG
>NZ_JBHZRO010000012.1:0-127625 GCF_043641765.1 Brachybacterium vulturis | reverse complement strand
CCACGGTCCTCGCTTCGCGGGCAAAAACATATGAGGCACCGAAGACCGTTCGCGGGCACTTTTCGTGAGTCTCGTCGGCGGATGTCCGTCAGGGCGCGTGCGCGGATACCCTGGGAGGGACCACGTCGAGAAAGGCCCCGAGATGCCAGCACGTACCGTGAAGGTCGCGAGCTCCAGCGGCCTCCATGCCCGCCCTGCCGCGATCTTCTCCCAGGCGGCCAGTGAGCAGCCCGTCGCCGTCACGATCGAGACTGCCGAGGCGGCACCGGTGAAGGCCTCCAGCATCCTGCTGCTGCTGACCCTGGACGTCGGCCATGGCGACGAGGTGACGCTGCGCGCCGAAGGGGAGGGCGCCGAAGCCTCCCTGGACCTGCTCGCGGCGCTGCTGGAGAGCAACCTCGACTCGGAGTTCCAGGACCGCTGACCGGCGCCGCTCAGCCGCTGCGCCCCGCACGCGCGAAGGCCCCCACCAGTCCCGGTGGGGGCCTTCGTCGACCTGATATCTTCCCAGGTCAGAGGCGGTAGCGGCGGGATTTGAACCCGCGGTGGCTATGAACCACACATCATTTCGAGTGATGCACCTTCGGCCGCTCGGACACGCTACCGTCGGACAGCCTAACCGCCACGACCTCGCCCGTTCAAACTCTCCGACCGCGGACGCGAGTCACGTCACTCACGAGACGCCGGTCGGACCACCGTGACGTTCCCCGTGGCGTGGAGGACGATCGCGTGCGCGGTCGACCCGAAGCCACCCCGGCTCAGCCCGCGATGTCCGATCACCATCATGCGCGCCCCGGTGGCCGCCTCGAGCATCCCCTCGGCGACCGTGCGGTCCTCGATCATGCGCGCCTGGACCTCGAGCCCCTCGTGCCGGGCAGCCGCCCGGGCGGCCCCCTCCTCGAGCACCCCCCGCGATCGACTCCCGGCGCTCCACAGCTCCGCGCTGCCCGCAGAGGGCGCATGCGCCCCCGACCGCACATGGACCACGCGCAGCACGGCGTGCCAGGCCGCTGCGAGATCAGCCGCCTCGTCGATCGCCTCGCCGGCAGCCTCGGAGCCGTCGTACGCAGCGAGCACCGGACCCGCCCGGTGCTGGTCGGAGCGGATCACGGCCACCGGACAGCCGACGTCGTGGAGGATGCCGCGGCTGACGGACCCCAGCAGCGTCCCCATCACCGCGCCGAGGCCGCGCGTGCCGACGACCAGCAGGTCGGTGCGCTCGGAGATCTCCTCGAGCGCCTCCCGCGGCATCCCCTGGAGCAGCTCCGCGGTGACCGTCACCTCGGGATACCGGAGGGCGATGCGCTCGGCGGCGTCATCGAGGAGCCTCATGGCCTGATTGCGCGGCCCCGTCGGGTCGAGCACCGGGAGCCCCGTCACGCCCTGCCCGAGCAGGGGCCAGGTCCAGGCATGGACGAGGTGCAGCCCGGACTGCGTGCTCCGGGCGAGATCTGCGGCCCAGTGGACGGCCGCCATCGATGCGGTGGTGTCGTCGTAACCGACCACGATGTCCTGCCCGGTGAATCCCATGGTGCACACCTCCTGGTGAGGCCTGGTCGGGACCCTCAGGATACGCCGCCGTGCTCACGGCCGGGGAGGACCGGCGCGGGGTCCCGTGCGCCCCACCGTCCGATCGGCAGCGACGTCGTCGACGTCACCGTCCCCCCACTTGACCATCTCGCCCTCGTCGTCCTCGTCGTCCTCGCACTCGTTCTCCCACGTCCATCGCAGTCCGAGCGTCCCGGGACCGAAGCGGGCCTCGCTGACCTGGAGCCGTTCACGACGGTCCAGGCGCACGCTGGAGGTCGACTCCCCGGACTCCGTGCGCTGGTATCGCACGCAGTCCATCGGCCGCCGATCGCCGCGGAACTCGACCTCGATCAGCGCGTCATTGGCCCGCCGCGGGAGGCTGTACACGACCGCCGTCATGTCCGTGGCCTGGGCGCTCAGCTCGACCCGGTAGGCGAAGGCGGCGACCTGGCCGGCATCGAGGTGGCCGTCCACCAGCAGCTCGACGCCGTAGACCCGGTGCTCGGGCCAATTCACGCGACGACCGATCGAGCACCCCTGGACCGGGATGAAATGCGGCGCGACGTTCGGCTCCGTGGGTTCCAGGACGTACACCGCCGGCAGACGGCACACCCCGGACTCCAGGGCCCGCACCATCAGCCCGAAGTCGAAGCTCTGGACGTCCCGCGACGAGTCGATGGTCGCGAACTGATGGAACACCCGTTCATGGGCGTACTGCTGCGCGGAGGTGAACCCCAGCTCCCGGAGCGCATCGGTGAACACCTGCTTGCTGGAGCGACCGCCGAGGAAGGTCGTGGTGCGCACGGACCGACCCCGCAGTCGTGGTGCCCCCACCAGGTCCGCGAGCGACTCGGGCGCCCGGCCCAGCAGCTCCTCGAGCGCCGCCACCACCCCGAGCGACTGCTCCCCGCCGGGAAGGCTCCGGCCCGACTGCCAGTTGCTCAGCGTGGCGACGCTGACCGGCCGGTGGCGCGCCCGCAGGCGATGCGAAATCGCCGTCAGGGTCTGGCCGCTCTGCTCGATGGCTCTGCGCAGCTCCGCTGCGAATCTCTCGTCATCACCTGCTGCCATCGCCGCGGCGCCCCCCTTCCGGTCCGCTGGTCGTCGACCGTCCTCGACGGTGTCCACCGCCGTTCACCATTTCTGACATACCTCTGAAATGCCCACAGTAGCCTCTATGACAGACCTCACAAGAGGGTCCTGAGAAGTAGGCGATGAGGAGGTCGGATCGATGTGAACTCCGGAGGACAGTGCCCTCCGGCACGACATGCCGCACTGCCCCGCCCTGACCGTCAGGGCTCCCTCAGTCCCCTGGCCCATCCCGTTCGACCGGTGCCGCACCTCGGTCGGCAACGACGCCGACCACGCCGGTGCTCCAGCTCGCCGCACCACGGATAGGTCCCCCCGACAGGAAAGCTGCACCCATGTCTCAGCACACAGTCTCCTCGACGAGCTCGGCGCGTCGTGGCAGCGAGAGCCCACTCGCCCTCACCCCCCGTCCTGCCCCGCGCCCTGTCCAACGTGCTCTGTTCGGCGACTGCGTGCCGATCCCGTACCGCTGGCTGCGTGCGACCGACTCCCCCGAGGTCGCCCGGCACTTCGCCGCGGAGAACGCGCATACCGATGCGCGGACCGCGCATCTCGCACCGCTGCGCGAGGAGCTGTGTGCCCTGGTCGACGACCCCGCCTCGCGGCTCGAGCTGTCCGCTCCCGTCCTGCTCGACGGATGGTGGTACATCGACCGCTTCGCTCCCGACGGCACGGCCACGCTCTCCCGGGTCCGAGACCGGGAGGGGCTGCGGAGTCCCTCCGGCATCCCCCGGATCGAGCCCGACCGGCTCCTCGACGGCGAGGAGATCCTGGTGGCCGACTGCCTGTCGATGATGGGCTTCGCCGTCTCCTCCGACCACAGACTGCTCGCCCGCGCCGAGGCGGCACTCGGCGGATGCCGACTGATCATCACTGACGCCGCCACCGGCGAGGTCGTCGACCGCGCCGTCGGCGGGGCCGGACCCGACATCGTCTTCTCCGCGGACTCGCGCTCCCTGCTGCACACCCGCCTGGACGATCTCGGACGTCGGCACCAGGTCCGCAGCCACCGCCTGGGCACCTCGGCGGACGAGGACGTCCTCCTGCTCGAGGAGTCCGACCACTGGGCACAGCTCGAACTCGCCCGCTCCCGGGACGGCTCCGCCCTGATGATCCACTCCCTCTCTCCCCAGGGCAGCGAGGCGTGGCTCTGCGATCTCAGCGCCGTCGACACGCCTCCGCGGCCGGTGACCGGCCGGCTCACGGACGCGCGACCCGCACGACTGGAGCATGCCGGGGACCGACTGCTGGTGATCCACGAGGACCGCGACACCCTGCGGACCGTGCTCAGCGAGATCGGTCTGGACACGACCGGCGGCCTGCCGGACATGTCCGCACTGCTGACCGCCGAGGAGGACGAGCACTTCGAGTCCGTGGAAGCCTTCGCCGATGTCATCGCCCTCCAGCTGCGGGGCGGCGGCGTCCCGCGGCTGCGCCTCATCCCGCGCCGGGCCGACGGCTCCCTCGACCTGCAGGCGGCGCACACCGTGGGTCGTGGCGGGACGCTGGACTCGGTGCGCCTCGAACCCGTCCCGGCCTGGGGCACCCGACGGATCCGCTACCGCCTGGACAGCTTCCTCACCCCCGGCATGCTCCTGGAGCACGACCTGGACACCGGGGAGAGCACCGAGCTCCTGCGAGAGGACATCGCCGGCTTCGACCCCACGCAGTACGTGGAGCGTCGTCTGTGGGCGACCTCGACTGACGGCACGCAGGTGCCGATCTCGCTGCTCGCCCGGCAGGATACGCCGCGCGACGGCACCGCACCCGCACTGCTCTACGGTCACGGCGCCTTCGGCGTCTCCACCGAACCGAAGCTGCGCCCCGAGGCCCGGGCGCTCGTGGACCGCGGCGTCGTGCTCGCCATCGCGCACGTGCGCGGCGGCGGAGAGATGGGCCCGCAATGGCATCAGCAGGGCCGGGGTCTGCACAAGCAGAACTCCTTCGCCGATCTCCTGGCCTGCGCCGACCATCTCGTCGACACCGGATGGGCCGCAGCGGACAGGATCGGCGCCGCAGGCGACGGGGCCGGAGCGCTGCTGGTCGCGGGAGCGGCGAACCTCGCCCCGGAGCGGTTCCGGGCGATCCTCACCGGGGGGCCGCTGGTGGATCCCCTGGAGACCCTCCTGGACCCGAACGTGATGCTCACCCTCGAGGAATGGGCCGAATGGGGCGACCCCGCGGCCGATGAGGCGACCTACCGCAGCCAGCGCGCGTACAGCCCGGCGGAGAACATCCGGGGGACCGAGTACCCGGCGGTCTTCGCCTGGACGGCGCTCGACGGCATGGACGTGCCCTCGGCCTGCGCGGCGATCTGGGTCGCGCAGCTGCGGGCACGGGTCACCTCGGATCCCGACGAGCGCCCGGTCCTGCTACGCGCGACCCCCACCCCGGGATCCGCCGGCGACCCCCGTGTGGAGGGAGTGGCCTGGCTCCTCGAGCAGCTGGGCGCGGTTACCCTCGGGGAATGACCGCCGAGCTCCCTGCTGCCCCGACCCCTGCGCACCGCCCCACCGAGCGGACCTTCCACAGCGACACCGTGATTGATCCGTTCGAGTGGATGCGGGACAAGACCGACCCCGAGGTGATCACCCACCTCGAGGCGGAGAACGCCTACGCCGATGCCCGCACCGCGCACCTCGAGCAGCTCCGGGCCACGCTGGTGCGGGAGTTCATCGGGCACACCCAGGAGACCGACCTCAGCGTGCCGGTGCGCCGCGGCGACTGGTGGTACATCACCCGCACCACCGCGGGGGACGACTACCCGAGGTTCACCCGCGTCGCCGACACCGGCACGATGCCGCAGGTCGAGCCGGGCGTGATGCTCGAGGGCGAGCAGGTGCTGCTGGATGCGCAGGCCGAGGCCGCGGGCGCCGAGTTCTACTCCCTCGGAGGGCTCGCCCCCTCCCCTGACCACACCCTCTTCGCCTCCGCCGTGGACACCGCGGGTGATGAGCGCTTCACCCTCCGCATCACGGACATCGCCTCCGGGACGGTCCTGGACGAGGCGGTCACCGGCGCCGGCTACGGCCTCGCCTTCTCCGCCGACCAGCAGTGGCTGTTCTACGCCCGGGTCGACGATGCCTGGCGCCAGCACCAGATCTGGCGTCACCGCATCGGGGGTCCGGCCGAGGAGGACGTGCTGGTCATCGAGGAGCCCGACGAGCGGTTCATGATCGGCTTCGACCGCTCCCGCGACGGCTCGACCCTGGTGATCCAGGCGGGCTCCACCTCCACCACCGAGGCGTGGCTGCTGGACCTGTCCGACCCCACGTCCGCCCCGGTGCCCGCGGGCGGCCGCCGGGACGGTGTGGACTACGCGGTCGAGCACGGCGGGGACCGGCTGCTGATCGTGCACAACGACGGCCATCGCGGCTTCGCGCTCGCGCAGGCGCCGCTGGAGGCACCGGCACGCTGGGAGGAGCTGCTGGCCCCGGCCGAGGGCGAGCGGCTGCTCGCGGTCGATGCGTTCGCCAGCTTCGTCGCGCTCGAGCTGCGCAGCGGCGGGCTGGCGAGCGTACGGCTGATCCCGCGGGCGGCCGACGGCTCGCTGCGCATCGAGCAGGCCTCGGACATCAGCCACGGCGGCGAGCTGGACACCGTCGAGATCGACGCCAACCCGAACTGGGACCAGACCACGGTGCGCTACCAGCTCACCAGCATGCTCACCCCGGCCACCGTCGCCGAACGGGATATCGCCTCCGGGGCCACCGAGATCCTGCGCGTCACGCCGGTGCCTAGCTTCGACCCGGAGCTGTACGTGGAGCGGCGCGAATGGGCGACCGCCCAGGACGGCACCGCGATCCCGCTGAGCGTGGTGGCGCGCCGTGACGCCCCGGCCGACGGCACCGCGCCGGGCTACCTGTACGGCTACGGCTCCTACGAGATGTCGATCGACCCCTCTTTCGTCCCCACCCGGCTGTCGCTGCTGGATCGCGGCGTGGTGATCGCGATCGCGCACGTGCGCGGCGGCGGGGAGATGGGCCGCGACTGGTACGAGCACGGCAAGCTGCTGGAGAAGAAGAACTCCTTCGGCGACTTCGTGGCCGCCGCCGCCCACCTGACGGACTCCGGCCTGGTGGCCGCGGAGCGGCTGGGTGCCGAGGGTCGCAGCGCGGGCGGGCTGCTGATGGGCGGCATCGCGAACCTCGCCCCGGAGCGGTTCCGGGCCATCATCGCCGGGGTGCCCTTCGTCGACGCGCTGACCACGATCCTGGACCCGAGCCTGCCGCTGACCGTGGGTGAGTGGGAGGAGTGGGGCGACCCGCTGCACGATCCGGCGGTGTACGAGTACATGCGCGGATACACCCCGTACGAGAACATCACGGCCGTGGAGTACCCGGCGATCTTCGCCTCCACCTCGCTGAACGACACCCGCGTGTTCTTCAACGAGCCGGCCAAGTGGGTGGCCCGCCTGCGCGAGACGGTCACCTCCGATCAGGCGGAGCGGCCGATCCTGTTCCGCTGCGAGATGGTCGCCGGGCACGGCGGGCGCTCGGGCCGCTACCGCAAGTGGGAGCAGCGTGCGGACGAGCTGGCCTGGCTGCTGGATCAGCTCGGGGCGACCGAGCTGGTCTGAGCCGAGCGGCAGCAGCCGCCCCGCGGCAGTGAGCCGACCGGCGCCAGCCCGTCCGGGCGGGCCGGTCAGAAGGCGGGGATCACCGCGCCGGAGTAGGTCTCCTCGATGAAGCTGCGGACGTCCGCGGAGTGCAGCAGCTCGTCGAGCTTCACCAGTGCCTCGTTCTCGGCGTCCTCGGTGCGGACCACGAGCATGTTCGCGTAGGGGTTGTCCTCGCCGGATTCGAGGGCGAGGGCGTCCTCGGCAGGGCTGAGATCCGCCTCGAGGGCATAGTTGCCGTTGATCACGGCGATCGCGAAGTCACCCAGGGTGCGGGGCAGCAGCGCCGCGTCGATCTCCTGGAGATCCAGGTGCTGGGGGTTCTCGGCGATGTCGTCGATCGTGGCCTCGGTGGGCTCGACCCCGTCCCGCAGCGCCAGCAGGCCCTCGGCGGCGAGCAGCGCGAGGGCGCGGCCGCGGTTGGTGGGGTCGTTCGGGACGCCGACCGCGGCACCCTCCTCGATCTCGTCGAGGCTGGTGAGTGACTCGGAGTACACGCCGAGCGGCTCGATGTGCACGCCCTCGAAGGGGGTCAGCTCGTAGCCGTTCTCCGCGACCTCGGTCTCGAGGTAGGGCAGGTGCTGGAAGAAGTTCGCGTCGACCTCTCCCTCGTCGAGCAGACGGTTCGGGATCGGGTACTCGGTCTGCTCCTGCAGGTCGAGCTCGAGACCGGCGTCGGCGGCGAGGTTGTCCTTGACGAAGGTGAGGATCTCCATGTGGGGCAGCGGGGTCGCGGCGATCCGGAGGGTGGTGACTCCGCCCTCCTCGGTGAGCGGGGCCGCCGTCTCACCGCCGCAGGCGGCGAGGGCGAGGGCGGTGAGGCCGGCGCCGGAGGCGAACAGGGTGCGGCGGGAGACGGTGCGCATCGGTGGTTCCTTAGAGGTGGGGGTCAGGCTGTGAAGGGGTCGTTCGGTGCGGGGATCAGGTGGTGCGGGCGCGGTGATCGACGGCGCGGGCGAGACGCGAGCCGAGCAGCTGCACGAGGATCACGATCGCGATCAGCAGGATGACGGTGACGATGATGATCTCGGTCTGGTAGCCGGTGTAGCCGCGGTTGTAGGCGAGCTGGCCCAGACCGCCGGCGTTCACGGAGCCGGCCATCGCGGTGTAGCCGATGACCGCGATCGTGGTGGTGGTGATCGAGCCGATGATGCCGGGCAGCGCCTCGGGGATCAGCACCTGGCGGATCACCTGCCAGCGGCTCGCGCCCATCATCCGCACCGCCTCGATCTTTCCCGCCGGGATCTCGCGGAGGTTCAGCTCGAACAGCCGGGCGGCGAAGGGCACCGCCGCGATGGTCAGCGCGATCATCGCCGCATTGGGGCCGGTGGAGCGGCCGGTGATCAGCGAGGTGATCGGGATCAGCGCGATGATCAGGATGAAGAACGGGAAGGAGCGCAGCACGTTGACCACGAAGCCGGTGACCTGGTTGAACCGGCGCACCAGCGAGGAGGCGGAATCATCGGTCTCGAACAGCGCCACGCCCAGCGGCAGGCCCAGAAGCACGGTGAGCACCATGGTCACGGCGGTCATGTAGAGAGTGACGAGGGTGGCCTCCCAGGGACCGCCCTCCCAGCGCACCAGCAGCGGGTTCGCCAGCCATTCCTGCAGGATCTCGATCATGCGGTCACCTCCGTCGCGACCACGCCGGCCGCCTCGAGCTCGGTGAGGAAGGCGGTCAGGCCCTCCCGGGAGATGGGCCGGCCGGAGCGGTTGCGCAGGGCGAGCTGCACGCGGCCCACCTGGCGCCCTCCGATGGTCTCGATGGTGCCGGCGACCAGCGTCGCCTCGGCCTCGTAGGTCTCGGCCAGGCGGATCAGGTCATCGGTGGTGCGGAAGCGCTCGGAATTGCCGTAGTCGCAGTTGACCACGAGGGCGTCGATGCCGGTGGGGGCCGGGGGCAGCGGGATCAGCTCGGCACTCAGCGGGCCGTGCGGATCTGCGGCGACGTCCAGCAGGTCACCGCTCTGGGTGATGCGGCCGTCCTGCAGCAGGGTGACGGTGTCGCAGACCTCGCGCACCACGCCCATCTCGTGGGTGATGATCACGACCGTGATGCCGAGGCGCTCGCGCAGGTCAGCGATCAGCCGCAGGATCTGGCGGGTGGTGGAGCCGTCCAATGCGCTGGTCGGCTCGTCGCACAGCAGCACCTTCGGTTCGGCGGCCAGCCCGCGGGCGATGCCGACGCGCTGGATCTGCCCCCCGGAGAGCTGGGCGGGATGATTGTGCTCGCGCCCGGTGAGCCCCACCAGCTCCACCAGCTCGGCCACCCGCTGCTGGCGACGGGCCCGCGGGACGCCGGCGATCTCGAGCGGGTGGGCGATGTTCTGGGCGGCGGTGCGCGAGTCCAGCAGGTTCGCGTGCTGGAAGACCATGCCGATGTGGCGGCGGGCGGCGCGCAGGGCGGGACCGTCCAGGGCGGCGATATCGGTGCCGTCCACCTCGACGCGCCCGGTGGTGGGCTTCTCCAGCCCGGTCAGGCAGCGGATGAGGGTGGACTTCCCGGCGCCGGAGCGACCGACGATGCCGTGCACGCGGCCGGGCTCGAGGTGGAGGTCGATCCCGTCGAGCGCGACGACGGGGTCTCCGCCGCCGGGTGCGGGGAAGACCTTCGTGAGGCGGTCCAGAGTGATCACCCGAGGATTCAAGCATCGCCGGGCACCTGGTGCGGACGATTGGTTCATCTGCCGCAACAAACCTCACAGACCTGCGGTTCCGGGTGTGCAGGGGGTCACTCCGGAGGCCTGAGTGGTCCCCTGCCCCTCCGATGCCAGCAGCCCGCCGAGCGGCGAAGCCGCCCCTCCACGGGCACGGCCGGACCAGGCAGGAGCGGAGTCCCCGGCACCGCCATCAGCGCCCCTGCAGCGCTCACCCGTGGCACAGGGCGCGCTGCTCCGCCGTGCCGCCGGGGCACCCCTCCGAGCCGTCGGGGGTGTCCTCCCGACCATCCGGGCGCTTCGCTGGACCGTCATTGCATCCACTGGCGGTATACGCGCATCCACCGGCGCATGCGGGCCTGTCTGCACGCACAGCGCCAGTGGATGCACACCGGCCGGGTCGCTCGGCCCGGGATGCGCCTCGGGGCGACCGCTCAGGACCGGAGGCGCTCCCGGCCCACCGCGCCGGTCGGCCGCGCGGTCGACCACGCAGAGGACCGCGCGGGGACGGCGATCAGGCGCTCGCCCCCTCGGCGAAGCTCGCGTCGACCACCCCGTTCACGTCGATCGGCTCGGTGTACGTGATCTGGCCGGCCTCGATCCACACGGTCTGCATGGCCTCGAGCTGATCGGGCTGCGGCGCGAGATCGGGCAGGTAGGAGTACATCGGGGCGGACTTCAGCACCTCGAGCTCCTGGCCCAGGGTGTCGGCGAGGATCTGGTAGACCTCGTCGGTCTGGGTGCCGTCGCTCGAGAGCTCCTGGGAGCCCTGGGCGAGCGCCGAGAAGAAGCTCTGCGCGAGCTCGCCGCCGAGGAACGTCTCGGAGTAGAGCACGCCGGTGCCGGTGGTGCCCTGCGTCGGGACCGCCAGCGGCGAGGCGACTCCGGCCTCCTCCATCGCGGTGGAAAAGGGCGCCGAGGGGGTCGCCGCGGCGACGGAACCGTTGGCGATGGCGGGCTCCTGGTCGGGGGTGGAGAGGTTGGAGACCTCGACGTCGTTCAGGGTCAGTCCGCCCTCCTCGAGCATGGCGGCCAGCAGGTAGCCGCCGGTCGCGCCGGGGCCGCCGGCCACGCCGATCTTGCGGCCCGCGAGATCGGCGACCGTGGTGACCGAGCCGTCGTCGATGAGCTCCTGACTGACCTCGAGCGCGGTGGGCGAGCTCTCCGGGTCACCCGGAGAGATCCCCATCGAGCCGACGATCTTGAAGGCCAGACCCTGGTCCAGGGCGTTGAACATGCCGGCGCTGAAGCCCGCGATCATCACGTCGAGCTGGTCGCCCGCGAGCATCGGGATGCCGTCCTGACCGGACTTCAGCGGGGTCAGCTCGACGGTGATGCCGGCCGCCTCGAAATACCCCATCGCGTCGGCGACGTAGAGCGGGGCGAACAGGGAGGACGGCACGTGGCCGACCCGCACTGCGGCGGCCGACTCGGCCCCGGCGCCAGCAGCGGGATCCTTTCCGGTCACGGCCGGACCGCAGGCGGCGAGCGCGCCGCCGAGAGCGGCGGCGGAGGCCAGGGAGAGCAGGGAGCGACGTCGCATCAGGGGTTCCTTGGAGGTGAGAGGGATGAAGATGGATCAGGCGTCTCGGCGCCAGGGCAGCAGCAGCTTCTCGCTGCGGCTTAGCAGCGTGGTCAGGACCGCACCGATGATGCCGATGACCAGCAGGCCCACGTAGAGCTTCTCGGGGATGAACAGCTGCCAGGAGTTCCAGATCAGGTAGCCGAGGCCGGTGGTGGACGCGCCGGTGAACTCCACCGCGGTGACCACCACGACGGCGGTGCCGGTGGCGGTCCTCAGACCGGAGAACACGAAGGGCATCGCCCCGGGCAGGACCACGAAGCGGAAGCGGGCGAAGCCGGTGGCGCCGTACGCCGTGCCCGCTTCGAGCAGCTGGCGGTCGATCGCCCAGACCCCGGAGACGGTCGCGATCTGCATGACGAAGAAGGTCGTGATGAACACGGCGATGATCTTCGGCAGCTCGGTGGGTCCGAAGATCATCAGCAGGATCGGGAAGATCGCGATCTTGGGAAGCGGGTACAGCGCGCTGAACAGGGGCCCGCAGGCGGCGTTCAGGGCGCGCGAGGAGCCCATCAGCAGGCCCACCACGATCCCGGTGAGCGCGCCGAGACCGCCACCGACGAGCAGTCGCAGCAGGGTGGGGCCGGTGTGGCGCCACAGCTCGCCGTCCAGCGCCATCTCCCCCAGGGCCATGAGGATCGTGGTGGGCGGCGGGAAGAACCGCGGGTCGATGATCAGCAGTCGCGCGCACACCTCCCACAGCAGCACCAGCACGATCGGGGCGGCGATGGAGAGCACCAGGTCGCGGGTGCGCAGGCGGCTCTCGCGGGAGCGGTGGGCCCGGGCCGCCACGAGGGTGCGCTCGGCGCGCTCGTCCTCGACGTGCCGGCCCGCAGGACTCTGCCCCGCTCCGCGGTTCTCGACGGTGCTCATGCGGTCTCCTCGGCGGTGCGCACGTCATCGCGCAGCAGGTTCCAGATGCGAGAGCGCAGCTCGCCGAACTCGGGGCTGCGCTCGATGTCGAAGGAGCGGGGGCGCTCGAAGGGGATCGTGAGGTCCTCGCGCACGGTCCCGGGGCGGCCCGACATCACGATCACGCGGTCGCTGAGGATGATCGACTCGTCGATGTCGTGCGTGACCATGAGGACCGTCTTGCGCTCCTGTTCCCACAGGGCGATGAGCTCCTCCTGCATGAGCATGCGGGTCTGGGCGTCCAGGGCGCCCAGCGGCTCGTCCATCAGCAGCACCGGGGACCCGGTCGCGAAGGCGCGGGCGATCGCGACGCGCTGGCGCATGCCGCCGGAGAGCTGGTGGGGGTAGGCAGCGGCGACGTCGGTCAGCCGCACCCGGGCGAGCCAGTCCCGGGCGGTGGCCTCACGCTCCCGCCGGGAGACACCGGTCATGCGCAGGCCGAAGGCGACGTTGTCCAGCACCGTCATCCAGGGGAACACCCCGTGCTCCTGGAACACGAAGGCCGCGGGCACCGGGTGCTCGGCGCCGGTCATGGTGACCGCGCCGACGGTGCGCTCCTCGAGCCCGCCGAGGATCCGCAGGAAGGTCGACTTGCCGCAGCCGGAGGGGCCGACGATGCACGTGAAGGAGCCCGGCTCGAGGGCGAGGGAGAAGCTCTCCAGGGCCCAGACGGGATCCCCGCCGGAGAAGAAGACCTTCGAGACGTCCTCGGCGACGACGGTCGCCTGGTCGGCGGCATGCATGGAACTCTCCCTCGGCCCCGTCGGCGGAGTCGGCGGCAGACGGTGCGGGACGTGTCGTGGCGGAGCGGACTCGGATCCGCTCACTGTAGGAGGTCGCGCTGCTCCTCCGACCCTCATCTCACTGCCCGGACAGGATGAGACAGGCGGGGCCGCGGTCACCAGAGACGATCGGCACCCGCCAGGCTGTCGAAGACCGTATCCGCGCTCACCAGGGGAAGGCCCCGACGGATCGCCTGCGCGATGATCATCCTGTCGAAGGGATCCCGGTGATCCCACACGAGCGAACCGGCGAGGATCGAATCGGCGGAGTCGATGAGAAGCGGCGTCGCGTACCACCTCTCGAGATGCTGTGCATAGTCGAGGATGAGGGACTCTGCTCCCGGCAGCTTGCCGATGCGGACCTTGGTGGCGATCTCCCAGGCCGACGCTGCGGACACCCAGACGATGGTGTCCGGATCGGCGAGCGCCTCGTCGGCGGCGGGAGTGAGCTTCTCCGGTTCCGCCATCGCCCAGAGCAGCACGTGGGTATCCACGAGCAGCTCGGTCACGCCTCGCCCTCCCAGGCCCGCAGCTCCTCCTCGGGGAGCTCGTCGAAGAAGGAGTCGGGGACCCGGAACCGCAGGAATCCCATCGGGCGCCGGCGGTCCTTCTGGGGCGGGGCGTCGACGGGCACGAGCCGGGCGACCGCGGTGCTCCCCCGCGAGATGACGACCTCGCTGCCCGTCTCCACCTCGCGCAGCAGCGAAGAGAGGCGGGTCTTCGCCTCCTGAACCTTCACCACCCGCTCCGGGCGCTCGGGCCTGCTCTCCGGGCCCGTCTTTGCGCTCATGTCATCACAGTACCGCGGATCCGACCAGCCGGACAGGCGCCTGGTCGACCAGTTTCCCCACCCTGGTCAGCCTGGGGGGCCGGCGACCCGTTTCCGCCGCGATCGGAAGAACTCACGCAGCAGCTCGCCGCACTCCTGGCCCCGCACCCCGGTGATGAGCTCCACGCGATGATTCAGTCGCGGCTCGCGCACCAGGTCATAGAGCGATCCGGTGGCCCCCGCCTTGGGATCCATGGCGCCGACGACCACCCGCTGGATGCGGGCCAGCACGATCGCGCCGGCGCACATGGTGCACGGCTCGAGGGTGACCACGAGCGTGCACCCGGTGAGGTTCCAGCGACCGGTGGCCTTGGCCGCGCGGCGCAGCGCGAGGATCTCGGCATGGGCGGTGGGGTCCTCGTCGGCCTCGCGGCGGTTCCCGGCCGTGGCGAGGACCTGGCCGTCGGGGCTCGTGACGACCGCGCCGATCGGGACATCGGCCGGCTCGCGGTCCGCGGCGGCGCGGGCCTCCTCGATCGCCAGGCCCATCAGTGCGTCATCGGTCATGGCTCCATTGTCGCCCCGGTCCCGGCGGGTCAGGCGCGCTCGCCCACCACGCGGTAGCGGGCCTCGAGCAGGGCGCCGCGGGCGCCGTGCTCGAGCAGCTCGAGGTCGAAGCGACCGCCCAGCAGCGGCTTGCCGGCGCCGAGCGTGACCGGGGCGAACGACACGAAGAGCTCGTCCAGCATCCCCTCGCGGGCGAACTCGGCGGCGAGGCCGCCTCCGCCGACGATCCACACGTCCCCGCCCCCGGCCGCCGCCTCGATCGCGGCACGATGCGCCGCGGGAGGGCCCGAGACCACGGTGACGCCCTCCCGCCCCGCGGCGGGCCGGCGGTGGGTGAACAGGAAGGTGGGCTGGGTGAAGACCCAGGCGCCCTCCACGGCCCCCTCGTGCTCGAGGACCCAGTCGTAGGTGGAGCGCCCGGTGACGATCGCACCGATCCCGGCGATGAAGTCGTCGTAGGGCAGGATGCTCTCCCCCTCGACGGGCTGGGACAGCAGCCAGTCGAGGCTGTCACTCTCGTCGGCGAGGAAGCCGTCCAGTGTGGTCGCGGTGTAGAAGCGGTATCGGGTCATGGACCCAGTATTCGTCTGCAGGGCCCCGGGGCCGATCGTCCGGGCCGCGCCCCGCAGCTCGCTCCGGTAGATTCGCCCCATGCGCGTACTCCAGATCGACCACCCCCTCGTCGCCCACAAGCTGTCGGTGCTGCGCAATCGCGCCACCCACTCCTCGGTGTTCCGCCAGCTCGCCGATGAGCTGGTGACCCTGCTGGCCTACGAGGCGACCCGCAATGTCGCCGTGGCCCCGGCGGAGATCGAGACCCCGGTGACCACGATGACCGGCACCCGGCTGACCAACCCCAAGCCGATGGTGGTGCCGATCCTGCGCGCCGGCCTCGGCATGCTCGACGGCCTCACCCGCCTGCTGCCCACCGCCGAGGTGGGTTTCCTGGGCATGGTGCGCAACGACGAGACCCTCGAGGTCACCACCTATGCGAACCGTCTGCCGGACGACCTCTCCGGCCGTCAGTGCTTCGTGCTGGATCCGATGCTGGCCAGCGGGAACACCCTGATCGCGTCCTGCGAGTACCTGCACGAGCGCGGTGCCCGCGACATCACCTGCGTCACCCTGCTGGCCGCGCCGGAAGGACTGAAGGCCATGGAGAAGGCCATCGATCCCTCCATCGACCTCACCATCGTCACCGCCGCGATCGACGAGAAGCTCGACGAGAACGGCTACATCGTGCCCGGCCTGGGCGATGCGGGCGACCGCCTGTTCGGGGTCGTCGACTGAGCCGCTGACACCCGTGGATTGACCCCGGCCTGCCCAGGGGTCAAGATGAGGTCCCTGTCCCCGTGCGTCGAGGAGTGTGCAATGTTCCTGAGTGTCCACGAGCAGGAACGGCTCATGGTCCACCTGGCCGGGAAGCTCGCCCTGGAGCGCAAGGAGCGCGGGCTGAAGCTGAATCTCCCGGAGGCGACCGCGCTGATCACCTCATATCTCCTCGAGGGCGCACGGGACGGCCAGTCCGTCGCCGACCTCATGGAGGGCGGACGCTACGTGCTGGGCCGTGACGACGTCATGGAGGGCGTGCCCGAGATGCTCGCCCAGGTCCAGGTCGAGGCCACCTTCCCCGACGGCACCAAGCTGGTCACCGTCACCCACCCGGTGCAGTGAAGGAGTCCCGATGAGCAACGAGAAGCCTCCGCAGCATCCGGCCGACGCGCCGGCGATGGAGAAGAACCCCTTCGACAACCCGGGCCTCACTCCGGAGGGCGCCCCCGAGCCGCCGGCCCACCCCTCGGACGATCCCGGCCGCGGGTACGAGCCCCACGAGACCGTGCGGAGCTCCGGCGTCGGCGCGCCCAGCGAGCCGCGCCGCTCGGGGTCCGGCAGCCGCCAGGCTCCGCGTCGCATCACCGCCGAGGCGGTGGATCAGCGTGCCCCGGTGATCCCCGGGGAGATCCTGCTGGCCGAGGGGCCGGTGCTGCTCAACGCCGGCAGCGAACCCCTCACGGTCCGGGTGGTCAACACCGCCGACCGCCCGATCCAGGTCGGCTCCCATTTCCATTTCGCCGAGACCAATCCGGCGCTGGACTTCGACCGCGCGGCCGCCCGCGGCAAGCGCCTGAACATCGTCTCCGGAGGCTCTGTCCGCTTCGAGCCCGGGGCCGAGGAAGATGTCCAACTGATCGACTTCCGCGGACGGCGCATCGCGCTGGGCTTCCGCGGAGAATGCGGAGGTCCGCTCGATGACTGAGGTCAGCCGTTCCGAGTACGTCGCCAGCTACGGGCCCACCGTCGGGGACCGCATCCGCCTGGCCGACACCGATCTGGTGATCGAGGTCGAGCAGGACCACTACGTCGGTGGGGACGAAGCGGTGTTCGGCGGCGGCAAGTCGATCCGCGAATCGATGCTGCAGTCCGCCCGCACCCGCGCCGAGGGCACCCCTGACCTGGTCATCACCGGGGTGGTGATCCTGGATCACTGGGGGATCGTCAAGGCCGACGTCGGCATCCGCGACGGCCGCTTCTGCGGGATCGGCAAGGCCGGCAACCCGGACGTCATGGACGGGGTCACCGAGTCGCTCGTGATCGGCCCCTCCACCGAGGTGATGGCCGGCAACGGCATGATCATGACCGCCGGCGCGGTCGACACCCACGTCCACTTCGTCACCCCGGACCAGCTGAAGGTGGGACTGAACGCGGGTGTCACCACGGTGATCGGCGGCGGCACCGGACCGGCGGAGGGCTCCAAGGCGGCGCTGGCGACCCCGGGCGCCTGGTGGCTTCAGAAGATGTTCCAGGGCCTGGATCCATGGCCGGTGAACTTCATGTTCCTGGGACGCGGCAACGCCATGAACGACGAGGCGCTGCTCGAGCAGGTGCGCGCCGGGATGGGCGGCTTCAAGATCCACGAGGACTGGGGCGCGACCCCGGCCGTCATCGACAGGACGCTGCAGATCGCCGACGCCACCGGCGTGCAGGTCGCGATCCACTCCGACACCCTCAACGAGGCGGGCTTCGTCGAGGACATGCTCGCGGCGGTGAAGGGTCGCACCTTCCACGCCTTCCACACCGAGGGCGCCGGCGGCGGCCACGCACCGGACATCATCAAGGTCGCGAGCGAGCTGAACGTGCTGCCCGCCTCGACCAATCCCACCCGGCCCTACACCGTCAACACGGTGGACGAGCACCTGGACATGGTGATGGTCGCCCACCACCTGAACCCGCAGATCCCCAACGACCTCGCCTTCGCGCAGTCCCGGGTGCGGGCCGGCACGATCGCCGCGGAGGACGTCCTGCAGGACATGGGCGCGCTGTCGATCATGAGCTCGGACTCGCTGGCGATGGGTCGCATCGGCGAGACGATCATGCGCACCTGGCAGACCGCGCACCAGATGAAGCGCGTGCGCGGCCCGCTCGAGGGTGACACCACGGCCGACAACCACCGCGCCCGCCGCTACGTCGCGAAGTACACGATCGCGCCGGCGGTCGCGCACGGCATCGATCAGCACGTGGGCTCGATCGAGGTGGGCAAGCTCGCCGACTTCGTGATGTGGCAGCCGGCCCTGTTCGGGGTGCGTCCCTCGGCGGTGTTCAAGGGCGGGATGGCCGCGGTCGCCGCGATCGGCGACCCCAACGCCTCGATCCCCACCCCGCAGCCCGTCTCGGGACGGCTCGGCTTCAACGCCCACACGAAGGCGGCCGGTGCCACCAGCCTCGCCTTCGTCTCCGAGCTGGCCATGGACAACGACGTGGTCGAACGGATGGGGGTCGAGCACGAGATCGTCCCGATCACCTCCACCCGGGAAGTCACCAAGGACGACCTGCCGCTGAACACGGCCCGACCGCGGATCGACGTGGACCCGGACACCTACGCGGTGCGGATCGACGGTGAGCTGATCGAGCACGAACCGGCCGAGTTCGTCCCGATGGCGCAGCGATACTTCCTGTTCTGACGATGCCCGCTCCTCTCACCCGATCGGCGGCCCTGCTGCTGCTCGGCGACGGCCGGTTGCCCGCCGGCGGCTATGCGCACTCGGCCGGTCTCGAGCAGGCGATCGCCCGTGGCTGGGTGCGCGACGCCGACGGCATCTCCGCCTACCTGCGCGGCCGGGTCCACACCACCGGGCTGGTCACCGCTGCCTTCGCCGCGGCGGCGCAGCACCGGACCCGCCTCGCACTCGAGGCCGGGGACCTCACCGGCCTGCGGGCGGAGCTCGCCGAGCTCGACCGGGAGCTGATCGCGCGCACCCCCTCCCCCGCCCTGCGGAAGATCGGGCAGGACCTGGGTCGGATGCTGCTGCGGGCCATGCGCTCGATCGTCCCGGCGCAGGCCGCGGTGCTCGATGCCGCCGGCGCCGCGCTGCAGCAGCCGATCGCCTACGGGGTGGTCTCCGCCGCCCTCGGGCTCGATGCTCGGGACGCCGCCGGCGTGGTGCTCTACGAGGCGGCGGCGACCCCGGCGGTGGCCGCCGTGAAACTCATGAGCATCGACCCGTTCGCGACCCATCGCTGTCTCGCCGAGCTCGCCCCCGAACTGGACGAGCTGGCAGAGCGAGCGGCCGCGCACGCCACTTCCGACCCTCGCGAGCTTCCCTCCCTCGCCGCCCCCCTCACCGACCTCGCCGCGGAGCTGCATTCCCATCATGACCAGCGTCTCTTCGCCTCCTGAGGGCGTCGCTCCGCTGCCCGACTTCGCACAGGTCGAGGCGGGCCGCGGACGGCGCCGCACGTCCCGCGGCTCCTTCCTGTGCCATGCGGTGATCGCCACCGAGCTGCGCGCCGGGCGCACGGCGATCTCCCGCCTGCGGGCCGACACCCCGCTGTCGCCGCGTCCCACGATCGCCAGCGGCGAGGAGCCGTTCGTGCGCGGCGGGGACGCCGCCCGGATCCGGATGTCGGCGAGCGCGGCCGGACCCGTCGGGGGTGACACCTACCTGCTGGACATCCACGTGGGCGCCGGCTCCACCCTGGTGCTGCGCGATGTCGGCGCAACCCTGGTGCTGCCCGGTCCGCACGGTGAGCTCTCCCGCTGGGTGACCCGGCTGCACATCGACGAGGGCGCGACCTGCCTCTGGATCCCCGAACCGGTGATCGCCGCCCGCGACTGCCGTCACGAGCACATCGTCGAGGCCGACCTGGCCTCCGATGCCCGGCTGCTGTTCCGCGAGGAGCTGGTGCTGGGCCGCCACCTCGAGGACCCGGGATCCCTCTCGGCCCGCCTGAGCGTGCGCCGCGAGGGGGCGCCCGCGGTGGTCCAGCAGATCGACCTGGGACCCGGCGCCGCCGGGTCACGCTCCCCGAGCGTGCTCGGCGGCCATCGCGCCGTGGGCAACGCCGTCGTCGTCGACCCCGAGGGCGCCCCCGGGCCGGCCGCCGCCACCCCGGACGCCGGCAGCGCCGTGATGCGGCAGGATCCGTGCACCGTGCAGATCTCCGCACTCGCCCACGACGCCCCGACCCTGCGCCGCCGGCTGGACGCCGGCATGGACCTGCTCGGCCCGCCCTGGGCGGCCCAGGGTCCGCGCACCTGGAGCGCCGTGCCGCGATGACCGCCGCGGTGAGCACCGCCCCAGCATCCACCACCACCCATCGGAGGAACCATGAACGCTGAGACCACCACCCCCCACCGGGCCCTGCGCCTGGGCGTCGCCGGTCCCGTCGGCACCGGCAAGAGCTCGACCATCGCGAACCTGTGCCGGGCCCTCGCCGAGGAGTTCCGGATCGGCGTGATCACCAACGACATCTACACCGACGAGGATGCGCAGTTCCTGCGCGCCGAGGGCGTGCTGCCGGGCGAGCGGATCCGCGCGGTGGAGACCGGGGCCTGCCCGCACACCGCGATCCGCGACGACGTCACCATGAACCTGCTGGCGGTCGAGGATCTCGAGCGCGACTTCGATCCGCTGGACATCGTGCTGGTCGAATCCGGTGGCGACAACCTCACCGCCACCTTCTCCCCCTCCCTGGTCGACGCCCAGCTGTTCGTGCTCGATGTCGCCGGCGGCGGCGACGTGGCGCGCAAGGGCGGTCCGGGGATCGGCCGGGCGGACCTGCTGGTGATCAACAAGGTCGATCTCGCGCCGTACGTCGACGTGGATGTCGCGCAGATGCTGGCCGACGCCTCCGACGCCCGTGAGGGTCGCGCGGTGATCGGGGTGTCGCGGAAGCAGCCGGAGACGGTCGCGGCGCTCGCGGGATGGGTGCGGCAGATGCACACCGCGTTCACCGCCGGCGGCCATGTCCCGCAGGACCCGGGCCCGATGGCCCCGCACTTCCATGCCGATGAGGACGGTGAGGGCGGGTACACGCACTCGCACGAGGAGACGGCCCCCGGCCACTCGCACTGACCTCGACGCCGCCCCGTGCCCCGTCTCCGTCCCGCCATGTGAACAGGCTCTTGCTCTCCGGGACGGGACGGGGCATCCTTTCTGCCATGACCTCGAACGCCGCGTTCCGCGAGACCACCCGCCGGGTGGTCCGCTCCGCGATGCGCTCGATGATGTCCATGATGATGATGCCGATGATGCATCGTCAGCCGAGCCTCTGAGCGCTCACGACTCCTCCGAGGTCGGCTGACAGGAGCCGGCCGGAAGGCGCGGGCTCCAGGTGCTTCCGGGAGCACAGCCCTGAACGATCCGCCTGCGGGCGTCGATCCCAGGGATCCCGGGTCCACCAGCCGCCGCGCTCAGAGCGCCGCACCTCGGAGACCTCGCATCATGACCATCACCCTGGACCGCCCCACCACCCGCACCGATCGTCGTCCTGCCTCGCGCCCGCTGCACCGGGCAGGGGGCGCGGCGCCGCGTCCGCGCCCCGCGACCGATGCCGTGACCATCACCGTGACGGTCACTCTTCCCGCCGGCACCGGCGACGTCGAGACCGCCCTGCTCGCCGATGAGCTGCGCACCGGTGCTCAGCGCCTGGTCGGCGTCCGCGACGGCCGCATCGCCGTCTCGGTGAACAGCCCGAACTCCTTCGCCGCCGCCGGCCGTGCCGCGGCCCGACCCCTGCCGCCCCGCGGCCAAGATGCCCCCGCCGCGGCGCCGCAACGTTCTCGCCGCACCGGCGTGGTCTCCCCCACCTCGCCCGCGCGCCGGGATGCGGAGGCCGCTCGGCGCCGTGCTCTGCAGGCCACCGCCGTCAGCCCCTCCAGCCCGTCTGCCGCCTCCGAGGACAGCCTGGTCATCGACCTGTTCGGCCGACGGGTGCGGATCGACGGGAAGGACGTGGACTTCACCTACAAGGAGTTCGAACTGCTCTCGCAGCTGGCCGGCAATGCGCGCCGGACCATCTCCCGCTCCGAGCTCATGGAGACGGTCTGGGCCGAGTCGCCCGAGGAGACCGGTGAGCGCACGGTCGATGTGCATGTGCGCCGCGTCCGCACGAAGCTGGGCCGCTACCGCCGCCTGATCTCGACGGTGCGCGGGGCCGGCTACCGCCTGGACCCCGGCAGCGACGTCGCGATCCTCGGCTGATCGACGTACTGCGAGGCACGAGCGGCAGAAGACCAGCCCGACAGCACAGCTGATCGACGCACTGCGCAGAAAGCGACGAGCGGCCCGGAGCACTCAACCGACAGTGTCGGGGGCTCACGGACCGCTCGTCATGCCTGTCGTCCGTCAGGGGTGGGTGCGGGCGAACAGGCGGGACGGGCTGCCAAAGGTGGGGGAACCTGGCATGGTGCCCGTCTGGCCGCTCCCCAGGAGGGGGGTCTTGAGGAACGGCACATCTGTAAAGTTTTCAACGTCTTCCGACACTCGGAACACTACCAGGGGATCCGGGTGCCATCCCCGATCGACTCCGAGATCACACCCGTCGACGCTCCCCCGCACCTGCGAGTGTAGGCCCTGCGGGGGGTCGCTGTAAACGCGCAGGAGCATCCCGTTTCCGCAGGCAGCACGTACATTTTGGACGAGTGGAAGCGATCGTCGGCCGCCCTCAGGCTTCGTCATGTGTGCATCAAACCGCGAGGCGAGGAGGAGTTTCCGCGAGCACAACATGCCCGAGATGTCCGATCATAGCGCCGTTGTCGCCGCCCCGCTCCCCGACGATCCCGACGATCTCCTCAGGGCGCATCCGGCCGAAGGGTGAGCACCGTCGCATCGTCATGGAGCTTGCGGGGTCGCTGCTCGGCAGGAAGCTGCGCCTCGGCCCGACGCAGGCGCCGCAGCAGGGCGCCCGGGTCCTCGCGCAGGGCGCGGGCGAGCGAGGAGTCATCGTGCAGTCCCAGCAGATCGACCGCTCGGGTGATGCCGTCGGAGACCAGGTGGACCGCCCGCAGATCCGCGAGCGCCGTGCGGCCGACCAGTGCCTGCCCCGCCGCCTCGGGCTCGTGCCGAGCCACCCAGAATCCGCCGGCCGCATTGCGACGGGCCTCGATCGCCTCCGCCCCGGCCTCCTCGCTCACCACGTCCTCGATCCTCGGATCGGTCAGTCGCCTCGTCGTCCCGTCGGCCCGCTCGAGCAGCAGCGAGGAGTCGCACAGCACCAGGTGCTCGAGGTGCTCAGCACCCCATCGCACCGCGACCACTGTCGCGGACGGTCCGCCGAGGTCGAGATCGCACTGCCCCTCGTGGAGCGAGCGCACGTCCGTGATCGCCCCGGCCAGCGCCTGCCGGAGCGGGACGGTCGGCTCCTGGGCGCGGTCCAGCAGTCGCGCGGCAAGGACATGGGAGAACCACTCGACGCGGTGACGGCAGCCGGCCCGGAAGCGGGAGGGCACCCCTGCGCCATCGATCACCACGGCGACGGGCCCGAGCACTCCCGCGGCGTCCTCGTTCGCGCGCTGGATCGCCGGGTCGGTGAGAAGCGTGGTGTGCACGCCGCCACTGTAAGCATCCCGCAGCGGGAGACGAGCACTCCGCGCCCGTAGAGTGGGCGCGGACCATGCCGCCCGCCCGCTCCGGGCGCGGCGACGCTCAGGACGCGGAAGGAACCCAGATGATCGCGCAGGCGCGGATCACCTCCGACACGACTGCCACCGTGCATCTCGCCGAGGAGACCATCGAGGTCTCCGGAACCGACCTGCCGGAGATCCGGGACCGCGTGAAGCAGGCCTTCATCGCCGCGGCCAAATCCGCCGACGAGGATCTCGATGTGGTCATCGTCGAGCCGGATGTGCGACACCACCTGCGAGTCGAGCCCTCGGGACGGATCACCGGCCGGGACGCGGACGAGCGGCCGGTCCACGGCCCCGGGATCGATGACCCGCTGATCGCCCCGCCCACCGACGACACCGCCGATCCCCGTGGGATCGCCCAGTCGCCGCTGCGCCCGCGGACCGGCGAGCGCGCCGCGGTCGGTTCGCCCAGCACGGGCGAGCACGCCGCGATCGGCTCCCCCACCACCGGGGAGCTGGCCGCCGTGCGCCCGCACGGCGGGAGGCGGCGTCGCGCTGCTGCGATGCCCCCCGCGGCGCGGCCCGCATCGGCCGCCGGGTCGCACTCCACCGGGTCGGCGCCCTCCGCGTCCTCTGCGCTGTCCGCAGCCTCCGCAGCCTCCGCCGGATCAGCGTCCTCCGCCCCGCCGGAGGTCCCGTCCTCGTTCGCTCCCGTCGAGGAGCCTGCGGGGACGAAGCGTCCGCTGCCCGCGCGCACGGCGCCGGCGACGGACAGCACGCGCCCCACCCTCAAGGACCTGCAGACCTCGACCGCGAAGCCCGAGCGGGTCAAGGCCACCCGCGGCGTCCCCGGGTTCATCACCCGGCTCACCCGCGGAGCGATCTCACCGCGGCCCGACCGGCGCGAGCGGAGGGAGACGGAGCGCCTGGAGCGGATCCGTCGGCCGCTGGACGGCCCCCGCAACATCGCAGTGGTCAACCTCAAGGGCGGGGCCCACAAGACCACCGCCTCCCTGATGATCGCGGCGACCCTCGGCGTCACCCGCGGCGGCAACGTGCTGGCCTGGGACAACAACGAGACCCGGGGAACGCTCGGCTGGCGCGGGATCCCCACCGACCATCACCGCACCGCAGTGGACCTGCTGCACGACATCGACCAGCTGCGCTCCGCCGCGGCCAGCAATGCGGACCTCGACCCGTACGTGCGTCCGCAGGGCGGGATGCGCTTCGACATCCTGGCCTCCGACGAGGACCCGGGCTCGGCCGCCTCGATCGACGCCGCCGCCTTCGGCGAGCTCGACGACGCGCTCTCGCGCTTCTACCGGATCAAGGTCATCGACACCGGCAACAACGTGCGGGCCTCGAACTGGCTGGCGGCCGTCAGGAGCGCGGACCAGCTGATCATCGTCTCCACCGTGCGCGAGGACACCTTCAACGCCGCGGCCTGGATGATCGACGAGCTGCGGGCGACAGGTCTGGCCGGGCAGGTCGACAACGCGGTGACGATCCTGTCCCACTCCTCCAGGGGGAAGCTCGATGCGACGCTGCGCGACCGGCTGCGGGCGCACTTCGGTGCGCACACCCGCGCGGTCACCGAGGTGCCCTACGAGCGGCAGTTCGTCGACGGCTCCCATCTGGACTGGGATCGGGTCTCCCCGCGGACCAAGGAAGCTTGGCTCGACGCGACGGCACTGATCATCGACGGCCTGTGAGCCCTCGGGAGCCGGCCCTGCGTCCACAACCGGGCCCCGGGACCGCCGGGGGCCGGGCGCGGCGCCTAGTCTGAGTCCATGCCCGTCCGCCGCCTCCACCTCGTCGTCGACGAGGATCTCGGTCCGGCCCTGTGGGTGCGCGAGCAGACCGGGCCCCGGCGCTCGCGTGCGCTCGAGGACCTCGTCTCCCTGCGGCGCGAGGCGCCCGCACCGCTCGCCGGGGCCCTCGCCGAGGCTCCGGACCGGCTGCGCCACCGGGTGCGTCTCCCCGGTCGCGACGGCGATCGCCGGGTGGCCGCCCTGCCGCTGTCCGGCGCCGCGCTGACCGGGTTCGTCGGGGCGGCGACCGGCCTGCTCGAGGAGCGCTTCGGCGAGGAGCTAGAGGAGCATCTGGCCGCGCTGGTCGGCGACGGCGCCGCGGTGCGGCTCGCGGACGAGCTGATCGCCATGCCGGACCTGGTGGCGGCGATCGTGCTGGACCTGCGTGCACGGTCGCTGGTCGCGCAGCGCCAGCTGCGGGCCCGGGCGGGGGAACGCTTCGGGCGGCCGCTGATGCAGTGGCGCGCGCCCGAGAAGGACGCCCCGGCGATGCTGCACGCCCTGGTGGACGGGCACGCCCGCGACGCGTTCGCCGCCCACCTGCGCCGCGCCGAGGCACCGTCGGAGGACCGCCTCGGCGTGCTGTGGGCCCTGGCCGACGAGGGGGAGCTCCGCGCGGACCTCCCCGCCCAGCGCCGCCTCACCGCCGCCTTCGACGCCTACGTGGACTCCGGCCGGCCCGGGGTCACGCTCGGCTCGCGGGACAGCGAGGTGGTGGTGCGGCTGTTCCAGCCGCCGGTCGGGACCGCCTGGCCGCTGCAGACCTGCCTGCGGGAGCACGACGGGACCGTGCATCCCGTGGCCGACCTGCAGGCCGTCGGCGACCTCACCACCGCCGGGGCCGCCGAGGCCTCCGCCGCGGTGATGCGGCTCGCGCCGACGGTGCGCGGTGCGGCCGTCGACGAGACCGGGGTGGACTGGCTGCTGACCACCGCCGAGGCCTCCGCCTTCCTGTCCCAGGACACCCCCGCCCTCGAGGAGGCCGGGCTGACCGTGCTGCTGCCGCGTGACTGGACCCGGCAGAAGACCTCCGTCCGCCCGCAGGAGGTCGAGGAGGAGCCCGGCGAGCGGAAGGGCTCCGGAGTGGGGCTCGGGGCGATGGTCTCCTTCCGGTGGCGGGTCGCCGTCGGCGACACCGAGCTCACCGAGGCGGAGATGGAGGAGATCCGCGAGGCGCAGTCCGAGCTGGTGCGGCTGCGGGGGCAGTGGGTGCGGCTGGATGCCAGCACGCTGCGCGCCGCGGAGAAGTTCCTGGACACCTTCGGCGCGCGGACGCGCGGAGAGAGGAAGGAGCAGCGGCCGGCGGGCAGCTCGGCACCCGGGTCGACGGCGCCCGGCCGCCTGCTCGAGGCACGACCCTCCTCGGGAGCACCTTCCGCCACGACAGACCCGCCGCGCCCCGCGCCGGTGCCGGCCGAGATCGAGGGCCGGGCGCCCTGGATGGAGATGTTCTCGCTGATCCTGTCCCCCGAGGCGGCGGACGTCGATTTCGGGGTCACGGCCCTGCTCGCCGGCGGCGACCACGGCCTGGCGCGGCTGATGCCGGGGGCGGCGGGCCCCGCCCCGCACCCGCCGCCGCGCAGTCTGCGGGCCACGCTGCGGCCCTACCAGGTCGACGGCCTGAACTGGCTGTGGGCGCTGGATCAGCAGCGCCTGGGCGGGATCCTCGCCGACGACATGGGGCTGGGCAAGACGATGCAGGTGCTCGCCCTGCTGTGCCGGGAGCGCGAGGGCACCCTCGGCATGGACGAGGGTGAGCCGCCGACCGACCCCGCCGGCCCCACTCTGCTGGTGTGCCCGATGTCCGTCGTCGGGGCCTGGCAGCGCGAGGCCGCGACCTTCGCCCCCCACCTGGACGTGCACGTCCATCACGGCGGGGACCGTCGCCGGGACACCTCCTTCGTCACCGGTGCCGCGGAGAAGGACCTGGTGATCACCACCTATTCGCTGCTGGCCCGCGACCTGACCCTGCTCTCCGCGGTCCCCTGGCACCGACTGGTCTTCGACGAGGCCCAGCATGTGAAGACCCCCGGCACCCAGGTCACCCGCGCCGCCCGCACGCTGCAGGCCGCTCGCCGGCTGGCCCTGACCGGAACCCCCGTGGAGAACCGGCTCGCGGATCTCCACTCCCTGATGGAGGTGGTCAATCCCGGACTGCTGGGCAGCGCGAAGAGCTTCCAGGAACGGGTGGCGACCCCCATCGAGGAGGAGGGCGACGGCGCCGCTCTCAGCCGCCTCAAGCTCGTCACCGGCCCGTTCATCCAGCGGCGACTGAAGACGGACCGCTCGATCATCGCCGACCTGCCGGAGAAGATCGAGCTCAGCCGGGTGGTGAACCTGACCGCCGAGCAGGCGGGGCTGTACGAGGCGATCGTGAACGAGCTGAGGGTGGCGATCGACGGCGCCGAGCAGAATCAGCGCCGCACCCTGGTGGTCTCGGCCATCACCCGGCTGAAGCAGGTGTGCAACCATCCCGCCCATTACCTCGGTGACGGCTCGCCGCTGGTGCGGGACGGCGAGCACCGCTCGGGCAAGCTCGAGCTGGTCGACGACCTGCTGCAGACCGCCTTCGAGGAGGGCCAGAAGGCGCTGCTGTTCACGCAGTTCACCACCTTCGGGCACCTGCTGGTCCCCTACTGGCAGGAGAGGTTCGGCGAGTTCGGGATCGACGTGCCGTTTCTTCACGGCGGCGTCTCCAAGCACGATCGCGACCAGATGGTCTCCGAGTTCCAGCAGCACCGGGACCGTCCCGGCCTGATGCTGCTGAGCCTGCGCGCCGGTGGCACCGGGCTCACCCTCACCGCCGCGAACCACGTGGTCCACCTGGACCGCTGGTGGAACCCGGCCGTGGAGAACCAGGCCACCGACCGGGCCTTCCGTATCGGTCAGCGCCGCGACGTGATGGTGAACAAGCTGGTCAGCGCCGGCACCGTCGAGGAGAAGATCGACACCGTGCTCGAGGACAAGCAGGCGCTGGCGGAGCTGACGGTGGGCCCGGGCGAGGACTGGATGGCCTCCCTCGACGATGACCGGCTCTTCGACCTGCTCTCCCTCGACGAGGAGGACGGTTCATGAGCATCGCACTGCGCTCCCGCCGCGGAGCGGTCGGGACGAGCTGGCATGCGGTCGCGCTGCGCGATGGCGCGGAGCATCTGCTGGGCCCGGCCCGGACGGGGCGCGGGAAGGCCGATGCCCGCGCCGGTCGGGTGCAGTGGCTGGACGTCGACGCCGGGGTCGCGCGCGGCGACGTGCGGGACGCCGACGGCGAGCTCTACCAGGCCCGGCTCGAGCTGCCGGCCTTCCGCCCGGACGACCGCCGGGCGTTCCTCCAGGTGGCCCGCGCGCATCCGGAGCTGCCGGCACGCCTGGCCGCCGGCGAGTATCCGCAGCAGATCGAGGCGGAGCTGGCCGCCTCGATGGTGTCCCTGCTGCCGCGGGACGGCGCCGAGCTGTCCCATGACTGCTCCTGCCCGGACTGGCCCGGCCCCTGCCGGCACGTCTCAGCGCTGCTGTACGTGCTGGTCGAGGCAGTGGACGATGCGCCACTGCTGCTGCTGACCCTGCGCGGGTTCTCCCTCGAGGACCTGGTCGCGCCCGCGGGGCCCGAGGAGCGGGCGACGGTGCCGGAGCCTGCCGACGGCGCCGACGGCGTCGACGGCGTCGAGGGCACAGCCGCCTCGACCGCCGCGGCGCCCGCCGCCTTCGACCCCGCCCGCACCGACCCGGCACGGCTCGCCGAGGTGGTCGGCAAGGAGGTCGCCGCGGTGATCCACCGCTTCTTCACCGGTCCCGCCTGAGGTCGCCGCAGGCTCTACAGTGACTGACATGCCTGAGACCAGCCTGCTCTCCCCCGCCCTCCCCTCCACCGTGCTCGACGCTGTCTCCGCACTGTTCGACACCGCCGTCGCCGAGCACAAGACATCGGGTGTGACCTGGGCGATCATCGGCGGCCACGACCACGAGCACGCAGTGCTGGCCCATGGCGCCGCCGGTCATCGCCATCTGATCGGCGGCCTGCCCGCCGCGGGCAGCGGACCGATGGACCGCGCGACCGTCTCCCGCATCGCCTCGATGACCAAGTCGTTCACCGCCGCGACGCTCCTCGCGCTGCGGGACGAGGGCCGTCTGCGCCTGGACGACCCGGTCTCCGCCCACGTCCCCGAGGCCGCCGGGGCCTTCGACCTCGCCGCCGACGAGCGCGAGCCCACCCTGCGCCAGCTGCTGACCATGAGCGGCGGGCTGGTGACCGACAACCCCTGGGGCGACCGTCAGCAGGCGATGACCCGCGAGGAGTTCACCGCGACGCTGCGCGGGGGCCTGGGCCATGTCCACCGCGTCGGCACCGGCTTCGAGTACTCCAACACCGGCTACGCGCTGCTGGGGCGCGTGATCGATGAGATCACCGGCGACGACTACGCGAGCGAGATCCGGCGGCGCTTCCTCACCCCGCTGGGGATGACGGCCAGCGGCTGGTCCGGGCAGGAGATCGACACCGCGCAGCTCGCGACCGGTCACCGCCTCGCCGACCGCACCGACGCCAGCCGCTTCGAACCGGTACCGCTGGACGGCCATGGCGTGTACGGCGCGATGGCCGGGCTGTTCTCCACCGTCGACGACATCGCGGCCTGGGTGCGCTTCCTCGCCGCGGCCGATGCCCCCGACGCCGCCGCCCGGCAGACCGGGCCGCTGGCGACCGCCTCCCGCCGCGAGATGCAGCAGCTGCACCGCCACCATCCGCTGGGCTCCCTGCCTGCGGACCCTGCGGATCCCTCCCGCACCTCCCCGGGCTTCGACCGGGTGCGCGGCTACGGATACGGGCTGGTCGTGGAGCACTTCCCGGACCTCGGCGAGGTCATCTCCCACTCCGGCGGCTACCCTGGGTACGGCTCCTTCATGGTGTGGCACCGCGACTCCGGCGTGGGCGTGGTGGCACTGGCGAACTCGAAGTACGCTCCGGCCACCCCGCTGTCGATGCAGACCCTGCGCCTGCTGCAGCGAGAGCTGCCCGCCCTGCTCGCCCGGCGCCCGCTGCAGGCCGCGCCCCGCACCGTCGCGGCCGCCGAGGCGGCACTGTCCTGGCTGCGAGGGGACGCCGGCGATGACGCTGATCCCGACACCCTCGCTGATGCCTGGTTCGCGGACACCATGGATCTCGACGTCCCGCGGGCGGAGCGGCGGCGCCGACTCACCGCGGCGCTGGCGAGCGCGGGGCTGGACGCACCGGTGCTCGCGGAGCTGCGGGCCGACGGGGCCCAGGTGCTCAGCCGCGCCCAGCTCCGCTGGACGGTGCCTGGCCGCGGACCGGGCGCGCCGTCGCTGCGGATCGAGCTGCTGATGGATCCGCGGCGGGACGGGCTGGTGCAGTCCCTGGACACCACGGCGGTCACCGCCCGCTGAGCCCGGGTCAGCAGGGGGCGAGCACCTCGCCGTCCCTCGCCTCGGCGCAGGAGGCGGCGACGCTGCTCACCGCCGCGCCGTCGAACGGCCCGCCGGCCGACGGGGCGTCGAAGACCAGCAGCAGCACGATCGCCACGATCGCGCCGAGCACCAGTGCCGAGACCGTCCCCAGCGCCACCGCGATCATCGTGCTGCGCCGGTTCGCACCGTTCCCCCCGGTGGGGCCGGTCTGCGTCGCGGTGTACGGATGCGGGCTGAACGGCACGCTCTGCGCCGAGGGAGCGCCCTGCGGCGATGGCTGCCGCGCCCACTGCGGTCCCGTCTGCGGGGAGAAGGACGGGGAGCCGGCGCCGAAGCCCTGCTGGACCCGCCCGGACCGGATCGCCTCCATCGAGGGGCCTGACGCCGGGGGCGCCGGGTGCTCCGGGCGGACGGCCCCGGGGGCATCGGACGGCAGCGGGTCCAGGGTGTCCCGGAGATCCAGCGGGGCCCCGTCGGCATGGGTCAGCGGGTAGCCCTGCGGCACCCGCGGCAGGTCGCGCCGCACGGTGTCGGCGTCCTGGTAGCGGTCCTCGGGCTGCGGCGCCACCAGGCGGCGGATCACTGCCGAGAGCTTCGGGGTGACCCCCTTCAGGTACTGGTTCAGCTCATCGGGCCGGAAGGAGCCGTCATGGAGCTTCATCGGGCCGTGGAGCGCGACCATCGCCACCACCCCGGCCGCGTACAGGTCATGCGAGGGCACCGGCTCGGCCATCGAGAACAGCTCCGGGGCCATGAAGCCGGGGGTGCCGTTGACCATGCCCACATGGGTGAAGCGCACGTCGGTCTCGTGGACCGCGATCCCGAAATCCGCCAGCCGGGAGACCGGGAAGGCGGTGCCGCGCGGCTCGAACATGATGTTCGCGGGCTTCACGTCACGGTGGATCCAGCCCTCGGCATGGACATGGGAGAGACCGTCCAGCAGCTGATCGAGGATCACCACCACGGCGGGCTCGGCGAGCTTGCCCTTCGTCCTCACCACGGACTCGAGCGTGCCGCCGGAGGCCAACGGCATCGCGATCACGACGTGCTCGTCCTCGGCGCCCCAGCCGTAGGGGGTGAGCAGGTGCGGGTGGTCGAAGCTGACGCCCTTCTCCCGGACGAAGCGCATCAGATCCGCGGAGTCGCGCTGACGCAGGACCTTGGCGGCGCAGAGCTGCTGGGACTTGGAGTCCCAGGCGCGCCAGACGGATCCGGAACCGCCCTTCGCGATCAGATCGATGAGCGCGAAGCGCCCGACAATAACGTCAGCCATAGTCTTTCCAGCATAACCTCAGGGTGCACAGCGGCGTTATGCTGGCGGTGATCTGTGCGCCCCGGGGAGCACCGCCATGGACCTCGGGCGTTCTCGTCGCGAAATCAGGGGGCAGCAGTGGGCATCGTCGCAGGAGCCGCTCCGTCCGTCGCGGGCGCCCCGCTGTGGGAGCCGGTCGCCTTCTCCTGGCCCGTGCTGCTGATCCTCTCCGGCATCTGCCTCCTGCTGACCGTCGGCTTCGTGGTGTGGACGGTGCTGCAGCCGGACGAGCCCGAGCATGACACCGCGGCGCTGGTCGACAAGGCCACCCGGCAGGACCGCGAGACGGCGGCGACGATCCGCCGTCGGCTCGATGCGGACACCGGGCGCGCGGACGCGGCCGAGCCCGAACTGCGGTGACCGGACGGTGCTGAACGGGCTGTGCTGATCAGGGGTCGATGAACAGGCATCGATGAGCAGGTCGCTCCTGCGCAGGCGCGGTCAGTGCCCGGCGCCCGCGGTCTCTTCCAGGCCCATGGCCCGGCGGGCCGCTTCGATGAGGAAGCGACGCGCCTGCTGGGAGTGCGGACCCGGGCCAACGAGCGCCACCTGGTCGCCGCCGCCGGCGATCTCGAGATGCTGGTGCCGGGCCCCCGCCGCGGTGAAGGCGGCATCCAGGCGGCGGCCGTCCTCGACCAGCACGCCCTGCGACCCGGTCACCAGATGCGCCGGCGGGAGGTCGGACAGCTCGCCGAGCAGCGGGCTGAGACGCGGATCGGTGCGCGGCACGGCGCCGGCGTAGAGCCGGGCGGCCGTCCCCCGCAGGTCGTCGGCGTACTCCTCGCGCGTGAGATCCACCCACGGCGAGGAGAGCAGCAGCGCGGCCGGGGACCCCACCTCGGACGCGGCGAGGACCTGCGCCACGGCGAGCGCGAGCCCGGCGCCGGCCTCGTCCCCGGAGAGCACCCAGCGTCCGGGCCGCAGCGTGGCCTGCGTGGAGAGCGCATCGAGCGCATGCAGCACGTCCTCGATCGCGGCGGGGAAGCTGTGGCGCGGGGCGAGACGGTAATGGATCATCGCCCCGGCCGCACCGCTGCGGCGAGCGGTCTCCTCGAGGAAGTCCCAGGTCTGCACGCTCTCCCCGGCGACATAGGAACCGCCGTGCAGATGGACGATGGTCGCGGTGCTCGCGAGGTGCGGATCGATCCAGGTGACCGGTACATGGCCGTGCCGGCGCCGCTCGACGCGGGCGGGGGCGGCGAGGGCATGCGGAGGCAGGGACGGCCGCTGCGAGGCCAGGATGCGCAGGGTGCGGACGAGGCTCATGGGTGCATCCTGCCATGGATCAGGCGGGTCCTCCCGGGGAATCCGCCGCGCACGGGGCCGTCTCCCGGCGAGGTCAGGACCTGATCTCGTGGTCGACCAGGCGCGGCAGCCCCACCCGGAAGCCGGCGACGGCCAACAGCAGGCCGGTCCCGGCCAGGAACCACAGCACGACGGAGGAGGATCCGGTGGCGTCCATCAGGATGCCCGCGGTGATCGGGCCGAGCGCGGCCAGCAGATAGCCGATCGGCTGGACCATGCCCGAGAGCCGGGCGGTGACCAGCGGGGAGCGGGTGCGCGCGGGCAGCAGTGCGATCGCGGTGGGGAAGGCGAAACCGCCGATGCCCAGCACGCACGCCCACAGCATCGGGCTGACCGTCGGGACCAGGAGCAGGCCGAGGTAGCCGGCGGCGCTGAACAGGCCGAAGCCGCCCACGATCCAGGGCAGGCCCGGGACCCGTGCGATCACCGTCGGCATCACCAACCCGCCCACCAGGCCCCAGCCGGCGATCACCGCGACCAGCACCCCGGCCCGTGCGGGGCTGATCCCGGCATCGGTGAGGACCTGCGGGAGCATGCCGAACTGGGTGTAGGCGTTCAGCGACTGCAGCGCGAACATCAGCGTCAGAGCGATCGCGGTGGGCGAGCGCAGCAGCGAGCCGCCGATCTCGCCGTGCGCCGGGGGAGGCGGGAAGTCGTGCCCGGTGCGGGTCAGCACCGCCGCCCAGACCACCACCGGCACCGCGATCACCACCCCCCAGACCAGCAGGGAGTCCTTCCATCCGTCGGCCGCGGTGCCGGCCAGCGGCACCGCGAGCGCCGAGGCGGCTGAGCCGCCGATCGCGAGGGTCGCGCTGTACAGCGTCATCAGCCCGACGGTGCGGTTCCCCCCGTGCAGCTTGATCCAGGCCGGCACCAGCACGTTGCCCAGCGCCGGGCCCAGCAGCGCGAACCCGGACAGCGCCACGAACAGGGCGAAGGCCTCGCTCGCGGGCCGCAGCAGCAGGCCCAGCGCGGCCATCACGAAGGAGCCGATGATCGTGCCGGTCAGCCCCATCCGACGCGACAGCGGGACGGCGAGCAGGCCGAACGCACCGAAGATCAGCGGCGGCAGGGCGGTGAGCAGACCCGAGGCGAAGGCTCCGCGTCCGTAGTCCTCGACGACCTCTGTCATCAGCGGCCCGAGGCTGGTCGCCCCCGGGCGCAGGTTCACGCCGACGGTGAGGACGGCGAACACCGTGAGCAGGATGCCGAGGGGTCGCGGTCGGCGGGGCGCAGGGGTCGTCACCGTACTCTTCTACCCCGCATCGGCGGCCTCGGCCACACGATGACGGGGATCTCACGTCCCGCCGCCGGGGCCGCGCCCGCGGCAGCCCCCGGGAGAGGCCTACGCTGGTGCGCGGCCCGCCCCGGCCCGCCCCCGCTCCCCACGTCGAGGTCCGCGCTCGACGGCTCCCCGAGGACCCCATGACCACCGCCGCCGCCCCCGCGCCCCTGCCCGGCACCACCACCCCGCGCCGCCATCCCGTCGACCAGGTCCCGCCGGCGGGTCGGCTCACGGTGCTCTCGCTCCAGCACGTGCTGGCCTTCTACGCCGGTGCGGTGATCGTGCCGCTGCTGATCGCCTCCGGGCTGAACCTCACGGCCGAGCAGACGATCCATCTGATCAACGCCGACCTGTTCACCTGTGGCATCGCCACGCTGATCCAGTCCGTCGGCTTCTGGAAGGTGGGCGTGCGCCTGCCGATCATCCAGGGCGTGACCACCACCGCGGTGAGCCCCATCATCGCGATCGGCCTGGCCGCGACCGGCGGCGAGGGCGGCGTGGAGGGCCTGCCGATGATCTACGGCTCGATCATCGTGGCGGGCCTGTCCACCTTCCTGGTCGCCCCGTACTTCGCGAAGATCCTGCGGTTCTTCCCGCCGGTGGTGATCGGCACCGTGCTGACCACCATGGGCATCACCCTGCTGGGCGTCTCCGCGGGGGACATCACCAACTATGCCGAGGGCACCCCCGCGAGTCGTGACATCCTCTACGCCCTGGGCACGCTCGGGATCATCGTGCTGGTCCAGCGGTTCTTCCGCGGCTTCCTGGGCACCATCGCGGTGCTGCTGGGCCTGGTGATCGGCACCGCCGTCGCGGTGCTGCTGGGCGACACCTCCTTCAGCGGCGTCACCGAGGCCTCCGCCTTCGGGGTGACCACCCCCTTCTACTTCGGCGTGCCCACCTTCTCGCTCACCGCGATCGTCTCGATGATCATCGTCATGCTGATCACGATGGTGGAGACCACCGGTGACGTCTTCGCCGCCGGGGAGATCGTCGGCAAGCGGATCCGGCCCCGGAACATCTCCGAGGCGATCCGCGCGGACGGCCTGTCGACCCTGCTGGGCGGGGTGCTGAACTCCTTCCCCTACACCTGCTTCGCGCAGAACATCGGCCTGGTGCGCCTGACCCGGGTGAAGTCCCGCTGGGTGGTCGCCGGGGCCGGGGTGATCATGATCGTGCTCGGCGTGCTGCCGAAGGCGGGCGCCGTGGTCGCCGCGATCCCCTCCCCCGTGCTCGGCGGCGCCTCGCTGGCCCTGTTCGCCTCGGTGGCGCTGGTGGGCATCCAGACCCTGTCGACGGTGGACCTCACCGACAACCGCAACTCCGTCGTCGTCGGCACCTCGCTGGGCCTGGCGATGCTGGTCAGCTTCAAGCCCGACATCGCCGGGGTGTTCCCCGCCTGGGCGCAGGTGTTCGTCTCCTCGGGGGTGACCGTCGGCGCGCTCACCGCGATCGTGCTGAACCTGGTGTTCTTCCACCTCGGTCGCCAGCGCGGGGCGCACATCGCCACCACCGCCGAGGGCGAGCGGATCGGCATCGCCGAGGTCGATGCGATGGACCGCGAGACCTTCGTGGCCACCTTCGGGTCCCTGTTCAACGGTGCCACCTGGCCGCTCGAACGCGCCTGGGAGGCCCGGCCCTTCGCCGACGCCACGACCCTGCGCGCCGCGATCGAGGACGCGGTGCTCACCGCGGAGCGCGCCGAGCAGGACGCCCTGGTGCGTGCCTACCCGGACATGGCCGCCCTGCTCACGGCCGACGAGGAGCAGGCGGGCGCCATCAGCCAGGACGTGGGCTCCTTCGCCCTGGAGAACCTCACCGACGACGACGTCGAGGCCCTGCGCGACCTCTCCGCCCGCTATGCGGAGCGGTTCGACATGCCCTTCGTCGCCTATCTGGCCCGCACCGACGCCTTCGCGACGATCATCGCGGACGGGGTGCGGCGCCTGGACCACTCCCGCGAGCACGAGCGGCGCGTCGCGCTGAGCGAGGTCGCCGAGATCGCCGGGGACCGCTTCGGGATCATGGTGGCCGAGGCGAACCCGATCGGCTCCGCCTGGATCCGCAAGTTCGAGTCGCTGCAGTGAGGGTCGACGCGGGCGCCTGAGCCGGCTCTCGCACGGGGAGCGATCAGCCATCGACCCCAGGAGCCTCCGCCGCAGCAGGTCCCTCCCGCCCGGTGCCCCGTCCGCGATCGTCGCCGACGCACACGTGCAGGGCACGGTGATCGAGGCTGATCCGGGCCGTGCGCGTGAGCCCCATGCTGTCGCCGTCGAGCTGCACGACGTAGGGGATCGCGAAGCGGACCTCGAACCGTCGCCCCTGGGCATAGGTCAGAGCCCGCAGTCCGGGCGCGAGGCGTAGCATGCCGCGGCCGAACCGGGAACGGTGGGCGACCCCCTGGACCGTCAAGCGCGTCCCGATCCGCGCCCACCCGATCCTGCGGGAGGGCCGCAGCATCACCACGTCCAGGAGCCCGTCGTCGAAGGTGGCCTTCGGAAGCAGGAGCATGCCTCCGGTGAGAGTTCCGCAGTTCCCGATGATCACGGTATGGGCACGCGCCGTCCTGGTGGGTCCGTCATCGACCCGGTACGTCAGGTCGACCGGCCGATTCGCGAGCACCGACCGGGCGATCGCCGGGACATACGCCGACCACCCGAGGAACCGCTTCGCCAACGGCTTCGTGGTGCGCGCCATCTCCGCGTCCAGGCCGATGCCGGCCATCACCAGAAAGATCTCTGCGCTCCGCGCGCCCTCCTCGTCCTCGAGCTCGACGACGCCGACATCGACCGGTCGCGTCGGCCCGCCGAATGCCGCTGCGACGGCCGCCGTGACGTCCCCCAGGGGCAGCCCCAGGTTGCGGGCCAGGAGGTTCCCGGTGCCGAAGGGCAGCAGTGCGAGCGGCGTACCGCTGTCCAGGACCACCCCGGCGACGGCACGGACCGTCCCGTCGCCTCCCGCCACGATGATGACCGAGGGCGATGCCGCGAGCGCGCGGCGGGCCGCGCTGCGCCCCGAGTCGTACCGGTCGGTCGGAAACCATCGGGACGGACCCCATGCGTGGCGGCTCTCCTGCTCCCCGACGGCGTCTCGCATCCGGTCGAGGGGGACCGCGACGGGGTTGTAGATGATCGCTGCGTGATCCGCTGTGCGCGCCTCGGACGACATGGTCGGAGCGTAGTCTCCTGAGCATGTCCACCCCTTCGCTCCCCGGCACGGGCGACGAGAACGTCCCCGCCCTCTGGTCCGATCCTCTGGGGCGGGTGAGCGTGCGCTGTGGTCAGCTGCTGCTGATCGCCGCCGTGGTCGGCGGTCTGCTGTGGGTCCTGATGCGGGTCGGGATCGTGGTGGTCGCCGCCCTGGTGGCACTGATCCTCGCCTCGGCTGTCTCCCCGATGGTGGCCTGGCTCGTCCGCAAGCACTGGTCCCGCGCCCTGGCCACCCTCACGGTGTTCCTGGGCACGCTGCTGGTGCTGGGTGGGGTGGTGACCGGGATCGTCTTCGCCGTCCGCAGCGAGTGGGATGAGCTGTCGGCCTCTGCGGTCGGTGGCTGGGAGGAGCTCCAGCGCTTCCTGCGCACCGGTCCGATCCCCGTCGACACCGCGTCCCTCGACTCCGCGCTGCAGAAGGCCACCGGATTCGTCACCAGCGGAACCTTCCTGGGCGGCGCGCTGAGCGGCATCGGCGCAGCCACCGGGGTCGCCACCGGGGCCGTACTCATGATCGTCATCCTGTTCTTCTTCCTCAAGGACGGCCAGCTGCTGTGGAGCTTCACGCTGCGCTGGTTCCACGACGGGACCCGCGCGAAGCTGGCGGAATCCGGGGACCGGACCGTTCAGCTGCTCGGCGGGTACGTGCGCGGCACCGCCATCATCGCGGCGGCCGATGCCGTGTTCATCGGGGTGCCGCTGGCGATCCTCGGGGTGCCGCTCGCCTTGCCCCTGGCCGTCATCGTGTTCGTCGGCGCCTTCGTGCCCATCGTCGGTGCGACGGTCGCCGGGGCCCTGGCCGCGCTCGTCGCGCTCGTGACGCACGGCCCCCTCATCGCTCTCGTGGTCATCGGGATCGTCGTCCTCGTCAACCAGCTCGAGAGCCATCTGCTCCAGCCGCTGGTGATGGGCCACGCGCTCAGCCTGCACCCCCTCGTCGTGCTGCTGGCACTCGCTGTGGGCACGATCGTGAGCGGGTTCTTCGGCGCGATCCTCGCCGTGCCGTTGACCGCCGTGGCCTGGTCGGTGGTCCAGGTCTGGACCGACACCTACCAGACCGGCGACGATCCTGTCCTCGGGAAGGATCCCCTCTCGTCCCGCCACCGGGCATCGTCGAAGTCCAGCCTCGCCGAGCGGTGGAAGTATCAGCGGATGCGCAGCAGCCCCCCGCCGGCCGCCGAGACCCTCCCCACCGACGACGACTCCTGAGCTCGAGTAATCTGTCGGGACGTCCGGATCGACGACGATCGAGGAGATCGACATGCCATCACCAGTCACCGTGACCGTCACCGGTGCCGCCGGGCAGATCGGCTACGCCCTGCTGTTCCGCATCGCCTCCGGGCAGCTGCTGGGCCCGGACACCCCCGTCTCACTGCGGCTGCTGGAGATCCCCCAAGGGATGAAGGCCGCCGAGGGGACCGCGATGGAGCTCGATGACTGCGCCTTCGAGCTGCTCGCCGGCGTCGAGGTCTTCGACGACCCGACGGCCGGTTTCGAGGGCACGAACATCGCCCTGCTCGTCGGCGCCCGCCCCCGCGGCCCGGGCATGGAGCGCAGCGACCTGCTCGAGGCCAACGGCGGCATCTTCGCCCCCCAGGGCGCAGCGATCAATGCGGGCGCCGCGGACGACGTCAGGGTCCTGGTGGTCGGCAACCCGGCCAACACCAATGCGCTGATCGCCGCCGCGCACGCCCCCGATGTGCCCCGCGACCGGTTCACCGCGATGACCCGGCTGGATCACAACCGGGCGCTCAGCCAGCTCGCCACCAGGACCGGTGCTGCGGTCGCCGACATCGAGAACCTGACCATCTGGGGCAACCACTCCGCCACCCAGTACCCGGACATCTCCCACGCCTCGGTGGCCGGCAGGCCGGCCCTCGAGGTGGTGGACGACCCGGCCTGGGTCACGGGCAGCTTCATCCCCACCGTCGCCCAGCGCGGCGCAGCGATCATCGACGCCCGCGGGGCCTCGTCGGCCGCCTCGGCGGCGAACGCCGCGATCGACCACGTCCACGACTGGACGCACGGCACCCCCGCGGGCTGCTGGACCTCCGCCGGAGTCGTCTCCGACGGCTCCTACGGGGTGCCGGAAGGGCTGATCTCCTCGTTCCCGGTCCGTTCCTCCGGGGGGCGGTGGGAGATCGTCCAGGGCCTGGAGATCGATGACGTCTCCCGGGGCCGGATCGACGCCTCGGTGGCAGAGCTGGTCGAGGAGCGTGACGCGGTCCGCCGCCTCGGTCTGCTCTGAATCGCCGGCAGCCGCCCGGCGCCGGGAGGTCGGGGGCCCTCCCACGGGCGGGACGAAGGACCCCTCTCCCGATCCCCGCTCCGGAGCTAGGGTGGGGGCAAGCGCCCTTCGCGGCAGCGCGGGGGCGACCGCCGATCGAAGGAGTCACCATGCCCCGTCCCGTCGTCAGCACCGGATCCGCCGCCTGGAAGGGCGATCTGCTCTCCGGCTCAGGGACCACCACCCTGGAGACCTCGCAGCTCGGCACCTTCGACGTGAACTGGAAGGCCCGCTCGGAGGAGGCCGCCCAGGGCACCACCTCCCCCGAGGAGCTGCTGGGAGCCGCGCATGCCACCTGCTACTCGATGCAGTTCTCCAACATGCTCGCCGAGAACGGCACCCCGCCCACCTCGGTGGACACCTCCGCCGCGGTCACGTTCAACATCGCCGAGGGCGGGATCACCGGGATCGCACTGAGCGTCACCGCGACGATGGACGGTATCGAGGACGCCGACTTCCAGCGCCTGGCCGAGGAGGCCAAGAGCAGCTGCCCGGTCTCGAAGGCACTGGCCGGCGTGGACATCACGCTGACGGCCTCGCTCGCCTGAGTCCGCACTCCCTCACCGACCTCCGGCCCTGCACCCGCTGCGGCGCAGGGCCGGACCGCGTCGCACCGTCCCGGCGGCCGGGGCTCAGCGCGTCAGCGAGCGGGGGATGATCCCGGCGCCGCGCACGCCGCGCACCAGGCGCTCATCGATCGTCTCGCCCCGATGCACGATGGTGAGCCCTCCGCGCGGCTCGAGGATCACCAGGTCGGTGTCGATCACGCGGCGCACGCCGCCCCGTCGCAGCAGCGTGAGCAGCTGTGCCTCGCGCAGCCCCAGATGGCGCAGCTGCCAGCGGAGCACATGGCCGTGGACCATCACCACCGTCGGCCGGGGTCCGCGCCGGGTGAAGACGCGATCGAAGCCGGGCCGCAGGCTGCCCAGGAGGTACTCGAGCACCAGCAGGGTGGTCACGGCGATCAGGCCGCCCACCAGGGTCGGGGTCTCGCCGAGGATGGCGCGGGCGATGAGGGACCCCAGCAGCGCCATCACCGCGAAGCTCAGCATCGATGGGTTCGCGCTCAGGCGCGGCCCGGCGATCTGGAGGATCAGCGTGAAGACCAGGTACAGCACGATGCTCGCGATGAGCACGCCCAGCGCACCGGCGGGCGACGCCCCGATCTGGTACCAGAGCTCCTGAAAGAACGTCATGGGTTCATTCTCCCCCACCTGCGCTCCCCCGCTCCGCGGCAGGGTACCGTCGGCGCTTGCTACGTTGGGCGGATGAACCTCCCCGACCTCTCCCTGACCGGCGGCGACGACGGCTACGTGCACGTGCGCGGGGCGCGTCTGCACAACCTGCAGGAGGTGGAGGTGGATCTTCCGCGCGGGAGGCTGGTCGCCTTCACCGGCGTCTCCGGATCCGGGAAGTCCTCCCTCGCCTTCGGCACGATCCACGGTGAGTCCCAGCGCCGCTATCTCGAGTCGGTCGCGCCGTTCGCCCGGCGGCTGATCGGCAGCGCCGTGGACCCGCAGGTCGAGGCGGTGACCGGGATGCCGCCCACGGTCGCGCTCGAGCAGCGCACCTCCGCGGGCGGTGCCCGCTCCACCGTCGGCACCACCACGAACCTCTCCAACGCGATCCGCCTGCTCTACTCGCGGGCCGGGGAGCATCCCGCCGACGTGCTCGAGAAGGGCTCCGCCCTCCACGGCGGTCGCCTGACCTCCGATTTCTTCTCGCCGAACACCCCGGACGGCGCCTGTCCCCGCTGTCACGGGGTGGGTGTGCTGCGCGAGCCGACGGAGGTCTCGATGGTCCCGGATCCCTCACTGTCCATCAGCGAGGGCGCGATCGCGGCCTGGCCCGGGGCGTGGCTGGGCAAGAACTTCCGCGACATCCTCGACACCCTCGGCGTCGACGTCCATCGCCCCTGGCGAGACCTGCCGGAGCAGACCCGCCAGTGGATCCTCCACACCGAGGAGCAGCCGGTGGTGACCGTCCACCCGGTGCGCGAACCGGGCCAGACCCACGGCACCTATCGGGGGCAGTGGCGCAGCGTCGAGCGGTATCTGCGCGATGCCGTCGCGACCTCGAAGGCGGAGTCCTCCCGGCGGCGCGCCCTCACGCATTTCTCGGTGGCCACCTGTCCCCTGTGCGAGGGGCACCGACTGGGTCCGGACGCCCTGCGCGTGACCTACGTCGGGCGGCCGATCTGGCAGCTCGCCGCGATGCCGCTGGACGATCTCGTGACCGCCCTGACCTCCCGCCTCCAGGCGCTGCCCGCGGGGGAGGGCACGCCCGAACAGGAGGCGGAACGGATCCTGCTGCCGACCGTGCTGCCCGTGCTGGGCACGATCGTGGGTCTGGGCCTCGGGCATCTCGCCCTGGATCGAGCGGCGGGGACCCTCTCGACCGGCGAGCTGCAGCGGCTGCGGCTGGCCGCGCAGCTGCGCTCGGGACTGTTCGGGGTGGCCTACGTGCTCGACGAACCCTCGGCCGGGCTGCATCCCAGCGAGAAGGGCGTGCTCCAGCATCTGTTGGACTCCTTCCTCTCCGAGGGGAACTCGGTGCTGCTGGTCGAGCACGACATGACCCTGGTCGCCGACGCCGACTGGATCGTGGATGTGGGCCCGGGCGCGGGGGCCGACGGCGGCGAGGTGCTCTACTCGGGCGTGGTCGAGGGCCTCGATGAGGCGGAGACCTCGGTGACGGCCCGGTATCTGCGGCCTGGAGCGCTCGCCCTGCGGACGCCGTCCGAGGTGCGCGACCCCCACGGATGGCTCGAGATCGACGTCGTGCACACCCGCACGCTGCAGGGAATCGATCTGCGGCTGCCGCTGCGCTCGTTCACGGCTGTCACCGGCGTCTCCGGGGCCGGGAAGAGCACCCTGGTCACCCATGTGCTCGGCACCGTGCTCGGCGAGCGCGTGCGCACCACGGTGGCCGATGATCCCGACCCGACGGCCGATGCGGGCGGGGCCGCCGCCTCCGAGGCCGGCACCGGGACCGGCACCGGCCTCGCGGATGACCGGGTGCGGCACGGCGAGGTGCGGGGCAGCGAGGGCATCGATCGGCTCGTGCACATCACCCAGAAGCCGATCGGCCGCACCCCGCGCTCCTGCCTGGCCACCTACACGGGCCTGTTCGACCGGGTGCGGCGCCTGTTCGCCGACACCCCCGAGGCGCGGTCGCGCGGCTGGGGCGTGGGCCGCTTCTCCTACAACGTCGCCGAGGGGCGCTGCCCCGAATGCAGCGGCACCGGACACATCGAGGTGGAGCTGGTGTTCCTGCCCGGCTCGTACGCGACCTGCCCGCGCTGCCACGGCACCCGGTACAGCCCCGAGACCCTCGAGGTGACCTGGCAGGGACTGAGCATCGCCGAGGTGCTGTCCCTGTCCGTGGCGCGTGCCCGCGAGGTGTTCGCGGACGATCAGCGGATCTCCCGGGCGCTGGATGCACTGGCCGCGATCGGTCTCGGCTACCTCGCCCTCGGCCAGCCCGCGACCGAGCTCTCCGGCGGCGAGGCGCAGCGGATCAAGCTGGCCACCGAGCTGCAGCGCACCGTGCGCGGGCACAGCGTCTATCTGCTGGACGAACCCACCTCGGGCCTGCATCCGGCGGATGTGGATCTGCTGGTCGGCGAGCTGAACCGACTGGTGGACGCCGGCCAGACCGTGGTCGTGGTCGAGCATGATCAGCGCGTGATCGCCCAGAGCGACCGCGTGATCGACATGGGCCCGGGCGCCGGCGACAAGGGCGGGCGGATCGTCGCCCAGGGGGCTCCGGCACAGATCCTCGAGGCGGACGCCAGCCTGACCGGGAGCGAGCTGCGGAAGGTCGCCCGCCCCGAGCACGCCTGACTCGCCCCTCGCCCTTCGCCCCTCCGCACCGTCTGTCACACCCCTCTGATGGACTGAGGTCGACGATCAGAGTCGACGTCCATCGGAGGCCGTGATGACCCGCACCCCACCGCTCGAGACCCCCTCGCCCCCTCCCGAACCCGCAGCTCACGCCCTGCTCACCCGGTCCGCTGCCGAGGAGCTCGGTGCCCGGATCCAGCAGCAGGCGGCGATGATCGCCGAGGCCACGTGCGAGCTGCTGCTGATGGTCGGCGAGTTCGACGCCCGTGGAGGACTCGGCTGGTTCGGCGGCCTGAAGTCCACGGCGCACTGGCTGTCCTGGTCCTGCTCGATGTCGCCCGGCACCGCCCGGGAGCACGTCCGGGTGGCCCGCGCTCTGCCGGAGATGCCGCTGACCGTCGCCGAGTTCCGCGCCGGGCGGCTGTCCTACTCGAAGGTCCGTGAGATCACCCGCGTCGTCGACCGCGCCGAGGAGGCCCTGCTCGTGGATCTCGCCCGTTCCATGACGGCTTCGCAGCTCGCCCGCACGATCTCCACCTTCCGTGCGGTCGACGGCAGCCGGCTCGGCCAGGACGCCGTGCGCCAGGCGCGGTGGCAGGTCCGCGATGACGGGATGGTCGAGATCCGTGCCCTGCTGCCCGCGGAGTTGGGCGCCGAGGTGATCACCGCCCTAGAGCTCTCCCTGCACCGCGACGGGACCGAGCCGCCGCAGATCGATCCGGACGCCGACAGGCCTGCGATCGGAGACGTCGCGAACAGCGGCGCCGCGCGGACGATCCCCCATGCCGATCAGCTCTCGGCGGAGGACGCCAGCAGGCGCGCGGCCGAGATCACCACGGCACCGACCCTGGAGCAGCGCAGGGCCGACGCCCTGCTGGATGTCGCGCGCAGCTTCCTCGACGCGGAGCCCGACGATCGTTCCGGCGAGGACCGCCACCTGGTGGTCGTCCAGGTCAGCGCCGAAGCGCTCGCGCAGACCGTTCCCGCGGGAACGCCGCCCGCCGAGCCACCGCCCGCCGCCGGGCTCGCTGTCGAGCCGGTCCCGCTCGACGTTCCCGCGGGAACGCCCGAGGTCTGCGGCGCGCTCGGCGCGGGTCCGCTGGAGACACGCACCGCCGAGCGCCTCGCCTGCACCGGCGAGGTCGCGATCTCGATCACCGATGCCGGTGGCGAGATCCTCTATCTGGGCAGGTCACGACGCCTGGCCTCACGGGCTCAGCGCCGCGCACTGCGCCTGCGGGACACGACCTGCAGCTTCCCGGGCTGCCATCAGTCCCAGCACCTCGACGCCCACCACGTGGTCCCCTGGTCAGAAGGCGGCCCCACCGATATCGACGGCCTCGCGCTGCTGTGCCGCCGTCACCATGTGATGGTCCACGAAGGCGGCCTGCGGTTGATCTGCGAACCCCGCTCCGCAGCGCTGCCCGGTGGACGCTTCGCCGTGGTCGACGCCGCAGGACGGCCGGTCCAGGCCCGCTGGCCCGCCACGCTCGAGCACCTCTCGATCCGGACCCTCACGGTCGCGAGCGATGACCCCGACGCCGACCCGGAACGCATCGCGGCGACCACGGGCGGAGCGGGCTTCCGTCTCGCGGACTGCGTGGACGCCCTCTGCCGCAGCGCCGTGGACCTCGCTGCGTGAACGGGCTCCCCCTCGGACCCCCGCAGCCGCCGTGCGCGGTACGCCGTGCGCTCGGGCCCCGCGAACGGCATCCGCTCAGCCGCTGAAGCCGCCGCTGCCCGCCATGTCCTTGAACCGGGAGTAATGGCCCTCGAAGGCGACCGGGATCGTCTTGGTGGCACCATTGCGGTGCTTGGCCACGATGAGATCCGCCTCGCCGGCGCGAGCGGACTCCTTCTCGTAGTAGTCCTCGCGGTGGATCAGCAGGATGACGTCGGCATCCTGCTCGATCGAGCCGGATTCGCGCAGGTCGCTCATCATCGGGGTCTTGTCGGTGCGCTGCTCGCTGCCTCGGTTCAGCTGCGAGATCGCGATGACGGGGCAGTCGATCTCCTTGGCCAGCAGCTTCAGGGCACGGGAGAACTCGGAGACCTCCTGCTGGCGGGACTCGACCTTCTTGCCCGAGCTCATCAGCTGCAGGTAGTCGATCACCACGAGGCTGAGATCGTGCTTCTGCTTGAGCCGGCGGCACTTAGCCCGGATCTCCATCAGGGACATGTTCGCGCTGTCGTCCATGAACAGCGGCGCGTCGGCGATGCGGCTCATGGCGCGGGCCATCGCCTGCCAGTCCCGGTCATCCATGGAGCCGTCGCGCATGCGGTTCATCGGCACCTGCGCCTCGGCCGAGAGCAGACGCATCGTGATCTCGGTCTTGTCCATCTCCAGCGAGAAGATCACCGACGTCTTGCCGTTGTGGATCGATGCCGAGCGCAGCACGTCCATGCCGAGCGTGGTCTTGCCCATCGCGGGGCGGCCCGCGAAGATGATCATCTGCCCCCCGTGCAGGCCCTGGGTGAGGTCGTCGAGCTCGGCGAAGCCGGTGGGCACGCCCGTGACCTGACCGCCGCGATTCTGGGTGGCCTCGATCGTGTTGAGGGTCTCGTCGATCACCTCGCCCAGCGGCAGGAAGTCCTCGCTCTGGCCGCGCTCGGTGACCGCGTACACCTGCGCCTGGGCCTCGTTGATGGCCTCCTCCACCTCGCCGCCGTCGGAGGCGTAGCCGAGCTGGACGATGCGGGTGCCGGCCTCGACCAGGCGTCGCAGGGTGGCCCGCTCGACGACGATCTCGGCGTAGAAGCCGGCGTTCGCGGCGGTGGGGACCATGTCGATGAGGTCGGCGAGATAGGCACCGCCGCCCACCCGCGCCAGCTCGCCGCGCTTGGAGAGCTCGTCGGAGACGGTGACGAGGTCCGCCGGTTCGCCGCGGCCGTACAGGTCGATGATCGCCTCGAAGACCATCTCGTGCGCGGGGCGGTAGAAGTCGTTGCCGCGGACGGTCTCGACGACGTCGGCGATCGCGTCCTTGGACAGCATCATGCCGCCCAGCACGCCGCGCTCGGCGGGAAGGTCCTGCGGCGGGGTGCGCTCGAGGCCGCGATCGGGCCCGGCTTCGAAGGCTTCGGTGGATGTCACCGGGCCAGTGTAGGAAGTCCGCGGCAGGAGGGGGTACCTGCCCGGCGTCGAGGGGGACGAGGGTCATGGGGCGGCGGCGGGATGCCGATGGGGAGGACCGGTCGTGGACACGGCGCGACAGGGTCGGCGTCCGCTCCCACGCCACTGTCGCCGCCCGGGCCCCGCAATCCCTTGGACAAGGCAGTGCACCACAGGTACAGTTCCAGTAGGCACTACACCATCGGTACACAGCCATCTCCCTGCAGGAGGCTCGCCATGACCACCACCCCCGCCTCGCCCCCGACCGGCGCCGCCTCCCGGGCCGCCCGCGCGCACGCCAGCCTGCTCCCGTTCGCCCTCTGCCTGCTCGGGGCGAACGGGGTGGTGCATGTGATCATCGTGCTCGGCGACAATCGCCTCACGGTGCTGACCACGCTGCCCCTGGTCGCGGTCGCGATCGGATACGCGGTCTACCTGCTCACCGTCGGCCGCCCGCTGGGACAGGTGCGCTACGGGCGCCTGGTCGCCCACGCCCTCACCTACGCGGCGGTCAACACCGGTTACCTGCTGCACGCCTACGTCCTCATCATGATGGGCTCCCCGGCCATCCAGGGCGAGGGCCACCTCGCGCTGGAGCCCACGTGGTTCGGCGCCACGTTCGGGATGGCCGGCTTCTGGGGGCTCGGCCTGATCGCCCACGCCCTGGGCGCGCTGGCCGACCGCGGCTTCGAGGGCCCGCGCCCGTGACGGCGCCGGATGCTCCCGCGGCGGAGGACGCCGAATGGGTGGAGGAGCTGGCGCGCTCCTGGGTCGAGGTCTACAAGAAGTCCGCGACCACGCTCGCGCTGCTGCGGATCGTGCGGGAGCACGGTCCGGTCCCCGCCGCCGGCATCGCGCCGAGGTTCGCGGAGGCGACCGGATGGACGCTCACCGACCGCGGCCTCTATCGCACCCTGCGACGGCTCGCTGATTCCGGGGTGCTCCAGCTGGAGAAGGTGGACGTGGCCCGCACCGGTGCGAAGCGGCAGGACTTCGTGCTCACGCCCGTCGGCATGGCGTACCTGCAGCGGATCGAGCGCGAACTGGTCTGAGCTGCGGGGTGCGGCGCCCAGCCGAGCAGCACCGCTCACTCGCGCAGCGGCATCCCGAGCACGTAGGCGGCCTGGGCGAGGTGCTGGACGGCGTCATCGACGATGCTCACCAGGCGCGCACCGCGGGTGACCGGCGGATCCCACTGCGCATCGATCACGTCCTCGAGGTCCGCGACGGTGACCATCTCGAGATGCCGCTCGAGGGCGGCGAGCGCGGCGTCGACGTACTCCAGCAGGCCCTCGCCGTCCTCGACCAGGATGCGGCGCGCCTCGGCCGAGGTGTGGCCATATCCCACGGAGTCCCCCACCTCGCCGAGCGCGAAGCGCGCCGCGAAGCCGCCCGCCGTCCACAGCTGCTCGTCCCCGGTGAGATCGGCCAGCTGCACATCGATCTCGCGACCGGTGTGCCAGAGCAACCAGGCCACGGAGTTGTCATGCCCGCCCGGGCGCGCATTGAGGCTCACCGGGTTCAGCTGGCTACGCAGCGCGGCGGCAGCCGCGCGGGGGCGGGAGGTGAGGTCACGGAGGATGTCGAGAGCGTCCATGGCACCGACGCTACCCCGCCCGCCCTCAGTCGTCGACGACGACGCCGCCGGTCTGCTCCGGATGGCGCTGGAGCCAGCTCTCGACGAAGGGGCAGATCACCAGCACCGGCAGCTCCGCCGCCCGGGCCTCGGCGAGGACGGTGCGCACCAGCACGGAGGCCACGCCCTCGCCGCGGTGCGCGGAGTCGGTGACGGTGTGGATCAGCTCGAGCCGCCGCCGGGTGCGGGCGTAGGTGACGATGCCGACGATCTCGTCGCCGCGCACGGCCTCGTAGCGCTCGGCGCGCGGGTTGTCGCGCACGGCGATCGCCTCATCCGGACCGTGGACGTGATCCTCGGGGTCGGTCGTGGTCATCAAGGCTCCCTCCCGGCCGCTGCCCCCACGGTACGGCAGGGGCGGTGGCCTGTCAGGGGGCGAGCCCTGATCCACTCCCCCGCCGGACGACCGCATGACACCATGCTCGACGTGATGCAGAAGCCCGCGCCGTCCCGTCGCCCTCTCACCACCGATCCGGACGCCTCCGCGGGGCCCGCGGCATCCGCCGAGCGCAACGCCTTCTCCGCTGCCTCCGACGCCCTGCAGAGCCATCGTGAGCCGTCACCGATCTGGGGTGACGAGCGGGAGGCGGTGAGCATCGCCCTGCACTGGGCGGCGTCCCACACCACGGTCGCCACCGATCCCAAGACCACCTTCCGCAGCGCCTCCGACCTGCAGGCCGACGTCGGCGCGACCATCACCGAGGACGGCATCGGCGCCGCCCGTGCACTCGCGCTCTTCGACGAGGTGCTGCTGCCGGCGACCCGGTCCGTCGAGGACCCGATGAACCTCGCCTACATCCCGGCCGCCCCCACCCGGGCCGCCGTCGCCTTCGACACGGTGGTCTCCGCCGCGAACGTGTTCGGCGGGGTCTGGGAGTTCGGCGCCGGGGCGATCTTCGCGGAGAACCAGGTGCTGCGCTGGCTGTCGGACCTGCTGGGCTGGCCGGAGGAGTCCGCCGGGGTGTTCGTCGCCGGCGGCACCCACGGGAACCTCTCGGCGCTGGCCACCGCGCGGGACCACGCCCTGCGGGTGCGGGGTCGTCGCCCCGCGGGCGGCTGGGCGCTGGCCTGCGCCTCCACCGCGCACTCCTCGATCTCCTCGGCGGCCCGGCTGCTCGACATGGATCTGGTCAGCGTGCCGGTGGACGACCGCGGCCACCTCACCGGCCAGACACTGGAGCGGGCACTGGAGTCCGACCCGCGGATCTGCGCGGTGGTGGCCTCGGCCGGGACCACCAACGCGGGGATCGTCGACGACCTCGCCCCGGTGGTCGAGGTCGCCCACCGCCATGGTGCCTGGGTCCACGTGGACGGCGCCTACGGCGGTGCGGCCCTGGTCGCCCCCAGCGCCCGGGAGCGCTTCACCGGCATCGAGCGGGCGGACTCCTTCGTGGTGGACCCGCACAAGTGGCTGTTCGCGCCGTACGACTGCTGCGCCCTGCTGTACCGGGACCCGCGTCCGGCTGCGGCCGCGCACTCCCAGCACGCCGCCTATCTCGACACGATCGATCGCGGGGAGTCCAATCCCGCTGATTTCGCCGCGCACCTGACCCGCCGCGCCCGCGGACTGCCGCTGTGGTACTCGCTGGCCACGCACGGCACCGCCGCCTACACCGCCGCGGTCGAGGCGTGCCTGGACACCGCGCGGACCGTCGCCCGGGCGATCGCGGGGACCGAGCACCTGCGACTGCTGGCCGAGCCCGAGCTGTCGGTGGTGCTGTTCCGTCGGCCCGGATGGTCACCGGCCGCCTATCGCCGCTGGTCGCAGCGGCTGGCGAGGGAGGGGACGGTCCTATGCGTGCCCACCGCCGTCGACGGGGAGATCGCACTGCGTCTGGCCTTCGTGAACCCCTCGACGGACCCGCAGGCCGTGATCGAGGTGCTGCGCACCACGATGCTCGCGGCCGACGGCAGCTGAACGGCGCCGGCGCTGGTCGGCGACCACTCAGCGACCGCACTGCCGCGCCTCGACCGGCCGGCGCAGGAACCTCACCCCTCGCCGGTCCCCTCCCCCGTCAGCGATCGGAGCAGTGCGTCCAGGCGCGTGACGTCCTCCTCGCTGCCGAGCCGCACCCAGGCCGCGCGAGCCCGACGGGCCGCCTCGAGCGCCGGCGCGGTCGCCCCGCGCTCGGCGAGCAGGTGGGCATGGCGGTCCTCGAGGTACGCGCTCCAGTAGCGGGCCCGGTCCTCGTGGCCCGGCGGCCTCTCGTCGATGGCGTCCTGCGCCTCGCGACGGCGGCGCTCGCAGGTCTCCTCCTCGACCCCCGCCTCACCTCGGGTGAGGGCGTCCCCGGTGGCGAGGAAACGCCCCACCCGCGCATCGACCCGGTGATCCCAGAGCAGCTCGGCGGGCAGCACCGGTCGGCCACCGCCGGGACGGGTGCGCCGCTCGATGGCGGTCGTCGCCTCCTCCACCGCACCGCTGCGCCCGAGATCCAGCGCCCGCCGCATCACCAGCGCGTTGGCCTGCAGCTCGGTGCGGATCAGCTCGCCCTGGGCGGAGGTGGGGGTGGCGAGGTCGTCGGCGAGCCAGCGGGCCTGGTGGGCCATCCTCCGCAGCTCGTGCAACGAGGCGGCGTGCTCGCCCGACCGCTCGTGGATGCTCGCGGCGAGCCGGGCGACCTCCAGCAGCGCGTGACGATCGCGGGCCTCCCGGGCGAGCGTGCGGGCCTGCTCGAGGGACCCCCGGGCGGCGTCGTACCGTTCGGCCCGGACGCGCTGCGCGGCCACGGCGAGCAGCGGGGCGATGCGCAGCGCATCCCGGCGCAGGGTGCGCTGCAACGAGGCCAGCCGCCCGGCCGTGAAGGTCGCCTGGCGGGTGGCCCCGGCGGCCATCAGCGCCTGCAGCAGGGCGGTGATCAGCCCGATACGCAGCGGAGGGTCCTCGATCCCCGGCATCGCGTCCAGGGCCTCGAGGGCGTGGTGCACCGCCTGCAGGGGCCGCTCGACGCCGAGGGTGCGCGCGAGCACCGCGTGCGCGGCGGTGGCGAGGCGCTCGGGATCCGTGCGGGGATCCCGGGCGTCGACATCGACCGCGAGGGCGACGGCGCGCTCCGCGATCAGGTCGAGCACGTCCAGCGCCGCGGTGGTCGCCGCCGCGTTCTCCCCGGCCCCCTCGAGCACCTGGGCCAGGCGCAGTCGCAGCTCCTGCTCCGGATCGACCAGCAGCTGCTCCCGCACGGCCGGGAGCGCCGCGAGCGCCGCCCGCAGCCGGGCCGCGTCCCGCCGCGGATCCGCAGCCGTGCCGCGCGGGCCGGGGACGGCGGAGCGTTCCAGCGCGCGGACCACGACGAGCATCTCGGGCGTGGCCTGCGGCACCTGCCCCCGGCGGCGCCCCTTACCGGTCGGTATCTTCTCGATCGCGGCTCGGGTCCGGCTCGAGGCGGCCTGCGCGAACGGTCCGCGCTCGAGCAGCACGGCCACCACGGCCGCCGCCTGCCCGGCATTCCCGCTGCGGCGCAGGAGGGTGACCAGGTCCACCGCGTCACGGGCGACCTGCTCCCCGGCCCTGGAGAGGGCCGCTCCGTGCAGGGCGGCGCGCAGCAGGGCGAACCGGTCCTCGGCGGCGGCGGGGGCGTCACGGAACTGCTCCACCAGCACGCGCGCCTCCCCATAGCGCTCCGCGTGGAGGAGATCGTTGACCCGGCCGGCGGCCTCCCGGGCATCGCGCGGGGACGGCAGGGGCAGCTCCGCGGGTCTCAGCGCGGCCCGGAGCCTGTCCAGGTCCGGCAGGCCCGTACCTCCCGGCTCGCCGGCCGCGGCCGGGAGGGAGGCGGCGCCGGAGGTCATCACGGTCGAAACCTACCAAGCCTCCGCCTCTCGTCCCATAGCCCGATCCGCTCCGTACAATGATCCCGGGCCACGGGCGGGACACGCATGCCATCAACGGCCCAGCCCCCATCCCCAGGAGAAGAGGTAGCAGTTGTCGGTCGACCTGGCCGCAGGCGCGGCGCCGACCGCGCCCGCGCTGAGCGCCCCGGATCCGCACACCGCGATCCCGGTGGACGGGCCCTACGCCGGCCACGTCCACTTCGACGCGAGCATCACCCCGGTGCTGCGCACGGACGTCGATGTCGACGCGTACATCCGTCGCGGCACCTCCCGCCTGCCGGTCGACACCTCCCTGCTGGCCTCCGAGGACCCGCTGGGCGAAGATCTGCACCTCGCGCTGGAGGTGCTCCAGCGGCTGGAGTCCTCGGCGCTCGCGGAGTCCCGGGCCATGCTCGCCACCGCGACCGGGAACGAGGCCCGGATCACCGCCTTCCTCGCCACCTGGATGGTGGACCGCTTCTGGCAGTCCCGCGCCCTGCGCGACCTGCTCACCGGGGACCATCCCACCGAGCGGCCGCGGCACCGGCATCGGCCGGGCCCCCTGCACACCCTGCGCCGACGCCACCTGGATCGGGTGCAGCCGCTGCTGTCCGCGGTGTGGACCGGCCTGGCGGGCGAGGCCGTGGCGGCCGGGCACATGGCGCGGATGGCGGTGCAGGAGGCGTCGCTGCAGGCGGCCCTGGTCGCGGTCTCCCGGCGACTCACCGGCGAGGCCCACCGGGTCACTGAGCTGGTCGTCGACCGCCATCAGGCGGCGGTGGACTTCTTCACCGCCGAGGCGATCGGTCGCCTCACCCGCTCGCCGCGCGAGGCGCGCACCGCGCGGGTGCTGCTGTCCCTGGGCTCCCCGCTCGAGGGCGGCGGCCTCCCCGACCCCGACCTGCCCTCCGCGCTGGCCGTCATCGGCGCTGCCCCCGCGGATCGCGCCGCGCTGCATCGCGCCCGCTTCGAGATCACCCGGCTGCTGCCCGGCCCCGATCTCCCGGACCCCTATCTCAGCTCACTGCCTCGGATCGGAGTGTGACATGGCCTTCGACCTCGATCAGTTCGCCGAGACCTCTGTCCCCGTGAAGTACGAGGACCTCGATTTCGACACCTTCGAGAGCCAGCCCCTGGACGCGCAGACCCTGCGCTCGCTGCGCTACATGTGCGACGTCGAGTTCCACACCTCATGCTTCCTGCGGGACATGCTGGTCACGCCCTCGCACCGCGAGGAGGACGCCGGCGGGTTCATGACGATGTGGAACCGGGAGGAGTTCTGGCACGGCGAGGCGCTGTCGATGGTGCTGGCGCGCCACGGGATCATCGTCGACTACGACGAGGTCAAGGCCAAGCGGGTCAAGCTGGGCTGGACGGGGGCGCTGGGCCCGCTCAAGCAGTCGGTGCTGTCGAACCTCGCGGGCACCGACTTCGTGGCCGTGCACATGGTGTGGGGCGCGGCCAACGAGCTCTCCGCCGTGGCCGCCTACCGCCAGCTCTCCGCGATGACCGACCATCCGGCGCTGTCCCCGCTGCTGAAGCGCATCGCCCAGCAGGAGTCTCGCCACGTCGCCTTCTACACCACCCAGGGCCGGGAGCGACTGCTGGCCTCCGAGACGGCGCAGAAGATCGTCCGGATGATCATGTCCCGAATCTGGAAGCCCGTGGGCAGCGGGATGATGGACGAGTCCGAGGTGGTGCATGTGATGAACCATCTCTTCGCAGGCCGGTCCACCGAGCTGGACAAGCTCGACAAACGGGTCCAGAAGATGCCGGGGCTGGAGGGGCTGACCATCTTCCGCAACGCCTTCGCCCGCCTCGGCATCCCTGCCTGAGGCTCAGCCGTCGTCGTCCTCCTCGTCCCCATCCTCGTCGTCGTCATGGTCATGGTCGTCCTCGCACTGGAGTTCGCCGTCGTCCCACTCGCAGACCCCCGAGGGGCGCCCGCGCGCGCCCTCGTCGCCTGCTGAGGAGGAGCTGTCGGAGGAATCGCGCGAGGCGCGGGGCCGCTGCGGCGCAGGGGCAGGGCTCGGCGAGGGCCCGGTCTCCATCGTGCCGAGGCCCGCGTCGGTGCCGGATCCGTGCGCGGATGGCCCGGAGGCGGTCGGCAGAGCCACCGCCGCTCCCTCGGCCGACGGCGCGGCGCCCGCATCGCGGGAGGCGGGGTCGGCGGGAGCCGTCCCGCCGACGGTGATGCCGGGGCGGGCCTGGGGCGCCTCCTCCGCCGAGGGCAGCAGCGCGAGACCGATCGCGGCGAGCGCGACGGCCACGATGATCCCGTAGGTCCGCAGGGTCTTCATGGCAGGCATCGTCCCCGATGGCGATGAGACGGGGGTGAAGGCGACATGAGAGGACTCTCATCTCCCGGTGCTCGCCGCCGCGGCACGGCTCAGGCCGCCGGGTCGACGAGCTTGTAACCGGCCCCGCGCACGGTCACCAGCCGCGGGGCGCCGAGCTTGCTGCGCAGGTAGCCCACGTACACGTCGACCACGTTCGAGGCGCCGTCGTAGTCGTAGCCCCACACCTTGGACAGCAGCAGGTCACGGGTGAGCACCTGGTGCGGGTTCTCCAGGAACACGCGGGCCATGGTGAACTCGCGGGAGGACAGCTCCACCGAGCGCGGCGTGCCGTCGCCCTCGCAGGTCGCGATGCGGGTGCGCAGGTCCAGTGAGAGATCGCCCAGCTCGAGGACATCGGCGCTCACGCTGCCCGCCCCGGCGGCGGCCTCCCGGGCGCGCAGCTTCACCCGGGCCAGCAGCTCCTCGAAGCGGAAGGGCTTGGCGATGTAGTCGTTCGCGCCGCCCTCGAGCCCCTGCACGGTGTCGTCGACCCCGGTGCGGGCGGTGACCATGAGGATCGGGATCTGCACGTCCATCCCCCGCAGGGCGTTCAGCACCTGGAAGCCGTCCATGCGGGGCAGGCCCACGTCCAGGATGAGCAGGTCGAAGTCGCCGCTGGAGGCGAGGTCGAGGGCGGAGATGCCGTCCTCCACCACGGTGGAGGCGAAGCCGTTCGCCGTCAGGCCGCGCTCCACGAAGCGGGCGATGCGCGCCTCGTCCTCGGCGATGAGGATCCTCATCCGTCGTCCCTCCTGCGGGCAGTGGTGTCATCGTCGTGGGCCGGGGATCGGCCCCGGTGTTCAAGTATCACGTGTCGTGCCGGGAGCCGCGGCATCGCGTGCCGTCGGGTGCGCGACATCGGCCGCTGGGACGGGCGTGGACTGCGGGAATACGATGCTGAAGGTCGAGCCGTGACCGGGTGCGGACTGCAGCTGCACCCTGCCGCCGTGGCCCTCGGCGATCGACTGCACGATCGGCAGCCCGAGCCCCGTCCCCGCGCCGCGGCCGGGGTCCACCCGGGTGAAGCGCTCGAAGATGCGCCGCTGATCCTCCGCGCTGATGCCCACGCCCTCGTCCTGCACGCTCACCTGGATCTCGGCTCCGCCCGGGCCGGGCACCCGGTCCACCCCGAAACGGATCCGGCTGCCCTCATCGCTGTAGCGCACGGCATTGGCGGCCAGCTGCACGACCGCCTGGACCAGACGCTGCTCGTCGGCGTCGGCCACCGCCTCCACCGTGTGCTCCAGGATCCACTCCCGCTCGGCGATGTGCTCGATGCGGGCGAAGGCGGAGCGCGCGAACGCCGCCAGGTCCAGGGGCCTGGGGCGCACATAGTCTGGCCGCTTCGAGGCCGCCAGCTCGGAGAGGTCGCCGACGACGCGACCCATCCGGTCCAGCTCCTCGAGCGCGATCTCCCGCGATTCCCCCACGTCCTGGGCATCCTCGATGTCGGTGGTCTCCAGGGTGCCGCGCACGATCGTCAGCGGGGTGCGCAGCTCGTGCCCCACGTCGCTCATGAAGCGGCGCTGCTCGGCGAAGCCCGCCTGGATGCGGCCCAGCATGCGGTTGAAGTTCTGTGCGAGCGCGCTGATGTCGTCCCGCTCCGCGGGCACCGGCACCCGGTACTCGAGGTCATCGACGGTGATCTGCTCGGTGGCGGCGCGCAGATCCTCCAGCGGCCGCAGCAGACGGCCGGTGACCACGTACCCCACCCAGCCGGCGAGCAGCAGCGTGATCACCGACAGCACGGAGAAGGTCAGCACGCTCTGCCACAGGCCGCGGTGCTGGGCGCCGACATCGCTCGCGACCACGAAGATGCCTGCGGACGGGTCGCCCTGCACCGACACCGACGCGATCAGGACCCGCAGGTCCCTGCCCTGCGCCTCCATCGACACGATCCTCGCACTGCCCGGCCGATGCGCCGCGAGGATCTCCCGCAGGACCCTGTCGGACTCGGCATCGATCCGGGCGGTCTCCTCCGCGGTGTCGTCCGGCGAGGGTCGCGGCAGCAGACCGAACGCCTGCTGGTTCGGCTGATACTTCGCCATTCCGTCCAGGAGCGTGATGACGGACTCGTAGTCCGACGGGGCCGCGGAGTCGGTGGCGTGCACCAGCACGCTGTCCACGGTCGTGTGCACCGGGGCGCCGTCGGCCCCCGTGTCCTCCGCGAGAAGCTTCAGCTCATCGAACTCCTGCCACAGCTCCGCGTCGATCCGCTGGTCGAGCGCACGGAACTGGGCCGCGTAGGTGAGCACGCCGGTCAGGGCGAGGCCCACGGTCATAAAGGCCAGCGTCGTGGTCAGCACCCGGATCCGCACCGTCCAACCGCGCCTCGCCGCTCCGGGGGCGCGCTCGCGGGGACGGTTCTCGGTCATGGGGCGCATCGTAGGCGACGGGGCCGGGCAGGTTCCCGTCTCGCCGCTATGGACCCGGAGCCACTTCCGGGGCTACATTGGGACAATACGGACATTTTGGACCACTGTGCGCGGGAGCTCGCCTACCCGGCAGGACGGAGATTCGGGTCGGATGAGCACGCCCGTTCGCACTGTGATGGTCGCCCACTCGGACGCCGAGTTCGACCTGCCGGGACGGCGCCTGCTCGAGACCGTCACCGGATTGCGTCGCGCGCGGTACCGCGTCGTGGTCGCCGTGGCGAGGGACGGCCCCCTCGTCACCCCGCTGCACCGTGCCGGCGCCGAGGTGCTGATCGTGCCGACACTGGTCCTGCGCAGGCGTCACGCCGGCTCCCCCGGCCGGTACGTCCACCTGCGCAGCATTCCGGCGGCTCTGCTCAGCACCTGGCGGGCGCTGGCGCGCGTGCGTCCCCTGACGGTGTACGCCTCCGCGGACGACATCCCACTCTGGGTGATCCTCGCCCGGCTCCGGCGCGACCGCACACTCGTCCATCTCCGCCGGCCAGATCGAGGTGAGCAGCCGATCGGCCGACTGCGGCTCCTCCCCCTCCTGGCCGCACACCGCGTGCTCATCGACAGCCCCTCCACCGCGAAGACGCTCCAGCAGATCCTCCCCTCGCTGGACACGCGCACCGAGATCGTCCTCGACGCCATCGAGTCCCCGATGAGGCCCCTCCCGCCTCGGGAACCTCTCGAGGGACCTCTGAGGATCCTGTTCCTCGGTGCGCTGACACCGGCGAACGGACCGGATCTCGTCCTCGAGGCCGCGGCTCGACTGCACGAGCAGGGCCGGAGCACGTCGGTCACCCTGTTCGTGACCGTCGCTCCCGAGGACGCCTGGTTCGAGGAGCAGCTCCAGGAACGCACAGACCTCCAGGACGTGACGATCGAGATCGAACGGCCCGGCTGCAGCGCCGAGGCGTTCCTGGCCCGGGCCGACGTCGTCGTGCTGCCCACCCGCCTGGACGGACCGTTCCCCGTCTCCGCGATAGACGGGATCCTCGCGCTGCGTCCGGTGGTCATCGGGGACACCGAAGGGACCCGTGAGGCGCTCGAACGGTATCGCACCGTCCGCCTGGTGGCACCTGACGATGTCGAGGGGATCGTCGATGCCCTCATCAAGCTCGTGGACCGCTGGTCGGAGATCGTCGAGCGCCTCCCGACCAGCCGGGAGACCGCCCTTCGGCGCCACGCACCTTCGGTATACCGGGAGACCATCGCACGGCTCTGCGGCTCCGCGGCCGAGGGCGGCTGAGGACGCGCCGCTGTTCCGCCACGCCCTGCCGGTGGGGCCGACCAGCCCGCAAGGTCCCTGCTGAGCGGTCCGGCATCCGGGTCAGTCTCGGCGCAGGCGCCGCTTCACGATACCGATGATGCCGCCCCGCTCCCGGAGGGCTCCTCGCGATCCTCGCTCCCGGTCGGCGCGCCGAGCGGTGACCGCGGTGCCGGAGGACGTGTCGCCCCCGTCTGCGGCGCCGGCCGCGCGCCGTTCGCGGGTCTCCCGCAGCTGCGCGAGCCGTGCCTCCTCCTTCACCCGCTTCCGCTCCCCCGGGCCCTCGGCGATCCGGTAGAGCACCGGCACGATCACCAGCGTCAGCAGGGTCGAGGAGATCAGGCCACCGATGACCACCACGGCCAGCGGCTGCGCGATGAAGCCGCCGTTGCCGGTGATGCCCAGTGCCATCGGGACCAGCGCGAAGATGGTCGCGGCAGCGGTCATCAGGATCGGGCGCAGTCGCTTGGCCGCGCCCAGATGCAGGGCGTCCTCGAGCGTCATCCCGTGGCGTCGGTACTGATTGACCAGGTCGATCAGCACGATCGCGTTGGTGACCACGATGCCCACCAGCATCAGCAGGCCGATCATCGAGGGCAGCCCCAGCGGGACCCCGGTGATCACCAGCAGCCCCAGTGCACCGGTGGCGGCGAAGGGGATCGAGACCAGCAGGATCAGCGGCTGGATCAGCGACTTGAAGATCCACACCAGCAGCACGTACACCAGCAGGATGGCGGCGAGCATGGCGATGCCCAGCTGGCCGAAGGTCTCCTCGATGTCCGCGGCGGTGCCGCCCAGGGTCGCCTCGACGCCCTCGGGCAGCTCCGCGCTCTCGATCGCCTCGTTCGCGGCGTCGGTCGCCGCCCCGACGTCCTCCCCTGCCGGGGTGAGGGAGACCGTGACCGTCTCCAGGGAGTCCTGGGTGGAGATCGAGGGGCGCGAGAGCTCCTCCTCGACCGAGGCGACGTCCTGCAGCGGGATCGTCCCCCTCAGCATCAGGTCCTGCAGCTGGGTGAAGGTGTCGACGCTCTCGCCACGGGCGACGTAGATGTCCAGCTCCTTGTCGTCCAGGGTGATGGACCCGATCGCGCCGGGATACATCTGCTGGGCGACCATGCCGATCACAGCCTCCTCGGTGAGTCCGCGCTGCGCGGCGGCCATCCGGTCCACGGTCACCACCGCGGTGGGCTGATCGGCCTGCAGATCGCTGCTCACCTCGGCCACGCCGTCCGGCAGCGGGTCGAGCTCGGCGAGGAGCGCCTCGCTCGCGGCCTGCCGGTCCGCGGACGTGGGGCCGGTGAGGAGGATGTCCACGGAACTGGAGCCCGTGGGCGAGGCGACGTCCGCGGCCTCGACGGTGCCGGAGCCCGGCAGACCCTCGAGGGCCTGGACCATCTCCTCCAGCAGGGCTTCCTGGTCGGCATCGGGGGCGGTGGTGATCGAGAAGCTGACCTCGTTCGAGCTGCCGCCGCCGAAGCCGAACTGGCCACCGCCGATGGTGGTCTGCACGGTCTGGACGCCGTCGATCTCCAACAGCGCCTCCTCACTGTCGGTGGCCTTGTCCGAGGACTGCTCGAGGCTGGTGCCGGCTGGGAGGGTCTGGGTGAGGGAGGCGATGTTCTGCCCGGTGTCGCCGAGGAAGCTGATGTTCAGCAGCGGGATCAGGAACACGGTGCCCACCAGGATCGCGACCGAGACGGCGAGGGTCGCCACTCGTCGCGGCAGGGTGTCCACCACCAGGTAGAGCGCCGGCGCGTAGATCCGGTGCAGCCAGCTGCGCTCCTCCTTCGCCTCGGCCTGCTCACGGATAGCGGTGACCTGGGCGGCGTCGTCCGGGTCGACGTCCTCATGGCCCGCGGGCAGCTTCAGGAACCAGTAGGCCAGCACCGGCACGATCGTCAGCGCCACCAGCAGCGAGGAGAGCATCGCGATGCCGACGGTGAGTGCGAAGGGCCGGAACAGCTCCCCGGCCATCCCCGCGACCACGGCGATCGGCAGGAACACCACCACGGTAGCGAGGGTCGAGGCGGTGATGGCGCCGGCGACCTCCCCCACCGCGTCGAGGATCGCCCGGCGTTTGGTCTTGCCGTAGGCGAGGTGGCGGGTGATGTTCTCGATGACCACGATCGAGTCGTCGACCACGCGGCCGATGGAGATGGTCAGCGCCGCCAGGGTCAGCATGTTCAGCGTGTACCCGGTGACGTACATGCCGATGAAGGCGATCAGCAGCGAGGTCGGGATCGAGATCGCGGTGACCACCGTCGGCCGCACCCGGCGCAGGAACAGCAGGATCACGCCGACGGCGAAGAGCAGGCCCAGCAGACCCTCCTCGGCGAGCGCGAGGATCGACTCCTCGATGAAGGGCGCCTGGTCGAAGACGACATCGGCCTTCGCGTCGCCGCCGATGCCCGGGAGCGTGTCCGCGAGCACGCCCTCGACGCCCTCGGAGACGTCCACGACGTTGCCGTCGACGGTCGCGGTGACCATCAGCACCAGCGACTCCCGGCCGTTGGTGCGGGAGATCGAGGTGGGCTCCTCGGTGGTGCGCTCGACCGTCGCGACCTCGGCGAGGGTGACCGGCTCGGCAGGCTGCTGCGCCGGCTGCCCGCCGTCGTCCGGGATCAGCACGATCTGCTCGAGGCTCTCGATGCTGTCGATGCCCTGGCCGAGCACCACGTCCAGGGTGCGTTCGCCGTCCACCACGGAGCCGCCGGGCAGCGAGAGGCCGCTGGCGTCCAGGGCGGTGGTGATGTCGTCCTCGGTGAGCCCGTTCTCGACCAGGGCGTCCTCATCCGGGGTGATCCGCACGATCTCCTCGGGAGCGCCGATCACCGCGACCGAGGAGACCCCGGTGACGCGTTCGAGCTCGGGGGTGACCGAGGTCTCGAGCCGGGACGCGAGGTCGGAGGGGTCCAGGTCCGAGGAGACGGACAGCACCACGGCCGGCAGGTCGCTGGTGCCGCCGGAGATGACCTGCGGGTCCGCGGACTCCGGCAGCTGTCCCTCGATGCGGGTCAGGGCGGCGTCGACCTGGTTGGCGGAGCGGGCGATGTCGGTGCCGTAAGTGAGCTCGACGGTGACCATCGACAGGCCCGCCTGCGAGGTCGAGGAGGTCCCCTCGACGTTCTCCAGCCCGCTGAGGGACTGCTCGATCGGTGCTGTGAGGCGGTCCTTCACCTGTTCGGAGGAGGAGCCGGGAGCGGTGGTCATCACCTGGATCTGCGGCAGCGAGACCGAGGGGATGAGCTCCTGTCGCATCGTGGACATCACGAACACGCCGATGATCGACACGGCGATGCACACCAGCGCGATGAACGACCGGTTGTTCAGGCTCAGCGTGGACAGGCGAGTCATCCTGCTCCTCAGGGGTCGTGCGCGACGGGGGCGGCGCGTGATCGGGCGGTGCGGCCCGTCGCCGCGGCCCGAGGGCGGGCGCCGAGTCCTCCGCGGGAACTCTCTCACGACTGTCTGCGAACTCGGATCCGACGATCGTCGGTGACCGGGCCGCACAATAGGGGGGTGTCCGCCTCCCCCTCCCCCGATGAGTCCCCCCGTCAGGAGCGCGCCCGGAAGACCGTCGACCGCGACATCCTGCGCCTGGCGATCCCCAGCCTCGGTGCGCTGGTGGCGGAGCCGCTGTTCCTCCTCACCGACTCGGCCTTCATCGCCCGGGTCGCGACCACCTCGCTGGCCGGCCTGGGGCTGGCCTCGACGGTGCTCACCACGATCGTGGGACTGGCGATCTTCCTGGCCTACTCCACGACGGCGGCGGTGGCCCGCTCCTTCGGCGCCGGCCGCACCCGGGAGGCGATCTCGCGCGGGATCGACGCCTGCTGGCTCGCGCTGGTGGTCGGCGCGCTGGCGACCGTGCTGCTGGTGGGGGCCGGCCGGCCGCTGCTGGCCGCCTTCGGCCCCTCCCCCGACGTCCTCGCCGAGGCGCTGATCTATCTGCGCCTCAGCGCGTTCGGGCTGCCGGCGATGCTGGCCGTCCAGGCGGCGACCGGGCTGGTGCGCGGCCTGCAGGACGCGAAGCTGCCGCTGGTGGTGGCCGTGGGCGGGGCGCTGGTGAACATCCCGCTGAACGCGGTGCTGATCTTCGGCCTGGACCTGGGGATCGCCGGGTCCGCGCTCGGCACCGTCGTGTGCCAATGGGGGATGGTGGCCGTGCTGCTGGGGGTGATCGTCCACCGTGCCCGTCGGGAGGAGATCCCGCTGACGCCGCACCTGGGGAACCTGGTGGCCGTGGGTCGGGATGCGGTGCCGATGTTCGTGCGCACGCTCGGGCTGCGCGTGGTGGTGATCGCCGCGACCGTGGTCGCCACCCGCCTGGGCGAGGTGCAGCTCGCCGCCCATCAGCTCGCGACCACCGTGTTCACGGCGCTGTCCCTCGCGCTGGATTCGCTGGCGATCGCGGGCCAGGCCCTGACCGGCCGCTACCTGGGCGCCTCGGACCCGGCCACCGTGCATGCGGTGACCCGGCGGCTGATGAGCTGGGGCGTGGGTGGCGGCGCGGCGGTGTCGGTGCTGCTGCTGGCGGCCAGCTACGTGGTCCCCGGATGGTTCACGCCCGACGTCGCAGTGCAGGAGAACCTGCGCGCCGCCCTGTGGGTGCTGGTGCTCGCCCAGCCCGTGGCCGGGTACGTGTTCGTGCTGGACGGCGTGCTGATGGGCGCTGGCGATGCCCCCTACCTCGCGAAGGTCGGCGCCCTGATCGCCGTCGCCATCATCCCCGGCGCCATCGCCGTGGCGTGGTGGTCTCCCGAGGGACCGTTGGGCCTGGCGATGCTCTGGCTGGCCTGCAACTTCCTGTTCATGGTGCTGCGGGCGATCAGCCTGGGCCTACGGGTGCGCACCGATGCGTGGATGCGGCTGGGCGGCTGACGCCACGGGAGGGCGCACTCCTGGCCCGGCGCGCACCCGGCAGCGACGGCGGCGGCAGCGGCAGCGGCAGCGGCAGCGGCAGCGACAGCGGGATTGTCAGTTTCTGTTCCGGATCACGCCCTGTTCTGGAACGGAACCTGACAAGATCTCCCCGCGGCCGCCGAGAACGCAGAGCGGTCGAGGTGCGTGAGGCCGCACTGCGAGGCGCGGAGCGCGAGGGGCGCTCAGCCGCCCTGCACCGCAGCGCGGGAGGCGATGAAGGCCTGGACCGCGGTCTCGACGTCCGCCTCGGTGTGCGCGGCGGAGAGCTGCACCCGGATCCGGGCCTTGCCCTGCGGGACCACCGGGTAGGAGAAGGCGGTGACGTACACCCCGTTCTCGAGCATCGCGTCGGCGATCTTCGCCGCGAGCGCCGCGTCCCCGAACATCACCGGCACGATCGCGTGCTCGCCGGGCAGCAGCTCGAAGCCCTCCTCGCTCATCCTTCGGCGGAACAGCTCAGCGTTGCGGAACAGGGTCTCGCGCAGCTCGCCGCTGCCCTCGACCAGCTCGAGCGCGGTGAGGGTGGCGGCCACGATCGACGGGGCCAGCGAGTTCGAGAAGAGGTAGGGGCGGCCCTTCTGGCGCAGCATCGCCACGATCTCTCCGCGGCCGGAGACGTAGCCACCGCTGGCACCGCCGAGCGCCTTGCCGAAGGTGCCGGTATAGATGTCGATCCGGTCCGAGACCCCGAAGTGCTCGGGAGTGCCGGCGCCGGTGGCGCCCATGAAGCCCGTGGCGTGGGAGTCGTCGACCATCACCAGCGCGCCGAACTCCTCAGCGAGATCGCAGATGCCCGGCAGCGGGGCGAGGTAGCCGTCCATGGAGAAGACGCCGTCGGTGACGATGACGGTGCGGCGGGCGCCCTTCCCGTCACGCAGGGCCGCGACCGCCTCGAGCTGGGTGCGCAGGTCATCGAGGTCCGCGTTGCGGTAGCGGAAGCGGGCTGCCTTGGACAGGCGGATGCCGTCGATCAGGGAGGCGTGGTTCAGCGCGTCGGAGATGATCGCGTCCTCCGCACCGAACAGCGGCTCGAAGACGGCGCCGTTGGCATCGAAGCAGGAGGAGAACAGGATCGTGTCCTCGGTGCCCAGGAAGTCGGAGACGGCGCGCTCGAGCTGCAGGTGGAGGTCCTGGGTGCCGCAGATGAACCGCACCGAGGCCATCCCGAAGCCGCGCTCGTCCAGGGCCCGCTTCGCGGCCTCCAGCAGGCGGGGGTCATCGGCCAGGCCCAGGTAGTTGTTGGCGCAGAAGTTCAGCACCTCGGCACCGTCGCGGCCGACGGGGCCGGCGGTGACCCGGTTGCCCTGCGGGGTGGAGATGACGCGCTCGTGCTTGAAGGTTCCGGCCTGCTCGATCTCGGCGAGCTCGGCGGTCAGCTGGTCCTTGAGGGCGGTGTACATCGGGGGGTGTCCTTCTGTCGGGGTGACGGTGAGCGGCACGGCGGGGAGCAGGAGCAGGGCGCCCGACGAGCGCCGGGCGCGCGGGGTCAGGCGTCCAGGGTGCTCCAGTCGAGCACGACCTTGCCGGCGGTGCCGGCCTTCGCGATCTCGAAGCCTCGCTCCCATTCGCTCGCGGGGAGCACGTCGGTGATGGTGCGGGTGATCGCGGCGCGGAGCGTCTCGGAGGTGCTGAGCATCGCGGACATCGCGTTCCAGGTCTCGAACATCTCCCGGCCGTAGATGCCCTGCAGGGTGATCATCCGGGTGACGACCATGGTCCAATCGATCTCGAACTGCTTGGAGGGCAGACCCAGCAGCGCGATCCGGCCGCCGTGGTTCATGTTCTCGATCATCTCCTGCAGCGCCCGGGCCTGTCCGGAGATCTCCAGGCCCACGTCGAAGCCCTCGCGCATCTCCAGGCGCCGCTGGGCGTCGCGCACCTTCATGCTGGCCACGTCCAGGACCACATCCGCGCCGCAGCCCTCGGCCATCGCAAGCCGCTGCGGGGAGATGTCGGTGATGGTGATGTAGCGGGCACCGGCGTGGCGGGCGACGGCGGCGGCCATCTGCCCGATCGGGCCGGCGCCGGTGATCAGCACGTCCTCCCCGACCACCGGGAACTTCAGGGCGGTGTGCACGGCGTTGCCGAGCGGGTCGAAGACGGCGCCGAGCTCGGGGCTGATCAGCTCCTCGCCGCCGTCGTGCTCGTGCACCCATACGTTCTGGTGCGGGAGGGTCACGTACTCGGCGAAGGCGCCGTCGCGCTGCACGCCGATGGAGCGGGTGCGGATACACATCTGGCGGCGGCCGGCGCGGCAGTTGCGGCACACCCCGCACACCACGTGGCCCTCGCCGGAGATGCGGTCGCCGATGCGCACGTCGGTGACCTCTTCTCCGGCTTCGACGACCTCGCCGTAGAACTCGTGGCCCGGGGTGAAGGGCACCGCATCGCACATGGCCTCGGCGGAGGCGTCCCAGCCGAGGATATGCAGGTCGGTGCCGCAGATCCCGGCACGCAGCACCCGCACCTTCACGTCCCAGGGGCCACAGCCCGGCTCCTCGACGTCCGTCCATTCCAGCCCGGCTCCGGGCGCGACCTTGCGCAGTGCGCGCATCAGACCTCCTCGTCCGGCTCCTGCTCGGAGCGCTGTGCTCCCGCTGCCGGCGCGCGATGCCGGGGTGAGCATCGTGCCGTCGCGGGGCGGCGGGCTCCGGGTAGGAACCCGCCCCGCCGAGGATACGGGCCCCGAGGGACCCGGGCACGCCCCAGGGGCGGCGAGGAGGACCTCAGCGCCGCCACAGCTCGCTCGGGTCACGGCCGGCGCGGAAACCGAACGCCTCGACCATCGCCGCCGCCTCGGGGAAGCCGTGGGCGAGCGCTCCGGGGGTGTGGGCGTCGCTGCCCAGGCTGATCGAGCGGCCGCCCTCCTCGGCCCACCACTGCGGCATCCACGGCCACAGCCGTCGGGTGTTCATCTCCAGCGCGCGGCCGCTGTGGGCGATCACGGCCATCGCACCGCGCAGCTCCTGCTCGACGCTGCGTGGATCGAACGGCCCCACCTCCTCCACGGGCCAGTAGCGCAGCGCATAGTCCAGGTGGGTGACGACCTCGAAGGGCTCGTCGCCGGCCACCAGGTCGGGGACCTCGGCGAGGTACCGGCGCAGCACCTCCTCGGCGGGGAGCCGGCGGAACAGGGTGTTCGGTTCGGCCCGTCGGCCCTCGAACTCGAGGGTGTGCAGCGAGCCGAGGATCCGGTCGAAGCGGCTGAGGTCCAGGTCCACGCCGGCGGCCGCGAGGTGGAGATGAGGCTGGCCCACCTCGAGCCCGGTGCCGATCCGCAGGGACGGGAACGCGGCGCGGCAGCGTTCGATGCTCTCGAAATATCCTTCGACGTCGAAACGGGGCACGGCGACCACGCCGTCGGCCCCCACGAGGTGCCGCTCGTGGTCGCCGAAGTCCTCGGGGTCGGTGAACCAGGCGTCCTCGAGATCGAGGTGCTCGGTGAAGAACAGCGCCGGCAGCCCGATGCGCACGGCCCGGGCACAGGTGGCCTCCATGGTGCCGCGGGCGGGGCTGTCGGGACCGCCGGTGTCCCAGGAGAACTCGCTGTGCACGTGGCTGTCTGCGGGGAGGGTCATGAGGCCAGCGTGGCACAGCGCCCTGCCCCGCCGACGGCGCGCTCACACCCCGGCGCTCACCTCCGCGTCGGCGCGCACCTCGCGAGCGGCCTGGACGAGGTGGCGCAGGCTGGCCTCGGTCTCGACGTAGCCGCGGGTCTTCAGACCGCAGTCCGGGTTCACCCACAGCCGCTCGGGGCCGATGACGGCGCGGGCGCGGCGCAGCTGCTCGGTGATCTCCTCGGCGCCGGGCACGCGCGGAGAGTGGATGTCCCACACGCCGGGGCCGATGCCGCGGGGGAAGGCGTCGGGCGCGAGAGCCTCGAGGAGCTCGCCGCGGGAGCGGGCCGACTCGATCGAGGTGACATCCGCATCCAGGGCTTCGATCGCCCCCACCACCACGGAGAACTCGCTGTAGCAGAGGTGGGTGTGGATCTGCGTGACCGCGGCGGCACCGGAGGTGGCCAGGCGGAAGGAGCGCACCGACCAGTCGAGGTAGGCCTCGCGCTCGGCCTCGCGCAGCGGCAGCAGCTCGCGCAGCGCGGGCTCGTCGACCTGCACGATGCCGATCCCAGCAGCCTCGAGGTCGGTGACCTCATCGCGCAGAGCCAGTCCCACCTGGGCGGCGGTGTCCCCGAGCGGCTGGTCATCGCGCACGAACGACCAGGCCAGGATGGTGACGGGCCCGGTGAGCATGCCCTTGACCGGCCGCGAGGTCAGCGACTGGGCGTAGGTCGCCCAGTCCACCGTGATCGGTGCGGGGCGGTGCACGTCACCGAACAGGATCGAAGGGCGCGTGCAGCGGGAGCCGTAGGACTGCACCCAGCCGTGCTCGGTGGTCGCGAAGCCCTCGAGGTGCTCGGCGAAGTACTGGACCATGTCATTGCGCTCGGGCTCGCCGTGGACCAGGACGTCCAGGCCGAGCTCCTCCTGCAGGGTGATCACGCGGGCGATCTCGTCCTGCATCGCCTGCACATACCCGGCGTCGTCCAGGGCGCCCTTGCGGTGGGCGGCCCGGGCGGCGCGCACCTCACCGACCTGTGGGAACGAGCCGATGGTGGTGGTGGGCAGCCCGGGCAGGCCGAGCGCGGTCTGTTGAGCGGCGGCGCGCACGGCGTAGTCCTCGCGCTCGGCGTGGGCGGCGGTGACCGCGGCGGCGCGCTCGCGCACTGCCCCGACGCGCACGCCCTCGAAGAGGCGCGGTACGGAGCGCGGACCGTCCGCGGAGCCGGCCTCGACCTCGCCGTCGGCGAGGGTGACGAGCTCGGTGATCTTCTCGTCGGCGAAGGCGAGGGTGGCGGTGAGCTCGGCGGGCAGCGACGTCTCGCGCTCCAGGGTGTGCGGGACGTGCTGGAGGGAGACGGAGGTGGAGACCACGACCTCCTCGGCCGCTCCCCCGGCCTCGGTGACGCGGCGGCGCAGCTCGGCGAGGCGCGCCGCGGCGGTGGGCAGCTCGGTGCGCCACACGGAGCGGCCCTCGACGAGCCCCGCGACCAGCTGCACGGTGTCGACGCCGGCCAGCTGCGCGATGGTGGGCAGGTCGCCGCGGGTGAGATCCACATGCACGGCCTCGACGCCGGTGGCGAGCAGCGCCGGGAGCAGATCGCCGATGCCGCCGTAGGGGGTGGTGAGCAGCAGCTGAGAGCGGTCCGGACCGGCGGCGAGGCGGCCGATCGAGCGCTGCAGCAGCTCGGCGAGCACGGCCTCGTCGACCCGCTGATCAGCGGCGAGGGCGGGCTCGTCCAGCTGCACCCAGGTAGCGCCGGCGGCGTGCAGTGCCTCGAGGAGCTGCGCATAGACGGCCACCACCTGGTCGAGGCGGTCCAGCGGGTCGAAGTCGGCGGGGGCGCCTTCCTGCGCCTTGGCCAGCAGCAGCAGGGTGAGGGGGCCGACGAGGACGGGGCGGGTGCCCGCGCCGTCCTCGAGGGATTCGGTGAACAGGTCCACCGCCCGCGTGGAGGCGAGGCGGAGGTCGGTGTCGGGGCCGATCTCGGGCACCAGGTAGTGGTAGTTCGTGTCGAACCACTTGGTCATCTCCAGCGGCGGCTGCTCCGCCGTGCCGCGGGCGAGGGCGAACAGAGCGTCGTCGTCGAGGGTGCCGCCGGCCTCCACCACGGAGGCGAAGCGGTCCGGGACGATGCCGACGGCGAGTGCGGCATCGAGCACCTGGTCGTAGAGGGAGAAGGATTCCGGGGCGGCGGCCGCGGCATCCAGCCCGAGCTCGGTGAGGCGGGCACGGGTGGCGCGGCGCAGCTCGCGGGCGCGGCGGGTGAACTCGGCATGATCGATGCGACCGGCCCAGTAGGCCTCCTCGACCTTCTTCAGCTCACGGTCGGGGCCGATCCGGGGGTAGCCGAGGGGCGTGGCGGCGGGCAGCGGGGTGGTGTCGAGGGTCATCGAGCGTCTCCTTGGGAGGTGGTGGACCAGCGGTCCAGGTCGAGATGGTCGAGCACGTCGAGGGCATCGGTGTGCTGGTTGAAGGTGAACAGGTGCAGCCCGGGGGCGCCGGCGTCGAGCACGCGGGTGGCGAGGTCGACGGTGAAGCGCACCCCGATCCGGCGCCGCTCCGAGGCATCCGCGGCGAGTTCGAGCTCGTGCAGGAGCTCCCGGGGTGGCGCGACACCGCTGAGCGCGGCCAGGCGCGCCAGGCGGTCGGGGTTCGTGGCGGGCACGAAGCCGGGCACCAGCGGCATCCGGATTCCGGCGCTCCGGGTGCGTCCGAGCAGTCGGCAGTAGTCCTCGGGGTCGAAGAACACCTGCGTGATGGCGAAGTCCGCACCGGCCCGCTCCTTGGCCACCAGCACTTCGATGTCATGACTGGTGGTGGGCGATTCGGGATGGCGGTGCGGGTAGGCGGCGACACCGATGCTGACGCGCCCGCCGGCGAGCCCGGCGGTGCGCTGCCGCTCGATCTGGCGGATCAGCTCGATCAGCGGGCGTGCGAAGGGGATCTCGTCATCGTCGAGGCGGTGCCCGGCCGGCTGGTCCCCGCGCAGGGCCAGCAGGCCCCGCACGCCCCGGTCCAGCAGTGCATGGATGATCGTGGTGAGCTGGACGCGGGTGGAGCCGATCGAGGTCAGGTGCACCAGGGGGCGCAGGCTGGTCTCGGCCAGCACGTGCTCGGTGAGCTCGAGGACCCGGGCGAGGTTGCCGTGGCCGGCACGGCTGGTGACCGAGACGTGGTCGGGGGCGGTGGCCTCGAGCTGGGTGATGGTCTCCCGCAGCCGCTCGAAGGAGTGGTCGGTCCGCGCGGGGAACAGCTCGTAGCTGAGCGCAGGGCGGTGGCGCACAGGCGCGGTGCGTTCGAGCTCGGGCAGCGTGGTGGTGGCGGACATGGCGGGAAAACTACGGGCCGCGCCGCCGCGGTGAAAGGATCGTGTTCACGTGTGAACCTGCGCGACGGCGGAGGGTGGTGGGTCGTCGTCGGGGTTCATGCGGAGTCACGACGGAGAGGGGCATGGGATCTTCTGGATCCAGCCCACCCGATCACCAGCCCCGCCAGCAGGCAGACGAGCGGGAATTCATACAGGTGGTCGATCATCGAGTGCACCGCCAAGGCGCACCAGGCGGCGACCCCGATCACCCCGCGTGCACCCTCGCCCCGGGAGGCGGTCAGCGTCCCCGTGACCAGGACGCCGACGAACAGCAGCGCTCCGACGGCCCCGAACTCCGCGCCCACCTGGAGGATCGAGGAGTGGGCGGCATAGAGGTGGGGCTCCGAGCGGGCGGTCGCCGAGAACTCCAGGAACGATCCGGGCCCCCCGCCGAGGACCGGGTGTTCGCCCCACAGGGCGAGCGCGTCGCCCCACAGCCGGTGCCGTGCTCCGCTGAGACTGCCGTGGGCACGCAACCACCGGGGCCACACCGGCAGTCCGCCCAGGACGACGACGACCACCATCGCGGCTCCGATCACGCCCAGACCCGCTGCGAGGATCGCGTGTCGCGCCGGGGCAGTGCCCCTGCGCAGGGCCAGGACGACGACCACGACCATGAGGACGACGAGCACCGACGCGGCCTGCGAGCGGGCGGCGAGGAGCACTCCCAGCGCCCCAGTCGCCGCGGCGAGCACCGTCCGGACGGCCGTCATCGGTCCCGCGCGCGGACCCGAGGGCGAGCCCGCCAGCAACAGGCCGGACAGGGCCACCAGCTGCACACCGGCGGCTGCTTCCGCATTGGTGTAGAAGGGCCTGCCGAGCAGCACCAGGAGCGCGAGGAGAAGTGCCATCGCCCCCAGAGGAGCTCCGGCCCCGCGGCGCGCGGCCGCGCCGCCGAGCAGGGCACCCACGCCGAGAACCAGTGAAGCGACTCCATGCACGAGCCCCACCGAGAAGTCATGGGACTCCCGCCATGCCGCGAGCACCATCCACACGAGCAGAGCGACCAGGGACGCAGCCAGCGCGATGCGCGCGGGCCCGCCCGGACCCTTTTCACCGGGATCTTCCGTTCCGTCCTTCACGCCAATGCCCCGTCGTCTCCCACGAGGTGCGCCTCGTGGTGTGCCGGTCCTCGAGATCGTTCGGCCGGCCGCCCGTGAGGTCGGAACCTCGATGGCCACGAGGACAGTCAGGCGAATCGTCATAATTCGGGCGCACGTGGCGTCCATTGTGCCACGGTCACCAGAGCCCGACCCCCGGGCACGCACGGACCCGCGATCAGCGCGAGCCTGACCCGACGCGCCCGACCGAGCCACCGGAACGGATCACGACCCCTGCTGCCGTGCGTCGAACCGACGCGCCACCCACAGGGCCAGTCCGACCACCACCGCCAGCAACACGGCCATGATCCAGCTCATCACCGTGATGACCACGTGCAGGTCCGCATCGTAGAGCGACACGAAGAGAAGCGGCGCGGCCGCATAGAGGATGGAGAAGACGAGCAGAACACCCTGCCTGTTGGCCACGATGAACACCGTGGAGATCGGCGAGCTGACGAACATGAGCAGGAGCCAGGGCGTCAAGGACCGCGCGAACTCTCCCGCATCGACCCATTCCGCACCCAGGAACAGGGGAAACAGGGTCGGGGACAGCAGGTACAGACCGGCCGAACAGGGCAGGCCGACCGCCGCGAGCCTCACGATGATCTTCCTCAGCAGCGGTGTCATCTCGCCGGGTGCGGATCGTGCCAGCCTGTGGAACAGCACCTGACTGATGGCCGCGTTCATCAGACTCATCGGTGCCATCGTCAGTCGCCACGCCATGTTGTACTGGCCGAGAGCCGCGACGGAGCCGGCCCCGATCAGGAAGTTGATGCCGTTCAGCCGGATCGCATCCATGATCGCGGTGGTCCCGTTGAGCAGTGGCATCCGCACATGCTCCTTCGCCATCTCGACCATTCGCCGACGGTCCGGCTTGGTCTTCGGAAGAGACGCCCGGGCGAGCTGGAAGAGCCGCACGCACGCCACGAACTGCCCGAAGATGGTCCCGACGATGAGCCCGCTCGCGCCCGCGCCGCGCGGGAGACCCAGACCGATCTGACTGGCCCCGGTCCCCGATGCGAGCAGGGCGTTGTTCCGGGCCAGCTTGGCGAATTCTCCCTGCCTGTTGAGCCAGTATCCCAGGACGCTGGACTGCCCGAGCAGGAAGATGCTGACACCGCAGAGCGGCAGCCAGGCCGCGTAGGGCCCACCGATCCCCTCGGGTCCCCAGATCACCACCGCCGCCACGACGAGCGACGAGAGCACCGCCATCATCAGCACGATCCGCTGCGAGAGCTGCACGATCGTCCACGCATCGTGGTCCTCTTCCGGAAGCATGATGGCGAAGTTGTAGCGCAGCGACGCGATCGGCACGACGATCGCCACTGTGGAGGTGTACAGCGCCAGCGCCCCGAACGATTCGTCGCCGTACAACCGAGCCGTGGCGAGCAGGGCCCCCATGGTCACGACCTGCGCGACGGCACTTCCGGTGAACAGATGGAGGACGTTTCGCAGGAAGGAAGGGACCTGCTTCTTCGGACCACCGCTCTCATCGGTCATATCGGCCGCACGACTGTCACGAGACACCCCTTCTCCCTCTGATCGTCCCCCCGGAACCATCGCTCTCCGCTGCGCCTGTCCGTGGGGTGGGCGGCAGGGACCTCGTCACGTCATCCGGTCGACCGTCGACGGGGGCCGCCGCCCCGCCGCCTCGGCCCGGCGGTCCACCTCCGCTGGTCAGCGCGGAGAGGGCCAGCACGAACCAGAAACCGGCGAAACCCAGTCCCGCGAGCGTGATACCGAATATGAGCACCGGCACGGCCAGGATCAAGTATCCGACCGCGCCATCGTTGACCCGCGCCGTGACCAACGCCGACAGCAGCAGCGCCACGATCAGGAGGAGACCCACAGCTCCTTGCTCGACCCATCCCTTGAAGAACAGTCCATGGGCATTGAGCACCACGCCCTCGGTCGCCTCGAGATAGACGGCGTCGGAGCCGTACCCCACCCCGAAGAACCACCAGTGATCGACCGTCTTCAGGTACAGCTCCGCAATCTGAGCTCGGCTCGAATCGCGCAGGCTGGTCTCGCCCTCCAGCAGTTCCAGCACCCGCAGCGGTATCACGTTCAATGCCGCAGCGACGGCGACTGCGATGAGTCCCATCGCGACGAGGAGCACCATCCGCAGCGACGCCCCCCGCCGGGACAGAGCTCCATGGGCCAGGCCCGCGCAGACGATCGCCGCCATCGCCACGAACCCCGTACGGGAGCCGGTCAGGATGACCCCGAATCCCAGGAGCAATCCGGAACCGAGCAACAGGGACGAGCGCACCTGGGCATTGAGGTACAACCAGACGACGGCACCGATCGCGATGGCGAACTGGAAGGCAGTCTCGTTCTCATCCGCCCCACCCACGCTGTACCGCCCGGAGTAGCGCTGAGTGGGTGAGACGACGAGCCACGTCGCGAGGACGCACGCGCCGGCGATGTACGCGAGGAGGGCACTGCGCAGCCGCTCCTTCATGGTGTCCACCAACAGCGCCATGAGCACGATGCTGTACGCCATCGAAGCGACCCCGATCAGCCTCACTTCCGGGGGAGCCCACAGCAGAGTCGTGATAGCCCATGCGAGCAGCGCCACGGCACTGACCACGAGCACCCTCGGGAACCTAAGCGGGGCCGTGCGCCTCGTCAAGCTCGCCATCCAGGTCACAAGGAAGACGGCCCCGACGAGCGAGGGAAGAGTCCTGCCGGCGATCACGGTGAACGCATCGAAGGGGACCGCGGCGCAATAGAGCAGCGCCGCGACCTGAGGCACTCGGGCATCCCGACGCGCGCGGATCACCGTCTCCCGATATTGCCGCAGCACTTATGGCCCCAACAGCTCGGCGACGATGGTGCTGTTCGTGTGCGCATCGAAATGCTTCTCCCAATGCGTCCGCCGCGCCCCGGGACCAACCGTCCGCAATCCGGCCGCCCTGTGGATTGCCGACGCAACGTCGTCGGCGTCGCTGTCGGCGGAGAAGACGACGCCGAGAGAACTGTCGCGCGGGAGCATCCCCGGAATCCCCCCGACCGCTGGAGCCGCGACGGGGATGTCGAACGACAGGGCCTCCATGATGCTGACGGGAGCGCCCTCGGAACGGCTGGCGTTCACGAAGACGTCCACGGGAGTCTCCTGGTAGAACGCGAGGATCTCGTCCCGTGGAGTACGCCCTCTGAGCTCCACCGTGAGCCCCTCCGGCAGGTCGCCCGCGTCCTGCCTCAGCGCCGCCATCTCCGGCCCGTCTCCGAAATGCGTCCACCTGACCTCGACCCCGACCTCGGCGAGCAGCTTCAGGCCCGCCAGGATCAACCCGACCCGCTTGTTCTGGTCCACTGCTGAACAGCTGACGACCTGCAGACCTCCACCGTCAGGAACCGGCCCCAGTCCGAGATCCGGCGACCCGAGGGGAGCCAGGACGACCTTGCCCTCGCCCCCGGCCCCCTCGCTGCAGCCCTGTTCGGCGATGTAGTCACGGCCGTGCGCGGACACGGTGAGGATCCGGTCCGCGCGCCGGAAGATCGAGCGGCGGAACGGCATGTACCCCCCGCTCCTCTCGACATACAGGTCACCGCCGTGGAAGCGGACGGAGATAGTGGCGGCCTCGCCCTCCAGCCAGGGCATCGCATAAGCGCCCCAAGCGCCCCAGAAGAAGTAGACACGGGCATCGCTCCAGGCGTCCTCGTCGAGGACGTCCCGAATCCTCAGCGCCACGAGACGGCCTCTCAACGTGGCGAAGACGAGTCGCTGCAGAGTGCGAACCCCGGTCACGTGGCGCAGATCGCGGAGGAAGATGATCATCGACTCCCGCAGCGCGCCCGAGCGACGGAAGCTCTCACGGACGAGCTGACCTCGGCCTCCCGGTATCGCTGCGCTGAGCTCGACGTTTCCTGGCATCTCGCCCCGTGACGCATTCGAGGGCACCTGCGCGGCCACCACGCGAATGGCGTCGAAGTGCCCGGCGAGAGTCGACATCTCGCCGTCCACGAAACCGTAATCCGAGACTGCATACGGGTATGCATTGGTGACAATGATGAGTTTCGGCATACCTGAACTTTTCTGTACGGCACCGCGATGTCAGGTGGTCGCCCCTGTCGTGGCGCACCATCACGGAGAGCTCGGGCCCGCCGTCGCGCCAGGCGAGGGCGGGCACTCACGCGTGTCCGAATTGCACCGAGAGGCCCAATTGTCCGAGACCCCCACCCGCACCATACTACGACTGCTCGCCACGCACTCCAGCCATCAGGGTTCACCACTCCTACGCCGGCACGACCAGGGCCGGCGCCACTCGGTGCCGGGCGTCGGGGCGACACCCTGGTGCGCCTCACGCCCCGGCGGGAGACGTGTGAGCCGGACCACGGCCGTCACGTTATGATGCGGCCACCATGAGTTCTCCCAGCCGCCCCGGGGGGCTTCGACCCTCGCCCAGAGAAGGGCGACGCGAGCGAGCTCCGCAGCGCCGTTCCGTCGTCGTCGCATCCATCGAAGCGGTCCGCGAGGGAACAGCTGCGGCCCAGCACATCAACGGCGTCCACGAAGCGCTCCGCGAGCACGAACCGCAGTTCAGCTCTGTGCGCCTCATCGCCTCGGAGCACCGGTCCGACGGCGCCAGGAGACTGCTCGACATCGTCGCCACGCAGCTTCGCATTATCGCCGCTGCGCCACGCACGGGACTGCTCTACCTGCGGGCGCACCCGCTCGCACTCCCGGCGGTGCTGTTCTCACGGCTACTGGGCTGCAAGGTCATCCTCGAGGTGAATGGGAGCGGTGACGACGTCTTCATCGCGCACCCCGGCACGGCCGTCCTCCGGCCCCTGCTGTCGCGGGCGGGATCTCTGCAGTACCGGCTCACGAACCACGTCGTCACCGTCACGCCCGGGCTGGCTCGACTGATGGCGGCCAAAATCAGCGCAGGCAAGATCACCGCGCTGACCAACGGCGCGCCCCTGCGGCTGAGCAGCCTCGCACAGGAACCGGGCCGTCCCCCTGTCGTCATCTTCTTCGGGGAGCTCGCCTCCTGGCAGGGCATCGAGACGGTCCTTGCAGCCAAGGCGTCCGGCCACTGGCCGGACGGCGTTCGGCTGGAGATCATCGGCAGCGGCTCGATGGCGAGCGCGGCGGAGACCGCAGCGCAGAGCGATCCGACCCTGACATTTCGCGGGCGGCTGCCCCAGGCAGAGGTCCACGAGCGGGTGGCGGAATCCTACGCGACGCTGAGCGTCCAGAGCGGTCGCGTCAGGAGGAACCTGCACGGCGTCGCACCGCTGAAGGTGGCGGAGAGCCTGATGCTCGGGACGCCCGTGATCCTCAGCGACCTCGGTGGGCACAGTGACGTCCTCAAGGGGGTCGGCTATCGCTGGATCGTGCCGGCGGATTCCCCGGTGGAGCTCGCGGAGATGGTCGGCGCCCTGGTGGCCGAGACCGATGCGGGCACCGTGCGTCGCGACGCGATCTCCGCCATCGCGCAGGAGAATCTGTCCTGGGAGGCGATCGGTAAGAAGACTGCCGATCTCATCGAGGGAGTCATCGCCGAGACGGCCGCATAGCGGTCCCCGACCCCCACGGACCGCCGGATTCGAGAAACGGCCTGCACGAGGGATCACCGCAGCGTGCCGTCCCCACCGCGCGACGCCCCGCGGTCGGAGTCGATACCGCCCTCGGTCGCGCCCTGGCTGAGTAGAATATCCGCACAGGGGTGGTCTTGTCCCGCGTCGTGAAGGTGCACTGCACCTTCGCGGGACCGACATCGCCATGAGCCGCCTCGGCTCGCTCGGCCCAACGCCGGGCAGTGTCGACTATCGAACGGATTCCCGTGGAGTTGCAGCATTACCTGAATATCCTGCTGGAGCGTTTGGGCTTCGCAGCGCTGGCGGCTGTCGTGGTCCTCGGGGCCGTCCTCGGATACACAGCGCTCCAGACCCCGACGTACCAGGCGACGAACCGCGTCTTCGTGCAGACGGCGATCGGTGACAGCGTCGCGGACCTCAACAGCGCAGTCAGCTTCGCGAGCCAACGCATCACGAGCTACGCCCAGCTCGGCACCACCCCCCTGGTCCTCGATCCCGTGATCACGGAGATCGGGATGGACACGACTCCGGCCGCACTCGCCGAGCAGATCAGTGTCACGGTGCCGCCGGACACGCTGATCCTCGAGATCACAGCGACCTCAGAGGACCCGACCGAGGCCGCAGCCATCGCGAATGCCACCGCGGCCAGCCTGCAGACGCAGGTGGGGGAGCTCGAGTCCACCGGGGAGAGCTCTGCCGTCGCCCTGACCATCGTCTCCCCGGCGACGGTTCCCACGTCCCAGACTTCTCCCAATGTGCTGCGCAACGTCGCCGTCGGCATCCTGCTGGCGCTGCTCGCGGGCGTCGGGATGGCACTCGTCCGGGACTCCCTGGACAACCGGATCCGGCGGCCGGAGGACATCGAGAAGACCTTCGACCGACGGGTCATCGCCACGATTCCCACCAGCCGGGACACCGCCTCGTTCCCGCTCATCTCATCGACGTCCCCGCAGAGCATCCAGGCCGAGGCCTACCGCGACCTCCGCACCAACCTGCAGTTCATCGGTCTGACGACCGATGACAGGAGCATCCTGGTCACCTCGTCGATGCCCGGCGAAGGGAAATCGAGCTCCGCGATCAATCTCGCGCACGTCCTGGCACAGTCCGGAAGCCGCGTGCTGCTGGTCGATGCCGACCTGCGCCGGCCGGCGCTGGCCAAGCACCTGAGCCTCGAGGGCAACGCAGGCCTGACCACCGTTCTCATCGGCGAGTCGAGCATCGCGGACGTCGCCCAGCCCCTGGACACCGAGGGTCTCGACGTGCTGACTTCCGGTCCGATCCCGCCGAACCCGAGTGAGCTGCTGGGCAGCCAGCGCATGCAGACGGTGCTCGCCGATGCGCTGGCGGCCTACGACTTCGTCGTCGTGGACAGCCCGCCGCTCTTCGCCGTCACCGATGCGGCCATCCTCTCGCAGATCGTGGGCGGGACGATCATCGTGGCCAGGAGCGACCTGGTGAAGAAGCATCAGCTCGGCAGGGCGCTCGAGAAGCTCGAAGGCGTCGATGCGCGTCTGCTGGGCGTGATCCTCAATCGCTACCAGCGCGGCACCCAGCACTTCTACTCAGCGCAGGAGACCTATTCCGCGGATCCCGCCACGACGCAGTCCCACCTCGCCACGACGGCACCGGCCTCAGCCGGCCCCGACGCGGGAGCCGCCCCGGCCCGGCGCCGAGCGGGCGAGCCGGCTGCCGGCGCCTCCCCAGTGACCGCGCCTCGACTGTCGGCACCGCGCCACGCTCTTGCGCGTCATCCCGAGGACGTCGCCGACCGGACCCGAGCGGGCTCCGGAGCCGAGAGCTCGGGCGCCGGCATCGAGGAGCGATAGCCGTGGCACAGCTGCTCGTGGTGTGCACCGGGAACATCTGCCGCTCCCCCGTCGGCGAGGCGCTTCTCGCGCACCATCTCAGGAGCTCCGGCATCACCCTGCACAGCGCGGGGACCCATGCGATGGTGGGCGCCCCGCCGGCCCCGGAGGCTCTCGCCCACATCCGAGAGTCCCTCGACACGGACTTCCCGCACCGCGGCACTCAGGTCACGAAGGCCGCCGCCGAGTCGGCAGGCCTGATCCTCACCATGACCGAGGAGCAGCGGGCGATGGTCGCGCGCCTCGCCCCACGCTCCGTCCGGCGCACGTACACGATGCTCGAGTTCGCCCGCGTCATCTCGGCGGTGGAGAACCGCGAGAAGCATGGTTCCCTGCACGAGCTCGTGCATGCGTGCGCACCGAAGCGCCGACGCGCGAATCCCCCAGGTGTCGTCAACGACATCGCGGATCCTTACGGCGGCACGGCCGAAGGCTACGCCGAGAGCTTCGCCCTCGTGTCCAGAGCGAGCGATGACATCGCCGCAGGAATCACTCGACGGCTCCGCGCGTCCGCATCATGACCTGAACCGAGCAGGGCGCTTTCTCAGTAGGCGAAATGCACCGGATCGTGCTCCCCGGATCAGGAGTTCACGGGCAGCAACCGAACGCGGTGTGCGCCACCGGGTCCCGCTTCCAAAGGGCTCGGCGGTCCCGTAGAGTCTGAACCATGGGAAAGCGTACAAACCGGACAGCTCCGCTGCCGGACGTCGATCGCAGCGGGTCGGACGGGACGATGATGACTCAAGAGAGTTCGGCCGACGCCATGGCTCAGCCGAACAGGCGCGCCCCGGTCATCGGATTGCTCACCTCCAGCGGCGGGACGCTCGACGCCTTCTTCCTCGAGATCATCGAGCGTTGGCAGGCACAGGGAGCAATCGTCGAGTGCGCGGCAGGGTCCCCCTCGAAGGGCATCGCCAGGCAGACGGTGCTCGCGTCCGTGACGAGGCGCCCCTCCCCGCGGAATCTGGGAGCACGTCGCGAACTGCGCGCCTGGGTGCGTGACAAGGGGATCGACGTGGTGCTGACCAACACGGCCACCGCCTCAATGCTCGCCCGTGGCGCCGGCGTGGGTGCCCCTGTGGTCTATTTTTGCCACGGCCTGCACTGGAATGGTCGCCGCCTGGCCGATCTCCCGTTCCGGATCGCCGAGCGAGCACTCATCCCTCGCACGGGCGGGATCGTGACGATCAACTCCTCCGACGAGGGATGGTTCTCCCGGAACGCTTCCCGGACGCCGCGATTGCGCCTGCTGGGCGGAGTGGGACTAGACACGCATCGATTCGCGCGGCGCAGTCCCATCCGCTGGGACGAGGGCGGTGAGCCGCTGCGGCTCGTCTGGTGCGGCGAGTTCTCGGCGCGCAAGGATCCAGCCGCCGCCGTGGAGCTCGCGCACGCCTTGCACCGGCGAGGCGTCGACGTCGTCCTGGACATGCTCGGTGACGGCGAGCTGTTCGACTCCCGAGACACCCGAAGCCCGATCGAGGGCCTGGTGCGCCGCCGAGGACGGACAGATGTCGTCTCCTACTTCGAGCAGGCGCACGTCCTCGTCCAGACCTCCCGCTGGGAAGGGCTTCCTCGAGTCGGCCTCGAAGCGATCGCCATCGGCCTGCCGGTCGTCGGCTTCGACGTGAAGGGCGTACGGGATCTGCCTGCCGTATCCGTCGCCCCGTCCGACGACATCGAGGCACTCGCCGAAGCCGTGCTCGCATCCGCCCGAGGAGACCACGAACCTCTTCCGGATCCCGCCACGCTGTCCTATGTGCATGCGGCGGATATGCTCCTCGAGTTCGTGGACGCGGTCGCCACCGGGAACTTCCCTTCCGGGCGGGCGTATGCCGCCTGATCAGCGTTCCGACTCCGCCATGACGGCGGCCGGGGGCTCCGCAACGGAGCCTCGCGACCCCCATCGGCCCGAGGGGTGGGACGTGACCCGGACGCTCTCGTACTTCGCGGAGACGACGCCGGCGGCGTAGTCCTTCCAGGCCTCGTCCTCGTCGAGATCGAAAGCCTGCTGCACGTCGCGGCAAGGGGCGTCCGCGCCGGCGAGGGGAGGGTCCCGGGCATGGCGGGGGCCGTGCGGACGGCGGCCGCGACCGCGTCGTCCACGCCCGCTCCCGGCACGACCGCGAGGCCGGAGGAGCCGCTGCCGAAGGGGTGCTTGACCACCAGCTCCACGCCATCGGCCGCGAGCTCAGCGGTCCCCGCTCGGTCACTGCCGAGGGCCTCGAAGGCCTCGCGGAACCACTGCACGAGATACAGCCGCCTCCCAGCGGACCCGATCACCACCGTGGGCTGAGTGCTCATCGCGCATCCTCCGCGGCCGTGCCGGCGACCGCTGCGTCACCGATCCGCTTCACGGTCTCGTAGGCGGTCGACGATCTCTTCCCAGATCCTGTTCGCGGCATCGGCATCGAACACCTGCTCCCCCGAGGAACGGGGTCGACGTGCGCTTTCCGCTGGCTCCCGGCGGAAACATGGTCCAACTCGGACAAATCGGATCTATAGTACATACGACACCGTCTTCCGACGAGATGAGCCGCGCCGTGTTCTACCCCCTCCGCAGCACCGCCAACCGAGCGATGCCCTTCATCCGGTACGACACCGGCGATCTCGGGCGATTCGCGACCAACGATTCCGGGCGGAACGTACCGAACACCTTTACCGCACTGGTCGGCCCCGCCGAGGACGTCCCGATCGCCGGAGCCTCCGGGACCCCTCGAAGGCACGCTGCGCAGGATCCTCGACGAGGAGATCGGGGACATCACCAACTGCCGCGTCGTCTACTCCGAAGGCACATTGCACTCGGGGCCCGGCAGTCGCCAGACCTTCGTCAACGAGACGCCCGATCCCGAGAACCTGCTCCTGCTTCAGAGTGCGGACCGACCTCTGGAACACGCGAGCTCCAGCGCATCCACCACGTCACGACAGGATTGACATGATCTCCTCCACCGTCCGTCATCGACTGGCCCGCACGATGCCGTACGGGCTCTGTGAGACGACGGCGTCCGACGTCCAGCGGTCTCTGCAGGGTGCTGGTGCCGGGGCGGCACCAGAAATGATCGAAAGAGCCGTGCAGTTCGCGACCACCAACGTCCCCTTCTATCGCCGATCGGGTGACAGATCCTTCGCTGGCCTGCCGATCGTCGATAAGACGATGATGGTCGCAGATCCGCCATCATTCTTCGCCGACGGGGTGCGGCCCGACAAGCTCGCCTCCCGCCTGTCCTCCGGCAGCTCCGGGATCCCGCTCAAGTCGTACTTCGACAAGGACCGGATCGCACGCCATCGGGCGGAGCTCGTGGCGGGCTATCGATTCCTCGGCGCGGACCCGTTCGGCACCTTCGTCCACTGCCGCCCCTGGTTCCAGGCAACCCGCCGAGAGCGACTCTCCTACGCCCTGCGCGGCCAGCACCTGTACTCCGGCGAGCAGGACGAGTCCTCCATCCGCTCCGTCGCCCGATGGCTCGGACGCCACCGGGGCACGACGATCATCGGACTGTGCTCCCTGGTGGAGAACCTGTTCCGAGGCCTCCAAGCGCACGAGATCTCGCTCCCTCCGGGCAGCGTCGATGCCGTTCTCGGAGTGGGCGAGCCCGCGCCCTCCTATCTTGTCGCAGCGACTCCGGAGCTGACCGGCGTCGAACTCGCCATGCGCTACTCGAGCACGGAACTCGGGCTGCTCGGATTCGCCACCGGACAGGGCCGCCCGTACCACCTCGACACCAGCACCTTCCACATCGAGATCCTCGGCCAGGACCACGACAGAGCGGCAGGTCCCGGCGAGGTCGGCCGGATCGTGGTCACGGACCTGTTCAACCGAGCAATGCCGTTCCTCCGCTACGACACTGGGGACCTCGGACGCTTCGCCGTCGACGAGCGAGGCGAGCACATCCCTGACAAGCTCGCCGAACTTCATGGGAGGCGCTCCGATAATCTCATCGGGGGCACCGCACAGGCACCGACCCGAGCGTCGTTCTTCAAGCTCTTCATGCAGGTCGATGACATCCATGAGATCCGACAGTTCCAGCTTCGACAGCGTGCCATCGGGCACTTCACGTGGACGCTGCATGCCGAGAGATCCTCAGCAGTCGAGGAACGCCTCCTCCACCTGATGGACGTGGAGATCGGTGACATCGTGGACTGCGACTTCGAGTACGTGCCCGGCATCCCGCTCTCGCGTTCCGGTAAGTCTCGCTACTTCATCAGCGAGATGAACTCGACGGAATCCTCCTCTGCTGCGGCGACCGGGTGACGAGAGCCTTTCGCGGCGACTACGCCAGGACCCCGTGCTCGCGAAGACCGGCGGCGGTCCGGGGTGTCGATCCGACGACATGTGTGGCGGCTAGCCACCCCAGTGACGACGCGGAGAATGAACTGACAGGCGTCATGGTCAGACCCGACACCGCCACGACGAGCACGACCAACCGGAGCGTCATCCCGCCCCGGAAGCCCAAGCACCTGAACATCACCGGCGAGGCCAGCAGGAGGAGGAATGCTCCCAGCAGGAACGGACCTCCCTGCAGGAAGAAGGACACATACTGGTTGTCGATATATCCACCGAAAACACCGATCGGCGGCAAGAGCGTTCCAAACGGATAGGCGCCGCTGTAGATCCACACATCTCTCCAGGCGTCCACCCTGGCATTCAGGTTCGCGTCCGCGTCGACTCCTTCCTCTGCCACGGCCAGGACCCCCGCGATACGTTCGACGTCGATCTGGTCAGCGACGGCGGCGAATGCCCCAGTGAGCCATCCGAGCGCCACCACCGGCGCAAGCAGACTGACGACACCCACGGTGATCTCGGCGGCCCGACGATGCCGCGCACCGCGAACCGCATAGAACACGATGATCAGCGCCAGGACGATCCATGCCGTCCGCGATTGACTGCCGAGCACCCCGGCGACTCCGAGGAACAACCCGATCACCCGGACCCTGCCCTCGGCCAGCGTCGCGGAGAACACCACCGCGAGGCAGCTCCACATGCCGAATTCATTGGCGTTGATGAACAGCCCGGTCGAGCGCCCGACGATCACGTACTCGGCGTCCCAGTACTGCTGAGATCTGATGTCCCAGTTCGCCATCGGGCCCCACACGGACGTCGGGATCAGTTCTGCTCGATACAGAGTCTGGAGGAGCCCGTACACGCCGTGCGCGACTATCGGTATCAGCCCGATTCTGCGAATGTCCAGACCGTGCGACTGCACGGCGCGAGAAAGGAGGAGTGTGGCCAGCACTTTCGCCGGCAGGATCCAGGCATAGAGCAGGGTGATGCCTGCGTCCGCCACGAGTATGCCGAGCGTCGGCAGAAGTCCGAGGAGAAGCAGCAGCGGCCCCGCCGTGAGGGCGAAGAGGAGCGGAGCTCTGCTCCGTGAGCTGCGGTGCGGGCTCATGAGCCAGCTCGCAACCGACAGCCCGATGAAAGCGACCCCGAAAACGTCCAGTTCACCGCCGAACAGCGGGATCGAGAACCTTGAGCTCAGGAGAATGCTCAGCACGAGGAACGTGACGCTCAGACGGAGGATCGGCACTCCTGACATCGAATTGCGGCGAGGCCAGGGCCGCGCGGTCCCCTCGGAGGGCCTTGTCCGGATCTCGTTCAGCGGGTGCTCCGCTTCTGCATTATCTTGTGCGTGCCGTCGCACCACGGTTTGATCCCCGAGCCGCCGCACCGGCAGACGGCACTCACCGGGCGCCATGTCCGGTGCTCGTTGCCGTCCTCGTCCTCGACCACGTGGTCGCCGCGCAGCAGCATGGGACCACCGGGGCAGAGCACGATGTCCGGATGATCGCTGTCCTTCCCGGCGCTCATGACGCCCACTCCCCCAGAGCGCGATCGGCGTAGAGGTCATCGACATACATGCACGCCCAGGCGCCGAACCAGATGTTCTCGTACTGCTCCGGCTCCTCCTCCAGGAGGACCCCGCAGACGGTCCGTACGGCGAGCTGTTCGTGGACCGCATCAGCTTCGACGTGCTCCGTGTAGTACTCGATGATCTCGGCAGGGAATCCGAGGCGGGCCAGCCCGCGGGCGATCCTGCGGCACGGGCCGGAGCTCGTGGCCTCGAAGGCGCCGAGGAAGCCGAGGGACGCGGCCCGCAGCCGACGATTCAGACCGAACAGGCTCATCACGTTGTTCTGCACCAGGACTTCGACCGGGGCGTCGTCGATGTACGCCCCGTACTCGGCGGACAGACCGCACGCCTCGATCCCCTTGGCGAAGAGATTGGCGTGGAGGCGATGAGGGTTCCCGCCTCCGTACTCGTCGTACTGCAGTTCCACCACGGCAGCCTTCACGGGATAGGACAATCGCGGGATCGTCCACGTCGTGTGATCGGACTCCTTGAGCGTGTAGATCGACTTGTGCCGCAGGAACTCATGCATCTGGGTCTCGGTCGCGGAGCGCTGCAGGTAATGCGCGACCGAGGGACCGTCGTGCGCGGCGATCGCGGCGAAGAAGTCTTCGGCGAAGTCCCCCGGCGGGGGCGGCAACGGGGCGCGCTCCCGCAGTTCGTGCTCGAAGTCCCGCTCGAGTCGCCGCCTCAGCCCGATCAGCTGTGGGTCCCATTCCAAGCTGTCAGAGACGCCCCCGAATCCCCGGTAGTGCAGCTCGTACAGGGACCACAGGGCGATCTGGGCGTCGTCGATGCTGCCTGCCGCGGGGAGGCTCGAGGCTCCGTCCGTGTCACCGGAGCGCAGGATCCTCAGCACAGCCTCGCTCAGCGGGCCCCGTGCGGTCGGGATCCTCATGCCCCTGCTGCTGACCCCGACGGGGCTCGCAGCAGGTTCGGGACATGCCCCCACCCCGGGAGGGTCCTCGTACCTCTGCTCGAGGTGAGTCGGGTCGTCCATCTCGACAGCGACGTCGAGCGGGCGGGACGGGGATGCGACGGTGTTGGAGTTCACCTGGATCACTACTTTCATGAAGAGCACCGACCGCAGTGGTCGGAAAGGAATAGGACTCGTGCGTTCCGTGGTGACGAGAATGGCGTGCTGCGTCAGCGCAGTCTCAACAGACCCCCTCGAGGTGGATCCGTCGACTCGCACCCCGCACAGGGCACCGCTGTCCCACCGGTCCCGCGGATCGATCGCGGTCTGCGGACCCGGGAGATCCGGCGACGGCGTTCACGGGACTTGCTCCTCGACCACGATCGACTCCGACCATGCGCTGATGCCGCTCGCGAGGTCCTGCTGCGGTGGAGCCGACCCGCGCCGGGCCCACCCCGGCGAGCAGATCGGACTGCCGGTGGTCGAGGCGCGGCTCCTGATCGCAGTTTCGGCATCGGAATCCTGCTCTCCCGACCAACGGGTCGACGTGCACGGTCCCGCCGGCACCTGGCGGAGCATTGCCCAATTCGGACAACTTAGACCTATGGTACATATAGTACCGTCGTCACGTGAGATGAGCTATCGACGTGATCGCCTCCGCCCGCCGCGCCGCAGCCCGGATCATGCCGAACGGGGCCACCCCCGCGGCAGCCGCCGAGGTCGAGCAGACCCTCGGCAGCGCCACCTCGTGCGCCCTTGGACTCTGGATCCATCGCATCGTCCAGCACGCGATCGGCAACGTACTGTTCTACCAGCGCCTGGAACGGGTGCCGTTCGGGGCGCTGCCGGTGGTCTCGAAACCGATGATGGTCGAGTCGCCCCAGGACTTCTTCGCCGCCGGAGGAGATCGCGCACGGACTGCGCGGCCAGCATCTCTATTCGGCAGAGACCGACGAGGCCACCGTCCGCGAGGTCGCGCGATGGTTGAGCCGGAGGCGCGGCACAGCCATCATCGGCCTCTGCTCGTACATCGAGACATTGCTGGGCCGCTTCGCCGAGCCCGGCATCGACTTCGCCCCGGGGCCGGTCTCCGTGGTCCTGGGCGGCAGGGGAACCCGGCACCGCCTCCCTGAGGACGATGACCCGGCAGCAGTTCGGCGTCGACCTCAGCATGCGGTCCTCGAACACGGAGAACGGGCTGCTGGGGTTCACACGTCCGAGCGGATCCGACTACAAGCTGGACACCAGCTCCTATCACGCCGAGATCCTCGACCCGGACCCCGACGATCCTGCGCCATCCGGGGCGCTCGGCCGCGTCGTCATGACCGACCTGTTCAACCGGTCGATGCCCTTCATCCGGCACGACACCGGCGACCTCGGTCGTTTCGCACTCGCCAGCGCTGGCCGGATCGTTCCCAATGCGCTCGCCGAACTGGCCGGCCGCATACGGGACTTCCCGATCGCCGAGACCCACGAGGCTCCTCGGAGGGCGACGCACTTCTAGATCCTGGAGCCCGTCGAGCAGATCTCCGAGGTCACCCAGTTCCAACTGCGCCAGCACGACATCGAACGATTCACCTGGCTCCTGAACGCGGACCGCTCGGACGCCCTCGAGGGCACGTCGCGCAGGATCCTCGATGAGGAGATCGGGGACATCACCAGCTGCCGCGTCATCTATCCCGAAGACACATTGCACTCGGGTGCCGGCAAACGCCAGACGTTCGTGAACGAGATGAAAGACCCGGATGCGACGCTCCGGGCCGAGCACGTCCCTCTCGCCCCACGCCACGGGAGCGCGCACGACGTGGTCCGCATGCGGTCAGGTGGAGCATGATCGCCTGCAGGGTCCGGCACCAGATCGCCCGGATGATCCCCCACGGTCTGTCGGAGTCCGCAGCCCGCGAGGTGCAGACGGCTCTGGAGTCCCCGGGCCGGGTCCTCCCCCGCAGACATCGACCGGATCACGCGGCACGCCGCGGACTCGGTCCCCTTCTATCGCGGGAGGGGGTCGCGGTCCCTCCCCGAGCTGCCTGTCATCCTGGACCGCAAGCGGTGGCACACCCGCGAGGACCTCCGGATCGCGATCATCACCTGGATCGAGCGCACCTATCACCGTCGTCGCCGGCAGGCCCGCCTGGGACGATTGATCCCCATCGAGTACGAGACCATCATGAACCCTACCGTCAGCCTGGCGGCCTAACCCCAGCTGACACCTGATCGTGCGGCAGTCCCACGTCGAAGCGTCCACGATGTCATGAGATCAACCGTCCACGATGTCTTGAGACTTCACAGGACCACCGCGCTTCACCACCATGCGGGACTCAACTCCCTTGGGGACTTCAGGGGTGGCGGCGCTGTGACCATCAAGGCCAGGGCGCAGGTGGCGGAACAGCAAGATCTTGCCGAGCTCCACCCCGCACCACGTGCACGGTGTCAGTTCGCCTCAAAACGGACATATGCAACATATAATGGGCGCGCCAGCTGTCATCGGAAGAACCGAGCTCCCCGCCATGGTCTCCTCAACGCGCCGTCACCCCCGGGAACACTCTGAGTGGGGACGCAGCACTCGCCGCTCCCGGAGACCCCAGCAATTGCGCCGGATGGGGGCGAGCATGATCGCGTCCGCAGTCCGCCTCCGCCTGGCCCGAGCAGTTCCTCACGGCCTCTCGGAAGCTACAGCACATGAAGTACAGCAGACGTTCGAGAGCGCATCGACCGAGGCGGCACCTTCGAAGATCGCGCGGATCCTCGCGCATGCCTCAGAGAATGTCCCCTTCTATCGCAGGCTCGGAGTGAAGCCCCTCGCGGAGCTCCCCGTGGTGACCAAAGCGATGATGGTGGCCGACCCTCGAGACTTCTACGTCGACGGGACCCGTCTCGAGAAGCTCACCCCCACTTCTCCTCTGGGAGCTCAGGCATTCCCTTCACCTCATATTTCGATGCGGGCAGGCTGACTCGCCACAGAGCCGAACTCGTGTCGGCGTACCGCTTCCTCGGATCGGACCCTTTCGGTCCGATCGTCCACTGTCGATCGTGGATCCTCGCCACTCCCCGAGATCGCGTCTCCTACCGGCTTCGCGGTCAGTACCTCTACGGCGGCGAACAGGACGAGCAGTCCATCCGGAAGGTCGCTCGCTGGATCGGTCGCCGCCGAGGCGTGACGCTCATGGGGCTGAGCTCATTCCTGGAGCGGCTGCTGCGGAGCTTCGAGGAGTTCGACCTCAAGGCACCCCGAGGTGCGGTCTCCGTCGTGCTTGCTGTCGGCGAACCTGCCTCCGCATATCTCAAGGCTGCCGTGCCGCGACACTTCGGCATCGGTCTGTCGATCCGCTATTCCAACACGGAGAACGGCATCATCGGCTTCGCGAAGGACACCACCCAGCCCTACCAGCTCGACACCAGCACGTTCCATATCGAGATCCTGGCTCTGGACTCCGACGAGCCCGCACCCCCCGGAGTTGTCGGGCGGATCGTGATCACTGACCTGTACAACCGTGCGACGCCATTCATCCGGTACGACACCGGCGATCTCGGTCGGTTCGCCATGGACGAGCGCGGGCTCCCTATCCCGAACGAGCTCGCCGAACTCGTCGGTCGACGAAGCGATGTCCCGATCGGCGGCACCGAGCAGTCTCCTGTCCGCGCCACCGTTTTCCGGCTCCTCATGAAGATCGACTGCCTTCCGACGATCACACAGTTCCAGCTGCGCCAGAACGCGATCGGTCGCTTCACCTATGCCCTGAACGCCGAGAGATCCTCGCAGCTGAATGCCGCCCTCAGGCTCCATCCCGAGGAAGAGATCGGGGGCATCCTCAGCTGCGAGTTCCAATACACCGACGACATCCCACTGGAGAACTCGGGGAAGCGGAGGTTCTTCGTCTCCGAGATTCCCGATCCCGAAAGGGTGCTCTCGGCGAGCGGGCGCACCGCACAGTAGGACCAGCAAGGCATGTCGGACGACCTGGGGACGGGGTCGACGAGCCGCTGAGCCTCATCGACAGCCCGGGTTTCACCGGGCCACCAGGCTCGCGACCCCCGCTCGCGCGGTGACGCGCACCCCTTCATACTTCGCGGAGATCACTCCTGGCTCGTAGTCCCTCCACCCATCGTCGATCGTCACGCCGAAGGCGCTGGCGATGCAGTAGCGAGGAACGTCTGAACCGGCGAGGTGCACGAAGGGGTAGCCGCCGCCGAAGCGCGGATTGATGTCGATGACCGAGGCCTCGCCGTCGGCGCCGAGGAACATGTCGACGTCGATCAGACCCGTGAGCCCTGCCGCCCGCGCGATGAGCGCGGCATTGCGGCGGAACGGCCCCGAGTCGACGGTCACGGCCTTGTCGGTCTCCCCGGCACGCATCCTCAGCTTGCTGCGGGCGAGGACGGCGCTCAGCGCACCCGGTACGTGCAGATCGCCCACGATGTCGACGCCGTGCTCCACGCCGGTCAGTCGTGGCTGGACCACGACGTCATCCGCGGTCGGAGCGCGGCCCCCGGTGACGGGGGCGGTACGGACGGCATTCGCCACGGCGGCCAGCGCGGCGCCGGCCGGGACCAGCGCCAGCCCCGAGGACCCGCTGCCGAAGCGGTGCTTCACGACGACTTCGTCGACGCGGCCCGCGAGCTCTGCGAGACCGTCCTGGTCTCCGCCGCGGAGCGTGAGCGGGGTCCGGACCCCGATCTCGTCCAGCAGCCTCGCCATCTGCAGCTTGTCGGCACAGCCGCGCTGCCACTCCGAGGACACCCCGGGCACGAGCACCCCGCGGTGGCGGAGTTGCTGCGCGAGATCGGTGTGCACGTGGAGGTGCATGAGCTCGTAGTCGTTCACAGAGACGAACAGCCGTGGACGCATCTCGTCGACGAGGTCGAGGAGCGCGAGGCCGTAGGCCGGATCGGTGTAGCGCGGCAGCTGCCGGGCGACGTCCCCGTAGGACGCGGCGGAGCTGGTCGGGTCGTTCTCGGTGACGACCACTCGCCCGTCGAGGCCGAGGGCGGCGAAGGCGTCGCGGAACCAGTCCACGAGGTACAGGCGCCGACCGGCCGAGCCGATCACGACCGTGGGATGTTCAGGCACCTCTGCCCCTTTCCAGGGAGGACGTCAGGACTGCGGAGGAATCATGCTCCGTGACCTTGCCGCCGGCCGCGGATCTCGACAGGTCGAAGGAGCGGACGGAGCCGTCAGGCGGCGTCGCCACCCGGAGCTGCTGGAGTCCGAGCTCGCGACCGATCCCGGCGAGCATCTCGATGGCGCGACGGCGGATAAGGTCCTGCTCCCCCGCCGTCGGGGCGACCATGATGTCGACATCGGCGGCGCCGTTCGCGGCGGGGGCGATCCCGCACCGGGCCAGCACCGTCCCGGTGGAGCGGTCCAGGACGTCCCAGAGGCGGCCGTCGGAGTGCTCGTCGGCCGGCCGGATCTCGTACGGCCCGAGGCGCCGCGGCCCGAAGAAGTCGCTGCGGGTGGCCTGCCCCTCCTCCGAGATGCCTTCCCGGCGGAAGACCTTCGGGATGGTGCCGAACAGGATCGACAGGTCCACGAGGAGGCTGCGGGTCTCGACGTAATGCACGTCCAAGTCGAGGCGGTCGTCCCAGGAGAGGGCGTTCCGGCCCGAGATCTGCGCGAGCCCTGTCAGCCCCGGCAGCACCTCGTGCCTCCGTGCCTGCTCGTGCGAGTACCGATCGAGATACCAGGTGCGCAGCGGCCGCGGACCGACCAGGCTCATCTCCCCGCGGAGCACGTTGAGCAGGCTCGGGAGCTCGTCGAGGCTGGTGGCGCGCAGCCGGTCGCCGAAGGGCGTCATGCGCTCAGCGTCCGACATCAGCCCACGCGTCGGGTCCGGGTCGAGCATCGTGCGGAACTTCAGGATCTCGAAGACCTGCCCGTCCACGCCGGGACGCTCCTGACGGAAGAGTACGTTCCTCCCGAGCTTCACCCTCACCAGGAGCGCGGTGCCCAGCATCACCGGCGAGAGGATCGCGAGCGCTCCGCCTGCGACCAGGACGTCCCCCAGCCGTTTGACGCGATCGTAGGTGGTGATCGACAGGGATCTCTGCGACGTCATCGCGCTCCACTTCCTCGACTCTTCCTCGACCTGTCCACGGGCACGTCACCCCGGACCTCCGAGTCCGACAAATTCGGACATATCACTATATCTCGGGTATACACTACTGGGCAATCGACCGAACCACTACTGAACAGGTGTGACGCCATGCTCTCGACGGCACTCTCTTCAGGACGCAGCGCCGCCGCGCGCCTGATGCCGCGCGGGGCCTCTCCGCGCGTAGCGGACGAGGTGCGCCGTGCCCTCGAGGCGCCGTCCGCCCGCAGCGGCGCAGACGATATCGAGCGCATCGTCCAGCACGCCATGAGCAAGGTCCCCTTCTACCAGCGCCTGAACGTGACAGCGTTCGAGGATCTCCCCGTGGTCTCCAAACCGATGATGGTTGCCGAGCCGCAGGACTTCTTCGCGGTCGGCGTACGTCCGGAGCGCCTCACCTCGAGGGTCTCCTCGGGCACCTCCGGGATCAAGTTCCAGGCCTTCATCGACGCCGATCGCATCGCTCGCCATCGCGCCGAGCTGGTCGGCGCCTACCGCTATCTGGGCACTGATCCCTTCGGCACCTTCCTGCACTGCCGCGCGTGGTACCAGGTCCCCCTCCACCAGCGGGCCTCCTACGCTCTGCGCGGGCAGCGGCTCTACGCCGCTGAGCAGGACGAGGCGACGATCCATGGCGTCGCCCGGTGGCTCCGCCGGCGACCGGGAACGGCGATCATCGGGATCTGCTCATACATCGAGTCCCTCCTCGACCGTTTCGACGCGCTGGGCATCGAGCTCCCCCCGGGGACCGTCTCCCTCGTCCTCGGCGCCGGCGAGCCCTCGACCGCACATCTGCGCCGAATGGTGCGGCGGCAGTTCGGCATCGACCTGAGGATGCGGTACTCGAACACGGAGAACGGCGTGATGGGCTTCACCTCGACCGCCGGCTCCTCGTACAAACTCGACACGAGCACGTTCCACATCGAGATACTCCACCACGACTCGGACACTCCCGCGCCGGCCGGGGAGCTCGGGCGGATCGTCGTGACCGACCTCTACAACCGGGCCATGCCGTTCCTGCGCTACGACACCGGCGACCTCGGGAGATTCGCCGTCGACGGGTCGGGACACACGATCCCCAACGTGCTGGCAGAACTGGGCGGGCGCGCCCGGGACTTTCCGATCGCCGGCAACCGCGCGGATCCGCGCCGCGCCTCCCATTTCACGATCATCGAGCCGGTCGAGCTGATCCCGTCGATCCGCCAGTTCCAGCTGCGTCAGCACGACGTCGGGCACTTCACGTGGATTCTCAACGCCGACAGGTCGCTCGAGCTCGAGGCGGAGCTGCGTCGGATCCTCGACGACACGCTCGGCGACATCATCAGCTGCGAGGTGGAGTACTCCGACGACACCCTCCACTCCGGGGCCGAGAAGCGGCAGACCTTCGTCAATGAGATCTCCGATTCGGAGGAACTCCTCAGGATCGCGAGCGCCCGCGCTCGCAGGGACGCCTGACGTCCCCAGGCAGGAGGATCATGATCGCGCCCCGCGCCCGGCGCCTCTGCGCCCTGGCGATGCCCTGTGGACTGTCCGAGTCCATCGCCCTCGAGACCCAGCAGAGCCTCGAGGGTCCACCCGCCGCCGCGGCACCGAGCGCCATCGCCCGGATTCTGCGCCATGCCACCAGCGAGGTGACCTCTACCGTCGGCTCGAGGCACAGACCTTCGACGAACTGCCGGTGGTGGACAAGAGCATGATGGTCGCGGCTCCCGACGACTTCTTCGCCGCGGGGTTCCGGCCCGAGCTGCTCACCAGCCGGATGTCCTCCGGGAGCTCGGGGGTTCCCTTCACCTCGTACTTCGATGCGGAGCGGATCGCCCGCCATCGGGCACAGCTGGTGGGCGGGTACCGCGCCCTGGGCGCCGATCCCTTCGGCTCGTTCGTCCACTGTCGCCCCTGGGTGCATGCCACGCGCCGGGATCGGTTCTCCTACGCCTTGCGCGGTCAGCACCTGTACGCCGGGGAGAAGGACGACGAGTCGATCCGTGCGGTCGCCCGCTGGATGACGCGTCGATCCCGGACCACCATCATGGGGCTGAGCTCCTTCCTCGAGACTCTCCTGCGAGGCTTCGAACGACTGGAGATCTCCTTTCCGCCCGGAACCGTCGGTCTGGTCCTGGGCGTCGGCGAGCCCGCCTCCAGATATCTGACGGAGGCGGTGCCCCGCCTGTTCGGCATCGCACTGACCATGCGCTACTCGAACACGGAGAACGGCATCCTGGGTTTCACGAACGGGTCGTCGCCGCAGTACGCCCTCGACACCAGCACATTCCACGTCGAGATCCTGGAACAGGACTCCGATCGTCCGGCCCGCCCCGGGGCGCTCGGCCGCATCGTCGTCACCGATCTCTACAACCGCGCGATGCCGTTCCTCCGCTACGACACCGGCGATCTCGGACGATTCGCGGTGGATCGTGACGGCGTTGCCGTGCCGAGTCGCCTGGCCGAGCTCGCCGGCCGCAGCAGCGACGTCGCGATCGCCGGGACCGTCGACGCTCCGGTCCGCGCCGGGTACTTCCAGCTCTTCATGCGCATCGACGACGCGGCCGGGCTCCGCCAGTTCCAGCTCCGCCAGCGGGCGATCGGCCACTTCACCTGGGTCCTGGACGCCGATCCCTCCCCCGAGCTCGAGCATCGGATCCGACAGGTCCTGGACGAGGAGGTCGGGGACATCCTCAGCTGCGAATTCCGGTACGTCCGTCCCGGAGAGCTCGCGAGCGAGGGGAAGAGGCGATTCTTCGTCTCCGAGATCCCGGACCCGGAGAGGCTTCTCGAGATCTCTCGGCGAGGTCCTCGATAGGGAGAGCGCATGACGCCGCTCAGCCGACCGTCCCGGTGACCGGGCACCTCGGCCGCTGGTCCCCGGCGCCGTCGCCCTCTCTGCCGGCGTCGGCGCCGAAGCGTGCCGTCGCACGGTCGTAGAGCTCACGAAAGACCGGGTCGATCCTCCGGTCCTTGCGGTAGAGATGACCGAACCGCTGCACATACTCCAGGAAGCAGTCCCCGTCCCCGTGGAGGAACAGGATGTCGTGGACGGTCATGTACCGTACCGGATCGCGAACAGTGGCACAGGAGACACGTTGACGGGGAAGTCCGCGTTGCGCGCCGAGGGCTCAGGACAATCGGCATGGAACTGACCCAGCATCAGACCGGCCCGCACCGCCTCGATCTTGAGCGCCTCGTGGACGTCGTCGATCACGTACCCGCTCCCGAGGAGGTCCGGGAAGACGAGCACCAGCGCACGGAGCGGGTTCTCCCGCCCCGGCAGCGGGGTCTCCACGAACTCGGACAGGGCACGACGGGTCACGTCGAGGACGACGGGCTGGGGGTCACGCTCCGCGACGCCCCCGCTGCGGACCTCTACGACACCGGCATCCAGGGCCGGCTTCACGAAGGGACAGACCGCACCGGGCCTGGGCAGCTCGGGGTGCGCGGCCGACAGGTACGACCCCATCCACTCCAGGATGATCTCCTCGACCTGCCGCTCGTCGATCCCGAAGTCGTCGCACACCAGGGACCGCACCGCCCTCACTGCCTGACGTTCCCTCACAGACATCTCGTCGTCCACGATCTCCACACCGATCGGCACGATGGCTCAGACCTCCGCCGTCGTCGTGCACGGCCGTCGCGACGCGAGGAACTCGTGCAGCACCCCGTCCACCTGCCGGCACTCGGATTCGGTGAGCACAGACCCACTGGGGAGGGTGAGTCCGGTGGTGAAGAGCCGCTCCGCGGCTCCCGTGACCCTGGCCGGGGCCGCGGAGAAGACCGGCTGCAGGTGCATTGGCTTCCATAGCGGTCGGCACTCGATCCGGGCCGCCGTCAGCGCCGCCCCGAGGTCGGCGGCGGTGAAGCCCGCCACGTCGGGATCGACGACCACTGCGGTGAGCCAGCAGTTGTCCTCCTGGTCGCCGTCCCGCTGGAAGATCTCCACCCCCGGCGCATCAGCGACCAGGGCGGCATAGGCCTCGCGGCGCGCCCGGCGCCGGGCGATCATGCCGTCGAGCCGGCTGAGCTGGGCTATGCCCACCCCCGCCAGGAGGTTCGAGAGACGGTAGTTGTACCCGACCTCCCGATGCTCGTAGTGCGCGACCGGCTCCCGGGCCTGGGTGGCCAGGAAGCGGACTCGCGTGGCGGTGGCCTCGTCGTCGGTGAGGTACATCCCGCCGCCCGAGGTGGTCATCACCTTGTTGCCGTTGAAGGACAGGATCGCGGCGTCCCCATGCTTCCCGGCGGGGCGCCCGGCATGGTGCGCGCCGAGGGACTCGGCCGAGTCGGCGAGCACGCGGGCACCGTACCGCCAGGCGATGCTGCCGATCTGCGTGTAGTCGACGCATCTGCCGAGCAGGTCCACGGGGACGACGACGGGGGCGCACCTCCCCTCCCGCTGGAGCGTGGCGAGCACCTCCTCGAGCAGAGCGGGGTCCATCTGACCGGTCTGCGGATCCGCGTCGATGAAGTACGGGGTCGCGCCGGTGTAGGTGATCGCGTTGGCGGTCGCGGCGAAGGTCATCGTCGACGTCGGGATGACGTCCCCGGGGCCCACGCCCCAGGCGAGCAGCCCCAGGTGGAGGGACGCGGTCCCGGAGCTGAGGGCGACGGCGTGACGGCGCCCGAGCCGATCCGCCATCCGCTTCTCGAAGTCGTCGACAGCGGGTCCGAGCGGTGCGATCCACCCCGAGTCGAAGGCCTCGACCACGGCGGCACGCTCGGCGTAGGACATGTCCGGTCCGGACAGGAGCACTCGAGTCATGGCGTCAGAACCCCACGGCCACAGGAGCGCTCATCGAGCCGCACACGTTGGACATGACGCCCATGAACTGATCTGCCTGGTGCAGGGAGTACGAGGTCGGGATGTCCCGCATGTCCACCGGAGCCACCGGGACTCCGGTGACCAGGGCGTGGGCCGTGGGCTGGGAGGAATCTCCGGCAGAGAAGAGCACCTCGTGCATCTTCTCGCCGGGGCACAGTCCGGTGTAGACGATGTCGACATCACGCCCCGAGGCCTCGATGAGCTGACGGGCCAGATGCTCGATCAGCACCGGCTCGCCCATGTCGAGCACGAGGGCCTTGCCGCTGTCCCCCACCACGGCCGCCTGCAGCACGAGCTGCACGGCCTCGGAGACGGTCATGAAGAACCGGGTCACCTCGGGGTCGGTGACCGTGACCGGGCCGCCGCGCTCGATCTGCGCGATGAAGGTGTGGATCACCGAACCGCGGGTGCCGAGCACGTTCCCGAACCGGACGCTGACCCAGGAGCCGTGCGGGTTCGTCAGCGCTTTCTGCGCGGTCAGACCCTCCGCGACCCGCTTGCTCAGGCCGAGCACATTGTGAGGGTCGGCGGCCTTGTCCGTGGAGACGTTCACGAACCGTTCGACGCCGTGGCGCTCGGCCGCTTCGAGCACGTTGTGGGTGCCGAGCACGTTCGTCTTGTATGCCTCGTCCGGGCTCTTCTCGAGCATGTTCACGTGTTTGAGGGCCGCGGCATGGAAGACGACGTCAGGGCGGTGCCGGGCGAAGACCGTATCCAGGCGCTCAGCATCGCGGATGTCCGCGAGCTCCATGTTGTCCTTCCCGAGGTCCGCAGTGCCGTCCATGGTGAGCAGCAGGGCGTGCAGTGCGGACTCGTCACGGTCGAGCATCACCAGCTCGCTCGGGCCGAAGCTCGAGATCTGGCGGCACAGCTCCGAGCCTATGGATCCGCCCGCTCCGGTCACGAGCACCGTCTTCCCCGCGAGCATTGCGGAGATGGTGCTGAGGTCCGTCTCGACCGGGCGCCGGCCCAGCAGGTCGTGCGGCTGGATCTCGCGCAGGTCGGTATGGCGCACCCCGCCCAGCATCTCTCCGAGGGGCGGCACGATCTTCACCGGCAGACCGAGCGCGGTGGCCTCCGCGGTGAGCTCTCCGATCGCCACGGCACTGATGTACGGGGTGGCGATCACCAGCACATCGGCGCGGGAGCTCGCCGCGACTCGCGCCAGATCCTTCGTGGTCCCCAGCACCGCGGCACCGGCATGGCGGAGGTGTCGCTTCCGGGGGTCGTCGTCGAGGAAGGCGACCGGCTCCCAGACGGCGGAGCCGTCGCAGCGCATGGAGTCGGAGAGGGTACGACCCACTTCACCGGCACCCACGATGAGCGCCCGGGCGGTCGTGTCGTTCCGTAGGTGCCGGGTGGCGCGGAGCACGGCCCGTCGCACGAAGTAGCGGACCATCCCAGCGAGCACCAGCACCAGGGGTGCGGCGATCAGCGGGGCCGTCAGCGGGACCATCCGCACCGGCGCCGCCAGGTTCAGGACGGTCACGACGGCGGAGACGGCTCCCACGGTGACGGCGAGCGGCATCAGCTCGTCGAAGCTGCCCACCAGGTGCCGTCCCTGATGCAGGCGGAGCGTGCGCGCCAGGAGCGTGTAGGCGAGGACTGCGAAGCCGACACAGATCAGCAGGCCGAAGAACGGAGTGGCTCGCCCGTCGATCGCGAGACCGGCCGAGATGGCAGGGGTCTCCAGCCGGAGCCCCGAGGCGATCCACAGGCCGACGAACCACACCAGAGCGTCGACCAGGGCGAAGGGAAGTGCGGCAGGCTGCAGCTCACGTCGCGCACGCCTGGCTCGCGGCCTCTGCACCGCCGTCGGCGCAGGCGTAACGGGCTCGGCCTCCGCAGGGGCGGCCGCCCCGGCCTCGGGGACCACGTGCAGCTCCCCCGGGTCCCGTCGGATGAGACGAGGTCTGGTCCCCCAGCGACGTGCTGCGGAGGCTCGCTTCGACTCTCCGGTGCGATGCTCAGGACGAGTCTCGTCGCGCAGGGTAAAGATGGACATGATCTTCCTTCCACAGCGGTACGCGGAACGGGAAACCTGGCACGCTGCCCCAGTATGTCCGTTATGTCCGCCCTTCCGAGCACGACCTTACCTCCCTTATGTCCGTTTTGCACCATATTTCCAGGTATTAAAGGCCGGGTCGGCTCCGAGACGTGGGGCTCTCAGGTGTCGCCCCACCGGGAAGAGCCACCGCGACCACGACGACGACGCGCCGACCCCGATCGGGGCCGACGCGTCGTCGGTGATGTCCTGCGGCGGGCGCTCGCCCGCGGGTTCTCAGTGCGCGTTGAGGTACTGCTGCAGCGCCTTCACGGTGGAGTAGTTGGTGCGGAAGTCCCACACGCCGTTGCTGCCGTGCCCGATCGCGGCCCGCAGCTTGCGGGTGGTCTCCGAGCCGATCTTGCCGTCCTGGACGGCCCCGACCTTGCCCTGGAGGGCCTTGATGTCGCTGGTCGAGAGCGAGCCGTCCTGACTCACGCCCACCCAGCCCTGCAGCGCGCTGGTGGTCTTCGGGCCGAACTTGCCGTCCACCACGAGGTCGCCCGTGCTCGGCGCCGACGGGGCGGAGGGAGCTGAGGGGGCGGGAGCGCTCGCGGGCGCGCCCTCGTTGAGGAAGACCTGGAGCGCCTTCACGGTGGAGTAGTTGGACCGGAAGTCCCACACCCCGTTGCTGCCCAGCCCCATGGCCGCGCGCAGCTTGCGAGTGGTCTCCGAGCCGATCTTGCCGTCCGGGACCGCGCCGACCGTGGACTGCAGGGCCTTGATGTCACCGGTGGAGAGCGAGCCGTCCTGGCTCGTGCCCACCCAGCCCTGGAGCGCCCGGGTGGTGGCCGGGCCGAACTTGCCGTCGACCACGAGCGCCCCGGTGGAGGCGCGATCGCTGTCACGGGAGGAGCTGCCCTCTCGCTCGCCGGGCTGCGCGTTCGCGTCCGCTCCCCCGTTGTCGCGGGTCAGGCCCGCGCGCTGGCCGCAGACGGGCCAGGCGCCAGGGCCCTGGCGATCGAGCACCCGCTGGGCCACAGCGATCTGCTCGGCCTTGGTGGCCTGATGCGCGTAGGAGGCGAACTCCTGCCCCCCGAAGGCCTTCCAGGTGGGCTGGTAGAACTGGAGCCCGCCGTAGTAGCCGTTGCCGGAGTTGATCGACCAGTTGCCGGTGGACTCGCACTGGGCGACCTTGTCCCAGACGGCGGTGTCCGCGGTGGCGACCCCTGCCCCGGTGACGCCCAGGCCCGCGGCGATCACGGCGCCGCCGGTGGCGGCGGCCATCTTCGGGGCCACGCGCGCGCCGCGGAAGTAGACCGCGGACCCGTCGGCGCGATGGGTGGGGACTCGTGAGGGTGCGGACATCGGGAACTCCTGGGAAGGGCGCGGGGGAAGAATGCGGAGAAGGTCAGGGGACGTGCCGAGATGTGCGGCGGAGCCGGTCGACGTCGAGACGTCGACCATGACTCCACGATGCCCGCCCCACCAGCACATTCAGAACGCCCGATGCCAATTCCGCGCCAACTTTTGAAGTACCTTTTACTCAATTTGCCGCAAAGAGGAATGACATCGTCGGAATTACTGAGTACAAGGGGCGCCGCCTCGGTCCCGCGCGCGCGGGGCCCCGATCTCGGGTCGACGAGCGTCGCACGCGGGTGCCGTGAGCGCCGCGGACCGGTGTCGCGAGCCGTGCGCACCCGCTCCGACGCGATCCCGATACGCTCCTCGGGTGCCCTCCTCCCCCTCTCGCCTCTCCCCGGTCTCCATGGCCTGGCGGGGGCTGGTGGTGCTTCTGTGCGTGGGGGTGCTGAGCGTGGGCGGGCTGACCCGGTCCAACGATCTGTTCCCCTTCGGGGTGCTGGACCAGTTCTCCTACGGCACCGATCCCGACGGCGAGGTGGTCAACACCTGCCTGCAGGGCATCCGCGGCGACGGGGAGCCCTTCGAGATCCGGTTCGGCCAGCGCACCGTGGGCATCGAGCGGGCCGACGTCGAGAACAACCTCCCCGCGATCGAGGCGGATCCGCAGCTGCTGGCGCCGCTGGCGGCGGAGTACGACCGTCGCCACCCCGACGAGCCACCGCTGAGCGCGCTGGTGCTCTGCCAGCGGATCATACAGCTGCAGGACGGCACCGCGCACGGCGAGGACGAGCTGATCGAGGTCACCCGGTGGGAGGCGCCGTGAGCGACACGAACCCCGTGAGCCCGCTCCGTACAGTGCTGTTCCCGGCGCTGCCGCTGGCCCGCGTGCGGGTGCTGCGGGTGCTGATCTACGCCTTCGTGGTGATCGATGTGCTGACCTTCTCGCGGGACGTGCTCTCCCATGCCGGGAACGCCGGGTTCTACACCCCGATCGCGCTGGCCCGCCTGCTGCACCTGCCACCGGTGACCGCACCGGTGGCGTTCACCCTGCTGGTCCTGATCCTCGCCGGCTGCGCCGCGGGGATCGCGGGATGGCGGCCCCGGCTGTCCGGGGCGGTGGTCGCGGTCGCGTTCTGGCTGTGGATGCTCTTTAGCAACTCCTACGGCTACATCGCCCACGACCACATGGCGCTGATGGTGGCCACGGCCGTCCTGCCCACGGTCGCGGGGGTGGAGCGCGGCGGTCCTGCGTCAGGGGGTGCGGTGCCGGCCACCGGGGACGCGGCCACCGGAACGGCGGCGAACGGCACCGCCCCCACCCATAGCGAGGCCGCCGGCTGGGCGCTGCGCGCGATCCAGATCGCGGTGGTGGCCACCTATTTCTTCTCCGTGATCCCGAAGATCCTGTACTCGGGCTCGCTCGCGAACTGGGGCAACAGCGCGATCCTCACCTGGGCGTCGATCCGACGTGGCAGCGTCCTGGCGCACTGGCTGGTGGAGTTCACGCCCTGGGTGTTCGTGCCCGCGCAGTGGGCGGGCCTCGCCCTGGAGGCCCTCTCCCCCGTCGTGCTGTTCCTGCGGGGGAAGGCGCTCTACGTCGCGGTCGCGCTCTACCTGGGTTTCCACCTCAGCACCCTCGTGCTGCTGGGCATCCACTTCCTGCCCACCGCGATCTGCTGGGCGGCGTTCCTGCCGCTGGAGCGGCTCCGCCTGCCGCGGCGGACGGTCGCGCGGCGCTCCTGAAAAGCACTGGTCGAACGACGGCCCGACTTCTTACACTTCCCCGGTGCCTGGTTTCTCCGCCCCCGCTCCTGCACACGCCGCCGATACCCTCTCCCCGCGCGATCGCAGCGTCATCATCCTGCTGCTGGTCAGCGCGTTCGTGGTGATCCTCAACGAGACCATCCTGTCGGTCGCGCTGCCGCCGATCATGAAGGACCTCGACCTCGCCGAGACCACGGCGCAGTGGCTGACCACCGGCTTCATGCTCACGATGGCCGTGGTCATACCGACCACCGGCTACCTGATGGGGCGCTTCTCCACCCGTCAGGTGTTCGCGCTCGCGATGAGCACCTTCACCGTGGGCACCCTGATCTGCGCCCTCTCGCCCTCGTTCCTGCCGCTGCTGATCGGCCGGATCGTGCAGGCCTCGGGCACCGCGGTGATGATGCCGCTGTTGATGACCACGGTGATGAACCTGGTGCCGCCCCGCAGGCGCGGCCTGGTGATGGGCAACATCTCGATCGTGATCTCGGTGGCTCCGGCGCTGGGCCCCACGATCTCCGGGCTGATCCTGTCCTTCGCGCCGTGGCGGGCCCTGTTCGTGCTGGTGCTGCCGATCGCGGTCGCTGCCCTGCTGTTCGGGCTGCGCCGGATCGAGAACGTCAACGAGGCCTCCGACCAACCGGCCGATCCGCTGTCGGTGCTGCTGGTGGGCGTCGGCTTCGGCCCCCTGGTGTACGGGCTGACCGGCGTCTCCAGCGGCGGGAGCGGGGAGGGTGCGGCCGACGCCGCCTCCGGCGGGGCACCGGTCGCGGCCGTGGTCTGCCTCGTCGTGGGCGTGCTCTCCCTGGGCCTGTTCGTCGGCCGTCAGCTCGCCCTGCAGAAGCAGGAGCGTCCGCTGCTGGACCTGCGCACCTTCTCCTCCCGCACCTTCACCGTGGCCGTCGTGCTGATGGTGGTGATGATGGGCGCGATGTTCGGCGTGGTGGTGCTGCTGCCGATCTTCCTGCAGAAGGTGCTGGGGCTGTCCACCCTGTCGGTCGGGCTGATGATGCTGCCGGGCGGCCTGGCGATGGGTCTGCTCGCGCCGCTGGTGGGCCGGCTGTTCGACCGGGTGGGGCCGCGACCGCTGCTGGTGCCGGGCCTGTCCGCCGTGGTGGTCGGCATCGGGATCATGTCCCGGGTGCCGGAGCAGCCCTGGCTGATCGTGCTGGGCCACGTGATCATGTCCCTGGGTCTGGCCTTCGTGTTCACTCCGCTGATGACCACCGCGATGGGCTCCCTGCCCCGACAGCGGTACGGGCACGGCTCCGCGATCGTCGGCACCGTGCAGCAGGTCGCCGGGGCGGCCGGGGCCGCGCTGCTGGTCTCGATCATGGCGCGCGTCGCGGCGGGCACCGTCGACTCCGGCGGCAGCGCGCTCGAGGGCATCTCCGACGGCACCTCGGCGGCGTTCACGCTCTCCGCCGTGCTGGGCCTGGTCACCGTGGTGATCGCGCTGTTCGTGCGCCGCAGCCCCGAGGAGGCGGCCGCCGCGGAGAGTCCCGAGCCCGGGGCGTCGCAGGATCTCACGGGCGAAGAGCCCACCGCGGGCTGAGCGGTCACTCCCCCGGCGTGCTGTCGCCGTACACCGGCCCGAGGAGCCAGTCGGTGTGGAACCTGCCGTCTCGATCGAGCACCGCCATCGCATCGGCGTCGATGACGACCCGGTGGGTCTGCGGCGCGGTGCCGCTCGCGCTGGGCGGGACGGTGAACTCGGCGTCGGCGAACACCATGAGGTGGATGAGGCCATGCTCCTGCTCCGCGACGTGGACGTCGGGGACGCGGGTCAGCTCCCAGCTGCCGGGGCCCGAGACTCCCGACGGAGCGGCGAAGGGGCATCCCTCGGGATGCGCGGAGGTGCTGCGGGCGCAGGTCTCGAGCGAGTCGACGAGCTGCCCGGAGAGCTCTTCCGTTCCCTGCTCGGTGAGCTCAAAGCCGGCATCAGCGGATCGGCTGGTCCAGTCGCCGAGCACCGGCGGGACCTCCACCCGCACCGTGCGCGGGGTGACGTGGTCCCCGATCTCCTGCGCCTGCAGCTCGACGCTGCCGGGCAGCACGTGCAGCCGGATCTCGCTCATCACGAACGCCTCGCGGGGCCGGTGCGCGACGGGGATCTCGAGCAGGTGCCCGTTGATCCGCAGCGCGTCGCTGCCGACGGGGATCTCGACCTTGAGCACGGGCAGCTGCACCGGCTGCAGTTCCCAGACCGGGCGCCGCAGCAGACCCTCCCGGTGCCGTGCGAGATGGAGCGTGATCTCGAGGGCGACCTCGCCCCGGGCGAGCGTCGCGATGATCTCGGCGCTGTCGCCGTCGATGCTCACCCGATCGATCGAGAAACGCTCGATGGGATCCCCGGTGGCGGCGAGCACCGCATCGGTCAGGGCGATGTCCAGGACGTCGTCCTGCGGAGCCAGGTGCTCGCGCACCGTCTTCGCATCACCGGCGACGACGGCCTCGAGATACCTCTCGGCCACCTCCTCGGCCGGGACTCCGCCGAGCAGCACCGACGGCAGGACCAGCACCAGGGCGAGGAGCGCCGCGACCGCGCCGACCAGGAGCAGGGGCCGACGGCGTCGGCCCGCCGCGGAGGCCGGTGGCGGGAGCGGACCCCCGGGGCCGGAGCGACCGGCTCCGCCCGGCGCCTGGGGAGCGGACCGCTCAGCGCCGGGGCCGTCGTCGGCGGAGCTGTCGTCGGACCACCCCACCCCGATGGTGCGGCCCGATCCCGTCTGCTGCCTGCGCGGCACTGCGCCCCCTGGATTCGTGCGTCTCTGCGTCCCCGCAGAGTATCCGGTGGGAGGGCAGCAGCCGGAGGACAGCGGCTGCTCACCGCGGCCAGGGGCGCAGCGTGGTGAAGGCCCAGTGCTGGACCTCGAGGTCTGCGCCGTCCCGGCGCAGGGTCACCCCGAAGTCGACGCTCATCCGGTGCACGCGCGGGCGCGGTGCAGGGAGGTCGCCGCCCCCTGCGCGGCCCTCCGCTGCGATGAACTCGGCGGCCAGGCCCTCGCCGCGATAGTCGAAGGTCTCGCCCACCATTGCGCCGAAGGTGATCTCCGGCAGCTCCAGCAGCCGCCAGCTGCCGGGGGTGTCCGCCGGGAGGTCGGCACCGAAGGGGCAGCCCGGAGGCCTGGCCACCCCGCTGCGCAGGCACTGTGCCAGCTCGCCGAGGATCACGGACTGCGCCGAGTCCTCCCCGTACCGGCTCGGCCGGTAGTCCACGGTGATCAGTCCGGTCTGCCAGTGCCCGAGCACCGGGGGCACGTAGACCTCCGTGGTCCGGGGCACCAGGGGCGCGGCGGCGGGCGGCAGCTCCACCGTGTACCGGCCCGGCAGCACATGCAGGGCCACGCTCGGCCGGTCGGTGCGTCGGCCCGCCCAGCGGACCATCGGGATCTCGACGGGGCGACCGTTCAGGAGCACCACATCGGTGCTGGCCCGCGGGCCCAGGGTCAGCAGCGGCAGCGGGACGGGCTCCAGCTCCCAACGCAGTGCGCGCAGCGGACCGTCGGGAACGGCGATCAGCGAGAGCACCGCCGTGTGCTCCTCCCGCGGGTTGCGCAGCGTCACCCGGACGGTCGCGATGACCCCGCGCACCTCGACCTCGTCCACGGTGTACCCGGTGATCGAGCCGGGGGTGGCCTCCCGGAGGGGAGCGTTCAGCGCGACGTCCGTCGCGCCGTGGACCGGGACGTGATTATCGCGCACGAGCCCGAGGTCACCGGCGATCAGGGCATCGAGGTAGGCGCGTGCGACCTCCTCGGGCTCCTGCCCGCGCAGCAGCAGCCACGGCATCGCGATGGCGAGCAGGGCGAGCGCGGCCAGCATGGCCACCAGACGGCGGAGGCCCTGCCGGTGGGGACCCTGCTGGCGGCGGCTCTGTCGGCGGGGGCGCGTGGTAAGAGGTGCGGGCGCCGGAACGGCCGTGAGGGAGTCATCGGCCTCGGTCCATCCCGTGCGGATGGTCCGGCCGGTGCTCTGCTCCCGTCCACGGACCACAGCGCTCCCTGGTCAGCGTCTTCGCCTGTGCCGAGGATACTGCGACCGGCTCTCCGGCGCGAGGGCAGCGGGCGGAAGGCTGCGGCCCCGGGTCCGCGTCAGCCCGAGGGGTGCCCCGGGCGGCCGGAGCGGTGCTCGGGCGGGGCGCTCAGCCGCACTCGGAGACGAGGTCCTGCTCGGGCTCCTCGAGGAGGACCACCCCGGTGATGACTCCGGTCTCCGCGTCGGTGCAGTAGCCGAAGGGGACCGCGCCCGCGCTGTGCAGGCGCACCTCCAGCGCGCCCTGGCCGGTGAGAGCTGCGGTCCCCGCGACCATGAAGGGCACGTCGATCGGTGCAGCGCCGTCGGCGGGGGTGAACTCCGCCGTCCCGACGCCCTGCACCGTCCAGAGAAACGCATTGACTGGGCTCGATGCGATGTGCGGTGAGCTGATGAGCGCCCACGTGCCGCGCTCCACGACGGGCAGGACCCCACCGATGGCCGTCTCGTCCTCCTCCGGGTCGGGCACCGCGAAGGGGCATCCCTCGGGGGCGCTCGAGGTGCTGGCCGTGCACTCCTCCAGCGCCGCGTCGATCTGGTGCTGCACCTCGGTCTGGCCGTCCTCGTCGAGGGTGAGCTGCAGATCGTGCACGGGCATCCTCTCCGACCCGAAGGTGGCCGGCACCTCGAGGGCGCGGTGCGGTGCCTCCACGTGGGGCGGCACCTGGGGCAGGCGGACCTCGTAGGTGCCGGGGAGCAGCTGGACCGCGACCCGCGGCTCGGACGTCTCCCTGTCGACGAGGATCTCGTGGACCGGGAAGGTGGCTCCCCCGATCTCGATCTCCTGCACGCCGAAGGTCAGGTCGATCTGGAGCTCGGGCAGCACGACCGGCGCCAGCTCCCACACCGTCGGCGAGAAGGGGCCGTCGTCGCTCGAGGTCAGGGTGAAGGTGCCTTCGCCGCGCTCGGCCCCGGTGCGCAGCTCGGCGGTGACCGTCGCGGCGCCGGCCTGGACTGCGACGTGCTGGATCTCGAAGGAGTCCAGTCGGTCCTCCGCCCCGGCGAGGACCTCTGCGGTCAGGGCGGCGGCGCTGGCGGAGGAGGCGTCCTGGGTGTGCGCACGCACCGTGTCGAGGTCACCGTCGACCACGGCCTGCAGGAACTCCTCGGTGACGTGCTCCGGGCCGGTGGCGGCGCCGAGCAGGCGCGGGAGGGCGATGAGCAGTCCGACCACTAGGGCCAGCACCGCGCAGACGGCGATCAGCCGACGGCTCCTGCGGGACGGACGGGACCGGCCGTGCGGGGCGGCTGCGGGCTCCGGCCCGTCGGCCCCGTCGGGGTCCGGGTGCAGGCCGGATCGACCGGTCGGGGTGTCCGATCCGGGGGACGCGGTCTCCGCGCCCCACCCCATCGGCAGAGCTCGTCCGGTGGGGCGGTCGCGTCCTCGCGTCCCCATGCGTTCCTCCCCCCGACCGCCGAGCACAGCATCCCCGGGCCGGTGTCCTCGCCTGCTGCGAGGGTACTGGCCCCCACCTCACGGACGCGAGCGCAGGAGCACGGCCCGTCGGCTGCGACGGCGCAGCTCAGAGCGCGCCCTTGCCCGCCTTCTCCCGGGCGCGATCGGCGAAGCTGACACCCATCGCGGCCAGGGTCAGCGCCATGATGATGGTCAGCGCGATGATGAACGCCTCGAGCCAGGCGGTGCCGCCCTCGGTGAGGGAGAAGATGATGCCGGGGATCATCGCGGTGCCGATCGCGGCGCCGGTGCGCTGGCCGAGCTGCAGGATGCCCCCGGCGACGCCTCCGAAGCGCGGGTCCACCGAGTTCAGGGTGAGGGTCTGGTTCGGGGAGATGGTCATGCCCTGGCTGAGCCCCATCAGGGTCAGCGGCACCGCCAGCCACCAGAAGGCGACCGTGCCGTTCTCCACGAAGAGAGTCGTCACCGCGGTGCCGGCCAGGCCCACGAAAGCGACGCCGAAGCCCACGATCACCATGCGGCGTCCGTAGGTGAGCACCCGCTTGCCGAGCGCCTGGGAGCTGATTGCTGCGGCGATCGAGGAGGGCACCCCCATCAGGGAGGCCTCGAAGGCCGTGTGACCCAGGTGCATCTGCAGGTACAGCGGCACGATGATCCACACGCTGGTGGCGCCCAGGAAGTACACCGCCACGATGAGGATGCCGTTGCGGAACGCCTGGTTGACGAAGATCGCGGTGTCGACCATCGGGCTGCGACCGCGGCGCTTGTAGCGCCGCTCCCACACCCACCACAGGCCCAGCACCAGCAGCCCGGCAGGGAAGAACATCCACACCAGCGCGCTCACGCCGCGCTCGAGGAAGGGCAGCATGATCCCCAGGATCGCCAGGCACAGCAGGATCGCGCCGACGGGGTCGAGGTCCGGCCGGCCCTTCCCCCGTGCCTTGTCATCGGGGATGTACTTCAGGGCGCCGATGATCGCGATCACCCCGATCGGGGCGTTCATCAGGAACATCCAGCGCCAGCCCCATTCGGGGCCGAGGATCTGGATCAGCGCGCCGCCCACGACGGGGCCGACGGCGGTGGCCACCGCGACCGTGGTGGCCAGCAGTGCGAAGGCCCGAGCCCGGTCGTGGCCGCGGAAGTGCTGCTGGATCAGTGCGACGGTCTGCGGGTTCAGCAGCCCCGAGCCGAGGCCCTGCAGGATGCGGGCGAGGTTGAGCATGTCGGCGGTCGGCGCGAAGCCCGACAGCAGGGAGCCGAGGGTGAAGACCCCGACGCCGATGATGAACATGCGCCGCCGTCCGGTGGCGTCTCCCGCCCTGCCCGCCGGGACCAGCAGCATGCCGAAGGCGAGCGCGTACCCGGAGATCACCCACTGCAGCTCGCCGGTGTCCGCCTCGAGGCCCTCGCCGATCGCGGTGAGGCCCACGTTGATGACGCTCACGGCGATCAGGGCCATGAACAGCGGGGCGAGGAGGACGGCGAGCAGCGGCTTGCGGCGCACCGGTGGGGTCAGCGCGCTGGGGTCGGGGATCACCGGCTCACCTTAAGCACTCGATGCAGATTTGAGGAGGGTGTGGTGACCGGCGGGACAGCCCGGCGGAGGAGCGGTCAGGACGGCATCTGCGGTCCCTGCCGGTCCGGTGGGGGCCCGAAGGGGTTCTGTGCGGTGTCGAGGAGCGGGCCGCGGGCGTCGTCACGGTAGGGGCCGGGCGGGATCACATAGTCGGTGCGGCCCGAGAGCAGCGGGGCGGAGGTCTGCATCTCCCGGATCGACGGACGATGGGAGTAGTCGATGCTGGAGAAGCGCCCGAACTGGCCCCCGGCGCCGGCGGGCCGGCGCGCGTCGGCAGCGGCGAGCATCGCCAGTGCATCCCCCGGGGTCGGGTAGCGGGAGGACCACACGTGCCCCGGCGGCAGCGGAGAGGTGAACAGCGACCCGCCGGGACGGATCCACAGCGAGCCGGGCGCCGAGCGGTCGCGCAGGGCATGGGCCCGCCAGGTGGTCACCGGGTGGGAGGAGCCCCAGTTGACCCAGTGCACGAACAGGCTCGGGTCGGTCGCGGCACGATCGGCGAGCTCGTTGACGTTGACCTCGGCGTTCAGGTACTTCCCGCCGGAGAGCACCCCCATCACGCCGGGTGCTCCAGCGGGGCAGTGAGCGTACCCGAAGTTGTCGGCGGTGTACTCCTGGGAGCGGGAGAGGGCCGGGCCCAGGAGCGGGATCATGCGGATCACGGTGGTGAAGACGAGACGGAAGTAGGAGACGTGGCCGGCGGCGAGGTGGCCCACCTCGTGGGCGATCACGAAGCGCAGTGCCTCCCGATCGCGGGAGGGCCCGCCCACCTCGAACAGGTCGGAGTGGACGACGACGAAGCGACGGAACCCGTGGCCGGAGGCGAAGGCGTTGATGACGCCGTTGCCCAGCAGCACATAGGCGTCGGGGACGCGTCGCATCCCGAACTGCTGCGCGGCCTCCGCCACCATCCGGTAGCCCTCGGGGAACTGGGTGGGGCTCATGCGCACGGCCCGGGTGCGCATCCGTGCATACATGATCGCGCGGGCCCACCAGATCAGCAGCGGGGCCAGCGGCAGGACGAACGCCAGCTGGAGGAAGATCGGCAGGATCCCGACGTACTGCCAGAGACTGGCGACGCTCGCCTGACCCTCGGTCACCTGCAGCACCAGGGTCGAGATGATGAGGGTCCACCACGCGATGTAGGCCAGGGTCGCCAGGGCGATGCCCGCCCCGAGCAGGGGAAGCTCCCAGGGGTGGCGGATCCTCTTCCGCCCCAGGACGCCGTGCGAGGTCGCGCCGTTGAGCAGGTTCGGGTCGCCGGGGCGCATGCTCTCGCGGGGCGCGGGGCCCTCGGGCCCGGACGCGGCGGAGGGCGCGGTGGGCGTGGGCGGTGGCGGGCCGGGGGGCTGCTGGGTCATCGCGAGGACTCCTCTCGACCGACGAGGCGCGCGGTCTCACGGCCGACGATAACCCCGAGGGCGGGTCTGCGGAGGCGGCAACGCCGGGCGGCGGGCCGGGCTCAGCGCATCAGCCGACGCAGCACCCGGCGCTTGAGGCCGCGGTACGGCGGGTAGACGAGCTTCAGGGTGTCGGGCGTGAGCGGCTTCTTCACCACCGGCTTGGCGTGGGTGAACACCTCGATCCCGGCGCGGCCGTGGTAGGCGCCCATGCCGGATTCCCCCACCCCGCCGAAGGGCATCCCGGTGCTGCCCACATGGGCGAGGGTCAGGCCCAGGGCGAGGGAGCCGGAGGAGGTCTCCTCCGCGAACCGCTCCTCGACCTCGCGGTGGGGGGAGAACACGTAGGCGGTCAGCGGCTTCTCCCCCACCCGGATCCGGGCGATCGCCTCATCGGGTCCGGAGACGGCCAGCAGCGGCAGGACGGGGCCGAAGATCTCCTCCCCCATCACTGCGTCGTCCCACTCCACGCCCGTCATGATCGTGGGCGGCAGGTAGCGGGTGGCGGGGTCGGCCTCGGCGGTGCCGCCGAGGATCGTCTTCTCGTCGTCGATGAGGGCGAGCACCCGCTCGAAGTGCTTGTCGTTGACCATCCGGCCGAAGTCCAGGCTGCGCTCGGGGCGGGCGCCGTACAGCTGGCGCACGGCCCTGCGCAGGTGAGGGCGCAGGCGCTCGAGAGTGCGGGGCGTGGCCATCAGGTAGTCGGGAGCGATGCAGGTCTGCCCGGCGTTGGTGAACTTGCCCCAGATGATCCGTCGGGCGGTGGCGGCGAGGTCGGCCCCCTCGTCGACGAACACCGGCGACTTCCCGCCCAGCTCGAGCACAGTGGGGGTGAGGTGCTCGGCGGCGGCACGGGCCACGATCCGGCCCACGGCGCCGTTGCCGGTGTAGAAGATCAGGTCGAAGCGCTGCTCGAGCAGGATCGCGGTCTCCTCGACCGCCCCCTCGACCACCCGCACCCAGGCGGGGTCGAGGTGGGTGGCCAGCAGATGGGCGAGGGCGGCGGAGGTCGCGGGTGCCACCTCACTGGGCTTGACGAGTGCGGTGTTGCCGCCGGCGATCGCGGCGACCAGCGGCGCGAGGGTGAGGTTCACCGGATAGTTCCACGGGGCGATGATCAACGTGGTGCCCAGCGGCTGCCGCTGCAGCTCCCCGGAGGCCGGGGCCAGCAGCGGGCCCAGAGAGAGGCGCTCGGGCCGCAGCCAGGAGCGCAGATGCTTGAGGGTGTGGGTGATCTCCTGGGCGACCACGCCGATCTCGGTCAGGGCGCTCTCCGTACGGGACTTGCCGAGGTCCTCGGCGAGCGCGCGAGCCAGGCGCGGCTCCTCCGTCCGCAGACCGCGGCGCAGCGCCTCGAGCTGAGCGAGACGAGCGGCGACGGGCCGGGTGGTACCGGCCTCGAAGGAGGTGCGCAGCGCGGCGACCTCGGCGACGATCCGGGCTCGCCCCGTGCCCTCGTCGGCTGTCGTCGTGGAGGAGCTGCTGGGCTGGTGCGCATCTGTCGACATGGAGCCAGGGTAGGTCTCGCCCACGGTGGGCGGGAGGGCCGGTGGTCGCGGCTCACACCCACGCCCCGGTCCGACACGGGATGCGGCGCGGGGACGGGCGCTGCCCACCCGGGAGCATCGATCACGCAGAATAGGGGGCGACGAGCCCGATGCCCGGGCCGAGGAGGAGGGGCTCGAGGATGATCGTGCTGCTGGCCGCACCGCTGCTGCTGATGCTCACGCTGCTGGTCTCCGGGCTCGCGAAGCTGGGGGCTCGGCAGGGCACCGAGGACGCGATGACCTCGCTGCGGCTGCCGCTGCGCGGCCTGCACCGCACGATCGCGTCGGTCCTGCCGGTGACGGAGATCGTGCTCGCCCTGGTGCTGTGGATCCCCTCCGTGCCGCTGCAGACTGCGGTGGCTGCGGCGATCGCGCTGCTGATGGTCGCCTATCTGGTGATCATCACCCGGGCGCTGGCCTTCGAGGAGCCGGTGGAGTGCGCATGCTTCGGCACCCTCTCCGCGCCGACCGTCTCGCGGCTCACGCTGGGGCGGAACCTGCTGCTCGTCGGTCTGGGCCTGCTGACCGTGGTCGCGGCCGCCAGCGGGACGATGACGACCGTGCTGGTGCAGGCCCCGCTGTCACTGATCGGGCTCGGGATCGCCGTGCTGCTGGCGATCGCGCTGACCGTCCTCACCGTGGGCGGCACCGATACCGTGGGCGGCACCGATGAGGTCGCCCGGCCGGCACCCGGAGCGTCGGGGGCCGGGAGCTCACCGGCGGACAGCGGCGACGAGGACGAGGAGCTGCTGGACTACGAGCGCGCCGCCACCCCCGCGGCGGTGCTGCAGAAGCCGGACGGTCGGTTGATCACCCTGGCCCAGCTCACCGCGCAGCGCGCCGCTCTGCTGGTCTTCACCTCGGAGGGCTGCGGGCCCTGCGAGCGGGTGCTGGACCGGGCCCCGGAGTGGATCGACGCGCTCTCGCCCGTCCTCCAGGTCCGGTTCGTGTTCTCGCGGCCGGTGGACCAGCTGCGGGAGCGCACCACCGAGCGGGTGGGGGAGCTGGCGATGCACGACCTGCAGTTCACGGCCCGCTCCGCGCTGGGGGGCCGGACCGCACCCTCGGCCGTGCTGCTCGGGGCCGACGGGCTGCTCGCCGGTGGGCCGGTGGACGGCGGCTCGACGGTGATCGAGTTCGTCGAGGAGATCCGGACGCAGCTGAGCGAGACGCAGGACCAGGGCCAGCCGCGCTCGTTCGCGCCGTGACCTCGTGCCCGGTCCGGGCTCGCACCCGAGACCGGTTCAGGGCACGCTGGCCTGCGCGAAGCTGCCATGGCCCCGCGCCCGCAGCGGACCGTCGGCCGCCGGGACGAAGACCGCCTGCCCGGCCCGCAGCGCATGGCTGCCGGTGGTGGTCTCCAGGGTGGCCGTGCCCTCCAGACCGAGCACGATCCGTGGCCCGGAGCCCGGGATCGGATGCGTCCCGGCCGAGGGACCGACCGGGTCGCTGAGCTCGGTGAGGGCGAGCTCGAAATCGTCGACCGGGGCGTAGTAGGCGATCGAGGTGGGGTTCTGGCGTTCCGGGGCGACCCGCAGCGGAGGAGTCGCCGTGACGCTGACGCACTGGAGCACCTCGTCGGCGTCGAGCCGTTTCTCCGTCAGGCCTGCCCGCAGCACGTTGTCACTGGTCGCCATCACCTCCAGGCCGGTGCCGTGGAGGTAGGCGTGCAGCGCCCCGGCGGGCACGTACATCGCCTCGCCCCGCTGCAGGGACACCGGGTTCAGCAGCAGCGCCGCGACCACCCCCGGGTCCCCGGGGTGATGGTCCGCGAGCAGGGAGACGAAGCGGTCGATGCGCGGGGACGGCGAGGAGCCGGCGGCGAAGCGTGACCGGCAGGCCTCGACCACCGCCTCGACCGCCTCCGGGGCGGGCCGCAGCGAGGCGGAGACCAGCGTGCGGAACGCGGCGCGCATGCCGTGCGCGGTGGGGTTGTCGACCAGGAGGGTGTGCAGCCGATCGGTGAGAGGGGTGCCGAGCCCGTCGAGGATCACCGCCGCCCGCCGCGGGGTCCGGAACCCGCACAGCGCGGTGAACGGGGTCAGGGCGATCAGCATCTCCGGCTTGTGGTTCGCGTCGCGGTAGCTGCGCAGCGGCGAGTGCAGGTCGATGCCCGCGGCGCTCTCGGCGGCGAAGGACTCCGCGGCATGCTCCCGGGTGGGATGCACCTGCAGCGACAGCGGCCGCTCCGCAGCGATCACCTTGAGCAGGAACGGCAGCTGCCCGCCGAAGGCACGGGAGACGTCCGCCCCCAGCATCTGCTCGGGGTCCGCAGCGATCACCGCGTCCAGGCCGGTGCCGTCGGGCGCCGACGCCGGGGCGAGCGGATGCGCCCCGAACCATGCCTCGGCCCAGGGGCTGCCGTCGGCCTCCCGGCCCAGGAACTCCGGGAGCGCCGTGGCCGATCCCCAGGCGTAGCGCTGGAGGTGGCCGCCGAGCTCGAACAGGCTCACGCACCGCCTTCGAGGATCTGGGCGATCAGGCGTGCCGGCTCGTCGGTGCCGAGCTCCGGTGCCGGAGTCGGCTCCCCTCCCACCCGGCGCATGCCGTAGCGCTCCCACTGCGCGGCGAGCCAGGAGGGGGCGCCGGGGGCGTGCACCCAGGCCGGGAGGCCGCGCATGGCGGCATCGAGGACGTCGGCGGAGAACACCGAGGCGAGGGGGCGGCCCTGCTCGGGAAGGGTGACGGAGGGATCCTGGAATCCGATGCCCCGGCGGCGCAGCAGCAGGTGCGCGGCGCGGGCGAGGCGGTCGGTCTCCGCCGGGCCGGGCTGGTAGAGCGCACCGGCGAAGCGGCAGTACGACTCGGCCGCCCGCAGGCTCACCCGGCGCGGCAGCTCGATCGTGGAGAGCTGGCCCAGGAACACCGGTTGCGCATCGAGCACCGGCTGCTCCCCCGACGCCTCGTGCCGTGCCTGCCACAGCCGCTGCGAGCCGACCGCCCGCACCACGATGTCGTCGCGGTCGGCGCGGTGGAACTCCCCGTCCGCGGCGGTCCAGGACAGCAGCGTGACATCCGGCGGCAGCGGCGGGGCGAAGGGGGTGAGCACGTCGTGCTGCACGACGGCGCCGGGGACGTCCGCCTCCCGCGCCCATTCATGGAGGCTGCGCCCCACCTCGCGGTGCCAGCCGAGGGTGAGCAGCGAGGTGATGCCGAGGCCGTCGAGCGCGGCCGACGGCTCGGTGATGCGCCGGTGCTGCCATTCGGGGCCCTCCAGCTCATCCAGGGCCAGCCCGGCCGGGGTGACCACGACCGCGCTGCCGTGCACGTAGGGCAGCACTGCGGGCAGTCCGCCGTGGGCAGCGCCGTCGGCGGTGTCGATGCCGAGCAGGATGCGGGCCGAGCCCTCCCCCTCGCGGGTGTGGAGCACGTACCCGGGGATGGGCTCGGAGGAGCGGGCACGGTGGATGCCGCGAACCCGACGACGGGAGCCTCGCCACTCCTGCCAGCGCTCGAGGCTGCGCGGATGGATCAGTGCCACGGGCGGTACCCCTCCTTGGACGTGCATCGGCTCCGGTGGGCCCAGCATTCCACACAGAGGCCCCGGGGCGCGGAGATCCGCGGGACGACCTGCGGATCAGCGGGGCATGTTGCGCAGGTTCGCCGAGGCCATGCCGAGCATCTTGCCCACGCCGCCGCCGAGCACGATCTTCGTCGACGCGGTGGCGAAGCCGCGGATCTGCTGCGCGGAGATCTTCGGCGGCATCGAGAGGGCGTCGGGGTCGGTGACCACGTCGATCAGCATCGGGCCGGGGGTGGCGAGCGCGGCGGCGAGCTGCTTCTTCAGCGTCTTCGGGTCGGTGATGCGCACCGCGCCGATGCCCACGCCCCGCGCGATCGCCGCGTAGTCGACGTCCTCGTGATCGGTGCCGTGGTCGGGCAGGCCCTCCACCAGCATCTCGAGCTTGACCATGCCGAGGCTGGAGTTGTTGAAGACCAGGATCTTGGTGTTCAGGTCATGCAGCTTCACGGTGAGCAGCTCCCCCATCAGCATGCCGAGGCCGCCGTCGCCGCTCATCGAGATCACCTGGCGGTCGGGGAACGCCATCGAGGCGCCGATCGCCTGCGGCAGGGCGTTGGCCATGCTGCCGTGGTGCCAGGAGCCGAAGAGGCGACGCTTCCCGTTGGGGGTGATGTAGCGGGCGCCCCAGACGTTGCACATGCCGGTGTCCACGGTGAACACGGCGTCCTCGTCGGCGAGGTCGTCGAGGGTCGCGGCGACGAACTCGGGGTGGATCGGCGTCATCTTCTCGACGTTCTTCGTGTAGGCGGAGACCGCTCCGGTCAGCGCCTTGTGGTGATCCTTCAGCTGCCGGTGCAGGAAGCGGGGGCTCTTCTCGCGGGTCAGCAGCGGCAGCACCGCCTGCAGGGTGAGGCCCACGTCGCCGTGGATCGCGAGGTCCAGCGGCGCGCGGCGACCCAGTCGCGAGGCATCGGCATCGATCTGCACGATCCGCGGGGCTCGCTTCGTGTCCCCGCCGGGCAGGAACTCGCTGTAGGGGAAGTCGGTGCCCAGCAGGATCACCAGGTCCGCCTCGTGCATCGCCTCGTAGCAGGCGCCGTAGCCCAGCAGACCGCTCATGCCCACGTCGAAGGGATTGTCGTACTGCATGACCTCCTTGCCGCCGAAGGCGTGCCCGATCGGGGACTTGATCCGGTCGGCGAGCTCGAGCACCTCCTCGCGGGCGTCCCGCACCCCGGCGCCCGTGAAGAGGGTGACGGTGTCGGCCTCGTCGATCAGCTCGGCGAGGCGACCGACGGGCGCGGCGGCGGGCTGGACCCGACCCAGATCGGTGGCGAGCTCGCAGCGCTGGGGCACGTCGACCTCCTCATCGGCCACGTCACCCGGGAGCACCATCACCGAGACGCCCTGCTTCGCGATCGCCGTCTGCACGGCGATGTGCAGCAGGGTCGCTCCCTGGGGGCCGGAGTTGACCATCTCGCAGAAGTGCGAGCACTCGCGGAAGAGGATCTCGGGGTGCGTCTCCTGGAAGAACCCGGTGCCGATGTTGCCCGAGGGGATGTGGGAGGCGATCGCGAGCACCGGGGCACCGTCGCGGTGGGCGTCGAACAGGCCCTGGATCAGGTGGGTGTTGCCCGGACCGCAGGATCCGGCGCAGACGGCGAGCTTCCCGGTCAGCCTCGCCTCGGCGCCGGCGGCGAAGGCTCCCGCCTCCTCATTGCGCACGTGGACCCACTCGATGCCCTCGGTGGTGCGCACGGCGTCGACCACGGGGTTCAGCGAGTCGCCCACGACTCCGAAGATGCGCTCGACGCCGAGGTCGCGGAGCTGGGTGACGAGGAGCTGGGCGAAGGTGCTGCGGGCCATGATGGTGCCTCCAGGGAACGGGCGACAGGGTTGGGGTGGGCGTCGGCCCCGGGCGCGGCGCCCGTCCCGGCCACCCTAGCGGCGCGGACCGCCCCGAGGGCCCGTCCTCGCCGAGCGGTCGGCGATATCCCGCTCGGAGCCCGCCTGTTGCGCCGTGGAGGAGCGGATCCTCCGGAAGAGATGGCATCTCGGCGCTCCGTACGGCATGATTGTGACCGGTCGCACCCTCGAAGGCCTGCCGCCGCTCATGGTCGAGCGCTGCGGTCCTCGGGAGTGCATGCTCACCCTCCCCCACCCAGAGGCATCGATGATTCCCCGCTCAGACCGTCCTCGCACCCCTGATGCAAAACGATTCACCGACATCCGGCGCCGGCGCGGCCGACCCCGCACCGGACAGCGGGCAGGCAGGGCTCCCGGCATGACTGCCACAGTGGCGCTGGGAGCCGCCGCGGCGCTGCTGGCACCCCTGGGGCTGACGGCCCCGGCGACGGCGGAGCCCACCTACGCACCGCTTCCCCAGGACGCGACGCGGATCATCGAGGCCGATTCCGCCGAAGCCGATCAGCCGCCGGAGAACGTGCTGGACGGCGACGCCGGGACGATCTGGCACACCGCATGGCGCGGTGGCAAGGATCCGCTGCCCCATCACCTCTCGGTTCAGGTCTCCGAGGAGCCGGTCGAGGTGGCCCGCGTGCGCCTGCAGCCCCGGGCGGACTCCCACGGCTCCGGACGGATCGGTGACTACGAGATCCACACGTCACTGGCCGCCGACTGCGCTGACGACGCCTACTCCGTCGTCGCCACGGGTGGCTTCGGCGGCTCCTTGGCCGAAGCCACCACCGAGCGCACGATCACCCTGGACAGCCCTGTCGACGCGACCTGCCTCAAGGTGGTGTGGCTGAGCTCCTGGGGCGGCCGTGCCGAGGATCCGGAGACCTCGCCTCCCGAGGAGGTAGCCTCCCTCGCCGAGCTGAACGTCGACGTGATCGGGGAGGAGACCGACCCGGACCCGATCGTCGTCACTCCGCCCGAGGGCACCGTCGAGATCTCCGACGGCACCCTGCAGGTGCGCCTGCACCCCGACTTCCCCCAGGTCGTGGACTACACCCTGGACGGCGCCTCGCTCGCCGGCCGGTACGGCTCCGCACACACCTCGGTGACCATCGATGACGTCTCCTACGAGGTCGAGACCTCCGCGCCGGAGATCTCCGAGGACGGCGCCGAGGCGACCTATCACCTCACGGTGCCCGAGCTGTCCGGCGTCTCCTTCGACGCGGTGCTCTCGGTCTCCGAGGGCACCTTCACCTGGCGGCTGACGAACTTCGTGGACCCCGACGGGGTCGTGCACCGGATCTCGGTGCCGCGCCTGGACCTGGCCTCCGCGAACGGCACCCAGGACGGTGCCCAGCTCACCGCCGCGGACCTCTCCGTGGACCGTGGCCGCAGCGGCGACCACTTCTACGACCTGGCATCCCAGGAGCCGGGGACCTCGGTCTCCGATCCCACCCATGTCGCCCTGATCACCGGTGGTGAGCTCGCCGCCGGCTTCGAGACCAACGCCGTCGAGGACAACACCGCCGGCGGGGAGACGGCCGCACGGGTCCAGGGGGACAACTCCCGGTACATCGTCTCGCTCGCCCCGGGCGAGGGCGCGACCTACGGCACGGTCTCCCCCGGCACCTTCGTGGTGCGCGGCTCCACCGCAGATCTCGGTCTCGGCCCGGATGCCGATCCGTTCGTCCGGGTGCGACCGGTGGCCGACGGCAACGATGACGACGCGATCACCTGGCAGGACGCCGCGATCGCCGCCCGCGAGGTGGCCACGTCGATCAACGGCGCGGAGAACGTGCCCGACGACGTGATCAAGCGGATCCCCTTCAACATCGTCTCCCAGGCCACCCACCCGTTCCTGCGCACCCTGGACGACACCAAGCGCGTCGCCCTGGCCACCGACAGCCTCGGCCAGTCCGTGATGCTCAAGGGCTACCAGGCCGAGGGCCACGACTCCGCCCACCCCGACTACGCGGATCATTACAATCTCCGCGCCGGCGGCAAGGAGGATCTGGACACCCTGGTCACCGAGGGCGAGGAGTGGAACGCGACCTTCGGCGTGCACGTCAACGCGACCGAGTCGTACTCCGAGGCGCACGCCTTCAGCGAGGAGCTGCTGCAGGACCCGATCCGGCCCGGCTGGAACTGGATGAACCAGTCCTACCGGATCGACGGACCGAAGGATCTGGGCAGCACCGCCGTCCTGGACCGTTCCCAGTCCTTCCGCGACGAGGCTCCGGAAAATCTCAGCTTCCTGTACATGGACGTCTACTACCCCAACGGCTGGGAGGGCCAGCGCCTGGCGCAGGAGCTCGAGGCGCAGGGCTGGGTGGTCTCCACCGAGTGGGCGAACAAGATGCCGAGGTCCTCGATCTGGTCGCACTGGGCGAATGACGAGAACTACGGCGGCTCCACCAACAAGGGGGTGAACTCCCAGGTCATCCGGTTCATCGACAACGACCGCAAGGACGTGTGGAACCCGGACCCGCTGCTCTCGAACGCGAACGTGCAGGAGTTCGAGGGATGGAGCGGGCAGCACGACGCCGATGCCTTCTTCGACATGGTCTGGGAGCGGAATCTCCCGACCAAGTACATGCAGCAGGCGCCGATCATGCAGTGGCAGGACGGCCGGGTGGTGCTGGCCGACGGCACCGTCGCCACCAGCGAGGTGGACTCGATCGGCGGGGACGAGATCCCCACCGACCGCACCATCACCAGCGGCGGCGCCACCGTCTATGAGGACGGGAAGTACCTTCTGCCCTGGGACGACGGCGAGAAGCGCCTGTACCACTGGAACCCCGAGGGCGGCACCAGCACCTGGCAGCTGACCCCGCAGTGGGCCTCGCAGGGCTCGCTGGTGATGTATCGGCTGACCGATACCGGACGCACCGACCGGGTCACCGTCCCGGTCATCGACGGCGCCGTGACGATCGAGGCCGAGGCCGGCAGCGCGTACGTCCTCCACCCCACCGGCTCGGTGCCCGAGCTGCCCCAGCCCCAGTGGGGTCAGGGCACACCGGTCACCGATCCCGGCTTCTTCTCCGGCACCCTCGATGCGTGGTCCCCTGAGGGCCAGGTGACGATCGAGACCGACGGGAACAGGAACCTCCTGGCAACGATCGGCGCCGGTGAGGGCGGCATCTCCCAGGAGCTGCACGACGCCGAGGATCCCTCCGCGCCCCTGCCCGAGGGAAGCTACAGCGCCTGGGCGTGGGTCGAGATCGACCCCTCGGCCACGCGCGAGGTGACGGTCGCCGCCAGCGGCGAAGGCGTCGTGCCGTCGGCCCATCAGGCAGGTCAGGACGCCGTCTCCGAGGAGCCCGCTCCGGGCAGCAACGGCAAGGGCAAGGGTCATGAGAAAGGCAAGGGCAAGGGCCACGACAAGCACGGGGACGAGCCCTCGGACGGCAGCGAGGAGGGGATCGCGGCGACCACCGTCTCCACGTCGACGGCGATCAACGCCACCGCGTCCGACGACAAGCACCGCCAGCACTACCAGCGGGTGCGGGTCACGTTCAGCACCGACGGCTCCCCGGTGACGTTCTCCGTCACCGCCGGGGAGGGGGACGCCCCCGTGAAGGTGGACGACGTCCGCGTCGTCCCCTTCGTCGAGCCCGAGGATCCCGCCCCCACGGAGCAGACCGTGCTGTTCGAGGACTTCGAGCACGTCGAAACCGGCTACTGGCCCTTCGTCACCGGGTCGGCCGGCCTCGGCGGTGACGCCCGCACCCAGCTGGCCGAGCTGCATGAGCCGTACTCGCAGGCCGGCTGGTACGGGCCCGATGCGAGCGGCGACGTGGTCGAGGGCGGGAAGCTGCTCGACAACGTCCTGGACGGCTCCTGGTCGCTGATGGCCCACCAGGAGAACCGTGGACTGATCCTCCGCACCACCGAGGCCTCGCTGCCGCTGCAGGAGGGGCACCGCTACCGCGTCTCCTTCGCTCACCAGACGGCCTTCGAGGACTCCTACCGGCTCGTGATCGGCGGCGACACCGTGGCGGCCGACCCCGACGGCGATCCCGGCTCGAGCGTGCTCGAGCAGATCGCGATCCCCCAGGCCCGCGGCACCGACCAGGAGTTCAGCCACGAGTTCACCGTCGGGTCCTGCCACGACATGACCTGGATCGGTATCGAGAACACCGGAGGTGGGGCTCAGAACGACCTGATCATGGACAACCTGCGGGTCGAGGATCTGGGCGAGGCCCAGGACCAGCCCGCCTGCGCCACCGTGGACGTCTCCGCGGCGGCCGGCACCGCGACCATCGGCGAGCCCACCGAGGTGACGACCACCCTGACCAACGACGAGGACGAGGCGATCGCGGACATCGAGCACGAGCTCGACGTGCCCGAGGGCTGGACCGCAGAGCTGGTCGACCCCGGCGCCTCGGAGCTCGCTCCCGGCGACTCGACCAGCGCCACCTGGCAGGTGACCACCACGGAGGAGACACCCCGCGGTGAGGTCACCGCGACAGTCCGCTACACCGTGGCCGGCTCGCCCCGGTCCGGGAGCGGTGCGGCGACGGTCGTGAGCCTGCCGGAGGGGCAGATGTTCCTCTACGATATGCAGGAGCGGGTGGTCGGTGAGCCTGCCAACGGGTGGGGGCCGGTCGAATGGGACCAGTCCAACGGCGAGCAGGCTGCGGGGGACGGCAACCCGCTCACCCTCAACGGCGTCGTCCACCCCAAGGGGATCGGGGTGCACGCCTCCTCGGAGATCACAGTCGAGCTCCCCGGGGCGTGCACGGAGTTCTCCGCAGTGGTGGGGGTGGACGACGAGATCAGCTCCGCGGCCGCCTCGATCCGCTTCACCGTCCTCGGTGATGGTGAAGTGCTCGCCGGCCCGACCCCCATCCTGGGCGCCGGGGACGACGGCGTGCCGCTCACCGCCGATCTCACCGGGGTCCAGGAGCTCACCCTCGTGGTGGACGACGGCGGGGACGGCAACGGCAGCGACCACGGCGACTGGGCCGACGCCCGCATCACCTGCGGCGGGTGAGCACGGACAGCGTCCCTCGACGAGTCATCGCGCGGCCATGAGATCCGGTCCGCTCCCCGCTCGGGGAGCGGACTGGATCTCTCAGTCGGCCTGCGGTTCCTCGTCCGGGGACGGCTCCACAGCGGTGAAGCGCACCATCTGCACCCGGCGGTCGTCGACCTCGACCACCTCGAGCAGCCCGCCCTCGACCGCGACGCGGTCCCCGGCCTCGGGGATGCGGCCCAGCTGGGCCATGAGGAATCCGCCGACGGTCTCGTACCCGCCGGTGTCGGGCAGTCCGATCTCGGTGGCGGCCTCGAACTCCTGCAGGATCAGCCCGCCCTCGAAGGTGCCGTCGGCCTCCAGGATGCTGTCGAGCCCGCCGGGGGCGGGCCAGGACTCGCGGTCGAATTCGTCGTAGATCTCCCCCACCAGCTCCTCGAGCAGGTCCTCCAGGGTGACGATGCCGTCGGTGCCGCCGTACTCGTCGACCACCACGGCGATCTGATCGGCGTGGGCGCGCATCCGGTTCAGCGCCATCAGCACCTGGACGGTGCCGGGGATGTGCTCGATGGGGCGCACCAGCTCCGCCATGCGGGTGACGGCCGGGTCCTCGACCAGCAGCATGTCCCGCACGTGGACGAAGCCGAGCACGTCGTCGACGTCCTCGCCCGTGACCGGGTAGCGGGAGAAGCCGGAGTTGCGGATCTCCACCCGCACCTCGGTGACCGTCTGGGCGCCGTCCAGGAAGTGCACCTGGTGGCGGGGCTGCATCACCTCGACGACGGTGCGCTCGGAGGCATCGAAGACGTCCGCGAGCACGCGCGACTCGGCCTGGTCCAGCGCATCGGAGGAGCGGACCATGGATTTGATCTCCTCGGCCGAGACGGCCTCGCGGTCGGCGTCCGGGTCCCCTCCCAGCAGACGCACCACGAGGTTGGTGGAGGTGGACAGCAGCCAGATCACCGGGCGCATCAGCTGCCCGAAGACACCCAGCGGCGGACCGACGATCTTGGTCATCGCCATCGCGTTCTGCATCGCGAGGCGCTTGGGGGCGAGCTCGCCGAGCACCAGCGAGAGGTAGGCGATGACCAGGGTCATCCCGATCAGCGCCACGGTTCCTGCGGTCGCCTCCGCCAGTCCGAGCTCGGTGAGCACCGGCACCAGGGAGGGAGCGATGGTGGAGGCACCGTAGGCGGAGGAGAAGAACCCTGCCACGGTCACGCCGATCTGCACGGCGGAGAGGAACTGGTTGGGGTCCCGCACCAGGGTCGCGGTGCGCTCACCGCGGGGGCCGCTCTCCTCGAGCTGCTTGATCTGCGTCTCGCGGAGGTTCACGATCGCCATCTCGGTGCCCGCGAACACGCCGCCGATCAGCACGAAGAGGAGCACGAGGGCGATGTTCAGGAGAACGGAGAGGTCCATGAGGCAACGCTACCTGCCGCGTCGACGGTGACTTGGGACGCGCCGGCGGTTTCCCGGTCCGCCGGTCACAGCAACGGCAGCAGACCTCCGCCACCGGAAATACGCCTCATACAAGGGTCGAACGCCCTATGGACGCTCAACCGTCATATAGGTCAGGAAAGTGGTGGCCGAGATCAACCCGCGGCAGGCGGCAGGCGGCAGGCGGATCAGTAGGGCACCGGTGCGGGGGCGGGCTCGCCGGCGGGGCGGGTGACCGGCTCCAGCAGGGCCACTCCCTCGCGAGCACTGATCCGGGACACCATCACCACCGTGAGCAGCAGCAGCGCCACCGCCGCGGCGAGGCCACCGGCCAGGGCGGCGGATCCGGACGCGGCAGTGGCGAGTGCGGCCGAGGAGGTGCCCGGCGCGGCGGCCGCGGCGCTGAGCGCGGCAGCTCCGGCCCCGGCGCCGGTGCCCGCGCCCACGGCGGAGACCACCTGGGAGGCGGCGGTGATCGTCGCGACCAGCAGGATCGACAGCTCCAGCCCGCCGCTCTTCCAGGCCAGCACCGCCGAGGCGAGGCCCAGGGCCAGGGCGGGCAGCAGCACCGCGGCGCTGAGCTCACGGCCGATGAGCATCACGGCGCCGGCAGCGAGCAGCGGCAGCAGCGGGCTGCGCAGCCAGGTGCCGAGCGCCTGCATCACGATCCCTCGCAGGGCCAGCTCCAATCCTGCGGCCTGCAGCGGGGCGAGGGCCAGGACGATCAGGGTGACGAGCAGCAGCTGCAGTACGGAGCCGGTGGCGTCGGCCGCACCCGCGGGCGCCCCGGCCCCACTGCCGTCGGCCCCGGTGATCGCGGTGGCGACCGCACCGGAGAGCCCCGCGGCGACGACCACCACGACGCCCATCGCAATACCCCACGGGCCGAGCGCTCGCAGCAGCTCGCGGCGTGGCCGGGCGGCGACCGACCACGCCGTGCCGAGCGGTCGCCAGCCTCCGAAGCGCACGCCGATGATCGCGGCGGGCAGCCACATCACGCCCATCGCCAGGGCGAGCGCGACGTCCAGCACGCTGGTGGGGTCGCCGCTGGTGACCCCGATGGCCACGTTCACGCCCGGGGCGAGGGCGAGCACCAGGATCGTCAGGACCAGCACCACCGAGATCAGCACCACGTAGGCGATGAAAGCGGCGGCCAGGGTCAGCAGCGGCCGGATCCGGCCCGCCCAGGCGGGGCGCAGTGTCGCCATGCGATGGAAGGGGGCGGCGGTGGGGAGGGAATGGTCTGGAGACATGTCGCCCCTACTGTAGAACGCCCGGCCCAGAGGCTGGCGGGTACCACCTGCGATGACGGTGATCGGTGGCGGAAGGCGGGCCCCCTGCTGTTCCGTCCGTCGGCCGGCGGTGCCAGGATGGCCTCCCGCGGGTCTCTCACAGGGCCCCTCCCCCAGGAGGTCACATGCTCAGTTCCACGCCCTACATCGCATTTCCCGGCAACGCCCGGGAAGCCCTCGAGTACTACGCGGAGATCTTCGGCGGCACCCTCGATCTGATGACCTACGACGGCATGCCGGACATGGGATTCACCCCGCCGCCCGGAGCTGTGGCCCACGCTCAGCTGCATGGCGGCCTGGTCACCCTCGCCGGCGGTGACGACATCGGCGAGGACTCGCGACCGCTCGACGGCTCCGCCTACTCGCTGCTGATCATGCCCCACACGGTCGCGGAGGCGAAGGCACTGATCGAGCGGCTCACCACCGACGGCGGAACCCTCGGGATGCCCTTCGAGCAGGCCCCCTGGGGCGATCACTACGGCCAGGTCACCGACCGCTTCGGCGTGCTGTGGCAGGTGAACGTCTCCGGCGCCTGAACTCCGCATCGGCGGTGGGCGCGGGGCCGGACGATATCCGCGGCCCCGCGCCCGACCAGCCGACCAGCCGACGAGTGGACCTACTCGCCGGTCGGCGGGAGGGTCGCACCGCTCCCCCGTTGCGGCTCCCCCAGTCTCAGGCCCGCACGCCGCGAGTACCACCACCAGATCCCGGCCGCGAGCAGCAGCATCGGCGCCAGCGCGAGCAGCAGCCCCAGCAGCTCCACCTCGCCCTGCTCGGTGAAGCCGGGGATCAGCGGGGCGATCGCGAACAGGGTCCAGTTGTTGGCGGTGTGCAGCAGGATCGGGAGCTCCAGGCCGCCGGTCTTCCAGGCCAGCAGGCCCATCACGATCGCGAACAGAGCGATGTCGATCTGGCCCATCCAGCTGTAGCCGTGCCCCAGCATGAACAGCGGCACCGGGACCAGGATCCCGATCAGCGGCCAGCGCAGCCAGGTGCCCAGCATCTGCATCGGCAGCGCCCGGAAGGCGAGCTCCTCCCCCGCGCACTGCAGCGGAGCGAGCACCAGCACCAGCAGCCAGGCGAGGACCACGCCGACACCCAGCTGCGGCACCACGATCGCCTCGCGCTCCAGGATCAGGTTCAGCACCAGGTTCACCACCACGTACACCGGTGCCACGACCAGCGCCGCCCTCCCCAGCAGCCCCCAGCGGAACCGGCCCCGCACCGACAGGGCGATCCCTGCCCGGCCGTAGCCGGCCAGCGTGCCCACCAGCACCGCGGGGACCAGCAGCGCGAGCATGCCGAGGCCGAGGAACTGATCGGCGGGATTCAGCGGATCGGTCAGGGACGGACTGGTCGCGGCGGCCGGCCAGATCTCGCCGGCGATCAGGAGCGGCGCCATGACCTGGAGGTTCATCACCACGAACACGACGGCGGTGACCACCAGCGCGACCAGCGGCCGCCACCAGTAGCGGCGATGCCGGAGGGCGCGAGCGGCGCGATGATAGGGCTGGGGCTCAGGAAGAGTCGCAGGCAGGGCCGCACCGATGCCGCCGGGGGCGCTCGTCGCCGGGGGCTGCGGAGGAGGACGCAGGTCGTGGTCGATCATGCCCCGATCCTGCCGGTCACCCGCGAGCACCCGCGTCCGCTGTTCGTCTCCTCCTCCCCACCGCCGATCGGCTGACCTCGCGGGTCGGGGCATCGTCCGAGCGGCTGATCCGTCGGCCGCATCCTGCTCCCTACCCTGGTGCCATGACCGTCATCGCGCCCCGCTCACCGGCGCCGCCCTCCGTGCGCAGCCCGCGCCAGTGGGCGATCGCGCTCGCGCAGAGCCTGGTGGGCACGGCGCTGGGCCTGCTGGTGTTCCTCATTCTCTTCGGCGCGCTGCTGGTGGAGTTCTCCGACCAGCCGCCGGCGGGACTGGTGGGGCTCTACCTCGTCGATGCGCTGGTGGGCGCGGTCGCGACCCTGCTCATCGGCCCGCTGCGGTTCCTGCGACCGGGCCGGCTGCACACGGCGGCGCATCTGCTGCTGGCGGCGGCCGCCGGGCACAGCTCATGGTCGCTGCCGGCTGCGGCGCTCGCCCTCTACCGGATCGGGGTACGACGCCGCACCACGCTCGATGTCGCCGCGATCCTGCTGGTCGCGGGCACTTCGATGGCGTCGCTGAGCCTCGACGCCCGGATCCGGGAAGAGGCCCCCGAGGCCCTGATGCTCGTCGCGATGGCGATCGTCGTGGTGCTCACCCTGATCCCGCTGCTGCTCGGTCATGTGGTGGGCACGCGGCACGAGCTGCTCGCCTCGCTGGAGGAGCGGACCGCCTCCGCAGAGCGCGAGCGGGAGACCGCCCAGCGGGAGCGCACCGCCGCGGAGCGGGAGGCCGCCGCGCTGGTGCGTGAGCGGGAGGCGGAGACCGCCCGGGTGCGCGCCGAGGAACGCGCCGCGCTGGCCCGGGACATGCACGACAGCATCTCCCACCACCTGGCCGCGATCGCGATGCATGCCGGCGCCATGGCCTACCGCGAGGATCTCTCTCCGGTGGCGCTGCGCCGCACCGCGGGCACGGTGCGCGATGCCGCTCAGCAGGCGAACCGGGAGCTGCGCACGGTGCTGTCGGGACTGCGCACCGCCGAGGATGATGCACCGCTGGCCACCGCCCCGACTCTGACCGGCATCGTCGAGCGCTGCCGGGAGGAGGGGCAGGAGGTGGAGCTGAGCTGGGAGGGCCTGACCGCGGAGGATCTCACCTCCCGTGAGCGCAGCACCGTGGTGGCCCTGGCCCGGATCCTGGCCGAGGTGACGGTGAACGCCGCCAAGCATGCGCCCGGCTTGCCGCTGCAGGTGACCCTCTCCCGGCGGGACGAGCAGGTGCGGCTGCGGGCCCGGAACCCGCTGCCGCCGGAACCGGTCTCGACCCTCTCAGCCTGGATCCGCCGGCCGGATTTTGGGTGCGTTTTGCGGGAGGTCGGGAGGGGATTTGGAGGGCGTTTCTGGTGAA
>NZ_JBHZRO010000011.1:54383-147565 GCF_043641765.1 Brachybacterium vulturis | reverse complement strand
TTCCTGGCCATGGTTCATGATCTCGCTTCCCCAGCAAATGCTGGAATCAGCGTGTCCACGAACAAGGGTCAGGCCCCATCCTCGTCCCCGTCGTCACCCGGCGCTTGTCGTTCCATGCGGTGCTGATCGTCTCGAGTGTGACGACTGTGCTCGCCCTTGGTGCCGCAGCCGTCCTGACCGGGACGGTGATGATGGCGGTTCCGTTGGCCCTGTCGATCTTGCTCTCGCCCAGTTCGGGAGCTGTTGTCTTTGCACGCATCGCCGCAGAGGTATCGGCAGAGCGGTTGGGCCGGGTGCTGAGCGTGCAGACCCTGTGTGGTGCAGCTGGCGGGGCCGTCTCGAAGCCTGCGATGGGCGCCGCCTACGGAGCCTTGGGGGCAGCCGGAGGCGTCTTAAGCGTCGGCGCTGCCATCATCTCTCTCCTGGCCACGCTGAACTTCTGGCGAATGGACCGTGGGCGTTGACGGGGCCGGCACCTTCGGTCTTGACCGCGAACCGGTGTGCTGGGACGTCGTTAGGTTGCACCTGCCCGCGAGCTGTTGGAGGGCGAGTTCCAGCTCGTCCAGGCGAGTCGCCCAGGTGCCTGATCTCTGGAGTGCGCGCAGGGTGGGGCTGAGGCTGAAGACGAGATCGCTGGGGAGGTCGAGATCTTTGGCAAGGTGGGCCCACGTGGCGGGTCTGCCGACGCGGGCCAGGAGGAGTCTGACCACATCGGGGGGAAGCGGTGCTCCGTCGCGATCGGAGATGGTCGGCAGCGGTGCGTTGCGAAGCTGGTTGAGCGTGGGACGCGATGTGCGGTGTTCGGGCAAAGCGTGTGCTTGCCGCTGTCGGTGGCCGTCGCGCATCGGTAACGCGAGGAAGGTGCGTGCCGCTCGCAGCTCGAGCTGTCGGGTCGGGGAGAGCTGGTGGCGGAAGGTCTCCAGGCGCAGCGCTTCGGCTAAGGGATTGGGAACTCCTCTGGCCATCGGAACTCGTTCAAGTGAGCCCAGGACACTGGCAGCCGCGGAGGGCGAGAGCTCTTGCAGCGCGGCGATGGCGCGCGACCGTGCTGCCGGTGACGGAATCCCTTGGGCCTGTAGCGCGTCTGTGAGATCGAGAATGGCTCCGAACAGGATGGTTTCCTCGACGTGGGTGCCGCAAGCGGGCGTCAGAGCACGAGGGTCCGCCGCGGCCGTCGCGTCGAACAATCGTTGGGCCGCGACGGTTTCGCGTGACGCGCGGGATGCTGATGCGGTGCGCAGGTCGGTGCGGCAGCGTCGTCGCACGCGCCGCCCGGAACGCTCTTCGTCATCGGGGAGGGCATGTGGGCATCGGTAGATCGCGGCGGTGGTGGCCAGCCAATCCGCGCGACTGAACGGCCGTCTTCCGCAGCCGGGGCATGCGTCGACCAGAACCAGGTGGTGCTCGATGCACACCATCGTCGTCGTCAGGTTCCACGCTTTGGGCCAGGCCGGAACATCGCTGGCGAGGCAGGCCGGGCAGTAGCGCAGTCGCGGCAGCTCGATTCGCCGCGTAGGCCGCTCGTAAAGCGTCTGGTTCCGCCGCAACGCGTCAGCCGTGGGGTGCGGCGCGCCGAGCTCGGTCGCGTCAGCCCCCGGCAGTCCCAAGACGTGCAGGCGCTGTGGTGCCAGCGCGCGACGCTGCGCCGCTGCGGTGGAGACCGTTTGGCGCATGACGCCGGTGGCCTGGAGAAGAGCACGCGGGGTGATGGCGAAGCGGTGTGCGGTACGGGTCAACCAGGAGATCGTCCACTCACCCGCCAAAGGGCGCACCGTCAGCGGGAGTTGACCGGCGCGCACCGGCGGAGGACACCGTCCCAGCACCCCGGCATCGGTGGCCGGTGCAGGGTCAGCGGACCGCGGCGTGGTGCTGGCTCTCGGCGGCATTGTCGATCACGACCTCGTCGAGAATGTCGTCGGTGATCTCCTCGATGCCGGTGACGATGGCCAGGTAGGCGGCGCGGTCGATGAGGTTGGTCAGCGATCCGATGTATCCCTGGGTGCGTTCGAAGAGGAGATCCGCACGGTCGGCGAGCATCCCCGGGCTCTTGCGGTGGAGGATCAGGTGGTCCTCGTAGGTGGCCAGGACCTTGCGCCAGGCCCGTGCGGCGGTGCCGGTGTCGAGTTGAAAGGGCTGGATCTCGCATCGCGTGGCACGGCGGGCGGTCTGCGCGGTCGATCCGCCGTGGGGCAGCGAGCCTTCGTCGAAGAAGCGACGCTGGCGCAGCTGGACGCCGACGTAGATGAAGGTCGCCGACATCTCGTTGGCCAGGCTCTTGAGATGGTCGGAGACCGCGCGTCCGTCGCGGTGGGCGAAGTCGACGAAGTGCAGATCGTCGATCACGATCAGTTGGGTGTGGCAACTGCGGACGCAATCCACAGCCAGGGAGGCCAGCGAGCTACGGGTGTGCCGGGCAGCGGCAGGGTGGCCGTAGAACCGCAGCAGCTTCTGGTTCAGACCCTTGAGAGTGGTGGCGGCCGACAGACTCAGGTAGGCGACGGGGATGCGCTGATGGCCATCGCGGGTCCGCTCCCCGTAGCGGCGGATCGTACGGGTATGGAACCCTCTCGCGTACTGCACCGCGATCGTCGTCTTGCCCAGGGTCGGCTCGGCATCGAGGACGACCGAGCCGCGAAGCTGGCCCGCATCGCGGTAGTTAGAGGCCATGACCTGGTCCATCAACGCGAATGCCCCCGCCAGCTGGGGTGTCTTGATCGTGGCCGGGTTCGCGTTCCAGATCCGGCGCGTCTCCTCGTAGTCCTCACCCTCTTCGGTCCCCAGAGCCCGCGGATCTGCGGGCGTAGGCGGCCGGGGCCGGGGTTTGCTGTGGGCCAGCTCCAGCCAGTCGTCCTTGGTGTGGATACCGCTGCGGTCGGTCCCGTGCTCTCGGATCCACGCCGTCCAGGGATTCGTCGTCATCCCTCGAACACCTCGAATCGGTCCTCGTCATCATTGCCGTAGCGTTCGAAGACGTCCATGTCATCCGTGACCCGCACCCGGGCGCGGCGCTCCAGATGCTCCTGCAACACGCTCAGCTCTCCCGCCGCCCCGGCAGGTGTCCGGCGAGGATCCCGATCACCGTCGGGTGCGGTGGTGGTGATGTGGCGGGCGAGGTTCTTCTCCGCCCGGCGCATGGTGACGTTCTGCTGCGAATAGCGCTCGACCAGTTCACCCACCGCCTCCTTGGGATCGACGCTCCGGTCGGGGCTGGCCAGCTGGAGGGCGCGCACATAGTCGGCCGCCTCGGCCGAGAACGGAGCATCCAGGTCCCGGGCGCGGTCCCAGCCGATCGCGGCCCACTGCTCGGTGACCGGGTCCTGGAAGTGGATCGCGCGCACATCGTTGCGATCGACGTAGAACGGCCACTTGCCCGCATGCAGGCCGCCGTGCTCGGAGCGTTGCCCGCGGTACAGGTTCAGCTCCGGCCCGTCATACCGGCGCCCGTCGATCGTGATGCCGTAGTGATGGATCTTGCGCCAGGCCACCTCCAGGAACTCCATCGCCAAGCTGGTCGAGGCCGGCAACCGGATCCGACCTGCGATCGCGACCCCGCGCTGGAACATCTGCGCCGGCGTCAGCTCCACATGCGGCAGGCGCGGATCACACAGCCCCTCGTGCGGCGTGTCGTGATAGATCCCCACCCACTCGCGCAGCGCCTGCTCCAGCTCCGGCACATACAAGAACGCCTGCTTCTCGATGTCCTTGCCCCGGGAGTACACATCCGGGCCCTTGTAGGCCGGCAGACGCTCCAGGAAGCCCTGGCGCAGAGTGCGGAAGAACCGCTCGATCGTGGGCTTGTCCGTCGGCTTTCTCGGTGTCGCGGGCTGGATGCTGATCCCGAGTCGGGCGCAGACGGCCTTGACGTGCTCGGACAGGTAGGCCCGGCCGTGATCGACGATGATCGTATCCGGCACCGCCCCTGTTTCGAACACCACCACGTCCGGCACCCCCACGTAGGGGCCCTCGCTCGCCTCCGGCCCCCAGGTCTGGGCAGTGATCGTTTGATACAGCACGTCCGCGACCTCCCGTGAACGGGTCGAGATCGGACGCAGCCGCAGCCCCGTGATGCACCGGGAATACAGATCCATCGCCACCGTCAGCTCCACCGGTACCCACCGGTCGGTAGCCGGCTCCGCGGCGAACACGTCCAGTGGCGTGGTATCCAGCACGACGTACTGTCCCGGGCGATCTGCCCGCAGACTGCCCAGCACCCCCTGCGGACGGGCCGCATCCGAACGCCGCCGCTTGGCCGAACCGAACGCCGCCGTCCCCGCCGTGACCTCGCGCAGATGCCGGTAGGCCGTTGCTCGAGCCGGCAGCGCCAAGCCAGGACTTCGCGTCTCGGCCAACGAGTTGGCCTGATCGATGACCAGGCTCAGCGACGGCGTCGATAGATCCCGATGACGAGCCAGCACATCCCGCAATGCCCGGTTCCACTCCTCGGGGATGGCGTTGCTGCGGCCCGATGCCGAGCGCCGCTGGTCAACCAGCCCGGCAGGGCCATGAGTCGTGAAGGCGCTGATCCGGCGCCGCGCGGTGCGCTCCGAGAGGCCCGCGGCGTGGGCAAGATGAGTGGCTGGATCCTGCGGCCGCTGCTCCAGGGCTTCCGTGATGGCCTTGATAGTTGATTCCAGACGGCGTCGCTCGCGCGGGTCCAGGTTCGCCAGCAGCTCGACACTGGGGATCGAACCGTCATTGACGGTCTCACCGTCATCGATCGCGGTGGCCTTGGTCCGCAGCAGCGCGGACAGAGTCATGCGCCGGACACTGCCCCCGCGCGACAGCAGTGCAGCACCATCACGCAGTTCGTCGACCTGCCAGGCTGCCCCCTCCCACCAGATACTCCCGCCCACCGCCACGTCCAGCACCTCGGCCATCAGCTGCCTCCTTCGAGAATCGTTTCCCTCGTCAAGGGCCGAGTCAGGTCAGCCGTGAGCCTGCCGCGCCACATCAACGCAGCGACCAGAGCGAATGCACTCTTCGGCGCGACCCCTGTGCGCAGGCGTTCCAGCACGTGGCCCAGCGAGTAACCCGCCGCGACCGCGACGACGTCGTCGTCATCGATGCCTGTTGCCTCCGCGATGGGGCGCCGGCCCACCGCAAGGAACTGGATGTTGCGCACCAACACCGGATCCGGCTCCGTCGCCACCCGGTAGCGCCAGCCCACCATCGTGCACAGCCGCTCGGAGATCTCTACCTGGGAGCGGAAGCGGGGGTGGAACCGGAACGCGACAGGCTTGACGTCGAGGACCTCTACGCCACCCGCCGTATCCAGCACGAGAAGATCCGGGACGTGCGACGAGTCGACGACCGTCAGCTGGAACGGCTGGGTCGCGATAGCCGCTGTCGTCGACGCGAAATCCAGCAGCCACAAGTGGGACAGCTCGAGCAGGCTCTCGTAGACCAAGTGCCGCTGGCTACGCACCGACCAGAACAGCCCCGGATAGTTTCGCTGGCCGGCGAACGTCGGCGGAACCCTCACTGGCATCGCGGTGGCAAGCTCATTCGGCGCGACTTCGCCCCACTGCGCTACCCGCTCGACCCCGAGTCGGTCGCAGTATCGGATCGTGGCGGACGCCACACCCGTGGACATGGCTCTACGATCCACCACGGCCAAGTTCTCTGAGACACGGACACGCCGTGGCCAAGTAGATGAGACACGGCCAGGTTTTCTGAGAATCCACAACAGTGCTCTCCATCACCTTCTCGGCATTCGGGAATGAACCTGGCCGACGCGGAGTTGAGTCGGGTGTACTCAAGTTCAGTGCTCTTCAGATTGACAACATCGATCCGGAGTTCTCTACTTGAGCCCGTACAGCTCACGTCGCGCCGCCGGCCCCATGGTCGGCCGTGCACGAACCCGTTGCGGCGCAACCGTCGCAGAAAGGCAGGCCCCCATGTCCCGTGTCGTCGGAATCGACCTCGGTACCACCAACTCCGCCGTCGCCGTCCTCGAGGGTGGCCAGCCCACCGTCATCGCGAATGCCGAGGGCTCCCGCACCACCCCGTCGGTCGTGGCCTTCTCCAAGCAGGGCGAGGTCCTCGTCGGCGAGGTCGCCAAGCGTCAGGCCGTCACCAACGTCGATCGCACGATCGCCTCCGTCAAGCGCCACATGGGCACCGACTGGAGCCAGGAGATCGACGACAAGAAGTACACCGCGCAGGAGATCTCCGCGCGCACCCTCGGCAAGCTCAAGAAGGATGCCGAGTCCTACCTGGGTGAGGACGTGACCGATGCGGTCATCACCGTCCCGGCGTACTTCTCGGACTCCGAGCGTCAGGCCACCAAGGATGCCGGCACCATCGCCGGTCTGAACGTGCTGCGCATCATCAACGAGCCCACCGCTGCGGCGCTCGCGTACGGGCTGGAGAAGGGCAAGGACGACGAGCAGATCCTGGTCTTCGATCTCGGCGGCGGCACCTTCGACGTCTCCCTGCTCGAGGTGGGCAAGGACGACGAGGGCTCCACCATCCAGGTCCAGGCCACCGCCGGTGACAACCGCCTCGGCGGCGACGACTGGGACCAGAAGGTCGTGGACTGGCTGATCTCGCAGGTCAAGAACAAGGAAGGGGTGGACCTCGGCAAGGACCGGATCGCCCTGCAGCGCCTCAAGGAGGCCGCTGAGCAGGCGAAGAAGGAGCTGAGCTCCTCGACCTCCACCTCGATCTCGCTGCAGTACCTGTCGATGACCGAGAACGGTCCGCTGCACCTCGACGAGAAGCTCACCCGGGCCCAGTTCGAGGAGATGACCTCGGACCTGCTCGAGCGCACCAAGGCTCCCTTCCACCAGGTGATCAAGGATGCGGGCATCTCCGTCTCCGACATCGACCACGTCGTCCTCGTCGGCGGCTCCACCCGCATGCCCTCCGTCACCGAGGTCGTCAAGTCCCTCACCGGCGGCAAGGAGCCCAACAAGTCCGTGAACCCGGACGAGGTCGTCGCCGTGGGCGCCGCTCTCCAGGCCGCGGTCATCAAGGGCGACCGCAAGGACGTGCTGCTGATGGACGTCACCCCGCTCTCCCTCGGCATCGAGACCAAGGGCGGTGTGATGACCAAGCTCATCGAGCGCAACGCGGCCATCCCCACCAAGACCTCCGAGGTCTTCTCCACCGCCGAGGACAACCAGCCCTCCGTCGCGATCCAGGTGTTCCAGGGCGAGCGTCAGTTCACCCGGGACAACAAGATGCTCGGCACCTTCGAGCTGACCGGCATCGCGCCGGCCCCGCGCGGCATCCCGCAGGTCGAGGTCACCTTCGACATCGACTCCAACGGCATCGTGCACGTGACCGCCAAGGACCGCGGCACCGGCAACGAGCAGTCCATCCAGATCACCGGCGGCTCGGCCCTCTCCGACGAGGACATCGACCGCATGGTGAAGGATGCCGAGGCGCATGCCGCCGAGGACGAGGAGCGTCGCAAGAACGCCGATGCCCGCAACACCCTCGAACAGCTCGTCTACCAGGGCGAGAAGCTGCTCAAGGACAACGCGGACAAGATCGAGGACGCGGACAAGACCAAGGCGGAGGACGCCATCCAGGAGGCCAAGGACGAGCTGGCCAAGGAGGAGGCCTCCACCGAGGACCTCGAGGCCAAGCGCGACTCCCTCAACGAGGCCCTGCAGGCCGTCGGCACCGCGATCTACTCGCAGGCCGAGGGCGCTGAGGGCGCCGAGGCGGGTGCCGAGGACGCCGACGCAGCGTCGTCCGACGATGACGACGTGGTCGACGCCGAGATCGTGGACGAGGACGAGGAGAAGAAGTGATGACCGAGGACCCGAGCACGCCTGAGGACCCGCAGCGTCCCGAGGACGAGCCGAGGTTCTCCTTCACCGACAAGCGCAAGGTGAACCCGGAGGACGGCACCGTCCGGCCCTCCGGCGCCACCCCCGCGGCCGAGGGTCAGGGGGCCGACGTACCGGTCGACCCCTTCGACGCCGAGGCGGCGGAGCTGTTCGAGCAGGCGGCCCAGGACGGGGAGGACTCCTCGCTCCCGGCCGACGCCGGACGGGTCGCCGAGCTCGAGGGCAGGGTCACCGAGCTCACCGAGCAGCTCAAGCGCGATCAGGCCGAGTACGTCAACTCGCGTCGCCGGATCGAGGGCGCCGCCCAGGTGAGCAAGGAAGCGGCGATCGCCGGTGTCCTCGGCTCGCTGATCGGGGTCCTGGACGACGTGGAGCTGGGCCGCCAGCACGGCGACATCGCCGAGGGCACCCCATTCCACGCCATCTCGCAGAAGCTCGAGGAGGTGCTCGGCTCGCACGGCCTGAAGCGCTTCGGCGCGGTCGGGGAGGAGTTCGATCCGAACCGCCACGAGGCCCTGATGCACGAGGACGCCGACGACGCCGAGACCACGACGATCTCGCTCGTCATGCAGCCCGGCTACGCGATGAACGAGCGGATCCTCCGACCCGCTCGCGTCGGCACCCGCGGTCCTGCCTGACGGCGACCGCCCGAGCGAGCCGCGCACCCACGGTGCGGGGCCTGTCGGTCCCCGGCAGGCCCCGCACCCGCCCCCTCCCACACATTCGATCCCGCAGCTGAGGCTCCCGGAAGGAGACGCACATGTCCGGACAGGACTGGCTCGACAAGGACTTCTACGCGGTCCTCGGCGTCTCCAAGGACGCCGACGCGTCGGAGATCAAGAAGGCCTACCGCACCCAGGCCCGGAAGTACCACCCCGACCACCATCCCGACGACGCCAGGGCGGAAGAGCGGTTCAAGGAGATCGGTGAGGCCTACTCGGTCCTCAACGATCCCGAGCAGCGCCAGCAGTACGACGCCATCCGCGCCATGGGCTCCGGCGGCGCCCGCTTCTCCGCCGGCCAGGGCGGCCCCGGCGGGGCCGGCTTCGAGGACGTCTTCTCCTCGATGTTCGGCGGCGGTGGACACTCCGGAGCCCGCCCCGCTCCCGGCGGCGGCGCCAATCCCGACCTCGATGATCTGCTGAAGATGTTCGGCGGCCAGGGTGGCGGCTTCGGCGGCGCGGGCGGCCCGGCCGGGTTCGCCCCGAACCGCGCCCCGGCGAAGGGCTCGGACACCTCCGCCCGCACCCGCATCAGCTTCCGGGATGCGGCGCTGGGCACTGATCTGCGGCTGACCGTCGACGGCCGCGCGGTCACCACCCGCATCCCCGCCGGAGTGCATGACGGCCAGAAGATCCGCCTGCGCGGCAAGGGACGGCCCGGACCCGGCGGCGCCCCCGCGGGCGACCTGCTGCTGAGCCTCGACGTCGAGGAGCACCCGGTGTGGAGCGCCGACGGTGCCAATCTGAAGATCACCGTGCCGATCAGCTTCGACGAGGCGGTGCTGGGCACCACGCTGGCCGTCCCGCTGCTCGACGGAGGGACGGTCTCGGTGAAGGTCCCGCCGGGCACCCCCTCCGGCCGTACCCTGAGGGTGCGCGGCAAGGGACTGGTGACCAAGAAGTCCACCGGGGACCTCCACGTCACCGTCCAGGTCGCGGTCCCCGCCCATGTCGAGGGTGCCGCGAAGCGGGCCGTCGAGGACCTGCGGACGGCACTGGCGGAGGAGGACCCGCGGGCCGGGCTCAGCGAGGCCGCCGCCCGCTGAGCCCCGATCGCCACCACCGGACCCTCGAGAGGAGCACCCCGATGCACAGCTCGCACCGCCTGGACGACCGGGCGCCCGTGTTCGTGATCTCGGTGGCGGCGGAGCTCTCCGGGATGCATCCCCAGACCCTGCGCCAGTACGACCGGCTGGGGCTGGTGATCCCGCAGCGCACCCGCGGCCGCGGCCGCCGCTACAGCACCCGCGACATCGCGCGTCTGCGGGAGATCCAGGGCCTCTCCCAGGAGGACGGCATCAACCTCGCCGGGATCAAGCGGATCCTCGAGCTGCAGGACGAGGTCAGCGCGATGCAGGATCAGCTCGAGAGCGTCCGCGAGCGGTTGGAGAACATGACCCCCGCCCAGCGCAGGGTGTTCTCCGCCGACCGGGACGGGGAGATCAACGCCCTGCGCCGCGGCGAGCGGCCGAAGCGTCGCAGCAGCAGCGCCCTGGTGCTGTGGCGGCCTACGCGTCGCTCGTGATCGGGTTCGCGGGGAGCACCCCGGTGAGGCGGTAGATCTCCTGCAGCTGCTGCGCCACCTGGTCGAGGTCGACTCCCTCCGCGGCGCGGCGACCGGCCGCGGTGAGATCCGCGAGCTCCCCGTCGAGCAGGGCTCGCAGCTTCTGGACGACGCGGCCCGCGAACTCGGGCCCGGCCCCGGCGACCTGGTGCGTGAGCACTCCGTCCGGCACTGCCTCGCGATACAGCGGGATGCCGCGCACCAGGGCGGGGATCTCGCAGGCCAGCGCCTCCCACAGCACGATCCCCTCCGTCTCCTCCGTGGTGAGGAAGCAGAAGGCATCGGCGCCGCAGTAGGCCTCACGCAGCTGCGCGGCCTGCACGTACCCCGGGAACAGCGCGTTCGCAGGAGCGCCGGCCAGCGCCCGCTGCACCTCGGCCGTCAGCAGCCGCGGATCGGTGCGCCCGTACCAGACGAAAGTGACCTCGGGCATCGCCCGGGCCACCTCCACCCAGTCCAGGATCCCCTTGCGCCGCAGCTGCATCCCGACGCTGATCACCACCGGGGCGTCCGCGGCGAGATGGAGGGAGGACCGCAGGCGCTGCCGGGCCGGCGCATCCGGGCGGAAGAAGCCGGTGTCGACCCCGTTGGAGAGCACCCGGATCGGTGCCCGCAGGCCGTACTTCGGCGCGGAGATCAGCTCCTGGGAGTACGCGCTCGGCGTGATCACCGTGTCCCCGCGGCGGTAGAGGTGCGCGATCCAGCGCCGGAACAGCGGCGCCAGGGCGTTCGAGCCGGGGAAGGAGTCGCGGAAATCATCCTCGGTGGAGTGCGCCCACACCAGCGCCGGCCGCCTGCGCAGCCGCGCCCAGTGGGCCAGCAGCAGCGTGTCCGGGAACGGAGTGTTCAGATGGACCACGTCGAAGGGCTGCAGCGGGTTGGTGACCACCTCATGGCCCAGCGACCGCACCGCCGATTCCTGGTGGCGGATCGCTGCGCCGATGCCGGATTCGCGGGCGAGAGCGGCGAGGCCGCGGGGCAGCAGCACCCGCAGCGGCGGGTCCTCGGGCGCGGCGTGCTCCGACAGGGGGCGGGCGGGTGCGGTGCGCCGACGGGCGCGGGATCTCATGAGCATGACGTGGTTCCGTTCACCAGGGCAGGACGCGCAGCACGAGGGCGCTGACGCCGAGTCCGTAGGCGATCAGGGCCCACGGCTTGCACAGGAGGATGATCAGGACGTAGGTGCGCCACCGCATCCGGGTGGTGCCGGCGATGTAGCAGAGCAGGTCGTCGGGGGCGACCGGCAGGGCGATCGCGAGGGCGAAGGCGCGCGTGAAGTGGCCGCTGCGGGTCCACCCCAGGAACTTCTCGAGCGTGCGGCGGCGGAAGAGCCGTTCGATGAGCCCCAGCCCCACGTGCCGGGCGATCGCGAAGTTCAGCAGGGAGCCGGCGCTGACCGCGAGGTAGTTGTACACGGTCCCCTCGAGCGGCCCGAACAGGACGGGGCCGGCGATCACCAGCAGCCCGGCGGGCACGATGGGGAAGACCACGGAGGCGACGGAGGCGAGGAGGAAGGCGACCGGCCCCCAGGCGCCCAGGGAATCGATGAACGCCTGCAGGTTCGCCAGCGATTGCAGCACCCCGGTCTGCAGACCCCACCACACCAGGGCGATGCTGAGCCCGAGTCCCAGCAGCGGGGAGAGCTGTGCGGCCATCCGCAGCGGATCGCGGCGGTCGGGTGCTGCCGTGTCGGACGGGACGGCGGGCCGCGCCGCCGCGCCGGTCTCGGCGGGGGGCGCCGTGCGGAGGCGGGGGATCGTCCCGGTGGAGGTGCTCACGCCGGCACGGCGTCGCGCCCGAGGAGCAGCGGCGCCCGATGCTCACGCGCCTGCTGGTAGACCCCGAGCACGCTGCGAGCGAACTCCTGCGCGCCGCAGGTGGCCCGAGCGTGGTCGAGGGCCGCGTGGGCCATCTGCGTGCGACCGCGCGGATCATCGAGCAGCGAGTTCAGGCGGTCCGTGAACTGTGCGGGACCCTCGAACTGCCAGCCGGTGACGCCTTCGACCACGACGCTCGCGAGCGAGGGGTCGCGACGGCACAGCAGCGGCAGACCGCTGGCCATCGCCTCGATGAAGGTCAGTCCCTGGGTCTCGCTGAGGGAAGCGCCGACGAACACGTCCCCCATCCGGTACCAGCGCGGGATGTCGGCCGGGGCGACGACCCCGGTGAAGCGGACCCGGTCCGCGATGCCGAGCGCCCGGGCACGGGCCTGGAGCTCGCCCCGATAGGGCCCCTCGCCGACCAGGACCAGCACGGTGTCCGTGCGGTCCGCGACGGAGATCAGCTCGAGGACCTCGTCGAGATTCTTCTCCTTGGCCAGGCGCGAGACCGACAGCAGCACCCGCTGCCCGGGAGCGATGCCGAGCGCGGCGCGCAGCGCGCGGGCATCGGCATGCTCCTCCTCGCTGCGGGCCGGCCGGAACCGGTCCAGGTCCAGCCCGGTGGGGATGACGTGCAGCGGGCGGTGCACCCCGTAGCCGACCAGGAGCCGGGCGACCTTGGTGGTCGGCACGATTACGGCATCGGTCCTCGAGAGCACGCGGCGGGAGAAGGACTCCACGACCTTGCGGCCCATGGTGCGGCTGGGGGAGTAGTAGTGCGTGTAGTCCTCGTAGATGGTGTGGTATGTGTGCACCAGCGGCACCGAGAGGGTGCGGGCGATGCGACGAGCCCACACGAAGGTGGAGAACTCGGCCTGGGAGTGGATGACATCGGGGCTCCAGCGCAGGATGTCGCGCAGAGCGCGGCGACCGGAGGGCATGCCGATGCGGGCACGGTCGTAGACCATCGACGCGGAGACCGAGCCGAGGCGGTAGACCCCTTCCTCGTTCCGGGTGCGGATCCCCTGCGAGAGGGTCAGCACCCGGACGTCGCAGCCCAGTGCGAGGAGCTCTCGCCGCAGGGTCTGGACGGAGGCGACCACACCGTTGACGACGGGCTCCCACCAGTCCGTCGTCAGCAGCACCCGCAACGGGCGCCCGGAGCCGGTCGCCGATGGGTCGGGGCGCATCCTGTTCACGTTCACCCCTCGAGCGTCGCACCCGGTGCGGGGCGCCGCGTCCCCCGAGCGCATGAGAGGACTCAGACCATGGTCTGATCTCTGCGCTCGCCGCCTGCTGCGGGTAGTCCTGGCCTCCATGCGTCGAGCCTACGATCGGTCCCCGGGGAGGGACACGTGGCACGCCCGAGCGGTCGCGGAGAGTTTCCCCCTAGCATTTCACCCCGATACCTGGTAGCGCGCCGTGAACGTCGCCGAGGCGAGCTGCTGGGAGAAGATCGCGAACCGGGCCGCGATGTGCGGGGAGTCCGCGGTGACCCCGAGCGTCCGCACCGGCAGGGCGTGCACCGAGAACTGGTAGCGGTGCGGGCCGCCGGGCGGCGGCTCGGGCCCGTCGTAGCCGGCGTTGCCGAAGTCGTTCAGCGCCTGGGTCATCGAGGCGTCGTCCTGGGCCACACCGAGGGGCAGCGAGGTGGTCGTGGCGGGGATGTCCCAGGCCACCCAGTGCCAGAACCCCGAGCCGGTGGGGGCGTCGGGGTCGTAGCAGGTCACGGCGAAGGAGCGGGTGCCCTCCGGGATGCCCGACCAGCTGAGGTCCGGGGAGAGGTTCTCCCCGCCGAGCGACTCCACCAGCTGCTGGGGAGCGACCACGGAGCCGTCGGGTGTGGCGTGCGAACGGAGGGCGAAAGAATCCTGAGCAGGCATGTCTGCAGTGTAACCATCGCCACACCGGCGTGCGAACGGTGGGTGAGCAGTCGGTTCAGAACCCGTCGGCCGACGGACGCCGGTAGTGCTGGAGGAACTTCTTGACCTGATTGGCCTGGGCCGCGAGCACGTATGCGCGGCGCTTCACGCCCTCGACGGAGTAGGCCAGCGGGTGCACCGTGCGCTGCCTGCCGATCGCCCGCACGCGGGCCCGCAGGTCAGCATCGAGGAGGTACCGGCGCAGCAGCGCCCAGGGCACGATCGAGTACAGGACCTCCCGGTGGGTGAGCATCCGGGTCAGCGGCCGATCCTCGAGGAGATCGGCGACCACGGGTTCGGCGACGTTCGCCCCGGCCGCGGTCATGTAGTAGTTGTTGCGGCCGATGCGCGGGTTGACCTCGAAGAACTTCGCCACCCCGTCCCGCGGGTCGATCTTCACATCGAAGTTGGCGTACCCGCGGTAGCCGGTGTGCTCGAGGAAGCGCACCGACTGCTCGAAGACCTCGGGAAGGTCGGTGGTGAACATGGCGGCCGGGTTCCCGAGCGCGCCGGGGGTGTGCTCCTCGAGCAGCACCTGCGCCCCGCCCAGCAGGGTCACCTCACCGCGGGTGTCGACGTAGGCGGTCACCGACAGCATCGCCGTGTCGTCGCCCGGGATCATCTCCTGGAGCACGAAGCGGTCCCGGTATCCGGCCGTGGTCAGCCGCTGCACCAGGTCCAGCAGCTGCGGACGGTCCGCGATCTCGAAGACCTTGCGCTTGCCCGGGAAGGAGACGGCGTTGTACGCCGAGGAGCGGGACGCCTTCGCCACCAGCGGCCAGCCCAGGTCCAGCTCCGGCACCTCGGGGGCGGTGCCATCGGCGAAGTCCAGCACGACGGTGCGCGGGGTGGGCACGTCGATCTCCGTGCACACCTCGGAGAAGGTCGCCTTGTCGGCGACGGCATGCAGCACCTCGTCGGCCAGCAGCGGCAGATGGAAGTAGGTGCCGAGCAGCTCCCGGTGCGCGGCCAGCAGCGCCACCAGGAAATCCGCGTTGGCCAGCAGGATCGGACGGGTGCCGCCGGGCCGGGAGGCCTTGTCCGCACCGACCTTCACCAGCGCCTGGACCATCTCGTCCTCGGTGGCGTCCATGCCCAGCTCGACCGTGCGCAGGATCGCGGAATCGGCGACGGGACCGGCGACCTTGCGGGTGACCACCGTGGCGATGGTCCGGTACTTCTCGTGGAAGGCACGGGCGAGGGCGTAGATCCCGATGTCCCCGCCGAGCAGCACCAGGTCCACCCCCGGGGTGGGGGCATCGGCGTAGGAGGGGGCGGGGGTATCGGGCATCGGAGCGGGTCCTTCCCGGATCAGAATCCGGTGTCGGTGGGTCGGGGATAGACGGCGCGGTACTTGCGCACGAAGTTCAGGCCCGAGACGACGGAGTAGGCACGCATCCACAGGCCCTCCGGACGGTACCGGAAGGGATTGCGCAGCCCAGTGCGCGCCACGCGCCGGATGTGCTCGCGCAGGGCGGGATCGCGCAGGTACCGCAGCACCAGTGCCACCGGGAGGATCGAGTAGAGGATCTCGCGGGTGACGACGACCCGGTCGAGGTCCCGGTCGTGGATGCGGTCGGCGACCACGTGGCGCGCCACGCTCTCCCCGGCCGCGGTGACGTAGTAGTTGTTGCGACCGATGCGGGGATTGATCTCGAAGAAGCATTCGGCGCCGGTCCGCGGATCGATCTTCACGTCGAAGTTCGCGAAGCCGACGTAGTCCACGGCGTCCAGGAAGCGCTCGGCGGCCGCGGTGAGGCTGGGGAAGTCGCCGGTGATCATGGCGGCAGGGCGCCCCAGCGCCTCGGGGGTGTGCTCGCCCAGCAGCACCTGGGCGGCGCACAGCAGCGTCACCTTTCCGCGCGAGGAGCGGTAGGCGGTGATGGAGCGCTGCGCGGTGTCGTCCCCCGGGATCAGCTCCTGGAACAGGAAGCGCCCGGTGAACCCGGATCCGCGCAGTCGGCGGACCAGGTCGAGATGCTCCTCGCGGCTCTCGAAGAAGAAGACCTTGCGTTTGCCGGGGAAGTCGACGTGGTGGTACTCGGCGGTGTTCGCGGCCTTGCCGACCACCGGGAAGGTCCAGGGCAGCTCCTGCTCCCCGTTCCAGCCCGTCTCCTCCGCGCGGGCGAAGTCGACGATCACGGTGGGCACCGTGCCGATGCCGAGCTCTGCGCAGATCTCGGCGAACTCCGCCTTGTCGGCCAGGCGGGACAGCAGCGCGCCGTCCACCTGGGCGAGCAGGTAATGCTCCTCGAGCTCGCTGCGGAAGCGGTCGATGAACTCGATCAGGGAGTCGGCGTTGGTCAGCAGCAGGGCCGGGCGTCCGGCGGGACGCCCGGCGGCCAGCTCCAGCAGCGCATCGCGCATCTGCTCGTCGGTGGCGTCGGCGCCGAGGACCAGCTGGTCACTGGTGACCGTGTGCTGGTTCATCGCGACGGGGACCCGCACCACGGTGGTGCACCGCATGCCGTACTGCCGGTGGAAGGCGATGGTGAGGTTCAACGAGTTCAGTCCGGCCCCGAGGACGACGACGTCGAACCCGGGATCGACCGGTGAGGAGGGCGGGCGCATGGAGGCGATCCTAGCGGCGTGAGCACCTCGGGCCGCGGAGACGCTCGGTCTTCCGCGGCCCGGCGTGACCGGTCCGACTCCGGCGGCGGGAGGCGGGCCCGATGCTCACGCGGTGCGCAGCCAGACCGTCGTATCGGCGGGCAGGGTGCCCGGTTCGAGAGGAGCGGAGGCCACCAGCACCTCGGCCGCGGCGAGCGGCCCCGGCGGCAGGACGACGGCGGCGTCGGTGGTGTTGACCAGGACGGTGACCTCCCCGCGGGAGACCCCGAGGACGCCACCCGGCAGGTCCCGGAGGAACCTGACCCCGCCGTCGGGGCGGCCCAGGCCGAGCTCGCGACGCAGGTGCAGCGCGGTGCGGTACATCTCGAGCGTCGAACCGGCCACGCCCTCCTGCGCGTCGACGGCCAGTTCACCGAAGACCTCCGGCTGCGGCAGCCAGCTCCGACCGGTGGCGGAGAAACCGAAGGCCGGGGCGTCCTGGACCCAGGGCAGCGGCACGCGGCAGCCGTCGCGGCCGGGCACTCCGGCGCGCCGATGGGCGGGGTCCTCCCGCAGTTCGTCGGGGATGTCCCTGACCTCCGGCAGGCCGAGCTCCTCGCCCTGGTAGAGGTACGCCGCACCGGGCAGGGACAGCATCAGCAGGGTGGCCGCGCGGGCCCGGTGCAGTCCCAGCTCCGCATCGGGCACCTCGTCGCGGGAGAGACCCTCGCCGAACACGTGATCGGGGGCGAAGCCGTAGCGGCTGGCGTGGCGGACCACGTCATGGTTCGAGAGCACCCAGGTGGTGGGGGAGCCCACGGCGTCGGCGAGGGCGAGCGGCTTCTCGATCGCGGCGCGCATCGTCTGCACGCCCCAGCGGGCCTGCAGGAACCCGAAGTTGAACGACTGGTGCGCCTTGTCGTCCCCGATGTACAGCGGCAGCCGCTGCTCGGGGATCCACGCCTCCAGCACCATCATGCGGTCGCCCTCGTAGGCGTCGAGGATCGGCCGCCACTCGCGGTAGATCTCCAGCACCCCGTCGTTGTCGAAGTAGATCGGCACCTCGCCCTCGGGGATGTCGATCAGCCCCTGCGCGTTGACGGTCGCATCGGGCAGGCCCTCGGGCTTGACCATCCCGTGGGCGACATCCACGCGGAATCCGTCGGCACCGCGGTCCAGCCAGAACCGCAGCACGTCCCGGAACAGCTCGTGCACCCGCGGGTTCTCCCAGTTCCAGTCAGGCTGGCTGGTGTCGAAGATGTGGAGGTACCACTGGCCGGGGGTGCCGTCCGCCTCGGTGACGCGGGTCCAGGCCGGGCCGTGGAAGATCGAGGTCCAGTTGTTCGGCGGCAGCTCGCCGTTCTCGCCCTTGCCCTCGACGAAGACGTACATATCGCGCTCAGGGGAGCCGGGGCCCGCCGCCAGCGCCTGTTGGAACAGCTCGTGCTGGTCGGAGGAGTGGTTGGGGACGATGTCGACGATGACCTTCAGGCCCAGCTCGTGGGCGCGGCCGATCATCTCGTCGGCGTCGGAGAGGGAGCCGAAGCGGGGGTCGACGTCGGAGTAGTCGGAGACGTCGTAGCCGCCGTCGCGCTGCGGCGAGGTATAGAACGGCGAGAGCCAGATCGCGTCGACGCCGAGGTCGCGGAGGTAGGGCAGGTGCGCGGTCACTCCGGGCAGGTCACCCATGCCGTCGCCGTTCGAGTCGGCGAAGGAGCGGGGGTAGACCTGGTAGACGACGGCGTCCCGCCACCACTGCCGGTCCGGGGTGCTCTCCTGCTCGGTGGTCAGCCGAGCGGTGAGGGGCGAAGTGGTCATGAGGGGTCCTTCCGGTGGTGCAGGGGGTGCAGGGCGCCACGTCCTCCCGGCCCGGGCGGCGGGTCGGGAGGAACGGCGAGGTTCGAGGGGAGGCTGGGGTCGATCAGCCCTTCACGGCGCCGGCGGTCGAACCGCCGACGATGTACCGCTGCAGGAACTGGTAGAGCACGATCACCGGGATCATGACCATCACCGATCCCGCGGCGAAGATGCCCAGGTTGTTCGAGCGGTCCGAGGAGAACATGCCGTACATGCCCACGGCGAGGGTCTTCTTCGAGTCATCGGTGAGGAAGATCGAGCCGATCAGGAACTCGCTCATGGAGCCGACCAGGGCCAGCAGCAGCGTCGTGGCCAGGATCGGGGTCATGGACGGCACCAGGATCTTGCGGAAGGTCTGCCAGTGGGAGGCCCCGTCGATGATCGCGGCCTCGTCCAGCGACTTCGGGATCGTGTCGAAGAAGCCCTTGAGCAGCCAGACCTGGCCGAAGGCGCCGCCCATCAGCACGGCGATGTAGCCGGCCAGGGTGTTCAGGCCGAGCAGCGGCACCGCCTCGCCCAGGCCCGCGATCATCGTGTACACCGCGATCATCGCGAGGATCGCGGGGAACATCATGATCAGCAGGACCGCGAGCATGCCGCCGCGTCGACCGCGGAAGCGCAGGCGGCTGAAGGCATAGGCGGCCAGCAGCGAGAGGAAGACCTGGCCGGTGGCGACGACGCCGCACACGATGATCGTGTTGAGGTACCAGCGCAGGAAGCTCGCGCGCTCGCCGCTGAGCATCGCGACATAGTGCTCGAGGGTGACCCCCTCCGTGGGGAGCAGGCCGGCGGCGGCGATCGAACCGCTCTCGTTCAGCGACGCCGAGATCACGAACATGATCGGGAAGATGGCGAAGGCGATCGCCAGCACGCCGACGACGTGGCGCCAGCCGAGTTCGGCGAACCAGCGGCTGAAGGGCATGCGATGCTTCGCGCCGTGCTGCGGAGCTGTGGTGGAGCTCATGGTGGACCCCTTCCGCGGGCTCAGTTGACGTCTTCGAGGACGTTGGTGAATCGGAACTGGATGGCGGCCAGGACGCCGGTGAGGACGAACAGGCAGACCGAGACCGCAGAGGCGAAGCCGAAGTCGGCTCCGGAGCCGCCGAAGGCGATGCGGTAGACCATCGAGATCAGGATGTCCGTGGCGCCGCGGCCGGAGCCGTCGGGGAACGGACCACCCTCGGTGAGCAGCTCGATCGCGTTGAAGTTGTTGAAGTTGAAGGCGAAGGACGAGACCAGCAGCGGGGCCACGGCCACCAGCAGCAGCGGCAGCACGATCTTCCTGGTGGCCTGCAGGGGCGAGGCGCCGTCCATCCTGGCGGCCTCCGTCAGCTCGTCCGGGATCGCCTGCAGTGCGCCGGTGGAGACGATGAACATGTAGGGGAAGCCCATCCACAGGTTCGTCAGCAGCACCGCGACCTTCGCGAGGCTCGGATCTCCGAACCAGTCCAGGTCCAGGCCGAGCATCTCGTTGATCAGGCCGAAGTCGCGGTTGTAGAAGTTCGACCACACCAGCAGCGAGATGAAGCCGGGGATCGCGTACGGCATGATCAGCACCGAGCGGTAGAACCGGCGACCCTTCAGCCGCTGATCGTTGAGGATCACGGCGAGGGCGAAGCCCAGTGCGAAGGTCAGCAGCACCGAGCCGCCCGCGAACACCAGGGTCCACACGAAGGCCGAGAAGAATTGCCCGGCGACGGTGGAGTTGGTGAACAGCCGCTCGTAGTTGGACAGGCCCACGCTCTGCAGCCAGCCCTGGGAGAACGCCCGCTCGCCCGAGGAGTCCACGAAGTACTGGGAGTCCCCGACCTCCCCGACGGTGTACTCCTCGCCGGTCGAGGTGTCCGTGATGGTGTCGGTCGCCTCGTCGTACTGCAGCACCGTGGTGCCCACGAAGGCCTGGTTCACGCCGAGGGGGCGGACGGCCGAGGACTCGTCGACCGGGACCGCGAGCTCCATCAGCTCGTTGTAGATCGTGTTCACCTGGCCGGCGTCGAGCACGGTGAGGCCCTGGACCTCGGTGACCCGGCCGTCGGCCACGGTGACCGCTCCGGAGTCGACCTCCTCGAGCGGCGTCTCGGCATCACCGTGGTAGACCGTGCCGTCGGTGGGATCGACCAGGTAGAGCTCGAACGGTCCCTCGGTGGGGGAGCCGGAGGTCGCCACCGTCATCGTGTACCGCGGCGAGTCGGCCGACTGCTGGACGGAGCTGGCGACGATCGAGCCGATCGCCTGCTCCTTGGTCCCGCGGGTGCCGTCGCCGTAGTTCGTGAACGAGTACCCGATCGTCAGCGCGATCGGGAGGATCAGGAACACGGAGAGGAAGAAGGTGCCCGGGAAGAGGTACTTGCCCGGCACGAAGCGCTTCGTGGAGTACAGGGCGAAGATGCCGACGGCGGCGAGCACCAGCACCGCCAGCCACATCCAGGACTGCTGGGAGATCAGCACCGGTGCGATGAAGACCGTCACCGCGAGGGTGATGCCGAGCACCGCGATGCGGGTGACCACGGCCGGGACCGAGGTGGACCGGGTCCGGTGCGCGGGGGCATGCGTCGAGGTCATGAGGCGACTCTGCCTTTCGAGGAACAGGAGAGGAGTCAGGGCGGCGGGTGGTGGCGCAGGCAGCGGAGCGATCCGCCGCGCCGGCCGCAGAGCGGCGGGGGCGGCGGATCACTCCGGTCGGCTCAGCCGATCGCGGCGGCGATCTCCTCACCGGCGGATTCCATGGTCGGGTGCGGGTCCGCGCCTCCGACGATGTTGGCCTCCGCGATGCCCAGCGGTCCCCAGATCGCGGCCATCGCCGGGATGGCGGGCATCGGAGCGGCGGCCTCGGCGGCCTCGGCGAAGATCATCACGTGCTCGTCCGAGCTCGCGATCTCCTCCCGCAGCTGGAGGTTCACCGGGGGCAGGGGGTTGGCCTCGTACATGGCCTTGGCGACGTCGGGGGAGCTGGCGACATCGGTCATGAACTGCTGGGCGAAACCGGCGTTGGCCGCGTTCGAGGCCACGTAGAACGAGTTCACGCCCGCGAACGGCGCCGCCGGCTCCATCCCCTCGAAGCCGGGGATCGGGGAGACGGTGAAATCGATGCCCGAGTCGCGCACGTCGGCCAGGGCCCACGGGCCGGAGATCAGGTACGCCGCCTTGCCCTCCGCGAACAGGGAGATCGAGTTGTCGCCGGTGATGGAGTTCTTCAGCACGCCCTTCTCGCCGAGCTCGGAGATCTTGTCCGCCGCGACGAGGGAGCCCTCCTTGCCCACGCCCAGGTCGGAGGGGTCGAGGTTGCCCTCGGCGTCCTTGCCGAACAGGTAGCCGCCGGCCGAGGTGTAGATCGGCTGCATGTGGTACGGGTCGCCGGACTCGCCGATCGGGAGCGAGAGGATGTTCTCGGCGCCACCGGCCTCGGCGGCGGAGATGAGCTCCTCGATCGAACCGGGCTCCGCGACGTCCGTCAGCTCGTTGTTGGCGAACAGCGCGAGGGTCTCCACCGCGTAGGGCACGCCGTAGGTCTGGCCGTCGTAGGTGACGGCGTCGACACCGACCGGGGCGATGGTGTCCGCCACGTTCGAGGGCAGCTGCACCGGCGAGATCGCGCCGTTCTGCACGAGGTTGCCGATCCAGTCGTGGGCACCCATGGTGACGTCCGGGCCGTTGCCGGCCTGGTTGGCGGTGATGAAGTTCGCCTGCAGCTCGTCCCCGGGGACGACCTCGACGACGACCTCGATGCCGTTCTCCTCGCCCCAGGCCTTGGCGGAGGGCTCCAGCGCGGGAGCCTTCTCCTCGTCGGCCCAGATGACCAGCTGGCCGGCCGAGGAACCGCCGCCGGCCCCGCCGCCGTCGGAGGCACCGCCACCGGTGCCATCGCCGGCGCCGCCATCGGTGTCCGAGCCGCCGCAGGCGGCGAGCAGGGTGGTGCCGGCGGCGAGGCCGCCGAGGGCGAGGAAGCTCTTTCGACGAATCTGCACGTCTTCTCCTTTGAATCGTGGAGCTGCCGCCTCCCGTGGCGGCGCTCGATGCCCCCACACTAGAACGAGAACCCCTTCCTGTGCAAGAATGCGCAAGAACTTGCAGGTATCGATTCGGCCACGGGCGACGACGCGCGCGGTCCGGGAGGGGGAGGGTATGGCACGACTCGTCGACATCGCCCGGGCCGCCGGGGTCAGCGAGGCGACGGTCTCGCGGGTGCTCAACGGCAAGGCCGGGGTGAACGAGGCGACCCGCCAGGCCGTGCTGGATGTGGCACGTCGTCTGGGACGGGATCTGGGCCCGGGGGCGATCGGTTCGGGGCCGCTGGTCGGCGTGCTCGTCCCGGACCTGGACAACCAGGTCTTCGCGGCCTGGGCCGAGCGCATCGAGGCCGAGCTCTTCGAGCGCGGCGCCACCGCTCTGGTGGCCATGCGGGCCCGCACCGTGGAGCGGGAGCGAGAGTTCTTGCAGAGGTTCTTGCACTGCGGGGTCGACGCGATCATCGTCGTCTCCGGGCATCACGCGCAGCACCGCGGACCGGTCGACCACTACCGGGAGATCATCGCCGGCGGCACACCGCTGGTGCTCATCAACGGCGTGCGCGAGGAGCTCGACGCCGCCTTCCTCTCCAGCGACGAGGATCATGCGGTGCGGGCCGTGCTCACGCATCTGCAGGAGCTCGGGCACCAGCGGGTGGGGCTGGCGGTGGGCGATGAGCACACCTGGCCGGTGCGCGAGAAGCTGCGGGTCTTCGAGGCGGTCACGTCCCCATGGGCCGAGCAGCCGCAGCCGGTCTCCTTCACCGACTTCTCCTACGCCGGGGGGTACGAGGCCGCGCGGGATCTCGTGGACCGCGGGGCCACGGCGATCCTCTGCGGGTCCGACGTGATGGCCGCCGGCGCCCTCGAGGGCGTGCGTTCCCAAGGCCTCAGCGTTCCCCGTGACGTCTCCGTGGCCGGGTACGACGACGTCTTCTGGGCGTCGCTGACGAACCCGCCGCTGACCACCGTGCGCCAGGCCGTCGGCTCCATCGCCCGCGCCGCCGTGCGCACTGCGCTCGGAGGCGGCGAGGACTCGCGGCGGCCCGCGCGGACGGAGGTCGTGGTGCGGCCCCAGCTGATCGTGCGCGGCTCGACCGCAGCCGCCCCCGACGAGGCCGCTAGCATGGTGTGGTGACCGCACCGAACGACACCCGCACCAGCTACGACACCGCCCAGCAGCGCAGCGACAAGATCTGGTCCCAGATCGAGTCCGACCCCTCGGGGCTGCGCATGCTCACCGGTGATCGTCCCACCGGCGCCCTGCACATCGGCCATTACTTCGGCTCGCTGCGCAACCGCGTCCGTCTCCAGGACGCCGGGGTGGAGACCTGGCTGATCGTCGCGGACTACCAGGTGATCACCGACCGCGAGGTCATCGGGGACATCAGGGGGTCAGTGCGGGAGCTGCTGACCGATTACCTGGCCGTCGGCATCGACCCGGAGCGCTCGACGATCTTCACCCACTCCGCGGTGCCGGCGCTGAATCAGCTGATGCTGCCCTTCCTCTCGCTGGTGACCCAGCCCGAGCTCGAGCGCAACCCCACGGTGAAGACCGAGCTCGCCGCCGCCGGGAAGTCCGCGATGGGCGGGCTGCTGCTGACCTATCCCGTCCACCAGGCCGCGGACATCCTGTTCTGCCACGGCAACCTGGTCCCGGTGGGTCGGGACCAGCTGCCGCACATCGAGCAGACCCGCGTCATCGCCCGCCGCTTCAACGAGCGCTACGCCGGGGGAGAGGCCTACTTCCCCGAACCCGATGCGCTGCTCTCCGAGGCTCCGACCATCCTGGGCCTGGACGGCGAGCACAAGATGAGCAAGTCCCGCGGCAACACCGTCATGCTGCGGATGGACGCCGACGAGACGCTGAAGAAGCTCAAGAAGGCCAAGACCGACGCCGACCGCCGGATCACCTTCGATCCGGAAGGCCGTCCCGAGGTCGCCAACCTGCTGACCATCGCCTCGCAGGCCAGCGGACGGGCCCCGGAGGAGATCGCCGAGGAGATCGGCGATCGCGGCGCGGGCACCCTGAAGCTCTACACGGCCGAGGTGCTCAACGAGCACCTCGCGCCGGTGCGCGCCCGCCGGGCGGAGCTCGAGCAGGATCCCGGCTACCTCTTCGACGTGCTCCGTGCGGGCAACGAGAAGGCCAACGCCGAGGCCGAGGCCACGCTCGCGAAGGTCCGCGAATTCATGGGGATGGTCTATTGAGCCTCTGACCGGTCGGGTGTCCTAGACGTTCGTCGGCGAGTGCCCACGACGTCGGGCAGGCAGATCCTGAGACACCCAGCTTCTGCTCACCCATCAAGGTTATGATCGAGCCAAGTTCACCTTTGAGCCCACGGCTCCCGCAACGTCGAGGAGAAGCATGCCCATCTACGAGAACGTCTCCGAACTGGTCGGCCGCACCCCGCTGGTCAAGCTCAACAGCCTCGGTGACGAGGTCAAGGCGACGATCGTCGCCAAGCTCGAGTTCTACAACCCGGCCAGCTCGGTCAAGGACCGCATCGGCGTGGCCATGATCGACGCCGCCGAGGCGTCCGGGCAGCTGCAGCCCGGCGGCACCATCGTCGAGGCCACCAGCGGCAACACCGGCATCGCGCTGGCGATGATCGGCGGCTCCCGCGGCTACAAGGTCGTCCTGACCATGCCCGAGTCGATGTCCAAGGAGCGCCGGATGCTGCTGCGCGCCTACGGCGCCGAGCTGATCCTCACCGAGGCGTCCAAGGGCATGAAGGGCGCGGTCGAGAAGGCCGAGGAGATCGCCGCCGAGTCCGGCGCGGTCCAGGTCCGCCAGTTCGACAACCCCGCCAACGTCGACGTCCACCGCCGCACCACCGCCGAGGAGATCTGGAACGACACCGACGGCACCGTGGATGCGGTCATCGCCGGCATCGGCACCGGCGGCACCATCAGCGGCGTCGGCCAGGTCCTCAAGGAGCGCAAGCCCGAGGTGAAGATCATCGCCGTGGAGCCCGAGGAGTCCGCGATCCTCACCGGCGGCCAGCCCGGCCCCCACAAGATCCAGGGCCTCGGCGCGAACTTCGTGCCCAGCATCCTGGACCGCGAGATCTACGACGAGGTCCTCGACATCGACGCGGAGGCCTCCATGGACCGGGCCCGCTCGGTGGCCCGCACCGAGGGTCTGCTGGTGGGCATCTCCTCCGGCGCCGCCATCGAGGCCGCCGTCCGTGTCGGCTCCCGTGAGGAGTTCGCCGGCAGGACCATCGTGGTGGTGGTGCCGTCCTTCGGCGAGCGCTACCTCTCCACCCCGCTGTACGCCGAGTACGCGGACTGACGAGAGGCTCGGCATCCATGGCGACGAACCCGCTGGATCGGGTGATGGACGCCGTCGCGACGGTCCGGGAGGACCTCGCGGCGGCGCACCGCCGCGACCCCGCGGCGACCGATGACCTGGCGATCCTGCTGACCTCTCCCGGGCTGCACGCGATCTGGACCCACCGGATCGCGCATCGGCTGTGGGGGCGCGGAGCGCGGCTGCCGGCGCTGGTCCTCGCCCAGGGCGCCCGCTCGGTCACCGGGGTCGAGATCCACCCGGGGGCGCGGATCGGCCGCCGCTTCTTCATCGACCACGGCATGGGCGTGGTGGTGGGGGAGACCGCCGAGGTCGGCGACGACGTCATGCTCTACCACGGGGTCACCCTCGGCGGCCGCTCGATGGATCGCGTCAAACGCCATCCCACGGTCGAGAGCGGGGTGACCATCGGGGCGGGCGCCCGGGTGCTCGGACCGGTGGTCCTCGGTGAGGGCGCGCAGGTCGGTGCCAACGCCGTGGTGGTCAAGGATGTGCCTGCCGGGGCCACCGCCGTCGGGATCCCCGCCATCGTGCGGGCGGGGAGCGCCCATCCCGAGCAGCAGATGGATCCCGCGATCTGGATCTGAGGCGCTCGGGGATGTCGGGACCCTGACGGTATCCGCCTGCGCTGGATACCCCGGGGCCGGGCCGGTCAGCGCGGGAAGGGATCCAGGAACGAGGTGCCGCCCACACGATGGAGCCGTCGCTCCCAGTCCGGCAGCACCTCGTGGGCGTCCTCGGCGATGACGTGGTCGAAGAGGGCGCGGGAGCCGTTGGGCGGAGCGATGTCGATCAGCACCGTGGTGGCGCCGTGGGACGCCGCCAGCGGTGCCAGCTGCGCGGAGGGGAACACCACCCCGCTGGTGCCGACGGCCACGAAGAGATCCGCCCGCTGCGCCAGTCGCATCGCGAGCTCGAGGGCGTCCTGCGGCAGCTGCTCGTCGAAGAGCACCACGTCAGGTCGGGTCGGCGCGCCGCATCGGGGGCAGGCGCCGGGCACGCCGTGGTCCTCGGCACGCGGTCCCTCGCCCGGCGCCAGCGGCGCCGACCACGTGCAGCGCAGCTCGAGGCACACCGCACGCAGCGCGCTGCCATGCAGCTCGGCGACGAGCTCGCTGCCGGCCGCCTGATGCAGGCCGTCGATGTTCTGCGTGATCACCGGGGCGCCCAGCCGGGCGATCGCCCGATGGCCCGGGGTGGGACCGTGCCCACGGGCGATGCGGGCCATCCGGCCCCACACCCGCCACAGCTGCGGCAGCGAGCCGGGCAGCAGCTCGGCGTGCATCGCCTCCTCGGTCTCGGGCTCGAGGGCCCACAGCCCCTCCGGGCCCCGGAAGGTGCCCAGACCCGTGCGGGCGCTGATCCCGGATCCGGTGAGGAAGACGATCTCCCGGTGCGCCGCACCCGGGGTGAAGCGGCCGCCCGCGCTCACCACTCCTCGTGCTCGCGGGAGTCCCAGGCGGCGTCTTCGCCCAGATCGAGCGAGGCCAGCAGGCTGCGGTCCTCCTCGTCGAGGCGGAGCCCGTCGAGGGAGGCGTTGTCCCGCTGGCGCTGGGGATCCTGGGACTTCGGGATCACCACGATGTCCTGATCGATCGCCCAGCGCAGCGAGACCTGCGAGGGGGCGACGCCGTGCTTGCGCGCGATGCGCTGCAGGGCGAACTGCCCCGAGAGCCCCTCGCGCCCGCCCAGCGGCCCCCAGGCCTGGGTGACGATGTCGTGCTCGCGGTGGAAGGCGACGGCCTCGGCCCGCGGCAGGGCGGGGGAGAGCTGGATCTGGTTCACCTCGGGGCTCACCCCGGTGGCGTCGATCAGCTCCTGCAGCTGCTCCGGCCGGAAGTTCGAGACCCCGATGTGCAGCGCCCGTCCCTCCTCCTTGAGGTCGATCAGGGTGCGCCAGGTCTCCAGGGCGAGGCCCCGGGAGGGGTTCGGCCAGTGGATGAGCACCAGCGCGGCCCGGTCCAGACCCAGTCGGCGCAGCGATGCCAGGTACCCCTCGCGAGCGGCCTCCCGGCCCTGGTCCCCTCCCGCGATCTTCGTGGTCACCAGTGCCTGGTCGGGATCCACGCCGCTGTCGCGCAGCCCCGCGCCCACCGCGGCCTCGTTGCCGTACTGGGCCGCCGAGTCGATGAGCCGGTAGCCTGCGCGCAGGGCCGCGGCGATCGCGCGGGCACCCTCGACGCCCTTCATGCTCGAGGTGCCGAAGCCGATCAGCGGGAGATCGGTGCCGTCGGCGAGCGTGGTGGTGGGGATGGACAGCGCGGTCGCGGTCACGGGGACCTCCTGGGAAGGATGGTTGTGGACCCGATCAGCCTAGCCATCGTGCGGCGGGCCGTGCACGCCGGGGCGCCCGCGGCCTGTGCTGTGCTCTGTTAGCGTGCACGCAGCGCCGAGAGGACGCGCCCTCACCGCCGAGGGCGCGCAGGTCGAGAACGTGCGCAGGTCGAGAACTGAGGAGTTCGTATGGCAGTGGCAGCAGAACCCCGGACCGGTGTGCACGACGAGATCTCACCGCTGCGCCGCGTGCTCGTCCACGGACCGGGGCCCGAGCTCGAGCGGCTGACCCCCGATTCCCGGGAAGGACTGCTGTTCGACGAGGTGCTCTGGCTGGACCGCGCCCAGGCCCAGCACCGGCAGTTCAGCGATCTGCTGCGCGATGAGGGCGTCGAGGTGCTCGAGCTGACGCGTCTGCTCACCGATCTCCTGGATGATCCCGTCCTGCGTCAGGAACTGCTGATGCGCGCCCTGGATCCGGGCGTCCTGGGGGACATCGCCGTGCAGGATCTCCACGAGGCCCTCGCCGATCTCGCGCCCGGTCCCTTGGTCGATGTGCTCATCGGCGGCATCACCGTCGGCGAGCTCGGCGCCCTGGGGGTGAGGCCGCGCTCGATCGCCCTGCACCGGGCGGGGGAGGAGCAGCTGGTCCTGGACCCGCTGCCCAACCATATGTTCACGCGGGATCCCTCGGCCTGGATCGGGGACGTGGTCTCCGTCAGCCCCATGCGCCATCCGGCCAGGCGCCGCGAGAGCCTGCATCTGGAGATGATCTACCGCCACCATCCGCAGTTCGCCGGGGCCTCCGCGCCCCGCCGCATCGTCGGCCGGGACGGCGCGGGAGCCGCGACGGTGGAGGGCGGCGACGTGATGATGCTGTCCCCGCGGGTGGTCGCGGTCGGGATGTCGGAGCGCACCAGCACCGTCGGCGTCGAACGGCTGGCCGCGGATCTGCTCGCGGACGGCTCCGTGGAGCGGGTGGTCGCGATCGCCCTGCCGCACCGTCGCTCGATGATGCACCTGGACACCGTCACCACCGTCGTCGACGAGGAGTCGATGCTGCGGTTCGGGTCGTTGGAGCCGCTGGAGACCTTCGAGATCGAGCGTCCCGGGGACCGGCTGGTCTCCCGCGCGCGCTCCGCCGACGAGATGGACCAGGTGCTGGCCCGCGGACTCGGGGTCCAGGCGCTGCGCGTGCTCACCCCGCCGTTGGACGCGTACGCCGCGGCCCGGGAGCAGTGGGACGACGGCTGCAACGTGCTCGCCCTGGCCCCCGGGAAGGTCGTCGCCTATGAGCGCGCCGCGGCCACCAACGAGTACCTGCGTGCCCAGGGCGTCGAGGTCCTCGAGTTCAACGGCGACGAGCTGGGGCGCGGTCGCGGCGGTCCCCGCTGCATGAGCTGTCCCGTCGCGCGCGGCTGAGAGCCGCTGCGGCCCGGTGCGGAACGGCCGGCCGCGAATCCTCGGAGCCGGGACTCAGCGCCGCCGCGGAGGCGGCGGATCGGCCGCGGTCTGCAGCGGCTGGGCGTATGCCGGCAGCGGATCGTGCAGATCACGCTCCAGCAGCAGCTGCTGGGCGCCGAACTCCTCGAGCCCCTTGCGCACGCTGAAGCCGAGCTTGCGCAGCAGGGCCACGCTGCGCTTGTTGCGGGTCTGCGTGATGGCGATGACCTGCTCGTCCTCGAGCTCGCCGCGTGCCCAGCCGAGCAGGGCGATGCACGACTCCGCCGCGTACCCCAAGCCGGTCCACTCCGGGAGCAGCGCATAGGAGAGCTCGAGCTCCCCGCGGTCGTAGCCGAGGGTGATCGAGCCGATCATGGTGTCGTCCTCCGCGAGGGCGAGCACCCAGCGTCCCCAGGTCAGGCCCAGCGGTGAGAGCTCCAGCGCCTGCCGGGACGCGTAGTCCACGGCACCGCCGAGGTATTCACGAGTCACCGGATCGGTCATCAGCCGGATGATCGATCCGCGATCGTCGTCGCCCGGCGGCCGGATCACCAGCCGCGGGCTGTGGATCCGTACCGGCCACTCAGCGGTGCCTTCCGTCGTCACGGTCCCCACCGTACTCGCTTCCCGGCCCGGAACCGCAGGCCGTTCGGTCGGCGAGGCCGTTCCTCCCCGGCGCCGGCTCACGTTCCGCAGCGGTCCGGGTGCACCGGCCACGAGGACCGCGTGCGAACGGTATGGTGAGTCTGCGGCACAGCGAGGTGGCGCACCGGTCGCCGCGACTGCGTGACGGGCGAAGACGATCCTGCCCGACGACCGCCCATGGACGAGTAAGGAGCCACATGCCCGACCAGGACCTGCGCAGCACCGCCCTCGCGGCGGTCCACGAGGCGCTCGGCGCGACGTTCACCGACTTCGCCGGCTGGCGCATGCCCGTCCGGTACGACTCCGATCTCGCCGAGCACCGAGCAGTGCGCGAGAGCGCCGGCATCTTCGATCTCAGCCACATGGGCGAGATCCACCTGCGCGGGCCCCAGGCCGGGGACGCCCTCGACCACGCCCTGGCCGGCAAGCTCTCGGCGATGTCCGTGGGGCGTGCGAAGTACTCGCTGCTGCTCACCGAGGACGGCGGCGTGATCGACGATGTCATCACCTACCGGCTCTCCGCGGAGCACTTCCTGGTGGTCGCCAACGCGGCCAATGCCGAGGTCGACTCCGCCGAGCTCAGCGCCCGTGCGCAGGGCTTCGACGTCGAGGTCGACGACGCCTCCGCCCGCACCTCGCTGATCGCCGTGCAGGGCCCGGCGAGCGAGCAGATCCTGCGGGAGGCACTGCTCAGCAGCGACAGCGGGGTCGAGGCCCTGGCCGCCGAGGACCTCACCGGGATGAAGAACTACCGTTTCGCCGAGAGCACCTATCGCGGGCAGCCGATGCTGATCGCGCGCACCGGCTACACCGGCGAGGACGGCTTCGAGCTGTACGTCCCGAACGAGCTCGCCACCGGGCTGTGGGAGCAGCTGACCGCAGCCGGCGGCGATCGCCTGGTCCCGTGCGGACTCGCCTGCCGCGACACGCTGCGCCTCGAGGCCGGGATGCCGCTGTACGGCAACGAGCTGGGCCGCGACCTGTACCCCGCCCAGTCGGGCATGGGTCGCGTGGTGGCGCTGAAGTCCAAGGGCGACTTCGTCGGCCGCGCCGCCATCGAGGCCGCAGACCTGTCCGACCGACCGGTCCTGGTGGGCCTGGTCGCCGACGGCCGTCGGGCCGCACGAGCCGGTGCCCAGGTGCGCGATGCGGACGGACACGAGGTCGGAGCGATCACCTCCGGCGTCCTGTCCCCGACCCTCGGCCACCCCATCGCGATGGGCTTCGTGTCCGCGAGCGCCGCCGAGGTGGGCACCGTTCTGGTGGCCGATGTGCGCGGCAAGGACCTCCCGGTGCGGGTCGTGAAACCGCCGTTCTACTCCCGCGACTGATGCACTCCCCCGACTGATCCCACCGTTCCCCGAGATCTCCTGTCCCCAGAAAGGACCTTTCCCATGTCTGCAGAACTCCTGTACAGCAAGGACCACGAGTGGGTCCGCGTCGACTCCGAGGGCGTCGCCGTCGTCGGCGTCACCGACTTCGCGGCCGAGCAGCTCGGTGACGTCGTCTACGTCGATCTGCCCGAGGTCGACGACGAGATCAGTGCCGGCACCGAGATGGGCGAGATCGAGTCCACCAAGTCGGTCTCCGATCTCTTCTCACCGATCTCCGGCACCGTCACCGAGGTCAACCAGGCCGTCGTCGACGCCCCGGAGCTGGTCAACTCCTCGCCCTTCGAGGAGGGCTGGCTGGTCAAGGTCAGCTACCAGGCCCTCCCGGAGGACCTGATGAACGCCGCGGACTACACCGCCTTCACCCAGTCCTGACCGCCTCCGCCGGTGCCGCGCGCCGCCGCCACGCATCGCCACTCACACGACACTCCCAGGGGCCCCACTCCATGACCGCATCGTCTGCGCACGCTCACGAGTCCTTCGTCCGCCGCCATGTCGGCACTGATCCCGACGCGCAGCGTCACATGCTCGAGGTCCTGGGCTACGAGTCCCTGGACGCCATGCTCACCGCCGCCGTGCCGGGCACGATCCTGCTGGACCAGGGCACCGGGTCCCGGAGCATCGAGTCCGTGGTGCCCGCCGGCATCACCGAGACCGCCGCGCTCGACGAGCTGGCGACCTTCGCGGACCGCAACACGGTCCACCGCTCCCTGATCGGCCTGGGCTACCACGGCACCCACACCCCCGCGGTGATCCAGCGCAACGTGCTGGAGAACCCCGCCTGGTACACCGCCTACACGCCGTACCAGCCGGAGATCTCCCAGGGCCGCCTCGAGGCACTGCTGACCTTCCAGACCATGATCTGCGACCTCACCGGGATGGACATCTCCAATGCCTCCACCCTCGATGAGGCGACCTCCGCCGCCGAGGCGATGCTGCTCGCCCGCCGCAGCGTCAAGCGCAACGGCAACGTGTTCCTGGTCGATGCCGACACCCTCCCCGCCACCAAGGCGGTGCTGCAGGGCCGGGCCGACGGCCTCGGCATCGAGCTGCGCGAGGTCGACTTCGCCGTCGACGGTGCCCCCGAGGGCGAGTACTTCGGCGCGCTGATCCAGTATCCCGGCGTCTCCGGACGGGTCTGGGATCCACGCGATGTCATCGCCGAGATCACGTCCACCAAGGCGCTGGCGATCGTCTCCGCCGACCTGCTGGCCCTGACCATGCTCGCCTCGCCCGGCTCGCTCGGCGCGGACGTCACCGTCGGCACCTCGCAGCGCTTCGGCATCCCGCTCGGCTTCGGCGGCCCGCACGCCGGCTTCGTCGCCGTGCGCAAGGGTCTCGAGCGCCAGCTGCCCGGCCGCCTGGTGGGCGTGTCGAAGGATGTCGACGGACACCCTGCGTACCGGCTGTCCCTGCAGACCCGCGAGCAGCACATCCGCCGGGAGAAGGCCACCAGCGCGATCACCACCGCCCAGGTGCTGCTGGCCGTGATGGCAGCCATGTACGCCGTCTACCACGGCCCCGAGGGACTGACCCGGATCGGCCGCGCCGTCGCCGATCGCACCGCCTCGCTGGCGGACCTGCTGCGCCGCAGCGGCTTCGAGCTGGTGGGCGAGAGCTTCTTCGACACCCTCGAGGTGCGCGCCACCGGCACCGCGGGAGCGATCGCCGAGTCCCTGAAGGACGCCGGGTTCCTCGTGCACACCGTGGGCGACGACCTGGTGCACCTCTCGCTGGACGAGACCATCACCGCCGCGGACCTGGAGAAGATCGCCGCCGCTTTCGCCCCGCACGCCCCGAGCCCGGGCCAGGAGCTGGCCGAGGTCGACTCGGGCAGCGGCTGGGACGGTCTGGTGCGGGAGGACCCCTTCCTCCAGCACCCGGTGTTCTCCTCCTTCCGCTCCGAGACCGCGATGATGCGCTACCTGCGCCGCCTCGCGGACCGCGATTTCGCGCTGGACCGCGGGATGATCCCGCTGGGCTCGTGCACCATGAAGCTCAACTCCGCCACCGAGATGGCTGGCATCACCTGGGCGGGCTTCAACGCGGTCCACCCGCTCGCGCCCCGCGAGGACGTGACCGGCTATCTGGAGATGATCACCCAGCTGGAGACCTGGCTCGCGGACCTCACCGGCTACGACACCGTCTCCCTGCAGCCCAACGCCGGCTCCCAGGGCGAGTTCGCGGGACTGCTCGCGATCCGGGCCTATCACGCCTCCCGCGGGGAGAGCGGGCGGGAGGTGTGCCTGGTGCCCAGTTCAGCGCACGGCACCAACGCCGCCTCGGCCGTGATCGCCGGGCTGCGGGTGGTGGTGGTCGCCTCCGACTCCCGGGGCAACATCGACCTCGAGGACCTGAAGCAGAAGATCAAGGACCACGGCGACGAGCTCGCCGCGATCATGATCACCTACCCCTCCACGCACGGCGTGTACGAGGAGGAGGTGCGCACCGTGTGCGAGCTGGTCCACGACGCCGGCGGCCAGGTGTACGTCGACGGGGCGAACCTCAACGCACTGCTGCAGGTGGCCCGCCCCGGCGAGTTCGGCGGCGACGTCTCCCACCTGAACCTGCACAAGACCTTCTGCATCCCGCACGGCGGCGGCGGCCCGGGTGTCGGCCCGGTGGCGGCGAAGGCGCACCTGGCACCCTTCCTGCCCGGGCACCCGGCGATGCAGCAGGAGGAGCACCCGGTGATCGGCCAGGGCAGCCGACCCCATGGCGGCCCGCCGGTCTCGCAGGCTCCCTACGGCTCCGCGTCGATCCTGCCGATCACCTGGACCTACATCCGGCTGATGGGGCCGGACGGTCTGCGTCATGCCACCGGTGCCGCCGTGCTCGCGGCGAACTACATGGCCCGCCGCCTCTCCGAGTCCTTCGAGATCCTCTACACGGGGGACAACGACCTGGTGGCCCATGAGTGCATCGTGGACCTGCGCCCCTTCACCGACCGCACCGGGATCACCGTGGACGATGTGGCCAAGCGGCTGATCGACTACGGCTTCCACGCCCCGACCATGTCGTTCCCGGTGGCGGGCACGCTGATGGTGGAGCCGACCGAGTCCGAGGACCTCGCCGAGATCGATCGCTTCGTCGACGCGATGCTGATGATCGCCAAGGAGGCGGAGGAGGTGGCGGCCGGGACCTGGCCGAAGGACGACAACCCGCTGGTCAACTCCCCGCACACCGCGGCCTCGATCGCGACGGGGGAGTGGACCCACCCCTACTCCCGCGAGGTCGCCGTCTACCCCGGCAGCTGGACCGCGCTCGAGGACGACTCCGTCCACGACAGCGCCCAGATGCGGATCCAGTCCAAGTACTGGCCGCCGGTGCGCCGTGTCGAGCAGGCCTTCGGCGACCGCAACCTGGTGCCCACCTGGCCGCGTGACTGAGGCCGGGCCCGTGTGAACACCTGTGACGCCCCGGTTTCCGACCGGGGCGTCACGGTTCGTAGGCTCGGTCCATGACCCAGATCCTCACCACCCACGCCGGCTCCCTCCCCCGCAGCCCCGAGCTGATCGAGGCCAACGCCGCCCGCCCCGTCGGCGCCGACGGACTCACCCCCGAACCCACCGCCGAGTTCCGCGAGGTGCTGCGGCAGGCTGTGGTGGACGTGGTGGCGAGACAGCGGGAGATCGGCATCGCGATCCCCAACGACGGCGAGTACGGGCACCTGATGGGCTCGGCCGTGAACTACGGCTCCTGGTGGTCCTACATCTTCGACCGCGTCAGCGGCCTGGAGATCACCGGGGAGGACATCTTCTCCTCCGAGCCGGTGCGCTCCGCGCCCGGCGACGTGCGCCTGACCACCTTCCCGGATCGCCGCGACTGGACGCTCTTCGCCGAGGCCTACCAGGATCCGAGCTCTGGGATCACCGTCGGCTCCCAGCCCACCTTCCCGGCCGCGACCGGTCCGGTCGCCTACTCGGACACCGGGCGTGCGCTCATCGCCCAGGACATCGCCAATGCGCGGGCGGCCTTCGACGCCGCCGGCTACGGCCACGGCTTCCTGAACTCCCTCTCGCCCGGCTCGGGCAGCCGCATCGTCGATGCCCACTACGGTGATGTCGATGCCTTCCTCGACGCCTGGGTCGAGGTGATGCGGCCCGAGTACGAGGCGATCGCCGCCGCCGGCCTCACCGTGCAGGTCGACGACCCCTCGATCGCCGAGAACTGGGACCAGATCAACCCCGAGCCGAGCGTCGAGGACTACCTCGCCTTCACCCGCAAGCGGGTCGAGGCCGTGAACCGGGCCCTGGTGAACGTCCCCACCGCGCAGACCCGCTTCCACCTCTGCTGGGGCTCCTGGCACGGACCGCACACCACGGACATCGAGTTCCGCCACCTCGCGCCGCTGCTGCTGGAGATCGACGCGGCGTACTACTCCTTCGAAGCCGCGAACGTGCGCCACGAGCACGAATGGACCATCTGGGAGGAACTGACCCTGCCCGAGGACAAGGTGCTGGTCCCCGGCATCGTCTCCCACGCCACCAACGTCGTCGAGCACCCGGAGCTGGTCGCCCAGCGCCTGGAGCGCTTCGCACGGATCGTCGGGCCCGAGCGCGTGATCGGCTCGACCGACTGCGGCCTGGGCGGGCGGATCCACCCCCAGATCGCCTGGGCGAAGCTGGAGTCCCTGGTGCAGGGCGCGAAGATCGCCTCGCGGCGCCTGTGACGGGAGCCGGGGCACGGCGAAGTGTTCACCCGGTCGTCATCCGGACGTGGCGCGGAGGACCAACGGCCGGCGCATCATCGAGGGCGTGAGGATCCTCTTCGTCTCCGAATCGTTCCTACCGCACATGAACGGCGTCACGGGCTCGGTGCTCCGCGTCCTCGACTACTTCGCCGCCACCGGCGACGACCTCGCGGTCATCGCCCCGCAGTGGCCGGGTGCCAGCACCTGGCTGCGCACCTCCTGCGGCCGCCGGGTGCCGGTGCGCCGCATCGCCTCCGCACCCCTGCCCGGATACGGGGACGTGCGCATCGCCACCACCAGCGCCGCGGCGCTGCGCCGACGCATCGATGAGTTCCGGCCCGACGTCATCCACCTCGCCTCCCCGATGATCCTCGGCGGCCGCGCCGTTGTCGCGGCGCAGCGGGCCGGCCTGCCCACGGTCGCCGTCCACCAGACCGATGTCCCCGGGTTTACCGCGCGGTACGGCATGCCGTTCCTGGAGAGCACCACCTGGCAGCTGCTGCGGGATGTGCACAACCGGGCGACGGTGAACCTCGCCCCCTCCCACGCGACCCGTGACCAGATGCTCGGCCGCGGCATCGAGCGGGTGGACCTGTGGCGACGCGGTGTGGACACCTCGCTGTTCTCGCCGGCGCTGCGCAGCGGATCGCTGCGCGCCGCGTACGCGCGGCCCGAGGAGAAGCTGGTGGCATATGTGGGTCGCCTCGCTCCCGAGAAGCAGGTCCAGGACCTCGAGATCATCCATGACATGCCCGGGGTGCGTCTGCTGATCGTGGGTGACGGACCGGAGAAGGAGAGGCTCCGGCGCCTGCTGCCCCGGGCGCATTTCGCCGGGTTCCGCACCGGCACCGATCTGGCCGCCCACCTCGCCAGCGCCGATCTGTTCATCCACCCCGGTGAGCGGGAGACCTTCGGCCGGACCCATCAGGAGGCCATGGCCTCCGGGCTGCCGGTGATCGCCCCGCGCCGCGGGGGACCGGTGGACCTGGTGGCTCCCAGCCGCACCGGCTGGCTCTATACCCCCGGGATGCTCGACGAGCTGCGGGACCGTGCGAGCGACCTGCTGTTCGACGACGCGATGCGGCGGGCCTTCGGCCGGGCCGCCGAGGAGTCCGTGCGCAGACGCACCTGGCCGGTGCTGGCGGAGCAGCTGCGCGGCCACTACCTGCAGGCGATCGAGCAGCAGGGGCGGGTCGGCGCGCTCCGCTGACTCCCTCGGCCAGCGCTGCCCCGACCCGCTGTCACATTCCGCCACAGAGCTCGCCCGCGGTGCCGCAGCTGCGGTGAACTGGGTCCAGTCGTCGACCGGCGGCCCGGAACATCGCTCCTCTGCGGAAAGGACAACATCATGGCGCAGCGCACTCGTCGCCCGCTCATCGGCGTGACCGCGGGGTCCAGCACGATGATGTCCGGCGCCTGGTCGGGCCATGACGCCGTCACCGTCAACGAGCAGTACGTGCGCGCCCTGCGCGAGGCCGGCGCCCGTCCCGTCATCCTCGCTGTGCAGGACCAGTGGAGCGACGAGGAGATCGCCGAGCTGGACGGTCTCGTGCTCACCGGCGGGACCGACCTCGATCCGTCCGCCTGGGGTGAGGACGCCCTGGCCACCGACATGATCCCGGACCCGCAGCGGGACGCCTTCGAGACCGCCCTGTACCGCGCCGCCCGCCGCAACGATGTGCCCGTGCTGGGGATCTGCCGCGGACTGCAGATCATCGTCGTCGCCGAGGGCGGTGAGCTGCACCGCCACCTGCCCGTGGATCTGCCGGCGCACCCCGCCACCGGGCTGGAGCCCACCGCGGTCCAGGCCGAGGTGGAGGTCGCCAGCGATCTCGCCCTCGCCCTCGGCACCCACGCGGAGGTCACCGCCTTCCACCACCAGGGCGTGCGTGCCGTGCGCGGGGACCTGCGGATCGTGGCCCGCCACGCCAGCGGTCTCCCGCTCGCCGTCGAGGCGGAGTCCGGCTCGAGCGTCCTGGGGGTGCAGTGGCATCCGGAGATCGACGGCGAGTGCGGCGCAGCGCTGTTCGAGAGCCTGCTCACGGCGATCCACCACCGCGAGGTGTCCGCTCCCGTGGGCTCCCTGGTCTAGGATGGGGACGGTCACCCGCAGCACGTGCGGGATCGAGCGGATCTGAGTCGGAAGAAGAGGGATCATGAGCAACCAGCACGTCACGGACGCGCCCCGCGCACAGGTGCACGAGGACGAGAACGTGACCTCGAAGGGCAACAGCGTCGGCCTGTCGATCGTGCTGTTCGCCGTGCTGTTCGGCCTCTTCGCCGGTGGACTGTACGTGATGAGCCTGATCACGATGGAGGATCCCCATGTGCTCGTCTTCTGCGGCGGCATGGCGATGTGCCTGGTCGCGCTGTACGCCACCTTCGACCTGGTGCCGCGCTTCCTGAACCGGTGACCACCCGGTGAACCTCCCTCGTGCCCGGCGCCTCATGGCGACCGGGCACGAGCATGTCCGGGGCAGGTCCCCGGGCGCGGCGGCTGCGGATCAGCGAGAGGGTCGCGCCGCCTCGAGACGCACGATCGACTCCAGCGCCGCCAGCGTGGACAGCTCCGCGGTCTCCATCTCGACCCCGAGCACCTCGTAGCCGGCGAGGGCCGCCCCATCCCCGAGCCCTGGGCGGAGACCCGGATGCCGTGATAGGTGCCGGTGCTGCCGGGCACCGGCGACGAGGCCCCCACCCGCTTCTCGACGACGAGCGAATGGTCCACAATGGTGTCCCGTGAACGCTCACGCACCGCCCTCCGGCGGCCTCACCCGCCCCGCCGTCCCCGCCGCGGTGCGCCGTGCCCGCTGGGCCGTCTCCCTGATCTTCTTCCTCAACGGCGCCTCGTTCTGCGCGATCATGCCCCGCTACCCGCAGCTGGTGGACACGATCGGGCTGAGCAACACCGCCTTCGGACTCGCGATCGGGCTCGGACCGCTCGGCGGGCTGCTCTCGGGCCTGTTCGCGGCGCGGCTGATGGGCGGCTTCGGCTCGGCGCGGGTCGCGGTGGCCGCACAGATCATCGCCTCGACCTCCCACCTGCTGGTCTACACCGCCGGGAGCTGGTGGTGGCTGGCGCTCTCCCTCGCCCTCGCGGCCGCGGCCGATGCGATCACCGATATCTCGATGAACTCCCACGGGATGCGGGTCGAGCGTCGCTACCGCCGCTCGATCATGAACAGCTACCACGGCTGGTGGTCCCTCGGGGCGGTCGTCGGCGGTCTGTTCGGTGCAGCGGCCGCGCAGCTCGGGCTCCCGCTGTGGGGCCAGGGCATCATCGGGCTGCTCCTCTTCGGCGCCCTGGCCGCAGGATCCTTCCGCTTCCTGCTGCCCGGTCACGACGCTGCAGAGCGTGCGTCCGCGCCGGGGACCGCGGGCCCGTCGGCCGCCTCCGCGGGCGAGGTGCCCGCCGATGCCTCCCCGCACGGGCTGCGCATCGCGGGGATGAGCCTGCACGCGCTCGCCCTGGTGAGCGCGCTGGGCATGGTGCTGGTGTTCGCCGGCTCCACCGAGGATGCCGGGAGCACCTGGGGAGCACTGTTCATGACCGAGACCTTCGGCGCCGCCCCCTTCCTGGCCGGCATGGCCTTCGTCGCGATGCAGGGAGCACAGACCATCGGCCGCTTCACCGGGGACGCCGTCGTGGACCGTCTGGGGGACCGTGCCACCGCCCGGCTGGGGGCCCTGGTCGGGATGACCGGGATGAGCTTCGCACTGCTGATGCCCTCGCCCGCCATGGCGGTGATCGGCTTCGCCGCCGCCGGCTGGGGTGTGGCCACCCTGTTCCCTGCCGCTCTCCGCGCGGCCGACGAGCTCCCGGGCGTGCCACCGGGCGTCGGCATCACCGTGGTGGGCTGGTTCGCGCGCCTCGGCTTCTTCCTCACGCCGCCCCTGGTGGGAGCCCTCGCAGATGCCATGACCCTGCGCTATGCGCTGTGGATGGTCCCGGTGTACGCGCTGGGCATCATGCTCTTCTCCGGCGTGCTCAGCACCCGGGACCGGAACGCAGCGGCCTGAGCGGCCCGCTCCCGGTCCGGGCGTTCAGAACCGGCTGACATCCCCGGCGCCCTCCCGGGCGATCACCAGATCTCCGCCGGACAGGTCGATGACCGTGGTCGGCTCCGTGCCCACCTCACCGGAATCGATGATCGCCTCGACCTGCTCGCCCAGCAGGTCCTGGACCACCCAGCCCTCCGTGGGCGGCTCCTCCTGCTCCGGCAGCATGAGGGTGGAGGAGACGATCGGGGTGCCGAGCGCCTCGACCAGAGCATGCGCCACCCGATGATCCGGGATCCGCACCCCGACCGTGTGCTTCTTGGGATGCGCCATCTTCCGCGGCACCTCCCGGGTGGCCGGCAGGATGAAGGTGTACGGACCGGGGGTGGAGTTCTTGACCAGCCGGAAGGTCGGGTTCGAGACCAGCACGAACTGTCCCAGTTGCGAGAAGTCCGCGCACACCAGGGTGAAATGGTGGTCCCTGCCGACCTGCCGGATCCGCCGGATGCGCTCGAGCCCCTCAGCGTTGCCGAGCGCGCAGCCCAGCGCATAGCAGGAGTCCGTGGGGTAGGCGATCAGGCCGCCTTCCTCCAGCACCCGCGTCGCCTGCTCGATCAGGCGTGGCTGCGGGTCCTGCGGATGGATATCGAGATACTTCGCGGAGCGACGTGACCTGGCCATACCCGATGGTACGCCGGAGCCTCGCAGCACGTCGATCAGGCGACGACCACGAATTCTCGGCCGATCCACTTGGTGCGGCGCAGCCGGACCACCGCGCTGACCGGCAGCGGGCCCTTGATGTGCGGGTAGCCGCGACCCTTGCCGTCCACATCGGCCTCGATGTCCACGGCGATGCCGGCCGCCTCGACACGGCCCACATCGATCTCGAGGATCACCAGATCCGCGGGGCGATCCGGGTAGACGCGCTTGGCGACCTTCGAGACCTGTTCGGGCCAGGAGGCGTGGAGGAATCCCTCGTCGGCGAGGTCGCGATCGCGCGTGGCGCGGGTGTACGAGCCCGACCGGACCGCCGCCTCCCAGGCGGACAGTTCGGTGATGTGCCAGATCAGGGGCGCGGGCATGACCGGCAGTGTACCGTGATCGGCATGGATGAGACCTCCGCCGAGCCGGGCGCGGTGCGCCTGGTCCACAATGCCGATCGGGACCGCTACGAAGCGCTGGACGGGGACGAGGTCGTCGCCGTCCTCGCCCATGAGGACGAGGACCCGCCGGACGGCGACGGCCTGGCCGTCGGTGTGCGTCTGCGGGACCTGCGCTCCACCGTGGTCGCCCCCGAGCGCTCCGGTGCCGGGATCGGTTCTGCGATCGTGCGCTTCGCCCTCGACGACATCCGTGGTCTGGGCATGACCGTCCGTCCCACCTGCTGGTTCGTGCGCGGATGGATCCAGCGCCACCGCGAGTACGCCGACCTGCTGGAGACCACTGCCCACCAGCGGGACGGAGACGGACGATGACCTACCGGATCCTCACCATCTGCACCGGCAACATCTGCCGCTCCCCGATGGCCGAGTACGCCGTGCGCGAGGCCCTCGAGCAGGCGGGCCTCGCCGAGCACGTCGAGGTCGCCTCCGCAGGCACCTCCGGCTGGGAGGTCGGGAACCCGATCGACCCCCGCGCCGGTGACCTGCTGCGCCGTCACGGCATCGACTCCTCCGACCACCGGGCCCGGCAGATGGACAGCGCCGAGCTGCAGGCGGCGGACCTGGTGCTCACGCTCGACCACGACCACGTCGGCCCCGTGCAGCAGGCGCTGGGCACCTCCCGCGCCGGGGAGACGGTGCGGATGGTGCGGGACTTCGCGCCGCGCTCCGTCGAGGACACCGGCATCCGGGACCCCTGGTACGGGGACGAGGACGACTTCGACACCGCTTGGCAGCAGATCGATGAAGCGCTCGCCGGGATCGTCGACCACGTGCGCACCGCCGTGCCCGAGGCGGAGCGGCGCAGCGCGGGGGAGCAGCGGTGAGCGCCCAGCCCGAGACGCCACGTGGCGCGCTGGAGACGGCCGCCGCGCTGCGCACCGGGGAGCTCGTGGCCGAGGACCTCGCCGAGCGCACCCTCGACGCCGCCCGATCGACGGGCGCCGAGGTGGGGGCCTTCGCCCATCTCCTGGAGGAGCTCACCCGCGAGCAGGCCCGCGCCGTGGCCGAAAGGCTCGAGGAGTCCCGCCGCGCCGGCAGCGGTCAGGAGCTCGCCGACCGGCTGCCGCTGCTCGGGGTGCCGCTGCCGATCAAGGACCTCACCCAGCTCGCCGGGGCACCCTTCGAGGCGGGCAGCGCGGCGCTCGCCGGGAACATCGCGACGCTGACCGACGGGGTCGCCCAGCAGATCCTCGACGGCGGCACCCTCACCATCGGCAAGACCTCGACCCCGGAGTTCGGACTGCCCTGCTACACCGAGCCGGCCACCGGGGCTCCCGCCCGCACCCCCTGGGACCTGGACCGCACGGCCGGCGGGTCCAGCGGCGGTGCAGCCGCAGCGGTGGCCAGCGGGATCGTCCCGCTCGCCCATGGCTCCGACGGCGGCGGGTCGGTGCGCATCCCCGCCGCCTGCTGCGGCATCGTCGGCCTGAAGCCCTCGCGCGGAGTCATCTCCCCGGGCCCGCACGGCAGCGAGGGGATGGGCCTGGTCACCGACGGGATCCTGACCCGCAGCGTGCGGGACGCCGCCGCCGGGCTCGATCTGCTCGCCGGTCCGCGCATCGGGGACTTCACCCCCGCCGCCCCCGCTCCGTACTCCTACCTCGCCCGCCTCGACGGTGCGGGCGCGCAGAGCACGCCGCTGCGGATCGGCGTGCTGCGCGCACCGCTGGCCGCGGAGACCACCGTCCACCCGGCCGCCCTGCGCGGCCTCGAGCGAGCGCTCGAGGTGCTGCGCGGGCTCGGCCATGAGCTGACCGAGATCCCGGCCCCGTTCACCCCCGAGGACTGGACCGCCTTCATGCCCCTGTGGACCGTCGGCGCCGCCTCGATCCCGCTGGACGAGGCGCAGGAGGGGAAGCTCCTCGAGCTCACCCGCTGGCTGCGGGAGCGCGGCCGCAGCTACAGCGGCGTCGACCTGGCCCGGGCCTTCGCCGGCGTGCAGACGCTGTCGAGGCGTACCCTGGAGGCCTTCGCCCCCTACGACGTCGTGATCACCCCGGCACTGGCTGGTCCACCTGCCCGCCCCGAACAGCTGCAGCTGGCCGAGGGCGGCGCCGACTTCGATGCCCAGCGCGCCTTCACCCCCTGGACCAGCACCTGGAACATGCTCGGTGCCGCCGCGATCGCGATCCCGTCGCACCGGGAGGTCGTCGACGGGACCGAGCTGCCGTTCGGCGTGCACCTCGGCGCGACCCGGCACGGCGAGGACGCCCTGCTGCTGGCCGTGGCCGCGCAGCTGGAGGCCCACGACCCGTGGCCGTTGGTGCGCACGCCGCACGGCGCATGAACGGGCCCGCAGGAGCGGACGGGCCGCAGACCATCCGCCTGGACGTGTGGCTGTGGAGCGCCCGGTTGTCGCCCACCCGTTCCGCGGCGACGGCGGCCTGCCGGGGCGGGCACGTGCGCCGCAACGGGGAGCCGGTCAAGGCGGCGCAGAAGATCCTGGTCGGGGACGAGCTGCGGGTGCGCTCCCGGGGCCGCGAGCGGATCGTCATCGTCACCCGGATCCTCACCACCCGGGTGGGAGCGCCGATCGCTCGCGAGGCCTACGAGGACCACAGCCCGGAGCCGCCGCCCCAGCTGGCCGCGGCACCGCCCCGCCGGGAGCGCGGCACCGGCAGGCCCACCAAGCGTGAGCGCCGGCAGTTCGACCGGCTGCGCGGCCGCGATTCCTCTCGCGGCCCGGAATCGGATCCGCGCCACGAGCACTGAGGGCTGATCGGCCCGGGACTCAGCGTGCGAAGGCCAGCAGCTCCTGCCGATTCGCGGTGAGCCGCAGCAGAAGGTTCCGCTCGATCCCGACGACCTTCGGATTCGCGCCGTCGGCGAGCAGTCGTTGACGGATCGAGGCGAGATCCGCGCTCTCCCGGATGAATCTCTTCATCACGGGCCTGGCGCCGATCTGCGCGGCCCAGCGCTTGCCCTCGTGCCGACCCTTCCAGGTGGCGAGCATGTCCACCTCCTCATGGGTGAGCCAGCCCTGGTTGGCGTAGTCGCCCAGCCGGACCCTGGTCAGCCGCGACTCGTCCCAGATCAGCACGCCGATCACGATCAGCCACAGCAGCACCAGGAGGCCCTGCCCGCCGTACATCAGCACCGTCGGGAACCCGAGCACGGCGGAGAAGTTCCATGCCGCGTGCAGCAGCATCCCGGGGATCAGCGCCGGCAGGAACACCAGGAAACCCATGATGCCGCCCCACTTGCGCACGACGAGGCCGACGATGATGCCCGTCGCCGCTGTGTAGATCGCGTGGCCGAAGATCCCCATCACGCCGCGCCAGAAGAAGCTGAACAGCACACCTTCGGCGCCGGCCCCCTCGAGTCCACGGGTGTAGTAGAGGATGTTCTCGGTGAAGGCGAAGCCGCCTCCGATCAGCGCGCCGTAGATCAGGCCATCCAGCGGCCCGTTGAAGTAGCGACGGGCGAGCAGCATCAGCAGCAGCAGCCCGAGGCCCTTGGTGGTCTCCTCGACCAGGGGTGCGCTGAGCACGGGGCCGGCGAACTCCGCGGCGGCGTCGCTGCCGGTGACCACGTAGACCAGGAACCCGTTCAGGGTGTTGAGGATGTAGCTGATGCCGGCGGCGATGGCCGCACCCCAGAACACCGCCACGAGCAGCAGCGCCACGGGCTGAGGATCCCAGCGATCCGCCAGGACCATGACCAGCGCGATGGTGAGCAGGGAGATCGAGGCGAGGAATGCGGTGACCGGCCACCACACCGGGTTCGCGCTCGATGTGGTGACGAACTGGAGGAAGAGGTATCCCAGGACCAGCAGCAGGGAGATGCCGAGCACGAGGACGGCGAGCCACACCATGATGTTCACGGTGGGCGTCCGAGTGGCATTCTGGGTGACGTCCTGGACCCGGCGGGTCTGGGTCGACCAGGCGGACGGCGGCTGGGCCCGATCGGGGCGCTGGATCTGGGCCGGTGCGAAGCGGGCCGCGGTGAGGCCCGAGGCGGGCCGCACCGAGCTGTCGTACGCGCGGGGGCTGCCGTAGTCGAGGTAGCGCGGCGGGGGCTGGGAGGACGGCCCACCAGGAGCGCCCCCGGGGGCACCGGGCCGCGGCCGACCGTCGGGCATGTGCTGGCCGTGCTGCGGCGGTGTCGGGGGCTGAGTCATCGGGGCCTCATTTTCGACGGCGGCGGGACGAGGGAAGGGGGCGCGAGGTCGGCGTCGGTGGTGCCGCTGGCCGTCGGCCCACGATGCGAATGCGATGCTACAGGCGTGCGCTCCGTCATCGCCGAGAGGAACATCGGCGGGGGACGGGATGTGGACACAGGGACAGCAGCGCGCGGAGCTCTGCCGGACCACTCCGGGGTTGAGTGGAATAGACTCAACTTGCCTGTCGTTGATCGTGTCAGAGGTCGTGGCGCCCCGGTCCGCGACGCCAGAGCGCTCAGGAGAGGAGCCCCGTGGAATTCCAGTTCACCACCCGTTCGCAGGAGGCCGTCACCGCCGCCGCGGAGAAGGCCGTCGAGCTCGGCAATCCGCAGATCAGCTCTCTCCACCTGCTGTGGGCGCTGGCCGGACAGGCCGACGGCATCGCTCGTGCCGCCCTGGAGAAGGTCGGCGCGGATCCGGCCGACGTGATCCGCCGCAGCGCCGAGGCGATCGAGTCGCTGCCCCGTGCCAGCGGCGGAGCGTCCCCCACCTTCGTCGGCACCGGTTTCGACGCGCTCGAGGCGGCCCGCCGGGAGGCGGATGCGGCCCACCGCACCTACCTGTCCACCGAGCATCTGATGATCGGCATCGCGCTCGGCAAGGACCCGGCCGCCCGACTGCTCACCGCGGGCGGCGCGACGCCGAGAGCCCTGCGCGATGCCGTCCAGGAACTGACCACAGGAGATGACCGCATGACCCAGATGGATACCCAGAACCCCGAGGGCACCTTCCAGAGCCTCGAGAAGTTCGGCGTCGACCTCACCGAGCTGGCCCGGGAGGGACAGCTGGACCCGGTGATCGGCCGCGACGGCGAGATCCGCCGCGTGGTGCAGGTGCTCTCGCGTCGCACCAAGAACAACCCCGTGCTGATCGGTGAGCCGGGCGTCGGCAAGACCGCCGTGGTGGAGGGGCTGGCCCAGCGGATCGTCGCGGGGGATGTCCCGGACTCCCTGCGCGGCAAGCGCCTGGTCTCTCTCGACCTCTCCTCGATGGTCGCCGGCTCGAAGTACCGCGGCGAGTTCGAGGAGCGGATGAAGGCCGTGCTCGACGAGATCCGCAGCAGCGAGGGTCAGATCATCACCTTCATCGACGAGCTGCACACGGTGGTCGGCGCAGGCGGGTCCGGGGACGGCTCGATGGACGCCGGCAACATGCTCAAGCCCATGCTCGCCCGCGGCGAGCTGCGGATGGTCGGCGCCACCACCCTGGACGAGTACCGCGAGAACATCGAGAAGGACCCCGCGCTCGAGCGACGCTTCCAGCAGGTGCTGGTGGGCGAGCCCAGCGTCGAGGACACGGTGACGATCCTGCGCGGTCTCAAGGACAAGTACGAGGCGCACCACAAGGTCACCATCACCGACGCCGCCCTGGTGGCGGCCGCGGCCCTGTCCTCGCGCTACATCTCCGGCCGCCAGCTGCCGGACAAGGCCATCGACCTGGTCGACGAGGCGGCCTCCCGGCAGCGGATGGAGCTGGACTCCTCGCCCGAGCAGCTGGACATCCTGCGCCGCCAGGTGGACCGGCTGAAGATGGAGGAGCTCGCGCTCGCCGGCAGCGAGGACCCCGGCAGCCTCGCCCAGCTGGAGTCCGTGCGCTCGCAGCTGGCCGACCGGACCGAGCAGATGGACGAGCTCTCGGCCCGCTGGGAGCGGGAGAAGGCCGGCCTGAACCTCGTCGGCGACCTCAAGGCGCAGCTCGAGCAGCTCCGCATGCAGGCCGACCGTGCGCAGCGTGACGGTGATCTGACCGCCGCCTCCAAGATCCTGTACGGGGACATCCCGGCGCTCAAGGAGCAGCTGCGCGATGCGGAGGAGCAGGAGTCCGAGGAGCACAGCGAGCAGCAGCGACCGATGGTCGCCGATCATGTGGGGCCCGATGACATCGCCGAGGTGGTCGAGGCCTGGACCGGGATCCCCTCCGGCCGGCTGCTGCAGGGCGAGACCGAGAAGCTCCTGCAGATGGAGGAGATCATCGGTCGGCGCCTGATCGGTCAGCAGCAGGCGGTCGCCGAGGTCGCGGACGCCGTGCGCCGGGCCCGGGCGGGGATCTCGGATCCGCACCGGCCCACCGGCTCCTTCCTGTTCCTCGGACCGACGGGCGTGGGCAAGACCGAGCTCGCCAAGGCCCTGGCCGAGTTCCTCTTCGACGACGAGCGGGCCATGATCCGCATCGACATGTCCGAGTACGGCGAGAAGCACACCGTCTCGAGGCTGGTCGGCGCCCCTCCGGGATATGTGGGCTACGACCAGGGCGGGCAGCTCACCGAGGCGGTGCGGCGCCGGCCGTACTCGGTGGTGCTGCTCGACGAGATCGAGAAGGCGCACCAGGACGTGTTCGACGTGCTGCTGCAGGTGCTCGACGACGGCCGGCTCACCGACGGGCAGGGACGGACCGTGGACTTCCGCTCCACGATCTTCATCCTGACCTCGAACCTCGGAGCCGTCGCGCTGCAGGACCAGACCCTCACCGAGAAGGAGAAGCACGAGCGGGTGATGCAGGTGGTGCGGGCCTCCTTCAAGCCGGAGTTCCTCAACCGCCTGGACGACATCGTCATGTTCGACGCCCTGGATCGGGACGAGCTGGGCAGCATCGTCGCGCTGCAGGTCCAGGAGGTCGCCGAGCGTCTGCGCGAGCGCCGCATCTCGCTGGAGGTGGAGGAGTCCGCCACCCGCTGGCTCGCCGCGGAGGGGTTCGACCCGCTGTACGGGGCGCGTCCGCTCAAGCGCCTGGTGCAGAAGGAGATCGGAGACGGTCTGGCCCGGTTGATCCTGCGCGGCGAGGTGCAGGACGGACAGAGCGTCAAGGTCACCGTCGATGAGCGGGACGACGGCCTGCGGCTGGTCGTGGCCGGGAACGACGGCGACGCGGAGCCCGCCCGGCGGGAGTGAGGCTCCGGGACGGCGGCTCAGGCCTGCGGGTCCCAGGGCATCGGCGCGAACGTCCGGCGCAGGTCGTAGTAGAACTCGGGATCGGTGAGCGCTTCCTGGCCCTGTTCCCAGCCCTCACCGACCTCGCGGACCGACTCCTCCGCCTCCCGGAGGGTCTCGGCCGTCCCGGGGCTGAGCGGCTCCGCCAGATCGGCGCCGGTCCCGATCAGATCCGAGGCGGTGTCCGCGATGGCAGGGCCCGCAGTGGCGGTCAGGATGTCCGCGGACATCCCGGCGTTCCGGAACCCCCCGCGCTCGACGGCACGGACCGCACCGCCCGCATCGCCCTCGCCGATCTCGGAGAGCACTTCCCCACCGGTCTGGGCCACATTGGCCAGTCCGCGGTCCACGGCGGAGGTCACCTGTCCGAGCACGGACTTCTCGCCCAGCAGCGCCTCGGAGAGGTGATGCGGAACGCGGGCCAGGGAGACCAACGGGGTGAAGGCGCCGTACCCGTTGTCCACGAGGGCGGCCTCCGCCCGGTCGTAGAGGTCGCCGACCGCCTCATGGCCGCTCATCAGCGTCTGAGCGATCCCCACGACCGGGACCTCGCCCAGCAGCAGCTCGCGCTGCCGCTCCGCCTCGGCCAGGATCTCCGGGTCCAGGGCGAAGTCCTCACCGTCCGGGAGGGATCTCAGTCTGCGGAGCAGCTCCTGCGGGTCCTCGGCCATGACGGGGCCGCCGATCACGGGGCCGGGATCGTCCGCAGGCGGGCCGCTCAGGTGCGGCAGGGGATCGACGTCGTCGAGGTCCCACGGCGGGGCGGCACGCACCCCGAGCGGATCCCCGACCCCGGACCGGGCGGGGGACCCTTCCGCCTGGGAGCAGAGGTCCTGCTCCGCGGCCTCGTCCCCGAGCCGCTCCCCGAGCTCCCGGAGCCTCTCGATGAGATCGATGATGAACTCGACGAGTTCCATGGTGCGCCGGCGGTGCTCCTCCGCGTCGGGGCCGCACCAGTCGGTGATGCGCGTGCACAGCGCCACCTGCTGGATCAGGGTTCGGAGCCGTATGGCACGGGCATCGAAGACGGTGGACAGCTCGGTCAGGCGCTCGGTCTCGCATCCCCAGAAAGTGTTCATGGCGCGACCGTAGGCACCCGCGGCCCCCGGACACCGGGCGCTGCCGGGGAATGTGGACGGCCCAGCGGTGTGGAGGAACCGTCTCCGCAGCAGACCCCAGGCGCCCGTCGGCACCTGCTGGCGGTGCCCGGACGGCACGCGGCCCCGGAGCTCGACGGAGCCTCCGGGGCCGCGGCGACCGCGCACGCGGTCAGACCGTGGTCACACCACGATGTTGACGATCTTCGGGGCCCGGATGATCAGCTTCCGGACGGTCTGACCCTCCAACAGCTCCTGGACCCGTGCCTCGGCCATCACGGCCGCCTCCAGCTCGGCCTCCGAGATCTCCGGGTCGACCTCGATGCGGTGGCGCACCTTGCCCTTGACCTGGATGACGCAGGTGACGCGCTCGGCCTTGAGCAGCTCCGGATCCGCGATCGGATAGGCGACGCGGGCGATGCTCCCGGAGTGCCCCAGTCGCGTCCACAGCTCCTCGGCCAGGTGCGGCGCGAACGGGGCGACCATCAGCACCAGCGGTTCGACCGCCTCCCGGGGCGTGGATCCGGTCGCGATCAGCTGCTTGGTCAGCTGGTTCACCAGCTCGATGAGCTTCGCGATCGCGGTGTTGAAGTGCATCCGCTCCATATCGCGGGCGACGCCGTCGATGGCGCGGTGCGTCGCCTGCATCGTGGCGCGATCCGCAGGCTCCTCGGAGAGGGTCAGGCGACCGGTCTCCTCATCGACCACCAGGCGCCACAGCCGCTGCAGGAAGCGCTGGGAACCGACCACGGCCCGGGTCTCCCACGGCCGGGACAGATCCAGCGGGCCCATCGACATCTCGTACACGCGCAGCGTGTCCGCGCCGTACTCCTCGTACATGTCGTCGGGGGCCACCGCGTTCTTCAGCGACTTGCCCATCTTCCCGTACTCCTGGGTGACGCTCTCGCCCTGGTAGGTGAAGGTGCCGTCGGCCTCGGCCACGACCTCCTGGGCCGGGACGTGCACGCCGCGGGCATCGGTGTAGGCGAAAGCCTGGATGTAGCCCTGGTTGAACAGGCGGTGGAACGGCTCCTGGCTGGAGACGTCCCCGCGGTCGAACAGCACCTTGTGCCAGAAGCGGGCGTACAGCAGGTGCAGCACCGCGTGCTCCGCCCCGCCGACGTACAGGTCGACCCCGCCCACGCCGCCGTCCTCACGGGCGCCCAGCCAGTACTTCTCGTTCTCGGGGCGCACCAGGACCTCGTCCTCGGTGGGGTCGATGTAGCGCAGGTGGTACCAGGAGGATCCCGCCCACTGCGGCATCGAGTTCGTCTCGCGCAGATAGCGCTTGGGGCCCTCGCCCAGATCCAGCTCGACCTCGGCCCAGTCCGTCGCGCGCGACAGCGGGGTCTGCGGCTCGGTGTCCGCATCCAGCGGATCGAAGGTCGTGGGGGAGAAGTCCGCGACCTCCGGCAGATCCACGGGCAGCATCGAGTCCGGCAGCGGGATCGGCACCTCGGGCGCGTCCGGGTCGTAGACGATGGGGAAGGGCTCGCCCCAGTAGCGCTGGCGGGAGAACAGCCAGTCGCGCAGGCGGAAGGTGGTGCGGGCGCGGCCGAAGCCCTGCTGCTCGGCGTACGCGGTGGCCCGCTGCTTCGCCTCCTCCTGGTCCAGGCCGTTCAGGTCCAGGCCGGCGCTGGCGGAGTTGATCTTCTCGCCCTCGCCGGTCCAGGCGCCGCCGGCGAAATCGGCGGGCGGGCGCACGGTGCGGATCACCGGCAGGTCGAAGCGGGCGGCGAACTCGAAGTCCCGCTCGTCCTCGGCCGGCACGGCCATGATCGCCCCGGTGCCGTACCCGGTGAGCACGTAGTCCGCGGTGAACACGGGCAGCTCGCGGCCGTCCATGGGGTTGGTCGCGAACAGCCCCGTGAACACCCCGGTCTTCTCGCGGTCCTCCGCTGTGCGCTCGTCCTCGTCCATCGAGGCCGCTCGGTCCTGATAGGCCCTGACCGCGGTGCGAGGACCGTCCGCGCCACCGGTCCAGGCGTCCTTGGTGCCCCTCGGCCACCGGGCGGGCAGTGCCGCCGGCTCGGTCAGCAGCGCGTGCTCGGGCGAGAGCACGCAGAAGGTCGCACCGAACAGGGTGTCAGCGCGGGTGGTGAACACGTCGAAGCTCGCCTCCGCCCCGTCCGCCAGGCCGGAGGCGGGGAAGGTCACCTGAGCGCCGTGGCTGCGACCGATCCAGTTCCGCTGCATCGCTCGGATCGACTCCGGCCAGTCCACCCGGTCCAGATCCTCGAGCAGGCGGTCCGCGTAGGCGGTGATGCGCATGTTCCACTGCCGCAGCCGCCGCCTGAACACCGGGAAGTTCCCGCGCTCGGACCGGCCCTCGGGGGTGACCTCCTCGTTGGCCAGCACGGTGCCCAGGCCCGGGCACCAGTTCACCGGGGTCTCGGAGATGTAGGTCAGGCGGAAGGCGTCCGCCAGCTGCGCGATCTCGTCGGCGGGGGCCGCGGGAACCTCGGCGGCGCTGCGATCGGTCCACGCGGCGGGCAGCTCGATGCCCTGCCGGTCGGCGAGGACGAAAGGATCGACGGTGCCCGCTCGCAGTGCGTCCCGCAGCTCGGCGATCGGGCGCGCGCGGCCCGCGTCGCCGTCGGCGTTCGGTGCCTCGGGGTCGTACCAGGAGTCGAAGATGCGCAGGAAGATCCACTGCGTCCACTTCACGAACTCGGGATCCGTGGTGGAGAGGCTCCGGCGCGGGTCGTGCGACAGTCCCAGCCGATGCAGCTGGCGGCGCATGGTGGCGATGTTCGACTCGGTGGTGGTGCGCGGATGGGTCCCGGTCTGGACGGCGTACTGCTCGGCCGGCAGTCCGAAGGCGTCGTAGCCCATCGTGTACAGCACGTTCTTGCCCAGCATGCGCTGGTGGCGGGCCACCACATCGGTCGCGATGTAGCCCAGCGGATGCCCCACATGGAGCCCCGCCCCCGAGGGGTAGGGGAACATGTCCATGATGTACATCTTCTCGGCGGCCGCGCCGCCCGAGGTGGCTGCGGCCTCCTCGAGCGACTCGGCCGAGCCCCGCAGCGCGCCGACGGGGTTGTCGGCGTGGAAGGTGCCGTCCTCGTCCCAGCGCTGCTGCCAGCGGCGCTCGATCTCGTCCGCCACGGCGGCGGTGTATCGGTGCGGGGCCTCGCTCATGGGTGAATCGTCCTCCGAAGGATCAGTGCGGCAGATGCCGCCAGGCGTCTCGTGACATGAAAAAACCCTCGCGCAGGCGAGGGGAGCCGCATCGGTGCCTCACGTGCGCACCAATCACGCTCTCAGGAGCGCGGGGTGGGCGCGGGCCTTGTCCGACGCGGCTGCGTAAGCAGGAGCCGTCGAGTCACCCGGCCATCCTACCGCGCCGCGGACGGTGCCCCCGGATCGGGCCCGGACGCCGGGATCCCGCACACCGCGCGCCCGCGCCCCGAGCACTCAGACCCCCAGCACGGCGGAGATCAGCAGCAGCACCAGCACGGTGCCGAGAGTGGTGATCAGCACGGTGTCGCGGGCGAGGTTCTCCGAGGCCCGGTAGCGGGCCGCCGCGACGTAGACGTTCTGCGCCGTGGGCAGGGCGGCCATCACCACGACCTCGAACAGGGAGCTGCCGCGCAGGCCCAGCAGCAGCCCCACCCCCAGCGCGATCATCGGCATCAGCAGCAGCTTCGTGCTCGAGGCGAGGGCGATCAGCCCGCGATAGCCGTCGTCCTTCGCCAGCGGTCGCGAGCCGTACAGGGACAGCCCGTAGGCGAGCAGCATCGCAGGGATCGCCATGTTCGCGAACGAGCGCACGGGCTCCAGCGCCAGGTCCGGGATGCTCACCCCCGCCACCACCAGCAGCAGGCCCACGGCGGAGGCGATGATGGTCGGGTTGGCGACGATGCTGCGCACCACGCCGCCGGCTCCGGGGGCGTCGTCCTCGGTGACCCGGTGCAGCACGAACAGGTACAGCGGCGTGTACACCGCCTGCTGGAACAGGATCACGGGCAGGGCGTGGGAGATGTCGCCCAGCACGTAGAGGGCGATGGGGAAGCCCATGTTCGCTCCGTTGACCACCGAGCCGCTGATGGCCGTCATCACCAGGTCGGGTCCGCGGCGGGCGGTGAACAGGGACACGAGGAGCAGCACGATGCCGCCGGTGGCGAGGCCCGAGATCCCGGCCACGGCCATCGGCAGCGAGAGCACCTCGCCCACATCGGACTCGAGCAGACCCACCAGCACCAGGGCCGGGGAGGCGATGAAGAAGGTGGACCGGTTCAGCACAAAGCGGCCGTGCGGTCCGAGCACACCGGTGCGGCCCACCACCCAGCCCACGCCGATCATGGACCAGACGATGAAGAACCCGGCGAGAACTCCGGTCACAGCGGTGCGGAGCAGCGGCGGGCGATCATCCGAGTGATCCTAGCCCGCCGACGGAAAGGGTCTTCCCCGGGGTCATCACCCGGACCTGCGCTCTCCGGCCGTGCGGTCTGCGGCTGCGGGGTGCGCACCCGGGGCAGTCACCGCATGCCGTGCGAGGTGCGACCGTCGATCTGGTCGACCATGCCGGGGACCGGCTCAGCGCCGTCGGCGCCCAGCGCGACGATGCGGTTGTCGCGGTCCACGTGGACCACCCGGGGGTGATGGGTGGCGATCTCGGTCTCGTCCAGCTGCCCGTACGCGATGATGATCACGAGGTCGCCGGGCGCCACCAGATGGGCCGCCGCACCGTTGATGCCGATCACGCCGGTGCCGCGCTCGCCCTCGATGACGTAGGTGACCAGGCGGTGACCGTTGGTGATGTCGACGATGGTGACCTGTTCGTTCTCGAGAAGGCCTGCGGCCTCGGTGAGAACGGGGTCGATAGTGACCGAGCCCACGTAGTGCAGGTCTGCCTGCGTGACGGTGGCCCGGTGGATCTTCGAGGACATCAGAGTGCGCAACATCGCTTCCATTATCCCACTGATGGTCGATGCTGGATGATGGGGGTGTCCGATTCGTCAGGAGGATCACCATGCCCAAGGCCCGTCGCCGCTCAGCTCACCGCTCCGAGCGGTTCGAGGACATGGCGCTGCCCGATGAGCTGCTGGGAGTCCTCGCCGGTCAGGGGCTCGAGCGCGCATTCGAGATCCAGTCGGCGATCCTGCCCGATGCCCTCGCCGGGCGCGATGTGCTGGCACGGGCCGAGACCGGTTCCGGCAAGACGCTGGCGTTCACCCTGGCGATGACCGCCCGCTTCCGCGGCAGGAAGGTCCACAAGCGTCGACCCCTGGGCGTGGTGCTGGTCCCCACGCGCGAGCTCGCCGTGCAGGTCGTGGACACCATCCACCCCTTCGCCCGGGCCGTGGGCACCTCCGCGCAACTGGTCTCCGGCGGGATGAACATCGAGAAGCAGGCCGACGCCGTGGCCCGCGGGGTCGGGATCGTGGTCGCCACCCCGGGCCGCCTCATCGACCTCGCCGAGCGGGGAGCCCTCCAGCTGGACCTGGTGGAGACGACCGTCATCGACGAGGCCGACCACATGGCCGATCTCGGGTTCCTCCCCGACGTGCGGGACATCCTCGCCGCGATCCCGATGGGCACCCAGAAGATGCTCTTCTCCGCGACCCTGGACGGGCAGGTCGAGGGAATCGTGGACGCCTTCCTGGTCGATCCGGTCACGCACGAGACCACACCGGTCACCGCCGCCGTGAAGACCATGGACCACCACGTGCTCGCGATCGCCCCCGAGGCCAAGCGGACGGTCACCGCCCAGCTCGGGGCCCGCCAGGGCCGCACCCTCATGTTCACCCGCACCCAGCTGGGGGCCGAGCGCGTGGCGCAGGAGCTCATCGAGGTGGGCGTCCCCGCCGCGGCGCTGCACGGCAACAAGCAGCAGGGCCTGCGCACCAACGTGCTGGCCGGGTTCCGCGAGGGTGCTTTCCCGGTGCTGGTCGCGACCGACGTCGCCGCTCGGGGTCTGCACATCGACGACATCTCCATGGTGGTCCACGTCGATCCCTCCGACGACGTCAAGGAGTACGTGCACCGCTCCGGCCGCACCGCCCGCGCCGGTGCGGCCGGCAGCGTGGTCACGCTCGCACTGCCCCACCAGCTGCGCTCCTCACGACGCCTCCTCGCTGAGGCGGAGGTCGAGCCCCGCTGGGTCGAGGACGTCTCCTCCGCCGCGCATCCGGCGCTCGCCGAGCTCGGAGGTCGTGCCCCGCTCGGGGAGCCGGCTGCGGATCCGGCCGCCGTGAAGTACAAGGGCGCACCCCGCAAGCTCGACCTCACCAAGACCCGCGGTGCCGACGCGCGCAAGGCGGACGAGCGCCGCGCGAACGAGGAGCGGCGCGCCTCCTGGGAGGAGGAGCCCGACGGCCGGGAACAGCGCGGCCGGCGTGGCGGTCCCGGTGGCGGCCGTGGCTCCGCGCCGGGTGGACGCGGCACTGCAGGGGGACGCGGTGCCGCCGGCGGCGGCCGGGGCCGAGGCGCCGCGGCGGCGGGTTCGCGGCAGGGCGGGGCGCGCTCGGGGACCGGTGGCGGGGGTCGAGGACGCTCGACGGGCACCGGGAAGGGCCGCGGTCGCCCGGGCGCGCCGTCGCGCGCCCCGCGCCGCCGGGGCGGACGATGAGGAGACGAGCGGTCGCGCACTGACGAGCGGCCGGGACGCCGAGGAGGCACGCGATGAGCATCAGCACGTTCGACATGTTCAAGATCGGCATCGGACCGTCGAGCTCGCACACCGTGGGACCGATGCGCGCTGCGGCGATGTTCGCCCGGGAGGTGCTCGAGGACCCCGAGCTCGGATCGCGCGTCGCGGACGTCGCGGTCCATCTGTACGGCTCGCTGGCGGCCACCGCCGCCGGCCACGGCACCCTGAACGCCGTGGTGATGGGGCTCGAGGGAGCGGACCCGGAGACCGTCGACCCCGTCGCCGGCCTCGAACGGGTCGCGCAGATCGAGGAGCAGGGCGGGCTGCGCCTGGACGGGACGCTCCCGATCAGCCTGCGGCCCTCCTCGATCGTGCTGCATCCGCTGACCTTCCTGCCGCAGCACTCCAACGGGATGACCTTCATCGCCCTGGACGGCAGCGGCGAGGAGCTGCTGCGGCGGCCGATGTTCTCCGTCGGCGGCGGCTTCGTGGTCGACGAGGCGGACATGGAGCGGTCGATCGCCGAGGTCGCCGCCGAGGACGAGGGCAGGACCATCTTCACCACCGGGGACGAGCTGCTGCGGGTGTGCGAGGACCGGGGCATCTCCGTCTCCGAGGCGATGCTGATGCGGGAGCGGCAGTGGCGCAGCGACGAGGAGATCCGCGAGGGTCTGCTCACCATCTGGCGCGCCATGGACGACTGCATCGAACGGGGCACCCGTACCGGCGGCATCCTTCCCGGTGGCCTCGAGGTCAAGCGTCGTGCCTCCTCCTGGTACGACTCGCTCTCGGCCGAGGACCCGGTGCGCCTGCCGATGAACGCCTTCGAGTGGGTCTCCCTCGCGGCCCTCGCGGTCAACGAGGAGAACGCGGCCGGGGGCCGTGTCGTCACCGCGCCCACGAACGGTGCGGCCGGCATCGTCCCGGCAGTGCTGTACTTCGCCACCACGTACATCGAGGGCGTGGACCCCGCCGAGATCGCGGTGCGCTTCCTGCTCACCGCCGGGGCGATCGGTTCGCTGTACAAGGAGCACGCCTCGATCTCCGGCGCCGAGGTGGGCTGCCAGGGCGAGGTCGGCTCGGCCTGCTCGATGGCGGCGGCGGCCCTGTGCGAGGCGATGGGCGGGAAGCCCGCTCAGGTGGAGAACGCCGCCGAGATCGCGATGGAGCACAATCTGGGCCTGACCTGCGACCCTGTCGGCGGGCTGGTGCAGATCCCGTGCATCGAGCGCAATGCCATGGCGGCGGTCAAGGCGATCACCGCGGCGCGCTTCGCGCTGCGCGGCACCGGCGAGCACTTCGTGTCCCTGGACACCGTCATCGAGACGATGCGCCTGACCGGCAAGGACATGAACGAGCGCTACAAGGAGACCGCGACGGGCGGGCTCGCGGTCACCGCGGTCCCGGTCAGCGTGCCGGACTGCTGAGAACCGCTCATCCCGGTCCCGTCCACCGGGTCCGCGGTCGACGAAGACGCACTTCGCGCGGCACCGAGGCCGGGCCCAGACGGTCCCGCACCATCGCCTGCAGCGCCTCCGGAGTGGGGAGCGAGCGGCTCTCGAGCGCGGGCGCGAGCTCGACCTCGGCGATCGGGCGCATCCCGGTGCGCTCATCCCCGACCATCCGCAGGTGCGCCTGCGTCACGGCCGGATGGGAGCGCAGGACGCGCACCACCGCGCCCGGGTCGGGCGGCATCGTCGACATGGACGGTGCCCCCTCGGGGTCGTCGAGCACCTGCGTGATGACCCCGGCGGTGAGCGTGCCCGGAGCGGTGATCAGCTCGCGCCTGCCGGTGAAGGGGGTCCGGGCGCGGAGGAGGCCGTCGACCTCGCGCAGGTGCACCCCGTGCAGCGGCCGGCCGTCGACCGCCAGCGGTCCGGTCGCATCGCTGCCGTAGACGTCGTGGACGCGGGCCCGGAACTGGCGGGCGAGATCCGCGCGCAGGGCGGGGGAGAGGGCATCGGAGCCCGCGACCACGCGGGAGATGTGCAGCGGCTGGCCGCGATCCTGCTCCCGTTCCGCCCGCAGCAGGTCGCTCAGGTGCACGGGGATGCCGGAGAGCAGGTCCGGGGAGGCGCGATGCAGGAGCGCGACCCGCTCGGGTCCCGGCAGATGGCTGAGGTCCACCATCGGCGCGCCGATGGCGAGGGCGCCCAGGGCGACCAGCAGGCCATGACCGTGCACTCCGGGCGTGAGGCAGGCGACGCGGCGTCCCGGTGCCAGTCCGATGCGGCGGGCGAGATCGGCGAGGGTCAGGAGCTGGGCGGGGGTGAGCGGTCCCCGTCGTTGCAGGCGGGCAGCACCGGCGCCGCCGTCCGAGCGGTGCGTGAGCACGCCGTTGCCCGCCAGGACCGTGACCAGCACCTGCCGCAGCGGTGCGGTGGTCGGCAGAGCGCTGAGGGCGGTGTGCGGCCGGCGGCGGCGACGCCGGTGCAGCTGCACCAGATCGAGCAGCTCGCCCGCGTCCAGCGTCCCGTGGCTGTCCTCGAGGACGACCGTCCGCGGGCGCAGAGCGACGCGGGCGCGCAGGACGGCCGCCGCAGGGACCAGCCCTCCTCGCGGGCCGACCGGTGCGCTCACCACGAGCCCCGCCGGTAGGCCCCGGGGTACAGCGCGGCATCGCGCACCCCGAGCTCGTGCGCGGCCCGCTGGGGCCACCCCGGCTCGCGCAGCGCGGCCCGGCCCACCGCGACGAAGTCCGCGTCACCGCGGTCCAGCACCGCCTGGGCACCGGTCGGCTCGGTGATCAGGCCGACGGCGGCCACCGGCATCGTCACCGCATCACGCAGGGTGCGGGCGAAGCCGACCTGGTACTCGGGGCCGACGGCGATGTCGGCGATCACCGCGCCCCCGGTGGAGACGTGGAGGGCATCGACCCCGACCCCCTCGAGCTCCCGTGCGAGCTCGACCGACTGCTCGATGTCCCAGCCGCCGTCGATCCAGTCGGTCGCGCTGAGCCGCACGATGAGGGGACGCTCCGCCGGCCACTGCTGTCGCACCGCGGCGGCGATCTCGAGCGCGAGGCGGCGACGTCCCGGACCGTCGCCGCCGTAGTCGTCGGTGCGGGTGTTCACCAGCGGGGAGAGGAACTCGTGGACCAGGTATCCGTGGGCGAAGTGCAGCTCGACCGCATCGAAGCCGGCCTCCTCGGCCCGCCGCGTCGCGTCGACGAAGTCCTCGACCACACCGGCGATGTCCGCAGGGCTCAGGGCATCGGGCGCGTCGAGCCCCGGGTACGGGTCCGAGGTCGGACCGACGGCGCGCCAGCCGGCGGCGAACTCCGGCACCGTGCCGCGCCGTCCGCGGAACCGGGGCAGCGCCGGCCAGGTCGAGGCCTTGCGGCCGGCATGGGCGAGCTGGACGGCGATCTTCGCGCCCTGGTCCTGGCAGAACCCGGTGATGCGGCGCCAGGCGGCGACCTGGTCGTGGTTCCACAGCCCGGTGTCCTGCGGGCTGATCCGTCCCTCGGCGGTGACGGCGGTGGCCTCGGTGACGATCAGGCCGAAGCCGCCGGTGGCCCGCGCGCCCAGGTGCACCAGATGCCAGTCGGTGGGGATCCCGTCCTGCTCCTCCACCATGTACTGGCACATCGGGGCGAGCCAGATGCGGTTGCGGATCTCGAGCGTGCCCAGACGTGCCGGGGCCAGGAGGGCACGCGGGGCGTCTGTGGGATCGGGGACCATGGTCCCCTACGGTAACCGCCTCCACCGGCTCCCGCCTGCACGTCCCCCGGTGGGGCCCCGGTGGCCGAGGATGTCCGGGTGGGCCCGGGACGGGCACGCCGAGCGCCTGCCCCGCGGTGACCACGGAGTGTGCCGGGGACGCGTGACGTGCATCTCTTGCGATACGGTGTCCGCGTCCATCCGCCCCGGGGAGCCGGGGCCCGCGAAGCAGGAGTACTGATGTCCGACGACGCCGCCACCGGGATCGAGAACCTCTCCCAGGAGACCCGCACCTTCTCTCCCCCCACCGAGTTCGTCCAGAACGCGGTGGCCCGTCCCGCGATCTACGAGGAGGCCGAGCGGGATCAGCTCGCGTTCTGGCGCTCACGGGCGAGCCTGCTGAGCTGGGAGACGCCCTTCACCGAGACCCTCGACTGGTCGACTCCGCCTTTCGCCCGCTGGTTCGCCGACGGCACCCTGAACGTCGCCTACAACTGCGTGGACCGCCACGTCGAGTCCGGCCACGGTCAGCAGGTCGCTCTGCTGGCTGAGTACGAGGACGGCTCCGACGCCACCTTCACCTACGCCGACGTGAAGGACGAGATCTCGAAGCTGGCGAACGTCCTCGCCGATCTCGGGGTGAAGACCGGCGACCGGGTCGCGATCTACATGCCGATGATCCCCGAGGCGGTGTTCGCGATGCTGGCCTGTGCCCGTATCGGTGCCCCCCACTCGGTGGTGTTCGGCGGGTTCAGCGCCGAGGCGCTGCGCTCCCGCATCGAGGACGCCGAGGCGCGCGTGGTCATCACCGCCGACGGGCAGAACCGGCGCGGCAAGCAGCTGCCGCTCAAGCCCGCGGTCGACGAGGCGCTCGCCGGTGGCGCAGCCAGCGTCGAGAAGGTGCTGGTGGTGCGCCGCACCGGTGGCGACGTCGAGTGGACCGAGGGCCGCGACGTGTGGTGGCACGAGGCGCGCGAGAGCGCCTCGGCCGAGCACGCCCCGGTGGCGGTGGAGGCGGAGCACCCGCTGTTCATCCTGTACACCTCGGGGACCACCGGCAAGCCCAAGGGCATCGTCCACACCACCGGCGGGTACCTCACCCAGGCCGCGTACACCCATCGCAACGTCTTCGACCTCAAGCCGTCCTCGGACGTCTTCTGGTGCACCGCGGATGTCGGCTGGGTCACCGGTCATACCTACGTGGTCTACGGACCCATGGCCAACCGCTCCACCCAGGTCATCTACGAGGGCACCCCGGACTTTCCGCACCAGGGCCGCTGGTGGGAGATCATCGAGAAGCACAAGGTCTCGCTGTTCTACTCCTCGCCCACGGCGATCCGCTCCGCGATGAAGTGGGGCGAGGACATCCCCGCCAAGTACGACCTGTCCTCGCTGCGCCTGCTGGGCAGCGTCGGTGAGGCGATCAACCCCGAGGCATGGATGTGGTACCGCCGCGTCATCGGCGGCGATCGCTGCCCCATCGTGGACACCTGGTGGCAGACCGAGACCGGGGCGATCATGATCTCCCCGCTGCCGGGCATCACCGACACCAAACCGGGCTCCGCGCAGGTCGCACTGCCCGGCATCAGCGCGGATGTGGTCAACGACGCGGGAGAGTCGGTCGCGAACGGCGAGGGCGGCTATCTGGTGCTGGACAAGCCGTGGCCGGGCATGCTGCGCGGCATCTGGGGAGACCCGGAGCGGTTCCAGGAGACCTACTGGTCGCGCTTCGAGGGCCTGTACTTCGCCGGTGACGGTGCCAAGCGTGACGACGACGGCGACATCTGGCTGCTCGGTCGCGTGGACGACGTCATGAACGTCTCCGGGCACCGCCTGTCGACCATGGAGATCGAGTCCGCGCTGGTCAGCCACGACTGGGTCGCCGAGGCCGCCGTGGTCGGGGCGAACGACGAGACCACCGGACAGTCGCCGGTCGCCTTCGTGATCCTGCGCGGTGGGAACGACGAGGAGCTGGCCGCAGCCGGCGGCGACGAGAAGATCTCCGAGCTGCTGCGCGCCCATGTGGGCAAGGAGATCGGCCCGATCGCCAAGCCGAAGAAGGTTCTCCTGGTCACCGAGCTGCCCAAGACCCGGTCCGGGAAGATCATGCGGCGGCTGCTACGGGATGTCGCCGAGAACCGTCAGGTGGGCGATACCCAGACGCTCGCCGACGCCTCGGTGATGGATCTGATCCAGCAGGGGCTGAGCGGCAAGAGCTGAGCCGGACGTCGTGGGCAGGCCCCGCGGCGTGACAGGGGGGCGGGCGCTGCGGTCATCGATCGGGGCGCCCGCCCCTCCGCGGTGCGCCCCGGAACGGCGCCTCAGCGGGTGATGGTGATGGTCCCGAGCTCGGAGTCCACGGTGAGGGTGCCGACCGCCTCGCCGGCGCCATCGAGCAGGCCCGGTGCCGTGTGCACCTCGCCGAGCTCGGACTCGGCCCGGATCTGCCAATGTGCGGTGCCCGGCACCGCGACCTCGACATCGCCGAGATCGGTGGTGATGGAGACCTGGCCGCCGGCATCCGTGGGCAGCAGCAGGTCGACGTCGCCGACCGCGGCGGCGAGCTCGACGGGGGCGGGGGAGCCGAGCTCGAGGTCGATGTTCCCGACCTCCGTGGTCGCGCTCACGCCATCGGGGGCCGAGAGCGGTCCCAGGCGGAGGTCGCCCGCGGTGCTGTGGGCGTCCAGCGACGTGAGATCCCCGTCGACCAGCACGTCACCGACATCGGTGTGCACGGCGAGCGCGAGCTCCAGGCCGGTCGGGACGAGCAGCAGGACGTCCCGGGTCTCCTCCGACCACGGGGGGCTGAAGGAGCGGGTGGGCTGACGCACCTGAACCGCCGTCCGGTCGGCACCCGCGGTCTGCGTGACCCGGGCCGGGACCTGGGCGTCGGCGGTCGGGAGCGTCGTCACACCCGGTGCGACCAGGGCCAGGGTCAGCTCATCGACGTCGCTCGACGGCAGGACGCGCACGGTGCCGGTGCCGGAGGTCAGGGTCAATGCGGCAGGGCTGCCGAGCTCGGAGATCGCAGGCACCGCGGTGAAGCCGCGACCGGCGAGCCAGGTCGCGGTCGAGAGCAGCGCGAGCCCCAGCACGACCAGGAGCATGATCCCCGCCCCGACCAGCGTGGTGGCCCGGCGCAGGCGGCGATCGCCGTCGGGCGACGGCGCCAGGCGGTGGCCGGGGATGAGCAGGGGGTCCGGTGCGGAGGGCCGGTCCGGCGCGGGGCCCGGATGCTGTCCCCTCCGCGGGTCCGCGACCGTCTGCGGTGCGGGAGGTGCGTCGGCCATCATCGCTCCTCGGATTCCAGGTAGCGCAGCACCGCCATCACCCGGCGGTTCTCCCCGTCCACCGGTGGCAGGTCGAGCTTGGTGAGGACCGAGGAGATGTGCTTCTCGACGCTGCCGGCGGAGACGAACAGGGTGTCGGCGATCGCCTGGTTGGACCGTCCCTGGGCCATCAGGGAGAGCACCTCCCGCTCGCGCGGGGTCAGGCCCTCGAGAGTCCGGCGGCGCCTCGAGCGCACGAAGATCTGCTGGACCACCTCGGGGTCCAGCCAGGTGCCGCCGGCTCCCACATCCGCCACCACCCCGAGGAAGTCCTCCACATCGGCGACGCGATCCTTGAGGACGTAGCCCAGGCCGTGCGGCGAGTCGGCGATGAGATCGGAGGCGTAGCGCTCCTCGACGTACTGCGAGAGCACCATCAGCGCCACCTCCGGATCCTGGCGACGGATCAGCATCGCGGCCCGCACGCCCTCGTCGGTGAAGGTCGGCGGCATCCGCACGTCGACCACCGCGAGGTCGGGCCGGTGACGGGAGATGGCGGAGACCAGGGCGGTGCCGTCGCCGACGGCGGCGACCACCTCGTGCCCGGCCTCGGTCAGCAGCCTTTCGAGACCTGCGCGCAGCAGCACGGCATCATCGGCGATCACGATCCTCATCGGGACCTCTCCTCGGTGGTGGGTCGGACCGGGGCACGGGCGGTGGTCGGTCCGCTGGTCAGGGGGATCTCGGCATGGAGGTCGGTGCCGGCGCCGGGCGGGCTGGACAGCTCGAGCACGCCGCCGGTGGCGCGGACCCGGTCGGTGAGCCCGGCCAGCCCGGTCGAGAGCCCGTCGCGGTGGACCCGTGCCCCGCCGCGCCCGTCGTCCCGGATCCGCACGTGCAGCACCTCCGGCCCTCGGGTGACGGTGACCTCGGCCCGCGTCGCCCCGGCGTGCTTGGCGATGTTGGTCAGCGCTTCGGCGACCACGAAGTAGGCCACGGCCTCCCGCTCCCGATCCAGCACCGGCCCCTCGGCCGTGCTCAGGTCCACCTCCAGCGCGACCGGGATCCGCGAGCGGGCGGCCAGTGCCGACAGCGCCGCGTCCAGGCCCCGATCGGTGAGCACGGCGGGGTGGATGCCGCGGGCCAGCTGGCGCAGGTCCGTCATCACGGCCTTCGCCTCCGCATGTGCGTCACCGACCAGCCGCTCGGCACGGTCGGGGTCGGTCCGGATCGCGTTCCGGGCGACCCCGAGTGTCATCGCGAGGGTGACCAGGCGCGGCTGGACGCCGTCGTGGAGGTCGCGCTCGATCCGCAGGCGCTCCTGGGTGGCGGCGTCGACGGCGCCCTGGCGGCGTTCGGCCAGCTCGGCGACCTGCTCGCGCAGATCCTCCTCCGAGCCGGAGATCAGGACGCGGGCGAGTCCCCGATCGGCCAGCGCCCCCAGGCCGAGCATCACCGCGGCCAGCAGCACGCTGACCGAGGCGAGCGCCGCGAGAGCGACTCGTGACAGCTCCCGCGACCCCAGCTCCACCGGACCGTGGATGAGGGAGAGCTCCGCGCCCTTCCAGCCGCACCACAGCAGCGCCACGAAGGCGAGGAAGAACAGGCCGGTGACCAGGATCGCCAGGTGGTGGTGCAGGATTCCGCGCCAGAAGGCCCCGGTCCCGAGCTCGTACCAGCGGTTCTGCAGCCAGCCCGCGGCACCCCGGCGACGGGAGCGGCGCTGGGCCGGCAGGATCACCCGCAGGCCGTGGATGGCGACCGCTCGACGTCGCTCGATGCGCGCGATCAGCTGCATCAGCAGCAGCCAGGGGAGCAGCAGCAGGAGACCGCTGCCCAGGGCCGGCAGCGTGCTGATCCCCGCCACGAGCAGTGCCATGCTGAGCCAGAACCAGGTGCACAGCAGCAGCCCGCCGATCGCCACCGAGGCGATCGAGGCGGGGGACAGCCGGGGTCGCGGTCGGTCCCCGGGCCCGGTGAGGGAGGCGGTCATCCCCTGACACTAGGCCCCGCGGGGTGACCTCTCCCACCGGGTCCGCCCTCCGGGGGTGTGGGGGAAATCCCCCATGCGGCGCGGAATCGTGACCCACATCGGTGGTCATTCAGCAGGCTGCGGCGGACAGATGCGGTTCAATGGGGAGATGAGCAGTGACGCCATTCCTTCCGACGATTCCCTCGATCCCGCCGTCGACGCCGGATCCTCCGCCGCTGGCGAGGACCGCGGCACCCTGCGCGACGTCGCGAACTCCCTGGGCATCTCCAGCGCGGTCGCGCTGCGTGCCCTGCGCGGCTCCGACGAGATCAAGCCCCAGATGGCACGACGGGTCAGGGAGACCGCCGAACGGCTCCGCTTCCCGCTCGAGGAGCTCAGCGCCGAGACCGAGCATCGAGGTGTCGTCGCCGTCCTGGTGAACACGATGCGCAACACCTGGATCTCCGATCTGGTCCGCGCCATCCGCATCGAGCTGGCGGCCACCGGGCGCACCGCCGTGGTGGTCCCGACCCGGCGCCGGATCCCCGAGCACCCGGTCGCCGCCGATACCGATGCGATCGAGGACCTGGTCCACCTCGGGGTCGACGGCTTCCTGATGGTCTCGGACCTGGCGGACATGGACCATGTGCTCGAATCCACCGCCGGCCGTCCCTTCGTCGGCATCGGCTGCTCGAAGAGCTTCACCGGCCGGTTCGACACCGTCCGCATCGACGACGAGGTGGGCCAGGGCCTGCTGGTCGACCATCTCGTGGGACTCGGCCACCGCGAGATCGCGCATGTCGGCGGGGTCGGTGCGGCCGTCGCCCGGGAGCGGGCGGACGCCTTCCGCGCGGCGATGGCGCGGCACGGCCTCGGCGAGCTGGCCCGGGTCGAGCCCGGCGATTTCACCGAGCAGGTCGGCCAGACCGCCGGCTCGATGCTGCTGCGCGGCAGCCAGGTCCCCACCGCCGTCACCTGTGCCAATGACGTGACCGCGGTGGGGGTGCTCTCCGCTGCCCGCGATGCCGGCCACTCCGTGCCTGAGGAGCTCGCGGTGGCCGGCTACGGCAACACCTCGCTGGCGTCCTCCGGGGTCTCCCAGCTCACCAGCGTCGACCCCAACTCCGACCGCCTCGGAGCACTCGCCGCCCAGTTCCTCGTCGAGCGCGTCTCCGGCCACGAGGGCACGACCCGTGACGTGGCCGTGGCACCCTCGATCGTGGTGCGTCGCTCCACCTCTGCGGGGCCGCGCCCCGAGTCCACCCGGCGCAAACGGGTCTCCGTCGACTGATCGTCGACGGCTCCGAGCGCCCGACCTGCGAACGATCTTCTCCCTGCGATAGGCTCCGACCATGATCAACACCACGAACGACCCGAGCACGCCGCCCACCCAGCGGTCCATCGGCGAGCTCGTCCAGTCCATCCGCGACGAGCTCCTCGGTGTCGTCCACCACGAGATCGACATCGCGAAGAAGGAGGTCACCGCCCTTGCGGTCAAGGCCGGCATCATCGCCGCCTGCGCGGCGGTGCTGCTGTTCCTCCTGCTCTCGGCCTGGGTGATGCTGCTGTTCGCGGCGGCCACCGGGCTCCAGGCGCTGGGGCTGCCCTACTGGGGGGCGTACCTGATCGTCGCGGGCGTCTTCGTCGTCATCAGCGCCGTCCTCGGTCTGGTCGCGTTCCTGGTCTCGAAGAAGCTCAAGGCGCCCGAGACCACGATCGAGACCGCGCAGTCGGCGGTCCAGGCGGTCCAGGGCAAGCGTCGTCACAATGCCGTCACCTACGACGACACCTTCGAGGAGCTCTACGGCAAGCAGGTCAGCGCCCGCACCGAGTGAGGGTCCACCGGGCCGGCAGCGGCGGCGGGGCCAGACAGGCACCGCCGAGCGACCGGTTGCTGTGCGCGCCGTGGACCGTCGGTCGACCCACCTGGCAGTACCCTGGGGCACGTGACTCTCCATCTGCACGACACCGCCACCCGCACCACCGCACCGCTGACCCCGGTGCGTGAGGGGGCGGTGTCGTTGTATGTCTGCGGTCCCACCACGCAGGGAGCCCCTCACCTGGGTCATCTTCGCACCTTCCTCGCCTTCGACGTGCTGGTGCGCTGGCTCGAGCGCAGCGGTCTGGACGTCACCCACATCCGCAACGTCACCGACATCGACGACAAGATCCTGGTGAAGTCCGCTGAGGCGGGGGACCAATGGTGGGCCTGGTCACTCCGCTTCGAGCGTGAGTTCCAGGACGTGCTGGACCGCATCGGCAACCGTCGTCCCTCCTACGAGCCGCGCGCCACCGGGCACGTGCCGGAGATGATCGAGCTGATGCAGCGGCTCGTCGAGCGCGGCCACGCCTATGCGGACGGGAACGGCTCGGTCTACTTCGACGTCGCCTCCCATCCGGACTACGGCGCGCTCACCCGCCAGTCCCTCGAGGACATGCAGGATGCCGGGGAGGAGATGGAGCCCGGAAAGCGGGACCGCCGCGACTTCGCACTGTGGAAGGCCGCCAGGCCCACGGAACCGGACACCGCCTCCTGGGACACCCCCTTCGGACGGGGCCGGCCGGGCTGGCACCTCGAGTGCTCCGCCATGAGTCGCAAGTACCTGGGCGAGACCTTCGACATCCACGCCGGCGGTCTGGATCTCCGCTTCCCGCACCACGAGAACGAGCAGGCGCAGTCCCATGCCGCCGGCTACGGCTTCGCTCGTCGTTGGATGCACTCCGGTGTGCTCACCGTGGACGGGCTGAAGATGGGCAAGAGCCTGGACAACTTCGTCACCGCTGCCCGTGCGCTCGCCGAGCACCCCACCCCGGCGGTGCGGCTCGCGCTGGTCAGCGGGCACTACCGCGCCACCGTCGAGTACAACGCGACCGCGATGGCCGAGGCGGAGACCGTCTGGGAGCGCTTCCGGGCGACCGCGGTGCGGGCCGCCCAGCGGCTCGGCACGCACTCCCTCGCCACGGTCGACGCGGATCTGGCCGCGGTGGAGCTGCCCGAGGGCTTCGTCGCCGCGATGGACGATGACCTCACCGTCCCGGAGGCGCTCGCCGTCATCCACCGTGAGCAGTCCGCGCTCAACACGTTGCTGGCCGCGGGGGGCGCTGCGGGCCCGGAGGAGATCTCCGGCTCCCTGGGGCGGCTCCGGGCGATGCTCGACGTCCTGGGGCTGGACCCGCTCGGCGTGCAGTGGGGGCAGGACGATGGCGCCGCCGAGGGCGCGCACGTGGCGCTGGATGCACTGATCGCCGCGCAGCTGGCCGCCCGGGAGGCGGCACGCGCGCAGCGGGACTGGGCCCGGGCGGATGCGCTGCGCGATGCGCTGAGCGACGCCGGGATCCGTATCGAGGATGGGGCCGACGGCGCCCGCTGGACCCTCGAGAACCGAGACTGAGCAGGACTGAGGAGACGAACGATGGCAGGCAACAGCGCGCGCCGCGGTGCGGTGCGCAAGGGCAAGAAGGGCGCGACCGTCGGTTCCGGCGGTGTGCGTCGCCGCGGGCTCGAGGGCAGGGGACCGACTCCGAAGGCCGAGGACCGTCCGAACCACAAGGCGTACAAGGGCGCCTCGTCCTCGGCAGGCACCGCTCCGCGGCGCGGGGGCAAGGGGGCGCGGAAGGCGCCCGGCAGCGACCAGGTCGCCGGCCGCAACGCCGTGCTCGAGGCGCTGCGTGAGGAGGTGCCCGCCACCCGGCTGACGGTGATGGTCCGCCTGGACTCCGACGAGCGGGTGGGCGAGATCATGCGCCTGGCCACCGCTCGTGGCCTGCCGGTCGCGGAGGCCTCGCGCACAGATCTGGACCGCATGACCGATCATGCCGTCCACCAGGGGGTGGCGCTGACCATCCCGCCGTACGAGTACGCGGAGGTCGATGAGCTGCTGCGGATCGCCGCGGACCGTTTCGAGCCACCGCTGCTGGTCGCCCTGGACGGCATCACCGACCCCCGCAATCTGGGCGCGATCCTGCGTTCGGCCGACGCTTTCGGCGTCCATGGCGTGATCCTGCCGGAGCGCCGCAGCGTCTCGATGACCGCGAGCGTGTGGAAGGTCGCCGCCGGTGCGGCCGGCCGGGTCCGCGTCGCGCAGGTCACGAATCTCAACCGGACCCTGACCTCGTTGAAGGAGAAGGGCGTGTTCGTGCTGGGCCTCGATGCCGAGGGCGACGTCACCACCCGCGGGCTCGAGCTGGGCACCCAGCCGACCGCGCTCGTCGTCGGGGCCGAGGGCAAGGGGCTGTCCCGCCTGGCCCGCGAGATCAGCGATCAGGTGGTGTCGATCCCGATGGCCGGGCCCTCCGAGTCGCTGAACGCCTCGGTCGCGGCCGCGATCGCCCTGTACGAGATCTCCGGCGTGCGCGAGGGCCAGGGCCGGGGCTGATCGACGTGCTGGCGAGGGACGAGCCGGTAGGAGAGCAGCGGGTCAGCGGGGCTGATCGACGTGCTGGCGAGGGACGAGCCGGTAGGAGAGCAGCGGGTCAGCGGAGCTGCGCGGGCCCCGGTGCCGGCTTCGACTGCGGAGCTCTCGGCGCCGCGATCTCCCGGCCGTTCACCGTGCGCACCGGGTTGGTCACGTACGGCAGGGTCAGCTGGATGATCGGCCCGAGCCCGAGCGCGTAGACCACGGTGGCGACGCCGAGCGCCCCACCCAGCAGCGTCCCGGTGATCAGGACGATCACCTCGAGCACGATGCGGATCGGCCCGACGGGCCGTGTCAGCACCCGGCCCAGCCCTGTCATCAGACCGTCGCGGGGCCCGGCCCCGAGCTGGGCGCCGATGTAGACCGCGCCGCTGATGCCGTTGAGGATCACTCCCAGGAGCATCATCGCCACGGCGAGGGGGACCCCGCGGGCCTCGGGCAGCACCAGCATGCCCAGGTCGATGCTCACCCCCACCCAGATCGCGTTCGCGATCGTCCCGATCCCGATCCGCTCGCGCAGCGGCAGGAAGAGCAGCAGCACCACGAAGCTCACGCTGATGCTGAGGGTGCCGACGGTGAGGCCGAGGCGATCGGCGAGGGCGGTGTGGAGGACGTCCCACGGTGCTCCGCCCAGGCCGGACTCGAGCAGCAGGGCGAGGGAGAATCCGAACCCGGTCAGCCCCACCATCATCTGGAGGGCTCGCAGCGGCAGCCGATCCACGCGCAGCTGGTCGCGCAGGGAGAGGTTGTCCAGGCGGGCGATCGACGGTCGAGGATCGCGGGTCATGGAATCGGTGAGCTCCTCTCGGGAGTCCTGAGCATCCACGAGCCTCAGGAGTCGAAGATCGGCAGGGCCGAGGTCTCGGTGGTCACCAGGGACTTCTCATCCGGCCGGTGGATGAGGACGTTGAGGATGTAGTGGCGCACGGTCTCGTCGAGGCTGACGTCATGGCCCTTCTTCTCGGACAGGAACCATTTGTGCTCGAGGATCTCATGGAAGAACTCAGGGGGCTCGAGCTTGGAGCGCATGGACCGGGGGACCGCCCGCACCACCGGCTCGTACTGCCGCTGGAGCCACTCGTGCGCGACGAACTCCTCGTCCTCGAGCTGCTGCTCGGTGTCGGCGCGATACTGGTCGAGGTCGTTGAGCAGTCGGCGGGCCTGGTTCTCCTGGGCGTCGATCCCGGTCAGCCGCATCAGCCGACGGGCATGGTGCCCCGCGTCGACGACCTTCGGCATGATCGACAGCGTGGTGCCGTCGAGATCGGTGGTGATCTCCAGCTCGCCCACGTCGAAGCCCAGCTGGTTGAGCTTCTCGATCCGGGCGGAGACCCTCCAGCGCTCGTCGGCGGAGAACCGTTCGCGGGAGGTGAGGGTCTCCCACAGCTCGTCGTAACGGGAGATCAGATCGTCGCCGACCGCGACGGGATCGGCTTCGGGATCGAACATGTCACCGGCCTGCAGGTCCATCAGCTCGCCGATGATGTTGGTGCGCGCCAGGTCGAGGTCGTAGTGACGCTGACCGGTGGAGAGCTGCTCATGGAGGGAACCGGTCTCGACATCGACGAGATAGGCGGCGAAGGCACCGGCATCGCGACGGAAGAGCGTGTTGGACAGGGAGACGTCACCCCAGTAGAAGCCCTCCAGGTGCAGGCGCACCAGCAGCACCGCGAGCGCGTCGAGCAGGCGATGGGCGGTGTCGGGGCGCGAGACCTGGCTGAACACGGCGCGGTAGGGCAGGGAGAACTGCAGGTGGCGGGTGATCAGGACCGCGTCGAGCTCCTCACCCGAGGGGGTGGTCCGGCCGGAGACGACGGCGAAGGACTCCACGGCAGGAATCTCCAACCGGCCCAGCACCCGCAGCATGTCGTATTCGCGCTGCGCGAGGCTGTGGGAGATCTCCTTGAGGGCGAGGACGCGTCCCGAGACGCGTGCGAAGCGCACGACGTGACGGGAGATGCCGCGGGGGAGGGCGGCGAGGATCTCGTCGGGCCACTGCTCGAGCGGCGTCTCCCACGGCAGGTCCAGCAGGGCCGGATCTGCGCGGGAAGCGGTGATCTCCAGAGGTGCCATGGGGCCATTGTCTCCTGAGCCGAGGAGCTTCGCACCGCCGGGACCAGAATTCACGTCATCGCGACGCGAAGGTCACCTCGTGCCTGTGGTCGCCGGGAGGCGGAACGACGGCGACGGGCGCCCGGCAGAAGCCGGACGCCCGTCGCGCGATGCAGCGGAGGCGGTCAGTCGCCGAGGCGCTGGCCGCTCTTGGTGTCGAACAGGTGCGCGTGCTCCGGCGAGGGACGGAAGTACACCGTCTCGCCCTTGCTCGGAGGACGACGGGCGTCGACCCGGGCGATGAACGGCTTGTCCGTCTCCTCGCTGCCGCTGCGACGGCCGTAGATGAACGCATCGGCGCCGAGCTCCTCGACGAGGTCGACCTCGACGGCGAGACCCTGGTTGTCGGAGGCGATCTCCAGGTCCTCGGGGCGCACCCCCACGGTGGCCGTCTTCTGATCGGTGTCCGAGAGGGTGGAGCGGTCGACGGGGAGGACCGCGCCGCCGAACTCGACGCCCTGATCGGTCAGCGGGGCCTCGAAGAGGTTCATGGCCGGGGAGCCGATGAAGCCCGCGACGAAGACGTTGTTCGGGTGGTCGTACATGCGGCGCGGGGTGTCCAGCTGCTGCAGGACTCCGAAGTTGAGCACTGCGACACGGTCACCCATCGTCATCGCCTCGGTCTGGTCGTGGGTGACGTAGACCGTGGTGACCCCGAGCCGCCGCTGCAGCGAGGCGATCTGGGTGCGGGTGGCCACCCGCAGCTTGGCGTCGAGGTTCGACAGCGGCTCGTCCATGAGGAACACCTGGGGCGAGCGGACGATAGCGCGGCCCATCGCGACACGCTGACGCTGACCGCCGGAGAGGGCCTTCGGCTTGCGGTCCAGGTACTCGGAGAGGTCCAGGATCTCGGCGGCGTCCTCGACGCGCTTGCGGATCTCGGCCTTGGGCTTGCCGGCGATCTTCAGGGCGAAGCCCATGTTGTCGGCGACGCTCATGTGCGGGTAGAGCGCGTAGTTCTGGAACACCATCGCGATGTCGCGGTCCTTCGGCGGGACGTCGGTGACGTCGCGATCGCCGATCAGGATGCGACCGGCGTCGATCTCCTCGAGGCCGGCGAGCATGCGCAGGGCGGTCGACTTGCCCGAGCCCGAGGGGCCGACGAGGACGAGGAACTCTCCGTCGCCGACCTCGATGTCGAGGCTGTCGACGGCGGGGCGCTCCTGGCCCGGGTAGATGCGGGATGCGTTGTCGAACGTGACTGTTGCCATGGTGGTTCTCCTTCACCGGCAGGTACGTGCCGGACGGTCCGTTGTGAAGTGATGAGCGGCCGGTTCGAGGTCGTTCCCACGGGAGGTGCTTCTTCGCACCGGCTCGGGGAAGTGTAGCTCAGGTCTCCTCTGTACGGGTGATGCCGCACGGCGCTTCTCAGCTGTCGGGACCGACTTCTGAGGCGTGGACCCGTCGAGCGCGGCGGAGGCTGCGGGATACTGGTGCGGTGGACATCAACCAGCTGACCCGGAAGATCCTCGCTCGTCGTGCGAAGGAGGAGGATCCGCTGCGGATCGTGCAGGCCGGGCACCCCGCCCTGCGACGGAATGCGGTGCCCGCCCGCGGACGGATCGATCTCGAGCTGCTGCGCGAGCTGGCCGAGGCGATGACCGCGACGATGCGCGCCGCGCCGGGGGTGGGTCTGGCCGCGCCTCAGGTGGGTCTCCCGCTGAGCTTCTACGTGGTCGAGGACGGCTTCGCCAGCGAGCCGGGCGAGGACGCGGACGACGATCTGCTCGAGCGGCGGCCGCTCGCACTGCGCGCGCTGCTGGATCCGGTGCTGGAGCCGCTGGGCACGCAGCGGGTCTTCGCCTTCGAGGGGTGCCTCTCCGTCGACGGCTGGCAGTCGATCGTCCCGCGCGCGCGCCGGGTGCGGCTGAGCGCGGTGGAGCTGCTGCCGGACGGCCGACTGGTGGAGGTCGAGGAGGAGCATCTGGGCTGGACCGCTCGGATCCTCCAGCACGAGACCGACCATCTGGCCGGGACCCTGTGCCATGACGTGTCCGTGCCCCGCTCCTTCATCGCCGCCGCGTACAGCGGACACTACGCCGACCTCGCCGAGGCGGTCCGTCGCCTCGGGCTGACCGGTGAGATCGCCGACCTCCCCCCGGGCGAGGTGGTGACCGGCTGATCGACGTGCTGTGAGGGACGAACGGTAGGAGAGCGGCCAGTGGGCGCTGGCTGATCGACGTGAGGGACGAACGGTAGGAGAGCGGCCAGTGGGCGCCGGCTCGAGCTCCTGGCAGAGCCCTCAGGCCGGGCACGGCCGGACGCTGTACCTTGACCCTGTTCACGACCCGACAGAACGGAGCAGACGGTGGCCCAGAGCGACCAGAGCACCCCGCCCATCCCGCAGAGCGAGCTGACCGAGGACGGTGAGTTCATCGAACAGCTCGACGAGCGCTGGCTCTCGGTCCTCGACGCGGCGCTGAGGGTGCAGGCGCCGCTGGCGCGCAGCTATGTGGTGAAGCTGCGGGAGAAGCATCCGGAGGCGACCGACCGCCAGCTGCTGGAGCACGTCACCCAGCGGTTCGTCGGCCTCGCCACGGCCACCGGCGCGGGCATCGGCGGCGTCGCGGCGCTGCCGGGGCTCGGCACCGTGGCCGCGCTCGGCCTGACCATCGGCGAGGGAGTGTCCTTCGCGGAGGCGTGCGCCTTCCTCACGCTCGCCGCGGCGGACATCCATGGAGTGGACATGGCGGCGCCCAGCACCCGTCGCCTGGTCCTGATGGGGGTGCTCAGCGGTGAGCGCGGCGCCGAGATCATCGCCAAGGCGATGGGTCGGCGGGGTCTGCAGTGGAACATCGTGCTCGGGGGTCGGGCCGGATTCCTGCCAGGCCTGCTCAGCACGCAGATCTCCCGGTACGTGCGCCGCCGCGTCATGGCGCGCGCCGGCGGGCTCTGGCTCGCGCGGCTGCTGCCCTTCGGCCTCGGCGCCGTGCTCGGCGGTCTCGGCGCCCATGCGGTCGCCCGCTCCGTGGTCGAGGCGATGCTGGAGATCTTCGCGCACGGCGCGACGCTCGAGGGCGAGCTCACCGACCAGCAAGGAGAGCTCGCGGGCAGAGCGGTTCCACGGGTCGGCTGAGGATCGCCCGCCCGACGGCCCTGCGCACGACGGCGGAGCGCACGGAGGGTCGGTCCCCGCAGGGACCGACCCTCCGCGCGGGGCCGGGACCCGGTCCGCGAGGGACCGGCCCGGGAGCTCGGGGAGCTCAGACCTCCTGGGTGAAGTCGTTGGCGTGCTCCGTGCCGACGGCGCGCTGGTAGGAGCGGCGGATCTCCGCCTCCGCGTCGCTGCGGCCCTCCCAGTGCGCGCCTTCGACGCTCTTGCCGGGCTCGAGGTCCTTGTAGACCTCGAAGAAGTGCTGGATCTCCAGGCGGTGGAACTCGGAGACGTCGGTCAGCTCCTGGCGACGCACCTGACGCTGATCCCCGACCGGCACCGCGATGATCTTGTCGTCCCCGCCCGCCTCGTCGCGCATGCGGAACATGCCCAGCGCGCGGCAGCGGATCAGGCAGCCCGGGAAGGTGGGCTCCTCGAGCAGCACGAGGCAGTCCAGCGGATCGCCGTCCTCGCCGAGGGTGCCCTCGATGAACCCGTAGTCGTCCGGGTAGCGGGTGGCGGTGAACAGCATCCGGTCGAGCCGGATGCGTCCGTTGTGGTGGTCCACCTCATACTTGTTCCGATTTCCCCGAGGGATCTCGATGGTCACGTCGAATTCCACGACACCGCTCCATTGCTCGGGCCCCGAAGGCCACTGGTAAAGACCGTGACACCATATCGTGGGCACCATGGGAACGAGGGCCACCGAACGGATCTGGCGCACCACCGCGATCGTGATGTGCGCGGCGGTGCCGACGAGCTTCTATGTGCTCGGAGACCTCACCGACGCCTTCCCCGGCATCCTCACCGTGCAGAGCACGGAGAAGGGGCCGAGCTTCGGACCACGCGCGGCCGCCGAGGACTGGCAGCGGGTCGCGGCCGAGGAGTCCGTGCCGACCCCGGTCCCGGGCGCGGCCCCGGTGGATCCGGCTGACCTCGAAGAACGCATGGCGGCCACAGCGGAGCTGCCGGTGGTCGCCGGAGGCCTGGCGTTCAGCGTCGTCGATGCCGGGACCGGACAGACCCTCGCCGAGCGCGAAGCGGGCACCGCGCTGGTGCCCGCCTCGACCCTGAAGCTGCTCACCGCCGCCGCAGTGCTGCGCGAGTACAGCGGCGAGGAGGTCCTGGACACCCGGGCCGCCGTCCAGGACGGCGTGGTCACCCTTGTCGGCGGCGGTGACATGACTCTCAGTGAGGACGATCTGCGCGAGCTCGCGACCCAGGCGGCGGCGCTGGCGGCGGAGCAGGGCACCAGCGAGGTCTCCGTGGCCCTGGACGACAGCTATCTCGACGGCGGCCCCAACCCGGCCTGGGGGAACAACGGCCAGGCCGGCGGCTGGGTGACCCCCACCGCCTCCCTCGCGCTGGGCGAGGGGTGGCTCGACGGAGAGCAGTACGGCCCCAAGTCGGCCTCCCCGGCCCGGGACGCCGCCGAGCGCTTCGCCGAGCTGCTGCGCGAGGCCGGGCTCGCGGTCACCGGTGAGATCACCGGTGCCCGGGCGCCCCAGGAGGCGCCGATGGTCGAGGTCCACTCCGAGCCGCTCGCCGAGCTGGTGCGCCACACCCTGCTGATCTCCGACAACACCACCGCCGAGCTGCTCGCGCATCTGGTGGCACGCTCCCACGGCGCGGAGACCACCCCGGCCGCGGCCGCCGCCGCGGTCGAGGCGGAGATCCGGGAGCTCGCCGCGGAGATCGGGGTCGCGCCGGAGGCGGTCGCCTCGCTCGAGATCCATGACGGCTCGGGGCTCTCCCGGCAGAACCGGGTGCCGCCCGCGCTGCTCTCGGCGGTCCTGGCCGAGGTGGCCTCCGGCGAGGTGCCCGCTCTCGAGCAGATCCTCTTCGACGTGCCCATCGCGGGTCTGTCCGGCACCCTGGCCGATCGTTTCGAGGCGGAGGGGACCGAGGATGCGAGCGGTCTCGTGCGCGGCAAGACCGGCTATCTCGGAGGTGCGGCGACCCTGGCGGGCGTGACGGTGCTGCCCGACGGTCGGACCGTCGGCTACTCGATCGCGGTGCATGGCTTCGACGGCGTCGACGCGGTCGCCGCCCGCGCGGCGGTCGACCAGGTCGCCGCCGAGATGGTGCAGGTGGACTGATGCCCGGACCTCCTCCCGTCGTCGCCCGCGCCCGCACCGCCGTCCGCGCCGCGCTGACCACCCGGCTCGCGCTGCTCGCCGACGACACCGCCGTCGGCCGGACGGCGCCGCGGGTGCTGGTCGGTCTCAGCGGGGGAGCGGACTCGCTCGCACTGCTGGCCACCACCGTCTGGGTGGCCTCACGGATGGGCCTGGAGACCGAGGCGGCGATCGTCGACCACGGCCTGCAGGAGGGGTCCGCGCAGGTCTCGGAGCGGGCGTTGATCCAGGCGCAGCAGCTCGGCGCCGAGGCGCGGATCCTGCCCGTCACGGTCGACGCCGAGGCGTCCGGCGGGCTCGAGAACGCCGCTCGCACGAGGCGGCACGAGGCGCTCGAGACGCTGCGTGAGGAGCGCGGAGCGCTCGCACTGCTGATGGCCCACACCCTCGACGACCAGGCCGAGCAGGTGCTGATGGGGCTGGCGCGCGGCGGCGGGCCGCGTTCCCTGGCCGGGATCCCCCGCGCCCGCGGCGCCCTGCTGCGACCGTTCCTGGGCAGCGGGCGGGACGAGAGCACCGCCCTGCGCCGGGCCGACACCGAGGAGATCTGCCGCCTGCACGACCTGCACTGGTGGGAGGACCCGATGAACGCCGACCAGACGCTGCTGCGCTCCCGGGTGCGCCATCGCGCCCTGCCGCTGCTGCGGGAGATCCTCGGGGAGCACCTCGACGAGAACCTCGCCCGCACCGCCGATCTGGTGGGGCCTGACGTCGACCACCTGGACGCCGAGGCGGCCGCGCTGGGGGACGCGCTGCGTCGCGACGGCGGCGAGCTCCGCGAGGAGCGGGACCTGCTGCTGCTGGACGTCCATGCGCTGGCGGCCGCACCCGGCCCGCTGCGCACCCGGATCCTGCGCGACGCCTCACGTTCCGCTGACCGCGCAAAACCCCGGGGCTCCGACGCGGGGTCCGCGAAGTCCCTGCTCCGACGCCAGGTGCTGGCGATCGACGCCCTGGTGGTCTCATGGCACGGTCAGGCAGCCGTGCCCGTTCCGGGTAGGATCGAGGTCGCTCGCCGCGACGGCCTGTTGGTGTGGCGCCGCATCGATTCGTGACCCGCGGCTCGCGCACCCCACCACGTTCCATGGAGGAGATCCGCGTGCCCCAGACGCACCCCCACCCCGATGTCGACCGCGTGCTGCTGGACGCGCAGCAGATCCGCGAACGGCTCGCCGAGCTCGGAGAGCAGATCGCCGAGGACTACGCGGACGAACCGCCGATCCTGGTCGGCGTCCTCAAGGGGGCGGTGATGGTGATGGCGGATCTCGCGCGTCAGATCGACCTCAAGGTCGAGATGGACTGGATGGCGGTCTCCTCCTACGGCTCGGGAACGAAGTCCTCGGGCGTCGTGCGCATCCTCAAGGACCTCTCCGGGGACATCACCGGCCGCAACGTGCTCATCGTCGAGGACATCATCGATTCCGGCCTGACCCTGAAGTGGCTGCTGTCCAACCTGCGCTCCCGCGGCCCCCGGAGCGTCGAGATCGCGGCCCTGCTGCGCAAGCCCGATGCCGCTCGGGTCGACATCGACGTGAAGTACATCGGCTTCGACATCCCGAACGAGTTCGTGATCGGCTACGGCCTCGACTTTGCCGAGAACTACCGCAACCTCCCCTACGTGGGCGTGCTCTCGCGCTCGATCTACGAGGACTGATCCCGTGGCAGATTCCGCCAAGAACCCCAAGCGCGCGGGCAGCAGGAAGCGCCGTCCGTTCACCGGGCTCGCCCTCTGGATCATCATCGCCCTGCTCCTGGGCATGGCCATGTTCTCCCTGCTCGGGCGGGACGGCTACCAGCAGATCGACACCCAGCAAGGCCTCGAGCTGCTGCAGGGCGGCACTGTCGAGCAGGCCAAGATCATCGACGGCAACCAGCAGCGGGTCGACCTGGTCCTGTCCGAGGACTTCGTCGACGGCGAGGAGAACAAGGGCACCCAGGTGCGCTTCTCCTACGTCGATGCCCGCGGTGAGGCGATCGTGCAGGCCGTCGAGGAGGCGGAGCCCGAGCAGGGCTTCACCGACGAGATCGCCAGCAGCTCCTGGTGGTCCTCGCTCCTGCTCACCTTCCTGCCGCTGCTGCTGTTCATCGGCCTGTTCTGGTTCCTGATCATGAACGCCCAGGGCGGCGGCAAGGCGATGCAGTTCGGCAAGTCCAAGGCGAAGCTGTTCAACAAGGAGGCCCCGAAGGTCACCTTCGCGGATGTCGCCGGTGCCGAGGAGGCCGTCGAGGAGCTCGACGAGATCAAGCAGTTCCTGGTCGACCCGGGCCGGTACCAGGCCGTCGGCGCGAAGATCCCCAAGGGCGTGCTGCTCTACGGCCCGCCCGGCACCGGCAAGACCCTGCTCGCCAAGGCCGTGGCCGGCGAGGCGAACGTGCCCTTCTACTCGATCTCCGGCTCCGACTTCGTGGAGATGTTCGTGGGCGTCGGCGCCAGCCGTGTGCGCGACCTGTTCAACACTGCCAAGGAGAACGCGCCGGCGATCATCTTCATCGACGAGATCGACGCCGTCGGGCGCCATCGCGGCGCCGGCATGGGTGGCGGGCACGATGAGCGCGAGCAGACGCTGAACCAGATGCTGGTGGAGATGGACGGGTTCGACGAGAACCAGAACGTCATCCTCATCGCCGCCACCAACCGTGTGGACATCCTGGACCCGGCACTGCTGCGCCCCGGTCGCTTCGACCGTCAGATCGGTGTCGAGGCACCGGACATGAAGGGCCGCCTGCACATCCTCGGCGTGCACTCCAAGGGCAAGCCGCTGGCGCACGATGTCGATCTCGAGCATGTCGCCAAGCGCACCATCGGCATGTCCGGCGCCGACCTCGCCAATGTGCTGAACGAGGCGGCCCTGCTCACCGCGCGCTCCGGCAATCAGATCATCGACAACCGGGCCCTGGACGAGGCCATCGACCGCGTCTCCATGGGCCCGCAGCGGTACTCGAAGGTGATGACCGAGCGCGAGCGCCAGATGACCGCGTACCACGAGGGTGGGCACGCCCTGGTCGCGGCGGCGATGAACAACTCCGCCCCGGTCACCAAGGTGACGATCCTGCCGCGCGGCCGGGCCGGCGGCTACACCATGGTGGTGCCCACCCAGGACCGCAACTATCAGTCCCGCAACGAGCTGCTGGACCGGCTCGCCTACGCGATGGGCGGCTACGCGGTGGAGGAGAGCATCTTCCACGACGTCACCACCGGGCCCAGCTCGGACCTGCAGAACGCGACCAAGATCGCGCGCGCCATGGTGATGCAGCTGGGCATGAGCGGGACCGTCGGCCAGGTGGCTCTCTCGGGCGAGCAGGACGAGGTCTTCGTCGGCATGCAGCAGGGGCAGGCCCCCCGCTTCAGCGCCGAGACCGCGAGCCTGGTCGACCAGGAGGTCCGCGAGCTGCTGGACACCGCCCTGGACGAGGCCTGGTCGGTCATCGTGGACAACCGTCACGTGCTGGACCGCCTGGTCGAGGAGCTGTTGGAGCGGGAGACCCTGAACGAGCACGAGCTCGCCGAGATCTTCCGCGACGTGAAGAAGCAGCCGCCGCGCGACGTCTGGGTCTCGAGCTCCGAGCGTCCCGCCCTGGCCGCACCCTCGGCCGGCAGCACCACCACCGCGACCGGAACCGAGTCCCATGACGCGGGCGAACCGGTGCAGCCGAACCCGCCGGAGCTGCCCCACCCGGGCGGCGACGGCCCGCAGATCCCCGGCGCCCCGCACAGCGGCGAGCCGGGGCAGGGCGGTGGCGGCTACGGCGGCGGGTACGGCTACGGCACCGGCGAGGGGACGGAGCGCTGAGATGGCCGTGGACCAGCCCCGCATCGAGGCCGCCGTCCGGGAGATCCTCTCCGCGATCGGGGAGGATCCGGACCGGGACGGGCTGCAGGAGACGCCGGCACGGGTGGCCCGGATGTACACCGAGGTCTTCCAGGGCCTGGAGCAGGATGCGAGCGTCCCGCTGTCGACGACCTTCGACATCGATCACCAGGAGCTCGTGCTGGTGCGCGAGATCGCGTTCTACTCGATGTGCGAGCACCATCTGCTGCCCTTCCACGGTGCCGCTCACATCGGCTACATCCCCGGTGGGGGAGCGGTCACCGGACTGAGCAAGCTCGCGCGGCTGGTGAACGTCTACGCCCAACGACCCCAGGTGCAGGAGCGACTGACCTTCCAGATCGCCGACGCGCTGATGGACGAGCTCGGCGCGAGCGGGGCGATCGTCGTGATCGAGGCCGAGCACATGTGCATGTCGATGCGAGGCGTGCGTGCGGCCGGGGCCCGCACGGTGACCAGCGCGGTGCGGGGCATGCTGCGGGAGAACCCCAGCACCCGCGGCGAGGCCATGGCGCTCATCCACGGGTCATGAGCGCACGGGCCATGAGCACACCGAGCAGTCCGCTCCGCCGCCCCGCCGGGCTCCCGGACCGCGGGGACGGTGAGGGCACCTTGGTGATGGGCGTCCTGAACGTCACCCCGGACTCCTTCTCCGACGGCGGTGCGCACGACGCCCCGCCCGCCGCGATCGCGCATGGCCGGCGCCTGGTGGCCCAGGGGGCCGCGATCGTCGACGTCGGTGGGGAATCGACCCGGCCCGGTGCCCCGCGCGTCGACGAGGACGAGGAGCTGCGACGGGTGCTGCCGGTCGTCTCGGCGCTGGCCGCCGAGGATGTCGTGGTCAGCGTGGACACCATGCGCGCCGCTGTCGCCGCGGCGAGCGTCGAGGCGGGCGCCCTGATCGTCAACGACGTCTCCGCCGGGCGTGCGGACGTGGACATGGGCGGCGAGGCGGCACGGCTCCGCACCCGCCTGGGCACCCCGCCGGTGTTCATCGCGATGCACTGGCGCGGCCACAGCGACGTGATGAACGAGCTGGCCTGCTACGAGGACGTGGCGCGCGACAGCGCGGCCGAGCTCGCCGAGCGCCTCGCGGCGCTGCGCGGGGCGGGGGTCGAGGACCGCTTCCTCGTCGTGGACCCTGGCCTGGGGTTCTCCAAGACGGGGGAGCAGAACTGGGAGGTGCTGGCAGACTGGGACGCGATCGCCTCCCATGACCTGCCGATCCTCATCGGCGCCTCCCGCAAGCGCTTCGTGGGGGCGCTCGGTGTGGACCGTGATCTGGCGACCGCGGCGATCAGCGCCTACAGCGCCGAGCACGGCGCGTGGGCGGTGCGGGTGCATGAGGTCGCCCTCTCCATCGCCGCGGTGCGGGTCGGCGACCGACTGCGCCGGAGCGTCCGCCGATGAGCGCGGAGAGGGGAGGGCCGGTCGCCGGCCCGGAGCGTCTGGATCGCATCGAGGTGACCGGGATCCGCGCCTGGGGCCATCACGGGGTGCTGGAGGCGGAGACGCAGCTCGGTCAGCAGTTCCTCGCCGATATCACCCTGCACCTGTCCACCGCAGCGGCGGCCCGCACCGATGCGCTCACGCGCACCGTGAACTACGCCGAGGTGGCGCACGCCGTCCATGAGGAGCTCACCGCCGGCCCTCATGCGCTGGTGGAGACCCTCGCGGAGCGGATCGCCCAGCGGATCCTCCATGACACCGGCCACCCGCTGGTGCGTCGGGTCGGGGTCCGGATCCATAAGCCGGCCGCCCCGGTCGGGCTGCCCGTGGGGGACGTCACGGTGAGCATCCAGCGGGACGCCGCGCCGGTCGCTGCGGTGCTCGCGCTCGGCACGAACCTCGGTGATCGCGCCCGGCACCTCCACGGGGCACTCGAGCTGCTGGCCGGCACGGACGGCATCGAGGTGGAGTGGACCGCTCCGGTGCTGGAGACCGCTCCCGTCGGCGGCCCGGCGGAGCAGGGCGCGTTCCTGAACTCCGTGATCGGGGTGCGCACGAGCCTGGGCCCGTTCGGGCTGCTCGAAGCGGCGCAGCGCGCGGAGCATGCCGCCCGGCGCGAACGGCTGGTGCGCTGGGGGCCGCGCACCCTCGACGTGGACGTGATCACCTACGGCGACTGGACCAGCGAGGACGAGACCCTCACTGTGCCGCATCCGCGCGCCCACCGGCGCGCCTTCGTGCTGGCCCCCTGGCACGCCGCGCGTCCCGACGCCGAGCTGCCGGGGCACGGACCGATCAGCGCGCTGCTGACGGCCGCCGAGGATCGCGAGGGGCTGCGTCCCGGCCCCGAGGTCGAGGGGTACGGGATCGTGTGAGACCCCTGAATGTGCCGGTCCTGGTGCTGATCCTCGTGGTCGGTGCGGGTTTCGGGGCGCAGATGCTGGAGGCGCTGGCCGCCCGCGGCCACTCCCTGCCGATCGCCGGCTGGCTCACCACGGTGGTGCTGCTGGTGCTGAGCGCCGTGCTGCTGCTGTTCGGCCTGCCGCTGCGGCGCTACATGCTCGAGAGCGCCGAGCGCAGAGAGCATCCGAGCTTCGTCCCGCGCCGCCACCAGATCGACCTGCCCACCGCCTATCGCACCGTGCTGCTCGCCCGGGCCTGCGCGTACACCGGGGCCGTGGTCGGCGGGATCTTCGTCGGGCAGGCACTGTTCCTGCTCCTGACGGGCACCGGGGACCCGTGGCGGGGAATCCTGCCCACCGCTGCGGCCGCTCTCGCCGGGATCGTGCTGGGGGTGCTGGGCGTGGTCGTCGAGCGCTGGGGCCAGCTGCCGCCCGATGACGGGGAAGGGACACCCGAGGGCGCGGGGGCCGGCAGCTGAGCCGGCAGACGGCCGCCGATCGTCGACCTTCGGTGGATCCGGTGCCGACCCCGCGAGGGGTGCGGGCGGGCCCGGAGATGACACGATGGTGCCCATGAGCTCCACCCCTGATCCCGCCGCGCCGACCGTCCCGGCCATGGCGTCGGACCCTGTGCCGGACACTCCGCGGGCCTCTGCGCCGCCGGCCGTCCCCGACGCCGCGGAGCCGTCTCCGGCGCTGTCCGACGATCCCGCGGAGCTGCTCGGCGCGGGCGCCCTGCGGCCGGTCTCGACCTCGCTGATCCCTGCCCGCTATGTGGCGGGCATCGTCGGCGACGTGATCTGGGCGCTGATGATCGCCGGCGCGATCACGGCAGCCGCGCTGACCGGGATGTGGTGGCTCGCCGCGCTGGGCCTGCTGCCGCTGTTGATCCTGCTCCAGCACCTGCTGCTCACGCCGCGCCGGGTGCGGGCCATCGGCTACCTCGACGCCGAGGAGGACCTGACCATCGCCAGCGGCATCATGTTCCGCTCCATCCAGACCATCCCGTACGGCCGGGTGCAGTCGGTGAAGATCGACGAGGGCCCGGTGGATCGCCGGTACGGGCTCGCGAAGCTGACGGTGAGCACGGCCAACGGCGCCTCGACCGTCGTCCTGCCGGGACTGCCGAAGGCGGAGGCGGAACGACTGCGCGCGCTGCTGACCGCTCGTGGCATCGAGACCATGGCGGCGCTGTGAGCACCCCCGACCACGGCGGCGCCGAGCCGGAGTCCCCATCCGCGCCGGTTGCCCCCGCCGAGCCCGGAGCCACGGCCGTGCGCCGCCGCACCCACCCGATCACCCCGTTGGTGACCGGATGGAAGATCGTGGTCGGCGTCATCGCCGTGCTCACCGCACAGAACATCGCCCGTCTGGTCGAGGACTTCACCGTGACCCGCGCCCTGATCGGGACGGGCATGCTGGTGGTGGTCGTCGTGATCGCCATCGTCCTGTCGGCGCTCAGCTGGTGGTTCACCACCTACGCGGTCGACGAGGCGGGGGTCTCCCTGTACCGCGGCATGATCAGCCGGTCACGGGAGTACGCCCCGCGTGCCCGCATCGAGTCGGTCTCGGTCGAGCGGCCGCTGCTGGCCCGCCTGCTGGGCCTGGCGAAGGTGCGGGTCGAGGTCGCCGGCGGCGGCGACTCCTATCTCGACATCGAGTACGTCCGCTCCGGGGACGCCGAGCAGCTGCGCCGCGGCATCCTCGACGTCGCCGCGCTCGATGCCCCGTCCGCCCCGGCCCGTGAGACGGAGCACGACCCGGCGGCCGGCTCGGAGGCCACCTCGCCGGAGGGGGATCGGAGAGCTCCGTCGGAGGGGCCGGGAGCAGCCGATCCGCAGGTGAGTGCGCAGCGGCCGGCCGGACACCCGCTGGAGAGATTCCTCCACGATGACGTCACCGACGGAGAGCTGATCGCGCGGATCCCGACCCGGCGCCTGGTCCATTCCCTGCTGCGCGACCCGGGTTTCCTCCTCAGCATCGTCGGGGGCGTCGTCGGCGTGCTGGCGGCGATCGGTCTGACGATCCGGCAGGACGGCGTGTCCTTCGCGATCCTCGTGGCCCTGCTGCCCACCGCGATCGCGATCCCGAAGTACGTCTTCGGCCGCATCGAATCCGGATGGGGCTTCGTCTCCCGCATCACCGAGCGCGGTCTGCGGATGCGGCGCGGGCTGGCCACCACCCGCACCGACAACATCGCCGCGGGGCGCATCCAGCGCTTCGAGCTGCGCCGCCCGCTGCTGTGGCGCAGCCCCGACTGGACCGGGGTGAGCGTCACCGTCGCCGGTATCGAGGACAGTGAGGAGAACGGGGCCGCGCACGTGCTGCCGGTCGGCACCCGCGAGGAGCTGCGGGCGACGCTCGGCCACCTGGCCGCGCCGCTGGGCACCCCGGACGATCCCGGGACCATCGAGCAGCTGCTCTCCGCCCCGGCCCGGGAGATCGACGGGCTGCGCACGCCGGTCCGCGGCTTCTGGATCTCCCGGCGGACCCGCGTGGCGGTGCTCCTGCCGGGAGCGCTCGTCCAGCGCAGCGGGGTCCTCACCCGGCGCCTGGAGATCATCCCCCGGGAACGGCTCCAGGGGCTCACCGTCCAGGACGGCCCCTTCGCCCGGAAGCTGGGGGTCCTGGACCTGCAGGCCGGCGTCGCCGGCGAGACCATGGTGCTGTCGGACCTTCCCCGCCGTGACGTCCTCGCCCTCCACGCCGTGCTCGCCCGCGACGCCGCCACCCTGCGCCGCTATCGCGACCGGGAGCACTGGCCGCAGCCCGCGCTCGCGGTCGGCGGCGCCCCGGCGGGACCGGCCGGGGGACCGCAGTGACCCCGCCGCGCCTGGGCATCGGGGTGATCGGAGCGGGCCGGGTGGGGGCCGTGCTCGGCGCCGCGCTGCGCGCCGAGGGCCATGCGATCACCGGCGCCTACGCCGTCTCCGACTCCTCCCGGGACCGCGCCGCCGCACTGCTCCCGGGCGTGCCGCTGCTCGACGTCCCCGCCCTCGTCGAACGCAGCGAGATGCTGCTGCTGGCGGTGCCCGACGACCAGCTGGCGCCGCTGGCCGCCGGCATCGCGGCGACCGGCATGGTCCCCGGCGGGCAGCTGGTCGTGCACACCTCCGGGCGCTACGGCACCGCGGTGCTCGCGCCGCTGGCCCGGGCCGGCAGCGCGACCCTCGCCCTGCACCCTGCGATGACCTTCACCGGCACCCGGTCCGACCTCGCTCGCCTGATCGGCTGCCCGATGGGGATCACCGCCCCGCCCGCTCTGCTGCCCATCGCCGCCGCCCTCGCGGTCGAGCTCGGTGGCGAGTCCGTGGTGATCGCCGAAGGTGATCGACCGCTCTACCACGCCGGCCTCGCCCACGCCGCCAATCATCTCGTCGTGCTCGTGGACCAGGCCCGGGAGGCGCTGTCCCGGCTGGGGATCGAGGACCCCGGAGCCTATCTGCGCCCGCTGCTGGAGGCGGCGCTGGACGAGTCGCTGCGCCACGGTGCGACGGCGCTGACCGGGCCCGTCGTGCGCGGGGACGCCGGCACCGTCGGCGCGCACCTCGACGCGCTGGCGGACCTCGACGCCACCGGGACGCCGGGGGAGCCGGGCGACGTCTCCGACACCTACCGGGCGCTGGCGCTGGCGGCGCTGTCCCGTGCCAGACTCCCGGAGGACACCCGGCAGAGGATCCGGGTGCTGCTGGAGGCCCAGCCGCCCAGGGAGGACGAGGCATGACCCAGGACCCGCCGCAGGAGACCGCCGAACCCGCATCGACGAGGCTCATCACCACCAAGGACGAGCTGCGAGAGCATCGGTCGGCGATGGACGGCACCGTCGCCGCGGTGCTCACCATGGGAGCGCTGCACGCCGGCCACCTGGCGCTGGTGCAGCGGGCCCGGGAGCTCGCCGACCACGTGATCCTCACCGACTTCGTCAACCCCCTCCAGTTCGGTCCCGGCGAGGACTACGAGGCCTACCCGCGCACCCTCGAGCAGGATCTGGCCCTGGTCGACGGGCTGGTCGACGTGGTCTTCGCACCGTCGGTCCAGGAGATGTACCCGGTGCTGCCGCCGATGGTCTCGGTCACCGCCGGTCCCGCGGGCAGGATCCTCGAAGGGGCGGCCCGGCCCGGCCACTTCGACGGCGTGGTGACCGTGGTGGCCAAGCTGCTGCAGCTGACGGCCCCGCACCTCAGCGTCTTCGGACGCAAGGACGCCCAGCAGCTGGCGATCATCCAGCGCCTGGTCGGCGACCTCGACCTGCCGGTGCGGATCGAACCCGTCGAGATCCAGCGCGAGCCGTCGGGCCTGGCCCGTTCCAGCCGCAACGCCTATCTCGGCGAGGCGGGCCGGGAGCAGGCGCTGGCGCTGTCCCGCACGATCGCCGCTGCGCGTGCCGCCGCGCCCTCGGCGGGCGCGCTCCGGACCGTGCTGCGCGACGCCCTCGAGAGCGCCGAGATCGACTGGGACTACGCCCATGCCCTGGATCCGGTCACCCTCGAGCCGATCGGCCCCGAGCACCGCGGGGAGGTGCTGGTGGTGCTCGCCGGGACCGTCGAGGGCACCCGCCTGCTGGATGCGGCTGTGGCGGTGGTGACAGCACCCTGATCCGAGAGGCGTTCCCTGCGCCAGTGATGAGACAATCGGCCCATGAGCGAGAACCCCCCTGCCCTCGACACGACGGACACCTCCGACCAGGTCGCGGTCCGCAAGTCCAAGCGGGAGCGGCTGCTGGCGCGCGGCGAGGAGGCATACCCCGTCTCGGTGCCGGTGACCACCACCATCGCCGAGGTGCGCGCGTCGTACGGCCATCTCGAGTCCGGTGAGGAGACCGAGGACGTCGTCGGCGTCGCCGGCCGGGTCGTCTTCCAGCGCAACACCGGCAAGCTCGCCTTCATCACGCTCCAGGACGGAGCCGGGGAGCGCCTGCAGATCATGGCCTCGCAGGCGGTCATCGGCGAGCAGCGGCTCGCCGATCTCAAGGCCGACGTCGACCTCGGCGACCATGTCTTCTTCCACGGCCGGGTGGGCGCCTCGCGCCGCGGCGAGCTGAGCGTCTTCGCCGAAACCTGGCAGATGGCGGCCAAGGCCGTGCGCCCGCTCCCGGTCCTCCACGCCGGTCTCTCGGAGGAGTCACAGGTCCGGCACCGCTACGTCGATCTCATCGTGCGCCAGGAGGCGCGGGACACCGTGCGCCAGCGGGCCCAGGTCATGCATGCGCTGCGCAGCTCGTTCCACGATCGCGACTTCGTCGAGGTCGAGACGCCGATGCTGCAGGTGATCCCCTCCGGTGCCGCGGCCCGGCCGTTCGTCACCCACATGAACGCCTTCGACCTGGATCTCTATCTGCGGATCGCCCCGGAGCTGTTCCTCAAGCGGGCGGCCGTGGGCGGTTTGGAGAGGGTCTTCGAGATCAACCGCAATTTCCGCAACGAGGGCGCAGATTCCACGCATTCCCCCGAGTTCGCGATGCTCGAGGCATATCAGGCGTACGGGGACTACGACACGATCGGTGATCTCACCCGGCGGCTCGTGCAGGAAGCGGCCGAGCATGCCACCGGATCCCAGACCGTCACCCTCGCCGACGGGTCGGAGTACGACTTCTCGGGGGAGTGGGCGCAGATCACCGTTTACGGATCCCTCTCGGAATCTCTCGGCGAGGAGATCACCCCGGGAACCTCCCCGCAGCGGCTTCGCGAGATCGCCCGCAGCCTCGATCTCGATCTCGATCACCCGAAGTTCGGCCACGGAAAGCTCGTCGAGGAGCTGTTCGAGAATCGCGTCGGCGATCATCTCTACGCACCGACCTTCGTGCGTGACTTCCCGGTCGAGACGAGCCCGCTGGTGCGGGCGCACCGCTCGCAGCCCGGGGTGGTCGAGAAATGGGACCTCTACGTGCGCGGGTTCGAGCTCGGCACCGGATACTCCGAGCTGGTCGACCCGGTGATCCAGCGTGAACGGTTCGCGCAGCAGGCACAGCTCGCCGCCCAGGGCGATGACGAGGCGATGCGCCTGGACGAGGACTTCCTCGAGGCGATGGAGTACGCCCTGCCGCCGACGGGCGGCATGGGCATGGGCGTGGACCGACTGCTCATGGCGCTGACGGGCCTGGGAATCCGCGAGACCATTCTCTTCCCGCTCGTGAAGCCGGAGGTGTGAGATGGATTCCGGGTTCTGGTTCGAAGCCGGGGCGCTGCTCCCTTCCCTCGGCGTGGGACTTCTTTTCTGGTTCGTGATGCGTGCGGTGATGCGCGCGGACAGACATGAACGCGAGGTCGAACGCGAGGCGGAGCAGGAATACCGTGCACTGCACGACAATGATGAACAGAATCACTCCTCCTGAAACGATACCGAAACCGGATTGAAATCCGGTCCCTTTCGGTTGATACTGGGTACGGATGGCGAACTCACCGGAGTTCGCACGACGAAAGCCATCAGACCAGCAAGGGAGAACCCCTATGGCACGGAAGACCTACGTGGAGCTCATCGACGATCTGACCGGGGACAAGGCCGACGAGACGGTGAATTTCGCCCTGGACGGAGTCGCCTACGAGATCGACCTGTCAGAGGCGAATGCCTCGAAGCTCCGTGAGGAGCTGGGCAGCTGGGTGGAGAAGGCGCGCCGGGTGGGCGGTCGGCGCTCTCGCGGGACCGCCCCCGCACGCACCAGCGCCAACGATTCCGCACGGATCCGTGAGTGGGCCCGTGAGGCCGGCTACGAGGTCCCGGACCGCGGGCGCATCTCCGGCACCATCCGCAAGGCGTATGAGGAGGCCCACGCGGAGTGATCGCGAGCGCTCCCCGACAGGGGTGCGCACCGCGCACGGCACAGGCCCGTCACCGATCGGTGACGGGCCTGTGCGCAGTCCGGGCCCGGCCCGCCGGTCACCAGCCTCGCAGGGTCCAGGACGCGGCATGCTCGGCGCCCGGGGCCAGACGCACCACATCGGTGCCGCTGCGGAAGGCATCGGGCGGGCAGGTCATCGGCTCCACGGCGAGGCCGAGCCGGTCGTTCTCCGGCTCCGGACGGTCACCGGTGTGGATCTGCAGCCACGGGCACTCCGGTCCCGCGGCCAGCTCGACCCCCGTGCCGCCGGGGGCGGAGACGGTCACCACCACCCGGCCCCGGGCGTCCCGGCCGAGATCGGTGAAGGCGTGGTCGAGGAACAGCGGGCCGAGGACCTTCGCCGTGCGGAAGTCGACGTCGCTGCCGGGGGTGACCGGGGCGGTGCCGGTGGGCAGCAGCCGATCCTCGCTGACGGTGAGCACGGTCCCAGCGGTGACCTGCAGCGACCAGGTATTCAGCGGTTCCGTCCCGGCGACCAGATACGGGTGCGGGCACGCCCCGTAGGGGGCGTCCCGGGCACCGAGGTTGCGGGAGGTCACCGTGGTGAGCAGACCCTCTTGCGGATCCAGCGCATAATGCACCGTCAGCAGCAGGTGGAAGGGGTACCCGGTGGAGGGGAAGAGCTCGGTGCGCAGCACCAGCTCGTCCTCCGAGAGCGTCGTCGGGGTGAAGGCCTGGAAGGAGATCAGGCCGTGGAGCGCGTTGCCGCGCTCGGGCTCGGTGAGCGCGGTGCGGAGCTCCTGGCCGTCCCAGGTGTACGTGCCGTCGCCGATCCGATTGGGCCACGGCGCGACGATCGCCCCGCGGTGGAACTGCATCGGGCCGGTCTCGGGGTTGCGCACCAGCAGGTCGCGACCGCCGACGGTGAGGGATTCGAGGGTCGCTCCCACCGCGGAGATCTCGGCGCGGTAGGTCCCGGCCTCGAGGGCGAACAGCTCGCCCCGGTCCCGGGCGGTGCCCCGGTCGGGCAGGTCGCGGCCAGCAGTCGGTGCGGCGTCGTTCATGGGCTCTTCTCCTGGGGGTCGGCAGCGGCGGCGCGGGGCGTCGTCCCCGGTACCGCGGAGGTGGCGGGGTCAGGTTCCGGCTCCGGCTCCGGCTCGATCAGGATCACCTCGAGGCGTCGGGGACCGTGCACGCCCTCGACCCGTTCGAGGTCGATGCCACTGGTCGCGCTGGGACCGGAGATCATGGTCCAGGCCGCTGCGGGGGCCTCCGCCATGCGCTCGATCGCCCTGGGCACCCCGACCACCACCTGCTCGGGCTCGACGACGACCACGTGGTGGTCGGGCAGCAGGCTGATCGCCCGGCGACCTCCCCGGGCATCATTGCGCAGCACGATGGTGCCGGTCAGGGCGATCGCCGTATGGCAGCCGGTGAGCACCGCATCGATCGCCTCGAGCTGGTGCGGCGCGGTGGTGCCGTCGTCGACCACCAGCGAGGCATCCACCTGCTCGTGCCAGGCGGCGGGCAGACCGGAGGGGACCACCACGCTGCGCGCCCCGCCCAGCGCGGCGGCGATCACTGCCGGCGCGGTGTCCACGGTGGCACGACGGACGGTCGCGGAGCTGTCCTCGAGCCGCTGGACCAGCACATTGCGTGCCTTCTTCGGAGCGGTACGGAGCTCCTGCTTGTCATCGGCCCGCTGGTAGGTGCGCGGCACATCCGCGGCCTCGGTGATCTCATCGCGGCGCGGGACCGCCAGTGCGGCCCGCACCCGGGCGAGGATCTCCTCCTTGGCGCTCATCCCCGGGGTGCGGGCGGGGCGGGAGTCCGTCCATCCGCTCATGAGCTCTCCTCGTCCCCGGTGTCCGGCCACTCTGTCGGCGCGTCCTCGGGCGTGCCGACATCGGTCGCCGACCCCGCTGCGGCCCGATCCTTCTCGTGCTGGTCCCACCAGGAGCGGAAGGAGGCCCCGGGCTTGGGCAGATCACGGTGGTCGGTCCAGCCCGGCAGCAGCGGCAGCACCCCCGGCAGCTTGCCGATGTTCGTCCCGGGCAGCACCGAGCTGAGCGGACCGGCCGAGCGCACCGCGAGGTCGTACGCACGAGGCGAGGACATCAGCGTGCTCGCACCCTGGAGCGCCACGTCCCAGGTGCTGTGGAAGTCGCCGCGGGTCTCCCGGCGCCGGTCGACGTCCTCCGCCCGCAGATGCACCAGGACCTCGGGGATGTTGATCTTCACGGGGCACACGTCGTAGCAGGCACCGCACAGGCTCGAGGCGTAGGGCAGCGTCGAGTTCGGGTCATCGCTGCCGTGCATGCCGGTCATCTGCGGCGAGAGGATCGCACCGATCGGACCGGGATACGTGGAGCCGTAGGCGTGCCCACCGGTGCGGTTGTAGACGGGGCAGACGTTCAGGCAGGCAGAGCACTGGATGCAGTGCAGGGCGCTGCGTCCCTCCGGGTCCTCGAGCACTGCGGAGCGACCGTTGTCCAGCAGCACGAGATGAAACTCCTCGGGCCCGTCCCCCTCGTGGACACCGGTGAACAGGGTCGTGTACGCAGTCATCCGCTCCCCGGAGGAGGAGCGGGGCAGCAGCTGCAGGAACACCTCGAGATCCTGGAAGCTCGGCACGATCTTCTCGATGCCGACCACGGAGATGAGGGTCCTCGGCAGCGTCAGGCACATGCGGCCGTTGCCCTCGGACTCGACCACCACCAGGGTGCCGGAGTCGGCGACGGCGAAGTTCGCCCCGGAGATCGCCACCGAGCCGGGCAGGTCCAGGAACTTCCCGCGCAGGAAACGACGGGCCGCCTCGGCGAGCGCGGCCGGTTCGTCGGTGATCGACTCCTCGAGGTCCGGCATGGCCGCCAGGAAGACCTCCCGGATCTCGGCCCGACCGCGGTGGATCGCGGAGGCCAGGTGAGGGGACGGGGTGTCCGCGGCCAGCTGCACGACGAGCTCGGCGAGGTCGGACTCGATCGCCCGGATCCCGGCGCGGGCGAGCACCTCGTTGAGCCCGATCTCCTGGGTCGCCATCGACTTGACCTTCAGGACCTCCTGGGCACCGCGCTCGAGTGCCAGGCGGGTGACGATCTCGCCGGCCTCCTCGGCATCGCGCGCCCAGTGCACCACCCCGCCGGCAGCGGTCACGGACGCCTCGAGCTGCTCCAGCAGGTCCGGGAGGTGGTCGGTGACGTGCCACTTCAGGGCACTGCCGGCAGTGCGCAGCTTCTGCCAGTCACGCACCTCCCGGACCGCCGAGGCACGCCTGGACTGGATCCTCGAAGTGGCTGAGCGGAGGTGCTCGCGCTGCGTCCGGTCGCCGAGCTCCGCTCGGGCCGCCTCGGGGAAGCCGCGATCGCCGCGCAGCAGCGAGCTCGGGGACGCGTGCTGCGGGCGCACGGTCGGGATGCCCAGATCCACTGAGTTCACGGCGCCATCTCCTCCCGCTCGTTCCTCGCAGTTCGTCGACCGACGCTGGTGTTCACGGCGCCATCTCCTCTCGCTCGTTCCTCGCAGTTCGTCGACCGACGCTGGTGTTCACGGCGCCATCTCCTCCCGCTCGTTCCTCGCAGTTCGTCGACCGACGCTGGTGTTCACGGCGCCATCTCCTCT
>NZ_JBHZRO010000011.1:0-54283 GCF_043641765.1 Brachybacterium vulturis | reverse complement strand
TCGCAGTTCGTCGACCGACGCTGGTGTTCACGGCGCCATCTCCTCCCGCTCGTTCCTCGCAGTTCGTCGACCGACGCGGGTGTTCACGATGCCCTGCCCAGGATCGTCTCGGCCGGGACGAAGGGGTCCTCCCTGGTCGAGGCGAGGATCTGGGCGAGGTGCACGGAGCGCGGGGCGGCGCCTGTGCGGCGCAGCTTGCCGCCGATGTTCAGCAGGCACGAGGCATCGCCCGCGACGACGAACTCGGCACCGCTGGCCACCACGTTCGCGGCCTTGTCGCTCACCATCGCATCGCTGGTGGCATCGTTCTTCACCGAGAAGGTGCCGCCGAAGCCGCAGCAGACGTCGGAGTCGGGCAGGTTCTGCAGCTCCAGGCCCTCGACCGCGCGCAGCAGCTTCAGCGGCCGTGCCCCCACCTTGAGGAAGCGCATCGAGTGGCAGGTGGGATGGTAGGTCACCGAGTGCGGGAAGTACGCGCCGACATCGGTCACCTTCAGCACGTCCACCAGCAGCTCCGAGAGCTCGTAGGTCTTCGCCGCGACCGCCGCGGCACGCTGCTCGAGCTCGCTGTCGCCCTCATGCCGGGCCACCAGTTCGTGCTGGTCCCGCACGCAGCCGGCGCACGAGCCGGACGGCATCACGATCGCGTCGACGGCCTCCAGCGCCGGCTCGAAGGTGTCGACGAAGGAGCGCACGATGGGCGCCGCCTCTTTGTAGTAGCCGGAGTTGGTGTGCATCTGGCCGCAGCAGGTCTGCCGCCTGTCGAACACCACCTCGTGGCCGAGCCGCTCCAGCAGGATCACGGTCGCCCGGGCCACATCCGGGGCCATCACGTCCACCAGGCAGGTGGCCATCAATGAGATGCGCATCCGCCGACCTCCCTCCTCGTTGCGGTTCCGGTCCTCTCGCGCGCCTCCCCTCCGCCGGAGGAGGAGGGCCGTGCGAAGGGCTCAGGAGTGCGTCAGGCCCAGCGCTTCGGCCGTGTGGTCGAGCAGCCGGTGGGCCTCGTCCGGGTCCTCCGACAGCGACCGTCCCCAGCTCGGCACCATCCGGGTCAGCGCGGGTCGCCAGGCATCGAAGCGCTGTGGGAACATCTTCTCCAGCAGGCCGAGCATGATGCTGGTCGCGGTCGAGGCCCCTGGAGAGGCCCCGAGCATGCCTCCGATGGAGCCGTCCGCGGCAGTGATCACCTGGGTGCCGAACTGCAGCACGCCGTGCTTGGACGGATCCGGGGCGATGACCTGGACGCGCTGACCGGCGGTGACCTCCTCCCAGTCGGACGCGCGCGCCGCCGGCATGTACTCGAGCAGCGCTTCGAAGCGCTGGTGATGGGTCGCCGTCAGCTGCGAGCCGAGGTAGACCATGAGGTCGAGGTTCGGCGGGGCGACGGCCATCATCTGGGTGATGTTCGAGGGCTTCACCGATTCGAGCAGATCGGTGTAGCGACCGGACTTCAGGAACTTCGGGGACCAGCCGGCGTACGGGCCGAACATGAGCGACCGCTTCCCGCCCACATAGCGGGTGTCGAGGTGGGGGACGCTCATCGGCGGTGCGCCGACGGCGGCCTTGCCGTACACCTTCGCATCGTGGCGGGCGATGGTCTCCGGATCGGTGCAGCGCAGCCATTGACCGGAGATCGGGAACCCGCCGAAGCCGCGGATCTCGTCGATCCCGGACTTCTGCAGCAGCGGCAGCGCGTAGCCGCCCGCGCCGACGAAGACGAACGGCGTGCGCACCACGCGCATGGAACCGTCCGCGGTGGAGCGGATCATCACCCCCCAGTCGCTGCCCATGCGACGCAGATCCACGACCTCGGACCCGGTGGAGACGGTGGTGCCGGTGCGGGTGGCGAAGCCGAGCATCTGACGGGTCAGCGCGCCGAAGTCGACGTCGGTGCCGTCCGTCGAGCGGGTCGCAGCGATGGTCTCCGTGACCGGTCGGCCGTCGGCGACCAGCGGCGCCCAGTCGGCCAGCTGCGCATGTTCGGTGGTGAACTCCATGCGATCGAACAGCGGGTTCGAGGTGAGCGCCTGATGCCGGCGACGCAGGTAGTCGACGTTCTCCATGCCGTGCACGAAGCTCATGTGCGGCACGGTGTGGATGAACTCGCCCGGGTCACCGATCCGGTCGTTCTCCACCAGATGCGCCCAGAACTGCCGCGAGATCTGGAACTGCTCGTTGATCGTGATCGCCTTGGCCGGGCTGACGGAGCCGTCCACGTCCTGCGGGGTGTAGTTCATCTCGCACAGGGCGCTGTGGCCGGTGCCGGCGTTGTTCCAGCCGTCGCTGGACTCCTGGCCCACGGTGTCGAGCTTCTCGAGCACGCGGATGTCCCATGTCGGCTCGAGCTCGCTGAGGAGGGCCGCAAGGGTCGCGCTGGCGATCCCGCCCCCGATCATCACCGCATCGGCGCGCTCGACATCCACCCTGAGGTCTGCCATGTCTCTCCGTCCCTCGTCCCCGCACTGGCGCAGGTCCCTCGATCGGTCCCGTGAAGCCTAGCCCTCACGGTGGGGTCTCGGCGATTCCGGCCTGTCCGACCCCGGCCCTCACTCGTCGTGCGGCGTCTCCACGACCGGGTCGACGCGGCGGCCCCCAGCGCGGAAAGGGCGCGGACGGCGGCCGCGGGGAGGATCCGAAAGCTCATGTCCTGCGGAGCGGGCGCCCCCGGACAGTGATCCGCTCTCTGAGAGGATGCAGAGATGACCCCGGTCGACACCCCACCCGCCGAGATCCTCACCCCCACGCCGCAGCAGCTCGCCTGGCAGAAGGCCGGGCTGGGCATGTTCTTCCACGTCGGCGTGAACACCTTCGCCGGCACGGAGTGGAGCGATGGCACCATTCCCGCCTCGGCCTTCGCTCCGACCGATCTCTACGCCGACGAATGGGTCCGCGTCGCTCGCGACCTGGGCGCCGCCTATGTCGTGCTGACCGCCAAGCACCACGACGGATTCTGCCTGTGGCCCACGGGGACCACCGACTACTCCGTCGCCTCCTCCCCGTGGAAGGACGGCACGGGAGACGTCGTCCGTGAGGGGGCCGACGCCGCGCGACGCTACGGCCTCGGCCTCGGTCTGTACCTCTCGCCGGGACCGCCGGCCGCCTGCGTATCGCGCGCCTGCTGCAGGATGGCTCGGACGTCGCCCTGACCGTGCTGGAGACCGGACTGGAACCGGAGGCCGCGGCCGGGTGACGGAGCAGCCGGCCCGACGCGGTCGCAGCCCTCACACGGTGGGCGGGGGGTCCCGACGCTCGGAGACGCTGTGCCCGGGTGCGTTCTGGGTGTTCACGACGGTCTTGCGCGAGCGCAGCGTCAGCAGCAGCCCGACGAGGAACAGGACGGCTCCCGCGACCATCAAGATGGTGCCGAGCATCGCGGAGTCCACTCCCGGCAGGTCGAACTCCAGGGCGAAGCGCGCGATGGCTCCCAGGACGAAGAGGATGATTCCGCCGACGATGGCGCCCATGACGTGCTCCTTGAGAAAGGGGGTGTGGCCCACGCCATGATACGACTCGCCCGACCCGCCCCACGGGATCCGACCGACGGGTCGGCAGTGCGCGTCGCCAACCGTCGGCCGACGGCAGAGCGGGTCATCATGCCCCCGGCGAACAGCCGTCACGCCCGCGGCGAACAGGCTCTGCTTCGACGGGAGCGGCGCGTACGCTCGATCCATCACCACCACCGGACGGGGGAGGACCATGTTCGAACGCTTCACCGATCGCGCCCGCCGCGTCGTCGTCCTGGCACAGGACGAGGCACGGCTGCTGAACCACAACTACATCGGCACCGAGCACATCCTGCTCGGACTGATCCATGAGAACGAGGGTGTGGGCGCCAAGGCGCTCGAGGCCCTCGGAGTGACCCTCGATGCCGTGCGCGAGCAGGTGCGCGACATCATCGGCGAGGGGAACCAGACCCCCTCCGGTCACATCCCCTTCACGCCCCGGGCGAAGAAGGTGCTCGAGCTGAGCCTCCGCGAGGCGCTGCAGCTGGGCCACAACTACATCGGCACCGAGCACATCCTGCTGGGCCTGCTGCGCGAGGGCGAGGGCACCGCCGTCAAGGTGCTCTCGCGCCTGAAGGCGGAGCCGTCGGCCGTGCGCCAGGAGGTCATCGAGCGCCTCTCCGGCTACCAGGGCAAGGAGCCGGCCAATGCCGGTGGCCCCGCGGAGGGCCAGCCCGCCGGTTCGCTGGTGCTCGACCAGTTCGGCCGCAATCTCACCCAGGCCGCCCGCGACGGCAAGCTCGACCCGGTCATCGGCCGGGACGGCGAGGCCGAGCGGGTGATGCAGGTGCTCTCGCGCCGCACCAAGAACAACCCGGTGCTGATCGGCGAGCCCGGCGTCGGCAAGACCGCGGTCGTCGAGGGGCTGGCGCAGGCCATCACCGCCGGCGACGTCCCCGAGACGCTCAAGGACAAGCAGCTCTACACGCTGGACCTGGGGTCCCTGGTCGCGGGCTCCCGCTACCGCGGTGACTTCGAGGAGCGCCTGAAGAAGGTGCTCAAGGAGATCCGCACCCGCGGCGACATCATTTTGTTCATCGACGAGATCCATACCCTCGTCGGGGCCGGGGCCGCCGAAGGCGCGATCGACGCCGCCAGCATCCTCAAGCCGATGCTGGCCCGTGGCGAGCTGCAGACCATCGGGGCGACCACGCTCGAGGAGTACCGCAAGCACATCGAGAAGGATGCCGCGCTCGAGCGCCGCTTCCAGCCGATCCAGGTCGACCAGCCCTCGGTCGCCCACACCGTCGAGATCCTCAAGGGTCTGCGCGACCGCTACGAGGCGCACCACAGGGTGACCATCACGGATGCGGCACTGGTGGCTGCGGCGAACCTCGCCGACCGGTACGTCAACGACCGCTTCCTGCCGGACAAGGCGATCGACCTGATCGACGAGGCCGGGGCACGCCTGCGCATCCGTCGTCTCACCGCGCCGCCCGAGCTCAAGGAGTTCGACGCCCGCATCGAGGAGACCCGCAAGCAGAAGGAGGAGGCGATCGACGGACAGGACTTCGAGCTCGCCGCCTCCCTGCGCGATGAGGAGCAGACGCTCAAGACCGAGCGCGACGAGAAGGAGAAGGCCTGGCGGCACGGCGAGTCCGATGCCGTGACCACGGTCAGCGAAGAGGTCATCGCCGAGGTGCTGGCCGCCTCCACCGGGATCCCGATCGTGAAGCTCACCGAGGAGGAGTCCTCGCGGCTGCTCCACATGGAGGACGAGCTGCACAAGCGGGTCATCGGGCAGAACGAGGCCATCAAGGCCATCTCCCGGGCGATCCGCCGCACCCGTGCCGGGCTCAAGGATCCCAAGCGACCGGGCGGCTCGTTCATCTTCGCGGGCCCCACCGGCGTCGGCAAGACCGAGCTGGCCAAGGCGCTCGCCGAGTTCCTGTTCGGTGACGAGGAAGCCCTGATCCAGCTCGACATGTCCGAGTTCGGCGAGAAGCACACCGCCTCGCGCCTGTTCGGCTCGCCCCCCGGCTACGTCGGCTACGACGAGGGCGGTCAGCTCACCGAGAAGGTGCGGCGCAAGCCGTTCTCCGTGGTGCTGTTCGACGAGGTGGAGAAGGCCCATGTGGACATCTTCAACTCGCTGCTGCAGATCCTCGAGGATGGCCGCCTCACCGACTCGCAGGGCCGGGTGGTCGACTTCAAGAACACGATCATCATCATGACCACCAACCTCGGCACCCGGGACATCGCCAAGGGCGTGTCCCTGGGCTTCACCGCGGGCGGCGACCTCTCCACCGATTACGAGCGGATGAAGTCGAAGGTCCACGAGGAGCTCAAGCAGCACTTCAAGCCCGAGTTCCTCAACCGTGTCGACGACGTGGTGGTCTTCCCGCAGCTGTCGATGCAGGAGATCGTCGCGATCGTGGATCTGGAGATCGCCAAGCTCCAGGCCCGCCTGAACGACAGGGACATGGCCATCACCCTCACGCCGGCCGCGAAGGATCTGCTGGCGGAGAAGGGCTATGATCCGGTGCTCGGGGCACGTCCGCTGCGTCGCACCATCCAGCGCGACATCGAGGACACGCTCTCGGAGCGGATCCTGTTCGGTCAGATCCATGTCGGCGACGAGATCGTCGTCGACGCGGAGGGAGAGGGCCTGCTCGGTGAGCTGACCTTCGCCCGCCGGGCCGAGGGTGGTCAGCCCATGCCGATCTCCGACGAGATCGACATCGATTCGATGACCCAGGCGCGTGCGGAGGACCTCACCCATGCCGACGGTGCGACCTCCCCGGATGCCGACAGCGCGGAGGCCAGCACCTCCTGACCGGTGGGGCCGGCCCCGCCCCCGGGCCGGGCCGGCCCCCCCCCCCCCCCCGCCCGGCGGGCCGGCCCCCGCCCACCCCCGGGCCGCCCCCCGCCGGGGGCGGCCCCCCCCCCCCCCCCGCCCCCCCCCCCCCCCCACCACCCGCTCCGGCGCTGCTGCCGGGACACGGACATCACCGGGCCTGAGCCGATCGGGTCCGGGCACTCGCTTCGACGAGCCCGGCAGGCCCGGGGGAACGCGCCGGGGCCTTCGATGGAGAGGACGCATGGGCGAGACCATCGACTGGCTGCTGTCCCTGACGGGGCAGATGGAGGACTGGATCCTCGGCATCGCCGATGCCTGGTGGGTCCACCTCATGGTGTACCTGTTCGCCGCGTTCGACGGCTTCTTCCCCTCCGTGCCGAGCGAGTCGACGATCGTGACCCTCTCCTCCCTGTGGTCGAGCTCGGGACGGCCCTCGATCATCGTCATCGGCCTGGCGGCGTGGATGGGCGCCTGGACGGGCGACAACCTGGGATATCTGATCGGCAGCAAGGTCGGCTGGGAACGCTTCCGATTCCTGCGCGAGGGGCGGGGCCGCGGAGCGGTCGAGGCCGCGGACCGCGGACTGCAGAAACGGGCGCTGGTCTTCCTGATGACCGCTCGCTACATCCCCTTCGGCCGCACCGCGGTGAACCTGGTCGCCGGCGCCGTGCACTACCCCCACCGCAATTTCTGGCCCCGCTCGCTGCTGTCGACCTTCGTGTGGGCCGTCTACTCCTGCGCGATCGGTGCGATCGCCGGCGCCTGGTTCGACGACCATAGCCTGGTGGCCATCACCGTCGCGCTGTTCGCCGCTCTGGTGATGGCCCTGGTCATCGAACGGCTGATCACCGCCCTGCACCGGGTCCTGGACCGCCGGGCAGAGCGCCGGGAGGCAGCGGAGGGTCTCGGGGCGGAGGAGGCGGCCGCGGACGCGCAGCAGCGGGAGACCCCCTTCTCGGCCGGCGCTGCCGAGGCGGCCGGACCGAGCGGCGAGGGACCCGCCCAGAGGTCGCCGACCGTCGGTTCCGGCGCCGAGTCACCGCTCAGCCCGTCACAGGGAGAGGACAGCTCACGATGAGCATCACCATCCGTCCCGCGCTGCCCGCCGATGTGCGTGCCATCAACGGTCTCGTCGAGCCCATGACCCACACCGGGGTCCTGCTCGGCAAGGACCTGGTGTCCTATTACGAGGCGGTCCAGGAGTTCCTGGTGGCCGCCGACGAGGACGGGGAGGTGGTCGGCTGCGGTGCGCTCCACGTGATGTGGGAGGACCTCGCTGAGGTGCGCACGCTCGCGGTGCATGAGGCCCGGCGCGGCACCGGCCTGGGTCACCGTCTGCTCGACGCCCTGCTGGAGCGGGCGCTCCAGCTCGGTCTGCAGCGTGTGTTCTGCTTGACCTTCGAGGTGGACTTCTTCACCCGTCACGGCTTCGAGGTGATGAGCGAGGCCGTGGACCCCGACATCTACCACCAGCTGCTGCGCTCCCCGGACGAGGGCATCGCGGAGTTCCTCGACCTCGCACGGGTCAAGCCCAACACGCTCGGCAACACCCGCATGATCAAGGCGCTTCGCGCTCCTGGCTGACGGGGGCCCGTCAGGGCAGACGCAGCCGCGGCCCCTCGCGGACCGCGAGCCCGTCGGCTATCAGCGTGCGGACGCCTCGTCGCACCCGGTCGGCGTCCTGGTCATCGAGCGCCATCAGCCGGTCCTCCGCCGCGGAGCCGTCCCGGCGCAGCAGCGCCATGATCATGCCGCGCATCTGGCGGTCCGTGCCCTCGAAGGCCTGTCGGCGGCGAGTGTCCTCGGCGGGGAGCGGACGCCCCGCAGCGAACCATGCACACCTGCCGTCGGCCAGGGGGCACTGCTGGCAGCGGGGCGAGCGGGCGGTGCAGACCAGCGCGCCCAGCTCCATGGCCGCCTGGTTCCAGGCCACCGACCGGCGGCGCGGGGCCGGCAGGCTGCGCGTGGCCACGACGCGTTCTGCAGCGCTGTAGGAGCGGTCCGGCAGGGCCCGGCCGCGCACGCTCCGTGCCAGCACCCGACGGATGTTGGTATCGACCACGACCGCGCGCTCCCGGTGGGCGAAGGCGGTGATCGCGGCAGCGGTGTACTCGCCGATCCCCGGCAGCGTTCGCAGAGCCTCCTCGCCGCGGGGGACCCACCCGCCGTGTTCGCGCACGATGACGCGTGCGCATTCCTGCAGCCGCAGCGCCCGTCGGGGATAGCCGAGCCGGTCCCAGCAGCGCAGCACCTCGGCGGTCGGGGCGGCGGCCAGATCGGCCGGGGCGGGCCAGCGCTCCATCCACTCCTGCCAGCGGGGGAGGACCCGCACCACCGGGGTCTGCTGCAGCATGACCTCGGAGACCAGGATCGCCCAGGCCGAGATCCCCTCGTGCCGCCAGGGCAGGTCACGGCCGGCCGCGGAGAACCAGGCGATCACGGCATCGACGGACTCCTCGTCGACAGCGCACTCCTGGGTCGGGCCGTGCTCAGCGGGCGAGGGGCCGTGCTCGGCGGGCGCGGGAGCATCGACGGCGCGGGCCGGAGCCGGACGGCTCCGGCCCGCGCCGGTGGGATCAGGTGCCGAGGCACCGTCCATGATGCTCAGGGCTGCGGGGAGGACCCGTCGCGCTGCGCGGTCAGCGCGTCGCGGATCTCGGTGAGCAGGATGATGTCCTCGGAGACGGCGGTCTCCTCCTCCGCGGGGAGGCCGCGGCGCTTGCGGTCGAGCGTGCGCGCGGAGGAGATCGGGAGCACGAAGACGAAGTAGACGACCGCCGCCGTGATCAGGAAGGCGATGATCGCGGAGAGCACGGCGCCGATGTTGACGATGGTCGCGTCGTTGCCCTTGACGATCGTGAACGCGAGACCGACAGGGTTGTCGCCGCCGAAGACGTTGATCACGGGCTGGATAAGGTTGTCCACGAATGCACCGATCAGCGCGGTGAAGGCGCCGCCGATCACGACACCGACGGCCAGGTCGATGACGTTGCCCTGCATGACGAAGCTCTTGAAACCCTTCATGGGGTCATCCTTACGGGGAGGGGGACGAGGGAGGAGAGGCCGCTGGGCGGCCCGGGACGGATATTAGCCGATCACCGTCACGACGACCGCCCCGACCCCCAGAGCGTGGGCCACGTCTCGTGCCCGATCCTGGGCGACGGTGACGAGCACCTCGGCCGTGCCCGGGCTGCCGGGCCCCAGCACGGGCGCCTCGGCCGCGGACTCCGGGACCTCCAGGACCCGGGCGTCGATGCTGGTCCCTCCGAAGAGGGTCGGATCCGTCGAGAGCAGCTCGACCCCCGTGCCCGGCGGCAGGTGCGGCACGAGCACTGCGGGCACGGGCACCGCCATCAGCACGGAGCCTTCGGGGATCGCGGGGGCGCCGGCAGCCACGAGCATCCCCGGCAGCAGCAGCGCTCCGGCGTCCAGAGGGATCCGCATGGTGCGGCCCCGCACCGCGTCGACCTCGAGTGCGGCGCCCGGGGGGACCAGCTCCTCAGCGATGCGGGTGGTGCTCAGGTGGGAGCGGGTCAGCACGGTGCCGGGCGCGAGCGCAGCATCGGCGATGACCACGTCGACCCCGCGCGCCGACGGCGGCAGCAGCGAGGGGAGCAGCGCGGCCACGAATGCAGCGACCGCGAGGGCGGCCAGAAGCCTGCGGCGTCGACGCAGGGCACGGCGCCAAGCGGGCAGATGTGCACGGAAGCGGGAGAGCATGCCTCGACGCTAGGCGGGAGGGCGGTCCGTGCGGGTCGGTGCGCTCTGACGGTGGACGACGGTGCACTGGGGAGGAGAGGCCGCCGCGGGGGCGGCCCCTCCCGTGCGATGCGTCCCGCCGGGTCAGGACGCCGCGGGGGCGGGCTGCGTGCTCGGGGAGCTCGTGGAGGAGGACCCGGAGGAGGTGCTCGCGGCGGCGCCCGTGCTCGCCGAGTCCCCGGTGCTGGTGGAGCCGCTGGTGGCGGCACCGGCCGCCGCGGCCGCGGAGCCCGAGGTCGAGGAGTCGGTGGAATAGAAGCCGGGGCCCTTGAAGACGATGCCCACCGAGTCGAAGACCTTGCGCAGGGCGTCCTGGGCGCACTCGGGGCAGGCTCGCAGCGAGTCCTCGCTGAAGCTCTGGTACTGCTCGAAACGATATCCGCAGTTCTTGCAGGCGTAGACGTACGTGGGCACGCGGGTTCCTCCGGGGTGGTCGAAGTGCTCGGTCACGCGCAGGCGACCGCGCGAGAGAGTCTACGACTGCGGGCCGCTCAGGAGAGAGCGGACGTGACCAGCGAGACGAGTCCGTCGGCCGTGAGCACCTCCGGGATCCGCACATCGTGCGCCTCGCACGGCAGCGAACCCTCCGGCAGCAGCTCCGCGGGATGGATCACCGCGATGATCCGCGCCCCCTCTGGCAGGGTGCGCAGAGCACGGTCGTAGTAGCCGGCTCCGTGCCCGATCCGGGTGCAGGAGCGGTCCACCGCCACGGCGGGCACCAGCACCAGCGTCGCCTCCTCGAGCGCCCGGGTGCCGAGCCGCTCCCCGGCCGGCTCCTTCCCGAAGCCCCGTCCGGGGGAGTCCACGAACTCGGAGTCTCCGTCCCAGGAGATCCACTCGAGCTCCTGCCCGGCAGCGGCCGGGAACAGCACCCGAGCACCGGCGTGTGCGAGCCGGCCGGCCAGGGGCAGCACATCCGCCTCGGAGGGCGTGGGGTGGAAGGCGGCGACCAGCGGGGCCGGGGCGCCCGCCGCGGAGGCGGCGCCCACCGCCCGCTCCACCTCGGCGATCAGCGGCGCGGCATGCGCGAGGAGCTGCTGAGCCTCCCGTGCGCGGCGAGCGGCACCGTCCTCGCCGGTGTACGCGGCGGCCCGGCGGGACCGCAGCTGCCGGCGCAGCTGACGCTTGCGTGACCTCGTCGTCTCCTCGTCCATGGCCCCAGACTCGCACAGAGGGCCGGGCCTCGGGGGCTCCGCGCAGGAGAACCTGCCCGGCGCCGTCTACGATGACGCGATGGTTCACGTGTGGCCGCTGGCACTGCATGACGGGGAGCTGACGCTGCGCCCCCTGCGTCGTCGCGACCGTGCGGCCTTCGAGCGGCTGCGGCAGCGCAACGCCCGCTGGCTGCGTCCCTGGGACGCGACAGATCCCGAGCATGGCCCGCGGCCGATGGATTTCCGCACCCTGCGCCGTTGGAGCCAGGAGCAGGCACGGCTGGGGCTCGCACTGCCGCTGGTGATCACCGTCCAGGGACGGCTGGCCGGCCAGATCACCGCCGGCCCCATCCAGTACGGGGCGCTGCGCTCCGCGGTCCTCGGGTACTGGATCGGCCAGGACGAGGCCGGTCGTGGCGTGGTGCCCCGCGCGGTGGCGCTGCTGATCGATCACCTCTTCGCCGAGCTCGGGCTGCATCGCATCGAGGTCACGGTGCGGCCCGAGAACGCGGCGAGCCTGCGCGTGGTGGAGAAGCTGCACCTGCGTCCGGAGGGTGCGCGGCGGTCGGCGATCCATGTCGACGGGGCCTGGCGCGATCACCTGGTCTTCGCGCTCACCGCGGAGGAGGTCGCCACCGGGGAGGACGGCCGCGGGGTGCTGAGACGACTCCGGCGCGAGTTTCCCGCCGACACGCCCACAACATGACCAGGGGAATCACAGTGGTGTCACTAAGGTGTCGGTGTGGAGTCGATCAATCTCGGAGCCGTCCTCTTCGGCATCCTGCTGCTGCTGTGGCTGGCCTATGCCCTGCCGCGCACGGCGCACCGTCGTGAGGTGATGGGCCGCACCCGCGCGGCCGACGAGGCCGAGATGTCCTCCCAGGCGCGGGACCTCTCCGCGGCCGTCCACGCCCGCCGCACATCCACCGAGGTGAACCCGCCCATGTCCCAGGACCGTCTGCTCCTGCGCCCCACCGATCCGACCAGCCGCCCGCGCTTCTACGCCGAGCCCGGCACCCGCATCGATCCTGCGAACGAGCGTGCTCGTGCGCGGCGGTTCCTCGGCGTCGTGCTCGGCGCTCTGCTCGCGGCCACCGCCGCCCTCGTCGTCCTCGCCCTCGCGCAGGTGGTGGTGTGGTGGGTGCCGGCGCTCGCCGTCGTCGGCGTGTCCGCGTACCTGGTGGGGCTGCGCCGGGTGGAGCTGGAGCGTCGGGCCCGGACCACCCGCGCCGCCACCCGCCTGCGCCGTCAGCGTGCCGGGGCCGAGACCGCGCGGCGCCGGACCGCCGGTGAGCGCGAGCGCTCCCCGGCGCCGGCTGCGGGGACCGCTGCCGCCGCGGTGATCGAGCAGCCGCCGCATGCCGATCTGGAGACCACCTCCCAGCGGGCGGCGCAGCAGGTGTCCCGCCCGGGGGAATGGACTCCGCGACCGGTGCCCCGGCCCACCTACGCCCTCCGCGGCGAGGTCGATGATCTGGCCAGTCGCCATGCGGCCCACCGCCAGAGCATGCTCGCCACCTCCGTGCCGCTGGAGAGCGGACGGGTCGAGGAGCTCGAGGCCGTCGATGAGGACTTCGCCCCGGCGCAGGACCTCCAGCTCGACGAGATCCTCGCGCGGCGTCGGGCCTGAGGGCCGGATCATGACGGGTGCGGGCCGGGACATGGGCGATCTCGAGGCGCTGCTCGCCCGTGAGGGCTGTCACGAGCGCCCGCTGGCGGTGCTCGATCTCGACGCCTTCGACGCCAATGCGGAGGACCTCGCCCGGCGTGCCGCCGGCACTCCGCTGCGGGTCGCCTCGAAGTCCCTGCGGGTCAGGGGTCTGCTCGAGCGGGTGCTGGACCGGCCCGAGTACGCCGGGATCCTCGCCTTCACCCTGCCGGAGGCGCTGTGGCTGGTGGCGCACGGCGCCCGCGACGTCCTCGTCGCCTACCCGACCGTCGAGCGCGGGGCGCTGCGCCGGCTCGTGATGCTCCCCGAGGCGCTGGACGCCATCACCCTGATGGTCGACGAGCGCGCACAGCTCGACCTGATCCTCGACGCCACCGCGGATCTCCGCTCCCGAGCGGGAACTCGACGGATCCGGCTCGCCCTCGAGCTCGACGTCGCCTTCGCACCGCTGCCCGGGGTGCGCTTCGGAGCACTGCGCTCACCGCTGCGCAACCCCGGCCAGGCCGTCGCCCTCGCCCGCCAGGTGCAGGCCCAACCCGCCTTCGAGCTGGTGGGGCTGATGGCCTACGAGGGCCACATCGCCGGCGTGACCGACGCGGCACCCACGGTATACGGCGCGGCGGTGCGCACCATGAAGCGACTGTCCCGCCCGGATATCGCCGAGCGCCGCGGCGAGGTGGTGGCCGCGGTGCGGGAGATCGCCGACCTCGAGTTCGTCAACGGTGGCGGCACCGGCTCGATCGAGTCCACCGCTGCAGAGGAGGCGGTCACGGAGATCGCGGCCGGTTCCGGACTGATCGGCCCCGGCCTCTTCGACGGCTACCGGGACTTCGCTCCGCATCCGGCACTGCTGCTCGGGGTGAGCGTGGTGCGCCGCCCCGCCGCGGGCGTGGCGACCCTGCTCGGCGGCGGCTGGATCGCCAGCGGCGTGCCGGGGCCGGACCGCCTGCCCACGATCGCTCATCCGCCCGGTCTCTCCTTCGCCCCGCAGGAAGCGGCGGGCGAGGTGCAGACCCCCGTCCTCGGCCCCGCCGCCGAGCGGCTGCGGGTGGGGGACACGGTGTGGCTGCGACACGCGAAGGCCGGGGAGCCCGCAGAGCACTTCGCGCGCTATCTGCTGGTCCGCGGCGACGAGATCGTCGGATCCCATCCCACGTACCGAGGAGAGGGTGCAGTCTTCCTCTGAGCGGTCCCTCACCCGGGAGTCCAGGGACCGCGACCCCACCGAGTCCTGAAGGAGCGGCCGATGCCCGCGAGCACCATGACCCTGCGCACCTGGAGCGGAGCCGTGTCGTGGACACCGCAGCAGGTGCTGCGTCCCACCTCGCAGGAAGCGGTGGTCGCCGCTGTGCAGGCCGCTCGCACCCGCGGATGCTCGCTGCGGGTGATCGGCGGCGGCCACTCCTTCTCCGCGCTCGCCGCGACCGACGGGATCACGCTGTCGCTGGACGGGCTCCACGGCCTGATCTCCGCGGATCCCGTGACCGGTCTGGTCACCCTGCGCGGAGGCACCCGGTTGTGGGCGGTCGCCGAGCTGCTGGCCCCGTACGGGCTCGCGCTGTCGGTGATGGGGGACATCGACCGGCAGTCGATCGCCGGCGCGATCCAGACCGGCACCCACGGCACCGGCGCGGCCTTCACCGGATTCGCCGGTATGGTGCGCGCGCTGCGGCTGGTGCTGGCCGACGGCTCCGTGGTGGACACCTCGCCCAGCCAGGACCCGGAACTCTTCGAGGCCGCCCGGCTCGGACTGGGCAGCATCGGCGTGATCCTCGAGGTCACCCTCCAGTGCGTCCCCGCCTTCCGCCTCGAGCTGGTCGAGAGCACCGAGGCCCTCGGGCCGACGGTGCGCTCCTTCCTCGCCGACTCCACCCGCGCGGACCATCACGAGTTCTTCTGGTTCCCCCGCACCGACCGGGCGACCGTGCGCACCATGCGCCGGCTGCCCCCGGACGCGCCCCGGCACCGCTCTGCCCGCGCCGTCGAGCTGCTGCAGCAGGAGGTGCTCGGCAACGGCGCCTGGGAGCTGCTGTGCCGCAGCGCTGCGCTGCTCCCGCCGCTCAGCCGTCCTGTCGCCGAGATCGCCTCGCACGTGTTCGCAGGTCCCCGAGTGGTCGACGACTCCGCCGCCGTCTTCGCCGCGCCGCGGCGGGTGCGCTTCCACGAGACCGAATGGGCGCTGCCCGCCGAGCGGTTCGAGGAGGCGTTCGCGGCGCTGCGAGCCCGCTTCGACGCGGAGGGTGTGCGCGTCACCTTCCCGCTCGAGATCCGCCGCGCCGCGGCCGACGACGTGTGGCTGTCCACCGCCCACGACCGCGACACCGTCTACATCGCCGCCCACCGCCATCACACGGAGGTGGCCGGTCCCTATCTGCTGCTGGTGCAGCGCACCCTCGCGGCCTTCGGGGCCCGACCGCACTGGGGGAAGATGCACTGGCTGGGCGCACCCGAGCTCAGCGAGCTCTACCCCCGCTTCGAGGACTTCCGCAACGTGCGCGCGGCCGCGGACCCGGACGGGCTGCTGCTGAGCCCGTACCTGCGCCACCTGCTGGTCTGACCAGGGGTGGACGACAGCGGGGCGAATCGTCCGCACCCTGTCCCTCCGCCCGGGACCGAGCGGTCCGGGCTAGCCTGACGAGGATGAACACCTCCGTGCCCCGCACCTCTCCCGCCGCCGTCCCCTCGCCCTCGCACCTGCTGGACATCGCGCTCGCCGCCGCTTCTGCGGCCGCTGAGCACCTCCGGGGGCTGGACCGCGACGGTCTGGCCCGGGAGTACAAGACCTCCAGCCATGACATCGTCACCGAGCACGACCGCGCCAGCGAGGAGATCATCGTCTCCGAGCTGCGCCGCCTGCTGCCCACCGCACGCATCGTCGGTGAGGAGGGCGGTGAGCGTCCCGCGGCGGAGGCCGCGGCCGGGGTCGTGGACACCGAGCCGGTGGTGAGCTTCTTCGTCGACCCCATCGACGGCACCAGCAACTTCGCCGCCGGGCTGCCGCTGTTCTGCATCTCGATCGGGGTCGCCGTCGACGACGAGCTGGTCGCCGGGGTCATCGACGCCCCGGTCCTGCATCAGGTGTTCGCCGCGGCCGACGGCGATGCCACCCTGAACGGAAAGGTGCTGCGCCCGCGCGCCACCAAGGCGCCGGCCGACTCCCTGGTGCTCTCCGGATACCCCGGCCAGCGCACCGGTGCTCAGTTCCCGGCCTTCGCCGCGAGCTCGGTGCGCACTCTGGAGGACTCGGTCTCCGCGGTGCGGCACCTCGGCTCGGCCGCGCTCGAGCTCGCCTATGTGGCCGCCGGCTGGGCCGACGCGACGGCGCTGACCGCGATCAACTCCTGGGACGTGGCCGCGGGCTTCCACATCCTGCGGCGCGCCGGCGGCTCGCTGCGCACCTGGCCCGGCACCGAGGTCGTCCAGCGCCCCGACCACCTGCAGCCGGCCTATGTGGCCTGCACCGGGCAGGAGCGCCTGAGCGTCCTGGACGAGCTGCAGCAGGAGCTCCAGGAGCTGCGCACCGCGGGACGGTGAGCCGCTCGCGTGCGACGAGGCGTCGCTGCTGTGACCTTCGTCAAGGGCCCGTCCCCGATGCGACAGCGCCGCGGCGGCGATGCTAATCTGTTCTGGTCGCACCGTGACATGGGGCTATGGCGCAGTTGGTAGCGCGTCTCGTTCGCAATGAGAAGGTCCGGGGTTCGAATCCCCGTAGCTCCACCGCAGGTCCTGAGCCGCGCCATCATTGATCAACGATGGCGCGGCTCAGGCTTTTCCGGCACGGGTGCGCGCTGCATCGTGGGATGGGGCGCATCGTGGGGTGGGGCGACCGGTGCGGGGACGGGCCCGCCGACCCCACTCGAGGGGCCGCCGCACCGCCCTCCCGGGGGAGAGCTGCTAGCGCAGCGGGTCGAAATGCCGCATGACCGCCGGGGGCCGACCGCCGGTCAGCTGGCTGGCGAGCATCTTGCCGGTCAGGGGGCCGAGCGCGATTCCCCACATCCCGTGCCCGCCCGCGATGCTGACCCGCGAGTCCCGGGTGCTGCCCACCAGGGGCAGGCCGTCCGCGGTGCAGGGCCGGGACCCCACCCACTCCTCCTGACGGTCCTCCCAGTCGATCCCCTGGTACATGGGTCGGACAGCGTTGATGATCGCCTGAATCCGACGCGGGTCCAAGGGGGCGTCCGCGGGACGGAACTCCATCATCCCGGTGACGCGGAAGCGGTCGCCCAGCGGTGTGCAGGCGACCCGCTGGGTGGGGAAGTACAGCGGGTGGGTCGGCATCGACTCGGGATGGACGGTGAAGCTGTAGCCGCGACCGGCCTGCACGACCTGGCGGACACCGAAGCGGCGGGCGAGCCGACCCAGCCACGCTCCGGTGGCGATGACGACGTGATCGGCGCGCACGGGGTCACCGGAGCGCTCCAGCACCTCGACCCCGGCACCCCGCTGGCGGATGTCCGCCACGTCGACGCCGCGCCGGATCCGCCCGCCGCGGTCCTCGACCGCCGCGGCCAGCGCGGCCAGGTACCGCGGCGGATCGATGAAGCGCTGCCCGTGGAGCGCGATGCCCGCGGTGACGCCGTCGGCCAGGACGGGCTCGTGCTCGCGCATCTGGTCACCGCTGAGGAGGTCGTACTCGACCGCGCCGCCGGACCGGGTGATGCCGGCGAACTCGCGCACCATCGCCTGCCGGTCCTGCTCGGTGGCGAAGGCGGCCAGGAACGGGCGTGCGGGGTGGGTGGGCTCGGCGATGTCGAGCTCGTCGAAGGCGTCCAGGGCGACCCGGTTGACCTCGGTGAAGATCCCCATGGCGCGCCGCCACCTGCCCGGCGTGCAGTTGCGCGCGAAGCCGGCCAGGAATCTCAGCAGCTGCGGATCGGCGGTCACCGGGACGTACAGCGGCGAGGAGGGATCGAGCATCGCGGTGAGGCCGTACTTCAGCACCGACGGCTCGCTGAGGGGCAGGGTCAGGGAGGGGGTGAGCCACCCCGCGTTGCCCCAGGACGACCCGGCCGCGACGTCGTCCCGTTCCAGCACGGTGACCTCGACCCCCTGCTCCTGCAGGTGCCAGGCCGTGGTGAGACCGGACATGCCGGCCCCGATGATGGCGATGTGCCCAGGACTCTTCTTCGACACCGTCGTCGACCCCGCTCTCACGACCGAATACCCCGTTCTCCAGCAGTGTTCTCCAGCGATGGGGCAACACCACACGGAGGCTACACCACACGGCATGTCCACCGGGTGCCGGCGCACTCGGGATCGACGTGCTGCCGAGACCGGTTCCGCCGGGGCGAGCTCCGGCTCGTCGTGGCCGCGCGGGTCGTAGGCTGAGGGCATGCACCCCACCACGCTGCGCATCGGCTTCATCCCCGGCGTCGAGCCCGATCGCTTCCTGCGCCGCTGGAAGTCGGGCCGCCGGGGCGCCTGGCTCGAGCTGACCCCGGTCCCGCTCTCCCGGCAGCACGAGGCACTGACCGCCGGAGAGGTCGACATGTGCTTCGTGCGCCTGCCGCTGACCGCCGAGGAACTGCACCTGGTGCCGCTGTGGGAAGAACGGGCGGCGATCGTGGTGGGCACCGAGAACGTGCTCAGCCTGCTCGACGAGATCGGCCCGGACGACCTGGCGGGGGAGACCGAGATCCCCACCGCCCACGCCGATGACGCCGCTGAGCGGATCGCCGTCGCCGCGACGGGCGTCGGCTTCACCCGGGTGCCGCTGTCGCTGGCGCGGCTCCACCACCGCAAGGACGCCGTCTCCCGCCCGCTGCGCGACGCGGAGCCCACCCGCATCGCGCTCGCCTGGCCCCGCGAGGCGGACGACCCGCTGCGCCAGGAGTTCGTCGGCGTCGTGCGCGGTCGCACCGCCCGCTCCAGCCGCTGAGCACCCCCGCAGACCCCCTGACCCGCACTCCCGCACACAGCCCGAAGGAGCATCACCGATGACCGAGCAGCCCCGGATGAACGTCGAGAGCTTCAACCTCGACCACCGCACCGTCGCCGCGCCCTACCTGCGCATCGCCGATCGCAAGGAGCTGCCCGGCGGCGACGTGCTGACCAAGTTCGACGTGCGCTTCACCCAGCCCAACGTCGAGCACCTGGCGACCGAGACCGTCCACTCCCTCGAGCACATGATGGCCGAGCACATGCGCAACCACTCCGGGGACGTCCTGGACGTCTCGCCGATGGGCTGTCGCACCGGCTTCTACGTGCTGCTGGTCGGCGACCGCACCGTTGCGGACTTCGCCCCGGTCCTCGAGGCCACGCTGCGCGATCTGCTGGCGGCCAACGAGGTCCCCGCCGCCAACGAGGTCCAGTGCGGCTGGGGCGCCCACCACAGCCTCGAGGGTGCGCAGGGAGCCGCCCGCGAGTTCCTCGACCAGCGCTCGGTGTGGGACCGGGTGACCGCGGACTGACTGCGCGCACGAGACTGACCGCGCCCGCGAGCCGGCTGATCGCGCGTCAGCCCCGGCCCAGTCCCTCGCGCACCGCCGCCAGCAGGCGCGCCGTGCGCTCGTCGGTCGCGATGTCGTCGATCGAGACCGGGGCGCCGGCGGCATCTGCCAGCGGGATCCGCCAGTTCGGGTACTCCTCATCGGTGCCCGGCTGGTTCTGGATGCGCCGCTCGCCCACGCAGTCCACGAGGGACACGCCCAGCAGCATCGACGGGGTGCGCGCCAGGTAGCGGTGCAGGGCGAGCACCGTCTGCTCGATGTCCGACCCGCCCGCGCCGCCGGCGGCCAGCAGGCCGTCCCGACGCAGCACGTCCAGCACCTGCTCGCGTCCGGCGGCGTCGGCCACGAGCTCCTCGGCCAGATCCCGCTCCAGCAGACCCAGCTCGTGGCGCAGGGCCACATGGTCACCCGCCAGGTAGCCGGCCGTGGGCGGCAGATCGTGGGTGTTCACCGAGGCCATGCACAGAGACCGGTAGTCCTCCGCCGGCAGCGGATCCCCCTTCTCGTCGTGCTCGAACCAGAGGATCGAGGTGCCCAGGATCCCGCGATCCACCAGGTAGTCGCGCACCCACGGCTCGAAGGTGCCGAGGTCCTCGCCGACCACCAGGGTGCCCGAGCGCTGCGCCTCCAGGACCAGGATGCCGATCATCGCCTCGTGGTCGTAGGAGACGTAGGCGCCGTCGGCCGCCTCGTGCCCCTCCGGGATCCACCACAGCCGGAACAGCCCCAGCACGTGGTCGATCCGCAGAGCTCCGGCGTGGCGCATGAGCGTGCGCAGCATGTCCCGCCACGGCCGGTAGCCGGCCTCGCGCAGATGCTGGGGGTGCCACGGCGGCTGATGCCAGTTCTGGCCCTGCTGGTTGTACTGGTCGGCGGGAGCGCCGACGGCCGCCCCGGCGGCCAGGACGTGACGCAGCCGCCAGGAGTCCGCACCGATCTGCTCCACCCCGACCGCGAGGTCGTGCATGATCCCGATCCGCATTCCGGCATCGCGGGCCGCGGTCTGGGCGGCGCTGAGCTGCTCGTCCAGCAGCCACTGGGTCCAGATATGGAAGTCGATCCGCTCCGACAGCTCCCGACGGGCCTGCTCGAGGGTGGTGTGATCGAGGTCCTGCAGGCAGGCCTCGTCGGCCGTGCCGCGCACCGACTCGGCGATCGCGGACCACAGGGCGAAGTCCTCCAGGCCCTGCCCCTCGCGGGCGCGGTAGGCGTCCAGCAGCGCCCGGCGCCCTGCGGACAGCGGCACCGCGAACAGCTCCTCGAGCGCCTGCAGCTTCGCGGCCAGCACTTCGTCGCGCTCGAGACGGTCCACGCGGTCGTTCCAGCCGGAGACCTGCCCGCGCAGCAGCCCCACCCGCTGGCGGGAGAAATCGGTGAGCTCGCGGTACTCGGGCACGTCCTCGATGCGCAGATACAGCGCACTGGTGAAGCGGCGGGTGACCGGGAGGTACGGGGACGGCTCGACCGGTGGCGTCGGGTAGGAGGCGTGCAGGGGGTTCACCAGCAGGAAGTCCGCGCCGTGGCGGGCACCGCTGATCGCTGCCAGATCGCGCATATCGGCGAGGTCGCCGATGCCCCAGGAGCGCTGGGAGCGGACCGAGTAGAGCTGCGCCTGGAGCCCGAAGGCCCGCTTCGCGGCGTACTCCTGGTGGACCCGCACCCGCGCCGGGGTCACCACCACATCTGCCTCGCAGGGACCCTGCGCGGTCTCCGCGACCAGCCGGTGCCATCCCAGCGGCAGCCCGGCGGGCAGGTGGAAGCGGGCCCGACCGCGCAGGGTGCCGTCCAGATCGAACGGGGCGGTGTGGTCCTCGGCCTGCGCGAGCTCTCGGCGGCCGCCGTCCTCGAGCAGGAGCTGGGCCCGGACCGCGGTGCCGTGGTCGACATGGACGGGCACCGTGGTGGCGGCGTCCTCGCGCAGCACGGTCACCGGCGGCAGGGTGCGGGCCCAGGGGGCGCGCTCCTGCTCGCGCCGCACGGCCGCGATGTCCTCATCGGAGGCCACCGGCGCGCCGAGCGCGGTGAGGATCGCGTGGAGGGTGTCGTCGGCGACATTCTTGAGGGTGCCGTCCCACCCCCAGTACTGGGTGCTGACGCCGAGGTCGCGGGCAAGATCTCGCAGCGCTGAGGAATCCGGGGACATGCGGCAAGCGTAGCGGGCCGGGGGAGGGGGCGATGACCGGATCTCCAGGAGCGGATGCCAAGCAGCTCCGCGGCGTCAGGTCCAGGACGGCAGCCACATGCGATAGCGCCACTGCTCCAGATCGAGCACCTGACCGGTCCAGACGGGCCAGAAGAATGCTGAGACCAGCACGATCAGCACCAGCAGCGAGCCGACGAACAGCCCGCCGGCGAACCGTCGCTCCCGGTCCCCGTCCGCCGAGCCGATCACCAGCGCCATCACGTACGCCAGGCACAGGATCAGCCACGGCGCGAAGGCGACGGTGTAGAACGTGAAGATCGTCCGCTCGCTGAACAGCAGCCACGGGACATAGCCGGCGAGGATCCCCGACAGCGCCGCCCAGGCGCGCCCGTCCCGCCGCGCCACCGCGAGCACCAGCGTCGCGAGGACCGCGAGCGTGCCGAGCCACCAGATCAGGGGGTTGCCGACCGAGAGGATGTGCGCCCCGCACTCGGCGACCTCGCAGCCGTGCTCGCCGTAGTCGTAGGAGCGGTAGTAGAAGTTCGTGGGCCGCAGCTGCAGCAGCCAGCCCCACGGATTGGCCGCATAGGGGTGCTCTGAGTCGAGGCCGACGTGGAAGCCGTAGGCCTGGACGTGGTAGAGCCACAGCGACAGCAGCGAGTCCAGGACACCGCTGCCGGTGGCCACACCCTCCGCCGCCGCGAGGTGACGGTTGTACCCGATCGCGGAGGCGAACCAGCCCGACCACGAGATCACATAGGTGACCAGTGTCGTGCCCACCACCGCGAAGAAGGCCGGGATCGCATCCCTGAGGAGCCCGCCGAGCAGCCAGTCGCGCTGGGCGGCGGTGCGGCGGGCCCACCAGTCCCACAGCACCGTCATGATCCCGAAGACCGCCACGAAGAACAGCCCCGACCACTTCACCGAGCAGGCCATGCCCAGCAGCAGGCCCGCCGTCAGCCGCCAGGGACGCAGGCCGCCGGAGATCCCCAGCGGGGGCGATGCCGCGGAGCTGCTGTGCAGGGTCGCACTGGCCAGCGCGAGTCGTTCGCGGAAGCGATCGCGGTCGATCAGCAGGGCGCCGAACGCCGCCAGCACGAAGAACATCAGGAAGGGGTCGAGCAGGCTGGTGCGGGAGTGCACCAGATGCACCCCGTCGACGGCGAGCAGCAGGCCGGCGATCAGCCCCGCGGTGGTCGAGCGCAGCAGCCGTCGCCCGATCCGGGCCAGCAGCAGCACCGCGATCGAGCCCAGCACCGCCGAGGAGAGGCGCCAGCCCCAGGGATCGTCCGCCCCCAGCAGCAGCATGCCGCCGCCGATCAGCCACTTGCCCAGCGGCGGATGGACCACGTAGGCCCCCTCGGCCTCGTAGCTGTCCACGTCCCCGGCCTCGAAGGCGGCGTCCGGGTCCTCGGGCCAGGCCATCTCCACGCCCTGCTGGGTGAGGGTAAAACCGTCCTTGACGTAATAGGTCTCGTCGAAGATCAGCTCGCCGATCGAGCCCAGGCCCCACAGCCGCAGCACCAGGGCGAGCCCGAACACGGCCATCGCGCCGGCCCAGGCGAGCCGGGAGGCGGGCAGGTCGAACGCCCGCAGCCGCCGTCGGTAGGAGGCGAGCACGGCCCGCGGCTCGTCATCGACGGCGACGCGATGGGCGCGGGATGTCGCTTCCTCCTCCGTGGGCACCCGGACATGCTAGGTCATCGTGGGGAAACGGCCGCGGAACGGTCGGGGACGAGGCGGCGGGGCGCCAGGGGTCCGGGCGAGCGGAGGCGGCAGGGATCGATAGCATGGCGGGATGCTCGAACCCGGAGTCCTGACCCTCGCCGCCACCCCGATCGGGAACCCGCTGGACGCCTCGGTGCGCCTGATGCGGGCCCTCGGCGAGGCGGATCTGATCGCCGCCGAGGACACCCGTCGGCTCCATCGCCTGGTCCGGGAGCTCGAGGTGGTCACCCGCGGCACGATCCTGTCGTATCACGAGCACAACGAGGGCGAACGCACCGGGACGCTGCTCGAGGCGCTGGCGGACGGGCAACGGGTCCTGATCGTCACCGATGCCGGCATGCCGGTCGTCTCCGACCCCGGATTCCGTGCGGTGCGCGCCGCGACCGAGGCCGGGCACCGGGTGACCGTGATCCCCGGACCCTCCGCCGTGCTGACGGCGCTGGCGGCCTCGGGCATCGCCCCGGACCGCTTCACCTTCGAGGGCTTCCCGCCGCGCCGGGAGGGCCGGCGGGCCGGCGCGCTCGAACCGCTCGCGACGCAGGAGCGCACCATGGTGTTCTTCGAATCGCCGCGACGCACCGCCGCGACCCTCGCCTCGATGGCGGCGGCCTTCGGTGGAGCGCGTCCGGCGGCCGTGGCCCGCGAGCTGACCAAGACCTACGAGGAGATCCGGCGCGGCACCCTCGCCGAGCTCGTCACCTGGGCGGAGGAGGGCGAGGTGCTCGGCGAGGTGGTGATCGTGGTGGCGGGCGCGGAGCCGGTGGCGGCGAGCGCGGAGGACCTGGTCGAGCAGGTGCTGGCGCGGGCCGCGGCGGGGGAGCGGCTCAAGGCCGCGGCGAAGCAGGTCGCCCGGGCCCATGCGGGCGTCGGCGCGAGCGAGCTCTACGACCTGGCGCTGAACCGGCGGTGAACCTGGCGGCCGCAGGATCCCACGGCGTCCTTGCACATGACGAGCCTCGTACATGACGACGCCCCGGCCAGTGGACCGGGGCGTCGTCGAGCTTGCTGCGGCGCGGGCACTGCCCGCGTCGACTCAGTCCTCGATCTCGAGGAGGCCGCGCTGGTACGCCTTCGCGAGGCGACGCGGCACGGCGGCCGTGCGGCCACGGACCGTCACCTGCACGAGGTCGGGGTTGTTGGCCTTCCACTGCGAGCGACGGGAATGCGTGCGCGCACGGGACATCTTGAACTTGGGCACTGCCATGGGACGCTCCTTGACGGTCCGGAGGGTGAACGAGCGTTGGCATCCGCCCGAGCAGCGACCCGAACCCGGTCCAACGGAATCGGGGCGCTCGGGTGCACGAAAGGACGCGCAACGACGCCCCATCCTGCCATATCCCGGGATCCTCCGCTCCCTCCGGGCCCGTTCCCTGCCCGTGATCTCTCACACCGCGCGGGGCGGAGCAGGCTCGCGACCCGTCCGACGCGCGACCGGAACGTGCTGGGGCCACCCGGGCGGATACGGCCCGGTCACGGCCCGGCGCCGGAAACCCCCGTGGTCCAGGACGCTCGTCGGCCCTTCTACCATGGTCGCATGTCCTCACCGCACGAGACCCCGCCCGGCCCCACCGCCCCGTCACCGGTGCGCGACCGCGAGGACATCGACCCCCGCGGGAAGAGGCGCGACCGCTCCTGGCCACCGGCGCCCGAGCCGCTGCCCTTCCCGGTGATCGACAACCACTGCCACCTCGACTTCGCCGACGGCGACGAACAGCTCGATGTCCACGACCATGTCGCGCGTGCGGCGGCCGCGGGCATCGATGCGCAGATCACCATCGGCTCGGACCTCGAGGCCGTGCGCTGGACCGCCGCCCTGCTCGCTGCCGCGGACTGCCCGCCCTCCCTGCGCGGCGGCGTCGCCGTGCACCCGAACGAGGCCCCGCTCCATGCGCGCGGACACGACCACGAGGGCCGGGCGCTGCCGGGCCTGGGAGAGGCGATCGCCGAGGTCGCCTCGCTGCTGCGCGGGCCCGGGATGATCGTGGTGGGGGAGACGGGCCTGGACTGGTTCCGCACCTCGCGGCAGGACGAGCAGGCCCGCGCCGCCCAGCTCGACGCGTTCCGCGCGCACATCGCGCTCGCCAAGGAGCTGGACCTGCCGCTGCAGATCCACGACCGCGACGCCCACCGCGACGTGCTCGAGGTGCTCGAGGCCGACGGCGCCCCGGAGCGCACCGTCCTCCACTGCTTCTCCGGCGATGCCGAGTTCGCCCGCGAGTGCGTGGACCGCGGCTGGTTCCTCTCCTTCGCCGGCACCGTCACCTTCAACAACGCCGCAGACCTGCGAGGTGCGCTCGCCGAGGTGGGCCTCGGCCAGGTCATGGTCGAGACCGACGCGCCCTTCCTCACCCCGGTGCCGTACCGGGGCCGCCCGAACTCCTCGTACCTGATCCCGCACACCATGGCGACGATCGCCGAGGTGACCGGCACCGACCTGGAGCAGGCCTGCCGCACGATCCGGGCCACCACCCAGGACGTGTACCGCTGGCCCGAGGACGTGACCGCATGAGCGGCCCCGACGCCGCGAGCGCGGGGATGCTGCTGACGGCCCGGGACATCCGCGAGCTCGCCGAGGCCGCCGGGATCCGGCCCTCGAAGCAGCGGGGACAGAACTTCGTGATGGACCCCAACACCGTCCGCACCATCGTGGACCGCGCCGGGGTGGAGCCCGGCCAGGCGGTGCTCGAGGTCGGGCCGGGACTGGGATCGCTCACCCTGGGCCTGCTCGAGGCCGGCGCCGAGGTGGTCGCCGTCGAACTGGACCGGGGCCTGGCCGAGTTGCTCCCGCTCACCCTCCGCGCCCGCGGCGTCGGGGACGAGCGTTTCCGCCTGGTGCACGCCGACGCTCTGCAGGTCACGGAGCTCCCCTCGCTCCCGCGCGCCGGGGAGCCGACGACACTGGTCGCGAACCTCCCGTACAACGTCGCCACCCCCCTCCTGCTCACCATCCTCGGGCGCTTCCCCTCGGTGCGCACCGCCCTGGTCATGGTGCAGTCCGAGGTGGTGGACCGTCTCACCGCCGGCCCGGGCTCACGCACCTACGGCGGGCCCAGCGTGAAGACCGCCTGGTACGGCCGGGCCGTGCACGCGGGCAGGATCTCCCGGCAGATCTTCTGGCCGGTCCCCAACGTCGACTCCGCACTCGTCGAGCTGGTCCGGCACGAGCAGCCGCTGGGCACCGACGCGGAGCGCGAGACGGTCTTCGCCGTCGTCGACGCCGCCTTCGCCCAGCGGCGCAAGACGCTGCGGGCCGCGCTGGCCGGCTGGGCGGGCTCCGCGGTCCGCTCCGAGCAGATCCTGCGCAGCGCCGACATCGACCCGGGCGCCCGCGGCGAGACCCTGGGCATCGAGGAGTTCCGCGCGATCGCCCGGGCGCAGACGGGGATCCCCTGATGCCGACCGCGCGCCGGCGAGTGGTCGTGCGCGCCCCCGGGAAGATCAACCTGTCCCTGGGGGTCGGCGCCGTCGATGACCGCGGCTATCACGCCCTGGCCACGGTGTTCCAGGCGGTGGATATCTACGAGACGGTCAGCGCCACCCGGGCCGACGAGTTGAGCCTCGAGGTCCATTCCGAGGTGCCGGGGGAGATCCCGCTGGACGAGTCCAATCTGGCCCTTCGTGCGGCGGAGCTGCTGCGCACCGAGTTCGACCTCCGCGACGGCGCCGCGCTCCACATCCACAAGCAGGTCCCGATCGCGGGAGGCATGGGCGGAGGGTCGGCCGATGCCGCCGCCACCCTGGTCGCCCTGGACCGGCTGTGGGGCCTGGGACTGGGCAGCGAGGGGCTGCGGCAGCTCGGCTCCCGGCTCGGCGCCGACGTGCCCTTCGCGATGCTCGGACATACGGCGCTCGGCCGCGGCAACGGAGCGGATCTCACCACCGTGCTCACCCACGGGGAGTGGACCTGGCTGCTGGCCGTCCCCGGCGGGCACCTCTCCACCCCTGCCGTGTTCCGTCGCTTCGAGGAGATCGCCACCGGTGGCGGGCGCCCCCCGGTCACGCATCCCACGGTCGACGAGCGCCAGCTCCAGGCCCTCAGCGGCGGCAACCTCGAGCTGCTCGCCGACACGCTGCACAACGACCTGCAGGCCGCTGCCTTCTCCCTGCACCCGGGGCTGGAGCCCGTCGTCGAGGCCGCCGAGCAGCACGGAGCCCTGGCCGCACTGGTCAGCGGCTCGGGCCCGACGGTCGCCGTGCTGGTGGAGGACGAGGCACAGGCCCGCTCGATCGCGGCGGGCCTGATGAGCGAGTCGCTGGTCGAGTCGTGCCTGGTGGCCAGGGGGTCGGCGGCCGGAGCGAGCGTGCTCGAGGAGGAGTGATGGCGCGATCCCCGGGGTCTTCGGGCTCGCACTCCCCGCGGTCGGCGGCCGGGACCAGGATCGCTGCACCTCTCCCTCTCATCGGACGTGCCGAACCTCGGTGAGGGACAGGCTCTCCTCGAGGCAGCGAGCGCTATCGGCGGCGAAGCCGTTGCGCTCATAGAACCGACGCGCTCGAGGGTTCTCCTCGAGGACCCACAGCTGCGCCGGGGTGTCGGGCCTCAGCACCGCATCGAGCAGCGCCTGCCCTGCTCCTCTCCCGTGGTGAGCCGCCAGGACATAGAGGGATGACAGCTCGAGCTCACGCACGGGTTCGTGCGCCCCGATCGTGCGCGCCGGAGTCGTCATGGCGAACCCGAAGATCTGTCCACCGGTCTCTGCCACGGTGACGGCCGTGCCGCCGTCGAGCCGGCGCCGCCAGCTCTCCGCGCGACGTGACAGCGTGTCCGTCTCCCAGTGCCTCCGGGGGAGCAGCTCGGAGTACGTCTCGACCCACGCCGTGTGGTGCACGAACGCACATCCCCGGGCATCGCCGGAGGTGGCGAGCCGAAGGTGGAACGGCGGATCCGTCATGCCTCCAGTACCTGTGGATCTCGGGACGCCGTGCAATCCCTCGACGGCGCGGACCCCGCCGGCACACGCTCCCGAGACGCGACCTCCGGAGAGAAGGCGGTGGAGGAGATCACCCCTGGCGAGGCAGGGGGAGGTGGGCACACGACGCGCAGTGCGCCGCTGAAACGCCTCGGTGCGGTGGCAGGAGGGGAGCCGTGAATATCTTGCACAGGATCTCTGCAATCGTCCCGAGAGGATGGATGAGAGTGCATCACGAGCATCATCCGATCAAAGAAACGTTCACGATCTCATGCGTCCTGCGAAATGTTCTGAAGCGGGGCGTGCACGCTGAGCACGGAGACGTGCCCTTCGCGGTTCAGAGCACGTGGGTGGCAGACGGGGATTCACGGGCCCTCGGCGACCCGGCCCCGGGGCGTCAGGTCTCGCTCCTTCTGCCGATCCTGCTCCTGCGCACGCTCTGACGTGCACATCGTCCCCATGCCCGGCTGCTCTCTCGCTCGCGATCGAGGCTCGCGGCCGGTCGCACCGTCCCCCTCGGAGACCCCTCGGGACTCGAGCGAGACGCAGCATTCGATGGGCTTCTGCGGTGGTCGCCTGAACGTTGAGGGGTGGCAGGGGCGAATCACCGTTCCTCCCCAGTGGAGGTTATCCACAATGAGCAGCTACTCATGAGTAGGTTCCATAGAGACCTTCCGCTCATCGAATCTCTGTGCGAAAATATGAGGCATGGCACACGAATCGTACGAGGGCGAGGAATTCCCGGGAGTCGGTCGCGACGCTCCCGGGATCGTGCCGTTGCGTGCGACCTCGGGGAGAGGCCCCGAGGGGTCGACCGCGGCGTCGGTGGGGTCCGGAGCACGCAGCGCGCTCTCGATCGAGGCGGGTGTCGACGAGCTCCGGATCGGTGACGTCGACGTGGCGGCAGCCCGTGCCGTGCTCGCCCAGATCGGTGCCGACGGTGCCGCCTCGCTGGATCGGCTGTCGGCCACCGAGACGATCGCCGTGCTGTCCCGGCTGCAGGAGCTGTCCGGTGCGGTGGCCGCGGTCCAGGCACGGGCGCTGATCCGCCTGGAGGAGGCGGTCAAGGAGGACTGCCGGCGTCGTGAGGAGACGCCGGAGCAGGCGCTGAAGATCGCACGGTCCGAGGTGTCGACGGCGCTGAAGCAGTCCCGGTCCTGCGCCGGTCAGTCGATGGCCTCCTGTCGCCGCCTCGTCCGCTCGATGCCCGGCATGCTCACAGCACTCGCCCGCGGACAGATCGTGCCCAGTTCCGCGCACAGGGTGGGGCGCACGATGGCGCCGGCGAGCCCCGAGCAGCGCGCACAGGTCGATCAGATCCTCACCGCCCACCTGCCCTACCTCGAGGACTGCGGTCCGGAGGAATGGGGCGGTGAGGCGGAGAAGGTGCTGCACGGACTGGATCCGCAGGGCGCCGCTGAACGACATCGCACGGCGAAGCAGGAGCGCAGCGTTACCGTGCGCCGCGGCGAGCACGGCATGTGCACTGTCACCGCGCGCCTGCCCGGGCTCGACGGCGCCCGCCTTCGCAAAGGGCTCTCGATCGCCGCGGAGAAGGCCCGCGCCCACGGTGACCGGCGGGGCCATCAGCAGATCATGGCGGACCTCTTCGCCGACGCGCTGATCGGTCGCGGCGAGGGGATCGATCCGTCCACGCTGGAGATCGGCGTGATCATCACCGACCGCTCCCTCCTCGCCCCCGATCACGCCGACGCCGCCACCATCGAAGGCTACGGCGCGGTGCCCTTCGAGCACATCCGCGAGGAGATGCGCGAGGCGATGGCGTCCGTGGCGGAGGATCCGGAGCTCGCGATGACCCTGCGCCGGCTCTTTACCGATCCGGAGGACGGCCAGCTCGTCGCCGTCGAATCCACTGCCCGCAGCTTCCCGCCGGCGCTCGCCCGCTTCCTCCGGATCGCCCACCAGACGTGCCGGGCGCCCCACTGCGATGCGAGCATCCGCCAGAACGACCACATCGTCCCCTGGTCGCAGGGTGGCCCCACCTCCCTGGACAACGGCAATGGACTCTGCGCCGCGGACAACCAGAAGGAGGAGTCCGGGCAGAGCGCGCGCGTCGTCCATGACGAGAACGGGACGCGCCGCACCGTCGAATGGACCACCCGCTACGGGCAGACCTCCCACCGCCGCAGCATCAACTTCGACCCGCTCGGCACGGGAGCGCGACTGCTCCGCGGAGCTGACGGCACGGCTCGCCCCAGGCCCGGGCCCGGCTTCCGACCACCCGACGGCGAGCCGGAGGACCCGCTCCGCCGCGCTCTTGCGCTGATCGATCCGCACCCGGCAGTGCGAGAGCGCCACAGGGAACAGCACCGTCTCGCGCCGCGGCGCCGGGATCACGTCTTCTTCCCGCACCTCACGCTCATCACCGACCGGCCATGGCGCGGCCTCGAACCCGGCGCGGCGTAGCGTGACGGCGGATCCGCTCAGCCGAGCAGCTCCGACAGCTCCAGCCAGCGCTCCTCGAGGCTCTCGATCTCGCCCTCGACCTCGCGCAGCTGTGACGTGATCTCCGCCAATCCCACATAGTCGGACTGGTCATGGTCGGCCAGCTTCGTGTGCAGGGAGGTCGTCTGCCGCTCGAGCTTCTGCATTCTGCGCTCCACGGCCCCGAGCTCCTTCTGCGCCGCATGCGACTCCGGCCCGGAGAGGGTCGCCGCCCCCGCGGCCGATGAGTCGGCTGCGGCGCCGGATGCCGATGACGTGCCGGTGCCGGTGCCGGTGCCGGCGCCACCGGAACCGGCTGCGCCGCCAACTGCGCCGCCGATGCCCGTCGGCCTCGCCCCTGCCGCCGTCTGCGCAGCCCGCAGCTCCAGATACTGCTCCACCCCGCCCGGGACGTGGCGGACCGTGCCGTCGAGCACCGCGTACTGGATGTCGGTGACGCGCTCGAGCAGATAGCGGTCGTGGGAGACCACCAGCAGCGGACCGGGCCAGGTGTCCAGCAGGTCCTCCATCGCCGCGAGCATGTCCGTGTCCATGTCGTTCGTCGGCTCGTCGAGCACCAGGATGTTGGGCTCATCCAGCAGTGTCAGCAGCAGGTCCAGGCGTCGCTGCTGCCCGCCGGAGAGCGCTCCGACCTTCACCTTCTGATGCGCGGCGGTGAACCCCAGCCGCTCGAGCAGCTGCCCGGGCGTGACCTCGTCCTTCCCCGAGCGGAACGTGGTGCGGTACCTGCCCACCACATCGCTGACCCGCGACTCCAGATGCTCCTGCAGGCCCTCCAGCTGCTGGGTCACCTGCCGCACGGTGACGGTCTTGCCCCTCTTGACCCGGCCGGCCTGCGGCTCCAGCTCCCCGGTGATCAGGGCCAGCAGCGTCGACTTCCCGGCACCGTTGGGGCCCAGCACCCCGATGCGGTCCGCGGGGCCGATGTGCACGGTGACATCGCGCAGCACGGTCACGTCCCCATAGCCGGCGTCCACGTCGAGCACGTCGATCACGTCCCGACCCAATCGCGAGGTCGCCAGCTGCGTCAGCGCGACGGAATCGCGCACCGGCGGCTCGTCGGAGATCAGCTCGTTCGCGGCATCGATGCGGAACTTCGGCTTCGACGTCCGCGCGGGTGCGCCGCGGCGCAGCCAGGCCAGCTCCTTGCGCATCAGGTTCTGCCGCTTCGACTCGATCGCCGCGGCCTGTCGGTCACGCTCGACCCGCTGCAGCACATAGGCGGCGTAGCCGCCCTCGAAGGGTTCGACGACCCCGTCGTGCACCTCCCACATCCGGGTGCAGACCGCGTCCAGGAACCAGCGGTCGTGGGTGATGACCACGAGGCCGCCGTCCTTGCGACTCCAGCGGCGACGCAGGTGCTCCGCGAGCCAGGAGATGCCCTCGACGTCGAGGTGGTTCGTCGGCTCGTCCAGCAGCAGCACGTCCCAGTCGCCCACCAGCAGCTCTGCCAGGTGCACGCGGCGCAGCTGCCCGCCGGAGAGCGCGGTGAGAGGCGAGCCCAGGTCGATGCCCTCGAGCAGCCCGGACAGCACATCGCGGATCCGCGGGTCCGAGGCCCACTCGAACTCGGGCCGATCGCCGACCACGCGGTGGCGGACGGTGGTGTCCGCGGTCGCCTCGTCCTGCTGGCTGAGCACCCCGACCCGCACCCCGCCGCGCACGGTGACGCGGCCCTCGTCGGGCGTGCTGAGGCCCGCGAGCAGGCGCAGCAGCGTCGACTTCCCGTCGCCGTTGCGCCCCACCACGCCGATGCGGTCGCCCTCGTCGATGCCGACGGTGATGTCGTCCAGCAGCACCCGATCGGGCAGGGAGACGTGCAGGGACTGGGTGCCGAGCAGATGAGCCATACGAAGAGGTCCTCAGGAAGTGCGGAAGGTCGGGGCGGACGGGGCGATGGTCTCACCGCCGCAGCTCACCGCTGGGGAGGGTCGTCCACCTCGAAGGTCAGCAGCAGGGAGCGCAGGGTGTCGGCCAGGGCGGAGCGCCCGTCGGGGGCCAGCGGCTCGAGCAGCTCCTGCTCCGCCTCCAGCAGCTTCTCCATCGCCGCATCGATCCGGGCGACGCCGTCGGCGCGCAGGCGCACCTCGACCGCGCGGCCGTCGTGCGGGCTGCGGTTCTTGCTCACCAGGCCCCGGGCGACCAGTTTGTCGATCCGGGTGGTCATGGTGCCGCTGGTCACCAGTGTCTCGTGCATCAGCGCGCCGGGGGAGAGGGCGTCGTCGCCGCTGCGCCGCAGTGCCGAGAGCATGTCGAACTCCCACCCCTCGAGGCCCGCGTCGGCGAAGGCGCCGCGCCGGGCGACCTCGAGATACCGTGACAACCGGGAGATGCGGGAGAACACCGCCAGCGGTGCGACGTCCAGATCATCGCGCACCGCACGCCAGCCCGCGACGATGCGGTCGACCTCGTCGTGGCGCGGTGCGGCGGCGTCTGGCGTGGTGGGCATGAGGCGAGTCTAGGGGCCGGACCGCTGCGGGCTCCGGTCAGCCGGCCTCGTGCTCGCGCAGCGCAGGCTGCTTCTGCAGGGCGCTGAGCCCGTACCAGGAGAGGTTCACCATGCGGGCGGCGACGATCTCCTTCGCGGGGCTGCGCGTCTCCAGCCACCACTGGCCGGTGTACGCCACCATCCCGACGAGCATCTGGGCGTACAGCGTGGCATCGCGCGGCGGGTAGCGGTGCAGACGCAGCTGAGTGGCGAGGATCTCCTCGACCCGCTGCGCGACATCGGTGAGCAGGGAGGAGAAGGTGCCGACGGCGTGGCTGACCGGCGAGTCGCGCACCAGGATCCGGAAGCCGTCCTCGTTCTCGTCGATGTAGGAGAGGAAGGTGAGCGCCGCCCGCTCCATCAGCACCCGGGGATGGGAGCGCTGGTCCTTCAGCGAGTTCTCCAGATCGCTGAGCAGGGTGGAGACCTCCCGGTCCACGACGACTGCGTACAGGCCCTCCTTGCCGCCGAAGTGCTCGTACACGATCGGTTTGGAGACCTTCGCACGCGCCGCGATCTCCTCGACGGTGGTCATGTCGAAGCCCTTCTCGGCGAACACCCGCCGGCCCACCGTGACCAGCTGCTCACGGCGCTCCGTGCCGGACATGCGCGTCGTCCGTGCGCGAGAGACTTCCTTCTCCACCATGGCGGGAGTCTCCCACACCGGTGACCCACCGGTCAGCGACGGGGAGCGAGGCCGGACGACCCTGAGCGACGGCGAGGCCGTGAGCGCCGCCGGCCCGGGGCGGCCCCGGGAGTCCGGCGCGGCTCATGGGCGCTGCGGCCGGGGGAGGGCGAGCCCCGAGCGGGGCCCGACGACCGCCGGCCGGACGGTAGGATCGGGCCGCGCCCGCGGCGCCGCCAGTCCCACCGGCGCCCGGTGGACGCATCGACGGCGCGCCGATGGTCGCGATCCGCCATGGTGTAATCGGCAACACCTCAGATTTTGGTTCTGAAGTTTCAGGTTCGAGTCCTGATGGCGGAACGCCCATCGCCCGGATGGTGATGTCGCAGGACGACCGCGGCGCCGCCGCATGCCCCACCCGTCGAAGACCTCGAGGAGCCGCTGACGTGGGAATCGAAGAGACCACCGCCCCCGCCGCCGTGATCGTTCTGGCCGCCGGTGCCGGGACCCGGATGAGATCCCGGAGACCGAAGGTCCTCCACGAGATCGGGGGCAGGTCGCTCCTCGTGCACGCCGTCACCGCGGCCGAGGGCACCGGGCCCGCCGAGCTGGTCGTCGTGCTCCGTCACGAACGGGACCGCGTCGCCGAGCATCTCGCCGAGCATGCCGCCGAGGTCACCGTCGCCGACCAGGACGAGATCCCCGGCACCGGGCGCGCCGTCCAGTGCGGTCTCGAGCAGGTCACCGCGAGCGAGGGCACCGTCCTGGTCACCTACGGGGACGTGCCGCTGCTGGACCCTGCCACCCTGCGCGAGCTGGTCTCCGCGCACGAGGCTGCCGGGGCCGCCGCCACCGTGCTCAGCGCCCGCGTCCCCGATCCGACCGGCTACGGGCGCATCCTGCGCAGCAAGGACGGCTCCGAGGTGCTCGGGATCGTCGAGCACAAGGACGCCGACGACGCCCAGCGCGAGATCGACGAGATCAACTCCGGCATCTACGCCTTCGACCTCGCCGTGCTGCGCGATGCGCTCGGGCGCCTCGGCACCGACAACGCCCAGGGCGAGATGTACCTCACCGACGTCCTCGCGATCGCCCGGGGCGATGGCCGTGCGGTGCGGGCCGTGGTCACCGAGGACGTGATGATGGTCGAGGGCGTCAACGACCGTGTTCAGCTCGCGCAGCTCGGCGCCGAGATGAACCGCCGCATCCTCGAGCGCCACCTGCGCGCCGGCGTCACGATCGTCGACCCCGCCACCACCTGGATCGACGCCGACGTCAGCATCGGGCAGGATGCCGTGATCCTTCCGGGCGTCCAGCTGCACGGAGCCACCGACATCGGTGAGGAGGCCGTGATCGGCCCCGACACCACCCTCCGTGACACCGAGGTGGGCGCCGGGGCCGAGGTGGTCCGCTCCCATGCGCTGCTGGCCGTGGTCGGCGCCCGCGCCGCCGTCGGCCCCTTCTCCTACCTCCGCGCCGGGACGGATCTCGGGGCCGAGGGGAAGATCGGCGGCTTCGTCGAGACGAAGAACGCGACGATCGGCGAGAGCGCGAAGATCCCGCACCTCAGCTACGTCGGCGATGCCGACATCGGCGAGGGCACCAACATCGGTGCCGGCACGATCGTGGCGAACTACGACGGCGTCGACAAGCACCGCACCACCGTCGGCCGCCAGGTGCGCGTCGGCGCCGACAACGTCCTGGTGGCGCCGGTCACGATCGGCGACGGGGCGGCGACCGGGGCCGGGACCACGGTGCGCAAGGACGTCCCCGCGGGGGCGCTGGGCGTCAGCGCCGTCTCGCAGCGGAACATGGAAGGATGGACCCTGCGACGCCGTGCGGGGACTGCGGCCGAGGCCGCGGCACGCGCGGCCCTCGGCACTGACGATGAGTCCGCTGCCAGGACGCCTGCAGGAACTGCCGCCGACGAGCACAAGGAGCACGAGCAGCGATGAGCGGAATCGTCACCACCGGGGAGAAGCGCCTGGTCCTCGCGTCCGGGCGGGCCCACCCGGTCCTCGCGCAGGAGGTCGCCGACGAGCTCGGCGTCGAGGTCCTGCCGATGGACGCCTGGGACTTCGCCAATGGCGAGATCTACGTGCGCTACGGCGAGTCCGTGCGCGGCACGGACGTCTTCGTGCTGCAGTCCCATCCCGCCCCGATCAACACCTGGGTGGTGGAGCACCTCATCATGATCGACGCGCTCAAGCGGGCGTCGGCCAAGCGGATCACCGCGATCGCGCCGAGCTTCCCGTATGCGCGTCAGGACAAGAAGCATCGCGGACGCGAGCCGATCTCCGCGCGGCTGATGGCCGACATGTACGAGACCGCCGGGGTGGATCGCATGATCTCCGTGGACCTGCATGCCCCGCAGGTGCAGGGCTATTTCGAACGGCCCGTCGATCACCTGATGGCGCTGCCGATCCTCGCCGCCTACATCCAGGAGAAGTACGGCCAGGAGGACCTCGCCGTGGTCTCCCCGGATGCGGGCCGCATCCGGGTGGCGGAGCAGTGGGCGAAGAAGCTCGGCGGCGTCAACCTCGCGTTCATCCACAAGTCCCGCGACCCCAAGCGGCCCAACCAGGCCGTGGCCAAGCGGGTGATCGGCGATGTCGAGGGCAAGACCTGCATCCTGGTCGACGACATGATCGACACGGCCGGCACCATCGTGCAGGCGGCGGACGCCCTGGTCGCCAACGGGGCGGACTCGGTGGTCATCGCGACCACCCATGCGATCCTCTCCGATCCCGCCACCGAGCGGCTGAAGACCAGCTCGGTCCGGGAAGTGATCTGCACCAACACCCTGCCGGTCCCGCCCGAGAAGCAGTTCGACCGGCTCACCCAGCTGTCGATCGCACCGCTGCTCGCGCGGGCGATCCGCGCCGTCTTCGACGACGGCTCGGTGACCAGCATCTTCGACGGCGAGGTGTGATCGACGTGCTCCGGGGTCCGAGACGGTAGGAGAGCGGCGGGACGCACGCGACCTGCGAAGCGGGCCCGACGTTCGACTGCGACGGCCGGCACCGCGTCCGAAGACGGAAGGATGCCGAACGTCGCAGTCGTGGTCCCGGGGGCCGGTGCCGCGGCTCAGATCAGGAAACGATTGCCCTTGACCAGCCGGTGCCACGGCTTCCCGAGGCCCACGTGGTCACCGGCGGCGAGGCCGGCCATCGCGATCACGGCGACCGCCATCAGCAGATGGGTGTCGTAGAGCGGATTCGAGGCGATCGGGAAGGCTGCCAGGTACATCAGTGTGTACATCGCCGCCGCGGCGACGGCCGCCACCCGCGTGCCGATGCCGAGCATGAAGGCGACGCCGACACCCAGCAGACCGAGCATGAACAGCACATCGGTGAGCGGGTTGATCGCGAGGAACAGGTCCCAGGCACCCGCGAACGGGTTGCCGCCGGCGATCGATCCGCCCAGGAAGCCGCTGGTGGGGGATCCTCCACGGAGCCAGGCCCCCTCAGCGGAGGTCGAGAAGCCGAGGCCGAAGGTCTTGTCGAGGAAAGCCCACAGGAAGGTGAAGCCGACCATCATCCGGGCGATGCCGAGGGCGCTGTAGCCCCAGCTCCGCTTCTCGCCGCCGACGGCGGCGGCGTCGGTCGCGACGACGGTGGGGAGTGACGACGGGGAGGTGGAGGCAGTCACGGCGGAAGCCTTTCGGTCGGTCCCGGGAGGGACTCGGTGGGGTTGTTGTGACAAGTACAGAATAGGAGCGTCGAGGCGTCCCGAGAGGGGACCTAGGTCATTCGAAATGCACCGTGACCTGGGGGATGTTCGTCCCTGCGCGGGAGCGCGGAGTCTGCGGTGCGGCGCCGCTCACGTCGCCGCCGTCCCTGCGCGGGGAGCGTGCTAGTCTCACCGGGTCACTTCGGCGAGGGAGCGGGCGCCAGCCCCTCCGTGATCGACGCGGTGCGGAAATCCGGGAGCGGGTCACCCCTCCCTGTGCCCCGTGGCGTCGCTCATCGTCGAGCCACCCCTCGTTGAGGAGCACACCCCCATGGCTGAGAAGCTGAACGTCGAACTGCGCGAGAACTTCGGCAAGGGCGCATCGCGTCGTCTGCGCGCCGAGAGCCGCATCCCCGCCGTCCTCTACGGACACGGCGAGGCCCCCCTCCACCTCTCCCTGCCCGGGCACGACACCGCTCTGGCGGCCCGCAATCCCAACGCGCTGCTCGAGCTCTCCCTCCCGGACGGCGCCCAGCACCTCGCGCTCATCAAGGAGATCCAGCGCCACCCGCTGAAGCGCTCCCTGAACCATCTCGATCTGATCACCGTCCGCAAGGGCGAGAAGGTCGAGGTGGAGATCCCGGTGATCCTCACCGGCGATCCCGTCGCCCCGGCCGCGGCCTTCGTCGAGCTGCAGACCCTGACCCTCCTGGTCGATGCGCTCCACGTGCCCGAGCAGGTCGAGATCGACGTCGAGGGCACCGAGGACGGCTTCCAGGTCTTCGCCGGCGACGTCTCGCTGCCCGAGGGCAGCGAGCTGATCTCCGACGTCGAGCTGCTGGTCGCCAGCGTGGCCCTGCCGCGCGTCGAGGAGTCCGAGGACGAGGAGTCCGAGGGCGCCGAGCCGGCTGCCGAGGAGCCCGCCGAGGAGGAGTGACCGCTGCGGAGCGCGCGAGGCGGGGACCCTGCCCTCGGCCCGCTCCGTTGCTCACACCCCAGGGACCGGGGCGTCGCGCTCAGCGCGGCGCCCCGGTACTGTGTCCGGGGTCGTGCACCCTGCCGCGTCGCGGAACCGCCCCGCGGGGGAGCGCCCAGCGAGGACCAGGATCGGCGGGCGGCGCCGACCGGGATCAGGCCGTGCCGGCAGCAGCTTCGGCCGGCACCGAGGCAGCAGCGAGGAGCAGCCCATGACCGTGAGCGCACACCGGCCCGGCCCGTACCTGGTGGTGGGCCTGGGCAACCCCGGCCCGAAGTACGCCGAGACCCGGCACAACATCGGTCAGAGGGTCCTCGACCATATCGCGGGAGCCGCCGGCGGCCGCTTCGCCGCGGCTCGCCGCGCCCAGGCCGTCGTGCTCGAGGGTCGGCTCGGACTCCCCGGTGCCGATGCGCGCGTCATCCTCGCCAAGACCACCACCTTCATGAACGTCTCCGGCGGCCCCGTCAAGGCACTGGCCGCCTATTACGACATCCCGCCGGAGCGGATCGTCGCCGTGCACGACGAGGTGGACATCCCCTTCGACGTGGTGCGGCTCAAGCTCGGCGGCGGCGAGGGCGGCCACAACGGCCTGCGCGACATCAGCAGGGCCCTGGCCACGAAGGACTACCTGCGGGTGCGGGTGGGCGTCGGCCGACCGATCGGCGGCCGCGACACCGCCGATCACGTGCTCGCCCCCTTCAGCACCACCGAGCGCAGGTCCCTGGAGCTGCTCGTCTCCGACGCGGCCGACGCCGTCGAGTCCGTGATCCTCGAGGGCCTCCCCGCCGCCCAGCAGCGCTTCCACTCCCGAGAGGTCCGATGACTACCCAGACCGCCGCCCCCGCGCCGACCACCGAGCACCCCCCGCTGCGCCCGCTGCTGGAGCAGCTGGCCGCCGGCCGTGACCTCGCCGCCGTCCGAGACCTGGTCGCCGAGGGCACCGAGAGCGGCGAGGGCGGCAGCATCGTCGCGGCCACCGGCCTGTTCCCCTTCCTGGTGGCGGATCTCGCCCGGCGGGCCACCGCCGAGCAGCCGCTGGTCATCGTCACCGCGACGACCCGCGCCGCCGAGGACCTGCGGGCCGCACTGTCTGCCCTGGTGGGCACCGCGCACCTGGTCGAGCTCCCGGCCTGGGAGACCCTGCCCCACGAGCGGCTCTCCCCGCGCGCCGACACCGTCGCCAAGCGGCTGTCGACCCTGCGCCGCATCGCGCATCCCGAGACCGAGGACCCGGCGTACGTGGTGCTGATGCCCGTGCGCTCCCTGCTGCAGCCGATCGCGAAGGGCCTGGGCGATCTGCGCCCGGTGCGGGCGGCGGTCGGGGACACCTACCCCCTCGAGGACATCGAGCGCGACCTCGTCGACGCCGCCTATGTCCGCGTCGACATGGTCGAGAAGCGGGGCGAGTTCGCCGTGCGCGGCGGCATCCTCGACGTCTTCCCGCCCACCGAGCCGCATCCGGTGCGGGTGGACCTCTTCGGCGACGAGATCGATGACGTCCGCTACTTCTCCGTCGCCGACCAGCGCTCCCTGGACCCCGCCCCGCGGGGGCTGGACGCCCCGCCCTGCCGCGAGATCCTGCTCACCCCCGCGGTGCGCGAGCGCGCCCGCGTCCGCGCCGAGGAGCTGCCCGGGGTGCGGGATCTGCTGCTGCGGATCGCGGACGGCATCGCCGCCGACGGCATGGAATCCCTCAGCCCGGTGCTGGTCGGGGAGATGGAGCAGGTGGCCGACGTGCTGCCCGCCGGCGCCCGCTTCCTGGTCCTGGACCCGGAGAAGGCGCGCGCCCGGGCCGGCGAGCTGGTCGCCACCACCGAGGAGTTCCTCGCCGCGGCCTGGTCCAGCGCCGCCGCCGGCGGCGGACTGCCGATCGACGTGGGGGCGGCGAGCTTCGTGCCGCTGTCCGAGGCGAAGGGACACGCCCGCGAGGGCGGGCGCCCCTGGTTCACGCTGGCCGCCTTCGGTCTGGACACCGACGTCGACCTCACCACCGCCTCCTCCACCCATCCCGGCTATTCCGGCAAGCCCGGGGACGCCGCGAAGGACCTCGAACGCCGCCGCACCGAGGGCTGGTCCGTGATCTCGACCATGGTCGGGCCCGGCGGCGCGCGCCACGTCGCCGAGAACCTCCGCGCCGAGGGGCTGCCCGCCGTCTTCACCGCCGAGCTCGACGGACCCGTCGCGCCCGGCGAGGCCGTGGTCACCGTCGGCCCCTTCGTCGAGGGGCTCGTCGACGAGGATCTGCAGCTGATCCTCTCCGCCGAGCGGGACCTGACCGGCAAGTCCGGGGCACGTCGCGGTGAGGAGCGGAAGCTGCCCTCGCGGCGTCGCAACGTCGTCGACCCCCTCCAGCTGCGCCCCGGGGACCATGTCGTCCACGCCCACCACGGCGTCGGCCGTTTCGTGGAGATGACCCGCCGCGCCGTGGGCGTCGGCGCCAAGCGGACCACCCGCGAATACCTCGTCATCGAGTACGCGCCCTCCAAGAAGGGCCAGCCCGGCGACCGGCTCTACGTGCCCAGCGACCAGCTCGACCAGGTCACCAAGTACGTCGGCGGCGAGGAGCCGAGCGTCAACCGGATGGGCGGCGCCGACTGGGCGAAGACGAAGTCCAAGGCCCGCAGAGCGATCCGCGAGATCGCCGACGAGCTGGTGCGGCTGTACTCCGCCCGCCAGTCCGCACCCGGGCACGCCTTCGGCCCGGACACCCCGTGGCAGCGGGAGCTCGAGGACTCCTTCGAGTTCGTCGAGACCCCCGACCAGCTCTCCACCATCGAGGACGTCAAGGCGGATATGGAGAAGTCCGTCCCCATGGACCGGCTGATCCTCGGCGACGTCGGCTACGGCAAGACCGAGATCGCGGTGCGCGCCGCGTTCAAGGCGGCCCAGGACGGCAAGCAGGTCGCCGTGCTCGCCCCCACCACCCTGCTCGCGCAGCAGCACCTGGACACCTTCGCCGAGCGCTACACCGGCTTCCCGGTCACCGTGCGGGGGCTCTCCCGCTTCCAGAACCCGGCGGATGCGCGGGCCACCATCGAGGGTGTCGCCGACGGCAGCGTCGACGTCGTCATCGGCACCCACCGTCTGCTCACCGGGAACGTGCGGTTCAAGGATCTGGGGCTGCTGATCATCGACGAGGAGCAGCGCTTCGGCGTCGAGCACAAGGAGACGCTCAAGGCGCTGCGCACGAACGTGGACGTGCTGTCCATGTCCGCGACCCCGATCCCGCGCACCCTCGAGATGGCCGTCACCGGCATCCGCGAGCTGTCCATCCTGGCGACCCCGCCGGAGGAGCGCCACCCGGTGCTCACCTACGTCGGCGCGCAGGAGGACCAGCAGGTCACCGCGGCCATCCGCCGCGAGCTGCTGCGGGAGGGCCAGGTGTTCTACATCCACAACCGGGTCGAGGACATCGACCGGGTCGCCGCCCACCTGCGCGAGCTGGTGCCCGACGCGCGGGTCCGGGTCGCCCACGGCAAGATGAACGAGCACCAGCTCGAACGGGTGATCGTCGACTTCTGGGAGCGGGACTTCGACGTGCTGGTGTGCACCACCATCGTCGAGACCGGCCTCGACATCGCCAACGCCAACACCCTCATCGTCGAGCACGCCGACAAGTTCGGCCTCTCCCAGCTGCACCAGCTGCGCGGCCGGGTGGGGCGCTCAAGCGAGCGGGCCTACTCCTACTTCCTCTACAACGCGACCAAGCCGCTCACCGAGCTCGCGCACGATCGCCTGACCACCCTGGCCACCAACACCGATCTCGGTGCCGGTATGAAGGTGGCGATGAAGGATCTCGAGATCCGCGGCGCCGGCAACCTGCTGGGCGGGGAGCAGTCCGGGCACATCGCCGGCGTCGGCTTCGACCTCTACGTGCGGATGGTGGGGGAGGCCGTCGCGGCCTTCCGCGGCGAGAGCGCCGCGCCCGAGAAGGAGATCCGCGTCGAGCTGCCGCTGGACGCCCACGTCCCGCACGACTACATCGGGTCCGAGCGCCTGCGACTGGAGGCCTACTCGAAGCTCTCGGCCGTGCGGGAGAGCTCCGAGGTCGACCAGATCCGCTCCGAGCTCAGCGACCGCTACGGCACCCCGCCCGCGCCGGTCGAGGTGCTGCTGGACGTGGCCCGGTTCCGGATCGACGCCCGCGCCGCGGGGGTCGACGAGATCCAGGCCCAGGGCAAGATGATCCGCTTCGCGCATCTGGAGGTGCCGGACTCCGCGGCGATGCGGATGAAGCGCCTGTACCCGGGCACCGTGCTCAAGCCCGCGGTGCGCCAGGTGCTGGTGCCGCGCCCGATGACCTCCCGGCTCGGGGGCACCGAGCTGCGGGACCACGACCTGCTGGAGTGGGCGCGGGAGGTGCTGCGCACCCTCGTCCCCGCCGCGGCGGCGACGATCAGCGCACCCACGGTCCGGACCACGGCCGAGTAGCCTCCCTCCTGTGAGCGACGCGCAGAGCACCCCCGCGCCCGAGAGTCCCGTGCGCGGTCCCGCACCCGAGAGACCGTCCCCGGAGCAGGCGCACCCCGCACAGCGCGGTCCCGGAGCGCCGGACCCCCGGCGGGACGGCGCCGACCTCCCCGGCCGCGGCAGCGCCCTGCTGCGGGCGGTGGAGGTGATGGAGGCGCTGCGCGCCCCCACCGGCGACGCCTGGACCCATCAGCAGAGCCACGCCTCGCTCGCCCGCTACCTGCTCGAGGAGACCCACGAGGTCCTCGAGGTGATCGACGACCCCGCGGACCACGGACCCGGTGCGCTCCCGGATGAGCTCGGCGACCTGCTGTTCCAGATCCTTTTCCACGCCCGGGTGGGCCAGGAGGAGGAACCGGCCTGGGACATCGACGACGTGGCCCGTGCGTTCATCGCGAAGATGGAGCGGCGCAATCCTCACGTCTTCGGCCGGCTGCGCGAGCAGGCACTGGCGGACCCCGAGGACGTCGAACAGATCATCGCCCAGTGGCATGCGGTCAAGGCCGCGGAGCAGGAGTCCGCGGGGGTCCGCGAGAAGGGCTGGTTCGACGGCATCCCCGCCCGGCTGCCGGCCCTGCAGACCGCCGCGAAGGCGGTGCACCGTGCGCGCTCGGCGGGACGGCTCGAGGAGCTGCTGGCGGCCGCGGACGAGGTCTCCCGTGCCGAGGACGCCCCGGAGTGGGGAGCCGACGTGGCCCGGGCACTGCTGGATCTCGCCGTGGCCGCCGAGTCCCGGGACGACGATCCCGAGACGGCGCTGCGCACGCTGCTGGCCCGCACCCGGACCCGCCTCGCCGGCCCGGAGCAGGATCCGGGGCTCTCGGCCTAGACTGGTCCCTGGACGGTCAGCGCCGACCGGCCGTGACATCACTTCACCCGAAGGAAGGAACAGCCCATGGCAGCCCTGATCGATGCCCTGCACGCCCGCGAGATCCTCGACTCCCGAGGAAACCCCACCGTCGAGGTGGAGATCCTGCTCGACGACGGGACCTTCGCCCGCGCCGCAGTCCCCTCCGGCGCCTCCACCGGCGCCTTCGAGGCCGTCGAGCGCCGGGACGGCGACAAGGACCGGTACCTCGGCAAGGGCGTCCAGGACGCCGTCAGCGCCGTGATCGCCGACATCCAGCCGAAGATCCTGGGCATGGACGTCCAGGAGCAGCGCGCGATCGACGCCGCCATGCTCGAGCTCGACGGCACCGAGAACAAGGGCGCCGTCGGCGCCAATGCGATCCTCGGCGTGTCCCTGGCCGTGGCCCGTGCCGCCGCCGACTCCGCCGGGACCCCGCTGTACCAGTACGTCGGCGGCCCGAACGCCCACCTCCTGCCGGTGCCGATGATGAACATCCTCAACGGCGGCTCCCACGCGGACTCCAACGTCGACATCCAGGAGTTCATGATCGCGCCGATCGGTGCGGAGACCTTCTCCGAGGCGATGCGGGTCGGCGCCGAGGTGTACCACGCGCTGAAGGCCGTGCTCCAGGAGCGCGGCCTGGCCACCGGCCTCGGCGACGAGGGCGGCTTCGCACCGAACCTCGACTCCAACCGCGCCGCCCTCGACCTCATCGTCGAGGCCATCGGCAAGGCCGGTTTCGAGGCCGGCAAGGAGGTTGCGCTCGCGCTCGACGTCGCGGCCTCGGAGTTCTTCGCGGACGGCTCCTACACCTTCGAGGGGGCGACGAAGACCTCCGCCGAGATGGTCGAGTACTACGCCGAGCTCGTCGACGCGTACCCGCTGGTCTCCATCGAGGACCCGCTGGACGAGGACGACTGGGCGGGCTGGAAGGCCATGACCGATCGTCTCGGCACCCGGACCCAGCTGGTGGGCGACGATCTCTTCGTCACCAACCCCGAGCGGCTCACCCGCGGCATCGCCGAGGGCTCCGCGAACTCGCTGCTGGTCAAGGTCAACCAGATCGGCTCGCTGTCGGAGACCCTCGACGCCGTGGACCTCGCGCATCGCGCCGGCTTCACCGCGATGATGTCCCACCGCTCCGGTGAGACGGAGGACACCACCATCGCCGACCTCGCCGTGGCCACCAACTGCGGCCAGATCAAGTCCGGCGCCCCGGCCCGCGGCGAGCGCGTGGCCAAGTACAACCAGCTGCTCCGCATCGAGGAGGAGCTCGGCGAGGCCGCACGCTACGCGGGCGCCGCGGCATTCCCGCGTTTCACGGCCTGATCTCCCCGCACTGCGTGGAACGGGTACGTGGGGAGCCGGCATCCAGGATGATGCCGGAGTCCGCAGGGTGAGGTTGTAACCTCGTGCCATGAGCAGCAGACGACCGGGCGCCCCGCGATCGACGAGGCGCCCGGTCCCTGCGTCCGGGGGCAGGCGCTCCGCGGCACGGACCACCTCGCGACCTGCCGCCGGCACCCCGCGGGGCGGGGCCGCCCGGGCCTCGCGCTCGCGAGGACCCGCCGCGGCCTCCCGGCCCGCCGCGACCCCGCCCAGCGCGGGGGAGGAGGACGGCCCCGGCATCACCATCACCCGTCGCACGCTCGCGCTGGTGGCCCTGATCGTGATCGCCCTGGCCGCGCTGGTGCCCACGGTCAACACCTATGTCGCCCAGCGGCAGCAGCTCTCCGAGCTGCAGAGCCAGGTCTCCCGGCAGGAGCAGCAGGTCGAGGCACTGCGCGAGCAGGTGTCCCGCTGGGAGGACCCCACCTACGTCGCCGCCCGTGCCCGCGAGCGGCTGCTGTTCGCGATGCCGGGGGAGACCCAGTACCGGCTCACCGACACCTCCGGGCACGACGTCCCCCTCACCGAGGCCGAGCAGGCCGAGGAGGCCGCGAAGGAGGGAGAGTGGTTCTCCATGCTCTGGGAGAGCGTGGAGGGCTCCAGCCGACTCACCCCCGAGGACCTCCCCGACGAGACGGGGGCGACCGACGACGACGTCTCCGAGCAGGACCCCGCCGACACCACCGATCAGGACACCGACCAGTGAGCACGCTTCCCCCCCTTCCCTTCGAGTCCCCGGCCACCGCACAGGACCACGAGGTGATGCGCGCACAGCTCGGACGGGAGATGCGCGGCGTCATCTCGATCGCCCGACGCTGCGGCTGCGGTCGACCCGCCGTGGTCCGCACCTCCCCGCGGCTCGAGGACGGCACCCCGTTCCCCACCTCTCTCTACCTGACCCTCCCCTGGCTCACGCTGGAGATCTCGCGCCTGGAGGCGACCGGCCTGATGGCCCAGCTCACCGAGCGGGTGGAACAGGATCCCGCGCTCGCCCGCGCCTACCGCGGTGCGCATGAGCGCTACCTCGCCCGCCGCGCGGAGATCGGCGATGCCGAGGAGGTCCGGCACGTCAGCGCCGGCGGCATGCCCACCCGGGTCAAGTGCCTGCACGCCCTGGCCGGTCAGGCCCTCGCCGAGGGGCCCGGGACCAATCCGATCGCCGACGAGGTGCTGCTCCTGGTCGATGGCACGCTGCCCGAGCTGCTCTGCCGCTGCGAGGACGGAGAGGCGACCCGATGAGCGCCCCCGTCGCCGCGATCGACTGCGGCACCAACTCGATCCGCCTGCTCATCGCTCGCCGGGACGAGGCCTCCGGGGCCCTCGTCGACCTCGAGCGCCGGCTGGAGATGGTCCGGCTCGGACTGGGCGTGGACCGCACCGGACGCTTCGACCCGGTCGCCGTCGAACGGACGCTGGAGGCCGCCCGCCGGTACCGCGCGCTGATCGAGCACCATGGCGTCGCCACGCAGGACATCCGCTTCGTCGCCACCTCCGCGACCCGGGACGCCGCCAACCGCGACCTCTTCATCGACGGGATCCACGAGATCCTCGGGATCGTGCCCGAGGTGATCAGCGGAGGCGAGGAGGCGGCACTCTCCTTCCGCGGAGCCGTCAGCACCATCGCGGACCTGCCCGCGGGGCCGAGGCTGGTCGTGGACATCGGCGGGGGCTCCACCGAGCTGGTGCTCGGCGAGGGGACCCCGACCCACCGGATCAGCATGGACATGGGCTCGGTGCGACTGACCGAGCGCCATCTGGTCACCGATCCGCCCACCGCGGCCGAGATCGACGCCGCCACCGCCGAGATCGACGCCCACCTGGACCGGGCCGCCCTCGAGGTGCCCCTGGACCGGGCGACCTCGCTGGTCGGCGTCGCCGGAACCGTGACGACCGTCACGGCCGTGGCGGCCGGCATCCAGGACTATCGTCCCGACGTCACGCACGGGGCGTCCCTGACGATCGACGGACTGGGCGACATCTGCCGCACACTGCTCACCGAGACCCGCGCCGAGCGCTCCCGACGGAGGGCCATCCATCCAGGTCGCGTGGACGTCATCGGTGCCGGTGCGCTGATCTGGTCGCGCATCGCCGACCGTGTCGCGGCGGCCGGGACGCTCACGTCCGCCCGCACCAGCGAGCACGACATCCTCGACGGGATCGCTCTGCATCTGCTGGACCGGGTGCCCTGACCTCGACCTGCTCACGGGGCGGTCGCTTTTGTATCCGGGCGTCCGCAGTTCTACTCTGTAGATATGACTAATACTTTCGGCGGCAAGCCCCATGTCCTCATCCTCGGAGGCGGATCCGTCGGCTCGACGACCGCATCCGAGCTGCGCAAGACCCTCGGTGCCGAGGTCGCGATCACCGTCGTCGACCCGCGTCCGTACATGACCTACGCGCCGTTCCTCCCCGAGGTCGGCGCCGGCAGCATCGACCCGCGCAACGTCCTCGCGCCGCTGCGCAAGGTCCTGCCCGGGGCCAAGGTCGTCACCGGTGCGGTCTCCGCGATCCGCAGCACCGAGAACACCGTGGTCGTGGACCTCGAGGAGGACGAGCAGCTCGAGATCGCCTACGACTACCTGGTGGTCGGCCTCGGCGCCGTCCCCCGTCTGCTGCCCATCCCCGGCCTCGCGGAGAACGCGATCGGCTTCAAGCAGATCGAGGAGGCGACCGCTGTGCGCGACCGCATCCTCGCGAACCTCGCCGAGGCCGCGACCACCAAGGATCCCGCGGTCCGCAAGCGTCTGCTCACCTTCACCTTCATCGGTGGCGGCTTCGCCGGCGGCGAGGCCGTCGCCGAGACCGAGGACCTGGTCCGCGATGCGCTGCGCTACTACCCCGACCTCCACGCCTCGGACATCCGTTTCGTGCTGGTCGACGGCGCACCGTTCATCTTCCCCGAGCTCGCCGAGGACCAGCGCGCCTACGTGCTGAACCAGCTGCGCGAGCGCGGCATCGAGGTCAAGCTCGAGACCTTCCTCAACTCCGCCGAGAACGGCGTGATCAAGACCAGCGACGGCGATGAGTTCGAGTCCGACCTGCTGGTCTGGAACGCCGGCGTGAAGCCGGCCCCGGTGCTCGCGGACCCGGAGGTCTCCGATCTCCCGATCGTCACCGAGCGCGGCCCGCTGATGGGCAAGCTCGAATCGCTCGCGGACCTCCGCGTCAACGGCGCCGAGGGCCCGTTGGACAACGTCTTCGCCGCCGGTGACTGCGCCGCCGTGCCGGACCTCGCCTCGGGCGAGGGCAAGTTCTGCCCGCCGAATGCGCAGCACGCGGTCCGTCAGGCCAAGCGCGTGGCCGACAACATCGCGCGCTCCGTCCAGGGTCGCCCGCTGGTGGACTACTACCACCGGAACCTCGGTGTGATGGCCACCCTCGGCATGTACAAGGGCGTGGCCCTGCTGCAGCTGGGTGACAAGGAGATCGACGTCCGCGGCCTGCCGGCATGGGTGATGGCCCGTTCGTACCACGTGTACGCGATGCCGACCCTCGGCCGGAAGGCCTCCGTGATCGCGGGCTGGGCGACCAACCTGATCTCGCGCCGCGACATCATCGGCATCCCCGAGGCCGAGACCCCGCGCGCGGCCTTCGAGTACGCCGCGAACACCGGCAAGAAGAAGTGAGCCGAGCGGGTCCTCCCGCCTGAGGCAGGAGCACCCGCCCCGGGGGAGCGAACGCTGCCGTACACGCGCTGTGCGGCAGCGTTCGTGCGTGTGCGCGCACGGCGACGGGAGCCGGCCGTCTCATGAGCCGACGCACACCCGGGCGAGCACCGCGTGACCAGGTATGCTCGGATGTACGCGAGAACATGCAGGAACGATCAACGGTGGGCCGTGGCGCGGCACCGGGACAGAAGGGCAGGACCGCATGGAGATCCACATCGTGGAGAACGCCGAGAAGGGCGCGGAGGTCGTCGCGGACGTCTTCGTCCGCACACTGCAGGAGGCAGGGGAGTCGGGCACGGTCCTGGGCCTGGCCACCGGCTCCTCCCCGGTCCCCGCCTATGCCGAGCTGATCCGTCGCCACCGCGAGGAGGGGCTCTCCTTCGCCCACTGCCGAGCGTTCCTGCTCGATGAGTACATCGGCCTGCCGGCCGGTCACGAGCAGAGCTACCACCACTTCATCCGCGAGAACTTCACGTCGCACATCGACATCGACGACGCCGCCGTCGTCTCCCCGGACGGCGCCTCGGCCGATCCGGTCGCCGAAGCGGCGTCCTATGATCGTCGGCTCCGCGACGCCGGGGGAGTGGACCTGCAGATTCTCGGGATCGGGTCCAACGGGCACATCGCCTTCAACGAGCCCGGCAGCTCGCTCGGCTCCCGCACCCGGGTGATCGGCCTCGCACGCTCCACCATCGAGGACAACGCCCGCTACTTCGCCACCGCGGACGACGTCCCGGTCCGGGCGCTCAGCCAGGGGCTGGGCACCATCCTCGAGGCGCGACGGATCGTGCTGACCGCCACGGGCGAGGGCAAGGCCGAGGCCGTCGCCCAGCTCGTCGAGGGCGCGATCAGCGCCCGCTGGCCCGCGACCGTGCTGCAGATGCACCCGGACGTGACCGTGGTGGTCGACGAAGCGGCCGCCTCGAAGCTCGAGCTCGCGGACTACTACCGCTACTCGCGACGGCTCGAGGCAGAGCACCCGCTCCTCGCGCAGCGCTGAGCCCGGGCGGGCACGCGCACCTCCCGGACACCGCAGGGTGCCCGGGGCCGCGGGCGGATACGATCTCTCCCATGCAGCAGGCCGACCCCTCCTCCCCGTCCGCGCTCCCCACGGTGGTCGACACCTCGCCCCGGTCGGGACTGGACCGCTTCTTCGCGATCTCCGAGCGGGGCTCCACGGTGGGCCGCGAGATCCGCGGCGGTCTCGTCACCTTCTTCTCGATGTGCTACATCGTGGTGCTGAACCCGCTGATCATCGGGACGGTCCCGGATTCCACCGGGATGTATCTCGGTGGGGGCACCGAGCCGAACCTGCCGGCCGTCGCCGCCGGCACGGCGCTGATCGCCGGTCTGCTGAGCCTGGCGATGGGAGCCTGGGCGAAGTTCCCCCTCGCGCTCGCCGCCGGTCTCGGGCTCAACGCCTATCTCGCCTACTCCGTCGTCCCCCTGCCGGGCATGACCTGGGGCGGGGCCATGGGCATGGTGCTGCTCGAAGGCGTCGTGATCCTGGTGCTGGTGCTCACCGGCTTCCGCAGGGCAGTCTTCAACGCGGTCCCGCCGTTCCTCAAGACCGCCATCGCGGTGGGCATCGGCCTGTTCATCGCCTTCCTCGGGCTGTTCAACGCGAAGTTCGTGACCACCGCTGCCGGGACGCCCGTGCAGCTGGGCAACGACGGGTCGCTGACCGGATGGCCCACCGTCGTGTTCGTGGCCGGGCTGCTGGCGATGCTGGTGCTGTGGATCCGCAAGGTGCCGGGCGCGATCCTCATCGCGATCGTCAGCGCGACCGTGCTCTCCCTGGTCATCGAGCGAGTGCTGCACCTGGGTGCCTTCGCCCCGGCCGAGGGCACGGAGCCCGGCAACCCCGGCGGCTGGGCGATGAACGTCCCGGCGATCACGGGCTCGCCGGTCCGGCTGCCCGACTTCGCCACGCTCTTCACGGTCGACCCGATCGGCGGGATCACCGCCGCCGGCATCATCGGCGCCACGGTCATCGTCTTCTCCCTGCTGCTGGCGGACTTCTTCGACACGATGGGCACGATGGTCGGGGTCGCCGCCGCCGCGGACCTCCTCGAGGAGGGCGGCGACATCCCCCACTCGCAGCGCATCCTGGTCGTCGACTCGGTGGCCGCGATCGCGGGCGGCGTCGGCGGCGTCTCGTCGAACACGAGCTTCGTCGAATCCACCTCGGGCGTTGCCGAGGGCGCGCGGACCGGGCTCGCCGCCGTGGTCGTCGGCACGCTCTTCCTGCTCTCGACCTTCCTCTCGCCGCTGGTCGCGATGGTCCCCTACGAGGCGGCGACCCCGGCACTGGTGATGGTCGGCTTCCTGATGATGACCCAGATCACCGATATCGACTTCACCGACGTCGAGGTCGCGGTGCCCGCCTTCCTCACCATCATCCTGATGCCCTTCGCCTACTCAATCACCGTCGGGATGGGCGCCGGCTTCGTGATGTACGTGCTCATCCGGGTGGTCCGCGGCAAGGCCCGCGAGGTCCACTGGCTGATGTACCTCATCGCGCTGCTGTTCGTCGTGTACTTCCTGCGCGGTGCGATCGAGGGCGTCCTGCTGTGAGCCCGCGCGAGGCCGGGGACGCGACGGCGGAGCCGAACGTTTCCGCGGCCGAGGGCGAGGAAGCGGCCGAGCTGGCCGCCGAGCTGCAGCGGGTGCTGCTGGTCTCCTCCCGGATCCTGCGCTCCCACACCGCCTCGGAGGAGGTCTCCGCTGCGCAGTTCTCGGTCCTCGCCTACCTCCACCGGAGAGGGGAGTCGACGCCGAGTGCGCTCGCGGAGTTCGAGCACGTGAGCCCGCCGGTGATGACCCGGTGCCTCGGACGGCTCGAACAGTCCGGTCTGGTGCGCCGAGCCACGCACCCCGTGGACGGGCGCCAGGTCAGGGTCACCCTCACCGAGGAGGGAGAGCAGCTGGTGCTCGCGGGCCGGGAGCACCGCCACACCTGGCTCCGCGAGCGGATCGACGGTGCCACGCCCGCGCAGCGAGCTGCCCTGCGCGGTGCCTCCCAGGTGCTGCGCGAGCTGCTCCTCCCGGCGCGGGAATGACCGCTCGCGGCCGCGCCGCGGTGGGACGGCCGGACCGCGGCGACGGGCGGTCCGCTCGTCCCTGATCGGGGTCGCCTCAGGCGCCCCCGGTGCTGTCCAGCAGGTGGTCGAGCACCGCGATCAGCGCTGCCACATCCTCCTCGCCGACGGCGGGGAAGGTCGCGATGCGCAGCTGGTTGCGGCCGAGCTTCCGGTACGGCTCGATGTCGACCACGCCGTGGGCGCGCAGCACCGAGGTGATGGCCGTGGCATCGATCGACTCGTCGACATCCAGGGTGGTCACCACCTGGGAGCGCGCGGCCGGATCAGCGACGAACGGCGTGATCTCCTCCCGCCGTGCGGCCCAGGCCTGCAGCATCCCGCTGGTGGTGCGTGTGCGCTCGTCGGCCCACACCAGGCCGCCCTGTGCGAGCATCCATTCGATCTGCTCGGCCAGCAGCACCAAGGTGGCGACCGCGGGCGTGTTCAGGGTCTGGTCCTTCCGGGAGTTGTCGATCGCGCTGGTGAGCGAGAGGAAGGACGGGATCCACCGCGAGGTGTCCCGGGCCAGCCGCTCGGCGCGCTCGATCGCGGCGGGGGAGAGGAGGCTCAGCCAGAGCCCGCCGTCGGAGGCGAAGGCCTTCTGCGGGGCGAAGTAGTACGCATCGGTCTGCGTGACATCGACGCTCGCCGCACCGGCGACCGAGGTCGCATCCACGAGCACCAGCTGGTCATCCCCCGCCCCCTCGGGACGCCGCACCGGCACCATCACGCCGGTCGAGGTCTCGTTGTGCGGCCAGGCGTAGGCGTCGACCTCGGCGGAGGCGACCGGTTGCGGCACGGATCCCGGCGCCGAACGCAGGACCTCGGGCTCTGCGAGATGAGGAGCCCCGGCGGACTCTGCGGCGAACTTCTGGGAGAACTCCCCCAGCACGAGATGCTGCGAGCGGCGCTCGATCAGCCCGAAGACGGCCACGTCCCAGAAGGCCGTGGACCCGCCGTTGCCGAGCACCACCTCATAGCCCTCCGGCAGGGAGAACAGCTCAGCGAGACCCGCGCGCACCCGAGCGACGAGATCCTTCACCGGCGCCTGGCGGTGCGAGGTGCCCATCACCGTGGTCGAGACGGATCGCAGCGCCTCCATCTGCTCCGACCGGATGCGCGAGGGACCGGAGCCGAAGCGACCATCCCCGGGCAGCAGCTGCTGGGGGATGGACAGGGCGCGGAGGGCATCGGTGCGAGCGGTGCTGGCTGCGGTCATTCGGAGACTCCTCATGATGGGTGGGCCGAGGGCGCCGACCGGAGGGGCGCCGCGACCATTCTTCCAGCGGAGCGGCGATCGGCCGAGAGCCGTCCGTGGGCGCTCACCGGACGTGGGAGGATCAGAGCATGAGCCGTGCTGATCTGGAGAAGCAGCCGTACGACGTCGCCACGATGTTCGACGGCATCGCCAAGCGCTACGACCTGATGAACGACGTCGCCGCGATGGGACAGGTCGGGATGTGGCGCGACCTCATGGTCCAGGCGCTGGAGATCGACCCCGGTGCCCAGGTCCTCGACCTCGCGGCCGGCACCGGCACCTCGACCGCCGCGATCGCCCACGCCGGCGCCCGGGTGGTCGCCGCGGACTTCTCCCTGGGCATGATGAGCGAGGGCCGGCGGCGCGGAGCCCCGGTCCCCTTCGTCGGTGCCGACGGGCAGCACCTCCCGTTCGCCGAGGACTCCTTCGACGCCGCGTCCATCTCCTTCGGCCTGCGCAACGTGCACGAGCCGCGCCAGGCTCTGGCCGAGTTGGTCAGAGTGGTCCGTCCCGGCGGACGAGTGCTGGTCTGTGAGTTCTCCACCCCGGCCTGGGCGCCGTTCCGCACCGTGTACGAGAAGTACCTGCTGCGCGCGCTGCCGGCGGTCGCCGGCAGGTTCGCGACCACTGTCGATGCCTACGAGTACCTCGCCGAGTCGATCCTCGAGTGGCCGGACCAGGAGCAGCTGCGCGGGTGGTTCCGGGAGGCCGGCATGGAGCGCACCCAGTACCGCAATCTCAGCGGCGGGATCGTCGCCCTCCACCGCGGTGTCGTGCCCGTCTCATGACGGCCCGGCCGACGAGGGCACAGTCGACGTCCTCGACCCTGGTTCGACGCCGTGACCTGCACGAACATCCAGCTGGTGACGATGTGGTCGAGGCCACGTCGGAAAGGGGCGTTCTGGCTTGACGGGGGTGTCGGGGGTGCGTAATGTTCTTCCTCGTGCCCCGGACAACGGGAATCAGGAACGGCCCGCGCGCCGGACCAGTATTCTCGCACTGACCAGGCATGACTGGTCTTCCGAGAGGGGATCGCGGCGCGGATCACACCGCACGGATTTGACTCGGAGAACTGGGCCGCAGTAGGCTGGCGGAGTTGCCTCGGAGCGGATGGCCCGGAAGGGTCCGATGCACCGAGTGCGCGTGTTGCTTGATATCTCAATAGCGTGTCTGTTTATTGATGCCATTTGTTTGAATGGCAAGTATACGGATGA
>NZ_JBHZRO010000010.1:0-147884 GCF_043641765.1 Brachybacterium vulturis | reverse complement strand
GATGACGAGTCGTCGCGGTAGCCATATGCCCAGGCTCTCAGGCGAAACCGCCTCACATATGGGAGACACGCCCTAGCCGATCTCCCTGCAGGGAGAAGACATCGGAGATCTCGATGACCTCATCCTCCACCCGGCCACTGAGCCCGACGATCTCCCGCACCCGACGGCGCCCGTCGACGAACATATCCAGATGCACGACCAGGTCGATCGAGCTGGCCACCGTCGGCACGACGAAGCGGCTGGAGACGTTCTCCCCGGCGAGCAGCGGGAGCGTGCACAGCTTGGTCACCGCATCCCGAGCCGAGTTCGCATGGATCGACGCGAGGCCGGGCAGCCCGCTGTTCAGCGCGATCAGCATGTCGAGGCTCTCCGCTTCCCGCACCTCCCCCACGATGATCCGGCTCGGCCTCATCCGCAGTGCCTCCTTGACCAGGCGCCGCATCGAGATCTCGCCGGTCCCTTCGAGGTTCGCCTGGCGGGTCTGCATCGCCACCACGTCACGCAGCGCGAGATTGAGCTCGAAGACCTCCTCGATGGTGACCACCCGCTCCCGTGCCCCCACCGACCTGGACAGGCAGCGCAGGAAGGTCGTCTTGCCGGCCCCGGTGGCACCCGAGGCGATGACGTTCAGCCCGCTGGAGATCGCCGCGTCGAGGAAGTCCGCGGCCTGCTGCGGGAGGGAGCCGATCGCGACCAGACCCTGGAGGTCGTACGCCTTGGCGACGAACTTGCGGATGTTGACGGCCCAGTGCTTCCGGGTGACGCTCGGGATCACGACGTGCAGACGGGAGCCGTCCGGCAGCAGCGCGTCCACGAACGGGGTGCTCATGTCCAGACGGCGTCCGCTGGAGACCAGCATCCGCTCGACGATCCCGCGCACCTCCGTATCGCTGAGCACGATCGTGGTCAGCTCGCTGCGTCCGTTGCGGGCGCAGAAGACCTGCGACGGCGAATTCAGCCAGATCTCCTCGATCGTCGGATCATCGAGCATCTCCTGCAACGGGCCGAACCCGCCGATCCGGGCGGCGACCTCGGCGACCGTCGACTCGTCGTCCTCGCGCAGCACCGGCACCTCGCCGGAGGAGGAGCGGCGGTCGTAATCGCCCATCACCTCACGGATCAGCGGCTCCAGCTGATCGGCGTGCACGTCCAGCCCGCGTCGACGGATCAGCTCCCGCGATTCGCTCTCGATGATGGTGGCGGCGTCCATCCCGTCCCTCCGTGGTCCCGACCGAGCGGTCCCTCGATGCCGCCCGGCATGTGACGCAGGTCGCGTCATCTTCGTCACTGTAGGGCGCATCGACGCGCGGCGCGCGGTTCTCCCAGCAATTGTGGACAACTCTTCCGGCTCGCGCTCATGGCAGGATGACACCTGTCCGTGAGTCACCCGATCCCAGGAGCTTCCTCATGGCCGACTCCACCACCGCGAAGGGCGATGACGCCCCGAAGCTGTCCGGCACCACCCTGAAGTACATGGCCAAGCGCGTGCTCAGCGAGTTCCTGCGCGACAGCGGCACGGATCAGGCCGCGAAGCTCACCTACTTCATGGTGCTGTCGATCGCGCCCACCCTGCTGGCCCTGTTCTCCCTGGCCACCCTGCTGCTGCACGGGATCAAGGACCAGATCGCCCAGCTGATCAAGGACGCCATCTCCTCCGGCGCCGGCGGCAGCGGGATGGAGGTCGGCGGCGCCGTCGACTCCACGCTCGATTCCCTGCTGGGCTCCTCGACCGGCGGCACCATCGCTCTGATCATCGGCATCGCGACCGCGCTGTGGTCCGCCTCGGCGTACGTCAAGGCCTACGGGCGGGCCGCGAACCACATCTACGAAGTGCGCGAAGGCCGCGGTCCGATCAGGATGAACGGCACCATGCTGCTGCTCACGATCGCGATGATCCTGGGCATCCTGCTGGTGATGGTCTCGGTGCTGCTGAGCGAGTCGATCGTCGAGAGCCTGCTGGGCCCGATCGCCTCCACCATCGGCGCGGAGGGAGTGCTGGCCTTCCTGATGGACTCGTTCCTGCCGGTATGGGCGTGGGTGAAATGGCCGGTGATCCTGGTGATCGCCTTCGCCCTCATCTCGCTGCTGTACTGGGGCGCGCCCAACGTCAAGAAGCCCTTCCGCTTCATCTCCCCCGGCGGGGTGTTCGCGATCCTCGGCATCGGCGTCGCCGCGGTCGCACTGTCGATCTACATGAGCACCGTCGCCGGCTACTCCAGCTACGGCGCGATCGGCGGCATCATGGCGGTGCTGTTCGCCCTGTGGATCATCAACATCGTGATCGTCATGGGCGCGGAGGTCGACGCCGAGTACGAGCGCGTCCGCGAGCTCGCGGCCGGCAAGCCCGCCGAGGACTCCCTGGCGCTGCCCCTGCGGGACGCCAGCGGCGCGGAGAAGGCGGAGGCCAAGCGCGAGCAGATCGTCGACGAGGGGCGGGACATCCGGTTGCAGAACCTCCACCACGATTCCGCTGCCTACACGGGCCAGGACGCCCGGCTCACCCCCCGCTACGGTGTGCCGACGGTCGACCCGGACTCCGACGCCTCACGCCGCGGCACGGCCCCGAAGGACGACTGAGATGTGCGGGCGCTTCGCCTTCTACCAGGAGATCGATCCGCTGGTGGACGATCTCGGCGCCGTGGACCTCACCGATCCGCAGCTGCGCAGCCGCTGGAACATCCCTCCCACCGCGCCGATCCATGTGGTCACCGAATCGATCGACCAGGACACCGGTGAGGTGCTGCGGGCGCTGCGCATCGCGCGCTGGGGGCTGCTGCCCCCGTTCGCGAAGGAGGTCTCCTTCTCCTCCCGCACCTTCAACGCCCGCCGGGAGACCCTCGCCGAGAAGCCCAGCTTCCGCGGCAGCCTGGCCCGCTACCGGGCGATCGTCCCGATGGACGGCTACTACGAGTGGGTGCGCGACGGTGCCGGCAAGCGCAAGCAGCCCTACTTCATCGCCCCGGCGGACGGCACCCCGCTGTACATGGCCGCGCTGGTCTCCTGGTGGAAGGGTCCGGGAGATCACGAGGGCCCTGCCGCGAGCGAGGACGGCCGCTTCCTGCTGTCCGCCACGATCATCACCCGGCAGGCGGCCGGCGACCTCGCCGAGATCCACGACCGCACCCCGGTGATGCTGCGCCGCGACCAGCTCGACTCCTGGCTCGACACCGCCATGGACGACCGCCACGCCGCCCAGGCATGGATCCTCGAGGACTCGCACCTGCTCGAGGATGCGACCCTCGCGGTCCGCGAGGCGGACCCGGCGGTGGGGAAGGTCGGCAACGACGGTCCGGAGCTGCTGGAGCCCCCGCAGACCCTGCTGTGAAGGGCGCCGCCTCGTCCCCGGACCAGGATCCGACCGCGGTCTGACGCGCCCGGGATCCTGCCCGCCGTACCCTCGGGTCCATGACCGACGGCTCCGCACAGCATCCGGACGCGCCGCTGCGGCGCGCCCGGTCCCGCGACCCGTTCCGCTGGATCATCGAGAATCCCGGCACGGTAGACCTGATCCTCTTCGGCGGCGCCGCGCTGCTGCTGCTCGTCTTCTCCCTCGCCACCGGCGGCATCGGCTGGTGGACGCTGTTCACGGTGCCGATGGTCGCCGCCGGGGCCCTGTGCCGGGTGCGGCCGCTGCCCGGCGTGCTCGTCATCGGCGCCCTGGCCGTGCTGCACCTGCTGGTGAACGTCCCGGTCGTCCTCGGAGATGTGATGACGTTCTACGCGATGTTCTGCGCCGTCGCCCACGGCAGATCCTTCGTGCGCGGCCTGGGGGTCGCGGCGGGCATGCTCGGGGTGTTCGCCCAGGCCGCCTTCTGGGCGCTCGATGCCCTGCGCTCGCCGTACGGGGGGCCGCTCGAAGCACTGGTCAGCTTCGTCGGCCTAGTGCTCGTCGGCACCATCACGATCGTCGCGATCTGGGCACTCGCCAATCTGCAGCGGGCCCGGCTGCGGCAGCTCGCCCTGACCCGGGACCGGGCCGAGCAGGCGCTGCGGGAGCGGGAGCATCTCACCGCGCTCGCCGTCGCCGACGAGCGCGCCCGCATCGCCCGCGAGATGCACGACGTGGTCGCGCACTCCCTCTCCGTGATCATCGCCCAGGCCGACGGCGGCCGCTTCATCGTCGGCCAGAAGCCCGAGCAGGCCGCCGAGGTGCTGGGCACCATCGGCGAGACCGGCCGCGCGGCGCTGGCCGACATGCGCTCCCTGCTGGGGGTGCTCCGGCAGGAGGACGAGACCAGCTTCGGCCCGCAGCCGGGCCCGGAGATGCTGCCCGAGCTCGTCGAGCGGGTGCGCTCCACGGGCCTGCAGATCGAGCTCGAGATCGACGGCTCCCTGGAGGATCTCCCCCAGGCGCTCGGGGTCTCGCTGTTCCGCCTCGCCCAGGAGTCCCTGACCAATGTGCTCAAGCATGCCGGCCCCGGAGCGGCCGCCGTGGTGCGGATCCATCGCGACCGGGAGCAGCTCACGATCGAGGTGATCGACAACGGGCAGGGCACGGGCCCCGGCTCCGACGGGCAGGGCCACGGCCTGACCGGTATGCGCGAGAGGATGTCGGTGTTCGGCGGAAGCCTGCAGGCCGGCCCGCTGCCCTCTCGCGGGTATCGGGTGCGCGCCACCGTCCCGCTCGAGGGCAGCGGCGCAGGGAAGCGACCCGACGCCGATCGCAGCGCCAGTGACTGGCAACGTCAGGATCCGTACCAGAATCCCGCCGGAGCCGGTACGGATCCTGACGATCCCTCACCGGTGGCGCAGGTGCCGCCAGCGCAGGTGCCGCCGGCGCAGGTGCCGCCGGCCCGTGCGCCCTCCGCCCCGTCACCCCGCACACAGACCACACCCGGACCCGGAGAACCCCGATGACCGAGCCCCTCGACCGCCCGCTGCGCATCGCCCTGGTCGACGACCAACCGCTGGTCAGAGCCGGCTTCGCGATGGTCATCGACTCCCAGGACGACATGCAGGTCATCGCCCAGGCCTCCGACGGCGCCGCTGCCGTGGACGCACTGCGCGCCCGCACGGTCGACGTGGTGCTGATGGACGTGCGCATGCCCCGCATGGACGGGATCGAGGCGACCGCGGAGATCCTCGCTCAGGCACCAGAGGGCAGGGCCCCGAAGATCATCGTGCTGACCACCTTCGACCTGGACGAATACGTGGTCTCCGCGATCCGTGCCGGGGCCAGCGGCTTCCTGCTCAAGGACGCCCAGCCCGAGGACCTGCTCGGCGCCATCCGCACCGTGCATCGCGGGGACGCGGTGATCGCTCCCTCGGCCACCCGGCGGCTGCTCGAGCGGGTAGTGCAGACCCCCGAGCCGGCCGAGCAGGACGCCACGGTCCTCGCTCCCCTCACCGACCGGGAGCGGGAGGTGCTCACGCTGATGGGTCGCGGCTTCTCCAACCAGGAGATCGGGGCGGAGCTGTTCGTCGCCGAGGCGACGGTGAAGACGCACGTGGGGCGGGTGCTCGCGAAGCTCGGCGCCAGGGACCGGGTCCAGGCCGTGATCATCGCGTTCGAGACCGGTCTGGTCGCTCCGGGTTCCCGCTGACCCGTCCTCGGCGGCCGGGACCGCCCCGTCAGACCACGGTATGACGCGTGCGGACCCGGGATCGGACTCCCGGCCCTCGACGCACGACCACAGGGGGATCCCTCCCCGCCGGAGCCCACGGGAGCATGGGAGATGACCAGCACACCCTCTCGTGAAGGACTCCCGATGACCACCGCACCCCTGGCCGCTCCCCCGACCTCCGCGGGCGACCGCGCAGCCGCCCTCGTCGCCCGGGACGTGACCCGCCGCTACGGCACCGGCGCCGGCAACGTCACCGCCCTGGACACGGTGTCCCTCGACATCGCCCGCGGCGCCTTCACCGCGATCATGGGCCCCTCCGGCTCCGGGAAGTCCACGCTCCTGCACGCGCTGGCCGGCCTCGACACGGTCGATGAGGGATCGATCCAGCTGGAGGGCACCGAGATCACCGGCCTCGGCGACGACGCGCTGACCCGGCTGCGCCGCGAACGGATCGGCTTCGTCTTCCAGTCCTTCAACCTGCTGCCGATGCTGAGCGCCGAGCAGAACATCCTGCTGCCCCTCGAACTCGCCGGCTCCCGGGTGGATCGCGCCTGGCTGGACACCCTCACCTCCGCCTTCGGCATCGCCGACCGGCTCACCCACCTGCCCTCGCAGCTCTCCGGCGGCCAGATCCAGCGCGTCGCCATCGCCCGCGCCCTGGTGACCTCCCCGGCCGTCGTCTTCGCCGACGAGCCCACCGGCAATCTCGACTCCCGCACCACCGAGGAGGTGCTCGACTTCCTGCGCCTCTCGGTCGACGAGTTCGGCCAGACCGTCGTCATGGTCACCCACGAGCGCGACGCCGCCGAGCGGGCCGACCGCATCGTCACCCTGGCCGACGGCCGAGTCGCGAGCGACGAGCACCTGCGAGGACAGCGCTGATGGCCCGCCGCAGCCCCGTGCAGCTCACCCCGCTGCGACGCCATGTCGCCGCCGCCCTCACCATCGCCCTGTCCTGCGCCTTCGTCGCGGTGATGCTGCTGGCCGGGAACCTCGTCCAGGCCTCGCTGCGCTCCGACGCCGCCCAGCAGTACGACGGCGCCGATCTCGAGATCACCCGCGAGCTGACCGAGGACGACTGGGCATCGCGCAGCCCCCTGCCCGCCCCGCAGGTCGAGGGCGCCGACGCGGTCTGGCCCGAGCCCGGCACCCATCTCGCCCTCGGCTCCCCCGAGGCGGGGGCGTTCCTCCGGGTCACCATGCAGCCCCCGGGCCGGGCACCGGATCTCGTCGAGGGCGCTCCTGCCGCCGACGGCTCCGAGCTCGTCCTGGACCAGAGCGCCGCGGAGTCCCTCGACGTGGGCCTCGGGGATCCCGTCACCCTCCCCGCCGACTTCTCACCCGACGGGACGGAGCATCCCCTGACCGTGGTCGGCATCGCGCCTGCCCCCGAGGGAGCCGTCTTCGGCGCGACGCCACGACTGCTGGTGGGCGAGGCGAACGTGGAGGCGCTGCTGGGTCCGGGGGCCGGCACCCTCACCGACACCTGGTACGCCTCCGTCCCCGAGGGCACCGACCCTGCCGCGATCGCCGAGCGCGCGGACGGCACGGACGGGCTGTCCGTGCGCACCACCGAGGCGGCCGAGCAGGAGGCGGCGGAGACCATCATGCGGGGATTCGCCGCGCTGGGCCTGGTGCTCGCCGCCTTCGTGGTGATCGCACTGTTCACCAGCGCCGTGGTCATCGCCAACACCTTCGCGGTGACCATCGCCCAGCGCACCCGCTCGCTGGCCCTGCTGCGCACCCTGGGCGCCACCCGCTCGCAGGTGCGCCGTGTCGTCCTGCGCGAATCGCTCGTGGTCGGGCTGCTCGGCGCGGTGGCCGGCACGCTCGGCGGTCACCTGCTGGCGCAGGTGGCACTGGCCGCGGCCGCCGGGATCGGCTGGCTCGACGGCGTGATGAGCGTGCCGGTCAGCCTGCTCTCTCTTCTGGTGCCGGTGGCCACCGGCGTGTTCATCACGCTGCTTGCGAGCCTCGCGCCGATGTGTGCGGCGACCCGGGTGGCCCCTCTGCAGGCGCTGCGCCCTGAGCCTCCGGCCCGGCGTCGCGGGCTCGGTGTGCAGGGCGTGGCCGGGCTGGCCGCCGTCGTGCTCGGGATCGCGGCGCTGGCGGCGGGCACGGGACTCGCACTGTCCGGCCGTGCCACGCCCGGGATCCTCGCCGCGATGTTCGGCGGAGCGGTCAGCTTCACCGGTGTCCTGCTGACGCTGGTCGTGCTCACCCGCCCGCTGTCGGCGCTGCTCGCGAGGATCGTCGGCCGCCTCGGCGGGCTGCCCGCCCGGATCGCCGGCGCGAACGTGGCCCGCACTCCGCGGCGCAGCGCCGCCACCATCGCCGCCCTCCTGATCGGGACCACCCTGATGACGATGATGGCCGTCGGCGCCCGCACCGCCGAGGCGACCCTCACCTCCGAGCTGGACTCCCGGCGCCCCATCGACCTGGTGATCAGCACCGGAGAGATGCCGCAGGACGCGCCCGCGCAGATCGCCGCGATCGCCGGCATGGACTCGGCCCATGCCTCCGCCCGCGGAGACCTCGACGTGGGAGTGCCCGAGCCGATGACCCTGTACTCCGTCACCCCCGAGACGCTCCGGGAGACCTCGCACCGCCCCGAGATGGCCGAGGAGCTCGGCGACGGGGCGGTGCTGCTCGGCCAGGAGCGCGCCGAGCGCTTCGGGCTGGAGGACGGTCAGGTGCTCGAGCTGAAGGGGACCGACGGCTCGCGGCACGAGCTGCGGGTCCAGGTCGACGCGAACCTGCAGATGTCGCTGGTCACCCCGGCCACGCTCGAGGACCTCCTGGGAGCACGGACCCGTCCCGTGGTGCTCGCGGACTTCGCGGACCGCGGCAGCGAGGCCCGCGAAGGCGTCGACCTTCGCGAGATCATGGGCGCGGTCGGCGAGGTCACCGCCGGCAGCGGCTACTCCGAGGTGTCTGTGGTCGCCGGCGGCGCCGAGCGGGAGTCCTACGGACAGATCCTCGCCATCCTGCTGGGCATCACGATCGCGCTCCTGGCGGTCGCCGTGCTGGTGGCGCTGGTCGGTGTGGCCAACACGCTCAGCCTGGGCGTCATCGAGCGCACCGGCGAGAACGCCCTGCTGCGGGCGCTGGGCACCACCCGTCGGCAGCTGCGGGCGATGCTCGGCTGGGAAGGGATCCTGCTGGCCCTGGTCGGTGCGGTGCTGGGACTCGCCCTCGGCAGCCTGTACGGGGTGCTCGGGATCAACGCCCTGCTGGGCTCGACCTTCCCGGTCTCGATCACGATCCCGTGGGTCCAGCTGGGTCTGGTGCTGGGGCTCGCGGTGCTGGCCGGCGCGCTGGCCTCGGTGCTGCCGGGACGCATGGCCGCGCGCACCGCACCCGCCGCGGCCCTGGCCGACGCCGAGTGAGAGGTCCCGGCGGTCGCTCCCGCCGTGGCGGCGCAGCCTGCCGGGATCAGCTCGGCCGGGATGACGACGGGCCCCGCACCGGAGATCCTCGGTGCGGGGCCCGTCACCAGGGCGGTGGGATCGGGAGGCTCAGGCCTTCCCGCCCGGCAGCGGCGTGGAGCGCACCAGTCGGGTCAGCAGCACGAACAGCACGGTGGCGAGCAGCAGCGCGAGCGCGCCCTGCCAGTACAGTCCGCCCCGCAGCAGGCTCGCTCCGGTCAGTCCCTGGAACAGCTGCCAGGTGATCCCGAATCCCAGGCCGAAGCGTCCCTTCGCGAGGATCGAGCGCGCCGCCACCCCGAGGCCGAGCGCGAACAGGAGCAGGAACACCCCCAGCCCGATGCCGAACCGCGCCTCGAAGATCCCTCCGGAGACGCCGATGAAGCAGTAGGTCGCCGTGCCGGCGAGCAGCAGCGCCTCGACGGAGAGCAGCGCGGCGACCAGGGTCCGGCTGCGCGGGCCGGAGCCCTCGGCGTCGACGGCGCGCGCGGAGGATCGGGAATCGGAGGCCATGGTGGCACTGTAGCGGCACCCGCGGCGCTCCGCCGACGTGCCTCGTCAGTCGGAGCACAAGCACCTTCCGTCGCCGGGCGCAACGCCTTCGTGCCAGGCATCACGGCAGGTGCGCGTCCGGATCCGCCGGTGTGGGAAGTGCCACCAGGCTTGCGCATCCAGACCCTTGTCGACGCCGCGGCCGCCCCACAGAATGGATATCGGCTCGCCTCGCCGGCGGTCACCGCGGAGATCTCATGCTTCCGGTGCTGCGGCATCGAGCCGGAGACCCGAGAACGCCCCCTGTGGGAGCGACCCTCGCCGCGTCGCGCCCCTGGGGTGCGGTGCGGCGTCCTGGAAAGAGAGAGTGACGATGGACTGGCGCCACCGTGCCGAGTGCCTCAACCATGATCCCGAGCTGTTCTTCCCGATCGGGAACACCGGACCGGCGATCACGCAGATCCAGGAGGCGAAGGCGGTGTGCCAGAAGTGCGACGTCATGACGGCGTGCCTCAAGTTCGCCCTCGAGTCCGGCCAGGACTCCGGGGTCTGGGGCGGCCTGTCCGAGGATGAGCGCCGCTCCCTCAAGCGCCGCAACGCCCGCGCCCGCCGCGCCGGCTGACCCTTCCCCCGCGGCGATGCGTGACATCGCCGCGGCGCCGTGGGCCCTCCCCCGTCCGTCCCGCCCGGGCGGGATCAGATCGTGAGCGGGTCCAGGTAGACCTCGACCATCGCCCGGGTCCCGCCATCGTCGAGGCTGTCCCAGGTGAGCGTCCCGCCCAGCTGTCCCTGCACCAGCGTCAGCGCGATATTGGTGCCCAGCCCGGTCGGTTTGGCCGCACCCATCCCTCTGCCGTCATCCTCGATCGAGATGAGCAGGTGGGAGCCGGTGCGCTCGCTGTGGATGGTGAGCGTGCCACCGGTCTCCGAGAGGCCGTGCTCGACGGCGTTGGTGGCCAGCTCGGTGACGACCAGGGCCAGCGGTGTCGCCTCCTCCGCCCGGATCGATCCGACCCGTCCGGTCTTCTGGGTGCGCACCTCGACCTGGGCGTCGGCCAGCCGCGGGGTCCCCGCTCGATGGACGGTCGCGCTCGCGGCGTCGACGGCGAGCCGCAGGCACCGGTCGATGACCTCGTCGAAGTGCACCGCCTCCTGGGAGCCCTGCAGCAGTGACTCGTGGACCAGCGCGATCGTCGAGACCCTGCGCATCGCCTCGGCCAGCGCCTCGCGCGCCTCGTCGGTCTTCATCCGCCGTGACTGCATGCGCAGCAGCGCAGCCACCGTCTGCAGGTTGTTCTTGACCCGGTGGTGGACCTCGCGGATCGTCGCGTCCTTGGTGATGAGCTCCCGCTCCCGGCGACGCAGCTCGGTCACGTCACGCACCAGGATCACCGCGCCGGTGCGCGCATCCTGATCCGTCAGCGGTACCGCGCGCAGCGACAGCGTCCCACCGCGGGCCTGCATGTCGGAACGCCAGGCGGCCCGGCCCATCAGCACCAGCGGGAGGGATTCGTCGACCGGGCTGCGGGACTGCAGCACCTCGGTGGAGAGCTCGGCGAGCGTGATGCCCTCCATGTCCCCCTCGATGCCGAAGCGGTGGAAGGCCGAGATCGCGTTCGGAGAGATCCAGCGGACCACCCCGGCGTCGTCGAGCTCGACCACACCGTCGCCGACGCGCGGGGCCCCGCGGCGGGGCGGGATCGGTGCCCCCTCGATGGGGAACGCCCCGGTCTCCAGCATCTGCAGCAGACGGCCTCCGAGGCGACGCTTCTGGGTCTCGCTGTGGGAGGTGCGGCTGTCGTCGTCCGGGTGCTCCGCCGCCAGGACGGCGAGGGTGCGGCCGTCCTTGCGCACGGGGACCAGGAGACCGGTCGCGGTGCGTCCCTCGCGTTCGATGGCGACGGGGCGGTGGTGCGGCTCCCCTCCGGCCAACAGCCGCGTGACCTCGGTGCCCTCCACGCCGTCATCGCTCAGGGTGCCCACCGGGTCCTCGTAGTAGACGGTGGAGCCGGTGGCGGGGCGGCAGTGCGCGACGGCCAGAGCGCCCTCCTCCTCCTGGATCCACAGCACGAGGTCGGCGCGCAGCAGGTCGGAGAGCAGGTTCCAGTCACCGATCAGGTGCTGCAACCAGTCGGCCTCCTTCTCGGAGAGACCACGGTTGTCGGCGAGGAACTTGGACAGGCTCGGCATGGAGACAGGATAGAGGTCGGGGCCGCCTGCTCTGCGCCCGTCCCACGGCTGGACGTCGGTCCGGGCTCCTCTGCCCTAGGCTGAGCGCGAACAGTTCCGAGGAAGGACCAGGATGAAGCTTCGCGAGACGTTGACCCTCCCGCTGTCGGCCGCCGCAGCGGCGGCCATGTACGCCGATCCGGAGTACACCGCGATCCGCCGCTCGACTCTCGGGGCCACCCGGGCGGAGCCGTCCCTCGAGGGGGATCCTGCCGGGGCCTTCACGGTCCGCACCGAGCTGTCGATGCCCACGGATCGGGTGCCGGACATGGTGCGTCCCTTCGTCGGCTCCTCGGTGACCATCCACGAGAAGCAGAGCTGGTCCGCTCCCGAGGCCGACGGCGGCCGGACGGGCACGACGACGCTCGAGGTGGCCGGCACCCCGGCCGGGCTCACCGGCTCGCTGCGCCTGCTCCCCGGCGGGGAGTCGAGCAGCAGGGTCGAGATCGACGGGGACCTGGTCGCGAAGGTCCCCCTGCTGGGACCGAGGCTGGAGAAGGCGGCCGTGCCGTACGTGTCCACGGTGCTGCGCGCCGAGGAGCGGTCCGCCCGCACGTATGTGGAGTCCCGCGCCGACTGAGCGGCGGCCCGGGACCGCAGGGGAGCCCGGCCCCCGCGCCGCGGGCCACCCGGGGCCTCCGGCTCAGGGTGCTGCCGCGCTGTCGCGGAATGCGAGGGCGTCCTGTCCCTCACCGGCATCGAACCACAGCAGCGCCGGGTCCGTGTCGTCCCTCTCCGCCGCCCGCTTGTCCTGTTCGGTGACGTGGAAGCTGGCGATCTTCGCGGAGCGGCGCTCCCGCAGCCGGATCCCGAAAGCGCCGCCGTCCGCGGTCGCCGCGGCGAGCGCGCCGTCGGCCACGTCCGCCGCGATCACGAGCACCCTCGCCGAGTCCTCGGCGCCCGTGAAGGCGGCATGCACCGCATCCTGCATCGCCTCGTACTCGAGCTCCTCCTCGTCCTGACCGGGATGGTCCGCGCTCGCCTCGGCCGTGACCGCCCAGGCCACGCGACCCGCGTCGAGGTCGACGATCCTCCGCCCCTCCTGGAGCGCCGGTCGGTCCTGTGCCATCAGCGGGAGATAGATCCTCATGGCACCATCCTCTCACCGGCTCCGCAGGGAGGACGGTGCAGGCGCCGCTGTCGAGGTGTCTGCCGGGTCATCGCCCTGGACCGCCGGGGACGCAGCGAGGTCGCGGAGGCCTCGGCGCAGCGCGGAGCGCGGCGCGGACTCCGACAGCAGCGCCCCGTCCCAGGCCGCAGTGCGGCAGGCGACCGGATCGTCCGGGAGCAGCGTCAGGGAGGCCAGCGGCAGCCGTGAGCCGATCAGTTCCCGCAAGCGTTCCCCCGGCACGGGGGCGCCCACCCGGTTGACGATGACGTGGAGCTCGCTCACCCCGAGCTCCGCCAGCCGGGCCTGATCGCGCAGCAGCCGTGTGATGCTCACCGGATCGGCGGTGACCGCGGCGATCACCGCGTCTGCCGCTTCGAGAGCGCTGATCGCCGCGGCGTTCCGCTGCGGGGCGGCGGTGTCGTAGCTGAGCTCCTCGTCCTCGTCCAGCACGGCAGCGACGTCGGCGATGACCAGCTCCCCGCGACGCGCCAGGGCTCCCCAGACCCCATCGAGCGTGGTGCGTCGCAGCTCCGCCCAGCGCCCGGGGACACCGATCCCGCTGAGCAGCCGCAGCCGTGGCTGGACCAGCGGCAGGAGCGATTCCATGGCCTCCTCGTCGAGCGTGTCGCGGTCATGGGCGCGGGCGGCGGCCACCAGGCCGGGCGCTTCGTCCAGCACGCCCAGCATCTGGCTCTGGGCCGGGCCGTAGGTGTCGGCGTCCACCAGGGTCGTCTCCCGACCGGCCGCCGCGGCCTCTGCCGCGAGGTTCACCGCGATCGTCGAACGGCCCGGTGCACCCACGGGGCCCCACACCGCGAGCAGTCGACCCTGCGCGCCCGGCTCCGCGGTCTGAGCCTCCTGGACCCAGGCGTCGGTATCCTCCGGCTCTCCGCGTACCGCCGCCTCGACCGCGGCGAGGATCTCAGCGACCGGAGCGTCGACGGGCACCATGTGGCGCAGGCCGAGCGACGTGCTCTCCGGGACATCCGCCGGCCGCATCCCCACGACGGCGGCGTCGCGGATCATCGCCGCGAGCACGTCCCGCCCCAGCCCGCGGACGGTGACGTCGAGCAGGACCACGTCACCGATGCCGGCAGCGGTCACCGCGAGCGTCTCGGCCAGATCCGCGCAGCGGCGCACCACCCTCGCAGCGGGGTGCCGATCCGTCGCGAGGTCATGGACGATCCGCACCTCATCGCTGCCGGAAGCGCACAGGACGATGTCGATCACGGTGCGATCCCGTGGGCTCCGGGGATCCCGATCACGTCCAGCCGCTCGTCCTGGGAGAGCACCTCGAGCACCTCGTCGAGACGGTCGCTGGGCACCAGCACCTCGACCGACATCTCCCGCATGCCGAGGGAGCTGCCCTCGTCGATGCGGCGAACGACCGCATCGGGAACCAACAGCCGTGCCTGTGCGTCAGCGCCCTCCTCGCCCCCCGGAGAGGTGTGCCACAGCTCCACGGTCGCCCCCGGCACCACGGACTCGGCCACCGACGCTTCCACCGGGATCACCACCGGGCGCAGCGGCACCTCGGCCGACTGGCCGATCGCGGAGATCGGCACCAGCTCACCCGCCCGGATCGTGCGCAGGGCCACGGCTCCCGCGGGGACCGCCTCCACGGTGCCGACGTAGCGGTCCGTCTGCTCACCGAGCCGCAGCTCGACCACCATCAGATCCTCGGCGCTGATCGCATCGCCGGGCACGATCGCGGACCGGGCGACGAGCACCGCGGTGGTCTCCGACAATCGCGAGACCAGCACGGCCCCCATCAGCACGCTCGCCACGACCAGGACGATGCCGACGATCAGCCGCGGGTCCTTCCATCGCGGCTTGCGCAGTCTCATCATCGCTGCGGTGGCCCCCACTGTCAGCTCCTCCCCGTCGCCGCGGCCGCTGTGCCCCGGATCTGAGGGGAGGCTACGTCAGCTCGAGCCGTCAGGGGCGAGAAGTACGGCATTGTGGAGAACTTCGTCCCTGCGGCTCGGAGCCGGCAGACGGGGCCCGCCGTCCACAAGCGGGACGCCGGTGCAGGGGCAGGGATGAGAGACTGTCGGCATCATCCCCCAGCTGTGGACCGACCGGAAGGACCGTCGATGCCGCCACGTTTCGTGCCGCTCAGCGATGTCGCGGAGATGCTCTCGATCTCGGCCTCCCAGGCATACGCCCTGGTGCGGTCCGGGGAGCTGCGGGCGATCAAGGTCGGCGGCCGCGGTCAGTGGCGGGTGGAGACCACGGAGATCGAGTCGTACATCCAGCGCAGCTACAAGGCCACGGCGACCTACCTCGAGGAGGAGCATCGCCGGGAGCGTGCGAGGACCGACGGGAACGGCTGACCCCTCGGCGACGCGTGAGGCACCGGCGCGCCGTCCCTGCGTCGGTTCAGCCCAGTTGCACGACCCGCAGGGCCGAGAGCGCCACGGTGATCCGTGCGGAGCCCGGCACCGCGGAGGACTCCCCCGTCGGCAGTGAACGGATGTCGAGCGCATCAGCACCGACGGCGGCGATACGTCTGGTCAGGACGCCACCGGACGTCTCCAGGCGCACCACGCTGCGGTCCCGGGCGATCTCGCGCAGGATCGAGCCGAGTGTCCACGAGGAGCTCGGCGAATCCTCGGCGAGCCGCGCCCGGGAGGGCAGCCCCTCCACCATCACGACCGCGGCCAGCGGAACCACCGCGCTGCGACCGCCCCCCTTCGCGGTGAGGGCGATCCATTCCGTCGCCGCCTCCCGCACCGTGCCGGCCACTCTCACCGAGCCACCGAGATGCAGCGTCACCGGGTGTCCCTGGGCACCCCGGAACCGGTCGGCGAGGGTCAGCTGGCCCCGCTCGGCACGGGTGAGGTCCTCGGAGACCGCCCGCACCTCTTCCTGCTGATGATGGGCGAACTGGCCCTCGAGGTCCTCGAAGATCCGCTCGAATCGCATGGCCCCACTGTAGGCGGCCGGGCTCGACGCGAGGCCGGCGGCGACCGCTCCTCCCCACCGCGGCCCCGTCCACACGATGGCCAGATCCCATTGCGGAGTACGTCACATGAGACTACTTTGCCTCTAAAGGCAGTCAATCTCATCAAACTGCATCAAACTGCATCTGAACGTGCGGTCATGACGGCCGGTGCGGGCAGAGCACGATCTCCAGGGGTATCCATGCGCGACGCTTCTTCGACACCGGCCGTGCCCCGGCCGGGAGCCAGCCTGCTGGGCGGGGTGATCGCCGCTGCCGGGGCTCTGGCCATGGGGGCGACGATCCGTTCTCTCCGCGAGCTGGCTCAGACCTCTCACGGGCACGAGATCCTGATCCTCTGGGTGCTCCTCGGCCTGGCCTGTCTCGGTGCTCTGCTCTGCCTCCACCTCACCCTCATCTGGGTTCTGGCGGCGACGATCCTGCTGGCCGGGCCGGCGAGCCGCACGGGTGCTGCGCTGCTGGGTCCGCTGCGGGTGCTCGCTCCCCGCCTGGCCCGTCGCCTCGCGAGCGGAGCCGCGGTCGCGACCGCCGCCACCGCCTTGACGCTCGCTCCCGGAATCGCGAGCCCGGACCAGTTCACCTCCGATCAGGAGCCGGGCGCGCTCCCGGTCACCCGGAGCGCTGAGTTGCTCTCGACCGAAGCGCCACCGACCGATCCCGCGCCGGAGGCCGCGGCCCCGGTCAGCAACGGGCCGGGGACGGGAGCGGCGAGCCCCGGCGCTCCCCTGCCCCCGCTCGGCTGGGGCGGCGAGCCCTCGCCGGCGGCGACCGACGGCGGGGTCCCGGCGGCTCCGGACGCCGGCACCTCGGGCCAGGACATCCCCGACGCCGATCCGGACCGTCCGCCGCCCGCACCGATGCGCACCATCGTCGTCCAGCAGGGCGACAGCCTGTGGAGCATCTCGGACGGGCTGCTGGGGCCGGACGCCTCCGATCCTGCGGAGATCGCCGCCACCTGGCCGCTCCTCCACGAGACCAATCGAGGCGTGATCGGCGATGACCCGGATCGACTCCGTCCCGGCCAACAGCTCACCGTTCCCACCGCAATGACCACCCAGGACATGCCATGACCACCACTGATCAGCGCCCCGCGCATTCCGCCGCCCACGCCGTCGCCCCGGACGATCCGCACACCGTCGAGCCGCTGGTGGCTCCCGTGGCCAGACGCGCCGTGGAGATCATCCGCGACATGCGCCCCGAGAATTCCCTGGCCCGGCTCATCACCCCGGAGGTGGGGCAGCAGCTGGCGCGGCGCGCCGCGCTGACCCGCAGACTGCGGGCCACCACCGGCTACGCGCCGCCACGTCAGCTGAGCGTGACCGGTGTGCGCCTGTGCGTGGTCAACGATCACACGGTCGAGGCCAGCTGTGTGCTGCGCGAGCCCGATCGCGCACGGTTCCTCGCCATGCGCTGGGAACTCCGCCACACGGGCTGGCGAGTGACGGTGCTGGAGATCGGCTGACTCAGCGTCGCCGACGCTGCTTGCGTCGCTGGGACCGGTTCGGTCCGGAGCCCTGGGGCGCGCCGTCAGGTTTGTCCTGCACCGTCTCGTGCGCCGCACCGTCCGCGGCCTCACCCTGATGATGACGCGCATGATGACGGCGCTGGGCCCGTGACATCGTCGAGGCGTCCTGGACCCCGCTGCCCTCGGCGGAGGTGTACCTCAGCTGCCGCCCCGCCGGGCCGTCGTCCAGACCCTTCGCACGCAGCGTCACCGAGTCCTCCTGCGCGAGCTGATCGACGTCCTCGTCCTCGGAGCTGTCCGCCGTCTCCCCGCCCTCACCGTCGCCATCGCTCGCCGACGGGGCATCCTGCGCGACGGGAGCCCCGGTCGTGACGGTCTCCGCCTCCGCGTCCGCGTCGGTCGTCGCGACTGCTCCGGCACCGTCAGCGTCCTTCGTCGTCGTGGCCGCGGCGCCCGCCCCGAGCGCACCACCGCGGGCAGACGTGCCCGCACCGCGCAGGAGATCGCTGACGGCTTTGGGCACCACCGGTTCAGCCTTCTCCACCTGGACCTCGAGGTGGTAGATGTAGCCGACGACGTCCTCCTTCACCCCGGCCATCATGTCGTTGAACATGAGGTGTCCCTCGCGCTCGTACTCGATGAGCGGATCGCGCTGGGCCATCGCCCGCAGGCCGATGCCCTCCTTGAGGTAGTCCATCTCGTAGAGGTGCTCGCGCCAGCGCCGGTCCAGGACCGACAGGAGGACACGGCGCTGCAGCTGCCGCAGCCCCTCCTCGCCGATCTCCTCGCGACGCTTCTCGTAGGCGACGCGGGCGTCCGCCAGGATCTCCTCCTTGAGGACTCCCGCCTCGAGGTTCTCCTTGCCGCCGACCTCCTCGACGAGCTCGTCGGCGGTCAGCGAGACCGGGTACGCCGGGCGCAGGGCACCCCAGAGCTCCTCGAGGTCGACGTCCTCCGCGGGCCTGCCCGTGGTGTGGGCATCGACGGTGCCGCCGATGACCTCGTCGATGAAGCGCTCGATGTGCTCCTCGAGCTCCTCGCCCTCGAGGATCCGAGCGCGCTCCTCGTAGAACTTCTTGCGCTGCTTGGTCAGCACGTCGTCGTACTTCAGGACGTTCTTGCGGATCTCGGCGTTGCGGGACTCGATCGAGTTCTGCGCCCGCTGGATCGCGCCGGAGACCATCCGGCCGGTCAGCGGGATCGACTCGTCGACGCCGCCGCGGGCCAGCAGCGACTCCGCCGCCCCCGAGTTGAACAGCCGCATCAGATCATCCTGGAGCGAGAGGTAGAAACGGGACTCACCCGGATCGCCCTGACGGCCGGAGCGGCCGCGCAGCTGATTGTCGATGCGACGGGACTCGTGCCGCTCCGTGCCCAGCACGTACAGGCCGCCCAGCTGGACCACCTCGTCATGCTGCTCGGCCACTGCGTCCTTGGCCCGCTCGAGCTCCTCGTCCCAGGCCGCCTCGTAGGCCTCCTGGTCCTCCTCGGAATCCAGGCCCCGCTTCTCGAGCTCCGCATGAGCCATGAACTCGACGTTGCCGCCGAGCATGATGTCCGTGCCGCGGCCGGCCATGTTCGTCGCCACGGTGACGGCGCCCTTCGCCCCGGCCATCGCCACGATCGCCGCTTCTCCGGCGTGGTTCTTCGCGTTGAGCACCTCGTGCTCCACGCCCTGGGCCGTCAGCAGCTTGCCCAGGTACTCGGACTTCTCGACGCTGGTGGTGCCCACCAGCACCGGCTGGCCCTTCTCATGCCGTTCGACGATGTCCTCGACGACCGCGTCGAACTTCGCCTTCTCCGTGCGGTAGATGCGGTCGGCCTCGTCCTCGCGCTGCATCGGCTTGTGCGTGGGGATCGGCACCACGCCCAGGTCGTAGGTGTTCATGAACTCGGCGGCCTCGGTCTCGGCGGTGCCGGTCATGCCGGAGAGCTTCTCGTAGAGCTTGAAGTAGTTCTGGAGGGTGATCGTGGCGAGGGTCTGGTTCTCGGCCTTGATCTTCACCCCCTCCTTGGCCTCGATCGCCTGGTGCATGCCCTCGTTGTAGCGGCGCCCGGCGAGGATGCGACCGGTGTGCTCATCGACGATCATCACCTCGCCGTTGAGGACCACGTAGTCCTTGTCGCTCTTGAACAGCTCCTTCGCCTTGATGGCGTTGTTGAGGAAACCGATCAGCGGGGTGTTCAGCGACTCGTACAGGTTGTCGATGCCGAGGTGGTCCTCCACCCTGTCGATGCCGGCCTCGAGCACGCCGACGGTGCGCTTCTTCTCGTCGACCTCGTAGTCGCGGTCCTTGCGCAGGAGCCCCACGACCTTCGCGAACTCGCTGAACCACTTGTTGGCGTCCCCCGACCCGGGACCGGAGATGATCAGCGGGGTGCGGGCCTCGTCGATGAGGATCGAATCGACCTCGTCGACGATCGCGAAGAAATGACCGCGCTGGACCCGCTCCTCCGGCTTGAGCGCCATGTTGTCGCGCAGATAGTCGAAGCCGAACTCGTTGTTGGTGCCGTAGGTGATGTCCGCGGCATACTGCTCGCGACGCTCCGTCGGAGTCATCCCCGATTTGATGACACCGGTGGTCAGGCCCAGCAAACGGAATACCCGGCCCATCAGGTCGCTCTGGTAGCCGGCGAGGTAGTCGTTGACGGTGATGATGTGGACGCCCTTGCCGGCCAGCGCGTTGAGATAGGCCGGCAGCGTGGCGACCAGGGTCTTGCCCTCACCGGTCTTCATCTCGGCGATGCGTCCGCGGTGCAGCGCGGCACCCCCCATGATCTGCACGTCATAGGGGCGCTGCCCCAGGGTGCGCTGGGCTGCCTCGCGCACCGCGGCGAAGGCCTCGACCAGAATGTCGTCGAGGGTCTCTCCGGCCTCGAGCCGCTCCTTGAAGTGGTCCGTCTCGGCGCGGAGCTCATCATCGGTGAGCTCCGTGAAGACGTCCTCTGCCTCCCCCACTCGCTGGGCGATGGCTTCGAGCCTGCGCAGCTCCCGGCCTTCGCCGGCGCGCAGGATCTTGTCGAAGAGGTTGACCACTCGTGCTCCCGTAGATCGCGTGTCCGCCCTCGTGGGCGGCTGGTGCCTGCCCCATCGTATGCGTCACCGTCCTCATTGGTGACCACCTGCGCGCATCATCACCCGGTGTCGGCTCCCCGCTGAGCGAACTCCGCCGGGGCGGCCGAGCTGCGGCGGGCGCACCCCATGCCCTGGGCCCGCAGGGCGATCCGGCGGGCGCGGCTCCGGGTGAGGGTCGAGCTGGTCGGCACTGGGCTCATCGGCGCGGTGCCCCCTGCGGAGTCGGCACGACGAAGGGCGGGAGGAGGCTGCCTCGCTCCTCCCGCCCTGATCCGTCGTGGGAGCTCAGGCGGTCAGCTCGGACTCGAGCTCGATGACTCCGTAGTTCCATCCCTTGCGGCGATAGACCACTTTCGGGTGGCCGGATTCGGCGTCGACGAAGAGGAAGAAGTCGTGCCCCACGAGCTCCATCCGGTTCAGCGCATCCTCGATGCTCATCGGCTTGGCAGGGTGCTTCTTCTTCCGGATGACGACAGGACTGCCGGCGTCCGCCAGATCGATCTCGTTGCCCTGGGGGGCCTCTTCCGGCTCGTCCGCGAGCTCCGGCGACGCTTCCTGGAGCGCGGCGGGAAGGTCCTGATCCGCGGGCATCGTGCGCAGGCTCGCACCCGCGCCCTGGTGCGAGCGATCGCGTCCCCGACGGTGATCCTTGCGACGGTCACGGGCGCGCCGGAGTCGTTCGAGGAGTTTGCCGTAGGCGATGTCCAGCGCCCCGTAGAGATCGTCCGCTCGGGCCTCGGAGCGGATCACGGAGCCGTTCTCGTGCACGGTGAGCTCGACCCGATCGCTGAGCTCAGCCTGCCTGGGGTTCTTCTCCTGTGAGACCTCGACGTCCACGCGGAGGGCCGCGGGGGCGAGCTGGGTGACCTTGTCGAGCTTGTCGGTGAGATGGCGACGGAATCGATCCGGGACGTCCATATGGCGTCCGACGACATTGATCTCCATGAGTGGGTTCTCCTCCTATCAGGATGCGGCCGCTCTGAGCCCGGCCGCGATGGCTCTTCGGCTGGGTGTCGCACCTCCTGGGGAAGGGGGCCCCGCCCTGCTGTGGCGAGTCACACAAGCATGCCACGATTCGCTGGAAGTTTTCTGTCCGTTCGTCCTCTGGTCCGCGGCGGTCCGCTGCTCAGGCGGCGGCGTCAGGTCCGCTGGGCGAGGGCGGCAGACGGGCTGCCGCGACCACCACCGCGCCGAGCACCTGCATGCCTGCGGTGCTGAGAGCGTCGTGCATCCCGCGCAGGGTGGCACCGGTGGTGACGACGTCGTCGACGATGATCACCGGTTGCGACCGTCGACCGGCGGCGCGCGCCCGCCCGCCCGCCAGGTGGATGCGGCGGGCCCGCCGCTGGCGGGCCCCCTGGCCGTCCTGAGCTGTCGTGGGCCGGGCGCGCAGCAGCAGGGCCTGCCCGGTGCCCGTGCGTTCGATCGCCCGCACCAGCTCCGCGGTGTGGTCCTCGCCGCGACGCAGCCGGACGCTGCGCCGGGAGGGCACCGGGACCAGTCCGGGGACGGGGACGTCGGCGGCCGCGGCGAGCTGGGCGACAGCGGGCGCCAGCGCCGGGGCGATCCGCGCCCCGAGATGCAGCATCCCGCCGTTCTTCCAGGCCAGCACCATACGCTGCAGGTTGCCGCCGTACTCCCCGAGCGCGAGCACCGGCAGCAGCGAGCGATGGTCCACCCCGGCCGGCAGGGTGAGCCCGGCATGGTGCTCCTTGTGGACCCGGGCGGCGGCGAGCACCTGCAGGGCGTCGCAGCTGCTCTCGACCCGGCGCGGCGCCGCCTCCAGCAGGGTCGCGCAGTGCGCGCACAGCCAGGTCCCCTCCTGGCCGCACGGGCACTGCCGCGGAGCGACCAGCGCGCAGGTCTGGGCGATCACCTCGCGCAGCCGCGGCCGCTGCCCTCCGTGCGGTGCCATGCCCGGATCTCAGCACATCGTGAAGGCATCGTGGTCAGGACGGGGGCCGCTGTGGACAGCCCGGTGGCGGGGAGGAACGGTCGCGGTCCGTCCTGCGAGCGGTCAGTAGAACGAGGGGTCATGGCCCTTCTGGTCGATCATGGTCCACCCGTCCCCGTCGCTGCGCAGGAGCTCGTCGTCGTTGGTGCTGGCCCACACCGCCTCGGCCACCACGGACCCGGCGATGCGGTCGGTGCCGGCGGCGAGGGCGGGCAGCGACTCCCGGCCGCTGGCGAGGTCGATGATCTGCGCCCGTCGCTCCTCGGACGTGGGCTCCGTGCCGAGCATCAGCAGTGCCACCTCGTCGTACCAGACGACCTGGGTGATGTCGGCGAGGAAGGTGCGCAGGGACCGCGGGTCGGTGAGCGAGGCCGGGGCCCCGTCGGAGTCCCGCACCACGGCGCACAGGTCGACGCGGGCGCCGGCGGTGTCGGTGGACAGCACGACCATCCGGGTGGCGTCGGCCGCGATGTCCAGCGCCCGGATCTCGCGACCGGTCAGCCAGGGGGCGTCGACCTTCGCATCGAGGTCGGGCCCGCGGCCCGACAGGGCGAGCAGGACCCCGGGGCTGGTGCGGGTCGAGGTCCACACGTACCCCGCGTCGTCCACCCGGGGCGGCACGAAGGAGCCACCGGTCGCCGCCACGCGCAGCGGCAGCGACTCATCCGCGGTGGCGATGAGGACGCTGGATCCCTCCGGGTCCAGGGCCGCGGAGAGCACCCCGTCCTGGGCGATCACCGGGAAGGCGAGCTCGATCTCGGCGAAGGCCGGGACCAGCTGCGGGGCGGGCGTCCCCGCGCCGTTGTCGGACAGCGAGATGACACCGGTGGGGCCCGCGGCGATCGGCCGGTGCCCCGGCAGGGTGCGCTCGACCTGGTTCTGCTCCTCGAGCGTCAGATCCCGTCCGTCCAGCACCAGACCCACGCCGGTCGAGGAGCGCAGGGATTGCAGCGAGGCCTCCAGCTGGGCCAGGGCCAGCGCCCGCGGGCCGGCCGCCAGGTTCGCGATCGCGGTGGGCACGGTGATCTGCGCGGTGCCGTCCACCCCCGTCGTGGTGACCGCGTCGGAGCCGCTGAGAATCCGCGGCACCCGGTTGATGACCGCTCCGTCCAGGAAGTCCGAGGGGCCGACGCTGAGCGCCTCCAGCACGGCGGAGGCGCCGCGCCGCAGCGGGAACCAGCGGTGGTCGGGCACCAGATGCCGCTCACGCGCGTCGAGGAAGTAGAGCTGGGCCGGGCCGTACAGCGTCTCGAAGGCCGCCTCGGACAGGAAGATGCCATCGGGCACCTCGCTCAGTCGCCACTGGTCCTCGACCTGTTCGACCGCGACCTCGATCTCGCGCGAGGTGGGCCCGGAGAGCACGCTGCGCACCCCGTGATCGTCGAGGAGCGCGACGGCCTTCAGCACGACCGCGAGCCGGCCCTCACCGCTCTCGGCGACCTTCAGCTCCTGGCTGCCGGAATAGATCGTGATGAGGGCCTCGGGGTCCCAGGTCGCGGACGCCTCCGGGGTGAGGTAGTCGCGGGCCACGGCGAAGTTCTCCTCGGAGCCGACGCCTGCCTGGACGAACCCGGCGACGACCTCCTGGGCGGTGGCGTCCGGTGGTGGCGGCAGCGCTCGCACGTAGGGCGCGCCGGGCTGGGTCTGCCCGGTGAGCGTCCGGCGGGAGATGGGCGATGCCGTGGGGATGCGCGCACAGGCCGTCCCCAGACCGAGCACGGCCGCGGCACCCGCGGCCCTCAGCACGTCGCGTCGTGCAGGTCTCATCGCTCTCCTCCGGGGCCGTCGAGGTCGGGGTCCGGCTCCTCCGTGGTCTCCTCGAGGTCAGGGAGCACCTCGGGACCGACCCTGATCTCGCCGGTGGGGGTCGAGGAGACCGCAGCATCGGCCTCGTCCCGATCGAACGAGCGTTCCAGGAGCAGCGGGGAGCGGGTCAGGACGGCCCCGGGCCGGCGGGGGATGGTCAGGCGGAACACCGCGCCCTCGCCCTCCTGCCCCCAGGCCTGCAGCCAGCCGTCGTGGAGCCGGGCATCCTCGGCGGAGATCGACAGCCCCAGGCCGGTGCCCCCGATGGTCCGGGCCCGTGAGGGGTCTGCACGCCAGAAGCGGTCGAAGACGTGCTGCGCATCCTCCGGGGAGATGCCGTGGCCGTGGTCCTGGACGACCACCGCCACGGACTCGGCGTCGGCGGCGGTCTGGACGAGCACCGACCGGCCGGCGCCGTGCTCGATCGCATTGGTGAGCAGATTGCGCAGGATCCGGTCGATGCGGCGCGCATCCACCATCGCTGAGACGTCGTCCCCGGCCAGGTGCACATCCAGCAGGCAGCCGCGGTCCACCGCCAGCGGGCGGACGTCCTCGAGCGCACGCTCGACGAGCGCGTCGATGTCCTCCCGATGGGCCTCGAGCTCGGCGGCGCCGGCGTCGAACCGGGAGATCTCCAGCAGGTCCACCAGCAGCACCTCGAAGCGTCGGACCTGCGCCGAGAGCAGCTCCGCCGTGCGCCGCAGCTCGCCGGGCAGGTCCCCGCTGCGCGCATCCAGCACGGAGGAGGCCATACGAATGGTGGTCAGCGGGGTGCGCAGCTCGTGCGAGACGTCGGAGACGAACCGCTGCTGGAGGTGGGAGAGCTCGGTGAGGTCGTCGACCTTCTGCGCCAGGCTGCGGGCCATGTCGTTGAACGACTCCCCCACTCGCGCCAGCTCATCGGCCCCTGCCACCTCGACCCGGCTGGTGAGGTCCCCCGCAGCCATGCGCTCGGCGGCGTGCGCCGCTTTCTTCAGGGGCGTGGTGACCATCCGTGCGACGACGATCGCGATGCCGACGATCAGCGCGAGCAGGACCGCCCCGCCGCCGAGGATCACCCGTTGCACGAAGGCGAGGGTCTTCTCCTCCTCCTCCAGGGAGTAGACGAGATAGAGGTCGTAGGAGCCCGCACCGGGCACGATCACCCGGGTGCCGACCAGCAGCGCCGGAAGGGTGTCGCCTGCCGAGTCCTCGCGGCCGATCGAGCGCCAGGACATCGCCTCGGGGTGATCGGCCACCGCGGCCGTGAGCTCGTCGTCGAGCTCATTGAAGAGGCTGCCGTCCGAGGACGCCACCGGGAAGACGGTCCCCGCTGTCTCCACCGGGATCAGCACCACCTCGCGTCGCTCCCCGCCTCCCTGCCCGCCCGCGGTCTGGACGAAGGCGTTGACCGCGTCCTGCTGCTGGGTGCTGGTGGCGCCGGATATCTGCGCGAGGGTCTCGGCGAGGTCGCTCCGGACCTCGAGGGTCTCCTCGAGCACGCGGTCGCGCCGCTGCTCGTACAGCCCGTCAGCGATCACCGAGGAGAGATAGGCGCCGACGGTGAGCAGGGCGACGATCGACAGCAGCGTCGTCACCAGCACCACGCGCAGCGCGAGCGGCCAGCTGCGCGGATCGGCGCCGAGCACCGCACGCCCGCTCTCCGGGGCGGGCGCCCCGCCGTCGAGGGGGGTGCTCACTGACGCGCCACGGTTCGCAGGACCCGTCCGCTGCTCAGGATCCGCCCCCGGCGCGGTAGCCGACGCCGCGCACGGTCACGACGATCTCAGGATGCTCGGGGTCGTGCTCGATCTTCGAGCGCAGCCGCTGGACGTGGACGTTGACCAGACGGGTGTCGGCGCTGTGGCGGTATCCCCACACGTCGCGCAGCAGCACGTCGCGGGTGAACACCTGCCACGGCTTGCGCGCCAGCTGGGTGAGCAGATCGAACTCGAGCGGGGTCAACGAGATCAGGTCCTCGCCCCGCCGCACCTCGTGGCCGTCGACATCGATGGTGAGATCACCGATGGCCAGCTTCTCCGTGGTGGGCTCCTCGACCCGCCGCACCCGGGCCATGATCCGCGCCACCAGCTCCTCCGGTTCGAAGGGCTTGGTGAGATAGTCGTCGGCTCCCGCCTCGAGCCCCTCGACCACATCCGCGGTGTCGGTGCGGGCCGTGAGCATGAGGATCGGCACGCCGGACTCGCGGCGCAGCCGACGGCACACCTCGATGCCGTCCATCCCGGGCAGCATGAGATCCAGCAGGACCAGATCGGGCCGCAGGCGCGGGAAGGTCTCCAGCGCCGAGGCACCGTCCGGCGAGGTCGCGACCTCGTAGCCCTTGCCGCGCAGAACGATGCCGACCATCTCGGCGATCGCCTGATCGTCATCGACCACGAGTATCCGTGAAGGCGTCGTCATGGAGGTCATTGTGCCACCGAACGGGGCGCGGACCTGGGAGGCCGGTCGCTCAGGGGTGTCCGGAAGACGCGAGGTCCTCGACGTTCGTCGGATCATGGCAGGGCCCGGGACTCCGTAGTGTCGTCCCAGGAGCCCCCGCTCCCGCTCCCGCCGCGTCCGGCCCGGACGCGGCGGGCGGCGACCTACGCGACAGGGACGACAGGGACGATCAGCAGGAGGACCGATGAGCATGCCGTGGACCGCCCCGGGCTCGACGGCCGGCGAGGAGCCGTCGACCGCCCCCGACGGCGAGCGCTCCGGGCCGCCGCCGTACGGCGCCCCCGACGGCGGGCGGCCCCCGGGAGGCCCGCGCCGCGAGCTGGCACAGTCGATGCCGCTGTTCCCGCTGCGTCCGCTGGGACTGGGCGAGGTGCTCGGTGCGGCGGTGCGGATCTACCGCCTGCGGCCACGCTCCGTGCTGGGCGTCGCCGCCGCCGTCTACGGCGTCGCCTTCGTCGTCCTGACCTTCGTGACCGGGGCCAGCATGGTCCCCATGATCGGGGACATGCAGTCGATGATGACGGACCCCGCGACCGCGGAGACCGGCGGCGCCCTCACCTCGGTGCGCGATGCGGCGCTGATGATCCTGTCCAGCGCGGTCACCATGATCATCACGATGGTGGCCACCTCGCTGGTGACGGTCGCCCTGACCCGGGTCGCGCTGGGTGAGGCCGTCGGTCGCCCCGTCTCCACCGCGCAGATGTGGGCGAGCATGCGCCGCCGCGGCCTGCCCGCCGTCGCCGTGGGTCTGCTGATCGGGGTGCTGAGCCTGGTCGTCTTCCTGGCGCTGAGCGGATTGGGGATGCTGCCGCTGATCCTGCTCCAGGAGGCCTCCTGGCTGACCGTCCTGCCGCTGGTGATCGGCGTCCTGCTCGGTGCGCTGGCCGTCCTCTGGATCTGGGCGCGCACCGTGCTCGCGGTCCCGTCCCTGGTCCTGGAGGACGTCGGAGTCCTCGGCGCGATCCGTCGCAGCGTCGCCCTGACCCGCGGAGGCCGGCTGTGGAGGGTGTTCGGCACCGCCCTGCTGCTGTACCTGCTCTACATGTTCGCGGTGCAGGTCATCGCCGGTGTGTTCGGCACCGTCGCCGTCATCGCCTACCTGGCGATCCTGCTCGCCTCCTCCTTCGAGGCGATCGTGCTGGGCATGATCGTGCTGACGATCCTCTCGATGGCGGGCAGCTACGCGGCGACGTTCCTCCTGGCCCCCTTCCTCTCCGCCGGCGTCGTGGCGATCTACGCCGATGCCCGGATGCGCCATGAGGCCTGGGACGTCGAACTGCTCCGCCGCGCGCGGGAGGCCTGGGACGCGGACGGCCTGCGATGATCCCCGCCGCACCGCCGCCCCAGGACCCGGACGAGGCCCGGGCCCGGATCCTCGAGGAGCTCGCGAAGTCCGAGTACGACGACTCCCCCGGGTTCATCCAGTGGCTGCTCAGCACGCTCGAGCGGTGGCTGCTGGAAGTGCTGGACGGCATCGACGGCTCCTCCACGGCTCAGGCCGGCATCGCCGTGGTGCTGGCGCTCGTCCTGGCCGCGGCGGTCTTCCTGGTGCTGCGACGCACCGGACTGATCCGCCGCAGCCACGCCCTCACGGTCGCGGCCCAGCTCGACGCCGACACCGTGCTCGGCGCCGCCCAGCTGCGTCGGGCGGCGCGCGAGGCGAGCGCGGCGGGCCGCACCGATGACGCCACCGTGCTGGCCCTGCGTGCGCTGGTGCGCGATCTCGAGGAGCGCACCCTGCTGGAGGTGACCGCCGGGATGACCGCGCACGAGGCCGCCCAGCGGGCCGGAGCGTCCTTCCCCGAGCTGCGCGGCCGCCTGCTGCGCGGGGCCGACGCCTTCGACACCGCCGCGTACTCGCACCGCCCGGCCACCGCCAAGCAGGCGGACGACCTGCTGCGCCTGGCCGAGTACATCGCGGAATCCGCCCCCGACCTGTCCGGCACCGAGCAGGCGGAGGCGCCCGCCGCCGGGACCGGTGCGGGCGCATGAGCATCTCCGACGCCCCGACGGCGAGGTCGACGGACCGGCCGGAGCCGGGCCCGCCCGCCTCGTCCCCGGATGGCTCCGGCCGGGAGCGTCGCCACCCCCTGCTGATCACCTTCATCGTGATCGCGATGGTCGCGGCGCTCCTGGCCTCCGTCGCGCGCGGCTTCTACCGCGATGGTCCCCTCGAGCCGGACGCCCCGACCGGCCAGGGCTCCAGAGCGGTCGTGGAGGTGCTGGGCGACCTCGGGGTCGAGGTCGACGTGGACCGTCACACCGCCGATGCCGCCGCCGCCCTGCGGGAGGGGCGCACCGTGCTGCTCACCGCACCCGGCGAGCTCAATGCCCGCCAGCTCACCGCACTGGCCGAGGCCCGGGACGCGAACGGGGCGCGCCTGGTGCTCGTCCAGCCCGATTTCGTGGCCCTGTCCTCTCTCACCCCGGAGATCAGTCCGTCCGGGGCACTGCGTGACGGCGGTCGGATCGAGGCGGGACCCGAGTGCGGGGACCTCGCCCACCGGGCGCGGCTGGTCGAGATGCCGACCGCGGAGGACGGGCTCCGCGGGGCGGCCTCCCTGTACCGGACCTCGGACGGGGCCCGGAGCTGCTTTCAGTCCGACAGCGGCGCGCTGGTGGCCGAGCACGACGGGGTGCTCGTCCTGGGCAGCGCGGACCTGCTGACCAACGACGGGATCGGACTCGCCGACAACTCCGCGCTGGTGCTGAACCTGCTGGCCGCCGACGGCGAGCTCAGCTGGTACGTCCCCTCCGCGAACGACCCCATGGGCACCACCTCCCTCACCCCGCTGGGATATCTGCCGGACTGGGCGGGCCCGCTGCTGCTGTGGGTGGTGCTGGTGGCCGGCATCGCCCTGGTGGCCGTCGGTCGACGATTCGGTCCGGTGGTCCTGGAGCCCCTGCCGGTGACCGTGCGCCCGCAGGAGCTGGTGCTGGGCCGCGCCCAGCTGCTCCAGCGCGCCGGTGCCCGGGACGATGCCGCCCGCGCGCTGCGCACCGCCGCCTCCACCCGGCTGGCCGACCGCCTCGGGCTCCGCCATGAAACCTCGCTCGACGGCCTGCTCGCGGCACTCCGGCCGCATGCGGACCGCTCCGAGGAGCAGCTGCGCGCCCTGCTCGGCCCCACCCCCGTCCCCAGCGACCAGGACCTCGTCCGCCTCGCGCACGAGCTCGACCGTCTCGAGAAGGAGATCGACCGATGACCGACCCCACCCCGGCTACCGCCCCGCCCCCCGCACCGACCGCTGCCGCGGTCCCGACCGGACCCGAGGTCGATAGCGACACCCGCGCCCAGCTGCAGCAGCTGTCGGCGGAGATCCACAAGGGCGTCGTCGGCCAGGACGCGGCGGTGACCAGCCTGGTCGTGGCGCTGCTGTGCCGCGGCCACGTGCTGCTGGAGGGCGTTCCGGGGGTGGCCAAGACGCTGCTGGTGCGCTCCCTGGCCGCCGCCCTGGACGTGCGCATGCGACGCGTCCAGTTCACGCCGGACATGATGCCCGGCGACATCACCGGCTCCCTGATCTACGACAACACCACCAGCGACCTCGTCTTCCGCGAGGGTCCGGTGTTCACCAACCTGCTGCTGGCCGACGAGATCAACCGCACGCCCCCGAAGACCCAGTCGGCGCTGCTGGAGGCGATGGAGGAGCGGCAGGTGACCGTCGACGGTGCGAGCCGGCCGCTGCCCGACCCGTTCCTGGTGATCGCCACCCAGAACCCGATCGAGTTCGACGGCACCTACACGCTGCCCGAGGCACAGCTGGACCGCTTCCTGCTCAAGGCCGTGATGCCGCTGCCGCAGCGCGAGGTGGAGGTCGACGTGCTGCGCCGCCACGCCGGCGGCTTCGACACCACCGACCTGGCCGCGATGGGGCTGGGCGCGGTGGTGGACATCCCCTCCCTGCACCGCGCCCAGCAGGACGTCGCCCAGGTGGTGGCCGAGGACCCGGTGGTGCAGTACATCGTCGACGTGTGCCGGGCGACCCGTCGCTCCCCGAGCCTCGCCCTGGGTGTCTCGCCGCGCGGCGCGATCGCGCTGCTGCGCACCTCCCGGGCCTGGGCCTACCTCACCGGACGCGACTTCATCACCCCCGACGACGTCAAGACCATGGCCCCCTCCACGCTCTCCCATCGGGTGCGTCTGACCACGGAGGCGGAGCTCGAGGGCACCCAGGTCGAGGCCGTGCTCGCCGCGACCCTCGCCTCCGTGCCGGTCCCCCGCTGAGGCGACGCCGATGAGGATCTCGCTGACCCCCCGCGCGGCCCTGGTCGCGCTGCTCGCGCTGCCCGTGATCGTGCTGTGGCCCACCTGGTGGGTGCTGGGGATCCTGGTGGCGCTGTGGATGCTGGTGATCCTCACCGATGCGCTGCTCGCTCCCGACCCGCGCCGTATCCAGATGCGTCGGGAGGCACCGACCCAGGTGCGGCTGGGCAACACCGTCACCGGCCGCCTGCTGCTGACCAATTCCACCGCCCGCGCCGCCTCGCTCGAGGTGCGCGACGCCTGGAACCCGACCGCCGGGCTGGAAGCACAGCGGGCCGCCCTCCGGCTGCCCGCCCGGGAGCGACGCGCCATCGCCCAGGTCTTCACCCCGACCCGCCGCGGCGAGCACCGGTCGCGGATCCTGCTGATCGCCTCGCGCGGACCGCTCGGACTGGCGCGGCGCACCGCGCCGGCCACCGCCCCGGGCCGGCTGCTGGCCCTGCACCCCTTCGGGTCCCGTCGCCATCTGCCCTCGCGGGTGCAGCGACTGCGGGAGATCGAAGGGCTGGCCGCCGTCCACCAGCGCGGCCAGGGCACCGAGTTCGATTCCCTGCGCGACTTCGTCGACGGCGACGACGTGCGGTCGATCGATTGGCGTGCCACCGCCCGCCGCCGCAGCGTGGTGGTGCGCACCTGGCGCCCCGAACGGGACCGGCACGTGCTGATCGTGGTGGACACCTCCCGCAGCTCGGCCGGGCGGCTGGGCGAGGCGACCCGGCTGGATACGGCGTTCGACGCGGCGCTGCTGCTGACGGCTCTGGCCGGTCAGGCCGGGGACCGGGTCGATCTGATCTGTGTGGACCGCATCCCTCACCTCTCGGTGGTCGGCTCGACCCGCACCACGGTGCTGAACGACATGGTCACCGCCACCGCGGCGGTGGACCCGGCGCTGGTCGAGACCGATTGGGAGCTCGCCGCGCGGACGATCGGCGAGCGCGCCCGTCGCGGCGCCCTGGTGGTGCTGATCACCCCGGTCGACTCCACCGTGGTCCACGGCGGACTGCTGCCGGTGGCGGCACGGCTGGCCAAGGACCATCCGCTGGTGGTCGCGTCCATCGCGGACCCCGCTCTCGAGGAGCTCGCCGCCGGGCGCGGTGACCTGCAGTCGGTGTACCGGGCGGCGGCCGCCGAGCAGGCGCGCGGAGAACGGTCCGGGATCTCCCGCGCCCTGGAGCGGGTCGGTGCCCATGTGGTCGACGCCCCTCCCGACCGTGCCCCGCAGGCGCTGGCCGACTCCTACCTCGCCCTCAAGGCCGCCGGGAGGCTCTGACCGCGCCGCAGCCCGGTGACACCTCCCCGCGACAGCCCCCGCCCTGCCTCGTCCCGGTCACCACAGCATCAGGGGCGCCGGGCGAGGATCCGAAAGGTGTGCCAGTGCTTCGGGCCGCTGAAGGAGCGGCCGTCGTGCTGCTCCTCGGCCAGCTCGATCACCTCGAAGCCCGCGAGCAGTCTCTCGACCTCCGCGCGCGTGAGGTAGGTGCCCTCGGTCGTCGCCCAGTCGTCGTGCACTCCGAAGAGGTCCACGGCCAGGATCCCTCCCGGCCGCAACGCCGCCACCGCAGCGCTCCACAGCCCGTCGAAGGCGTCCCTCCGCAGGAAGGGCAGGGCGGCGCAGGCCAGGACCAGATCGGCGCCGGGAAGGTCCTCGATCTCCGCGAGGTCGATGATCTCCGGGTGCACCGGCAGTTCCGCGGCGAGCATCCCCAGTGCCGGAGCGACGCTCGGATCCACGTCGAAGACATGGACTTCGTACCCGCTCTCGGCGAGGAAGCGGGCCTCGATGCCGCGCCCGCACCCCAGGTCGATCGCAGTGCGTCGCGAGACCTCGCCGGCCCGGCCCGCGGCGTCGACCGCGGCAATGGCCAGCGGCCGCACGGACCGCTCCGCCTGCGCGGCGTTGTATCCGGAGAAGTCACGCTCGGCGCTGCTGTGCTGCATGGCACCGAGCCTACGGGGACGTGGTGCCGGGGCACGGGTGCGGGTCCGCTGTCGCGGCCGTCCTGCCGAATCGGTGCGCGCCGGTCTCAGCCGGCGGTGGCGACGCGCGCCCCGATCAGCTCCTCGGAGAGGTCGCCGGTGACGCCGGCGCGGTGGACCTGACGGCCGCGGCCCAGCATGAACACCAGGAACGCGAGCCATGCGGCGGTGCCGATCGCGATCCGCACCGCCGGCGGCAGGGAGCTGGGCGTCACGAAAGCCTCGATGAACCCGGAGAGCAACAGCACGGGCACGAGCCCGATCGCAACCGTGACCAGGGCTCGGGCCGCCGCGGACAGCGCCCACAGGCGGGGCGGCGGGCCGGGTCGCACCCAGGCCCAGAAGGTGCGCAGGCCCGCACCCGCGCCCACCAGCACCACGGTGATCTCGAGCAGACCGTGCGGGAGGATGAAGACGAAGAACGTCCCGAGGCCGTCGTGGGCACCCATCACCCCGGCGGACAGACCGACGTTCAGCCCGTTCTGCACCAGCATCACCACCGGCCAGAACCCGGTGACGCCGAAGACCACCGCCTGCACCGTGATCCAGGCGTTGTTGGTCCACACCTGGGCGGCGAAGCCCGAGGCCTCACCCTGGAAGTAGTAGCTGACGAAGTCGCGCTGGACCAGCATACGCTGCTGCGCCTCGGGGATCACCAGCTCCCGCGCGGTCGTATCCAGTCCGAAGTACAGCCCGCTCGCCACGGCGGAGAGCAGGAAGATGCCGGCCGCGAGCACCACCGCCCAGCGTGCCTGGTACAGCGCCGCGGGCAGGTCCTCCCAGAAGAAGGTGCGGGCGTGCTTCCACAGCGGGGTCCGGGCGCCGGTGATCCGCAGCCGAGCCCGGTGCACGAGCAGCGAGAGCCGGGAGACCAGCGCCGGATCCGGGTTGGTGGAGCGGACGGTGGACAGGTGGGTGGAGGTCTCCTGGTAGAGGGAGAGCAGCTCGTCGACGCCGGCCGCGTCGAGGGTGCGGCTGCGGGTCAGGTCCCGGAGGCGGTCCCACTGCGGTCGGTGCACGGCGATGAAGGCGTCGGTGTCCACGTCCTCAGCGTAGGGTCCGCCGCGGTCCCGGACCGCCGACGAAAGTCGCACCCGGCGGCGTCGGAAGCCGACGCTCGACGCTGACGGGAGGGCCGCCGCGGTGCCAGGATGGGGTCATGGCACCCCCGAGCACCACCGCGGCGGCCCCCGCGGCCTCCTCCCCCGGCGCTCGTGACGCGCTGATCACCGGGGACGCGGTGATGCTGGACCTGCGTGCCGCCTCCTTCGCCGTCCGCATGCTCTCCGCCCTGATCGACGGCGTGCTCCAGCTGGTGCTGCTGGTCGGGGGCACGATCGGGATGGTGTGGGCCGCCGCCCGGGCGGAGCTGGACGACGGCTTGATCGCCGCGGGGATCCTGACCATGTCGGTTCTCGCCTACGTCGGCTATCCGGTGCTGTGCGAGCTGCTGCTGCGCGGCCGGTCGGTGGGGCGGTGGGTGATGGGCACCCGGGTGGTGCGGGACGACGGCGGCCCGGTGCACGTGCGCCAGAGCCTGATCCGTGCGGTGATGGCGATGTTCGAGATCTGGTCGACCTCCGGCGCCGTGGCACTGACCTGCGCCGTGATCGATCGCCGGTCCCGCCGGATCGGCGACCTCCTGGCCGGGACCATGGTGATCCAGGAGCGCATGCGCGACCTGACCCCCCAGCGGGTCGAGGTCCCGGCCTCGCTGCGCGACTGGGTGCTGGACGCGGACGTCGGCCGCCTGCCGCTCACCCTGCTGCAGGACATCCGCTCCTTCCTGCCCCGTGCCGCGACCGTCAACGCCGAGTCCCGGCGCCAGCTGTCCCGTGACCTGCTGCGCCGCACCCTGCCGCACGTGGCCCCGGCTCCCCCGCCCGGCACCGATCCCGAGGAGTTCCTCGCCGCGGTGATCGCCGAGCGGTCACGACGGGACGAGGTGCGGCTGCGCCGCGAGCAGGAGCGGCAGCGGGAGCTGTCCGCCGAGGTCCGCGCGGTGCGGTTCACCGGCTGAGCCCGGCGGCGGCTCACTCCGCGGCCGGGACCTCCTGGCGGCCTGCGATGAGCACCGGGATGCCGCCCTCGACCGGGTGGACGCGGGCGCAGTGCACGCACTGCAGCGCCTGCTCGACGTCCCGCAGCTCGTCGCCGCAGTCCGGGCAGCGCAGGATCGATCGCACCCATCCGGGGACATCCGCGCCGCTGGCGCCGGCAGGCAGCTCGCGGACGGGGGTCGCGGCGGTCGCCGGCACCTCGGCGTGAGCGATCGCGAGGATCTCGTCGCGGATCCGGATCATCGTCGCCTCCTGCTCCGCCTCGACGTTCAGGCGCAGCAGCGGCTCGGTGTGCGAGGAGCGCAGGGAGAACCACCAGCGATCCGGGGCCGGGAGGTCCTCGCCCCAGTGCCGGGCGGTGAGTCCGTCCAGATCGTCGGTCTGCACGCCGGGCCACGCGCCGACGTGCGTGCGCACCCGTTCACGCGCGGCCCGGGCATCCGCCACCGTCAGGTTGAGCTCACCGCTGGCGACGTACGGGGAATGGGCCGCGACCAGCGCGGACACCGTGCCGTCGGACCCGGTGAGCGCGGCCAGCACGTGCAGTGCCGCGAGCATGCCGGAATCGGCGAAGAAGAAGTCGCGGAAGTAGAAGTGCGCGGAATGCTCCCCGCCGAACACGGCATCGTGCTCGGCCATGATCGCCTTGATGACGGCATGGCCGACGGGCGTGCGCACGTGCTCGCCGCCGGCCTCGTGGACGGTCTCGGCGACGTGGCGGGAGGAGACCAGGTTCGCGACCACCACCGGGCGCTCCTGGCCGGCGGCCCGGGCGCGCGCGATCTCCCGCTGGGCGATCAGGGCGGTGATCGCCGACGGCGGCACCGGCGTCCCGTGCTCGTCCAGGACCACGCACCGGTCGGCATCGCCGTCGAAGGCGATCCCGATGTCAGCCCCCTCCCGCACCACGGCCGCCTGCAGGTCCCGGAGGTTCTCCGGACGCAGCGGATCGGCCGGGTGGTGCGGGAAGCTGCCGTCGAGCGCGAAATGGAGGTCGATGAGGTCGACCTGTGCGAGCGCGCCGAGGACGGCGGGCGCGGTGTGCCCGGCCATGCCGTTGCCCGCGTCGACGACCACGCGCACCCTGCGCTGCGCGGGCAGCGATACCAGGGCGTGCAGCGCGGCGGCGTAGTCCGCCAGGGTGTCGATCCCCTCGGCCCGGCCCTCCCCGCTGGTCGGGATCTCGCCGGCGTCGAGATAGGCCTCGGCGGCGCGGCGGATCTCCTCGAGTCCGGAGTCACGGCCCACCGGGCGCGCTCCCGGCAGGCACAGCTTGAAGCCGTTGTCCCCGGGCGGATTGTGGGAGGCGGTGACCATGACGCCGGCGGCCTGGTGCTGGCCCGAGGCGCAGTAGAGCTGATCGGTCGAGGACAGGCCGGCATCGGCGACGATCGCGCCGCGGCGCACCGCCCCCTCGATCACGGCCCGGGACAGCTCCGGGGAGCTCAGGCGCATGTCATGGGCGACGATCAGCGCAGGGGCGTCCAACTGATCGGTGAAGGCCGCGCCGAAGGCTCGCGCGATCTCGGCCGTGAGCGTCTCCCCGGCTCGCCCGCGCACATCGTTGGCCAGGACGATGCCGGAGAGGTCGTGGCGTCCGCGCCCGGGCGCGGACTGCGACGGGCGCGGCTCAGTCATGGGGGCTCCTGAGGACGTGGAGGTGGCGGGCGGAGGTCTTCTCCTCCTGTGCAGGGGGCCGGGGATCGCCGGAGGACCGCGGGGTCCGGGACGGTGCGGACCGCGGGGCCGTCGCCTGCTCCGGCGCCGGGTGCCGGGTCACCGCATCGGCGATCGCGACCAGGTCGTCGCTGGCCTCGGCGCCCCCGGCGACGCGCAGCAGCTCCCAGCCGCGGGGCGCGGTCATCCGGGAGGCGTGCTCCCGGCAGAGGTCGTAGGCGTGCGGCTCGCTGAGGCGCGACAGGGGACCCAGCACCGCGGTGGAGTCCTCGTACACGAAGGTCAGCGAGCTGACAGCGGGCCTGGAGCAGGCGGTCCGGGAGCATTCTCGAGCAGGCACGCCCTGCAGTCTACGCAGCTGGCGCGGGAGCCGTCCGACGGGGCGCCCGGCGATCCCGGCCGGGAACGCCCGGATCGCGGTCCGGATCGCTGGAGGGGCAGGGGCCGATAGAGTGCGTCCATGGATGTCCAGCCGCTGCACCCCGGTGCACCCGGCCCCCGTCCGGGCCCCCGCCGCCGAGATCGTCGCGGACGGGGACGACGATTCGATCTGATCCCGCCCCATCTGCCCGGCTACCGCAGCCGCCGGGAGCGATTCGACGAGCTGGTGGCCGATGCCGGTGCCGCGCTCGCCGAACGGTTCCCCCGCCGTCTCGCGCATCTGCAGGTGCTGGTCGAGGAGGTGCCGTCGGCCGATCCTGCCCCCTGGGAGGAGCCGACGGTGCTGCTGGGGCGTGTGATCCCGCCCTCCCGGGAGCATCCCGCGCGGGTGATCGTCTTCCGGCGGCCGCTGCAGACCCGCTGCGAGGGCGAGGACGAGCTGGAAGCGCTGGTGCGACAGGTGCTGTCCGAGCAGATCGGATCGCTGCTCGGCATCGCCCCCGAGGACGTGGACCCCGAGGCGTGGTCGGTCTGACGGTCTGCCGCCCACCCGCCCTGCCGAACCGGTCACGGGTCAGTGGGACAACCGCACCGTGACGGGGTCCTGACCGCCGCGCGCCGGCAGCACGGGGAGGGAGGAGAGCAGCACGGCATCGGTGCCGTCGCTCTCTCGCTGGGACCAGCTCGCGTGCACGGCGCCGGGCACCTCGGGCACGACGGTGACCCCGGCAGCGCGCTCCTCGCCGATCTGCAGCTGCTCGGAGGTCAGCGAGACCGTCGCGTCCGCGGAGACGTCGAGGCTCAGCGGCTCGCCGGCGGAGCCGTCGGCCGCCATCGGGATCACGGTCACCGCGGAGTCCCGGGAACCGATCAGCGTCAGCTGCCCGGCCGAGGCCTGCGTGGGCAGACTGCTCAGGGCGTGGGAGCCGATCGCCGGCGCCGGGGAGACCAGGGCGAAGTCGACGGGTGCGCCGATGGTGTCCCCGGGCAGGTCCGCGCCGGTGAGCTCGCTGCGGGTGACGGCGGTGACCGGGGACTCGGACCGGGCGATCACGGCGTAGGTGCCGTCCGCCAGACCCTCCAGCGAAGTGCTCACCACCGTGCCGGCGGGCAGGTCGATCGTCTCCGGCGCTGCCGCCTCGACCGGCCCCTGCGGGCCGATCACCTCGACGGACGCCGTGGTGGCGCTGCCCTGGGGGTTCGCGAGCACCAGGGTGGGCGCGGTGTCGGCGACCTCCACCCCGGGCATCATCAGCTCGGTCCCGGCGGCGGGCAGCGGGGCGAGGATCTCGGCGCCGCCCGGGGTGAGGCCGTCCCGCTCGGTGCTCTGGACGTGCATGGACAGGGGAGCCCCGAGCACGGAGACGCCCACCCCGACCGCGGCCTGTCCCGGGGCCACGGACTCCAGCAGGATCCTCTGCTCCTGGCCGGGGGCGACGACCACCTGGCTGCGGCCCTCCATCGCGGCGGGGCCGTCCTGGGTCCACAGCTGCACCGAGGCGGTGGCCGCGCGCTCGGTCGGATTGCGCAGCACCAGCACGGCGCTGTCGCCCTCCTCGGTGGAGACTCCGAGGAAGGAGGCCTCGGTGACCGGCTCCCCGCAGCGGGTCAGCGCGAGGGAGCGGTAGTCTCCGGAGCCGGTCAGCGTGCTCTGGACGGTGTCGGCGACCGGGCGGCCGCCGTCGGAGGTCGCGGAGGTCACGTGCGGGGCATCCTGCACGCCCGTCACGCCCAGGACGGAGGCCCCCAGATCCTGGGAGGCGGGCTCATCGCCGAGCACGGTGCCGTCTGCCGCCTCCGCCACGATGGAGGGGGCGCGGACGGAGCCGTCGTCCTCCTGCAGGGTCCGCGAGGCGCTGACGCGGCCGAACAGCAGCGAGGACGCGGGTTCCACGGACACCGTGCGCAGCGAGACCGCAGGGTTGGGCGGGGTGAGGGCGAGGTCCTCGTCCGGTCCCGCGTCCAGCAGCTCTTCGGGCAGCTCCAGCGGGCCCTGGCACCAGCGGGTGCTCGCCCCCGGCTGCGACTGCGCGACGGCATGCTCCACGGTCTGCGGTGCCGGTGGCGGGGTGACGGCCACGGCGCCGACGGCGAGCGCGAGCGGTATCAGCGCGGCCAGGGCGAGCAGCGGTCGGCTCCCGCCACGGCGCGCCGACGGTTCCGCGAGAGGGTCGCGGGGCTCCTCGGGGGCGGTGCTCTCAGCCATACATCTCCTCCACCGAGCGTGAACGGACCCGCCACGGGATCGAGATCAGGGCGGTCAGGGCGACGACGGCGTAGAGGAGCAGCTGCCAGAGCAGCCGCAGCGGCTGCTCCCGGTGCACGTCCACCTCGCCCTCCGCTCCGGGCGGCAGCGCGAATCCCTGTGCCCAGCCGTCGACCTCGACGGGTTCCAGCTCGACCTCGTCGAGCGTCGCCCGCCACCGGGTGTCGAAGCGCTCGGCGAGGACCACGGTGCGTGCCGCCTCGTCGGCGGGGACCGCGCCCTCCGCGTCGATGGCCCCGCTGTCCAGAGGGGTCGGGGCCTCGCCGCCGCGGACGACCGCCCGGGGAGCGGCGCCGATGACGCGCCACATGCCGCCGCGGGACCCCTCGGTGACCTTCTCCAGCTCGGTGGAGCTGTCGAGGGTCCCCATCAGCTCCGCCTGCTCGTCGAGGTCGCCGCGCACCACCACGTAGGAGACGGCGAGCTGCGAGAGGGTCGCCCGTTCTCCGTCGTCCCCGCCCGCAGCCGCGGTGGAGAGCGCTCCCGCCACCGCCTCCCGCAGCGCCGCGGAGGCGGGATCGGCGTCCACCGGCCCGCCCGCGGTGACGGTGTCCACGTCCCGGGCGTCGGTGATCACCGCGTGCTGGATCACGGAGTCGCCGCCGTGGACGACCAGCCGCGCCTCGACCGAGCCGTCCGGCAGCTGGGCGAGCAGCAGCACCCGGGAGCGGGCGTCGGTGAGGCCCTGGTCCGCGGCGGCTGCGGGGACCGCGCCGCTCTCGGCCCGGTCCACCCGGAGCTGACCGGGCAGCAGCAGCGTCCAGCCGGTCACCGAGACCAGGCAGGCCGCGGCGACCAGGGTGCCGAGGGCGGCGGTGAGGATCCGGCGGAGACGCCGGTCGTGCTCCTCGCGTCGGGCGAGGGCGTCGAAGGTCGCGGCGGCCCCGACGGCCAGTGCCAGCAGGATGACGCTGAGCAGGGTGTGCGGCGACGGGGTGACGAGACGGCCGTCGCTCACGGCCACCCAGGTGCTGCGGGACACGAGCACGGCCAGCACGCCGAGAGCGGCCAGCAGCAGGCTGAAGCGACCCGCCCGCCCCGCAGCAGCGGGAAGCAGCGGGGCGATCAGCGCGGCGAGGACCACGGGCGCGACGGGCAGCAGCGGCAGGAGCATGGCGGCGGTCGCCCCCACCAGTGGAGTGAGCACCTCCTGCACGCCGGGGGCGACCGGCCACAGGGTGAGCAGGTCCGTGGTCGTCGCGGTGGCCGTCGTGGCGGGCACCCCGGCGACGGCGAGCACCGTCTCGGGGTGCCCGATGTAGGTCGGCAGGTACGGTCCGTGCAGGGCCAGGGAGGGAAGCAGCACCCAGAGCAGTCGGCGCCGGCGGCCCGGCACCGCCACGGCGATCAGCACCAGCGCCGCCGCTGTGAGCACGACCAGGACCGGCTGCACTGCACCGATCACCAGCAGCACCAGCCCGGCGGCCGCCGCCGCGGACACGCTGGCCTGGGAGACCTTGTGGGGCAGGCCGATCGCCCGACCGATCGCGAGCGCGAGCAGCGGGAGCAGCAGGTGGACCAGCAGCAGCGGCCAGGCGCCGCTGGTGAGAGCGGCCAGCACGGACGGCGCGAGCGCCCAGACGCTCGCGATCACCAGGCGCGGCCCCACCGCGCGGGTCAGCGCTCCGGAGGCCCACCAGGCCAGCAGTGCGCTGGCGGGCACGGCGGCGAACAGCAGGCTCTCGACGAGCAGGTTCCCACCGAGGGGCAGATGGCCGAGCAGCCGGACCAGGGCATCCGCAGGACCGCGCTCCCCCAGACCGCCGGGGATCCAGCTCGACCATGCCGCGTCCCAGAGGTCCCTGCGGCTCTCGGGGATCGGGAGCAGTCCGGGGCCGACGAGGTCCCCGCGGCCGAAGAGCCCGCGCAGGGTGAACAGGCCGACCACGGTCGCGGCCAGTGCCACGGCCACCGTCCAGACGATGTGGCGCCCGTAGTCGGCGTCGTCGAGGCCGTGGCGCGTCCCGGCGATCCCCCAGGTGGTACGGCGGATCTGCCGTCGCCGGTCGTCATCGGCGACGAGGCGGGTCCAGGTGTCCTCGACCCCGCGCCGCATCCCCTCCCCGCGCGGCAGATAGAGCGGGGCGAGGCGTCCGCGCGGCACCCGCGCACGGTGACGTTCGCGCAGGCCCCGGGACAGCACCCGTCGTGCCCGGGGCAGCACCGCCGCCGCGGCGCGCAGCTCCATCAGGGCGGTGCGGGGGGCGGAGGCGGCGGCCGCAGCGGCCATCCGCAGCGCGGTCGCCAGCGGGAGGAGCAGCAGGGACAGCAGGGCGTGCGGGAGGGAACGCTGCTTGAGCAGCGAGAGGTGCTGCCCTGTGCGCTGCTCCTGGAGGCGTTCGAGCAGAGGCCTGGAGGGGTACGGGTGCAGGACCCGGGCGGCGGACTGCACCGCCACCCGCTCCCCGGCGCGCCAGATGCGACGGCACAGGTCGATCTCGGCCCAGGGGGCGGGCAGGTCCGGGTCGAGGCCGCCGACCTCCCGCAGCGTCTGCTCTCGCACCAGCATTCCCGGCAGCGGGACCGCGAGCACGTCGTGGCGCCAGTCCGACTGTCCCTGGTCGATCTCGCCGGGCTCGACCCCGGTGATGATCCGTCCCCCGTGGGTGAGGGTGAGGCCGACGTCCACGAGCGCATCGGCGCCCTGGACGCTGAGCTGCTCCGCGCCCTCGGGATCTCCCGGAGCGGTGTGCCGCACCCGCTTGGTGCCCACCGCGGCGGTGTTCGGGGACACCTCGACGATCTCCAGCTGGTGCGCGAGGGCGTCGGGCGCCGGCGGGGCGCCGTCCACCACGAACCAGAGCCAGGACTCACCGGCGGTGCCGTCGGTCGTGCCGACCCGGCGGCCCGAGCGGTAGCGCTGCCGGCGCAGGCGCAGGGGCACCTTGGCGAGGTCCTCCGCCTGCTGGGTCCGTTCCCGTTCGACGGCGACGCTGTCGACCTCGCGCGCACGGCGTCCACCGGCGCTCGGCGCTGCGGCCGCTTCGCGCGCCTCGGTGTCCGACGTCGACGACGGGGCGGGGGTGTCCTCCGGGTCCTCGAGGGTCTCGAGGATCTCCCGGACCGCCCCGGCCCGGCTCACGGCGGCGGAGATCGGCAGGACCCGGTGCACGCTCCCGGCGGCGCGGTCCGCCTCGATCCCCTCGCGCACGTCCTCGGGGAGGTCGGAGGGGGCGACGACCATGACCCGGTCCGGCCGACGGGTCTGCGCCGTCAGCGCCGCGCGGAGCGCTTCATGGGTCGACGCCGTGGTCGTCCCGTCCAACAGGACGACCGCAGTGATGTGACGGTCGCTCACCGGGGAAGGATGTCAGACCACCCGGCGCTTGAGCTTGCGGCGCTCGCGCTCGGAGAGGCCGCCCCAGATCCCGAAGCGCTCGTCGTTCTCGAGGGCGTACTCCAGGCACTCGGCGCGCACCTCGCAGGAGACGCACACCTTCTTGGCCTCGCGGGTGGAGCCGCCCTTCTCGGGGAAGAACGCCTCCGGATCGGTCTGCGCGCACAGCGCGCGCTCCTGCCAGGTCAGCTCGGCGTCGTCGGAGTCCTGCCCGGTGACGTCGAGCAGGGACAGCTCTGCACGCGCATCATCGTCGACACGGTTCTCGTCCATCGCCACCGCTCCTTCCACTCCTGCATTGACCACCGATGCGTTGACCACCGAAGGCTCGTCGGGCCTAAAGTACACCGGTGTAGTTATGGTCCGTCAAGCGGCGTCGGCGCGTCGCCTTGCATCTCACCTTCGAGCCCACGCCCCGGGAGGCCCTCGTGCCCACTGCTCCGCCCCCTTCGCAGGTCGCCCCATCCTCCCCCGCACACCCCCCGCGGGACGAGCTCCAGGTGCTGCCCGTCACCGGTCTGGGCGAGACCCGCGAGGGGGACGACCTGGCCGCCCAGCTGGGCGCGGCGCTGCGGCCCCTCGCGCCGCAGGACGGCGATGTGCTGTGCCTGTCGACGAAGGTCGTCTCCAAGGCCCTCGGCCTGCGCATCGCCCCTGCACAGCGCGAGCAGGCCATCGCGGACGCCGCGGTGCGCACGGTCGCCCGCCGCCTGCACACCCAGGTGGTGACCTCGGTGGTGCAGATCCCCTCGGGCCCGGTGATGGCGGCCGCCGGCGTGGACTCCTCCAACGCCCCGGACGGGCCGCTGCTGCTGCCCGAGGATCCCGACGCCTGCGCGCAGGAGCTGCGTGCGGCCCTGGTCACCGCGCTCGGCGTGGATCTCGGAGTGCTGCTGACCGACACCTCCTCCCGGATCTGGCGGGTCGGGGTGGGAGATATCGCCCTCGGGGCGGCCGGGGTCGCCGCGCTGCAGGATCTGCGCGGCGGCGCGGATGCGGACGGCCGCCCCCTGACCGTCACGGTCCGGAACCTCGCCGACGAGCTGGCGGCCGCCGCGGACCTGGTCAAGGGCAAGGCCAGCGGGGTGCCCGCCGCGCTGGTGCGGGGAGTGCCCGGCGCCACGGCGCAGGACGTCCCGGCCCGTGACCTCTCACGGACGGGGGAGGACGACTGGTTCCGGCGCCCCAGCCTCGAGTCGGTGTGGGTCGCGCTCGGGCTGGCCCCCGCACAAGAGCCGATCGCCCGCATGTCCCCCGAACCGGCGGCGGAGCGGATCGAACGGGCGCTGGCGGTCGCTGCTGTGCCCCGTCGGGGTCAGGAGCCGTCGACCGCGTCCGTGCGAGCGCTCCGCCCGGACGGGTCGGCTCCGCATATCGTGGTGGAGGCCGCCGATGCCTCCGGGGCCGCACTGATCCACGCCGCGACCCTCGCCGAGCGGGTCCGCACCGCACTGGGGGCGGAGTCCCTCGGCACCCCGCTGCCGGAGATCACGGTCGAGATCTCCGTCCCCGACCACCTCCAGGAGCCCTCATGAGCACTTCCGCCGCCCCCTCACCGCAGACCGCTGCGCAGCTCCTGCGCGCCCTCGAGCAGACGGGCGCGCGCCCCGCGCTGGCCTGGTACGGAGAGGCCGCACGGATCGAGCTGTCCGGTCACGTGCTGGCGAACTGGATGATCAAGTCGATCGGGCACCTGCACGACGAGATCGACCTCGCCCCCGGGGACGAGGTGGTGCTCGACCTCCCGCCGCACTGGAAGCGGCTGGCACTGGCGCTGGCGTCCTGGGCGCTCGGCGCCGCGGTGACGGTGCTCGAGCGCGAGGCGGAGCCCTCCGGCGAGGTCCCGCCCGCTCCCGAGCAGCCGCGGGTGGTGGTCACGGACCGGCCGGATTCATCGCTGGCCGACTCCGCGGACGAGGTGCTCGCCCTCGACGCCGTCTCGCTGGCGCCCCGCTTCAGCGCGGAGCTGCCCCCGCTGGCCCACGACTGGCTGGCCGAGGTGCGCGGCAGCTCCGACCGGCTCGGCGTCGCCCTGCCGGCGTGGAGCGGCCCCGCCCCGCGGCCCGACGCCCCCGCATCGAGCGACCCCGCCGCTCCCCCTCGCCTGCTGGTGGACGGGGACGGGCTCCGCGCGCTCCCCCCGGTGCTGGCAGCGCTGATCGCCGGCGGCGGGATCGTCGGTCCCTCCGCCATGGTCACCGAGCGCCAGGCGCAGGAGGAGGCCGTCACCGCGCGCGGCTGAGCACGGCGCGCACGAGCCGCGGTGTCGGCGCCGTCGGGCCTCAGCCGGCGCGCAGGGTCGCGACGGCCTCGGTGGGGTCGCCGTCGAAGATCGCCCGACCCTTGCGCAGGACCACGATCCGGGTGCACAGCTTCTCGAGCATCTCCAGCTCGTGGGAGACCACGATCATGGTGCGCCCGGCCTGCTGGAGCTCCCGGATGCGCTCGAGGCACTTGCGCTGGAACGGCTCGTCGCCGACGGAGAGGATCTCGTCGACCAGGAAGATGTCCGGTTCGGTGTGCACGGCCACGGCGAAGGCCAGGCGCAGGAACATGCCTGAGCTGTAGTACTTCACGTCGGTGTCGATGAACTCCTCGATCTCGCTGAAGGCGACGATCTCGTCGAACCTCGCATCGATCTGCTCCCGGGTCATGCCGAGGATGGCCCCGTTGAGGTAGACGTTCTCGCGCCCGGAGAGGTCGGGGTGGAAGCCGGCACCCACCTCGATCAGCCCCGCGACGCGGCCGCGCAGCAGCACCCGTCCCCGGTCCGGATAGAGCACTCCGGAGACGGTCTTCAGCAGCGTCGACTTCCCCGAGCCGTTGAAGCCGATCAGTCCCACGGTCTCCCCCGCGTTCACGGTGAGGTGCACGTCCTCCAGCGCCAGGAAGCTGTCCGCGAGCTGCTTGCGCTGCAGCGCCGAGAACACCAGCTCCTTGAGCGAGTGATCGTGGCGCAGCGAGAACTGCTTGGTGACGTGCTCGATGCGGACCATCTCGCGGTCGGTGGGGACCGCGGCGGTCTCCGGGACGGATTCGATGTTCGGGCTCATGGCACGGCTCCTCTCACAGCTCCTGGGCGAAGCGTCGCTTGGAGCGCTCGAACAGGACGGTGCCGAGCAGGAAGGTGAGCCCGGCGATCAGCAGCCCGGCCCACCACAGGCCGAAGGGCTCGCCCGGGCCCGCGAGCGAGGGATCCGCGGCGACGCCCTGGACCACCGGCGGGGTATAGCGCCAGAACGCGACATGGAACAGCTCCACCACGATGGTCAGCGGGTTCAGCTGGTACAGCCACCACCAGATCGTCCCACCGATCACCTCCTCGACCATCGAGATCCGGTACAGCACCGGCGAGAGCCAGGTGGCGACCATGACGATGAGGTCCACGAAGTTCTCGACGTCGCGGAAGGCCGCATTCAGCGCCGCGGTGACCATGCCCAGCCCCATCGTGAACATCACCAGGATCACCAGGCCCATCCCGAAGGCGAGCGCCGAGGTCGCCGAGGGCAGCCAGCCGAACAGCAGCGCCCCCACCAGCAGCACCAGCAGCTGAGGCAGGAAGTGCACCAGCGCCACGATCATGCTCGCCCAGGGGAACAGCTCGCTGGGCAGGTAGATCTTGGAGACCAGCGCCTGGTTGCCGGTGATCGAGCGGGTGGCGTTGCCGAACACCTCGCCGAAGAGGTTCACCACCACGATGCCGCTGAACAGGTACACCGCGTAGGCAGGGGTGTCCCGGTTCAGCTGCAGGAACACGCCGAGGGCGATGTAGAAGACGAGGAACTGCACGGCCGGCTTCACATAGCTCCACAGCATGCCCAGGGCGCTGCCGCGATAGCGCACCCTCAGCTCCTTGCGCACCAGCAGACGCAGCAGGAAGCGTTCCCGGAGCGGATTCAGCCAGCCCGCATCCTGACCGGGGGCGCGCCAGCCCTCGGCCTGCTCCGCACGGCTGGGCAGCCGCGCCGAGGCTCCGCCGCCGTCGCTCACGCCGCGCTGCCTCCGCCGTCGGACGTCGGGGAGGCCTCCTGCTGCGGGGCCCGATCCGGTGCCGGGTTCTCGGCAAAGGTCTGCTCCCAGGCGTCGAAGGAGGTGATGCGCGCCGAGGCATCCCGGTAGCGCTCGCGCAGCGCGTTCCAGCCGCGGTGCAGCGCCACATGGGCCGAGAGCGCCTCGGCGAGCATCTCGCGCACCTGTCGCGGGTCACGCTTGTACCAGGAGACCTGGGTGCCCTCCGCGTTGGAGACCAGAGCACTGTCATAGGCGGACAGCCGCCACCACTTCGCGTCCAGGTGCGGGATCGCCGCCTGCGGGTTCTCCGCGGCCTGGGGTGCGGTGGGCTTCAGCAGCTGCTTGGCGAGGACCTTCACCGTCCATGCCGGGAGCATCAGGCGGCGCGGCTGGGTGAACGGGCGACCCTTCCGCGGCGGCTTGTCGATCTGGACCGGCGGGTACAGGTCCTGGTCCTTCCTGGAGACCGCGTCGTCGAACCCTGCGGCCATCGCCCGGATCTCGGGCAGCTTGGTGCCGATCGCGGGGTGCAGGGCGTCGGGACCCTCGAGCACATCCTTCTGGGCCAGCAACCGGCCCGCCTCGGTGAAGTACTGCATGGAGATCAGGTGCTTGACGTCCATGAACTGCGATTCCCTGACCACCCGGCCGCCGCGGGCGTACGGGGAATGCAGCAGAGCGGTGATGATCCGGTTGCGCTCGTGGAAATAGGCCTGCCAGCCCACCAGGTCGTCCTTGTCCACCCAGCTCATGTGCCACACGCCGGCGCCGGGCAGGGAGACCGTGGGGTAGCCGGCCTGCTTCGCCCGCAGGCCGTACTCGGCGTCATCCCACTTGATGAACACCGGCAGGCTCAGCCCGATGGCGCGCACCGTCTCCGTGGGGATCAGGCAGCTCCACCAGCCGTTGTAGTCGACATCCGCGCGGCGGTGCAGCCACGGGGTCGAGCGCAGCGGCTCGGCGGCGAAGTCGTGCCCCGTCCTCCCCTCCGGGACGGCGACCGCCGGTTGGATGCGCCACGGATCGACGACCTCGCCGAAGGTGTGCAGCACCGAGCGGTTGTTGAGGTCGAACATGTGGGCGCCGACGAGGGTCGGACGGCTCGCGAAGTCCGCGAAGGTCACCATCCGGATCAGGGACTCCGGCTCGATCACGATGTCGTCGTCGCAGTTGATGACGTAGGTGGAGGTGCCTGCGGTGGCGGCCTCGTACATGCCGCGGGAGAACCCGCCGGAGCCGCCGATGTTGCCCTGCTCGATGATCTGCAGCTGCGCATCGAGGGCCTTCTGCAGCGGGGCGAGCTCCTCGGCATGGTCGTGCAGGCGGTCCGCGCCCTGGTCGACGACGTACATGACGTCCAGGAGAGCACGCAGGTCCGGGTCCTCGGCGACGGTGCGGATGTTCTCCAGGCAGTACTCGACCTTGTTCATCGTGGTCATCGAGATGGAGAAGCTGCCCTCGGTGCGGGCGAGGTCGGCATCGGCGGTCCATTCGGCGCCGAGGACCGTGAGGTCCTCGTCGCCGGCATAGGCATCGAACCAGTACCACCCGCCGTCCCCGAACGCGGTCAGCGGGAGGTCGAAGACCTCCTCGGCCACGCCGGAGACGTTCCGGGACTCCTGTCGCTGCAGGGAGCCGCGGGCGGTGGAGCGCATCACGACCAGGTGACCGGCCCCGGAGGTGCGGACCGTCAGGCGCACGGCGCGCACCGGGGTCCAGCGGCGCCAGTAGCTCGCCGGGAAGGCGTTGAAGTAGGTGCCGAAGGAGCGCATGCTCCGCGCAGGGACGCCCACCGAGTGCCGCTCGTTGAGCTCGCTGACGTCGACCTGGGCCTGGGCCTGGGCGGAACGCTCAACGGCCCGTCCCTCCGGTTCGACCCGGCGGGCGGGCTCGGAACCGCCGCCGAGGCCGAGCGCGCTGCCGGTGGCGCCCGAGCGGGCATCGGCGGCCTCGATGTACAGCGGGACGACGTCCGGGGAGGACTCGTGGGGAAGGATCAGGCGCTGCAGCAGCCGCTGCGGAGCGCCCTCGGCCGGAGCCGCGGACTCACGGGGGGTCGCAGTGGCAGGGGTGGCGTTCATGAGGCTCCTCGTCGGCGATCAGCGGATGTCCCGCGGGCAGGGCGGGGCGCTCGGGTCACGCGCGCAGCAGATCGGGCAGCTTGTTGTCGGCCATGGTCAGGGCGGAGCCGATGGCCATGTGCATGTCCAGGTACTGATAGGTGCCGAGCCTGCCCCCGAACAGGGTGCGCGGCTCGGCGTCGGCCAGCTTCCGGTAGGCCAGCACCCGTTCGCGGTCGCGGCCGGAGTTGATCGGGTAGTACGGCTCGTCCCCGGGTTCGGCGAAGCGGGAGTACTCGCGCTGGATGACGGTGCGGTCGGCGGGGTAGTGAGTGCGCTCGGGGTGGAAGTGGCGGGGTTCGATGATGCGCGTGTACGGGATCTCGGCGTCGGCGTAGTTCATCACCGAGGTGCCCTGGAAGTCGCCGACCTCATGATGCTCGGTCTCCAGATCGATGGTGCGCCAGCCCAGCTCCCCGAGCTGGAAGTCGAAATAGCGGTCCATCGGTCCGGTGTAGACGACAGGGATGTTCCCCCGGACGGCGTGCTTGTTCAGCGGCTGCGAGGTGTCGAAGTAGTCGGTCTCCAGCTGCACGTCGATGTTCGGATGATCCGCCATCCGCTCGAGCCAGGCGGTGTAGCCGTCCTTCGGCAGTCCCTCGTAGGTGTCGTTGAAGTACCGGTTGTTGTACGTGTAGCGCACCGGCAGCCGCGAGATGATCGAGGCGGGCAGGTCCTTGGGATCGGTCTGCCACTGCTTGCCGGTGTAGTTCTTGATGAACGCCTCGTACAGCGGGCGGCCGATCAGCGAGATGCCCTTGTCGTTGAGGTTCTCGGGATCCTTGCCGGCGAACTCCCCGGCCTGCTCCGCGATCAGGGCGCGGGCCTGATCGGGGGTGTGCGCCGAGCGGAAGAACTGGTTGACGGTGCCGAGGTTGATCGGCATCGGGAACACCTCGCCCTGATGGGTCGTGAACACCTTGTGCTGGTAGCCGGTGAACTCGGTGAAGCGGTTCACGTACTCCCATACCCGGACGTTCGAGGTGTGGAAGAGATGCGCACCGTACTTGTGGACCTCGATGCCCGTCTGTTCATCGGCCTCGGAGTAGGCGTTGCCGCCCACGTGCGGCCGACGGTCGATGATGGTCACCTTCGCGCCGTGCTCGGCGACCGCGCGCTCGGCGATGGTCAGACCGAACAGGCCGGAGCCGACGATCAGGAGATCAGGAGTCGACACGAATGATCCTTTCGAAGCATGCGGACGGTCCACCGGGGACCTGGTCACAGTAACCGAACGGGAGGGACGCCCGGGCCGACGGACACGAGGCACGAGATGATGTGTCCGCCCTCATGCCGTCGCCGGGCCGGTCTCGCTGCGCTCCACGAAGCGGCGGTAGCCGAGCCGGCGGGCCCAGCCGGGGACGAAGCGATAGGTCGCGCGCAGCACGATGTTGCGCAGGAAGCCCCCGGGAGTGACGACCCGGTCCAGCAGCATCCGGCGCTGCAGCCGGACGTCGCTGGCGAACAGGCGCCACCCGCCGCGCCGGGCGAACAGCTCCTCGTCGACGCGGTAGTCCACCAGCACCTGAGGCAGATTCCCCATCCGGGCACCGCCGAGCATCATCCGCTCCCACAGCCAGTAGTCCTCGAGCAGCGCGAGATCCCGGTAGCCGCCCACCGCGAGCGCCACCGAGCGCCGCAGCACCACCGTGGGGTGATGGAAGGGGCTGTGGTGGGGCAGGTACCGCACGATCTGCTCGTGCTGCAGCGGCCGGGTGCGCAGGGGCCCCGTGCCGGGCGGCACCTGGTCGCTGAACTCCCGCATCGAGGAGCCCAGCAGGTCCAGGCCCTCCTCGTCCATCCGCGGGATCTGCAGCGCGAATCGCTCGGGGCGGCAGATGTCGTCCGCATCGGCCCGTGCCACGAGGTCGTGCGGGCTGGACTCGAGGCCGTCCTGGAGCGCGGCGGCGACGCCGCGATGGTCGTCGTGGCGCAGCACCAGCGCGGGACCGAACTCTGCCTGCTCGACCCTGTCGACCACCGCCTCGAGCACCGCCGGCAGCGGGCCGTCCACGGTGAGGATCAGCAGATCGGGACGGTGCTGCTGCTCCAGCGTGGCGGTGCGCAGCGCGAGCTCGAGGCGGTCGGGCAGGTCGCGCCGCCACAGCGGCATGAGCACGGTGAACGCAGGCAGCCGCGCCGCCGTCGTGGGCGAGGGGTCCGCGGAGGTCACCGTCCGGCCACCCGTTCGATCGCCCGGACGTCTGCGGCGGCCTCGCCGTCGGCGGCGAGGACGACGTCCGAGGGTCGCGGCCCGCGCCGCAGGGCCGCGAGCAGCCCGCGCAGACCGACGGAGACCAGGCCACCGCGATGCCGCAGCAGCAGCCGCAGCCAGCCGAGCCCCGTCGCGCCGCCGTGCACGAGCTTCTCGGCCGGGCTGAAGGAGGAGGTGCGCAGCAGGGCCCAGAGCCGGTTGCGCACGTCGTAGAAGAAGCGGGCCCCGGGCCCGGACTGGGCGTTGCCGAAGGCGACCGTGCGATGCTCGACGATCGACGCCGGCACCTGGAGTCCGCGCCCCTCGCGCAGCAGGCGACCGGTGTGCTCGAAGTCGTCCGACCAGATGAAGTAGTCCGCGTACGGCAGTCCCAGCCGGCGCACGTCCTGACCGTTCAGCAGCGCCGAGACGTAGCTGGCGGTGCGGATCGGTCGTCCCCCGGCCTGCGCGGCGTCGCGCTTCTCCTGGGAGCTCGCGCCCAGCCGTGTGCGCTGGGTGTTCATCGGGTGATCGCGGCCGTCGGTCCACACCGCCCGGGAGCTGAGCACGCTGAGCCGCACGGGAGAGGCTTCCAGGGCGCGCAGCAGCGCGCACAGCGCCCCCGGCCGCGGGACGGTGTCGTCGTCCATCACCCACACCCAGTCGGCGTCGTGGCGCACCAGGGCACGGGCGATGCCGGCCGCGAACCCGCCCGCCCCGCCGACGTTGCGCCGCAGATGGACGACGTCCGCCGCCAGGGGGTGCGCGTCCGCGACGGCGCCGCTGGCATCGGTGGAGGAGTTGTCGATCACCACCACCGCATCCGGTCGTCGCTCCTGTGCGGCGAGCCCGTCGAGGCACTGCTGCAGCAGCTCCTCACGGTTGTAGGTCACGACCACGGCCACCACGCGCTGCGCGAGCGCATCGGGGTGGGCGTCACCTCGGTCCGGCGTCCGATCGCCGGTGGGTGCGGAATGAGTCACTGCGCCTCCTGCTGCTGATCCGTGCCGCACGGGCGGCGCCTCCACAGTGTACGGAGCGGGGCGCGCTGGGGCCCTGCACCCCATGACCACGATGTGAAGGTTCTCAGGAGGTTCACCGATCGCCGCACGACATGCCGCCCTGCGCCGACGCGCCGAGCCGGGCGACGGCTACCCTGACGAGCGCGACCTGCACCCCCGGGGATCCCCGGAGCGCAGAGGTGCCGGAGGAGCCGGCACCGACCCCCAGGACCGTACGGCCCCGCGCCGGGAAGGAGACAGCAGTGAGCGCTCAGCCGCCGCCCCGCTCCCCGCGCGAAGGAGGCCCGCGCCGTCCCAGCGGCCACCGGGCCCGCGCCGGTGGCAGCGCCCGCCCCGTGCCGCGGACCCGCCCCACGGGCAGCACCCCACCGGCGGACCCGACCCCGACCCGCCCGCTGCCCCGCACCCCGGGCCCCTCCCCCGATCAGCCCGGGCCGGCATCCGGAGCCCGGCCCGATGCATACTCCCGGGGGACGTCACCCGCTCCCGGACGCCCTCCGCACCAGGGCATCGACGACGGGGGGCCGCCCCCCGGTGGTCCCGCACGGACACGCAGCTCCCGACGCCGCTCCCGCACCGCGCGCCCGCTCCGGCTGGGCGCGACCCTCGTGGCGCTGGCGCTGGTGATCGTGCTGGCCTGGGGCACCGGGCTGACGATCTGGTCGAACAGCCGCATCGACCATGTCCCGGCGCTCTCGGGTGCGGCGGACACCCCGGGGACCACCTACCTCATCGCCGGCTCCGATCGCCGCGACGGCGAGGCCGTGGACGAGGACGGGACCACCGGCGCCCGCGCCGACACGATGATGCTGCTGCACAAGGCGCCGGGCGGGAACAGTTACCTGATCTCCCTGCCCCGGGACACCCTCGTGGAGATTCCCGGCTACGGCGGGTACAAGCTCAACGCCGCCTACGCCTTCGGCGGCGCGCCGCTGCTGGTGGAGACCGTCGAGGAGTTCACCGGTCTGACCGTGGACCACTACGTCGAGATCGGCTTCGACGGGGTCTCGGACGTGGTGGGCTCGGTGGGCCACGTGAACCTGTGCATCGACCAGGACGTGGACGACGAGAAGTCCGGCCTGGTGATGACCGAGGGCTGTCACGACGTGGGAGGGGAGCAGGCGCTGGCGTTCGTGCGCGCCCGCTATTTCGATCCCACCGCCGACCTGGGTCGCCAGCAGCGTCAGCAGCAGTTCGTCGGGGCACTCATGGAACGCGCCACCTCCCCGTCGGTGATGCTGAACCCCGTCGCCCAGGTGCGCCTGGCAGGGGCCGGCTCAGGGGCGCTGACCACCAGTGAGGGCACCGGGATCATCGACGTCGGCAGGATGGCCCTGACCGCACGCGGCGCCATGAACGCGGGCAGCACGCCCACGATCCCGATCGAGGACCCGCAGTACCGCACCGAGCACTCCGGGGTCGCGATCCTCACCGATGACGAGGACATCGCCGCCTTCTTCGCCGCCGTGGGCGAGGGCTCCGCGGAGACCTCCGCGACGTGACCGTCTCCGACCGAGCCGAGCCGTAGGAAACGTGCCGCAAAAGGGCTCTATCGTTCCCTTTCCTACGCCTCGACGGCGTACGTAGCGGAGTTTTACGCCTCTGCGGCTGCGCGAGAGCGGTTCCTAGCGGAAGAGCATGTCGATGACGATGTTCACCGAGTTCAGGGCCGACTGACCCTTCGAGCGCGAGTAGTCGGTGTAGAGGATGTGCACGGGGTGCTCGGCCACCGTGAACTTGTGCCGCCCGATCTCCTCGACGATCTCGGAGGCGTGCGCCATCCGGTTCTGCTCGATCGAGATCTTCTCGCAGGCCTCCCGGCCCAGCACCCGCAGCCCGTTGTGGGCGTCGGTGAGCTTCACTCCGGAGGTGAGGTTCGTGTACCAGACGGCACCGCGCAGCACGAGACGCTTGAGCAGCCCGGGCTTGGTGCGGGTATCCAGGAAGCGGGAGCCGAGGACGATGTCCACGCCTTCCGCATGCAGCTTCTCGATCATGGCGGCGGCGTCGTCGACCTGATGCTGACCGTCGGAGTCGAAGGTGACGATCTGCTGCATCCGGGGGTCGCGCAGCGCGTAATCGATGCCGGTCTTCAGCGCGGCACCCTGGCCCATGTTGTAAGGGTGTCGCACGACGGCGGCGCCGGCCTCGGCGGCGATCCGTCCGGAGCCGTCCAGGCTGCCGTCGTCCACGCAGACGACCAGCGGGTATCGGGTGCGCAGGTCACGGATGACGTCACCGATGACCTCCGCCTCGTTGAACAGCGGGACCACGAACCAGGTGGTGTCGGCCCCTGGGGACGCGGGGGTGCCGTCCTCCTCGGGCGCTGCGTCGGACGTGCTCAAGGGCTCTCCTCCTGGACAGCTGGGTGGACGTGAGATCACCGACGGCGGGGGTCGCGGGATCCAGGTGCCCGAACGGCCGATGAGGATACCCTGTCACGGTGGACCGCCCCTGGTGGTCATCGACGCGCACGCGGCACCTGAGAGGTGCCCCACGAGGAGGATCACTGTGAAGACTGCTGTTGTCGCCCTGGGGAAGATCGGGCTGCCGCTGGCGGTGCAGTTCGCCGATGCCGGTCACGAGGTGATCGGGGTCGATGTCAATCCGCGCCAGGTGGAGCTGATCAACCAGGCCGTCGAGCCGTTTCCCGGGGAGGCGCATCTGCAGGAGAAGCTCTCGGAGCTGGTCCCCGCCGGGAAGCTCCGGGCGACCACGGACTACGCCGAGGCGATCCCGGGCGCGGACGCGGTGGTGATCGTGGTGCCGCTGTTCGTGGATGATGCGAGCTGGGAGCCGGACTTCGCGTGGATGGACGCCGCCACCAGGTCCCTGGCCGAGCACCTCACGCCGGGCACCCTGGTCTCCTACGAGACCACCCTGCCGGTGGGGACGCTGCGCACCCGGTTCGTGCCGATGATCGAGGAGCTCTCGGGGCTGCAGGAATCGACGGACTTCTTCGCCGTGTTCTCGCCCGAGCGGGTGCTGACCGGCCGCGTCTTCGAGGACCTGCGGAAGTATCCCAAGCTGATCGGTGCGCTGACCGAGGCCGGCGCGCAGCAGGCGCGCGAGTTCTACGAGTCCGCGCTCACCTTCGACGAGCGCCCGGACCTGCGCACGCCCAACGGAGTGTGGGACCTCGGTTCCCCCGAGGCCAGCGAGCTGGCGAAGCTGGCAGAGACCACCTACCGGGATGTGAACATCGCCCTGGCGAACGAGTTCGCGCTGTTCGCGCAGGACCATGGCATCGACGTGTACAAGGTGATCGAGGCCTCCAACTCCCAGCCGTACTCCCACATCCACCAGCCCGGGATCGCCGTGGGCGGGCACTGCATCCCGGTCTACCCGCGGCTGTACCTGTCCACCGACCGGCTCGCCGAGACGGTCCGCACCGCCCGCACCCTGAACGCCTCGGTCCCGGCGCGACTGGTCCAGCGGGCCGCGAACCTGCTCGGCTCGCTGCAGGGGCTCAAGGCCGTGGTGCTCGGGGCGTCCTACCGGGCCGGGGTGAAGGAGACCGCGTTCTCCGGGGTGTTCCCGGTGGTCGAGGCGCTGCGCGAGCACGGCGCGGAGGTCGCGGTCCACGACACGTTCTACGACGACGCCGAGCTGGCCGGCTTCGGCTGGACCCCGTACCAGGTGGGCGAGGCCGCGGACCTGGTGATCGTGCAGACCAACCATCCCGAGTACCGGGACCTGGGCAGCAAGGACGTGCCCGGGGTGAAGCTGCTCGTGGACGGCCGCAACATCACCACCGCCGAGAACTGGACCGGCACCCCCCGCCTCGTCCTCGGCGACGGCTCCGCCTCCACCCACCAGCAGACGCAGGAGGTCTGACCCGATGGACGAGCAGGAGCTGATCCTCGGGCTGGGGCCCACCCTGGTCGGGAACCGCACCTTCATCATCCAGCTGCTGCTGGTGCTGGGGATCGTGGTGATCGTCGCCTGGCTGTTCCTCAAGCGCGGCGCGAAGCAGCTCGCGGTGCGCCGCCTGCTGATCATCGCGTTCGCGGTGTTCGCCGTCCTCACCGTGCTGTTCCCGGGCATGCTCTCCCGGGTGGCGAACTTCGTCGGCGTCGGCCGTGGCGCCGATCTCCTGCTGTACGCCACCGTGCTGGTGCTGCTGGGGTTCCTCGCTCTGCAGGAGGCTCGCACCAAGGCCGCCGAGAAGCGCACCACCTATCTGGCGCGGCGGCTCGCGCTCGATGAGGCCATCCCGCCCGCCGAGTACCGTGCCGCGGCGCTCGGCCGTCAGGACGGATGACCGTCCTGGTCGCCCTCGTCCTCGCGTTCCTCCTCGTTCTCGCGGCGGCGTACCTCCCCGGGTATGTCGCCGCGAGAACATTGGGCGGCTCGCACCTGCTCTCCCTCGCGCTGGCTCCGGCGCTGGCCGCCGCGATCGCCGGGGGTGGCGCGATCCTGGCCGCCATCGTGGGGATCCGCTGGTCGCTGCTGCCCTTCCTGCTGACGGCCGCCCTGCTGGTCGCCGCCGCCGCGGGGCTGCGCCGAGCGGGAGTGTCGCTGCCGGCGACAGTGCTCGACGGTGCCCTGTCCCCACGGCGCGCGGTGCCCGGCGGCGCCGCGTGGATCGCCGGCGCCATGGCGGTCGCGCTCGTGCCGCTGGCGATCCAGGCCGGGCGCCCCGACGCCGTGCTGGAGCGCTGGGACACCCTCTACCATCTCTCGGCGCTGCAGCATGTGCGGGAGACCGGCATCGCCTCGAGCCTGCGGGTCGGCGTGATCTCCACTACGCAGGGGGATCCCAGCTACTACCCTGCCGCCTTCCACGCGCTGGCGGCCCTGGTCCCCGGCGTCCCCACTGCCACACTGCTCAATGCGACCGTGCTGGCACTGGCCGTGGTGCCCTGGATCCTCGGCATCGCGCTGCTGGCCCGCACCGTGTTCGCCGAGGTGGCGTGGGCGCCCTTCGCGGCCGCCGTCACCGCCATCCTGATCCCGGCCACCCCGCTGGACCTGTGGATCCACCTCTCTCCCATTCCCAACCTCTCCGGCTTCGCCGCGCTGCCCGGGGCGCTGGCCGCCGCGGCCGCGCTCTGGAACGCGCTGCTTCCGCGGATCTCCGCACGCCCCGCGCTGGCCGCCGCCGCGGCTGTCGGCAGCGCCGGAGCGGGCCTCGGGCTCATGCATCCGAACGTCGCGGTGACGGCGCTGATCCTGCTGGCGGTGCTGACCGTCGTGACGGCGGCGTCGCAGTGGCGACGCCGGCCGGCGCTGATCGCGGTGCCGGTGCTCGCCGTGCTGCCCGTCGTGCTGCTGTCCTTCACCCCGCTGGGCGCTCACGTGACGGGATTCGACGGCGGCCTGGAGGTCTCCTGGTGGCTGGCTCTCGGCGAGGTCCTGCTGGGGCTGCTCACGGTGTGGCCGATGGCGCTCGGCGTGGTGATCGCCGTGGTGTGGTGGCCGGGGCTGGTGACCGCGCTGGCCGCCCCGGCGCGTCGCTGGCTCCCGATCGCCTGGATCGTGATCGCGGTGATCTACCTCGATGCGGCACTGGACTCCCCCGTGAACCTCTCCGCGCTCTTCTACCGGGGGCAGGACCGTCTCTCGATGCCGCTCGCGATGCTGTCCGCCGTGCTGGTGGTGCCGGGTCTGCAGTGCTGGTCGCGGGTGCTGGGGCGGTGGCCGGCCCAGCGTGCTGCCTCCCGCAGACCCCGTGCGGTGACGGCGGGGCTGGCCGTCGCCGCCGTCCTGCTGACCCTCACCTCGGTCCCCGCCCGGAGTGACGACGCCGCCAAGAACCTTGCGGCCGACTATCCGGGCAGAGGTCGGTTCCTGCAGGCCGACGAGCGCCTGCTCTTCGAGCAGCACGTACCGCAGATGGACCCGGAGGGCACCGTCCTGGCCAGCCCCTTCTCGGGCGCGGCACACCTGTATGCCCTGTTCGGCCAGGACGTGCGGCTGCCGGTGGCCGGCATGGCCTACACCGATCTGGACCGCGACCTGATCTACGCCACCGAGGACGCCGCGACGGATCCGGCCGCCTGTCGCCTGCTGGAGGAGAACGGGATCGCCTACGTGTATCAGGAGCTGCGGCCCTACAACCGCCACAAGACCTCCGATTCGGTCAACCTCGCCGGGCCCGACCTGGGCACACTGCTGTTCAGCACGGACCATTCGCGCATGATCGAGATCGACTGCGATCCCGGGGACGGCAGCTATGACCCCGTCTGATCACCTCCCCGACGGCCCGGGGGAGGTCCGCGCCGAGACGTCTTCCGCAGTCCGCGGGAGGCGTTACGCCCCGCTGCTGGATGTGGTGCGGATCGTCGCGGTGCTCGGGGTGATCACGGTGCATGTCATCGCCGATCATCTCGACTCCGGATCGACGGTTCTGATGCACGTGCTGCGCTCGCTGCTGTCCACCGCGGTACCGGCCTTCATCATGATCTCCGGAGCGCTGAACCTGGCGCCCGCGGCGATGCGACATGGTTCGGCTCGATTCCTGGATCGGCGGCTCCGACGCCTGGTCCCGGCCACCGTGGTGTGGACCGTCTTCTACGCCGGGGTGATGGGGATCCTGCTGGCGGGCCAGCCAGTGGACTGGCGTCAGGAGGTGCAGGACCTGCTGACGGCCTCGTCGTACCCGCACCTGTACTTCCTGCCGCTGATCCTCGGTCTGACCGTGGTCACCCCGGTGATCGCCGCCTACGTGGGCGACTCAGGTCGGAGAGCGTGGATCTGCGGGGCGGTGGCGGCCGGTTGGGCGCTGATCGTGATGGCGGTGCCACAGCTCACGGCAGGGCTGCTCGAGAAGCCGCTGATGCCGCTGCAGATGGGGGTGTTCACCTATTTCCTGCCGTTCATCGGGTACTACGTGCTGGGCCGCGCCGCGTGGACGGCACCGGTGGGGCGGGTCGGCGGGCGGTGGCTGCTGCTGGCGGCGGTCCCGGTCACCACGGCGGCGACCGTATGGGCCTACATCTCCCGCGTCACGGCGGCGCCCCCGGGGAAGTTCCTGCTGCCCACCTACGTGGCGCCGACCGTGATGCTGCTGTCCCTGGCGCTGGTGATCGCCCTGATGGCCCTGGGCCGGGACTGGAGCGTCACTGCCCGCACCGAGGTACGGCTGCGGAGGATCGGCGATGCCACGTTCGGCGTCTTCCTCGTCCACTTCGCGATCCTGATGGGTCTGCGGGACCTGGGCTGGCCGGAGGGATCGGTCCTCACGGTGACGGCCCTGCTGGTGGTGGTGACGGTGGTGTCCTTCGCGATCGCCCTGCTCGGCAAGCGGGTACCCGGTCTGCGCGCGATCCTCTGAGGGAGATCTCCAGGGGCGCGGCTCAGTGCCGCAGGCCCCCCATCACCTGCTCCGCCGCCTGCTTGGCACAGCCGGCGAGGGAAGCGTTCCGCAGGGTCCAGGCGCGCAGATGCTCCGGTGCCGGAGTCCCTTCATTCCGCAGGGCCCGGTCCATGACCTCAGCCACCGCGTCGGGATCGTAGTCGCACGCCCACCCCAGGTCGTGGCCGGCGATGCGGTCGTGCGCAGCGCCCTCCCCCGCGTGGACCACCGGAGTGCCGGTCGCGGTGGCCGCGTAGATCTTCGTGGGCAGCGCGAACTCATAGCCCTGCCCCGGGGTGATCGAGGACAGACCGGCGATCGCACCCCGCAGATGAGCGGCGACCTCCGCGGGAGGGATCCGATCATGGAACTCGATGCCCTCGGTGCCCTCGGCACGCACCCGGGCCTCGAGCGCATCGCGCCCCGACCCCTCGGAGAAGAACAGCAGACGTGCCGTGGGATGGGCCGCTCGCACCCGGGTGAAGGCGTCGACGAAGATGCCCGCGCCCTGCCACTCGGAGACGGTACCGGCGTAGACGAAGTACGGGCCCTCCTGTCCGCCGTCCTCCCCTCGGTCGGTGAAGGTCCCGGTGTCGATGCCGTTACCGACCATCGTCGTACATGCCCTCTCCCCCACGAGCTGCTCGAGACGGTGCTGCACACCCGGGGAGATGGTCAGCACATGGGCAGCACGCGTCCACACGGACTTCTCCGCCCAGCGCACCGCGTGTCGCACCAGGGCCGGGACACCTTCGACGCTGTCGGTCGCATCGGACCACACGTCCGCCGCGTAGAAGGTGAAGGGCACCCGGCGGATCGCGGCGGCGACCATGCCGACCACCCCGGTGGTGGGCGGCGGCTCCAGCACGAGGGCATCCATCGGCCGCTGCAGCAGCAGCCGCAGGGCGAGGGGGACGTCGAAGCTGAGATAGGAGAGATACCCGCGCACCTGACCCTGGCGGTCGCGCTTGACCGGCCAACGCGAGACCCTCCCGGCCGCGGAGCGGACGGGGCCGGCACCGGGCACGGTCGTGGACAGGACGGTCACCTCGGCGCCGGCCTCCTCGAGCGCGCGGACCAGCGCCTCCTGTCGGAACGCGGCGGCGGCGGGCTCCGGAGCGTAGACGCGGGTGGCGACGACGACGTGCGGCGGTCGTCGGGCCCCGCGGCGCGGCGTGCGCGAGCGCTCCATCAGGCGTGCTCCGCCAGGGCGTCGATGCTGCGAGCGGCGGCGCGGCCGTCGCCGTAGTACGGGGGCCGTGCGGCCTCGGGCCGGGGCCGGGCGACGGCCCCGGGCAGCTCCCGCGGGTCGGTGACCAGACGGTTCCAGTCGTTCTCGAGCGTCTCGACCCATTCGGTCTCGGAGCGGATCGTGGAACACGGGGTGCCCAGCAGATAGGCCTCCTTCTGCAGGCCACCGGAGTCGGTGACGACGGCCGCGGCGTGCTGCACGGCGCCGATCAGATCCGGGTAGGCGACGGGCTCGCCGACGTGCACGGCGCCTCCGGCCAGCTCGATCCCGGCCTTCCTCGCGCGCGCGATCAGCCGTGGGTGCGCGAACAACGCCAAGGGGACGTCCAGCCCCTGCAGGGCGGTGATGATCGCGGCCAGTCGCTCGGGGGAGTCGGTATTGTCCGCGCGGTGGATGGTCGCGACCGCGTAGGGAGCCTCGGAGTCGATGCCCGCGGGCAGCGGGGGCGCGGTGCCGCGCACCGACTCGGCCACCCGCAGGCAGACATCGGTCATCACGTCACCGGTGACGACGGTGCGTGCGGCCAGACCCTCTGCGACGAGATGCTCGCGAGCGACCTCGGTGGGGGCCAGCAGCAGGTCGGCGGCATGGTCGGTGAGCACGCGGTTGTGCTCCTCGGGCATGCGGCGGTTGAAGGAGCGCAGCCCGGCCTCGAGGTGCGCGACCTTCAGGTGCATCTTCACCGCCGAGAGGGTGCCGGCCAGAGTGGAGTTGGTGTCGCCGTAGACCAGGGTCCAGTCCGGCTGGTGCTCCTCGAGGACCTCGTCCATCCCGGCCAGCATCGCACCGGTCTGGCGACCATGGCTGCCGGAGCCGACGGCGAGATTCACGTCAGGAGCGGGAATGCGCAGATCTGCGAAGAAGACGTCGCTCATGGTGGCGTCGTAGTGCTGGCCGGTGTGGACGATCACATGCTCGATGTCATCCCGTCGGGCGGCCGCGTCGGCCAGGGCTGCGAGCTTGACGAATTGCGGGCGCGCGCCCACGACGGACAGGATCTTCATGGAGGGATCTCTTCCTCTAGGCACCGGTGGGGCCCCGTCGGGACGGAGCGGGTCGACGGTATGGTGGGCGTGCTCCACGATAGCCAACCGCCGGCCCCGCTCGGCACACCATGGCACGGTTGAGGACGGCACGGATCGCTTCCGTGCAAGGCTCGAGAACGGAACTCGCATGACGTCAGACCAGCGCGTGGCGGACCCCCGTGTCGCCGTGCTCGTGTACAACGACTGTGCCAACGACTCCCGGGTCCTCAAGGAGTCCGTCTCCCTGCGTGAGGAGGGTTACCAGGTCCGCATCATCGCTGTGGAGCGTCGGGAACTGGGGCGTACAGCCGGTGTCGCAGCGCTGCGCGACGGTCTGCTGCTCGAGCGGGTTCCGGAGTTCGCGGTCGAGCGTCTCCTGCCTGCGCTCGCCCCGTGGTGGCGAGGACTGATCCGCGAGGGCGGTGAGACGGTGGACGAGACGGCATTCGAACGCCGGTCCTCGACGCCGGTGGCACGGAGCGGCCGCTTCTCGGGCGCTCGGACCCGCGTCCTGCGTGGCCTGCGCTCGGTGGGCGAGCGCGCCTATCGCACGATGGCGCTCGGGACGTACTGGGCGAATGCGACGCGCGCCGGTCGCCGACTCGCACCGGACGTGGTCCATGCGAACGATGCCAACACCCTGGTTCCCGCGCTGGCCATTCGCGTGCTGTCCCGCTCCCGGGTGGGCATCATCTACGACTCGCACGAGCTGTGGCGCCACCGCAACGTGCGTCCGGGGCGCCTGCTGGCACCGCTGGCCGAGCGGATCATCGAGAGCGTGGGCATCCGCCTGGTGGACGGTGTCCTCACTGTCTCGCCCTCGATCGCCGACTGGTTGCAGGCGACGTACCGCCTGGCCGAGACCCCGTCGCTGGTCCGCAACATCCCAGTGGCCGACGGCCCGCCCGATCGACGCACAGGGGTGCTCCGCGAGCGGGCAGGCCTCGGACCGCAGGACCGGGTCATCGCCTACGGCGGAAGGATCACCACGGCCCGTGGCATCGAGGAGACTCTTGCCGCGCTGCCGCATCTGGACGACCATGTCCATTTCGTCCTGCTCGGTTACGGCGAGGCGGCAGCCCTCGAGGAGGTGCGGGAACAGGCCCGCACCCTCGGCGTCGAGCATCGGGTGCATCTGGTGGGTGCCGTCCCGCCCGCAGAGGTGTCCCGTGCCCTCGCGGACGGGGACGTGGCGGTCGTCCACGTCCGACCGATCTGCCTGTCCTATCGGTTCGCGCTGCCGAACAAACTGTTCGAGTCCATCCGGGCCGGTCTCCCGATCGCCGCGGCCGACCTGCCCGACATGAGCGCCGTGGTCGAGGAGCTCGGCGTCGGCGAGGTGTTCCGCGGGTCCAGCCCGGAGGATCTCGCCGATGCGCTGCGCGCGATCCTCGAGGCGCCTCAGGCGTACCGGGCGCGCGCTGTGGCCGCTGCTCCCCTGCTGACCTGGGAGCGCGAGATCCACGGGATGACGGCGATGTACCGACGGGTGCTCCGGAACGTCTCGACGGGCACCCGATGAACGTCACCGTGGTCACCACATGGTTCCCCACCACCGTCGCCCCCTCGCGCGGCTCCTTCGTGGTGCGCGACACCCGCGCCCTCGCCCGCCATCAGGACGTGCGACTGGTCCACCTGGTGCCCCCGGGGGACGACGATGGGACCCGTCGCCTCGTCCACGAGGGCATCGAGGTGCTGCGCATCCCGATGGATCCCCGACGTCCTGACCAGGTGGTGCAGGCCGCGCGGCAGCTGCAGCAGGCTCTCCGGGGCACGGGTCTCGTGCATTCGATGGCATTCTCGGCCCTGCTCCCCCTCGCCGTGCGCCGCCCGCAGGTGCCCTGGGTCCATACCGAGCATTGGTCGGCCCTGACCACGCCCGAGACCCTGCCGACGCCGGCGCGGCTGGGCCTGCCGGCGCTGTCGCGGCTGCTGAGACTGCCCGACCGTGTCACCGCAGTCTGCGAGTTCCTGGCGCGTCCGATCCGTGCCGTGCGTGGCGACCGACCCACCGACGTGGTCCCCTGCATCGTCGAGCCGGGTCCGGTGCCGCCCCGTCGTGACCGCACCGACGGCACCCTCCGCCTGGTCTCCACCGGAGGTCTGATCCCCCGCAAGGACCCCCTGGTCGCCGTCGAGACGCTGGCGCGGCTCGTTGCGGATGGTCTGGACGTGCATCTGGAGTGGCTCGGGGACGGGCCGCTGCGTGAGCAGACCCTGGCTCGGGCCGCGCAGCTCGGGGTCTCCGAGCGCCTGGAGCTGGCGGGCACCGTCGACGGCGCCGGTGTTCGCTCAGCACTCGCCCGGGCGGACCTGTTCTTCGGCCCCACCCGCGCGGACAACTTCTTCGTCTCCGCCGCCGAGGCGATCGTCTCCGGCCGCCCGGTCGTGCTCGGTGCCACCGGCGGGCAGGGCGAGTACGTCCGACCGGAGGTCGGCGAACTGGTCGAGGTGCAGGAGGCGAGCGCTTACGCCGAGGCGATCCAGGGCCTCGATGCCCGGACCCGCGCCCTGGACGCCCGGCAGATCGCGGACACCATCGGGGACGCCTTCTCCGCCCGGACGGTCGGTGACGGGTACGCCCGCGTGCACCGTCTCGCCCGGACCGCCGACACTCTCGCCCCGGCGCAGCCGGCCGCTGCGAACGCGCCTGCCGCGGCGGACGGGGCGGACTCCCGTCCCTCTCTGCTGGTGATCTCCTTCTCGGACATCTCCCGCGACGCCCGAGTGCTCAAGCAGGTACGGATGTTCGCTGCCGGTTATCGGGTGCTCACCTGCGGTTACGGCCCTGCCCCGGAGGGATCGACCTGGCACCTGCAGATCCCCGATGATCTCAAGCAGTGGCGGCTGGACAAGGCACTGGTCCTCTCCGGCCGGTACCGCCGGGCGTACTGGGAACAGGAAGTCGTGGCGTGGGTGATGGCACAGGGCCTCCCTCGGACCGACGTGGTCCTCGCCGACGACGTCGACACCGTCCCCCTCGCCCTCTCCCTGGCCCCGCGGGGCGGCGTGCACGCCGATCTGCACGAGTACGCGCCGCGCCAGAAGGAGGACCGACCGGCCTGGCGGCTCTTCGTGGCCCCTTACCTGCGGTGGATTTGCCGCACCTACGTCACCCGTGCCGACTCGGTGACGACCATCGGTCACGGCCTGGCCCAGGAGTATCGGCGGGAGTTCGGCATCCGCGCCGAGGTGGTCACCAATGCCGCCCCCTTCCAGGGCCTCTCGCCCTCGCCGGTCGGACAGCCGCTGCGGATCGTGCATTCGGGCGGCGCGATGCCGTCGCGGCGACTGGACCTGATGATCGAGGCGATGCGCGACACCGCCCTCGACGCCACGTTGGATCTGTACCTGGTCCCGAGCGACCCCGGCTATGTGGAGCGTCTGCGCGACCAGGCCGCCCAGCTCCCTGCAGGACGCGTGAGCGTGCACGACGCCGTCCCGTACAACGAGCTCCACGCCGTGCTCAACGCGTACGACATCGGGGTGTTCGTCTGCCCTCCCACCACGTTCAACCTCGCCAACGCCCTGCCCAACAAGGTGTTCGACTTCGTGCAGGCCCGCCTGGCGCTGGTCGTCTCACCGACCCCGGAGATGCGCAGTCTGGTCGAGGACCGGGACCTCGGCGCAGTCACCGCCGGATTCGGCGCGGACGATCTGGCGGAGACGCTGCGCGGCCTGGATGCCGCTGCAGTGCAGGCCGCGAAGGCGAGCAGCGACCACCACGCCGTCGACCTGGCGGCCGAACGGCAGAGCACGGCCTGGGAGATCGCGGTGCACGCGCTCGCCGATCGGGCGGGGCACGGCAGCACCGGCTGAGCCTTGGTGCCCGCTGCCGTGTCAGCTCCCGGAACGTCGGCTGCGGAGATCGGTGGCGACCTGTTCAGCACGGGCCTGCCAGGTGTGGTCGTGGCGAGCCTGCTCGACCCGATCCGTCATGTCGACGACGGTGCGCCGGTCCTCCCGGAGCTCGACCAGGAGCCGCGCGATGGCCGATGCCGAATAGGCGACCTGACGTCCCGCGCCGATCCGCTCCACGAGCTCACCGGCGTGGGTCCCCTCCGTGGCGAGCACGGGCTTCCCGTGACCGATGTACTCGAAGAGCTTCACCGGCGCCGCGAAGTCCCGGTACCGGGCGGGCTCCACCGTGAGCAGCGTGAGATGCGCCCGGGCGAACAGCGGACGCAGTTCGTCACCCCGCGCATGGATGATCTCGATCCGCTGCGAATCCGCGAGCGGGTACTCGTGCGCCACCGCCTCCCACGATTCCCGCGGCGTGCAGAACAGCAGTCTCACCCCGTCCGTGGCATCCACTGCCCGGAACAGCTCATGCATCCGGTAGTAGTCGGACACGTTGCCGATATACAGGAGCGTCAGTTCACCGTCGGGGTCCCGACGGCTGTCATGGATCGCCGCCCCCGGAGGGAGCTCGGCGACCTGCTCCTGCCGGATCCACGGCACGAACGAGGCCATCTTGGTGGAGGGCAGGTAGACCCGGTCCAGCCCGCGGTAGGCCAGCAGCTCCGCATGGTAGAGGGTCTTCGTCCCGGTCGCGAGCAGCCGTCCGACGTCCGCCCGGTAGGCCGGGAACCGCCAGTAGACGTCACGATAGAACAGACCGGTCGGGACGCGATGGCGGCGCAGCAGGCCCAGCAGCATGAGATCCACCGCGGGATGCGTGGGCAGATGATGCGGCTCGGTGAGGAGCGTGGGCATGGTCGAGTTCTCCGCGTAGGCGAAGTCGAGCTCCAGGCCCAGCCGCAGACTCCGGCGGAGCCGGCGCAGCGCCCGTGCACGCTGCGCGCCGTGCCCGGCGATCTCGAGGACGTCGAAGCCGGCGTCCTCGAAGGCTCGGCGCATCTTCGCGGGCCGCACGCCGGAGCCCGTCTGCCTCCCGTGGATCGGGTACGGGGCGTGGAACAGCATCGCCGGCATCAGGAGCCCTCTCTCGGGCCCCGTGCCTCCACGGGTGGATCGACCAGCACCTCGCCGTCATCCTGCGGATCCGGCAGGAACCCCCCGCCCCCGGCGAGCCCGGCGAGCGCGGCCTGCTCCGCAAAGGCGGGGACGGCGGCCACGACCTCGTCGAAGCTGCCAGCCGCGGCGACCGCTCCCTCGGACATGTAGAACACGATGTCGCTGTGCTGGATGGTCGCCAGGCGATGGGCGATGGTGATGGTGGTGACGTCCTCGCCGAGGTCCCGGATCGCGTCGGTCACCGCCGCCTCGGTCTTGGTGTCCAGGGCACTGGTGGCCTCGTCGAGCACCAGCACGGTGGGCTCGGAATACATCCCGCGCGCGATTCCCATGCGCTGGCGCTGTCCGCCCGAGAGCGTGGCTCCCCGCTCTCCGAGTCGGCCGCTGATGCCCTCGGGACGGGACTCGATCACCTCGAGGAGCTGCGCCCGGTCCAGGGCGGTGCGCACCCGTTGCGCGTCGACCTGATCGGGCTCCCAGGTCAGTGCCACGTTCTCGCCGACGGAGACGTCGAACAGCGCGACCTCCTGGGGCACGTACCCGACCGAGGTGCGCCACTGCCGCAGCACGGTGGTCATGTCGGTGCCGCCGATGAGGATCCGGCCGGAGCTCGGGGTGAGCAGGCCCAGCAGCAGGTCCACGAGCGTCGACTTCCCGGCCCCGGAGGTCCCGACGACGGCCACCGAGGATCCGGCCGGGATCTGCAGGGACACTCCGTCGACCGCCGGCTCCTCCCGTCCCGGATAGGTGAAGGCGACGTCCTCGAGGACGATGTCGTGCAGCCCCGGCGCAAGGGTGCCGCTGTCCGGCTCCTCCTGCCGTGCGACGGCCTCGCGGGCGAACTCGATGTCATCGATGATGTAGTCCGCGAAGGCCGCGTTGGTCAGGATCCGGTTCTGTGTGGACTGGAAGCGGGTCAGCGAGGGCACCAGTCGGAAACCGGCCACGGCGAACAGCGCGACCGAGGCCATCGCGGTGGCGGGCGCATCGTCGGGCAGGCCCGAGAGGTAGCCGACGCCGCCGACGACCACGAAGCCGCCGACCATCCCGGCGTCCAGCACGAAGCGGGGCATCTGGTTGTAGTACTGCGCGAAGGCACGGGTGCGGGAGGCCGTCGCGCGGCGCTCGGCGACGATGTCGGCGACCTCTTCCTCGTTGCCCTTGAGCGTCAGCTCCTTCAGCGAGGCGAGGACCTCGCCCAGCAGCCGTACCACCCGCAGCGAGTTGTCGCGATTGCTCGCCCCGTTGGCGACCGCCCGCGGGGTGACCACACGGGAGAGCACCAGGGCGATCATGCCGAGATAGGCGAAGGTCGCCAGGGCGATCTTCCAGTCCACGATCACCAGGCCGATGCTGATCACGGAGATCGTGGCGAACTCCGCGACCACGGTCATCGAGGGCATCAGCACGTTCGCCACCACGGCAGCCACCCCGGAGTCGACCATCCGGATGATCTCCTGGGTCGATTTCGAGGTGCGGTCCACCCAGGAGGCGGACATGTAGGAACGGAACAGCTGCTGGCCGATCGCGACCTCGTGCTGCGCGAAGCGCTGAGTGGCGATCCGTATCGTGAGCAGGTTGAGGAAACTCTTGATGATGATCAGCCCGACGAAGGCCGCGACCATCACCATCATCTCCTCGAAGCTCTGCAGGCGCCAGCCGACGACGGGGATGGTGACGGTGGTCCCCGGCGACATCAGGGCCGGGATCACCAGCGCGATCGCGCCCAGGGCGACCACGTCCAGCAGTGCCAGCACACTCATGACGAGACCGAAGGTGACCAGGAAGCGTCGCGAGTCCCGGGGCAGTACCGAGAGGGTGCGCCGGACGATCCGGATGGTCTGCTTCATGGGGTGTTCTCCTCGGTCATCGATGCTCGCTCTCCGTGCGGGACTCGGCACCAGCGCGTCCGGTGCCCGCTCAACAGGCGAGATCCAGCTCGTACAGAGCGTACGGTCCATCCTCGGCGACCAGCGTGAGCCGGTGCGGGGAGATGTCATGGACGCCACTCCACCGTGCGGAGACCTCGGGGTTCATCGCCCGCCCGTTGTGCTCCGAGGTGTCGCGGTACAGGTGCGTGGGGCCGATCTGAGCCGCGGCCGCGCAGACCTCTGCATGCGCGTTCGCCTGCGGTTCGTCCACGCGCGGAGCGTACCGTGCCAGGAGGGCGGCCTCCGGGGTCAACGGCTGGGACATGGTCGGGAACACCGTCTCGATCCCGCCGATCGACCAGTACAGCGGTGCGCCATCCAGCGGGTCCGCGAGCACCACCGCGTCCTGCGGCAGCTCGGCGGCGGTGCGCTCGATGAACGCGCGTTCCTCCGGGGTGACGTACGGGGACAGCTGCACGCCGTAGGCCGTGTACGCGAGCGATCCCATCAGCGGCAGCCGGGACGGCGCGAGCACCCCGGCGATGACGGTGAGCACCACCAGCAGGGCACCGGTCGGGGCCAGCAGGGCATGGGCCCTGCCTCCCGCCACCCCCGACAGCGCTCGCATCCCTCGCGCGAGCAGGAGCAGCAGCAGGCACATCATCAGCGGAGCGATACGTTCACGGGCTCCGTACCACGGGTTCACCAAAGCTGCCGCGAGCGGCGAGTCGACCTGCGTGGCGATGCCCAGGACGACTGCGGCCACCACCCCGGTGGCGGCGGTGATCCCGACTGCCTCGCGGCCCCGCAGCGCGACCGCGGCACCCAGCAGGGCGAGCAACCAGACCGCCGCGACCGGCCACAGGGGGGCGCCGATCACCGGGATGCGCGGCGAGTCGACGAGGATCTCCCACAGCACCTCCCCCGGTCCCTGCGTGGACCTGGTCAAGTCCATCCCGCCCAGCACCACCTCCGAGACGAGCACGAACGACGCTGCCGCAGTCAGCGCGGCGGCCACCTGGAGCGCGCCTCGTCGATACCGGCCCTCGAGGATCCGGAGCACCCCGCCGGCCAGGAGGCGCAAGCCTGCCACCACCGCGGCCGAGAACAGCATCGAAGGGTGCGCCAGGGCGGTACCGAGGATCAGGGCGCCGTGCCCGATCACCGCTGTCGGGGCGAGCCCGCCGTGCCGCCCCTCCAGGAGTCGGAGCACCGCACCGATCGCGACGGGCAGGCAGAGGGCACCGAGGACGATCGGCCAGAGTCCCATCACCAGCCCCATCGCCGGAACGCTCAGGAAGAGCGTCGAGGCCGCCGTCGCCAGGACGGCCGGCGCCACCCCCGCGCGTCCCGCCGGAGCGAGCATCATGAGCATCGCCCCGACCGCCGAGGGGCTCGCCGCCAGCATCGCGAGCAGGAGGGCGTTCGCGGCGGGGATCGGATCCCACGGCAGCAGCGCGGCGAGGGCGTCGAAGACCACCGGGTAGTACGTGGGGGCGCCGTAGATGTCGACCAGGGCGGTGGTGAGGAACGCATCGCCGCCGTCGCGGATGGTCGCGATCGCCGAGAGGTGGAAGAAGGAGTCGTAGCTGCCGTTGAGGGTGGAGATCCCGCCCATCCGCCGCGTTGCGGCGGCCACCACTGCGAGACCTCCGAGCGCGCCGACCGCGGTGACCGCCGCGGTCCGGGGACGGTCGTCGCGATGTCGTCGGTCGGCGTCCTCGCACCGCTCCGCGAGATGGCGTCCTGCGCCCCGGCGGCGCCGGCACCGGGCGCGGCGCAGCAGGACGGCAAGGGCGCAGATGCCGGTCGTCGCCGCCAGCACGGTTCCTGCGCTCCACGGGATGCGCACGATATGGAACAGGCCCCCGAGGCCGACGACGAGCAGCACCGTGACCACCGGGGCGACGCCCCACGGCACCGGTACCCGGGCCCCGACGGCTCGCAGCAGGACGAGACCGGGGACGGCGAGCAGCGCCCACGCGGCGAGCACGGGCAGGATCCAGCTCATCGCTGCTGCTCCGCTGCGGCGACGGAGCGGACCGGAGCGCTCATGCGGCGGCAGGATCCTCGGTCAACGCCCGCTCATAGGCAGCGACCAGGATCTCGGGGTCGCGCTGTGCGAGCGCGAATCGCCGCGCCCGGTGGCTCTCCTCGACATAGCGCTCGGGGGTGGACAGCTCCAGCACGCGCTGCACGGCCGCCTGGACATCTGCCACCACCCAGCCGCTGTCGTAGAGCGTGCCGGGACCTCCGTAGTTCGCCGCGTCGGGCCAGTCCCGGATGACGGCCGGGCATCCCGCGGCCAGGCCCTCCATCACGGACTCGTGGGTCCCCTCGTGGCGCGAGGACGAGAGGATCACCCCGGATCCAGCGAGCAGGGCGGGCACGTCGTCGCGGCGGCCGAGCTGCTCGACCGCCTCGGGGCCCAGCTCCTCCAACCTGCGACGGACTCGTCGGCGATAGGTGCTGTCGGCCGAGGAGGCGGTAGGCAGCCCCGGACCGATCAGGCGCAGACGGTACCGGGGATCATGCGTCCGCAGGCGCGCGAGGACCTCGAGAGAGAACAGCACGTCCTTGACCTCACGGTGCCACCCGACCTGCACGAGCAGGTGACGATCCCGATCCGGTCCGGGCGTCGGGCCGAGCCCGCGCGCGAGCAGGTTGCCCACCTGGACCCCCTCGACGTCGGCGTAGGCGGGGACGGCACTCCGGAGCAGATTCCACACCGGCGGGGAGACATACAGCATCCGGTCGATACGCGCATGGTCGTGCAGCAGGGGGAATGGTGTGAAGGCTTCGAAGCGATGCAGGCGTGCCATCAGCGTCCGCGGCGCGCGGTCCAGCAGGGTCACCCAGGTCAGGACATGATGGCTCCACTCCACCAGTGCCACGTCCGCCCAGTCGTAGGCTTCGGCCACCTCCGGCGGCGTGGGCATCCGTCGCCCGGACACCACCAGGTCGTAGCGGCCGCGGAGGATCCGCTCCCGCTCCGGGAACCCCGGCCCGGCGAGGTCGTCGACCTCGATCTCGCGCACCTCGAAGCGGCCCGTTCCGCGCAGGGCGTCGAGGACGGGACGAATGAAGGTCCAGTTCTCCTGGGCGATCACCAGCAGGCGGGTCCGCTCCCCGCCACGCTTCCGCGGGGCCGGGCGCGCGGGCACACTCGCCGCCGGGACGGGGGTCCCCAGCAGGAGGGTCCCTGTCTCCGAGCTCCGCAACGGTTCCAGGAACGTCTCCGGGTCGGCCGCCAGCGGAGAGCCACCGGCCTGGTGCAACGAGGGATCGAAGCTGATGCGCAGCGCCTTGTCGTACCAGCGCAGACACGCCTCGGTCCGGCCTCGGGCGAGGTCACGGTCGGCGAGGGCGAGCAGCGTCTCCACGTCCCGGGGCCAGTCGGCACGGTGCGGGTCGGCCGCCAGCCGCTGCTGCGCCGAGAAGTAGGTGCCCCTGCCTCCGATGCCGCCCGGCAGACGGCGGGCGAGCCGCGAACCGACACGGATCACCCGCTCGACGAGCCGACGGGCCCGGTCACGCACCGTCGGCGGGTCCGTCCGGCCGGACCACGCGCCCCTCGCGTGCGCTCTCGAGCACGGCCTCGACGGTGCGGACGGTGTGCAGCCCCTCTCGCATGGTGACGATGTTGGAGGCGTCACCGTGGATCGCGTCGCGGAAGGCCTGGTGCTCGGTCGCCAGCGGCTCCTGACGCTGCAGCGCATAGCGGATCGAATCGCCCTCGCTGACCCCGCGGAACGAGGCCATCGACTCCCACAGGTTGATCTCCGCATCGGCGTTGGCGAAGAACGTGAGATCGGCGTTGAGGGTGTCGGCCACCAGGGCGCCCTTCTCCCCCGTCACCACGGTGATCCGCTCCTTGAAGGGAGTCAGCCAGTTCACCAGGTGGTTGGTGATCGTCTCGTCCTCGAGCGTGCCCGCGATGGAGACCATGTCCTCGTCCCTGCGGCCGGAACGCCGGGTGGAGGTCGCCGCCACGCTCGCGTACGGGGACTGCGCCACCCAGGCGGTGAGGTCCAGATCATGCGTGGCGAGGTCCTTGACCACCCCGACATCCGCGATCCGGGCCGGGAACCCGCCCTGGCGCCGGGTGACGATCTGATAGATCTCCCCCAGCTGACCGTCCGCGATGCGCCTGCGCATCTCCTGCAGCGCCGGGTTGTACCGCTCGATGTAGCCGACCGCCCCGACCAGGCCGGCCCTCTCGAAGGCGACGGTGATCTCCTCGGCCTCGCCGATATCGAAGGCCAGCGGCTTCTCCACCAGGGTGTGTACCCCGGCCTCCGCCAGCGTGATCGCCACATCCCGATGGAACTGGGTGGGCACCGCCACCACCGCATAGTCGATACCGGTCGCGATCAGCGCCTCCACATCCGGCAGCACCTCGAGCCCCGCCGCCGCGCCGTGCGGATCCCCATGGGCATCCGCGGCCGCGACCAGCTCCACCCCCTCCAGGGACTGGAGGTTGCGGGCGTGATGACGCCCCATCATCCCCAGACCGATCAGCCCGGCCCGCAGCGTCTTCGTGTCCGTCATGCTCATGCCCCCGCCTTCGCCACCGTGTTCACAGCCGCCACGATCCGTTCCCGATCCATGTCCGAGATGCTCGGATGCACCGGCAGCGACAGCACCTCGCGAGCCAGCATCTCCGTCACCGGCAGATCCACCTCGGTCCGGAACGTCTCCAGCCGGTGCACCGGGGTCGGGTAATACACCCCGCACCCCACCTGATGCTCTGCCCTCAGCGCGTCCGCGAAACCGTCCCGCTCCGCCGCCGAGGCGCCCTCGATCCGGATCGTGTACTGGTGGTAGACGTGCGTGGCACCCTCACGCACCACCGGCGTCACCACCCCGGCCAGGTTCGCATCGAAGAACTGTGCGTTCGCCTGCCGCGTCGCCGTCCACCCCGGGAGCTTGCCCAGCTGGATACGGCCGATCGCCGCATGGATGTCCGTCATCCGGTTGTTGAAGCCCGCGACCTCGTTCGCGTACTGCGTCTCCATCCCCTGGTTCCGCAGCAACCGCACCTGACGCGCGATCTCCGGGCTCGCGCAGGAGACCATCCCACCCTCGCCCGAGGTCATGTTCTTCGTCGGATAGAGCGAGAACATCCCGCCCTGCCCGAAGGTCCCCACCTGCGCGCCCTGCCAGGTCGCCCCATGCGCCTGCGCCGCATCCTCGAACACCCACAGACCATGCCGCTCCGCGATCGCCAGCAGCTGATCCATCGGCGCCGGATGCCCGTACAGATGCACCGGCTGGATCCCCACCGTCCGCTGCGTGATCGCGGCCTCGACCGCCGCCGGATCGATCGTGAACGTCTCCGGATCCACGTCCACGAACACCGGTGTCGCCCCGCAGACCGCCACCGTGTTCGCAGTCGCCGCGAAGGTGAACGAGGGCACGATCACCTCATCACCCGGCCCCAGGCTCAGCGCCAGCATCCCCAGATGCTGCCCCGAGGTGCCCGAGTTCACCGCCACCACCTCCCGGCCCCCCGCCAGCGCGCTCGAGAACTCCTGCTCGAACGCCGCCACCTCCGGCCCCTGCGCGACCATGCCCGAAGCCAGCACGCGATCCACCGCGTCCCGCTCCTCCTGCCCGATAAGCGGCTTCGCCGGCGGGATCATCGTGAGTTCGGTGTTCATTCGGCAGGACCGTCCTGTTCGTCATCGGAGTCGTCATCAGGGAGTTCGGCCGGGCGCGGTGCGTCGGCCAGGGGCGAGGAGGCGAGGAGCAGCCCGCCGGTGGAGTCGTCGGGGATGTACCACTCCCCGGTGGCGGGGCACACCCAGGCGTCGGTCCCGTCGGAGGTGGGCACCAGCTTCTCTCCGGAGCGTCCGACCCATCCCAGACGGCGCGCCGGGACCCCGGCCACCAGGGCGTGGGGCGGGACGTCCTTGACCACGGTGGCGCCGGCGGCGACCATCGCCCAGGCCCCGATGGTCACCGGTGCCACGCACACGGCGCGGGCCCCGATCGAAGCACCGGTCTCGCAGGTCACGCCGACGGGCTCCCAGTCGGAGGCGGACTTGGGGGTGAGATCGGGGTTCACCGCGCGCGGGAAGTGGTCGTTGGTGAACACGGCGGCGGGGCCGACGAAGACGCCGTCGGCCAGCGTCGCCGGCTCGTACACCAGGGCGAAGTTCTGGATCTTGCAGCCGTCCCCCAGCACCACGCCGGAGCCGATGTAGGCACCGCGACCGATGATGCAGTTCGCGCCGAGCACGGCGTCCTCGCGCACCTGCGCCAGGTGCCACACCATTGATCCGCGCCCGACCCTCGCCGCATCCGAGACCTCCGCGGAGTCCACGATGCGTACGTCTCCACGCTGGGAAGCATTCTTCATGGAGACGACACTACCGCGCGGTGCCCACCGTCATCGGGACCCGCGCCCGGCTCGATCCGCGATGCGTGGCGGCAGAGGATCCAGACGTGGGGCGGCGAGCGCCCAGTACGGGCCGACGCGATCGATCAGCAGCGCGAACAGGACTCCCGCCGCGGTGCCGAGCACCGTGATGACCGGCACCAGCATCACGTCAGCCACTGCCGTTCCCTGCAGGTGCCGGCCGAGCCAGGAGGCCGGCAGAGCCATCACCACGACGTTGATGAACAACGGATGAATGAGGTAGATCGGGAGCGTCCTGCTCCCCACGACTGCGCCCAGTATCGCCGCCGGTGGCCAGAGCGCGAGTCGTCGGAGCAGCGGGAACACGGAGGACAGGCCCAGGATCCCGGCGGCGAGGACCATCAGTCGGGACACCAGTGGGTATCCCTCCCAGCTCGGGAGGAGAACGCTCATCCCGACGAATCCGGCAGCACCGACCGCGATCATCATCGCGGGAGCGCGATCGGTGTAGCGGAAGATGTGCTTCCGCAGAGCCCATCCGGTGACGTACCAGATCGCATAGTAGGCGAACCTGTACGCCCCGCTCGCAGGGAGCGCCGGCAACCACGTCGCGTCCAGGATCAGCGCTCGCAGCGGCCCTGCGCCGATGTACAGCAGAGCCACGATGCCGAGCAGCGCGCGAGGGTGATCTCGTCCCGCCCGGACCAGCAGGAAGTACAGCGGGAGCATCAGGATGAACCAGTACGGCCCAGCGCCGGTCAGGGTCGCCATGCCCTGGGACGCCATGTAGCCCACCGGGTCCTCGGGTGAGTATCGGGGCCAGGCGGTCACCGCGAACACGGCGGACCACAGCAGGTACGGCCACCAGAGGTCGGCGATGCGGGAACGCCAGACCTTCGACCACTCACGACGGGCGGCGGAATGGGCGAACATCCCCGCGAGGAGGAAGAACAGGGGCATTCTCAGCGGCTGCAGGAATCTGCTCGCTGCGGCCCAGCGGGCTCCTGCCTCGGAGTGCTCGGCCGGGAGCAGGGCATGGCCTGCGCCGACTGCGACGTGGTACAGCACGACCAGGACGATCGTGACCCCCCGCGCGAGGTCGACCCACTCGAGTCGTCCGGTCGACATGCGAAGACCGGCGGCTGCGCTCGTCACGATCGCTCGCTGCGCAGCGCCTCCCCCTTGGCCAGCGCGACCTCACGCAGCTCCGCCTGGAAGGCGACCATCCGGGCGCGCAGGTGCTCGGCCTCGGCGTCCCCGCCGGCGGCGAGGATCCGGGCGGCGAGCAGGCCGGCGTTGCGGGCACCGCCGATGGAGACGGTCGCCACCGGCACTCCGGCGGGCATCTGCACGATCGAGAGCAGGGAGTCCATGCCGTCGAGGTGCTTCAGCGGCACCGGCACCCCGATCACCGGCAACGGGGTGAGAGAGGCGAGCATGCCCGGCAGGTGGGCGGCGCCGCCGGCTCCGGCGATCACCACCCGCAGCCCGCGCTCGGCGGCGCCGCGGCCCCAGGTGATCATGTCCTCGGGCATCCGGTGGGCGGAGACCACCTCGACTGTGCAGGCGATCCCGAACTCGGCGAGCGCCTCCTCGGCGGCCTTCATCACCGGGTGGTCGGAGTCCGAGCCCATCACGATGCCCACCCGCGGGATGGGGGTGGTGTCGGTGCCGGAGTGCTGCGTCATGATGTCCTTCGTCGTCGGGTCCGCGATCGTGAGGTCGCGCGGGGATCGTGGGGTCGCCAGCGATGCGGGAGGGCGACCGGTCAGGGGCCGGCGGGCGCTCCGGGCCCGTCGATGAGCAGCCGCTCGGCGCGATGGGCGCGGGCGAGCAAGTCCTCGGCATCGTCACCGAGCAGGGTGACGTGGCCGATCTTCCGCCCGGGCCGCACGGACTTGCCGTAGAGGTGGAGCTTCAGCTCCGGATCGGCGGCGAGCGCGGCGCCGGCGCCGGGGGCGAGGTCCTCGGCGGTGCCGCCGAGGAGGTTCACCATCACCGAGACCGGGGCGAGCGGGGTGGTCGATCCCAGCGGCAGATCGGCGACGGCGCGCAGGTGCTGTTCGAACTGGCCGGTCACGGCGCCGTCCATGGACCAGTGGCCGGTGTTGTGGGGGCGCATGGCGAGCTCGTTGACGAGCACCTCGCCGTCGGCCGTCTCGAACAGCTCCACGGCGAGCATCCCGGTGACTCCCAGGTCCTCGGCGATCGCGCGGGCGAGGCCCTGGATCCGCTGCTGGGCGGAGGCATCGAGACCGGGGGCAGGGGCGACCACCTCATAGCAGACCCCGTCCTTCTGCACGGACTGCACCACCGGGTAGGCGACGGCCTCTCCCCCGGGCCGGCGCGCGACCTGGGCGGAGAGCTCCCGGGTGAAGGGCACCAGCTCCTCCGCCAGCAGCTCTCCGTGCTGGGCGAGCCAGTCGTCCGCCTGATCGGCGCCGTCCACGATCCGCACTCCGTGCGCGTCGTAGCCGCCGCGCGGGGTCTTGATCACGAGGCGTCCGTCCGTCTCGGTGAGTGCCGCAGCGACGTCGTCGGCGGTGCCGATCCGCCACCAGCGCGGGCAGGGGTGGCCGAGCGCAGTGAGCCGTTCGCGCATGACCAGCTTGTCCTGGGCGTGGACGAGCGCCGCGGGCCCGGGGTGCACCGCCGTGGCGCCCTCCTGCTCGAGACGCTCGAGGATCGCGGTGGGCACGTGCTCGTGGTCGAAGGTGATCACCTCGACCTCGGCGGCGAGGGCGCGCACGGCCTGCTCGTCGTCGTGGCGGCCCCGGCGCACGCGAGCGGCGACGTCCGCGGCGGATTCGGACGGATCGGTGGCCAGGACGGGCGTGGTCAGACCCAGCTCGATGGCGGGGCCGAGCATCATGCGCGCCAGCTGCCCGGCTCCGATGATGCCGATGCTGCGGGCGCTGCGGGCGCCGGCAGCGACGTCGGAGGCGGCGGACGGGGCGGGGCGGGGCGGGATCTCGGGCACGGCGGCCAGTGTACGAGGTCAGCCGCGCGAGCGCGGGCGGCGCCGCACCACGGACCCCTGGGGCAGGGAGTCGAGGTCGTCCCCGCCGGAGCGAGCGCCGGCGACGCCGCTCGGGGACATGTCTGCGCGCCCGGCGCGGGGAGCCCGGCCGCCTCGCCCGGGCCGGGTCTCGCGCCCGCCCCGGTGCGGCCGCCCGGACCTGAGGTCCTCGTCGTCGCCCGGGCCGCTCTCGTCGCCGGGGGCGGAGATCAGGAACACACCGAAGGTCGCCGGCTGCTCGATGAGCAGCTCGAGCCGGCCGCCGTCGTCCTCGACCAGGGTGCGGGCCAGCGCCAGGCCGACGCCGGTGCCGCTCGAGCTGCGCCCGGAGACGGACCGCTCGAAGATCTGGGCTCCGAGCTCCGCATCGATCCCGGCGCCCTCGTCGGAGACCTCGACGACGGTCGAGTGGTCGTTGCGGCGCACCTTGACCGTGGTCCGTCCGCCGCCATGGGCGAGGGCGTTCTCGATGAGGGTGGCGACGACCTGGGTGAGCGGTCCGGTCGAGCCCCAGACCGCGGCGGAGCGCGGCACCTGCACCCGCAGCTCGCGGCCGGCCCGACGATAGGCCGGGGACCACTCCTCGCTCTGCTGGGTCAGCACGCTGCGCAGCTCCACCACCCCTGGAGTACGGCGCTGGGAGGAACGGGGGGCGTTGATGAGATCGTGGACCACCTCGGTGAGGCGGTCGATCTGTTCGAGGGAGATGCGGGCCTCCTCACGCACCCATTCCTCGGAGCTGACGGCCAGGATCTCGTCCAGCCGCATCGACAGGGCGGTCAGCGGGGTGCGCAGCTGATGGGAGGCATCGGAGGCGAGGCGGCTCTCCGCCTCGAGGCGCTCGTTGAGCATCGCGCCGGAACGGGCGAGCTCCTCGGCCACGTCGTCGATCTCGGCGATGCCCGAGGCGTGCCAGAGGCCGCGCGAGCGACCTGATCCCATCTCCTCGGCGCGCCGGCTGAGCCGAGCCAGGGGCATCGAGATGCGCTGCGCCTGCCACAGCGCCACCGAGACACCGATCGACAGCGCCGCCAGCCCGGCGACGATGATCAGCACCCAGGCGCTGGCGGTGTGGGCCCGCACGTCGGACTCCGGGATGTGCACCGAGACGGACTGCCCGAAGGCCCCGTTGGTGTTGGTCGTCACGCCGCCCTCCCCGGGCGGCTCACCGGCCGTGTACTCGGTGCCGTCGTAGCTGACCGAGACCGAGACGTTCAGATCCGTCTGCGCGTCCACGTGGCGCTGCAGCAGCGCCTCATCGATCTCGCCGCCCTCCTGGAGCCGGGTCTCCGTGTCGACCCGCACCTGGTCGAGGATCATGTTCGCCTGGTTGCTGAGCGTCTGCCGGTTCAGCTGGAGCCAGGAGTAGCCCAGCGGGATGCCGAGCATGAGCACCGCCAGCAGCACGGTGATGATGGTGGCCTGCAGCACGCGCTGCCGCACGGGTCAGCTCTCCGCGCCGGTCTCGAAGCGGAAGCCCACACCCCTCACCGTGGTGATCCGGCGCGGATCGGTGGCGTCGTCGCCGAGCTTGCGGCGCAGCCAGGAGACGTGCATGTCGAGGGTCTTGGTGGAGCCCCACCACTCCGCGCCCCACACCTCGCGCATCAGGTCGTCACGGGTGACGACGCTGCCGGATTCCCGCACCAGGACGGTGAGCAGGTCGTACTCCTTGGCGGAGAGGCTCAGCTCCTCGCCGTCGGCGTAGGCGCGGCGGGCGGCGACGTCCAGGCTCACCCCGTTGACATCGAAGCTGTCGCCGGACTCCTCCATCGCCTGGGAGCGCCGCATCAGCGCGCGGATGCGAGCCTGCAGCTCCCCGAGGCGGAAGGGCTTGGTGACGTAGTCGTCGGCACCGGCATCGAGACCCACCACCGCATCGACCTCGTCGGCCCGGGCGGTGAGGATCAGGATCGGGCATTCCAGCCCGCCCTTGCGCAGTCTCCGGGCGACCTCGAGACCATCCAGGTCGGGCAGGCCGAGATCGAGGATGACCAGGTCGATCGACTCCGCTCCGGCGGCGATCGCCAGCGCGTCCACCCCCCGGGAGGCGCGCGTGACGGTGTACCCCTCCCGGTCCAGCGCACGGGAGAGCGGTTCAGCGATGGCGGAGTCGTCCTCGACGAGAAGCAGTCGTGTCACGCGGTCCATCCTATGACGATGCCAGCAGGGTCTGGCCCGGACCGAGGTCCGGACGGGCGTGGCCCCATCATCACAGCTCGAGCGACGTCAGGGACATCTCCGAGGTCACCGGGCGCACTCACAGACCCATGTCCAGGGGCGCGGAGCGGTCGCGCCGCATCTCCCGGACATGGATCATCCCGATGCCGTGGAGCTCGACCTGCTCCCCCTCGGAGAAGGAGAAGCCGCCGGGCAGCGCCTGGTCGACCGCGGCGCTGGTGTCCGCGTCGACCACGACCACGCCGGGCCGGGCGACCGACTCCATCCGGGCGGCGAGGTTCACGATCGGCCCGAAGACGTCCCCGTAGCGGGAGAACATCGATCCCCAGGCCAGGCCCACTCTGATCGGTGGGAGGTCCGGGGATTCGGTGATCGCCTCGGCGAGGCTGATGGCGATCTGGGCGCCGTCCTCCGGCGTGTCGGCCAGGAACATGATCTCGTCACCGACCGTCTTGACCACGCGTCCGCCGCCGACGGAGATGACATCGCGGCTGAGGGACTCGAAGCGGCCCACCATGTCGGCCAGCTCGGCGCCGGGCAGGTCCTGGGCGATCCGGGTGAACTGGACCAGGTCGGCGAAGCCGATGGCGCGCTGCAGCGGGAACAGCTCGTCGGTGTCGCGGTGCAGCACCTCGCTGCCGGCGCGGGCGGCATAGGCGGCGAGCTGGCGGCGGAAGGTGAACATCACCTGCGATTCGAAGGTCTCCAGCAGCTCCGGGATGGAGTCGAGCATCTGCTGACGCGCCTGGGCGTCGTCGAGCCCGTCGGCATACTTCGCCTCATCCACCAGCGCCTCGGTGATCCACATGGCCAGGCGCCCCATATGGAAGCCCATGCCGCGGGAGATGCTGGCGAAGGCGCGCTCGCTGATCACGCCCTCCTCGACGATCGCAGCCAGATCACCGATCGCATGGGCATCCTCATCGGTGAACACCACGGTGTCCTCGTCGACCGGTGTGAAGCCGAGGGACCGCCAGTAGACGGAGGTGAGTCGCTCCGGGATGCCCTGCTGCCGGTCGAGATCGCGGCGGGAGTACTTGCGCGGCCCCTGCAGCAGGATCTTCTCCAGCGCGCCGACGCTGCGACGCACGGCCGCGAAGCGGCGATTGAGGTCGAGGATCTCCTGATCGTCCAGGGAGTCCGCCTCGGCGCCGTCCGGCGAGAGATCGGGCAGCTCCGCAGTCTCCACCGGGACAGCATCTCGCGGCGCCGGCGACTCCTGTGCCGAGGCGCCCCGCGCGGGCTCCGTGCTGTCCCGGTCTTCCATGCCTCCGGTCACGTACCGTGCTCCTCCTGCTCGATGGCCGACGCATCGCGTGTCGTGGACCGAACGGGTTCGTCCGGTCGCAGATGCCGCACATCACCGATGTCCACGGCCGTCCGGCCGCCTCCGGCGAGGTCGACCACCAGTCGACCCTGCCCGTCGATCATCCGTGCGATGCCGTGCAGAGCGGGCGGATGCGCTCCACCCGTGCCCGCCTCCCCCAGGGGGTCGACCCGCACCGCACGCCCCACTGTGAGGCAGGTCATAGCGTAGCGCGCGTGGGTGCCCGCCGAGACCCCGTCTCCCTCCGCGGACTCCAGTCGGGAGAGCTCCTGGACCAGGGCTGCCGCCAGCGCGGACTCGAGACGCTCCCGCAGCGCCTCGTCCGCGGCCCCGTCGACCCCCGGCCGCACGCCGCCGTCCCCGCGCAGCCAGGCCGCACCGGGCACGGCCCGCCCATCGACCTGCAGGACCGGCCCGCGCAGGTTCATGCCGATGCCCAGCAGGACGAGGTCCGGGCCGCGGCCCTCGACGAGGATCCCGCCGAGCTTGCGGCCGTCCGCGGTGTGCAGATCATTGGGCCATTTCAGCCCGATCCGGGCAGTCCCGTCGCCGCCCGTCCCCAGCACCTGGTCGAGGGCGGTGAGCGCCGCGACCCCGGCGGCCAGGGAGAACCATCCGCGACGGTCGGCGGCGAGCCGGCTGCGGTGAGCGACGGTGAGGGCGAGGCTCGAGCCGTCGGGACTGGCGAAGGAACGGCCGAGCCGTCCCCTCCCCCCGCTCTGGTGCCGGGCGGTGAGCGCGAAGGGCGTCCGCTGCCCGTCGGCGGCACGGCGCGCGGCCTCGTCCTGGGTGGAGGTGACCGAGTCCATGCGGAGGATCTCGAGCGGCCCTCGCGCCGCGGTGTCCATCCGTTCCCTCATGTCTCCCCCTCGTCCAGTCCCGTCGGCCCCTGCCGGGTCTCGTGCCCAGCGCTCTGCTCCGCGTCCCTGGCGGCACGCTCGGCCGCAGGACCTGCCGTCGCCGTCGGACGTGGGTAGCGTAGTATCCCGGTGACCATCCGCCGGAACAGATGGCGGCCTCGCAGGCCGCAGCAGGAGGCTCCGTGACCGACGCCCCGCGGCCGCTCACCACCGCCCAGCGACTCGAGGACCTGCGCGAGCGCGATGCCGCCGCGGTCTCCGCCGCTGATGAGATCGCGGTGCAGAAGCAGCACGCCCGTGGCAAGAAGACGGCCCGCGAACGCATCTCCGACCTGCTGGACGACGGCTCCTTCGTGGAGACCGATCGCTTCGTGCGCCACCAGGCCCGCAATTTCGGCATCGATCGCAAGCGCCCCGACGGCGACGGGATCATCACCGGCTACGGCACCGTCGACGGCCGTCAGGTCTGCGTGTACTCGCAGGACTTCACCGCCTTCGGCGGTTCGCTCGGCGAGGCCCACGGTCGCAAGATCCAGAAGATCCAGGATCTCGCCCTGAGCACGGGCGTGCCGATCATCGGCATCCTCGACGGCGGCGGCGCTCGCATCCAGGAGGGCGTGGCCTCGCTGGCCATGTTCGCCGGCATCTTCAAGCGCAACACCCGCGCCTCCGGGGTGATCCCGCAGATCTCCCTCATCATGGGGCCGGCCGCCGGTGGCGCCGTGTACTCCCCGGCGCTGACGGACATCATCGTGATGGTCGAGAAGACCTCGCACATGTTCATCACCGGCCCGGACGTGATCCGCACCGTCACCGGCGAGGACGTGGGCTTCGAGGAGCTCGGCGGGGCGCGCACCCATTCCTCCCGCTCCGGGGTCGCCCACTACATGGCTCCCGACGAGGCCGAGGCCATCGAGTACGTCAAGGACCTGCTGAGCTATCTGCCGGCCAACACGCTGAGCCCGGCGCCCTCGTTCCCGGCGCCGGTCGAGGAGGACCTCACCGCCTCGGACACCGCGCTCGACACGCTGGTGCCCGACTCGCCGAATCAGCCCTACGACATGCTCTCGGTGCTGCGCGCGACGCTCGATGACGAGGAGTTCCTCGAGGTCCAGCCGCTGTTCGCGCAGAACATCCTGGTCGGCTTCGGCCGGGTCGAGGGCTTCAGCGTCGGCATCATCGCCAACCAGCCCTCGCACCTGGCCGGCACCCTGGACATCGACGCCTCGGAGAAGGCGGCCCGCTTCGTGCGCCTGTGCGACGCCAACAACATCCCGGTGCTGACCTTCGTGGACGTGCCCGGCTTCCTGCCCGGCACCGACCAGGAGTACGGCGGCATCATCCGGCGCGGGGCGAAGCTGCTGTACGCCTACGCGGAGGCGACGGTCCCGCTGATCACCGTCATCACCCGCAAGGCCTACGGCGGCGCCTACATCGTGATGGGCTCCAAGGAGCTGGGGGCGGACATCAACCTCGCCTGGCCCACCGCACAGATCGCGGTGATGGGCTCGCAGGGCGCGGTGAACATCCTCCACCGCGGTGATCTCCAGGAGGTCACCGAGCAGGGCGGCGACGTGGCGGCCGCCCGCGCCCGGTACGAGGCCGAGTACGAGGAGCAGTTCGCCACCCCGTACACCGCGGCCGAGCGGGGCTGGATCGATGGCGTGATCCGTCCCGCAGAGACCCGGCTCGAGGTGGCTCGCGCCCTGCGCGCCCTGCGCACCAAGCGCGACACCCTGCCCACCAAGAAGCACGGAAACATCCCGCTGTGAGCGCCCAGCCGTCCCCCGGCCCCGCCGCGGAGGACGCCGACGGCGCCGAGGGCGCACCGGCCCTGCGCCCCGCCGACGTGCGTCTGGTGCAGGGCTACCTGCGCGTCGACGAGCTCGCGGCCATCGCCGTGGTGGTCTCCGCGATGAGCGTGACCAGTCGGCTCGAGGCGGAGGAGCGCCTGCTCGCCGAGGGCCGAGGCGCCGGCGCGGGGGCGTGGAACGACGTCGTGCACTGCCATCCGCGCGCCCACGGCCTGCGCTCCCGCCCCTCGCCCACCGCCTGGCAGTTCTCCGACCGCTGAGCGGGACACCGCCCGGGCGGCAGGCCGTGACCCGCCCCGGCTCGTTCCGAGGCCGCACGGGTCACGGCCTGCCGCGCACTAGACTGCCCCGCATGCCCGAGACCCCTCCTGCACCGTCGGCCGCCGCTTCCGTGCCCCGTCCCGCCAGCGCCCTGGACACCCTGGCCGACCAGTACGTCGACCTCAGCGCCCGCCTGGATCCGTTCCTCGCCACCGCCCTGGGCGTGAGCGGCCACGACGCCGAGGTGACCGACTACTCCCCCGCCGCGGTCGCCGAGCGCACCGCCGCGGCCCGCACCCTGCTCGCCCGCGCCGCCGAGGTCCCGGACCAGGACGCGGTGGACACCGTCACCCGGGCCGCGCTCACCGAACGTCTGGGCCTGGAGATCGAGCGTGCCGAGCAGCGCCTCGACATCGCCGCGGTGAACAACCTCGCCTCGCCGCTGCAGTCTCGCGATGCGCTCGACCAGATGCCCACCGACACCGCCGAGGACTGGCAGGTGATCGCCGAGCGGATGGGCGGGCTGCCGCGTTCGCTCGGCACCTGGGCAGAGTCGCTGGAGGAGGCGGCCGAGCATGGCGTGCTCTCCGCTCGGCGGCAGCTGCTGCTCGGCGCGGAGCAGGCCCGCGGCTACGCCGCCGAGGACGGCTTCTTCACCGCCTTCGCCCGGGACGCGGTGGGCTCTGGCCCGCAGCGCGAGCGGGTCGCGCAGGCCGCCCGCACCGCGGCCCAGGGCTATCTCGACCTCGCCGACCAGCTCGAGCGCCTCGCCCCTCGTGCCCCCGAGCGAGACGCTGTGGGCCGGGACGCCTATGCGCTGGCCTCCCGCACCTTCCTGGGCAGCACGATCGACATCGACGAGACCTATGCCTGGGGCATCCAGGAGCTACGCTCGGTGGTCGCCGAGCAGGAGGAGGTGGCCGCGCGGATCAACCAGCGCGCCGGCAACGGCGGTGGCGGCTCGGTCGAGGCCGCGAAGCAGGCGCTGAACGCCGATCCCTCCCGAGTGCTGCACGGCACCGAGGAGCTGCGCGCCTGGATGCAGGACCTCAGCGACCGCGCGATCGAGGACCTCGCCGGCACCCACTTCGACATCCCCGAGCCGCTGCGGCACCTGGAGTGCCGGATCGCCCGCACCGGCTCCGGCGGCATCTACTACACCGGCCCCAGCGAGGACCTGACCCGGCCGGGCCGGATGTGGTGGGACGTGCCGTCCGGCACCACGGAGTTCCACACCTGGTCGGAGACCACGACCGTCTACCACGAAGGGGTGCCCGGCCATCACCTCCAGGTGGGCACGCAGACCCTGCAGGCCAGCACCCTGAACCGGTGGCGGGCGATGATGTGCTGGGTCTCCGGACACGGAGAGGGCTGGGCGCTGTACGCCGAGCGGCTGATGGACCAGCTGGGCTACCTCGGCGATGACGGCGACCGGCTGGGCATGCTCGATGCGCAGCGGCTGCGGGCGGGCCGCGTGGTGCTGGACATCGGCCTGCACTGCGAGCTGCCCATGCCCGAGGGGCTCGCCGGATCCGCCGGCGGCGCCTGGAGCGTCGAGAAGGCCTGGGACTTCATGAGCGCCCACTGGGGCGTGACCGAGGCCGAGCAGCGCTTCGAGCTGCACCGCTACCTGGGCTGGCCGGGCCAGGCCCCCTCCTACAAGATCGGCCAGCGGGTCTGGGAGCAGCTGCGCCAGGATGCCGAGGCCGCCGGAACCCCCGTCCGCGACTTCCATCGCCGGGCGCTGGAGCTCGGCAGCCTGCCGCTGTCCGTCGTGAAGGAGGCGCTGTGACGAGCTCCCCCGCTCCCGTCGAGGGTGTGGCCGGTGCCGGCGGGCACGATCCGCTGCTGCTGCTCGCCTCCGCCTCGGCGGGTCGCCGCGCCACCCTGCGCGCGGCGCGCATCGAGCACTCTGCCCTGCCCGTCGACCTCGACGAGGGGGCTATCCTCGCCCGGGCACGCACGGCGACGGAGGCCGTCGGCGCGGGCGCTCCCGAGACTGCCCTGACCGCCGCGGACGAGGTGCTGCTGCTCGCCCGGGAGAAGGCGCTCGCGGCGACCGCCCGCAGCGACGGCGGCTACGTGGTGCTCGGCTGCGACTCGATGCTCGAGCTGGACGGCGAGGTGATCGGGAAGCCGCTGACCGCCGAGCGGGCCGTCGAGCGCTGGCGGGCGATGCGCGGCCGCGCCGGGATCCTGCACTCCGGGCACTGGCTGGTCGACGACCGGGACCCGGAGGACGGCGGCACGGGCGCCACCTTCGGCGCGACGGCGAGCTGCGAGCTGCACTTCGCCGACCTCTCCGACGAGGAGATCGGGGCCTACGTCGCCACCGGGGAACCGCTCGGCGTCGCCGGGGGCTTCACGCTCGACGGGATCGGGGGGCCCTTCATCGAGCACGTCCAGGGCGACCCCCATGCGGTGGTGGGCCTCTCCCTGCCCCTGCTGCGACGGATGCTCGGGGAGATCGGCCTGGGTGTCCACGAGCTGTGGGAGGACCCCTCCTCCGACCCCGTCGACGCCGGCCCCTCGGACCCTGCTGACCGCTGAGCCCGCGCGGTACTACACTCGACCTCTGCTGACCCCCTCGGAAGGACCCCTCGCCGATGCCCGCTCGCTCCTCCAAGCCCCGCCCCCTGTCCACGGTGCTGATCGCCAACCGTGGAGAGATCGCGGTGCGGATCGCACGGGCCTGCCGCGACGCCGGGCTCCGCTCCGTCGCGGTCTACGCCGACCCGGACCGCGATGCGCTGCACACGCAGATCGCCGACGAGGCCTACGCCCTCGGAGGCACCACCGCCGCCAGCTCCTACCTCGTGGTGGACAAGATCCTCGACATCGCCCACCGCTCGGGGGCCGACGCGATCCATCCCGGCTACGGGTTCCTCTCCGAACGCGCGGACTTCGCCCAGGCCGTCATCGATGCGGGACTGACCTGGATCGGTCCGCCGCCGGCGGCGATCGAGAAGCTCGGCGACAAGGTCTCCGCCCGTCACATCGCCCAGAAGGCCGGTGCGCCCCTGGTCGCCGGCACCAAGGACCCGGTCAAGAGCTCCGACGAGGTCGTGGACTTCGCCCGCGAGCACGGCCTGCCGATCGCCATCAAGGCGGCCTTCGGCGGCGGCGGCCGCGGCCTGAAGGTGGCCCGTGAGGAGTCCGAGGTCCGCGAGCTGTTCGATTCCGCGGTGCGCGAGGCCGTCGCCGCCTTCGGCCGCGGCGAGTGCTTCGTGGAGCGCTTCCTGGACTCCCCCCGCCACGTCGAGACCCAGTGCCTCGCGGACCGGCACGGCAACGTCCAGGTGGTCTCCACCCGCGACTGCTCGCTGCAGCGCCGCCACCAGAAGCTGGTCGAGGAGGCGCCCGCGCCCTTTCTCTCCGCCCAGCAGAACGCGCAGCTGATCAGCTCCTCGAAGGCGATCATGCGCGAGGCCGGGTACGTCGGCGCCGGCACCTGCGAGTTCCTGGTCGGCAAGGACGGCACCATCTCCTTCCTCGAGGTCAACACCCGTCTCCAGGTCGAGCATCCGGTGACGGAGGAGGTCGCCGGCGTGGACCTGGTGCGCGAGCAGCTGCGCATCGCCGCCGGCGAGTCCATCAGCACCGAGGACCCGATCTCCCGTGGCCACTCCTTCGAGTTCCGCATCAACGGCGAGGACCCGGGCCGCGGTTTCATGCCCGCTCCCGGGAAGATCCAGCGCTACGACGTGCCCTCGGGGCCGGGCGTGCGCATCGACTCCGGGGTGCGCGCGGGCGACGAGGTCTCCGGCGCCTTCGACTCGATGCTGGCCAAGCTCATCGTCACCGGCACCACCCGCCACGAGGCCCTCGAGCGCTCCCGCCGGGCTCTGGCCGAGTTCCACATCGAAGGGATCCCGACGGTCCTGCCCTTCCACCGCACGGTGGTCGAGGACCCGGCTTTCGCGCCGGAGGATCCCGAGCAGGCCTTCTCCGTGCACACCACCTGGATCGAGTCCGAGTTCGACAACGCTCTGCCGGCCGCGCCGCTGCCGAGCCAGCCCGAGGAGACCGAGGACCGTGAGGCCGTGGTGGTCGAGGTGGACGGCCGACGGGTGGAGATCAGTCTGCCCGCCTCGCTGCGCGCGCCCCAGGCCGCGGTGCGGCAGCGCCGCAAGCGCCAGCACCGGGCGGCCGGGGAGGTCGCCGGCGGCGGCAGCAGCGTCTCCGCCCCGATGCAGGGAACCATCGTCAAGGTGGTCGCCGAGGAGGGCCAGTCGGTGGCCGACGGCGATCTGCTGGTCGTCCTCGAGGCGATGAAGATGGAGCAGCCGATCACCGCGCACCGCTCCGGGATCGTCACGGGCATCAGCGCCGAGCTCGGGGCCACTGTCTCCGCCGGCGCCGTCCTCTGCTCGATCGAGGACTAGGTGCGCGACGGGATCGTCAGATTCCGAACCACTTCGCAGCCTGCGATGGTACGGAATCTGACGATCCCGGCCGGGAGCCCCGGATGCGGAGCACGGGGTACGGGACCTGGCGGGCCGGCTCAGACCTTCGGCGCGAGCACCCGCTGCCTCGCCACCTCGGCCAGGGAGCCGGTGAGCGAGGGGTAGATGGTGAAGGTGCCGGCGAGCTGCTCGGCGGTGAGCCGGTGCGCGACCGCGAGGGTGCACGGCAGGATCAGTTCACTGGCTCGCGGTGCCACCACCACGGCGCCGATCACGGTGTGGGAGCCGGGGGCCACGATGAGCTTCACGAAGCCCTCGGTGATCCCCTGCATCTTCGCGCGCGGGTTCCGGTCCAGCCCCAGCACCAGGACCTCGCCCGAGACCTCACCGTCGAGGACCTCCTGCTCGCTGACGCCGACCACGGCGATCTCCGGGCTGGTGAAGATCGCGGAGGAGACCTGGGTCGAGAGCAGTGGGGAGACGGCGTCGCCCAGTGCGTGGTGCATGGCGATCCGTCCCTGCATCGCCGCCACCGAGGCGAGCGGGTGCACCCCGCTGCAGTCCCCCGCGGCGTAGATGCCCCGCACGGAGGTGCGGGAGACGCGGTCGGTCTCGATGTGGCCGGAGTCCGCGACTCTCACCCCGGCGGTCCAAAGCCCGAGATCGGCGGTCCAGGGGATCCCCCCGATGGCCACCAGCACATGACTGCCGATGATCTCCTCACCCGTGGTGAGAGTCACCACCACCCCGTGCTCGGTGCGGCGCGCGGTGGCGGCGCGGGAGCGGGAGCGCACGGTGACGCCACGACGGGCGAAGGCGTCCTCGAGCACGTCGGCGGCGTCCGCATCGGTGCCGGGCAGCACCTTCTCCCGGGAGGAGACCAGGGTGACCTCGCTGCCCAGCGCCCGGTAGGCGCTGGCGAACTCGGCGCCGGTCACGCCGGAGCCGACCACGATGAGGTGCTCGGGCAGGCGGTCCAGCTCGTACAGCTGGGTCCAGTTCAGGATCCGCTCGCCGTCACAGGGGGCGCTGTCCAGCTCCCGGGGGCGGGCACCGACGGCCAGCAGGATCACATCGGCCTCGAGGCTCGCCACCCGCTCGCCGGCCCCGTCGAGCACCTCGACCCGGTCCGGCCCGTCCAGGCGTCCCGTCCCGTCGATGACCTGCACGCCGGCGGCGACCAGGCTCGAGCGGATGTCCGCGGACTGGGCCGTGGCGAGCTCGCGCACCCGGAGGTTCACGGCGGCGAGGTCGACGTTCAGGGAGTGGGCGGTGGGGGCGGCGCCGTTGTCGGCGTCGCGGATGCCGAGCTGCTGCGAACCGCCGACCAGGTCGAGCACGTCGGCGGTGGCGATGAGGGTCTTGGAGGGCACCACGTCGGTGAGCACCGCGGCGCCACCGATGCCGCGCTCCTCGATCAGCACGGTCTCCGCGCCGTCACGCGCGGCGGTCAGTGCGGCCTCGTACCCTCCCGGGCCGCCGCCGATGATCACCACGCGGGCGCGGTCCCCGGCGCGGGGGAGTCGATGGGGGTCCGAGGGCAGGGCTGTACTGGGATCGGTCACGCTGCCATTGTGGCAAAGACTGCACGGCACGGCACCGTTCCCGGACTACGCTCGGCCCGTCTGCGCTACCTTCGGTCCATGACTTCTTCCGTTCCCGACCCGTACCCGCTCGCCCGCGAGGCCGCCGCCGCCATCGCCGAGGCCAGCGGTGTCCCCGACCACGACCTCGCCCTGGTGCTCGGCTCGGGCTGGTCCGGCGCCGCCGATCTGCTCGGGGAGACCGTCTGGCAGGCCGACGCCACCACGATCCCCGGATTCCGACCGCCCGCGGTCGCCGGCCACGTCGGCACCCTGCGCTCGATCCGGGTGGAGGGCACCGGCGCCCGCGCCCTGGTGCTGGGCGCCCGCACGCACTTCTACGAGGGCGCCGGCGTGGACGCCACCGTCCACGGGGTGCGCACCGCCGCCGCGACCGGGGCGCGCACCATGGTGCTGACCAACGGCTGCGGCGGGATCGACCCCTCCTGGGCTCCCGGCACCCCGGTGCTGATCCGTGACCAGATCAACTTCACCGGCGCCACCCCGCTGGTCGGTGCCAACTTCGTGGATCTCACCGATCTCTACACCCCGGCGCTGCGCGCGCTCGCGCTCGAGGTCGACGCCGGCCTCGACGAGGGCGTGTACATGCAGTTCTCGGGCCCGAGCTACGAGACCCCCGCCGAGGTGCAGATGGCGAAGGTGCTCGGGGCCGATCTGGTGGGCATGTCCACCGCGCTCGAGGCGATCGCGGCCCGCGAAGCCGGGATGGACCTGCTGGGCATCTCGCTGGTGACCAACCTCGCCGCCGGCATCAGCGGGGACGCGCTGAGCCATCAGGAGGTGCTCGAGGCCGGCCGGGAGGCAGGCCCTCGGATCTCCCGCCTGCTGGCCGAGACCGTCCGCCGGATCACCGACGGCCAGCCGGCCGGGAGCACCGCGACGGGGGCCTCGGCATGAGCGTGGACAGCGCACTGCGCTCGCGCGCCGAGACCTGGCTGAGGGACGATCCCGATCCGGCGACCCGGGCAGCACTGGAGAGCCTGCTCGAGCAGGCCGCTGCCGGCAGCTCCGCGGCGCAGGACGAGCTCGCCGATGCCTTCTCCGCCGACCTGCAGTTCGGCACCGCGGGACTGCGCGGGGCGATGGCTCCCGGCCCGAACCGGATGAACCTCGCCGTGGTCTCCCGTGCCGCCCGCGGCCTGGCCGACCACCTGCGGGAGGACCTGGACCTGGACCGGCCGCGGGTGGTCATCGGCTACGACGCCCGGTACAACTCCCACGCCTTCGCCCGGCGCTCGGCGGAGATCATGGCGGCCGCCGGCTGCCAGGTGCAGCTGTTCGAACGCTGCGGCCCCACTCCCCTGGTCGCCTACGCGGTGCGGCACCTCGACGCGGACGCCGGCATCGTGGTGACCGCCTCCCACAATCCACCGGCGGACAACGGCTACAAGGTCTACCTGGGCGGTCGCGCCGCGGAGCCCGAGGGGCGCGGGGTGCAGATCGTGCCGCCGTCGGACGCGCAGATCGCGGCCCGCATCGCGGCCGTCGGCCCGGTGCGCGAGATCCCGCTCGCGGACTCCGGAGTGGAGCTGCTGGGCGAGCAGCTGCGCGAGGACTACCTCGCCGCGATCAGCGCTCTGCCGGACCCGGAGGGCCCGCGCGAGGTGCGGATCGTGCACACCGCGATGCACGGGGTGGGCACGGAGACGGCGCTGGCGGCCTTCCACCGCACCGGGTTCACCGAGGTGCACCCGGTCGCGAAGCAGGCGGATCCCGATCCCGACTTCCCCACCGTCGCCTTCCCTAATCCTGAGGAGCCCGGCGCGATCGACCTCGCACTCGAGCTCGCCCGCACCCTCGAGGCCGATGTGGTGATCGCCAACGATCCCGATGCGGATCGCTGCGCGGCGGCGGTGCTGGATCCGCACCGCGGCGACTGGCGGATGCTCACCGGTGACGAGCTGGGCGTGCTGCTGGGCGACCATCTGGTGCGTCGGCACGGCTACCGGGGTGTCCTGGCCCGCTCGATCGTCTCCAGCCGCTGGCTGGATGCGATCGCCGAGAGCGCCGGTCTGGAGGCCGCGGCCACCCTGACCGGGTTCAAGTGGATCACCCGCGCCCCGCGGATCGCCTTCGGCTATGAGGAGGCCATCGGCTACTGCGTGCTGCCGGAGGTGGTGCGCGACAAGGACGGCCTGTCTGCGGCGCTCATGGTGGCCGAGATGGCGGCACTGGCGAGGGCCGAGGGCACGACGCTGAGCGGTCGGCTCGACGAGCTCGCTGCCGAGCACGGCCTGTTCTCGACCGCGCAGCTGTCGATCCGGGTCGAGGACCTGCCCCTGATCGGCGCGATGATGGAACGACTGCGGGCGGCACCGCCCGCGGCGCTGCTGGGCTCACCGGTGGTCACGAACCAGGACCTCTCCCAGGGATCGGTGGCGACCACCGGGCTGCCGCCGACCGAGGGGATGCTGCTGCGCAGCGAGGACGACACCCGGGTGGTGGTGCGCCCCTCGGGCACCGAGCCGAAGCTGAAGTGCTACCTCGAAGTCGTCACCGACGTCCCCGCAGGAGCCACCGTCGCAGAGACGGGAGCCCTCCGGCGCCGAGCCGAGGAGCGGCTGGAGACGCTGAAGGACGAGCTGCGCCAGGTGCTCGGCGCGGACTGAGTCCCGCGGCGCCGCGCGCCGGCTCAGTACCCCGAGCCCGCACCGCCCTCGAGGATCGCCCGCGAGGATGACAGCCCCAGGCGGCTGGCGCCCGCGGCGACCATCGCCTCGGCGGCCTCGCGGGTGCGGATCCCGCCGGAGGCCTTGACGCCCAGACGGTCACCGACGGTCCTGCGCATCAGGGCGACGGCATGCTCGCTCGCGCCCCCGGCGGGGTGGAAGCCGGTGGAGGTCTTCACGAAATCGGCGCCGGCCCGCTCGGCCGCTTCGCAGACGGCGACGATCTGCTCATCGGTGAGCGCCGCGGACTCGATGATCACCTTGAGCACGGCAGGGGCCTTGGTCACGTCCCGCACCGCCCGGATCTCGTGCTCGACGGCGTCGTACTCACCGGCGCGGGCCAGGCCCACGTTCAGCACCATGTCCACCTCGTCGGCGCCCTTGTCCACCGCCTCGCGGGCCTCGAAGGCCTTGGCCTCCGGGGAGTGCTGGCCCGAGGGGAAGCCGCACACCGTCGCGACGTTGACCGTGGTCTGCACGGGGAGCATCGAGGGCGAGATGCAGACGGAGTAGGTGCCCAGCTCCTCGGCCTCGCGCAGCAGCGCGGTGACGTCCGCGACGGTGGCCTCGGGCTTGAGCAGGGTGTGGTCGATGAGGGCGGCGAGCTGGTCGCGATCGAGAGTGGTCATGGGGAGATCCTGGCAGACGCACCTGCCCCGGCGCATCCGCACCGGCCTCGATCGGGTCACGACTGCTATCACCCTCCCTCCCCAACCTGCCTACCTGTCTGATAGGTTGTGCCGGATCGATGCGTCGTGGCTCGCTGGCCGCGCGATGCGTCCCCATCCTGTCCAGGCCCCGAGGAGACCCGTCAATGCCGACGTCCACACCACCGTCGAATGCCACCGAGACCATGAGCCCGCCGCGCCTCACCACGCTCGGCGCCGATGTCGATCCCTACGTGATCGACGGCTCGCAGATCACCGAACCGCCCCGCAAGCTGGCCGGGAAGCTCCGCTTCCTGGGCCCGGGCATGATCACCTCCGCGGCCGTGGTCGGTTCCGGCGAGCTCCTCACCGCGACCGCCCTGGGCGCGCAGGTCGGGTTCATGCTGCTGTGGCTCGTGCTGGTCTCGACCTTCCTCAAGGTGTGGGTGCAGATCGAGCTGGCCCGCTGGTCGATCTCCACCGGCCGCGTGGCACTGGACGGATACAGGGACGTGCCCCCGAAGATCGCCGGCCGCGGCTGGATCTCCTGGCTGGTGCTGCTGATGTTCCTGCAGTTCTTCATCGGCCAGGCGGGCGTGATCAGCGCGTCCGCCTTCGCCTTCAGCACCCTGTTCCCGATCGGCCCGGACCCCTACTCGCTGCTCTCGATCGGCGTGTGGGTGGGGATCCTGGTGGCCATCGCGATCGCGATCCACGCCGCGAACCGGTACGCCGTCGTCGAGAACATCTCCACCGTGCTGGTGCTGCTGGTGACCGCCTTCGCGATCACCATGGTGTTCCTCCTGGGCGGCACCGAGTTCGCGTGGAGCCTCGGCGACCTCGGCGAGGGGATGCGCTTCCAGATCGCGGCCGGCGCCTTCGGCGTCGCCCTGGCGATGTTCGGCATGACCGGCGTGGGCGCCGGAGAGACCACCGCCTACACCTACTGGGTCGTCGAGAAGGGCTACGCCGCCTGGACCGGTCCGAACGACGGTTCCGAGGACTGGGTCGCCCGGGCCCGTGGCTGGATCTCGGTGATGAAGGTCGATGCCTGGGTCTCCTGGGTCATCTACACCGTCTCCACCGCCGCCTTCTACATCCTCGGCGCCGCCGTGCTCCACCCCCAGGGCCTGATCCCCGAGGGCAACGACGTCATGCTCACCATCTCCTCGATCTTCGATTCGGCCGTCGGTCGCTGGGGCGGCGCGCTGTTCCTCGTCGGGGCGGGCCTGGCCCTGTTCAAGACGATCATCGCCAATGTGCCGAGCCTCGGCCGGCAGGTGGGCCACAGCCTGGCGATCTTCGGCGCCTACGACTGGAACGATCAGCACTCGCGGATCCGCTGGCAGCGGATCATCATGATCATTCTGCCGATCGTCTGGGGAATCCTCGGCACAGCCGTCTCCTCGCCGCTGGCGCTGGTGATCATCGCGGGCATCCTCAACGCGATCTACCTCATCGGCGTCGCCGTGGCCACGCTGTACCTGTCCTCCACGCAGACGGATCCGCGGATCCGGGACGGCGCGCCCACCATCGTGCTGCTGTGGCTCTCGGCCATCGCGATCGCCTTCGTCGGCATCTATGGTCTGATCAACTCGTTCTGACCCCCTCGGCACCCGCGCCCCGGGCCCGGGACTCACCTGTCAGGAGCTGTTCCATGGAAGATCTCGACGCCACCGCCCGCAAGCACCTCTCCGCCCCCGCTGCCGAGGAGGCGCACGGCACGCTCGAGCGCGACTCCCTGGCCGATCGCGCCCGTGACGCGGTGCTGGGGCTGATCGACCAGGACGGCCTGTCAGCCGGGGACCCGCTGCCCTCGACCGGCGCTCTCGCCGAGCGCTTCGGCGTCTCCCGCACCGTGGTCCGGGAGGCGCTCAGCGCGCTGGCGGCCCTGGGCATCATCGCGGTCAGCAACGGGCGCAGCGCGACCGTCCGCCCGCTCGACTCGTCCCTGGTGCGGTTCTACCTCGCCCGCGCGATCGACGAATCCCGCAGCAACAGCTTCACCACCCTCATGGACGTCCGTGTTCCCCTCGAGGTGCGCGCCGCCCGCCGTGCCGCAGACGGCTTCGCCGGCGACGGTGCGGAGCCCCCCGGCGGGAGGCAGCGGCTGCAGGACCTGCGCACGCGGCTCGATGCCGCGCTGCAGGACTCCGTGCTGTACCCGCAGCTGGACCTGCAGCTGCATCAGCAGATCGCCCTGCTCAGCGGCAACCGCGCACTGCACGGACTGCTCGAGGCGGTGCGCGTCCCCCTGTTCCGCGCCATGCAGGACGTCCGTGCCGAGCGTGACCTGCACGGGCTGGTCGGTGCGGAGCACACCGAGCACCTGCGGATCATCGACGCGATCCTCGCCGGCGACCCCGACACCGCCGCAGCGGTGATGGAGCACCACATGCATGCGGTGGAGAGCTTCGCCACCGCCCCCTGACCGACCCGTCCCCCGCACCGAAAGGCCATCCCATGCGCGCACTCGAGATCCACGGCGTCCAGGACCTCCGCATCGTCGACCGTCCTGCTCCCGACCCCGGCCCCGACCAGGTGCAGATCCGCGTCGAATGGGGCGGCATCTGCGGCTCCGATATCGCCTACTGGCGCCGAGGGATCTCCGGCACCGCGGTGATGGCCCACCCCTTCGTGCTCGGCCATGAGGTCTCGGGCCGGGTGCAGGCCGTGGGTGAGGACGTGAGCGGGCTGGCCGAGGGCCTGCCGGTCACCGTGCACCCGGCCCGCACCACGGGTCCGTTGCCGGCGCGCCTGGCCGGCCGCGACAACCTCCACCCCCAGCTGACCTACCTCGGCTCCGCCGCCCAGGACCCCCACACCGACGGCGGCTTCGCCGAGCTGATCACGGTCGACGCCGCCCAGGTGGTGCCCCTGCCCCCGGGGCTGGACACCCGCCGCGCCGTGCTCGCCGAGCCCCTGGGGGTGGCGATGCACGCGATACGCCGGGCCGGGGACGTCCGCGGCGCGCACGTGCTGGTGGCCGGCTGCGGACCCATCGGCCTGCTGGTGATCATCGCCGCCCGGGCCGCCGGCGCCGCCCGCGTCACCGCTGTGGACCTCGCGGCCCCGGCCCGTGAGCGGGCCCTGGCGGCGGGCGCCGACGAAGCGCTCGACAGCGCGGAGGACATGGCTCCCTCCATCACCGTGGCCTTCGAGGCCTCCGGCGCCCCGGCCTCCCTGGACACGATCCTGCGCTCGATCTCGCGCGCCTCTGTGGTCGTGCAGGTGGGGAACCTCCCGCCCACCCCGATCTCGGTGTCCCTGGGACCGATCGTCTCCAAGGAGATCGACTACCGCGGCACCTACCGCTTCGTCGCCGAGATCGAGGACGCGGTGGAGCTGCTGGCCCGGGACGACCTCGCCGAGCATGTCATCAGCCACGAGCTCGCCCTCGAGGACGCCGCGGCGGCCTTCACCACCCAGGTGTCCGATCCCACCAGCAGCAAGGTCGTGCTCAGGATCGGCTGAGCGACGTACTGCGAGGAACGAGCGGTAGGAGCTCAGCCCGTCAAGCCCGAGCTGAGCGACGTACTGCGAGGAACGAGCGGTAGGAGCTCAGCCCGTCGAGTTCGGGCTGGGACCGCTCTGCCTTAGACTGGACGGTCGTGACCGAGCCCCCAACGCACTCCCGGCCCCCGCGCCGGATCGTCCTGCTGACCGGTCCCTCCGGGAGCGGCAAGGGGATGGTCGCGCGCCGCTCCGGGGTGCCCGCGCTGAATCTCGACGACTTCTACCGCGAGGGCGACGATCCCTCGTTGCCGCGCCGCTTCGGCATCCCGGACTGGGACCTGCCCGCCAGCTGGGACGAGGGCGCGGCGTTGGCCGCGCTCACCGCGCTCGCCCACGACGGCGCCGCCGAGATCCCCACCTACTCGATCGCGCGGTCCCGGCGCACCGGCACCGCTCAGCTCGCGATCGGGGACGCTCCCCTGTTCATCGCCGAGGGCATCTTCGCCGGTGAGCTGATCGCACCGCTGAGGGCGGCCGGGCTGCTCGCCGAGGCGATCGTGCTGGACCGGCCGGTGCCGGTGGTGTTCACCCTGCGGTTGCTGCGCGATCTGCGTGAGCACCGCAAGTCGGTCCCGATCCTCCTGCGGCGCGGCACGGCGCTGGCCCGCCAGCAGGAACGGGACATGGCCCGCTGGAAACGGTCCGGGCTGCGCCCCTACGGCCTGCACGCGGCGGTGCGCCGTCTGCGCGAGCTCGTCCAGCTCGCCGAGGCGGAGTCGCGCTGCCGCGCCCTGGGCGGGCCCTCGAGCCAGCTGCGGATCGCGGCGGTGTGCTTCCTCCGCGCGGCCCCCGCCGGGGCCGCTCACCGCACCGAGCTGCTGTGCGTGCGCAAGCACGGCACCGGCTCGTGGATGCAGGTGGGCGGGAAGCTGGATCCCGGGGAGACCGCCCGGGAGGCGGCGCTGCGCGAGGTCGAGGAGGAGCTGGGCGCGGTGCTGGAGGCCACGGACCTCGAGGAGCTCGGCGAGTTCGAGGCGGTGGCGGCGAACGAGCCCGGCACCGTGGTGCGCTCGAGCGTCTTCACCACCCGCGCCCCGCTGCCCTCCCCGCTGCAGGTGCGGGCCGAGCTGGCCGACCACCAGTGGATCCCGGTCACCGCGGACTCCCCACCGAGCGGCACCGGCCGATTGGCGCCGCTGATGGTCCAGCACATCCTGCCCGCGCTGCGCCGCCGCGGCTGAGCGCTGCGGCGCCGTGGCCGCCCACCGCGGCGGTCCGTGCGCTCAGGCGATGCGGTCCTTCACGATCCTGCGCTCCGGGACCGTGGTGCCGGGGGCCGCAAGGGTCCAGGACCCGGTGATCGACTCGAGTGCGCGGGGCATGCGATCGGCGGTGTCGGTGTGCAGGCGGGCGAGCACGTCCCCGGCCCTCACCTCGTCGCCGATGTGGGCCTCGATCTCGACCCCGGCGGCGGCCTGCACCGCCTCGCCGGGCCGGGAGCGGCCGGCGCCGAGCCGCCAGGCGGCCACTCCGACGCCCATCGCGTCCAGGCCGGTCACCACGCCGTCCTCGGTGGCGCGAAGCTCCTCGACATGCTGCGCGAGGGGCAGCGGGGCGTCCACGTCCCCGCCCTGGGCCGAGATCATCGCGCGCCAGGAGTCCATGGCGCGGCCATCGGCGAGCGCGGTCTCGACATCGGCGTCGCGCACCCCGGCGGCCTCGAGCATCTCCCTGGCCAGGGCGCAGGTCAGCTCGACCACGTCGGCCGGCCCGCCACCGGCGAGCACCTCGAGCGATTCGCGCACCTCGAGGCCGTTGCCGGCGGTGCGTCCCAGCGGCGCGGACATGTCGGTCAGCAGGGCCACGGTGTGCACGCCCGCATCCGTGCCGAGCTCGACCATGGTGCGGGCGAGCTCGCGAGCGTCGGCCTCGTCGCGCATGAAGGCGCCGGCACCGGTCTTGACGTCGAGCGTGAGCGCGGCGGTGCCCTCGGCGATCTTCTTGGACATGATCGAGGAGGCGATCAGCGGGATCGCCTCGACGGTGCCGGTGATGTCGCGCAGGGCGTAGAGCTTCTTGTCCGCCGGGGCGAGGCCGGAGCCGGCCGCGCAGATCACGGCACCCGCGCTCTCGAGCTGCGCCATCATCTCCGCGTTGCTGAGATCGGCGCGCCAGCCCGGGATCGCCTCGAGCTTGTCGAGGGTGCCGCCGGTGTGGCCGAGCCCGCGACCGGACAGCTGCGGGACCGCCACGCCGAAGCTCGCGACCAGCGGTGCCAGCGGCAGGGTGATCTTGTCGCCCACCCCACCGGTGGAGTGCTTGTCGGTGGTGGGCTTGGAGAGCGCGGAGAAGTCCATCCGTTCACCGCTGTCGATCATCGCGTGGGTCCAGCGTGCGATCTCGGGGCGTTCCATGCCGCGCAGGAAGATCGCCATGGCGAGGGCCGCCATCTGCTGCTCGGCGACGACGCCGCGGGTGTAGGCGTCGATCACCCAGTCGATCTGCTCTGCGGGCAGGCGGCCGCCGTCGCGCTTGGTGCGGATGACGTCGACGACGTCGAAGGGTTCGACGGCGGGGTCTGCGGGGGTGTCGGTCATGAGGTGCTCCTCGGGATCGGGTGTGGGGTGCCGGTCCCGCCGCGCTGCGGTCGGTGCCGGTGGTCTGGGGCCGGGGTGCGGCGGCTCAGGGGTGGAGGTCGGCGGGGCCGAAGGCCTGCGGCAGCACCTCGGCCATCGTGCGGGGCCCCTCGGGGGTGAGGATCAGGAGATCCGGCGCCGCGTGCTCGGAGAGCAGCTGCCGGCAGCGGCCGCAGGGCATGACCACACCGCGCTCCTCGCGGGCGAGCTGCTCACCGCCACCCACGCACACGAAACGGCGCAGGCGCCCACCACCGCCGGCGATCAGCTCGCTGATCAGCCCGCACTCGGCACACAGGGTGACGCCGTAGCCGGCGTTCTCGACGTTGCATCCGCGCACCAGACGGCCGTCCTCGGCATACCCGGCCGCCCCCACCCGGAAGCGCGAGTACGGGGTGTACGCGCGCTCGGCGATCTCGCGGGCCGCGGCGAGCAGGACCTCGAACGCGGGCTCGGTCCCGGTCACCTCATGCTGCGGCGTCTCGCTCATGCTCTGATCCCTCCTGCTCTGGCTGCGGGTCGCTGCTGCGACCGCGCGGGGCCGGTCTCACTGCTTGATGTACGGCTGGCCGTTGGCGGCCGGTACCCGTACCCGGCCCACCACACCGGCCACGGCGAACAGGGCGACGACGTACGGCAGCATCAGCAGGAAGTCGCCGGGGATGCTGACCCCTCCCTCCGCGGCGGACATGGTGCCCAGCCGCAGCTGGAGCGAGTCCGCGAAGGCGAAGGTGAGCGCCGCCAGCAGGGCGCCGATGGGGTGGTAGCGGCCCAGGATCATCGCGGCCAGGGCGATGTAGCCCTTGCCGGCGGACATCTCCTCGCCGAAGGCGACCCCGGTGCCGATGGTCAGCGTCGCACCGCCGAGGCCGGCCACGGCCGAGCCCAGCAGCACGTTCTTCCAGCGGGTGAGGTTCACCGCGATGCCGACGGTGTCCGCGGCCTTCGGGTGCTCGCCGACGGCGCGCACCCGCAGACCCCAGCGCGTGCGGAACAGGGCGATCGTCAGCAGGGCGACGATGATCCACATCAGGTAGACGAGGAGGTTCTGCTCGAACAGCGCGGCGCCGACCAGCGGGAGATCGGCCAGCACCGGGATCCGCAGCGTGGGCAGGCGCATCGGGGCGTTGAACAGCCCGGGGTTGTCGCTCATCACGGAGCCGAAGAAGAACGAGGTGAGTCCGATGGCGAGCACGTTCAGCACCACGCCGACGATGATCTGCTGGACGTGGTAGCCGACCGCGAACATGGCCAGCAGAGCACCCATGAACATGGCCACGATCGGGGCGGCCAGCAGGCCGATCCAGACGCTGCCGGTGATCGAGCCGACCAGGGTGGCGCCGAAGGCACCGAACAGCAGCTGTCCCTCGATCGCGATGTTGATGACGCCCGAGCGTTCGGAGAGCACCCCGGACAGCGCACCGAAGGCCAGCGGGACCGCGAGCACGATGGTGCCCTGCAGCAGCGTGGTCACGTCGAGGGTGCGCTGTGAGATCACCCAGGTCAGGAACGCCAGGATCCAGGCCACCGCGAACACGGCGATCAGGGTGAGGCGGACGCGGGCCGCCGGGCGGGCCACGCGGGCCTGGAGCACCCACAGCGCGGCGGAGGCGAGCAGTGCGATCACGGACAGCCCGATCGAGCCGGCCTTCGAGGGCAGGACGATCTGCTCGGGGATGAGCCCGAAGGGGTTCATGTCGCTGCCGTGGACCACGACGTACGCGGACTCGACCCCGGGGATCCCGCGCAGGCCGAACACGGCCAGTGCGAGCAGCCCCATCACGGTGGTGGTCACCGGCAGGTGCCACCAGCTCGAGGGGCGGGTGTCGTCGAGGGTCCTGGCGCTGGCGGAGCCGTCCGTGGCGACGACGGGGGTCGTGCTCATCGCTCCTCCTCCTGCTCGTCGGTGCGGTCTTCGGACGCGTCGCCTGCGGGTGCCGGCCCGTCCCCTGCCGGGTCCGGTGGGGAGGTCCCCGTGGGGTCGGCAGCGGTCGCATCGGGCGTGCCCGAGCCTGTCGCCCCCGAGCCGGTCTTGGCGGTCCCCGAGCCGGCTGCGCCGGTGGCGGCCGCGTCCGACGTGGCGGCGGCGGTCCCCGCGGCACCGGAGGCGACGGCGGCCTTCTGCTCGGCTGTGTTCCCGCGGCCGGCACCGCTTAGCCGGGTGCTCGCTCCGGGGTGATCGATGCGACGCAGACCGATCAGGGTGCGCACCAGCGGCGGAGCCGCGATGAACAGCACCACCAGCACCTGGATCACCTGCACCAGGTCCAGCGGGACGCCCTGGTTGGATTCCATGAAGCGGCCTCCGGTGGACAGGCCCGCGAACAGCAGGCCGGCCAGCACGATGCCCACCGGTCCCGAGCGGCCCAGCAGGGCCACGGTGATGGCGTCGAAGCCGATGGAGCCGGCGACGCCCTCGGTGAGCCGCTGCTCGGTCCCGAGGACGTGCACGGCGCCGGCCAGGCCCACCAGGGCGCCGGCCACGGCCAGCACCAGGAAGGCGGTGCGGGCCGGGGAGATGCCGGCGACCTGGGCGGCGCGGGGATTGGAGCCCACCGCCCGGAAGTGGAAGCCGATGGTGGAGCGGCTCATCAGCCACCACAGCACCACGGCCGCACCGGCCGCGAGGAACAGTCCCGCATGGAGGCGGAACCCGGAGCCCAGCAGCAGGGGCAGCACCGCATTGTCACCGACCGACGGTGAGGTGGGCTGGGACTGGTTGGTGCCGGTGAACGCCGCGGTCTTCAGGGCGAAGAACAGCAGGTACGTGGCGATCCAGTTCAGCATGATGGTGCTGATGACCTCGTTGGCGCCGAAGCGGGCCTTGAGGAAGCCGGCGATGCCGCCCCAGACGCCACCGGCGAGGGTGCCCGCGATCAGGCAGACCAGCAGGTGGACGACGATGGGCAGGTCGAAGGTGAAGCCCACGTAGCCGGCGGCCATCGCGCCGGCGATCAGCTGCCCGGTGCCGCCGATGTTGAACAGGCCGGCACGGAAGGAGACCGCCATCCCGGCGGAGGCGATGATCAGCGGGGTCGCGACCGTGAGCGTCTCGGTGAGCGGGCGCAGTCCTGCCGAGAGCGCGGGCAGCAGCACATAGGTGCCGCTGCCGCCGGCGTCGCGGACGCTCTGGGCCGCCCGCGTGTACCCGGGGATGTCGAAGATCGCGCCGCGGAACATGGCGCCATAGGCCTGGGTGACGGACTGCCAGATCGCGGTCAGCGCGTCGGTGGGCCGATCGACGAAGTAGACGAGGGAGGCACGCACCTCCTGATCGGCGATCACGATGAGCACGGAGCCGATCAGGAAGGCGAACACGAAGCTCATCACCACGACCAGCAGGTCGCCGCGGGCGATCTTCTGCAGGGTCCTGGACAGCGCGGACTCTGCGGTCCGCTCGGGGGGCGGCGGGGCGTCGGAGCCGTCCGCCCGGCCCGGAACGGGACCGGTCGTCTCCACGGTGCTCATCGGTTCCTCTCCTCGCGCTGGGTCCTCGCCTGTCGTCGACCGCCGGGGGACGTCATTCGATCTCTCCTTCGTCGGCGAGCTGGGAATCGGTGGTCCGGGCGCCGGAGGCGACGGCCTCCCGCGCGGCGTCGACGCTGTAGCCGGCCATCATCAGGCCGAGCACGTCCCGGTCCTCGCTCCCGGGAACGATCCCCAGGATCTTCCCGCCGTACATGACGGCGATGCGGTCCGCGAGCTGGGTGACCTCATCGAGCTCCGTGGAGACGATCACGACCGGTGTGCCCTTGTCGCGCTCGTCGAGGATGCGGCGATGCAGGAACTCGATGGAGCCCACGTCCACGCCGCGGGTGGGCTGGGAGGCGATCAGCAGGGTGAGCTCGCGGTGGAGCGCGCGCGCCATCACGACCTTCTGCTGGTTGCCGCCGGACAGGGTGGAGACCGTCGCGGCGGAGGAGCCGGTGCGGATGTCGAACTCGGGGATCAGCTGCTCCGCGTTCTCCCGGATGGGCTTCAGCCTCATCGCCAGCGCGCTGCCGAAGGGCGGGCGGTCGTGCTGATCCAGCACCAGGTTCTCGGCGACCGAGAAGTCGGCGACCAGCGCGTCGTGGGTGCGGTCCTCGGGGACGAAGCCGATGCCGGCGTCGAGCACCTGCTTCGTGGTCCGTCCCACCAGTTCCCTCCCCGCGAGCTTCGCGGAGCCGTGGACCGTCGGCTGCAGTCCCAGCAGCGCCTCGGTGAGCTCGGTCTGGCCGTTGCCCTGCACCCCGGCGATGGCGAGCACCTCGCCATGGCGCACCTCGAAGGAGACGCCGTCGAGGGTGCGCGTGCCGGCCGCGTCGATCACCCGCAGGTCCGTCACCTCGAGCGCCACCTCCCCGGGGGCGGCCTCGGCCTTGTGCTGGTTGAGCGAGACCTGGCGACCCACCATCAGTGAGGCGAGCTCGGCCTGGTCGGCCGACGGATCGGCCTCCCCCACGACCTTGCCGCGCCGGATCACGGTGATCCGGTCGGAGACGGCTTTGACCTCGCGGAGCTTGTGGGTGATGAACACGATCGAGGTGCCCTCGTCGCGCAGCTGACGCATGATCTCCATCAGCTCGTCGGTCTCCTGCGGGGTGAGCACCGCGGTGGGCTCGTCCAGCACCAGCACCTCGGCGCTGCGGCTGAGCGCCTTGATGATCTCGACGCGCTGCTGGGCGCCGACGGGCAGGTCCTCGACCAGCGCGTCGGGATCCAGATCGAAGCCGAAGCGAGCGGAGATCTCGCGCACCAGCGTCCGGGCGGCGGCGAGGTCCAGCAGACCGCCCCTGGTCGGCTCGTGCCCGAGCACCATGTTCTCGGCGACGGTGAAGACCGGGACCAGCATGAAGTGCTGGTGAACCATGCCGATACCGGCATCCATGGCGTCACCGGGGTCCGAGAAGGAGACCGGTGCCCCGTCGATGAGGATCTGCCCGCCGTCGGGACGATAGAGCCCGTACAGCACGTTCATCAGGGTCGACTTGCCGGCCCCGTTCTCGCCCAGCAGGGAGTGGATCTCCCCCGGCTGAACGACCAGGTCGATCGCGTCGTTGGCCACGAAGGTCCCGAAGGTCTTCGTGATCCCGCGCAGTTCGAGTTTCACAGCGCTCGCTTCCGTCGGTGCGGGCCGGGCATCCGGCCCAGCGGGGTTCAGACATGGGACGCGGTCCCCGCCCTCGCAGGCGGGGACCGCGCACCGGTCAGCGGCTGGTCAGGAGCCCTCGGGGGAGGCCTCGGACTCGACCGTCACGGTGCCGTCGATGATCTCCTGCTGGAGGGTCGTCAGCTCCTCGGACAGCTCGGCGGGGACATCGTCCTCGAACTCGTGGAACGGGGCCAGGCCCACACCGCCGTTCTCGAGGGTGCCGACGTACGGGGTGGCGTCGAACTCGCCACCGGCGGCGCCTGCGATGACGTCCTCGACAGCCACCGTCATCTCCTTCATCACGGAGGTGAGGATGACGGACTGGGCCTCGGCGTCGGAGGAGTTCGTCTCGAAGCCATCGGCGTCGACCCAGATCACCTTGCGGTCCTCGCCCTCCTTGGCGGAGGCGAGGGTGCCGGCGCCGACGGGGCCCGCGACCGGCATGATGATGTCGGCGCCCGCGTTGTAGAACTCGTCGGAGACGGCCTTGCCCTTGGACTGGTCCTCGAAGGTGCCCACGATGGAGCCGGCCTGGGACTCCTTGTTCCAGCCGAGCACCTCGACGTCCCCGTCATGGGTCTCGTTGTAGTGGGCGACGCCGTCGACGTAGCCGTCCATGAAGATGGTGACGGTGGGGATGTCCACGCCGCCGTAGGTGGCGACCTTGCCGGTCTCGGTCATGCCGGCGGCCAGGTAGCCGGCCAGGAACGCGGCCTCGGCGGTGTTGAACTCGAGGGGCTTGACGTTGTCGAGCTCGATCGGGTTGCCATCGGCGTCCTGGGCGGTGGAGTCGACGATCGCGAAGTCGGTGTCGGGGTGCTCCTGCGCGGCGGCGCCGGTGGCCGGGGCCAGCAGGAAGCCGACGGTGATGATCAGGTCGCAGCCCTGGGTCACCATGTTGTTGATGTTGGGGGCGAAGTCGGAGACTGTCGTGGACTCTGCAGCCTGCGTCTGGATCCCGAGGGACTCCTTCGCATTCATCAGGCCCTGGTAGCTGGACTCGTTGAAGGACTTGTCGTCCCAGCCGCCGGCGTCGGAGACCATGCAGGCCTTGTAGTCGCTCGAGGCGCCGCCGCCATCGCTGGCGCCGCCGCCGGCGGTCTCCTCGGGGGCCGAGCCGCAGGCGGCGAGGGTCAGGGCGCCGGCGCCGAGCAGGGCGAGCGCACGTGTGATGCTCTTCATGAAGGTTCCTTCGGTCAGGTGCGGGGCCGGAATCGCCCCGAGGGTTCCGTGGCGACAGCGCTGTCGCAGTGTGCTTGGGACCATATCTGCGGCCAGCACCCGCCGGGGCGCACTTCGGTCCCACTCCGTGAACCGTTATGAAATCGACGCGGATCTGACGTAAGGGAGGACGCGCACGAGCACGTCGTCATCCGGAGGCGGGCGCCGCCCTCAGCCTGGCAGCAGATCCCGCTGGACGCAGGCGGCCGCGAGCACCGAGGCACCGATCCCGATCGCCCGTTCATCGATCATCAGATCACCCATATGCAGGTCGTACGTGCGCCCTCCCGGGGTGCGGGTGCCGAGCCGGGCGAGAGCCCCGGGCACCTTCTCCAGGTACCAGGCGAAGTCCTCGCCACCCAGCGACTGCGCGGTCGGGTCGAGGTTGTCCGGGCCCAGCACTCCCTGCACGGCGGAGGCCAGCACGTCGACGCTCGAGGCGGCGTTGGACACCGGGGGCACGCCGCGGTCGTGGCTCACCCGCGCCTCCACGCCCCAGGGGCGCACGAGATCCGCGAGGATCGTCTCCAGCAGCTCCTCCGCCCGGTCCCAGGCCTCGTGGTCCAGGCAGCGCAGGGTCCCTTCCAGGGTGCCGCTGCTGGGGATCGCGTTGAAGGCCGAGCCGGCGTGGATGCTGCCCCAGGTCAGGTTCACGCCGGAGCGCGGATCCATCCGTCGGTTCAGCGCCGCCGGGAGCTGGGTGGCGATCGAGCCGAGCGCGTAGACGAGGTCCTGGGTGAGGTGGGGGCGCGAGGTGTGCCCGCCGGCGCCGCGCACCAGGACCTTCACCGGATCGGTGGCGGAGGTGATGGGGCCGGATTTCAGGCCCACGTGGCCGACGTCGACCCCCGGGTCGCAGTGCAGGGCGAGGATCGAGTCGACCCCCTCCAGCACGTCCTGGCCGATCAGCTCGAGGGCGCCGCAGGGATGCATCTCCTCAGCGGGCTGGAACACCAGCCGCACCCCGCGGCGGAGGCCGCCGGCAGCGGCGGCCCGGACCAGCGCGGTCGCCGCGCCGAGGACGGCGCTCATGTGGACGTCGTGCCCGCAGGCGTGGGAGACGCCCTCGACGGTCGAGCGGAAGGCGACGGTGCTCAGCTCGGGGATGCCGAGGGCGTCCATGTCGGCGCGCAGGGCCATCAGTCCCAGGGCGGGGTCCGCGCCGGGGATGTCGCAGATCAGGCCGGTGTGCGCCATCCGCTGCGGGCAGAGCCCGAGGCCGCGCAGCTGCTCCTCGATGAAATCGGTGGTGGCGTGCTCCTGGTGGGAGAGCTCGGGGTGGCGGTGGAGGTGCCTGCGCACCTCGCGCAGCGCGTCCTCGGACTCGGCGACGGTCCGGGCGATCAGACCCGTCGGTCCCAGCATCGAGCGCTGCTCCGCGGTTCCCAGCAGGACCTGCTGCGTCTCCTCCACCTGTGCACTCCCCTGCATCGATCCGGGACGGTCCCCCTCCGGTGCGGAGCGGGCCGACGCCCTCGCGGTGGCCGCTGCGGGCGGTCGACGTCAGCGCAGACGGCCCCGCCCGCGCTGCTCGAGGCGCGCGACGAGCACGGAGAGGTCCTGCGCCTGTGCGTCGGCGAGCACCAGCAGCGCGTCCTCGGTGTCGACGATGCTGATGCCGTCCAGCCCGACCAGGGCGATGTGGCGATCCGTGGCACCGTACACCGTGGCCCGGGAGTAGACGGCATCGACCGTGGCGCTTCCCAGCACCCGGACATCACCGCCGTCCCCGCCCCGCCCCTCGCCCTCCGACGGCGGGATCTCCGCGCTCTGCGGGACGGCCCGGCCCGGATGCTCGCGCAGCTGCCGGGCGAGTGCGGCGAAGTCCCCCACGTCATCCCAGCCGAAGCCGGCCGGCACCACGGCGACCTTGCCGTCGACGGCCAGGGGCTCGGCCAGCGCGTGGTCGATCGCGATCGCGGTCAGCCGCGGCCAGACCCGCTCGAGCACCTCCTGGTACTGGTCCGTGCCGTGCGCGGCGGCGATCTCACGGACCCCGGCCGCCAGGGAGGGGATCTGCACCGCCAGCTCGTCCAGCAGCACCGCGGCCCGCACCACGAACATCCCGGCATTCCAGAGGAAGCGGCCGGTGGCCAGGAACTGCTCGGCGCGCTCACGGTCCGGTTTCTCCACGAAACGGGTCACGGGGTGGACGCCGGGCGGGAGCGCGCCCCGCCCGCCCGCCGCGTGCCGGTCCGACCCGGCGGGACCACCGCCTGCCTCCGCCCCTTCGATATACCCGAACCCGGTGGCGGGATGGGTGGGGGTGATCCCGAGGGTCACCAGGTATCCGCCCTCCGCGGCCTCCCGGGCGAGCAGCACGGCCCGGGCGAAGGCCTCGTGGTCCTCGATCAGGTGATCGGCGGCGAAGGAGCCGATGATCGCCCCGGGCCGCTCCCGCTCCACCAGCGCGGCCGCGAGCGCGATCGCCGGCATCGAGTTGCGCGGGGACGGCTCGGCGACCACCCGGGCGGCTCCCGACCCGCCCAGCTGCTGCCGCACCGCGGCCTCGTGCGCGGCGCCGGTGACCACGATCGGTGGATGATCGGCCAGCGACGCCAGTCGCTCCACCGTGCTCTGCAGCAGGCTCCGGCCCTCGCCCGTCAGGTCCAGCAGGAACTTCGGACGCGCACGGCGTGAGAGCGGCCACAGTCGGGTCCCGGCGCCACCGGCCGGGATCACGGGCACGAAGGGATGCTGACGCATCGCCCCAGCGTAGCGAAGCGCCGACCCGATCCCCCGAAGGCCCGTCGCACCCCGTGACGACTCGCTGCGGAGCGCACAGCACAGCCCCTGCCTGGTGCTACGCTGAAGAGGCCCCTGTCGGGGGCGATGATGATGTCGCCGTGTCGTGAAATGCCCGTCCGCGGGCGGTCCACGTCGCGACCGCCGCTCGGAGCATCCCTCCGGTTCGCTGCTGGCCGCACTCCACGGCATCTCCTCACTGTTCCCGGCACCATCCCGACGCTTCTGGAGGATCTCCGTGGCTTCAGCCCAATCCGGGACGCTCTACCGTGGCGACACGACGGGCATGTGGTCCTGGGTCGCCCACCGCATCTCAGGAATGCTCATCTTCCTGTTCCTGCTCGTGCACGTCCTGGACACCGCTCTCGTCCGCGTCTCCCCCGAGGCCTACAACGAGGTGATCGGGCACTACAAGACGGTGGTGTTCGGCCTCGGCGAGGTCGGCCTCGTCGGCGCGGTCCTCTTCCATGCCCTCAACGGCCTGCGCCTGATCCTGGTGGACTTCTGGTCCCAGGGCCCCCGGCGTCAGCGCTCCCTGTTCTGGGGCGTCGTGGTCGTGTGGGTCGTCCTCATGGCCGGCTTCCTCCCTCGCCATCTCATGCACATGTTCGGAGCGTGATCTCGATGTCCACCACCTCCATCCCCGATCCGAGCACCCGCTACCGCCGTACCGCCCAGCGCGGGATCAACGCCGAGATGCTCTCGTGGATGTTCATGCGCGCCTCCGGGCTCCTGCTGGTCATCCTCGTCTTCGGCCACCTCTTCGTGAACCTGTGGCTGGGCGAGGGCGTCCAGGCCATCGACTTCGCCTTCGTCGGCGGCAAGTGGTCCTCCCCCTTCTGGCAGGTCTGGGACCTGCTGATGCTGTGGCTGGGGCTGATCCACGGCGGCAACGGCGTGCGCACGATCATCAACGACTATGCGCGCAGCGACCGCCTCCGGCTGGTCCTCAAGGGCCTGCTCTACTTCGCCGTGATCGTCACGATCATCCTGGGCACCCTGGTGATCTTCACCTTCGATGCATGCCCCACCGGCGCCGAGCCGAGCCTGCTGCCCTCCTTCTGCGAGGGCTGACACCCCGGACGGCCGGCCCGCCGGTCGCCCCACCCCACTTCCCGGTCGACCCGAAACGGAGCAGTCACCCGACATGCAGACCCATAACTACGACGTGGTGATCGTCGGCGCCGGCGGCGCCGGCATGCGCGCCGCCCTGGAATCCTCCAAGCGCGCCCGCACCGCCGTCGTCACCAAGCTCTACCCCACACGCTCCCACACCGGTGCGGCCCAGGGCGGCATGTGCGCCGCGCTGGCCAACGTCGAGGACGACAACTGGGAGTGGCACACCTACGACACCGTCAAGGGCGGTGACTACCTCGTGGACCAGGATGCGGCGGAGGTGATGGCCAAGGAGGCCATCGACGCGGTGCTCGACCTGGAGAAGATGGGACTGCCCTTCAACCGCACCCCCGAGGGCAAGATCGACCAGCGCCGCTTCGGCGGGCACACCCGCGACCACGGCGAGGCGCCGGTGCGGCGCTCCTGCTACGCGGCGGACCGCACCGGTCACATGATCCTGCAGACGCTCTACCAGAACTGCGTGAAGCAGGACGTGGAGTTCTTCAACGAGTACTACGTGCTCGATGTGCTGATGACCGGGGATCCCCGCAGTGACGGGGGCGTGCGCGCCTCCGGTGTGGTCACCTACGAGCTGGCCACCGGCGAGATCCACATCTTCCGTGCGAAGTCGGTGGTGTTCGCCTCGGGCGGCTTCGGCAAGATCTTCAAGACCACCTCGAACGCCCACACCCTCACCGGTGACGGCCCCGCCATGGCCTTCCGCCGCGGCATCCCGCTGGAGGACATGGAGTTCTTCCAGTTCCACCCCACGGGCCTGGCCGGGCTGGGCATCCTGCTCTCCGAGGCGGCCCGCGGCGAGGGTGGCATCCTGCGCAACAACGAGATGGAGCGCTTCATGGAGCGCTACGCCCCCACGCTCAAGGACCTCGCCCCCCGCGACGTGGTGGCACGTGCGATGGCGAACGAGGTGCGTGAGGGTCGCGGCGCCGGTCCCAAGAAGGACTACGTCTACCTCGACCTCACCCACCTGGAGCCCTCGCACATCGACGCGAAGCTCCCGGACATCACCGAGTTCGCCCGCACCTACCTCGGTGTGGAGCCGTACACGGACCCGATCCCGGTGTTCCCCACCGCGCACTACGGCATGGGCGGCATCCCCACCAACATCCGTGGTGAGGTGCTGCGCAACGCGACCGACGTGATCCCCGGGCTGTATGCCGCGGGCGAGACCGCCTGCGTCTCGGTGCACGGCGGCAACCGCCTGGGCACCAACTCGCTGCTGGACATCAACGTCTTCGGCCGCCGCGCCGGCATCGCCGCCGCGGAGCATGCCGACGAGGTGGATCTGCCGGAGCTGCCCGAGGGGCTCGAGGCCCCCACCGTGGAGCTGCTCCAGCGCCTGCGCGACCGGCCCGCGACCGAGGACCGCATCGCGGATATCCGCATCGCGCTGCAGGAGACGATGGACGCGAACGTCCAGGTGTTCCGTACCGACGAGACCTGCCGCACGGCCCTGGCCGATATCAAGGAGCTCAAGAAGCGCTACGAGACCGTCGCCATCCAGGACAAGGGCAGGCGCTACAACCTGGACCTGATGGAAGCGGTGGAGCTGGGCTTCCTGCTGGACCTCGCGGAGATCGTGGCGCTCGGTGCGCTCGAGCGCAGGGAGTCCCGCGGCGGCCACTTCCGGGAGGACCACGACACGCGCGATGACGTCAACTTCCTCGCGCACACCATGGCCTACCGCACCCTGCCGGGTGAGGACGGCCTCGAGGGAACCTCGGTCCGGCTGGGCACCAAGCCCGTCGTGATCACCCGTTACGAGCCGAAGGAGCGTACGTTCTGATGACTGCCGTCACTGAGAAGCCCGAGGCCGAGTCCGGCGCTGGCGAGATCCCCTCGTTCCAGGTCACGCTGCGCATCTCCCGCTTCGACCCGGACAGCGAGAAGGGGGCCCGCTGGGAGGACTTCACCGTCACGATGCACGGCACGGACCGTGTGCTGGACGCCCTCCACGAGATCAAGTGGCACCTGGACGGTTCGCTGACCTTCCGCCGTTCCTGCGCCCATGGCGTCTGCGGTTCGGACGCGATGCGGATCAACGGCCGCAACCGTCTGGCCTGCAAGACGCTGCTCAAGGACCTCGACATCAACAAGCCGATCACCGTCGAGCCCATCAAGGGCCTGCCGGTGGAGAAGGATCTGATCGTCGACATGGAGCCGTTCTTCGACTCCTACCGCGAGGTGATGCCGTTCCTGGTCGCCGGGGGGCAGGAGCCCAGCCGGGAGCGTCTGCAGTCCGCCGAGCAGCGGGAGCGCTTCGACGACACCACCAAGTGCATCCTGTGCGCCGCCTGCACCTCCTCGTGCCCGGTGTTCTGGACCGACGGGCAGTACTTCGGCCCGGCCGCGATCGTCAACGCCCACCGCTTCATCTTCGATTCGCGCGATGACGCCGGCGAGCAGCGCCTGGAGATCCTGAACTCCAAGGAGGGCGTGTGGCGCTGCCGCACCACCTTCAACTGCACCGAGGCCTGCCCCCGCGGGATCCAGGTGACCAAGGCGATCTCCGAGGTGAAGCAGGCCGTGATCACCGGCCGGGTCTGACCGCTCCGCCCGCTCGCCATGAGGCCCCGCCCGGGAAAGCTCCGGGCGGGGCCTCATGGCGAGCGGGAGCGGCGCAGCGGGGCGCGGCCGGCCTGCGGCTGCTCGCTCAGGAGTTCACGCGGATGACCTCTTCCTGGTACGGCGCGATGACCGACCGGGAGATCTGCAGATCCAGCACCAGGAACGGCCGCTCCGCGGGGTCCTCCCGGCTCCAGGTGCGCAGGCGCTCGAGGTCCTCCAGGCGACGGACCACGACGCCCTCAGCGCCGGCGGCGGCTCCATAGGCGGCGAAGTCGATCCGGTCGATCAGCATCGGCTCGGCGGCCAGGCCCTTGAGCCCGTAGAGGTTCACCTCGGCGCCGTAGGCGGCGTCGTTCCACACCACGGCCAGGCCCCGACCGCCGGCGGTCCGCACGGCGGAGTCCAGATCCGCCAGGGCCATCACGCCTCCCCCGTCGCCGGTGGTCAGCACGATGGTCGAGTCGGGATTGGCGCGGGCGGCCCCGGGCACGCTGGGCCAGCCCAGGCCGATCGACTGATAGGCGGTGCCGACCATCGCCATCCGGTGCGGTGCGGCGACCGGCCAGTACATGTTCGCCCAGGCGATGAAGTGGCCGCCGTCGGAGACGACCACGCGGTCCTCCGGAAGCAGCTCGGCCAGCCGCGCGGCTGCGGCCCGGGGGTCCAGCAGTCCGTCCTCGGCGAGCTCGGGGCCGGTGACCTGGGCGCGCAGCGCCGAGGCGTCGATGCTCTCGCGCCACGGCTGGACCGCGCTCTGCCGGGCGGGCAGCGCCGCGGTGACGGCCTCGACCGCGAGTCGCGCGTCGGCCCGCACGAATCCTCCGACCCGGGCGTTGGTGGCGGAGGCGGCGGTGTCGATCTGCCACACCGCGGTGTGCGGGGCGAACAGCTCCCCGAAACGCATCGTGAACTGGTTCAGCCCGGCTCCGACCACCACGGCGACATCGGCGGAGCGGACCAGCTCCATCGCGCCGGGGGCGCCGAAGCCGCCGGAGATCCCGATGTCGAAGCGGGCCTCGGGGAAGATGCCTCGCCCCAGCGCCGTGGTCGAGGTGACCGCGCCGGTCGCGGCCGCGAGCTCGCCGAGGGCGGGGCCCGCGCCGGCCAGCCAGGCGCCGTGCCCGGCCAGCAGCAGCGGACGCTCCACCGCAGCCAGCAGCGAGGCCAGACGCTCGATCGCGGCGCGGGTGAAGTCCGCGGTCGGGGCCAGGGGCGCGGGGTGCCCGGGGCCGGGCACCGTGGGGACCTCGCCGATCTCTCGCTGGGCGACGTCATAGGGGATCGCCAGCACCACCGGCACCCGGTACGCCAGGGCGTGCTCGATCGCGGTGACGGTGGCGGCGGCGGCGTCGATCCGGCCGACGGTGTAGGTGCGCACCCCGACGGCGGAGCTCATCGCGATCTGGTCGACGTCCCAGGGGCGGGGTCCGGAGGTGGGCTCGTCCCCCACCACGAGCACCAGCGGGATCCGGGCCTGGGCGGCCTCGGCGAGGGCGGTGAGCGTGTTGGTGAAGCCGGCGCCGTAGGTGGTGGTCGCCGCGGCGATCCGGCCGGAGGTGCGGAAGTGCGCATCGGCGGCGACCACGGCCCCGGCCTCATGGCGGACGGCGCTGAAGGTCGCGTCGGTCTCGCGCAGCAGGGCGTCGAGGAAGTAGGCGTTGCCGTTGCCCATGAGGCCGAACACCTCGTGGATGTGCTGGGCGAGGGTGCGGGCGACATGGGTGGAGACGATGGCCATGGAGGGGTCCTTCCGAGAGATATGCGAACGCGGTGCGCAGTCCGTATATGTCTCGCCCCGGGGCCGCCCGGGGGTTCGTGCCCCTTGTGAGAGCACCGGCACCAACCCCGTCGCGGGCCCGCCTGACGGAGCGAGGATAGCACCGTCGGCGGCCCGGGAGAGCCGGGCGGCGCTGCTCAGGAGTAGCTGATCACCAGGGGCGCGTGGTCGGACCAGCGGGTGTCATAGCTGGGAGCGCGGTCCACCTGTGCCCAGGCGGCGCGAGCGGCCAGCTCCGGGGTGGCCAGCTGATAGTCGATCCGCCAGCCGGAGTCGTTGTCGAAGGCCTTGCCCCGCTGGGACCACCAGGTGTACGGGCCGGGCCCGTCGCCGTACAGGGTGCGGTGCACGTCCACCCAGCCGAGCTCTCCCGTGAGCCGGTCGAGGTAGGCGCGCTCCTCGGGCAGGAACCCGGCGGACTTCCGATTGCCCTTCCAGTTCTTGATGTCCCATTCGGTGTGGGCGATGTTGATGTCCCCGGTGAGGAGGACATGACGGCCCTTTCCGCGGAGCGTCTCCAGGCGCTCCATCATCACGTCGAGGAACTCGTACTTGTCCGTCATGGTCTGCGGCTTCTCGGTGTTGCCCGAGTGCATGTAGCAGGAGATGGCGGTCATCGCGGTGCCGTCGCCGAGCGGGTCCGCGAGGTCTGCTTCGAGCCAGCGGCCGGTGTGCGCGTCCGCGTCCAGGCCGGGCAGGCCGCGGCGCACGCCGGCCAGGTCGATCCCCGCCAGCGAGGCGCGGGCGGCGATCGCGACACCGGCGCGGCCCTTGAGCTGCGAGGCCTCTCCCACGACGGTCCAGTCCTCCCCCAGCAGGCCGCCGAGCAGCTCCTCGGGCGCCCGCACCTCCTGCAGGGTGACGACGTCGGCGGGGGTGGCGGCGAGCCAGTCGCCCATTCCCTTCCGAGCGGCGGCGCGCAGGCCGTTGACGTTGACGGTGGCGACGGTGAAGCTCACGCGGGCACCTCGATCCCGGCGGCGCGCTCGGCCGCCTCGACGACATTCTTCAGCAGCAGCGCACGGGTCATCGGCCCGACGCCACCGGGGTTGGGGCTGAGCCAGCCGGCGACCTCTGCGACCGCCGGCTCCACATCTCCGACGAGTGCGGCCTTCCCGCCCGCGGGGTCCTCCCGGCGGGAGACGCCGACGTCGAACACGACCGCGCCGGGGGCGACGTCCTCGGCGCGCACCAGGTGCGCGGAGCCTGCGGCGGCGACGATCACGTCGGCGCGACGCAGGTGGGAGGGGAGGTCGGCGGTGCCGGTATGGCACAGGGTCACCGTCGCATTGTGCTCGCGACGGGTCAGCAGGGCGCCGATGGAGCGGCCCACGGTGATGCCGCGGCCGACGACCACGACGTCCTTGCCCCGGAAGTCCAGGCCGTGGCGCTCGGCCAGCTCGATCACGGCGCGCGGGGTGCAGGGCAAGGGGGTGTGGAGGGGTGCGTTGGCGTTCAGCACCAGGCGGCCGAGGTTCATCGGATGCAGTCCGTCGGCGTCCTTGACGGGGTCGATCCGCTCCAGGATCGCGTCGGTGTCGATCTGCGCGGGCAGCGGGAGCTGCACGATGTACCCGGTGCAGGACGGGTCCGCGTTCAGTGCGTCGACCAGGGCCTCGACGTCCGCCTGGGTGGCGTCGGCCGGGAGGTGCTTCTGGATCGAGGTCAGCCCGATCTGCTCGCTGTCGCGGTGCTTGCCGCGCACATACGCGGCGCTGCCGGGATCATCCCCGACCAGCACGGTCGCCAGGCCCGGGCGCTCGTGGCCGGCGTCCAGGAGCCGGGTCACGCGCTCGGTGAGCTCCTGCTTGATGGTGGTCGCGGTGGCCTTGCCGTCGAGGGTCTGGGCAGTCATGGCGCTCCTGAGGGGTGGTGGGTGCGTGGCGGGGACGGCGGTGGGGGCCGGCGCTCGTGCGCCGGGCCCCACGGCGACGCTCAGTACTGCTGCAGCTCGGGATAGAGCGGTGTCTTCTCGGCCAGGACCGCGGTGCGGGCGCGCAGCGACTCGAGGTCGGCGCCGCCGGTCAGCGCCAGCGCGATGACGTCGGCGACCTCGGTGAACTCCTCCGCGCCGAAACCCCGGGTGGCGAGGGCGGGCGTGCCGATGCGCAGGCCCGAGGTGACGCGCGGCGGGCGCGGGTCGTTGGGGACGGCGTTGCGGTTCACGGTGATGCCGACCTCGTGGAGGCGATCCTCCGCCTGCTGGCCGTCGAGCTCGCTGTCCACCAGATCCACCAGCACCAGGTGCACATCGGTGCCACCGGAGATCACCTTCACCCCGGCCTGCTGCGCATCCTCCGCCTGGAGGCGCTCGGCGAGGATCTTCGCCCCGTCCAGGGTGCGGGCCTGACGGTCCTTGAAGTCCGCGCCGGCGGCGAGCTTGAGGGCCACGGCCTTGGCGGCGATGACGTGCATCAGGGGACCGCCCTGCTGTCCGGGGAACACCGCCGAATCGATCTTCTTGGCCCACTTCTGGGTGCACAGGATCATGCCGGAGCGAGGACCGCCGATGGTCTTGTGGATGGTGGTGGAGACGACGTCCGCGTAGGGGACGGGGCTGGGGTGCAGGCCTGCGGCGACCAGACCGGCGAAGTGCGCCATGTCGACCCAGAGGATCGCACCGACCTCGTCGGCGATCTCGCGGAAGGCGGGGAAGTCCAGCTGGCGGGTGTACGCGGACCAGCCGGCGACGATCACCTTCGGCTGCTCGGCCACGGCCAGCTCCCGCACCCTGGCCATGTCGATCTGGCCGGTCTCCGCCTCGGTCTCGTAGGCGACGATGTCGTACAGGCGACCGGAGAAGTTGATCTTCATGCCGTGGGTGAGATGGCCGCCGTGGGCGAGCGAGAGGCCCATCAGCTTGTCACCGGGGCGGGCCAGGGCGTGCATGACCGCTGCGTTGGCGGAGGCACCGGAGTGGGGCTGGACGTTCGCGTGCTCGGCACCGAACAGCTCCTTGGCGCGGTCGATCGCGATCTGCTCGGCGACGTCGACCTCTTCACAGCCGCCGTAGTAGCGCCGGCCCGGATAGCCCTCGGCGTACTTGTTGGTCAGCACCGAGCCCTGGGCCTGCAGCACCGCGCGCGGCACGAAGTTCTCGCTCGCGATCATCTCCAGCGTGCGCTGCTGGCGGGCCAGCTCCTTGTCGAGGACCTGGGCGATGTCCGGGTCGAGTTCGGCGATGGACTGGTCGAGGACGTTCACAGGGCCTCCTGCAGGATCGGGGCGGGACGGCGGCGGGCACCGTCCCGACATCTTAGGACGGACACCGCTCCCGCCACGCACCGGGTCAGAGATCGAGGCCGAGGCGGACCGGTTCGGGTTCCAGGTGGATCCCGAAGCTCTCCTGGACCCGGGACTGGACGTCCTGGGCGAGGGCCACCAGATCCTCGCTGCTCGCCCCGCCGCGGTTGGTCAGCGCCAGGGAGTGCTTGCTGGAGACGGCGGCCCGCTGCCCCACCGCATGTCCCCGTTCGATGCCGGCGTGGCTGATCAGCCAGGCGGCGCTGGTCTTGACCCGGTCATCCCCGACCGGGAAGCGGGGCGCGTCCGCAGGCAGGAGCGCGGCGTCCTGCGCGGTGAGGATCGGATTGGTGAAGAAGGAGCCGGCGCTCCAGGTGTCGTGATCGCGCGCATCCAGCACCATGCCCTTGGAGCCGCGGATGGCCAGCACCGCCGCGCGCACCTCGTGCATGGGGGCCCGCTCCCCCACCTCGACCCCGAGAGCGGCGGCGAGCTGCGCGTAGCGGATCGGGGCGGAGCGATGTCCGAGGGTGTGCTGGAAGGTCACCGAGAGCACGACATAGCGTCCGGTCCCCGAGGGCGCGGCCCCGGAATAGCGGGTGCGCTTGAAGATGCTGTCGCGGTAGGCGAAGCCGCAGTCGGCGGCGAAGAAGGTGCGCACCGCGTTCTGCTCCCGGTCCCAGGTGCGCACCCGGGAGATGGTGGCGGCGACCTCCTGGCCGTAGGCACCGACGTTCTGGATGGGGGTGGCGCCGACGGAGCCGGGGATGCCCGAGAGTGCCTCGATCCCGACCATCTCGCGGGCGATCGCATAGCGCACCGCCCGATCCCAGCTCGCCCCGGCGAAGTACTCGACGATGGCACCGCCGCAGGTGGGGTCCAGCGGGGTGAGCTCGGCGGGGTCGACGGGGACGCCGTCGGGCTCCCCGGAGGCGCCCACCTCGCAGGTGGCGTCCAGCAGCGGCGGGTCCTCGGGATCCCGCAGCAGCACGACGGTCCCGGAGAAGGGTTCATCGGAGGCGACCAGGTTCGAGCCGCCGCCGAGCACCAGGAGCGGCTCCCCGGCGGCATCGGCCGCGGCGACGGCCTCGATGACCTCGTCGGCGGTGCGGGCCTCGACGAGCTTCCGGATCTCGCCGCCGATGCGCAGCGTGGTGAGGTCGGAGAATCTCATGCGGCGTCCGGGAGGGAGAGGGTGGCGCGGGCACGACCGAGCACCTTCGTCCCGTCGACCTCGGCGGTGAGGTCCACCCGGGCGGTGCCGGCCTCCGCATCGAGCGCGCCGACGACGGCGACGACCTCGAGGGTCACGAAGCCGGTGGCGGGCACCGGGATCGGGTGGGTGAACCGGGTGGTGTACGCACGCACCGCGGTGGGGTCGGCGATGGCGTCGAGCAGGCCGGTGATCGCGGTGCCCATGGTGAGCATGCCGTGGGCGATGACACCCGGAAGTCCGGCCTCGGCGGCGACGGCGTCGTTGTAGTGGATCGGGTTGAAGTCGCCGGAGGCACCGGCGTACCGCACCAGGGTGTCGCGGGTGAGCTCGTGGCGGGTGCGGGCGAGCTCCTGGCCGACGGTCAGCGCGGTCAGGTCCGCGGGGGCGGGGGTGGTGGTCATGTCTGCTCCTGGAATCGGGCGGGACGGGCGTGCGGCGGGCCGACGGGCCCGGTGCCGGTGGTCAGTCGCCGCGGACGACGATCATGCTGCGCACCGCGGCGACCTCGGCGCCGGTCGGGTCGGCGAGGTCCACGCGGGTGGTGACCATCGTGTGGCCGCCGGCGGCCCGGACCCCCTCGACGGTGAGGGTGGGGACCAGCTGGTCCCCGGCGACCACGGGCCGGTGCAGGGTGAAGGTCTCCTCGCCGTGGACGACCCGGCTGAAGTCGATCCCGGCTTCGGGGTCCTCGATGTACTGGGCCTCGGTGGCCTGCGCGAGGGAGACCAGGAAGGTGGGCGGGGCGAGGACTCCGGCATGGCCGGCGCGGCGTGCCGCGTCAGGGTCGGTGTGCAGCGGCGAGGTCGCGCCGGTGGCGCGGGCGAACTCGGCGATCTTCGCGGCCGAGACCGTATGCACGGGCCCCGCCGGGTAGGTGCGCCCGGCGAAGGCGGGATCGGGGGTGGTGGTCATGGCGTCTCCCGAGGTCGGGTCGGCCGGGGCCGACGGGTGCGGACCCCACGATCATCTCACCGCCCGGTCGACGGGGCGGCCAGGCCGGGCGGCGCCGTCCGGTGCGCGCTCCGCGCCGCGCCCCGGGCATGACGAAGGCCACCCGGGGTGATCCCGGGTGGCCTTCGTGGAAGCGTGCTGGACCTGCTCAGCGGGTCTCGCGGTGCACCGTCTGCTTGCCGCAGGTCGGGCAGAACTTCGAGAGCTCGAGCCGATCCGGGGTGTTACGGCGGTTCTTCTTGGTGATGTAGTTGCGCGCCTTGCAATCAACACAAGCCATGGTGATCTTGGGACGCACGTCAGAGCTCTTGCTCGCCACGGTTCGCCTCTTTCGTCCGGGTGGCGCGCCCGGCGGCGCACCTCGTGGGTCCCCGTGCTCGGGGGATGTGGATTCAGCACTCCGGTGGGAACCGGTGTGGTACCGAGGGCGGGGATCGAACCCGCGACCTCACGATTATGAGTCGTGCGCTCTAACCGTCTGAGCTACCCCGGCGTGACCGATGCGGCGGCCCGATCTCGAATGAGACCGGGCCGCCGCATCCATCAGAGCCCTGAAAGGGAATCGAACCCTTGACCTTCTCCTTACCATGGAGACGCTCTGCCGACTGAGCTATCAGGGCAACCCGGTGAACTTTACCCATCTCCTCGCCCGGAGGCAATTCGGGGACTGGTCCCGGTGCTTCGGATCACATGGACCCTCCGCCGTGGCAGATGAGGGATTCGAACCCCCGTAGGCAATGCCAGCTGATTTACAGTCAGCTCCCTTTGGCCGCTCGGGTAATCTGCCGTGACTGCTCCCGTTGCCCATGCGACCTGGATCGCGTGGCCGCCGGAAGCGGACCTGGACCAGCATACCGGCGCTGCGCCGCCGATGCGAACCGGGAGCAGCCCTCCGGCGCATGAAGAGCGTCACAGCTGCTCCGGGTGCTCGTGGACAATGAGGTGGCGGCCCGTCCGGGCGGCCGCACGAAGGAAGGACCCACCGTGGCAGATTCATCGTTCGACATCGTCAGCAAGCTCGATCGTCAGGAGATCGACAACGCTGTCAACCAGGCAGTGAAGGAGGTCGGCCAGCGCTACGACTTCCGGAACACCGGAGCATCACTCACCCTCAGCGGGGACGAGATCGTGATGACCGCCAACGCGGAGGAGCGGGTGCTGGCCGTGCTCGACGTGCTGCAGTCCAAGCTCATCCGCCGGGGCATCTCGCTCAAGGCGCTCGACGTGGGCGAGCCGACGCAGTCCGGCAAGGACATGCGACTGGTGGCAGCGCTCAAGGAGGGCATCAGCGCCGAGGACGCCAAGAAGATCTCGAAGCTGATCCGCGACGAGGGGCCCAAGGCCGTCAAGGCCCGGATCGAGGGCGACGAGCTGCGGGTCTCCTCCAAGAGCCGGGATGATCTGCAGTCCGTCATCGCCCTGCTCAAGGGCAAGGACCTCGACGTCGCGCTCCAGTTCGTCAACTACCGCTGAGGCCGGCTGCCTCCGCCGACATCGACTGCACGAGCCGTGACGAGCCGTCCGGCGTCGGCGTGCAGGAAGGTCCCGCACCCAGCACGGGTGCGGGACCTTCCGCGGACCGGACGAAGAACCGGGAACCGGGAACCGGGAACTCAGCCCTGGTTCGAGGTGGTGTCCTGCTGCTCAGCGTGGGCCTCCAGCGCCTTGCCCTTCTCCTGGAGCCCGTTGACCAGGTTCGCCACCGGACCACCCATGAAGGTGTTCCACTCCTCGCGGTACGTGTCGTAGTCCGCACCGACCCACTCCACACCGTTCACGATCGGGGTCATGTCCCCGACGATCTCCATGATCTTCTGACCGGTCTCGGAGATCGACATCGCGATCTCGCGACCCTCTTCCGGATTCATACCCTTGAAAGCCATGACCTACCCCTTTCGCCCCGCACCGGGGCCGCATACTGCACAAGAAAAGAAACTGAACCGCTGACGGTCAGGACGACGAGGCGGCACGCTGCTTCGCCGCGTTCTGCCTGCCCCGCTCCGCGAGCTCGGTGCAGCCCTGCCTCACCCTCTGCGCGAGCTCCTGCATCGTCCCGGTGAACTCACCGACGAACCGGTCCCGGTCCTCACCGGTCCAGTCGAAACCCTCGACCCGACCCGCAACCTCCGTGAACGCGGCCATCGCGTCCTCGCCGGCCTGCTCGATCTGCTGGCTCATCTGCTCGACGGCCTCCGGATTCATGCCCTTCTTCATGGTGTCCTCCATGTCGTAGTGAAAACTGTCCCCACCCACCGGGGAGGACCTCCGCGGCCACTGACCGCCTGCTCGCCCTGTTCCCCAGGTGATGACACCACCCTAGAGCCCCCGTGCTCCCCTGGCGATGGGGACAACTCCCCATGCTCCTCCCCATCTGCGGTGTCAGGCATCTTCCGAGGTCAGGGCAGGGATCACGGTTCTTCGGCGCTGTGGACAACCACCAGCCGCCGGCTCCGCCCGAGGCCCTTGGGACAGCCCTGGGGCCCACCCCCGGGCGATGGGGACGACTCCCCGTCCGGGACTCCCCACGCCCGGCTCATGCCACCGGCCCCGTCCCCCTGAGCGGGGGCCGGGGCCGGGACGGGTGCTCGGTGCTGGAGGCACGCGGCGGGATGCTCAGTCGAGCGTGACGCGCAGCGAATCCTGGATGGTGCGGACGGTCTCGATCTCGTCATCGGCGCTCTCGGCCCCGCAGCTGCCCACGAGCTCCAGGACGTCGGTGGCCACCCCGCCGCGGTCGATGACCGCGTAGCGCGCAGCCTGGACCACCGTGGGACGCCCGGGCTGGGTGTATCCGTACTCGCTGGCGATCCAGGTGGCGCCGTCCACCTCGATCTCGCCGGTGCCGAGCTCCTCGAGCTCCGGCAGCGCTGCCTTGCGCTGGTCGAGGCCGGCTCGGGCGGCCTCGAGGGTGAACTCCGGACCGAACCTCTGCACGGTGACCACAACGTTCGCCCGGAACGCCCCCTCCACCCGGGGCTGGGCGACCGCGACCTGGACCCCGGGGACCGTCAGCGTCTCCCAGTCGTCCGGCACCTCGACGGTGATCCGTGGCGGTCCGGGGAAGTCCGCGCTCGGGTATTCGATGCTCTTCGCCATGGATCTGCTCCGTTCGTCCCACCTCTGACGACGGTCAACATATCAGGCATCTTCCAGGCATGACGACGGCCCGAGCGGGGTGTCCGCCCGGGCCTCGCCCTGCTCGCCGGTGCCGGAGCGGCTCCCCTCAGTGGGACGAGGTGGCCTCCTGCTCGGACGCGTGGCGGTCGGCCGATCGTCCCAGCTCGCTCACCGAGTTCATGATCTGCTGCAGTGCAGGCACCATCTCGCTCTGCCACTGGCCGCGGAAACGATCGGCATCGGGCCCGGTCCAGTCCACATCCCCGAGGCCGCTGGTCAGCTCCTGCTCGATCCTGGTGATCTCCTCGGCCGCATCGTGCAGCTGAGCCGACATCCGCCGGACCTCTTCGACGTTCATACCCTTCGTCGCGTTCACGGTTCGGGTTCCCCTTCCTGATGACTCGCACCCGCGCCCCGCTGAGGTGCACCGGTTGATGACGTGGTCGACAGCACTCACTGTAGAGCGCTCCGTGGACGCGGACCATGGGGAGGAGTCCCCATGGGGACGGAGGTGCCCAGCGGAGTCCCCCCGCCGCACGGGACGCCGCCGACTCGGTCCTGCCGCGACCCGACACCCCCCGCCCTCAGCCGGTTGTGACCTGTGCGACCTGCAGTTTCAACGCGCGGCCGCTGTGCACGAGGAATCCGCGGCCCGGGGGGAAGTCCGCGCGACGGATCCTCCCCAGCCCGGTCCCGAGCAGGGAGCCGCCGTCCATGTCGCTCGGCTGCAGCAGGAGACCGCGCCGGCCCGCCTTGAAGGGCTGGGCGAGCACATAAGCCTGCGACCACGAGGCCGATTCGTTCTCACCGACCACGAACTGACCCTCACGGGTGCTCGCCCGGATCAGCTTGTCCAGGTCGTTCTCGACCCCGCTGCCGGTGAAGTCCGCGACGCCGTCGATGAACAGGGCGAGCTTGCCCTCCCCCACGGTCCCGGACTCGATGGTCCGGCGCAGCTGTCCCGCGAGCTCGCGGACCGTCTCCGGATCCGACGCCTCGACGTCCCAGACCGGCAGCCCGGTCAAGGGCGTCCGCCGTGAGGAGAAGCGGACCAGGCGCATCGGCTCCTCCATCGCCTTCAGGCCGGTCGCGATGGTGAGCATCGCGGTGGTGCGGCCCGAGCCCATCGGGCCGGTGACCATGAAGGCGCCCCGCGGCTCGAAGGTGAGCTCGGCCAGGGTCTCGTCGGCCAGGCCCAGCACCGGCATGCCGCCGACGGTCGGACGCAGGGAGGCCAGCTCCACCCGCTCGGGCAGACGCTTGATCTCCGGGGCCTCCGGCACCCCGGCCCGGCGCATCGCCTCGGCGAGCCTGGCGACCTCGCGGGACTGGAGCGCGACGTTGGCATCGCCGCCGTGCACGGCGACCTGCACCTCGTGGCCGTCCTGGATGGCGCGCCCGGGCGGGGAGCCGCCGTCCAGGACGTCCTTGGGCTCGCCGAAGGAGACGTAGTCGTCGTCGCTCGCCATGCGATGGATCAGGCGGCGCTGGATCGAGGAGCCCAGCGAGGTCGGGATCGCGTTGGGGCGGTCGCCGGTCACGATCACGTGCACGCCCACCTGGCGACCGTCGGTCGCGATCTGGACGAAGGTCGTGAACCACTTCGAGAGGCTCGAGTAATCGTAGGCCTCGCGGAAGGCGGCCATGCCGTCGACCAGCAACAGGATGCGAGGGGTGTCCGGCTTCTCGGCCAGCTCGCGGTACTCGGTCACCGATCCGGCTCGGAGCTTCGCGAACGCCTTCGACCTCTCGTCGATCATCTGGCGCAGGGTCCGCAGCAGGCGGATCACCCGCTCCTCGTCGTCCCCCGCGACGATCGTGCCCACGTGCGGGAGCTCCTCGAGCATCGTCAGTCCGGAGGCGCCGAAGTCGAGGCCGTAGACGTGCACGGGCCCGCCGCGGACCGTGGAGGCGGCGGAGATCGCCAGGGTGCGCAGCGTGGTGGACTTGCCGGAGCCCCCGGTGCCGTAGACGGCCATGTTGCCGTCCCGGTCCGGGAAGTACGAGGTCGTCGGCTGGGCCTGCTCCTCGGGGACGTCCATCACCCCCAGCAGCAGCTCCTCGTCGGTGCGTCGGCTGGGCAGCCGGGAGAGGTCGTAGGCCTCGGCCAGCTCGGACAGCCAGGGCTTCCTCGGTGCCGGCACCCCGGCGCTCTCCGCCGCCGCCACGACGGTGGAGACCACGCGGGAGATGTCGTGGGGGCCGGGGTCCTCGACCTCCGGGGTGGGCGGGGCGGGGAGGTCCCACTGCTCGCCGGTGCCGAAATCCTTCTCGACGATGTCGATCCGGGCCCGTTCGGGTTCGTCGGTGGTCCAGCCGCCGGCGTAGCCGGACTGGAAGGTGGCGATGCGTCCGGGGCCGGTCTTGGCGGCACCGCGGCCCGGGATGCCGGGGTCGAAGTGCGCGGCCATCTTGTCCCCCAGGATGTCCTTGGAGTCGGCCTCGTCGGCCATGCGCAGCGCGATGCGGAGGTTGGTGTTGGCGCGCAGGTTGTCCTTGATGACGCCGGCGGGTCGCTGGGTGGCGAGGATCAGGTGCAGTCCCAGGGAGCGGCCTCGGGCCGCGACGTCCACGACGCCGTCGACGAATTCAGGGATCTCCTTGGCCAGCGCCGCGAACTCATCGACGATGATGATCAGGCTGGGCGGCGCCTCGGGATCACCGGTGCGCTCCAGGGAGACCAGGTCCTTCGCCTTCTTCCGGTTCAGCAGATGCTCGCGGTGGTGCAGCTCCGCGCGCAGCGAGGTGAGCGCACGCCGCACCAGATGCTGGGAGAGGTCGGTGACCAGGCCGACGGTGTGCGGCAGCGCGACGGCATCGGCGAAGGCGGCGCCGCCCTTGTAGTCCACGAACAGGAACGTCACCCGGTCGGGGCTGTGGGCCGTGGCCATGCCCAGCACCCAGGCCTGGAGGAACTCGGACTTGCCGGCACCGGTGGTGCCGCCCACCAGCGCATGCGGGCCGTTGGTGCGCAGGTCGAGGTGGAAGGCGTCCTGACCGTTGTGGCCGACCAGCCCGCGCAGGTTCGCATCGTGCTTGCGCCGCTGCGGCGTCGAGCCGTCGCGCGGGGTGAGGGAGTTGTTCTCCTTCCACCGCTCGATGATGTAGTTCGGGTCCTCGGCCATCGCCATGCCGCCGAGCGTGAGGTAGGAGATCGAGCGGGGCAGATCGGAGTCGTCGTCGATGGGCACCCCGGCGTCGACCACCGGAGACAGGTGGCGGGCCACGCCGGAGGCGACCTCGACGGACACGGTCTCGACCGTGACCGGGTAGAACCGCTCCCCCAGGCGCACGTGACCGGCGCTCGCCCCCTCCACCGCCTCCTCGACGGAGACGTAGGTGCGACAGGCGGCCGGCAGCGCCGCGACGTTGGATGCGGACCAGATCACGTGGACGCCGACGTCCGGTCCGCGCTCGGCGAGGCGCACCAGTCGGGCGCGGTCCACCGGGGCGTCGTCCTCGATGATGACCACGAGGTGCGGCGTGACCGGCTCCGGCGGTAGGTCGGGCTCCGCCTCGATCTCGGTGGTCATCGGTGTGCGCAGCTGCGGCGGGGCGTCCCCGGCCCGCTGCTCTATGAGCTCCTCGATGCGGGAGAGGAGGGAGGTTCCGCGCCCCGGGGTGTCGGCGAGGTGGTCACCGGGCAGCGGTGAGTGGGGGCTCGAGGTGTGCGGGAGCCACTTCAGCCACTGCCACAGCTCGCGGCTGGAGCGGGAGGTGATCGCCGCGATCGCGACCTCCGCCGGCGAGTGGAGGGCGAAGAGCTGGGTGACGATGCCGCGGGCCACTCCGTCGGCCTCGTCGCCGCCGCCGGCCACCCCGATGCTGCCGGCGTCGCGGAGCTGCGCCGCCACCGGCACCCCGGCGATCAGCCGGTACTCCTCGTTCATGTCGTCGAGCATGTCGTAGTACTTGGTGATCGCGTCGTTCTCGCCCGGCATCTCGATGCCCACCCGCGACTCGGCGATGCCCAGGCCCAGCCGCACCGTGCCGAAGGCATTGTGCTCGGGTCGATGGGTCCACAGCAGTCGGCCCAGTCGGAACGCCGCGTCGACCGTGTCCGCCGCCGAGGGGGTCTCCACCAGGCGCACCGCGCGCTCGAGATCCTGCGCGGCCGTGACCCGCCGCTTGAGGGAGGCCAGGCCCTCCTCGAAGTTCTCGATCTGCTGCTCGAGCATCTTCTTCTGCTGGAACTTGCGGTTCAGGTACCCGGCTGTGGCCATCATCGGCATCATGAACACGAACATCAGCGAGTACGGGCTGCGGGTCATCGCGAACATGAAGCCGCCCATGAGGAGGGGGGCGAACAACATGAAGATCGGGAAGAACTGCGGCTGCGGCTCCTTGGGCGGGGTGGGTGCCTTCAGCGGCCGGTAGGGGAAGCGGGGCACCACGCGCGGGGAGCGGTTGAACTCCACCACCGGTGAGCTCGGAGCGGTGCCGCCGAGTCGATGCAGAGTGATCACGGAGAACGTGGTCTGGCCGATCAGCACCGTGTCCGAGGGACCGATCACTGCTCGCTGCACCTGCTCACCGCCGAGCACGACGCCGTTGGAGGACTGCAGGTCCACGATCTCGATCGAGTCTCCGACATTGATGCGGGCATGGCGCTTGGAGAGCATCGGATCGGCGATCCGGATGTCCAGATCCCCCTCGCGGCCCACGACGCTCGAGCCGGACGGCAGCGGGAACTCCCGCCCCGCCTCGGGCCCGGAGAGCACCCGCAGCAGCGCGACCGCCGCTCCGCGGGACTCCGAACGGGTGGCGTACTCCGTCGAGGAGCGGGCGATGGAGACGACGCTGCCGGAGCGCAGACCGGCCTGGATCAGATCGATCTCGCGGTCCAGCGAGCGCACGCCCTTCGCGCCCGGGCCGGCGCCGGGGTCCTGCACCTGGAGGGTCAGCCCTTCCGGCGCCTCGAGGTCGCTGCGCAGCGGATCGGCCAGGTACAGCGCACTCGCGACGTCCGCGACCGTCGCCGTGGCATCGGCTGTGACCTCCAGATCGGTCAGCCGATCCTCGGGCCTGCGCAGCGTGAGCTTGATGCGCATCGGTGTCCCTCCCCCTGGCGGGCCCCTCGGCCGCCTGCTGGGACGCCCCCACCGGGGCGACCCGTTCCGTCAGTGTTCGTGGTGGTCCTGGATATCCGGCCGTCCGCGAGGGAGGGCCGACGCCTCAGTCGTCGTCCGTCTGCCCGGCCTGCTCCAGCAGCGGCAGGTCCTCGGAGGTGACCAGCCGTGAGAACACCGCGTGCTCGACCAGGCGGGCGCGGCGGTTGCTGGCGAGCTTGCCGGGGCCGCCCCGCAGGCCGCGCACCCCGAGCCGGTCGAGCTTGTCGCAGACGTTGTCCAGCTTCCGGTTGAACTTCGTCAGCTGCCAGCCGAGCCGCTGCGAGGCCTGGGCCGAGGTCGGCACCGAGCTCATCCCGGACCCCTCCCGGACCAGCATCGGTTCGGCGAGCGCGAGGATCAGCAGCTTCTGGCTCGGGGTCAGCTGCACCGACCCCATGGTGGTCTCCCCCACCGGATCATCCGGGCCGGCGATCCGTGCGAACTCCGGGGAGTCCGCATGCACCGAGAGGTCATAGGTGGTGGGACCGGCCGTGAACACCACCTTGGTCACATCGAAGACCAGCGGGATCCGGGCTCCCGGTGCGAGCCACGCCTGCATCGACCCGGAGCCGTCGGTGATCGTCGCGGACAGACGCGATCCGATGTTGACCAGCCACCACATCGACTCGACCCGGACGATGGTGAGGAAGCGCCGATGGAGGAACGGGTTGTCCTCGTCGACGGTGAGGTCGGCCTCCCGGCCGATGGTCAGCTCCTCCACGTCCTCGACGCGCCACCACTGCCCGCAGAACTCGACCGAAATCGTCGACGCCATGGTCAGCCGTCCCCTCTGTCATCTCTGTCGTCGCTCATGGATGCACGGTACCTGTCACCCGGTGGACAGACACTGCTCCACCGGTGCACTGGCCAGCCCGTTCGGGTTGATCGTCCGCACCTCGACGCACGGCCCCGGCAGCTGCGGAGGGATCGGCAGGGCGATCGAATTGCGCCCGTGGACCTCTTGCCAGAGGCCGAACTCGTCCGCGTAGTTCTCCGGCATGTCCTTCCACCGGACCCGGTAGTGGTCCTCCTGGGTGACGCCTTCGGGCGGCTCCCAGGTGACTCTGACCATCCCGGTCTCGGTGCCTGCGCCAGGAGTGATGACCTGGAGTTCGATGGCCGTCGGTTCCCCGGGAGGATCCGGCTTCGAGGTCGCGACGTTGATGTCGGTGGTCGCGATCGGGGTCGGCTCGGGCACCAGGACGTGGCGCACCCCGAGGCTCGCGCCCACCCCGATCACCACGACGAGCAGCGCCGCCAGGGTGACGAAGGGCCATACCGGGGTCCTCGGCTTCTCCTCGCGCGGCTCCTCACCGGCACCGACGCCCGCGTGGGGCGGGGTGGTGGAGGGGGAGCCGAGGGCGACCGGGCGCAGCATGGTCGACTCCACCGCCCCCGGGTCACCGCCGGTGCCGTTCGGCCCCCCGGGGCGCGAGGCGTGGCCCGGGCCGGCGGGGGATCCCACAGCGGGGGCGATACCCGCATAGGGGTCCAGCGGCCGCCTCGTGCCCGGTCCGGTGACGCCCGCGGACTCCGGGTCGACGGTCGCGACCTTCCGGATCCGCGTGTGCATGTCGAGCTCGTCGTCCTCGTCGCTGTGCGCGGCTGCGGTGACGCGGTCGTCGAGCACGTCCATCTGCGTCACGGGCAGCGAGAGCGAGAGCTCCACCTGCTGCAGGCTCCGACCGAACGCCAGTGCGGTGTCGTAGCGTCCGACCTGCTCCTTCGCCATGGCGACCGAGAGCACCCGGTTCAGCTCCGCGGGCACGTCGGGCCGCTCCAGCGGCTGCAGCGGCTGGCTCTCGATGCGCTGGATGAGGTCGGAGGCGGTGTTGCGCTGTCCGCGCCGCTCGAAGGGGGTCTGTCCCGCCAGGAGCGAATAGACGGTCGCGGCCAGCGAGAACACGTCGGAGCGCACGTCCGCGCGGGGCGGATCGGCGAAGAACTCCGGCGGTGACCACGGGATGGACATCCCCTGCGAGTCCTCGATGTCGTCCCCCTGCCCGGTGGCGATGGAGATGCCGAAGTCGGTCAGCGCGGGTCGGTTGTAGTCCGTGACCAGAATGTTCGCGGGCTTGATATCACGGTGGAGGATCCCGGCGCGGTGGGCGGTCTCGACCGCGCCGGCGATCTGCACCCCGACCCGCAGTGCCTCGGCGACGGTGATCCGCTCCCGGCGGAAGCGGAGTCCGTAGTTCGGGCGCGGGCAGTACTCCATGACGATGTACGGCCGGTGGTCGTCGGAGACCTCGGCCTGATGGATCGTGACGATCGACGGATGGGTCGACATCTGGGCCATGACGTTGGCCTCGGCGTCGAACAGGCGCCGCACCGACTCGTCGAGCACAGTGGACAGCAGCACCTTGATCGCCACGCGCCGCTGCGGGCGCAACTGGCGATACAGGAACACGTCGGCGAAACCCCCGGAACCCAGCAGCTGCTCGTACTCGTAGCCGGGCAGCCGGGGCGGTCGCGACGGGGGTCTCGAACTCATACCCTCTCTCCGAACGTCAGCTGCACGCCGTCCCCGAGGTCCAGAAGATCCCCGTCGTAGAGGACCACTCCGTCCCGGGGCCGCAGGCGCACCGGCTCGAAGCCCGCCCGATGCAGGGTGGTGCCGTTGGTGGTCCCGAGGTCGAGCGCCACCACGTGCCAGCCCTCCAGCCGCAGTTCGAGATGCGAGCGGGAGATGTCCTGCTGCGGACTCGGCACGGTGACGAGCTGCGGCACGTCGTTCGCGCTGACCCGGGAGGCCCGGGGCCGGCGGCCGACGATCGCGGTGCGGTCCAGCACGAACCGCGCGCCTCCCGAGATCATCACCACGCCCAGCGGCGGCCGGGCGACGGTGCGGGTCGCGCCCTGCAGAGGTGCCCCGCAGGTGCGGCAGGCCGCCCGTTCAGGAGAGTTCGGGTGGCCGTGGGCGCAGACGAGGCCGGGCAGCGCGACGGCACTGCCGGCGGTCGGGCCCGAGCTCTCCGTCGGCGGGACCGGAGCCTGCCGGGGCGGCGGAGCAGCGGCACCGGGCTGTGTCGGGCGCGGCGGGTTCGGCGAGCCCCCGAACCGGCCCGGCACCGGATCCGGTGCCGGCATCGATGGCGGTGTCGGCGACGGACGGGAGCCCGTGTCCGGGGCGGGCGGCCGCTCTGCCATGTGGACCTGCGGGTACGCGGGCTCGGGTGCCGATGGCGCGACGGCTCGTCGCGCTGCGGTCTGGGCGATCTCCGGGGCGGTGCGACCCACTCCGGGGACCCAGTCGATGAACTCGCTGGGGGCGGAGTCGGGCTCCGGTTCCGGGGCGGGCGCGACCACGGCCTCGGGACCGGGGTCCGGGCGCGGCGCGGACGCCTCCGGGCTCGCCTCCGCGAGCTCCGGCCCGGTCGCCGCGCTCTCCGCACCTTCATCGCCGTCCTCGTCGCCGGCCCGCCGGACCGCTGCATCCTCGATGCGACGGAAGACGGTCTTGCCGAAGAGGTCGTCGTACGCCCCGGTGTTCTCGAGCTCGCTCCCGGCCGGCGCCGACGTGGAGGCACGGGGCGCCGGGTGCTGGCGCGGCGCGGGGGCGCGGCGCGGCGCGGGGGTGGGGCGGTCCTCCCGTTCGTTTTCCGCGTCCACCGGTGCGACCTGCGTGTCCGGGGAGACGAACTCCGCTGCTGCGGAGCGCCGGGCTCGCTGGGTGTCGCCGGCCTCCGGCGGCACGGGGGTCGGGACCGTGACCGGAGGTCCGGGAGCCGGAGCTGCGGGAGGCATCTCCTCCGCAGCGCTGCGGCGCGTGCGGTCGAACAGGGAGGAGCTCACGAGGCGGCGTCTGCGGGAGGCCGACGGCGGTGCCGGGTCCGCGCCGGTCGATGCGCCGGTCGATGCGCCGGCGGCGGGAGCATCAGACGTCGCCGCAGCCGGGGTCTGTGCGGAGGTGCTCGCTGCGGCAGGGGCCGCCGCCCGCGATGCCGAGGAGCCGCCTGCGAAGAGACCGTCGAACATGTTCGGCGCCGAGGACTCGGGGGTGGGGGCGGTGCTGCCGGCGGCGGGAGCGGTCGCGCCGGCACCGCTGCCGGATGCTGTCGAGGACGCTGCCGCGGGGGTGCCGGCGGCCGGTCCAGCCGCCGCCGATGCGGCAGTGCTGGCCGGCGCCGGGGCGGGGCGCTCGGCGCGGCGCTTCGTCACCTCCGGGTCCTCGATCGAGCGTCCGTCCTTCGTCACCTGTTCGGCGAGGGCGGCCCGTGCGCTCTCCTCCAGCTCGGCGGGATCGACCGTCACGTGCACGAATCCCCGCACCGGAACGATCCCCGCCTCCAGGCGGGGAGCGCCGAGTCCGTCCTCGAGCGGGAGCTCCCCGAAGGCCGTCCGGCGGACGCCCTCGAGGGTGCGCAGCACGAACGGCTCGTCGTCGGAGCCGGCGATCTGCTGGGCGCCCTCTTCGGTGTACACGGCGATGGGCGTCTTCCCCTTCACGCCGAAGACGCCGCGCGGACCGTCGTGGAAGCCGAACAGGAGCGCCGTCAGCCTGTCGGCGCTCCCGAGCTCGCCGACGTCCACCAATCGGTCCAGGAAGTCCTCCGGGGCGGGTCTCTCGCCCAGCACCGTCCAGGCCGCCTCGATGACCTGCTTGCGCAGACCGGGGACGAGCACCACCCAGGCGTTCTCCCGCAGCACCAGCGTGGCAGGCCCCTGCTTGGTCCAGGTCCCCGCGCCGAGCAGTGTCGTGTCCTCGCCGTCGCTCGTCCCGCTCATCGCCCGGTGCCGTCCTCGGTGATCCCGCGCGGGAGGGTGTCCTCATCGACCTCGAGATCGGCGCTGTCGGGTGAGGCGGATCCGTGGCCCGCCGTGTCCTCGGCGGCCAGGGACTGGCCCACCACCTCGACCGCTTCGACCACGACGACGCTGACGTTGTCGTGCCCGCCGGCGTCGAGCGCGCGGCTCACCAGGTCCCCGCAGACGGTGCGCACATCCGCAGGGCTGCGCAGCATCCGTTCGATGGCGGCGTCGTCCACCTCTCCGGTCAGGCCGTCGGAGCAGATGAGCATCCGATCACCGGCCTCGGCGGGGATCAGCCAGTAGTCGGGATCGGATTCGGGTCCGGCGCCGAGGGCGCGGGTGACCATGTGCCGGTACGGATGCACCTTGGCCTGCTCCGCCGAGATCTCTCCGCGGTCCATCAGCTCCTGGACCACCGAATGGTCGACGCTGACCTGTTCGAAGATCTCCCCGGACAGGCGGTACACGCGGGAGTCACCGAGGTTGAGCACGACCCAGTAGCCGATCCCGTCCAGGACCATCGTGGCGACGGCCGAGACCGTGGTGCCGGCGCCGAGCGTCGATTCCCCGCTGAGATCGCCGATCCGCTCCGCGGCCGAGCGGAGCGCCTCTCCCAGCTGCTCGACGGTCACGTTCTCCTGCAGCGTGAGCGTCTCGAACTCCTCCACGACGATGGCGCTGGCCACCTCGCCCGCGTTGTGCCCACCCATCCCGTCGGCGACCAGGAAGATCGGCGGGACCTCGAGGATGCTGTCCTCATTGGTGGCCCGCACGTGCCCCACATGCGTGGCAGCCGAGGAGACGACGCGGATCGTGCCGTGGAGATCCGGGTCCGACAGGGAGCGGTCGATCACTGCATCCTCTCCACGGTCACGGTCCGATCACCCAGCGTCACCTGTGCCCCGGGGGGCAGGACCGTCGGGGAGTCCGGCACCAGGTTCTCGCGGGAGCCGTCCGCGCGCAGGATGCTCGAGCCGTTCGTCGAGCCGAGGTCGGTCACGGTCACGTCCTCGCCGGTGCCGTCGATGCGCAGGTGCGTCTTGGAGACCGAGCGGGTGTCGTCCTTCATCACGAACAGCACCTCGTCGCCGGGCGCGGCCGGATTGCGCCCGATGACGACAGCCTTCTCGACGATGCGCTCACCACCGTCATCAGTGGTCAGGCGAAGCTGCGCGACCGGGGGCAGCTGCACCGCGGAGATGCGGGTCTGCTCGAGGTCGCCCAGCGGATCGTCCGCCACGGTGAGACGGGTCTGCTCGTCGACGCCGTGGTCCTCGACGTCCCAGGCATCGCCGGTGAGGTCGCTCGGGGGGTATTCGGTCCCCGGGCCGTGGGGGGCTGGCACGGCCTGCTCCGGCTGGGGCATGTGCGGCGCCCATCCCTGCGCGTCACCGCTGGGCGAGGCCGCCGGGGCGGACGGCGGCTGGCCCCAGGACGGCTGCGGCGGCGGGATCGGGTCGATCGGCGGCGGCGCCCAGCCGCCATCGGCGGGCTGCTGCGATGCGGCAGGCTCCGGCGCCGGCGGCGACGACCACGGAGCGCTCGTCATCGGAGCGTCGGCGGCCGAGGGAGCGGAGCCGCCCGAGAGGTGCGGTGCGTACGGACTCGGCGCTCCCTGCTGCTGCGCATCGCCCCAGCCGGCGGTCTCCGGCTGCGCAGGTGCGGACTGCGCGGAGTCCTTCCACGCCGCCCCGGGCTCGGCGAGCAGGTTCTCATGCGTGGACACCGCCACGGACGGGGCACCGAGGTAGTGCTCGGCCCCCGCCCGCTCGAAGTCGTCAGGACGCGGCTTCATCGGATTGCGACCGGTCCTGATATCCACCACGGTGGAGTCCACGGCCCGATCGTGGAAGCCGCGCAGATGCCGCTTCGGATCCAGGAAGATCGACAGCGCCATGACCGGTGGGACCAGCCCGTACAGCACCCAGCGGCCCGCGGAGCGCAGGAACCCCAGGGGTCCCCCCGCTGTCGTCCGGGTGAGACGCAGGCCGAGGCTCAGCTTGCCCAGTGTGAAGCCCTTGGCGCCGACCAGCCAGATCATCAGCAGCGCGTACGCCAGCGGGAGTGCGACGCCCACCCCGATCAGGACCAGCGACAGCGTGCCGGCGGTCCCCGAGGCGATCATGAGCGAGACACCGACGATCAGCGGGACCACCATCAGGGTGCTGAGCACGGCGTCGATCAGGGCGGCGAGGAGGCGCTTGAGCGGCGATGCCGGGGAGCAGCCGTCCAACGGCGGCGCCATCTCGGGCCCGGTCGAGGATGCACGGGGCGCCGCGACCGGGGAGCCCGGACCGCTGGGAGCGCCCGAGGCGTACCCGGGACCGTTGTGCTGCATCGGAGGCTGCGTGACCATCACCTGATCGTACTGTTCCCGGCTGCGGAGCGTCGTGGCGCTCGGGCTCTTCGGTGCGAGGGCATCGCGTGTGATGAGTTCGACGCCCTCGTCCTGCGGGGCCGCCCCGTCCTCGCGCCCGAGATCCCGCGATCGCTGCGCGGGCGCCTGCGACCAGGCACCGGGGGCGTCGGTGGCACGGCGCTCATAGGGCGAGGCCTGGTAGCGCGCGCCGCACTCGCCGCAGATCACCGCCCCGTCGGAGAGCAGCGTGCCGCAGGTGCTGCAGTATCGCGTCCGGCCCATCAGGCACGACCCTTCTTCGATGACGTCCGTCTCGTCGCGGTACCGCTCAGCGAGGAGCGTCGACGACGCATCGCCTCGGAGCGGCGCACCGCCTTGTCCCGGGCCCGGGCCCGGGCCCGGATCCGCTTCTTCGCGCTGCGGCGATCCGCGGACCGCCGGCGGAAGGAACGCAGCGACAGCGCCGCGAGCAGCCGCCTGTGCCACGCCACCGCAGCGGACATGCTGCGCCGCGCCGCCATGACCCGGGCCCAGTACTCCTCGGCCGCCGCCTCCGGGAGATCATCCGGCCCGAACGCGGCACGATCGGCACGGACCGCGAGGCTCGCCGCACCCATCGTCGGGAGGTCAGCATCCAGGCGGGCGGCCATCTCCGTCCTGGTCGACAAGGGATCCGGGGCGCGCCCCATATCGGCCAGCAGATCGAGGATCTCCTGCCAGCCGCCGTCGATCCGGGCCGGCGGCGTGCCCCGCGTGCGACGTCGTCCTCGGCGCATCCCCTTGGCGACGATCACGGCGAGCGCCGCGAACAGGAGCACCACGACCGGGATCAGCCCGACCCCGACGTACACCACCCACGGGGTGGGCTCGGGGAGGTCCTCCTCCTCCTCGTCGGAGTCCTGGCTCATCGCGCCGGGCGGAGGGCTCGGCGGCTCGGCGGGCGGAGGCGGCGGCTGGGCGACCTGTGGAAGCGGCTTCTCCACCTCCTTGGGCTCGGGCTGGGTCGGGTCCTCGTCCTCATCGGGCGCGGGGTCGAAGCGCACCCAGCCGATGCCCTCGAAGGACACCTCGACCCAGGCGGTGACATCGTCACCGGTGATCGTGACGGTCCCCTCCTGGCCCTCGGGGACCTCGAAGCCCATCACCACGCGGGCGGGGATGTCGATCGAGCGGGCCAGGACCGCGAGCAGGGCGGCGTACTGCTCCTCGTCGCCGATCCGTCCCAGCGGCTGGGCGTCGGGGGCGTCCTTGTCGAAGCCGACCTCCTCCATCATCGCCAGCAGGCGACTGGCACCGTGGCCGGACATCGAGGCGGTGTCCTCCTCGAGCCCGTGCGAGTAGTAGGCGTCGGTCTTCACCGCGCGCGAGAGGTTCTGGAACCGTGCGAAATCGGATTCGGAGTTCGCCGACCATTCCTCGGCGTACTGCACGAAGGCATCGACCGGTGCGTTGTCCGGCAGGGCGAGGTCGGAGAACGTCGCCGTGCGCTGCTGCTCGGCCGTGAGCTCGGTGTACGGCTCGTAGAAGAGCTCGTAGGTGTCCCCCGCCCGCACTCCGCGAGAGTTGACCAGGGTCTGCGAACGCTGGTTCAGGTAGAGGTTCTCGGCGGTGATGCTCGAGCGTTCCGGGGACATGTCCTCGAGGTCGATGCGGTGGGTGCGCGTGCCGACCGTGGGCATCCACACCCCGGTGTAATCGCCGATGGTCACCATCGAGGTCTGCTCGGCCGCGCTGCCCTCGTGCAGGTCGACCCCCGAGGCGGTGCGCAGGAACGTGCCCGAGTCGCTGCCCGTGTCGGTGCTGCTGGCGACGTTGTAGACCTGCAGGTCCCACTGGTCCATGGTGGCGAGGCGGATGTGCTCCCCGCCGCTCATGCCCGAGACGGTGAACAGCTCCGCGTCCCGCTGGTCCTTGAGGTATCCGCGGAACTCCGACAGCGGCGAGACGTACTCGCGCGGGTCGAAGGGCGGAGCGATGTGGTCGCGGACCGCGTAGCGGATCGTTCCCGAGGGCGGTTCCAGCAGGGAGTGCGCGGCGACGGCACCGCCGCCGGCGAGCGCCATGACCACCGCTCCCCCGATCACACGACGACGCAGCACGGGGTTCTGCCAGGAGCCGGGACGCACCGTGTCGGAGATGATGGTCGACTGCGCATCGGCGAGCCGGGCTCCCTCGAACCTCCAGGTCAGCCACGCCACCGAGATGATCGCGTAGAGCACGCCCCGCAGCACCGGCGAGACGGCCTGGTGGGTGCCGAAGGCGATCGAGACCCCGAGCAGCGCGAGCGGGAACAGCCAGGCGATCAGGTAGCGCCGGTGGCGCATCACCGCGCTCATCCCCAGCAGCGTCAGCAGCAGCACGCTGATCCACACCACGGCGAGCACGCCCTGGGCGACGCCCACCGGCGGCGCCACGGTCAGCACCGACTTCCAGCTCGTCACGGGTGCCGCGAGCAGCTCCCACAGCGCACCGGGGCTGGGGATGATCCCCCAGATCGCTCGCGTCGGCGCCGCGAACATCGGCCCGAACAGGAAGTGGACCAGCAGCACCAGCGGGGTGATCCGCAGCGGACCCCAGCGCCAGCGCGCACCGATGAGGGCGATCAGGGTGCCGAACACCAGCGCCATGATCCCGGTCAGCAGGTATTGGATCCCGCCGTAGACGTGGTGGAAGCCCAGCATGGCGAGGACGAACAGTGCGGCGAGCGCCGTGATGTCCAGGGCACGACGGCCGTGGGAGACGGTCGAGAAGTAGCTGGGCGGGCGCTGGTCCGCGGCTCTCGTGCTGCTCATCGACCCACCGCCCGCAGCGCCTTGGCCAGGGTGTCGAGGGAGCCCAGGGTCACCACGTCGAGTCCACCGATCGCGGACCGCGTCACCTCTGCTCCGTCGACGCAGCGGATCGCGACGGCCATCACTCCGATCGGCAGCTGGTGGGCGGCGGAGTTCAGCTCCCGTGCCGTGGTGTGCGAGCCGACGACCATCATCACCGCGGAGGCATTGGGGGCGAGGTCCGCGGCCTTCTGGCCGAGCTCGTGGAAGGGGACCCGCTCCTTGAGCTGCTCGACGACGGTGTAATCGTCCATCAGCTGCCGCAGGGTCCGGGTGCTCTGGCGCTCATCGAGCGTGAAGGGGGTCAGCTCCTTCTCCTCGCGGAAGGTCTGTCCCGAGATCGAGGCCGCGGTGGAGACCGCGAGCTCGAACTCGTCGACGCTGGCGAAGTGCTCGGCGAGGTTGTCCAGCGCCACCACCACGTGGGAGCGTCGGGTCTCCTCGAACTGGCGCACCATGAGCTTGCCGGTGCGGGCGGTGGTGCGCCAATGGACGTGGCGCCGGTCATCGCCGGGTGCGTAGTCGCGCAGGGCGTGGAAGGCGATGTCGGAGCTCGAGAGGTCCGAGGAGGGGGTGCCCTCGAGGTCGCGCAGGAAGCCGCTGGCCGCCTCGTCGAGCCGCACGGTGCGGGGGTGGACGAACAGCTCCTGCTCCTTCGCCCAGGTGACCTGGCGTCGCATCAGCGAGAGCGGGTCGTCGCGCACGGAGCGCACCGGGCCGACGACCAGGACGGCGCGTCGTGTGGTGGGCACGGCGAACAGCTCCTCGTGCTCGGCGTCCGCCGCCAGCCTCGGCACCATGAACTGTGCGGTCGCGGAGCCGACGGCGAGCTCGATGCGCGAGGGCAGGATCGTGCGCTGGGTGGGGTTGGCGACCTCGACCCGCCCGACCGCACGGGTGCCCACCACCACGCGATGGGTCTGCAGGTCGAGGGTGACTTTGTAGGACGCCTTGCCCAGCACGAACAGCGCCGCGATCACCAGTGGCACCGTGAGCGCGAAGGCGATCACGTTCAGCTCGGTGACGTGCAGGGCGAGACCGGCGACCCAGCAGGCGACGGTGACGGCGAGGACCGCCCACCCGATGGGTGAGACCACGTCGAGCACGGGATGGAGGCGTCGCAGCCACAGTTCTACCGCGCGATCGCGCAGACCGGCCAGCCCGGTGCTGGAGGCGCCGTCGGGCGCCGGGCCCTGACCGCTCGCCGCGCCAGGGGCGGAGGGCGTGCTGCCGGAGGACCGGTCGCTCCGGGCCTGGTGGCGCCGCCGACGGGAGGCCGCCCGGGCATCCGCCGTGGCGGCGCCGCGGCGCTTCTTGGCCTCGGCCTTCGCCGCCTTCGCATCGGCGGTGTCGGTGGGGAGACTGTGCGGGGAGCTCATGCCGTCTGCTGTCGCGCCTGGGGCGGTGCCACCTCGCTGAGGATCTTGGTCATGACGGTCCTGGCGGTGGTGCCCGCGAACTCGGCCTCGGGGTCGAGCACGAAACGATGCAGCCAGACCGGCTCGACCAGGTGCTTGACGTCGTCGGGGATGACGTAATGGCGTCCGTTGACCGCAGCCCACACCTTCACCGCTCGCATCAGGGCGAGCGCGCCGCGGATGGACACCCCGACCCGTACCTCGGGAGCCAGGCGGGTCTCCTCCATCAGCCGGGAGACGTATTCGAGCACCGCCGGATCGACGTGCACGGTGGAGGCCAGCTCCGTCATGTCGTTGACGGCCTGCAAGGAGATCCTCGGGGTCAGCTGGCTGCTGCGGTCGCGCAGCGCGGAGCCCTGGAGGATCTGCACGCTCGAGGCGTGGTCGGGGTAGCCGATCGAGGTCTTCATCAAGAAGCGGTCCAGCTGGGCCTCGGGGAGGCGGTAGGTGCCGGCCTGCTCGATCGGGTTCTGGGTGGCGATCACCATGAACGGGTTGCCGACCTCATGGGTGACGCCGTCGACGGTGACCCGCCCCTCCTCCATCACCTCGAGCATCGCCGACTGGGTCTTGGGCGAGGCACGGTTGATCTCGTCGGCGAGCACGACGTTGGCGAAGACCGGGCCCTTGTGGAACTCGAAGGACTTGGTGTTCTGGTCGTAGATGGTCACACCGGTGACGTCGGAGGGCAGCAGGTCCGGGGTGAACTGGATACGGGTGCTGGTGCCCTGGACGGTCGCGGCGATCGAACGGGCCAAGGAGGTCTTGCCGGTGCCGGGGGCGTCCTCGAGCAGCACGTGACCGGGAGCCATCATCGATGTCAGCACCAGGCGCACCACCTCGTTCTTGCCGAGGACCGCCTGACCCACGCTCTGGACGAGCTTGTCGAAGGTCTCGGCGAACCAGTGGGCCTGTTCGGGGGTCATGCTCATGCGGGGAGTCTGCTTTCGGTGGGAGGAGCTCGGTGCGGTGTCCGTCAGGACGCGATCGGGTGCGGAGGGGCCTCGCCTCACGGACTGTAATAGGAGCCGACGTGAGTACCGTCGATGGTGACCCGGTTCGGGTTTCCCGTCGCCGGCCAGTACCCGTACCAGCGGACGGGAGTCGTCACCCTGCCATCGGCATTGGCGGTGAGGTCGAAGTTCGCCCAGCTGTCGTCGCCATCATTCGCATAGTTGACGTTGTACGTCTTGCCGGGCTCCATGTTCTCGAAGGTGATCGTGAAATAGGTGCAGCGGTTCGAGAGGCATTCGGGCTCGCCGTTCGCACTCCCCTTCGCGTCCCAGTCGGGTTCGCCGGCGGCAACTCTGGGCTTCGGCGGGGTGTACGTCTGCGCACTCCGGGTCCTGTCCACGGTCCCGGAGGTCATGGTCGTCTTCCCTCCATCAGCCGTCGTCGGGCGGGTCACGACCCGCGCCCGGATCCGGACCTTCCCGCCGGACTTCACCTGGTACGTCTTCGAGAACGAGGTGCCTGCGTCCTGCCAGTCGCCGCCGTTGATGCGGACCTGGAGCGTCTTGTTCCCCGCGCCGCCATCGCCGTTCGCAGAGGCCTTCACGGTCACCGGGCAGCTCTTCCCGTCGGTGCACTTGCCGTTCGCGGTGGAGACCGAGGGATTCGCGGGGCTCGTGTAGGGCGTGACGTCATTGGACCTCGTGGACAGATCGCTCACGCCGCCGTCGGCCTCGAAGCCGTTGCGGGCCTCGACGGTGAACCGGTAGCTCGTCCCGTTCTTCAGGCCGGAGAGGGCGACGCTGGTCGTGGACGCATCGACCGTCTTGGACCCGCCGTTCCAGCGCACCACGTACTTGGTGATCGTGGTGCCGTTGCCATTCGCCTCATTCCACTGGACCGTCGCCCTCCCGTTCGGGCCCTTGCCCTCGCCCTCGCTGGGCATGGTGGCGGAGACCCCGGTCGGAGCAGAGGGCTTCGACCAGGGAGTGACCGCGTTCGAGGATCCCGAGGTCCCGCCGCGGCCCACGGAGTTCACGCCCGTATAGGTGAAGCTGTGGGCCGAGTTCTCATCCATCTCGAGGAACGTGGTCGAGGTCTTCGACGCATCGACCGTCTGGGACGCTCCGGACGAGGCGGTGACGATGTACTGCGTGATCGGCTCGCCGTTGGCCTCGTCCTTGGTGATCGCGGGCCAGGTCACGGTGATACCACCGCCACGCGGATCGTTGACCCGTTCCGCGGTCGGGGTGCCGGCCGGCACCTTCGGCTTTCCGGCCGGATGTTCCGCCCGAGACCACTGGGACCAGTCGGAGGGCTGCTCGGCGAGGTTGCTGGCCCGGATCCGGAAGCGGTAGTCCACACCGTTGACCAGGCCGGGGAACACGGTCTGGGTGGTCCCGCCGGAGACCTCCTGCGGGGCCCTGACCTCCTGCGTGGCGGTGTTCTGCAGCTGGACCTCGTAGGTCTGGATCGCGGAGCCGCGGTTGACCGGCGGGGTCCAGGTGACCGTCAGCTGCTCGTCCCCGCGCTGCACCGACGGCGCCGCCGGCTGCTCGGGCCGCACATCCGGTCGTGCCACCGCGGAGGGTACCGACGGATCCGACGGGCCGACGTCGTTGGTCGCGACCACCTGGAAGGTGTACTCGGTATCGTTCGTCAGTCCCGTGAGGGTGCACGATGTGGAGGCGCACTCCTGCGTCACCGCAGGACCGCTCGCGGAGGAGACGGTGTATCCCGTGATCGGGGCACCGTTGTCCACCCCGGCGTTGAAGGTCAGCTCCACGAATCCGTCGCCGACCTCCCCGATCCGCGGCGCCGCGGGCGGCTCCGGATGCCCGCGCACGGTCACCCGCACCTCACCGGAGACCTCCCGCTCCGGATCCTCGGTGTCATCCAGAACCGTGTACTGGGCGGTGAGAATGCCGTGGAAGTCCTCGGCCGGAGTGATCGTGATCTGGTCCCCGGTCGGGGAGACCTCTCCCTCGCCGGAGACCAGTGACGCACTGGTCAGGGTCCGGTCGCCGCCCGGGAAGGGGTTCGAGTCGTTGGCGAGCACATCGACCTTCTCGGTCCGGCCCGCGTCGATCGCCACGTCGTCCAGGGTGGTGGAGATCTCGGGGCGCTGCGATCCGCCGACGGTGAGCTGGACGGTGGCCGGGACGGCGGGGTTGGTGCCGTCGGAGACGCTGACCGGCACCTCGAGCGTGCCGCCTTTGGTGGCCTTCGAGGTCGCGGTCGCCGTCAGCGTCGATCCCTCGAGCCCGACCGTGACCTCCGGGGTCGCCTCGAACTCACCCAGGGCATAGTCCAGGGTCTCGCCCTCCGGATCCTCGGCGCCCTCGGAGAGGTCGACGGCGGTGGCGGGACCGCCCTGCTCGACCATGAGCTGCGCGCCCTGGAAGGTCGGCGGGAGGTTCGTCTCCTCGGGCGCGACCTCGACGGGGATCGCGAGGGTCGCCGTGGCTGCCGAAGGGTCTCCGACGGCGCCGTCGGTGACCTCGACGGTGATCGTGTCGTTGCCGGAGAAGCCCTCGGCCGGGCGATAGACCAGTGTGGTTTCGTCCTGGACCAGCTGGCTGCCGTCGCTGTGCTGCGCGGAGACCAGACCGGGGTCGGTGATCTGCACGGACTCCGCGCCGGGACGGACCCGCACGTTGTTGGGGTCAGCGAGGTCGATGCTCCCTTCGGAGCCGGCCTGGACCCTCAGCGGCGGGCCCACCCAGACCGGGGCCTGCTTCGCGGTGCCGGGGACCCAGATGTAGCCGGCCGATTCCAGATCGTCGATGTCGGTGATGAGGTAGCGGATCCGCTGCTGTTCCTCCTGCGGCACGATCCGGATGGTCCCGTCCTCACGCAGCTCTGCCCCGTCGGAGGTGCCGTCGAGCTCGAGCTCGAGGTCGTTGGTGCTGCCGTCGGGATCCGAGTCGTTGGCCAGCACGTCGACATCGATGAACTGCGTCTCCGGATCCATGACGTCCGCCGCTTTGACGAAATCGTCCCGGGCCACCGGTGAACGCAGCGGTGCGTTGCTCGCCACCTTGATGGTGGCGGTCGCGGAGCTCTTCAGCTGACCGTCCGTCGCGGAGTACAGCACCGTATGGGTGCCGGACTCCGAGGGGGTGACGACGGTGAGGTAGCCGTCCTCCTCCCCCTCGCCGGGCGGGATCTCCTTGATCTCGGTCATCGCCTCGACATCACTGCGGACGATCCCGAGATGGTCGCCCTCGGGGTCGGTGTCGTTGTCGAGCACCGGGATCTGCACCTCGCGGTCGGGGCGCACCTCCACGACGTCATCGACCGCATAGGGGGCCTGGTTCGCCTCGTTCGGCGCGGCCACCCCCACCAGCACTTCTGCGATCCCGATCGCACCGTGGCGGTCCATCACCTGGTAACGGAACTGATCGGTGCCGCGTGAGTCGTCGTAGGGCAGGTATTCGATCCATTCCCCGTTCGCGCTGACGATCTCACCGAGCTCGGGCATCGGGCTGGCGATCCCGGTGAGCATCACCGAGTCGCCATCGGGGTCGATGCCGGTCGTGGACACCGGGATCCGCACCGAGGTCCCGGCCACGGTCCGAGCGGTGAGGTTCTTGGGCTGGGGGGCGGTGTTCTCCGCGTCCCGGGGCACGATCGTGATGTACGCCAGTGCGGAGCCGGTCCGGCCCGTCTCGTCGACCACCTGGTACTGTACGACCGCTTCGCCGCTGGCGTCGTCATCGGCACGGAACCGGAGCTGGTCCTGGTTCGGTTCGGTGTGGCCGAGATCCTCGGCACGGGAGGTCCCCATCTCGCTGCCGAGGTGCATATCGGAGCCGGTGGGCGAGATGTCGTTCGCGATCACGTCGATGTTGACCATGTCCCCGGCGCGCACCACCGCCCGGTCCGGCACCGCCTCGGGATTCGCGAACTGGGTGTCGGTGCTGACGACCATCACCCGGATCGTGCCGGTGGTGGTCCCCGAGGAGTTCGCGACCTCGTAGGAGACCGGGACCGGTTCGTCGGTGACCGTCGCCCCGGGCTCCGCCTCCACCCGGACGAGGTGGTGGTTCACGACGGTGGCCTTCAGCCCGCTCCCGGCGGGGACATCGATCGAGTTGACGACGAGCACGCCTCCGGTGGGGTCGACGTCGTTCTCCAGCGGATCCAGCAGCGTGTCGGCGCCGGTGGTGACGGTGCCCATGTCATCGACCGCGACGGGCTTCAGCTCATCCGTCGTGGGCTCGACGACGTCCACCCGCACCAGGCCGAGCGACGCGGTGCTGGCGCCGCTCGCTGCGACCGTGTACTCGAGGTAGTAGGTGCCCGGGGTGCTCCCGGTGATCTCGATGGTCCCGGCCTCCAGCGCAGGCTCGGCCTCCAGCCCCTCGGTCTCGCTCACGCTGAGCAGTTCGAGGTTTCCCCCATTGGGGTTGAGATCGTTGACCAGCGGCTTGATGGTGGTGCTGCGGCCGGCGACGACGCTGGCATGATCCGCCGTGGTGATCGGCGCGAGGTCCGACTCGGTCACGGACTCGATCTCGACGATGCCCTCCGCGGCGAGGCCGTTCTCGTCGCGGAAGGTGAGCTGGATCTGTTTGGTGCCCGGGGCCAGGCCGGCGTCGTTGAAGGTGATCAGCCCATCAGGGCGGAAGGTGACCAGGTCCTCGGGCGGGACGGTGGCATTGGCGAGATAGAACGCGTCGCCGTCGGGATCCTCCCAGTACGGCAGGATGTTGAAGCTGATCTCCTCACCCGAGCGGACCTGCACCTTCGTGATGGTCTTCTCGGCAGGCTCCGGCGGCGAGTTCTCGCCCTCCGCCCGCACCTCGAGGTTCACCCTCGCGGTGTCCGTGCCGCCCCGGCCATCATCGGCCTGGTAGGTGAAGGTGCCGGTGCCGGTGGCGTCGGCGGCGACCTCGATCTGCAGCTGGGTGCCGCCGCGGATCGGGGAGACGGTGCCGATGCTCGGCTGGTCGCCCTGCACTCCGACGGTGAGGATGTCTCCGTCGGGATCGGTGTCGTTCTTCGTCACCGGCAGCACGATGCTCTTGCCGGGCCGCACGCCGAAGGTGTCCTCGTTCGCCGTCGGCGCCCGGTTCTCCTCGTCCCGCTCAGCGGCGGTGTTGGTGATCGTGGTGGTGAGGGTCTCCTTCTCCTTCTCCTCCTCCTGGCTGGTCTGGATGTCCTGGTTGATCACCCAGTTCTCCACCAGCTGCATGCTGTCCATGATCTCCCAGGACAGGCCGAACTTCTGGTCGTTCAGGACCACCAGATCCTGATTGACGCGCAGGGAGAGGTCTGCCGCACTGTCCGCCTGCGGGATGGTCTCCGCGACGGGGTCCTGGCCGTCACAGGCGCGGACGTAGCGCTTCGAGCCGCCCCAGGCTCCGTACGCGCAGCCGTCGACCTGGGCCGGCTTCACGACGTCGGTGCCGGTCCCACCGGCATCGATCTGCAGTGCCGTGCCGCCGTCGAACGGGATGCTGAACAGCGCGTCGACCGTGGAGACGACGAACGTGTCCGCGGCGGGCCCGGACTGCTGCAGCTGCGCCTTCTCCAGGGAGGCGACCCCGTAGTCGGCGAGGCTGTACTCGTCGCCCTCGGTGCCCACGCGCAGCAGCTGGTTCTCACGGTCGAGGATCACCGGCCGGTTCCCGACGGCGGAGAGCTGAATCGCCTCGGTCCTCTGCGAGACTCCGGGAACCTCGATCGGGTCCTCTGCCGTGGTGTCGCGGGTGTCCGACGCCCAGGGGTAGGTCAGCAGATTTGACCCATCCAGGACGAAGACCACGCCGTCATCCGAGACGGCGACCGGCCGCTGGCGGTTCCCGGCCTCGAGCACGGGTTCCACGGATCCGGGGCTGAAGGCCGCGGCCTGCTCCGGCGACACGATCCAGACGCGCCCGTCCGGAGCGGCCATCACGATGCGGTCTCCCCCGATCTTGACGGTCGTGCCTGCCGGCAGCTCGACCAGGCCGTTGCGGGTGACCGATGCCGTGTTGATCGGCGTGAACCCCCGGGGCCCGGTCTCCAGCACGGTGTATCCGGACTGGATGATGTCGAGGTCCTGGCCGGTCGACGACAGCCGTGCGTCGAGCTCCCCGGCGTCGACGTTCAACCGGCCGAGCAGGCCGAGCTGTTCATTGGCGACCCAGACGCCACCGTTGGAGACCTCCACGTCGGAGGAGGTCAGTCCTGGATAGCGGATCGCGAAGCCCGTCAGCACCAGCGCCACCACCGCCAGCACGGCCGAGGAGACGACGGTCAGTCGTCTCCCCGCGCGCCGTTTCGATACAGCGGTGTCGGACATGCTCATACCCCCAGGGCCTGTTCGATTCGTGGCACGGGCGCTGCCGACCTCGCTGCGTCTGCCGTCAGACGCACCCCCGAGGTCGGATCAGCCGCTTCCGGGACCTTGTACAGGGTACTCGCAGGGCGCTCAGGGCACCACGAGTCCCGGATCACGAATCCGTGAAGCCAGCGCCCGGCGCCGCGCCGTCGCTGAGGCTCGTCTGCAGTTCAGCGGCTCCGGCGCACCAGGGTGGTGGTGAAGCCCTCCAGCGCGTCCCTGACGTCCCCTGCAGGCAGTTCCGCCAGGATCGCGATCGCTTCGTCCGCTGTACGACCTGCGAGCTGCCTGGTCTCCTCGAGCGCGGGGTCCGCACGCAGCAGTGCGACCAGCTCGGCGAGGGAGGAGTCCGAGCTCAGGTCACCGTCGAGGCGCTCGACGATCTCGACGCTGCGCGCATCCGGGTGCTCCGCGGCCCGGCGCCGCACCAGGAGCGTCGGCATCGTGGGAACACCCTCGCGCAGATCGATGCCGGGTGTCTTGCCACTGGTGGCGGCGTCGCTCTCGAGGTCCAGCACATCGTCGGCGAGCTGGAACGCGACCCCGACCTTCTCCCCGTAGCGGCGCATCACCTCCGCTGTCCCCTCCGGGGCGCCGGACAGCATCGCACCGAGGCCACCGGCGAGGGCGAGCAGCGAGGCGGTCTTGTCCGAGAGGACGGAGATGTAGTGCGCGAAGGGATCGTCGCCCGCCTTGGGGCCGACCGTCTCGTGAAGCTGACCCAGGCAGAGCCGCTCGAAGGTCTCCGAATGGAGCCGCACCGCCGCGGAGCCGATCCGGGCACTGAGCCCGCTCGCCCGAGCGAACAGGAAGTCGCCGGTGAGGATGGCGACGTTGTTCCCCCACAGGGCGTGGGCGCTGTCGGTGCCGCGCCGGGTGGGAGCGGAGTCCATGACGTCGTCGTGATACAGGCTCGCCAGGTGCGTCAGCTCGACCAGGACCGCCGCGTCCTGGACGCCCTCGGCATCGAGGTCGCCCAGGGACGCGGCGAGCAGCACCAGCATGGGCCGGACGCGCTTGCCCCCGGCGTCCATCAGGTGCCGGCCCGTCCACCGCATCATGTCGTCGGAGATCGACACGGAGTCGCGCAGGTGATGCTCGATGGCGCCGAGACGCTCGAGGATGCGGTTCGCGAGGTCCTCGTCGATGTCGGGTACGCCCGGCAGCGTGGACGGCATGGCTCTCCTGGAACTCAGCGGGGCACCAAGGAGGTGCACCCAGGCTTAGATTGCGTACAGCACGAGGCGGCGGACCGCTCCGGGATCCTCCGGCACCGGCTCGCACGGCGCGACGGATCCGACAGCTGAGTCTACCGGGAGGCGATCGCATCACGATGGGCCGGAGGGCCCGAGGTGAGCGGAACGACGCACCGCGTACACCGCCGTCCGCTCAGCACGGTGCGCGGACTCGCGCAGGGCGCCGTTCTCGGGCATGAAAAAAGGGAGTGGAGGAGGCGAACACCCCGCAGGGGTTCCAGCACTCCTCCACTCCCAGTGAAGATGTCCGGCGGCG